>JAPPNU010000069.1 GCA_028873695.1 Gemmatimonadota bacterium | reverse complement strand
TGCGTCCTGTGAGGGTATTCGCGCCATGCATAGGGCAGGCCCCGCGCCCAGCGGCGACTTTTGGTTCCTTTTGGTCGCTTCAAAAGGAACACGCCGTAGGCAGGGAAATTGGGGAGATGTGGATTTTGATTTTGACTCTTGTTTCTTGCCTTTAGCTGACGGCTGATCGCTGACGGCTGACAGCTTCCTCTACCCGTTTTTTCATCGGATCATACCCGATCTTGAGCGGCAGTTCGATCAGTTCGCCCGTGCGGGCAGACTCGTGCATGGCCATCAGGAGTTCGGTTGCGGCCCGGCCTTTCTCGTCGCTGCTCCGGTGCTCCGGCCCGCCTTCCACCCAGGCGATCATCTCCCGCGTCTGTTCGATGAAGCCGGGTCTGGATTCCTCCCGAAATGTGGTGATGCCGTTCCTGTCGGTGAGGACCACTTCATCGATGGCGGCGTCTATCGTCCCTTCGCTTCCCAGAATGCGGAATCGGAACCCGTCTTTCGGCGTCCTCTCACCCATTTCCACCACCGCGCGGGACCCGGTTCGGAACGCGACAAGCCCAACGCTGGATTCTTCGGCGGGGGAACTCTGATACAGGGTGTCGCGCTTCCGGGAGGCCTGTCCCATCACCCAGTCCGCCGCCGGATCCCCGAGCAGGTAGCGCATCATATCGACGATATGCGTGCCGTTGTCCACAAGGCAACTGGTCAGATAGCTCCAGACCAGGCGGGGTTCGCCAACCGCCCCTTCGGCGATGAGACGCCTCGCCTTGTTGAAGTTGGGGCTCTGGCGGTGGCGATGGGCAATGACCAGCCGCGTATCGTTCTGCCGGCAGGCCCGGATCATGCCGTCGGCCTCGTCCAGGCTCAGACACATCGGTTTTTCACACAGCACCCCTTTCGCACCCGCGTTGGCGGCGGCGATGGTCTGCTCGGCGTGGACCTTCGGGTAGGTACATACGCTGATGAGATCCACGTCGCGCTCGTGTCTGAAGAGGTCCTGATGTGAAGCGTACCGGCCCGGAATGCTGAATTCGTCACAGGTCTTATCGAGGTTCTCCGGGTTGATGTCGCAGGCGGCAACAAGCTCGACGTTGCCCTGTTCCAGGTATGCCCTTGCGTGGCGTCCGGAGATGTTGCCGCAGCCGATGAGGGCCGCACGGTAGAAAGGCATCGATGTCGCTCCGTGAGATGGGTTAGACGATGAGCCGCGCCAGGCTGTTGCGCAGGCGGTGGGGTTTTTGCTTGAATGAAACGGTCATTTCAAATACCATGTCGCCGAACATCAGATCCGAATCGAAAATGGAGAAGCGGGCGCTGCGTTCGGAATTGAAGTTGCCGTTGATGTAGAGGAGGCGCCGGGGCATGTGAACACCTTTCAAGAGGCAATATGAAGGAAAAAGGAAAAAGGAAGAAGGTAGAAGGTAGAAGGTAGAATAAGCCCTTGCCCGATATTTTATTCCTTCTTGCTTCCGGCACGAGAAGAATCGTCACAAGGCAGGTAATCTCTCCCGTCTCCCGGCTCCCGTCTCACCAGGTTGTGGGAGGTGGTGTGGTCCTCTCCCGTCTTACCTCTACCCGCATTATATATACGATCGGTTATGGCGGAATTCAAGCGATGTAACCGTACGCATCCGAGCGGTAGACCAATCCCCCTTTTGCGGCAAGGACGACGACGATGAAGATCACGGAAATCGAAGTGATTCCCCTGCGGGTCCCCTATGAAGCCCGAATCCGGAAAGCCTATCATCATTTCGCGATGCCGGAAAAGGTAACGGTATACAAATTCCATACGGATACCGGGCTCGTGGGGCTGGGTGAGAACTCCGGGCCGCCGCTGGAACAGCATGCGCTGGATGCCTATGTAGGCACCGACCCCTTCGACCACGTGATGGGCCAGGGGCGTTTCAACCTGGATATGGCGTGCTACGATCTCATGGGGAAGCACCTTGGCCTGCCCGCGTGGAAGGTGATGGGACAGCAGGCGCGTCAATGGGTGGCGATGGGGTGGTGGATGCCGAGCATGTCGCCGGAGGACACTGCGGCGGAGGTCCGGGAGGCGGCGAGCCGAGGGTACCGCGGGTTGAAGTGCAAGGCGCGCGCGTTTTACGACGTGGTGGAGTGCGCACAGGCGATTCAGGAGGTGGCGCCGCCGGATTTCCGCGTGGAGTTCGACTTCAACGGCGCACTGATCTGCGTGGAAAAAGCGCTGCCCGTGCTGCGTGCGCTGGAGCGAATCCCGGTCGTAAAGGGCGTTGAAGAGCCGATCTTCGCGTACGATATCGAAGGATGGCGCCGGCTGCACCGGGAGATCCGCATTCCATTCTATCTGCACGGCGTGCGCGTGCTGTCCGAGGCGGCCTCCCGTCAGCCTTCCGGGCCATGGACCGGGCTTCGGGCCGGGGATTTCGAAGGCGCGCTCTGCAGCCACGAGTGCGTCCGGGACGCGCTGGCGGCGGGTTGGACGTTCGCCGCGGCGAATACGCCGATTCTGCTGCAATACGTGGGAGCGGGGATTACGACGGCGTTTGCGCTTCATCTGGGCGCGGTGATGCCAACGGCGACGTTACCGGGCGTGACGGCCGGCCATTCCTACGAGGACGATCTCATCTTAGACCCGCATCCGATACAGCGCGGCTTCATGAAGGTCCCCGAAGCGCCGGGACTGGGCGTGGCGCTGGACGAGGATGCCGTCGTAAAGTACCGGGAGACGCCGGTGGCGGAGTGGCCCCGGCATCTGTCGGTGGTGACGTTCCCGGGCGGCGTAAGGCACTATTATCGGAATCTGCAGCAGGCCGAGCGATTGATGAAGCAGGGTGTGGACGAGTCCTTTGCGCCAGGCGTTCGGCTGTATGAGTGGGAGGACGACGGCAGCGAGCGGTTCGACGGGTTGTGGACGCGACTCCGGAGTCAGGATTGGCCGGTTTGGGAGTAGGGCACGAATCCGCTGTCACACCGATCAGCCTCAATTCGAAAGAAGACAACAGTCAATTTACCACAAAAAGCACGAAAGGCACAGAAAGGGACGCTGCGAAAACGGGGTTTCGAGGTCGTTCAAATGGATGAAAGCTCCATTCACGTCCAGTGACCTGAAGTATCCGGGACCCTTGACTTCAATTTGCCGCTGTTCTTCCGTATATATTCGACATTCAGGTCCCCGAATAATTGCGAATCAAGGTTAGACGTTGGATCACAACAAATGAAAGAAGGGTCAGGAAAGATGAAAGCGGCTAGGTTGGTCGCGCCGAAGCGGTGGGAAATTGCGGAAGTGGAGAAACCCGAGCCGACAAAGGACATGATGCTGGTGCGTCTGGAGCGGGCGGGGATTTGCGGTACGGACAAACCGGCGTTCTATGGCATCGGCGCGTCCTATCCGATGGGATTGGGACAGACGGGGCACGAAGGTCTCGGGATTGTAGAAGCCTGTGCCACCGACGCCTTTATCGCCGGCGACCGCGTGCTGCTCTGGGGCTTCGACCGGGGCCTGTTCCAGGAGTACGTGCTGGCCGATCCTGCGGGTTGCGTCAAACTGCCGATGGGCCTCGAGCCGGAGGTCGCTCTGATGAGCCAGTTGCTGGGGACGGTCATCCACTGTTTCTACAAACTCGGTAACGTCATTAACAGGAAGGCGCTGGTCATGGGGCAGGGTCCGGTGGGGCAACTTTTCAATGCCACCCTGCGCAACCTGGGCGCGAGATATATAATCGGCGTGGACCCGCTGCCCCACCGGCTGGCCGTGTCGCCGGAGATGGGCGCGACCCATACCGTCAATCCGCAGACGTGCGATCTCTCAGAGGCGGTTTGGGAGATCACCGGCGGGGAAATGGTGGATCTGGCGGTGGAGGCTGTGGGCAGGGAGTCGACTTTCAACCTGTGCGGCGATCTGCTGCGCCAGGACGGAACGCTGGTGTATTTCGGCGTGCCCAACAAGGAGAACGCCGAGGGACGGATGACCCTCGCGTTCCTGGAAATGTTCAGGAAGGAATTGCAGATCGTCACGTCCGTCGGGCCGAATCCGGGACTGGATTATACGGTTGCGCTGGACTGGATCAACCAGGGCCGGCTCGACGTCAGGCCGATCCTGACGCACCTGCTGCCGTTCGAAAAGATCCAGGAAGCGTTCGATCTGGCATTCGAACATCCCGAAACGGACGGCGCCGTCAAGGTCGTCCTGGCATTCTGACGGCGTCCGAGACGTCAGTGTGCCGGAATGGGATCGGGCGACAGGATTTCTAACCGCGGAGAGTTGATCTGCGATGTACTGGATGCTTGCCACTTTGCTGCTCTGGCCGCTGCCGGGGCTTGCCGGGGAGACACATGTCATGCGAATTACAACGACGATCGATTTCGGACAGGACGTGGGACAGAACTGGGGTTCGCTGTTCGAGGCCCGTGACAAGGAGGGTCGTGCGGTTCTGGGGGCGGGTTTTGTCGGGGTCTACAACACCGCGTTCAGGATGGACCGGTTCACGCTGCAGTTCTTCGTGCGCGACGACGAGGCGGAGGAGCAATTCGAGACTTTGCCGCCGTCCACGGAGGATGGAGGGAGCTATCTGTTCGATCTGGACGGCCGGGTGTACTCGTGCAGCTATCACCAGGACCGGACCGCGCGGTGGTGGGACGACGAGTCGAGCTCGTGGCAGGTGGACGGGAGTTTCGGCGTGGGCGAAACGGTGAGCGGCGACGGAAAAATGCGAATTGCAGGGAAGCTCTTTCAATTCAAGGAGAGCGAGGCCACTTACGACGGCGAGCGGGTCCTGGAAAAGCCCGCCAAAGGACGCTATCACCATTTCTACTACGCCCTGGGCTTTCTGACGTTCTTCCATAAAGACCAGGACTCGGACCCCCCATATACCACACTGTATGCGGTGCCCTGGACGCCGGGAAGTGGGCCGGTGGACCTGGATAAAGCGGTGACGCTGGATCTCAAGTATCCACAGGAGACGCCGTTCTCTATTGGACAACTCGGGGATGAGATCGTGAATTCCTCCAATATGGGGGGCGTTTACGTATTCGACGGGTCCGGATGGAAGATCGTGCGTGCGTCGCTGGCGGGCGTGAGCTTTCAGTTGTATTCGATGCTGAACTGGTACGACGAGTTGCTTATTGCGCAGTACCCGACGGGTAACCTGTTCCGGTACGACGGCAGGGAGTTGCGCCATCTGGAATGCTATCCTCCGGTGATGCCGGGCGTGTCCGGCAGTGCGCGTGAGGCGCAGACAACGGCGATCTACGGAGGGGACCTCTACGTGGGGGTGTGGCCCTGGTCGGAATTGTGGCGGTACGACGCCCACGGAGACGCGTGGCACTTCGTGAAACGGATGTTCCGCAAACCGCCGATTACGGACGAAATGACGCATCCATTCGAAGACCGGGTGGTCGCGTACAACGAGGAACACGGTACCGACCTGGTGGTCAACGATTGGGGACAGCGCGTGACCGGTCTGGCGCCGATGGGCGACGCGCTCTACCTCTCCGTGAGCGCAAAGGGGTGCCCGGTGCGGGACATGCGGCATTCGTTCCTGCACGATGACGAGGTATGGGGCCAGTACCGCAAGGTCTACCGCGTGAGAAAGCCCGGCAGCGTTTCCGCGCCCGTTGTCTGGACGGGAAAGCCCACGACGCTGGAGTTTACCATTGAGGCCGGGCAGATCAGCATCGCGCAGGACGGCCGGATTCTGGGGTCGGCGCCGGTCCGCGCCGGGCGAGCGAAACAGGCAGAGGACGCGGATATCCAATGGGGCAACGGCATGTTCGGCCCCTTGCGGGCGGAAATGCGGTCTAACTCGGTAGAGTAACGTTCACTAACACGAGGATAGGATCATGGCGGATCGGTATCGGACGGCGTTAATCGGATGCGGGCGGATGGGGGCAACGATCGACGACGAAGTGCGCGACCATCCCAACAGCCACCTCTGGATCCCGTATTCGCACGCGGCTGCCGCGGTGGCGTGCGAACGGACGGATTTGGTGGCGGTCTCGGACGTGGTGGCGGAGAAGGCGGAATCGATCCGTGACCGGTACGGCGTGCCGGTCTGCTACACCGACTACCGGGAGATGATCCACAAAGAGAAACCGGATATCGCGTGTATCGCCACCCGCCCGGCGACCCACGCGGAGATGACCGTCTTCGCGGCCGAAAATGGCGTCAGGGGGATCTATTGCGAGAAGCCGCTCTGCTGTTCGATGGAGGAGGCGGACGCGATGGTGGAGGCCGTGGAGAAAAATGGGACGAAGTTCAACTACGGCACCCAACGTCGATATATTCCGGTTTATCAGAAGATGCGGGAACTGGCGGACGTCGGAGACCTGGGAACGGTTCAGGCCGTGATCGTACAGCAGGGTGTGACCTCCGCGCTGTGGGGGCTTACCCACGGGTCGGATATGATGTTGTATCTGGCGGGCGATCCGGAGATCGATTTCGTTCAGGGAACCATTGTTTGCGAAGACGCGGACTGGGAGGACAACCTGTTGAACGTGGACCCGGGCGTGGCAGCCGGATTCGTCCGGTTTCACAACGGCGTCCTTGGTTATACAGTGGGCGGCAGCGGAACGGAATTCGAGCTTTGCGGCTCCGAGGGAAAGTTAAGGTCGTTCGACAACGGGTTGAATTGCCAGTTCCGCAAGGCCTGCGGCGTGAGCCATGTACTCGAGGAACGGCCGTTTCCCGAGGTGTCGATCGAGAGCGGCACGGTGAACGGTCTCAGGGATATCGCCGAGGCGCTGGACACGGGACGGGAAACATTGGGCCCCGTCCAATTGGCGCGGCGAAGCCAGGAGATGGTGATGGGCTTCATCGAGTCCCACCGTCTGGGCGGCGTGCGCGTGCGTCTGCCGATGAAGAACCGCGGCCTGTACGTGGGGCGACAGGGGTGGTAGAAAGGCAGCCGTTAGCCATCAGCTTTCAGCCGTCAGCTTGAGTCAAAACCAACCCATTGACTTCGACGCCGTAAAGCAGCGGGACCTGAAAAGGCGCGGACCTCTCCACCCGGAATCGAGGGTGACCTGCCCTCGGCGCGGCGCCGTTGCATTTGTAGGGGCGACCGGCCGGTCGCCCCTGCGAAAACCAGACAAACTGTGATATTGACTTCATCTTGTTTCGCGCCGACGTTGTATTCGTAGGTGCAACCCTTGTGGTTGCCCGCCTTGTTTCTGTATCCGGGTTTCCCTTTGTGTCTTCGTGTCTTTGTGTGAGTTTAATGTCGGTGCAGGAATGCTGGCGGCCCTATCCCCACTCTTATGGAGACTTCGATGCCCGAATACAAATGGATTTGCGTAACGGAAAATGCCGCCTTTGCCGGACGCGACGGAGCGGGCGCTTTGGTTTTCGACGACAAAATGTGGCTGCTGGGCGGCTGGAATCCTCGCGACAAGGTCAATTTTCCAATCATCTGCAACAGCGAGGTGTGGAGTTCGACAGACGGGGAAACCTGGGTCGAGGTGAACGAGGAAGCGCCCTGGGAAGGCCGGCACACGGCCGGTTACGCCGTTCACGACGGCCGGATGTGGATCGTGGGTGGAGACTGCAACCAGGGGCACTATCAGAACGACGTGTGGCGCAGCGCGGATGGCGTCGGCTGGGACCTGGTATGCGATCCCGTGCCCTGGGGCCCGAGGGTCTTGCATTATACGGCGGTTCACGACGGCAGAATCTGGGTAATGGGCGGGCAGACCATCCCTCAATTCGCTGATGAGAAGGAGGTCTTTTTCAACGACGTTTGGAATTCGGCCGACGGCAGGAAATGGAACCGGGTCGTTGAACACGCGCCGTGGGAGGAACGGGGAATGATCGGCGGCAGCGCCGTTTTTCAGGACCGGATCTGGATTCTGGGCGGCGGGACGTACGATACGCCGCGTATCAACAGCAGGAAGATGTTCGGTGACGTGTGGAGCACCGCCGACGGCGTCAACTGGGAACTGCATACCCGTGCGGCGCCCTGGGTCCCTCGACAGTACCACGACGTTGGCGTGTGGGACGGCAAGTTGTGGGTGATGGAGGGATGCTTTCACGAGGCGGCCCATCGTTCGATGGACGAGGCGACCGGCAGCTGGAACCGGAACGACGTGTGGTACAGCCCGGACGGGGTGAACTGGTCCGAACTGCCGGATACGCCATGGGCCCCCCGCCACGCGGCCAGTGTTTTCGTCTATGACGATGCGCTCTGGATGGTGGCGGGCAACAACATGTTTCCGGATGTCTGGAAGCTGGTTCGCAAGTAGTGGAGAATGCATCCGTTTCAAAGAGTGTTACCCATGTACCCGAACACCTGTTATCCGTACTGCCGGCACATACAGTACGCAAAACAGAAAGGACGCTGTGCAATGGACGGGATCGGCCTTTTGGCGCTGGCGGCTTTTTGCTTGATTGCCCTGGGTTGGGTTCGGTCAGTAGCGGCGGAGACGACGCGACCGGTGTATCGCGTTGAGGCGTCGGAGAAACGTGTGGCCGTGTTGAAGCGCGCGGTTTCCAGGGTGATGGCGATGACGGAAGCCGAGATGGTAGCCCTGGTTCCGGACAAGACTGGCTTTCGCTTCATGGGTTGCCCGAACTGCGAGGAGGGGACACAGGAGGGGCAGCTGCGATGGTCGATATCCGATCCGCACCGGGTGAAATGCCGATTCTGCGACATGGTCTTTCCGAACGATCGGTATCCCGAGGATCGGGTGATGAAGGTGGTGAATCCGGTGGGTGTGGAGGTGGCGTATCCCTACTGGGAGGACGCGACCGGGTACCGGTACCTGTTTTCGGCCAGGGGATGGCGCGAGGCGCGATCGTATTTTTCAAATACCGCGCAGCGGTTCGGCGAGCTGTACCAGATGACTGGCGAGCGGGCGTACGCGCGGCGCGCGGCTCTCATACTGGATGCGTTCGCCCGGTATTATCCGGGATTTCTCGTGAGCCGCGACTGGCCGCACAGGCCGAAAGGGTTCGCAACCGAGCCGCCATATCCCAACGGCGGCGGCAAGTGGGGGCGGTGGCGCCACGACGAGATGCCCACGAACCTGGTGTTCGCGTACGATTCGATCTACGACAGCGGCGAACTGGAGCGGCTCTCGGAAGAGGTTGGGGCGGACGTCAAGGCGCGCATCGAGGACGACTTCTTCCGCGGCGCCATTCGACAGGACCAGTTTCACGGAACCGTTTACGGCAATGCGGGGCCGCGAATATACGAAGGGTACATTGCGATCGGACGGGTCCTGTCAGATCCCGTGCTGGTGCACGAAGGCGTAAGGCGAAGCCGGGAACTGTTCAGGCGGACGTTCTACGAAGACGGCTTCTGGATGGAGGGCAGCGTAGGATATCATCAGATGACGATGGGTGGAATGAACAGGGTATTCCGTGCAGTACGGGGCTATAGCGATCCGCCGGGATACGTTCATCCGGAGAACGGGACCCGTCTGGACAACCTGGACCTTTCACGGGACATCGCGATAATCGCCAGGGCGGAGCGGATTCTGGAAATCTGCCGGTATCCCGACGGGCGGCAGATGACCATGCACGACAACTGGGCGCACTTCAGAAACCTGAAGGTACCCGAACGATCCGTCTCGACATTGCTGGCCGGCGTCGGGCATGCGTGGCTGGGGCACGGGATGGGCGACGAACAGGTGCAGCTTCACCTTCACTATTCGGGCGGCTACGGGCACCAGCACGCGGACAATCTGAACATGGTTCTGTTCGCCAAGGGCCGCGAACTGTTGCCGGACGTCGGGTACACCCATACGCGCCACCGGATCTGGAGTACGAGCACGCTGTGTCACAATACGGTGGTTATCGATGAGCAGCGGCAGTATTCGGGCGGCAGACAGGGGCCCTCAGACGGGCGGCTGATGGTTTTCGAGCCGGGCTTCGATGCGGTGAAGTGGGTGGATGCGAGCGGGGAGGCGGCGTACCCCGGACTGGCGAAGGTCTACCGGCGCGCGCTGCTTCTGGTGAACGCCGGCGAATCGGATGGTTACGCGGTGGACCTGTTTCGCGTAACCGGGGGTTCGCAGCACGACTGGGCGCTGCACGGGGACGCGGATGCGGACGGGGACGCGACGGTCAGCGTTCCACTTGCGCCATACGGTGAAAACATGCTTCCGGGCGTGGACGTCCGGTTTCCCACCGGCGAGTCGGACCGGGGCGACGCTGAAGGCCGGAATATCGCGTATGCGTACTTCCAGAATGTTTCTCGCGGCGCGGTTTCGGACGATTTGTCAATCACGTTCAGCATCGACGACTCACCCGTGGCGGTGCGGACGCATATTCCCCAACAGGCGGGCGCGGAGGTGTTTGCAGGGGATGCGATGTCGTTTCGCAGGGCGGAGGAGAACGATGCGCTCCTGGACCGGATTCGAATGCCCATCTTCCTGTTGCGCCGGAAGGGATCTGCGCCTCTCTCGAGTCTGTTCGCCGCGGTGCACGAACCGTTTGACGGAGAGCCGTTCGTAGACGACGTGCGTCTCGAAAGGCTCGATGGAGACGCGGTGGGGATTACGGTGAGCCATCACGGCGTTGTCGATCATATCGTGTATCGGGGAGGTTCAGAAGAGAATGCCGTATCCGCGGGAGACCTGTCGCTGAACGGCGAAGTCGGATTCGTGAGGGTGCGGGATGGAATGCCCGAAATGATGGGGTTGTGGGGAGGAACGTTGCTGAAGTGGAAACAGGTCGCGCTTACTGGCAGCGGCGCGTATGAGGGGAAAGTGACCGGTACGATAAGGAAGGATGCCGGCGCGGCGTACGACGGGCTGGTCGTTACCGGCGAGTTACCGGCCGGCGAGTCATTGAACGGCGCTACCGCGATCGTGACCTTCGGCGACGGATCTACCAGGGGATGCCGGGTGCGGGCGGTAACGCGCGAAGGCGGGGAGACGCACGTGCTGCTGGACGCCGACCCCGGTTTCGACGTCGACAGCGAAGGCATGCGCCACCTGTTCTTCCCGCACCGGGAGATCCCGGGAACCGTACGTTACCGTCTCCGAACATCGGCCTTCGCACAGGCGGCCGACAACTCGCTCACGTCAATCGGGGAAGCGAAGTTTTCGGGGTTTTGAGTTGAACACCACAATGCGACACCATGGCGACGCAGACCCACACCGGCTCATCAGAACCCTTCTCAGTCAGCGCCCGATCACCGAGTTAAGCTCGATATGCTGATCGTATAGGCAAGGTCTATCCTGTCCAATAGTACAGGACGCAAACACGCCCTCCGTTCGATGCGGAGGGCTTTTCGTTTGTCTAAATTTCAGCCAGGACAAGAGAAAACGGTCGAATCGGAAGACGCATCAATTACAAAGGAGGTTGATGATGTCAATACGAACTTCACTCATCACAGGCGCATCCCGCGGACTGGGACTCACGCTCGCGCGAGAACTCGCAGGGCGCGGATGGCGGTTGATCATTAACGCGAGGGGTGCGGCGGCACTCGAAGCCGCGTGCGAGGAACTGGCAAAACGGACGGACGTCATCGCCATTCCAGGTGATGTCACGGAATCCGAACATCGTTTGGAGCTGGCTCGGGCCGCGCATGAGGCCGGCGGGCTGGACGCCGTGATCAACAATGCCGGCATGCTCGGGCCGAGTCCACAGCCCGAATTGCTCGATTATCCACTCGACATCCTGGAAGACGTGTATCGCGCCAATGCAATTGCACCTCTGGGCGTACTGCAGGCAGTTCGACATTCGCTGAAACCTGGCGCACGCGTGATCAACGTGACGAGCGACGCTGCGCGCGAAGCGTACGAGGGCTGGGGCGGATACGGATCTTCAAAGGCGGCACTTGAACAGATTTCGAACGTGCTTGCCGCGGAACGCCCGGAATGGCGGGTCTATTGGGTGGACCCGGGCGATATGCGGACACGGATGCATCAGGAAGCGTTTCCCGGAGAGGATATCAGCGATCGCCCCCTGCCGGAATCGAGCGTGGCGGGATTTATGGAACTGCTGGAAGGATCGTACGAGAGTGGGCGTTACGTGGCGCGTGAGTCATTCACTGCAGTCACGAGCCAACCTTGATTCGTCATTTTTCGAGGACGTTAATTCGAATATGTGTCAGTTAAAAAGGCGATTCAACTGCTGA
The DNA here is from genome assembly GCA_028873695.1 of Gemmatimonadota bacterium. Lineage (GTDB taxonomy): Bacteria > Latescibacterota > UBA2968 > UBA2968 > JAAXHE01. Next base: position 20,789 of record JAPPNU010000069.1, on the reverse strand, counting down.
TTACCAGGATACACCAGGACACTGTACGTGAACTGAAAAAATGTCCTTCATGACGACCATTTCGGCCTGTTTCGAAGGGTATCGTCGCGGTGCCGCGTTGCGGCTTTTGCGGAATTGAGGCTAACGTGAGAAAGGGGTTCTTCCATGTCTGATTCAATGACAGATACGGTTCTACCCGTTACCATGGTGAATTCAAAGCTGGACTCCCTGGCTTTTAACCTTCCGTCGCACCTCGAGGCGGGCGAACCGCCTGAAGCGCGCGGCCTCGGCCGGGATGCCGTTCGCCTGATGGTGTCGCGAAGAAGCGATGACTCAATCGAACACATTGCGTTTCGCGAACTGCCCGATGTGTTGCGTCCAGGCGACGTGGTGGTGATCAATACGAGCGGCACGCGCAAGGCGTCCCTGCCGATCCTGCAGTCTGATGATTCCGGACTGAGACTGCATTTGTCAACGCAATTGCCGGCCGAGATGTGGGCTGTTGAAATGCGCGCATCCGATGGCGCGCGGCCCTTCCTTGACGCCCGTGCCGGCGAAGTGTTTGCATTGCCCGGCGGCGGATCGGCGCACCTGCACGCGCCCTACAGGCCCGAACTGAGGGACGATACCGAAGCCGACGTGCGTTTATGGATCGCCACGTTGGAATTGCCATTTGACCTTGACACTTACCTAGACGTCTACGGCGCGCCCATTCGGTACGGCTATGCGCGGGACAACTGGCCGATTGAGTACTATCAGAATGTCTATGCGACGGAGACGGGGAGCGCTGAAATGCCATCGGCCGGCCGCGCTTTCACGCCCAGGGTCATCACGGATCTGGTTGCTAACGGCGTTCAGATTGCGCCGCTGATTCTGCACACCGGCGTGGCGAGTCTGGAATCCGATGAACCGCCGTATGAAGAGGTCTACCGTGTTCCGGTCGAAACCGCGCAGGTGATCAATAACGCCCGAAATAGCGGCGGGCGAATTATCGCTGTCGGGACCACGGTCGTTCGGGCGCTGGAGACAGTAGCAGATGAAGCCGGACGGGTCAATCCGGGTCAAGGGTGGACAGACCTGGTGATTTCTCCGGAACGGCCGATGCGAATTGTAGACGGTCTGTTGACCGGGATGCACGAACCGACCGCCACGCATCTGTCCATGCTGCAGGCATTGGCGGGGCTGGATCATCTGAAATTGACCTATGAGGCGGCGCTTGCCCAAGGGTATTTGTGGCACGAATTCGGCGATCTGCATTTGATTTTGCCCTGAGCAGGAGATATATTGGCGAAGCGCAACTACGGGAAGAGTCCAGATGCAACGGAAAGACGACATGCCGACTTCGACCGACCAACTCGGACAGCGCAATCGCGAACTCACCGTTCTGAATGAAATCGCACACGCGTTAAACCAATCCGTCCATCTCGATCAGGCCCTGGAAGCAACGCTACGACAGGTTGCCGCCCTGCTCGGCCTGAACACAAGCTGGATCTGGCTTATGAGCGACGAGACCGGTGAACCATACCTTGCGGCTGCACATAACCTGCCACCCGCGTTGCGGGACAATCCGGTCAAAATGGGAGGATGGTGCTACTGCCTGGACACCTACCGGAGAGGTGATCTGAAGGGGGCCGCGAACGTGAACGTTGTGACGTGCAGCCGTCTGAAGGGGCTCGTTGAAGGGACGGGAGGTTTGCGGTATCACGCGAGCATTCCGTTGTACGCGAAGGGGAAGAGAGTCGGCGTGATGAACGTGGCGAGCGGCGAGTGGCGTGAACTTTCGGCCGAGGACTTGCGCCTGCTCAACACCGTGGGCGATCTGACAAGCATCGCAATTGAACGGGCGCGTTTGTATGAACAAAGCGTGGAGACCGGCGTCGCAAATGAGCGTCTCCGGCTCGCGCGGGAAATACACGATACCCTCGGTCAGAGTCTGGCAGCGATTCTGATGCGGCTGGAAACGCTGGATGCGCTGCTTGACAGCGATACGGATCGCGAAAAACTGTCCGAGATTCTGCGCGGCGCGATGACGCTGGCTCGCGGCAATCTCGAGGAGGCGCGCCGGGCGGTACTGGACCTCCGGGCGGCCCCGCTCGAGAATCGCTCGCTTCAGAGGGCATTGGAAGACTTGGTAAAGGAGATCGGATCCAGGGCAGGTCTGGACGTCCGCGTGGAATGTGTTGGCGGACATCCTCTATCCGCCAGGGTCGAATCCGGTCTGTATCGCATGGCGCAGGAGGCCCTGAACAACGTCGTTGAACATGCAGATGCGAAGAAGGTGCTCGTCGAATTGACATCCACCCCCGACTATGCGACGCTTGCAATTGAAGACAACGGCCATGGATTCGAAGTTGAAAGCGATATCGAAGGTCGGCACGGTCTGATCGGAATGAGAGAAAGGGCGCGGTTACTGGGTGGTTCATTGGTTGTTGAAAGTGCGCCCGCGCATGGTACGCGATTGGAGATCCGCATTCCTGCGAAGGAGACAGCGTGAGCGCGCCGATTCGCATACTGGTCGTCGACGACCACCCCGTTGTGCGCGACGGTCTGGCCGCGATGTTGAATACGCAGTCCGATTTCGAGGTGATTGGAGAAGCCGGCGATGGGGAGGAGGCGCTGCGGAAGGTGGCCGAGTGCGATCCAGACGTGCTTTTGCTGGACCTGGAGATGCCGGGAGTGGATGGGATCGAGACTCTCAAGCGCTTGAAGGAAATCAACGCTCGGGCACGGGCGATTGTCTTCACTGTCTTCGACACGGACGAACGCATTGTCTCGGCCATGCACGCGGGTGCAATGGGCTATCTGCTCAAGGGCGCGCCAAGGGAGGACGTGTTTCGCGCTGTCAGGGTGGTCAATGAAGGCGGGTCTTTGCTGGAACCGGCGGTTGCTTCGAGATTTCTGGACAGCATCAACGATCCGGATGCGTTGACAGCGCGGCAGAAGGAAGTGTTGAACCTGATCGCGACGGGTCTTTTGAACAAGGAAATCGCCGGCCGGCTCTACATTTCCGAACGCACCGTCAAGTTCCACGTCAGCGAGATCCTCGCCAAACTCGGCGCGGGAAACCGTACCGAAGCCGTCGCAATCGCAACGGAGAAGGGGTTGATATAGGCAAGAGGCAGTCAGTGGGAAGCGAAGCGCGGACGTTTCGACAAGCTCAACGACCGCGTATTGGCAACGCGTTTTCCGGGAGCGAGGGCATCCTGCCCTCGATGGCCAAATCGCGACGCGCTGGCGCCGTCATTCCGGATGGGGCTTCGGATGGAAGGGAAGCAATTGGCCCGCGATGTGGAGAATGGTCGGTTGCTCGAAGTTCGAGGGCAGGATGCCCTCGCTCCGGAGTCATTCAGAACGGTCTGCCATATGTCGAGAGTACGATCGACTGTTGCCGGGACCAAAGGCAACGTACTCTCGCTGCAAATACCAGTACGTTTCGTTAAGGAATTCATCCACAGTAGGGAGACAATCTAATGAAAGAGATCTACGATTGGGTACCGTGGTTTCGAGAGTTGGCAGGGAGAATTGCGAGCGAGGGCGAGGCCTACCTTAACGAAAAAGCCATGCAGGTGAATTGGGGAGAAAACCTCGCACGCCTTGAATATGGAGAAGAGGGAATCGATCCATTCTCCTTCTTGTATTTCCTGGCGTCAAAAGCCGCAACCAAGCAATTGGAAACGGTGTACGAAAGCGTCAGCCATGAATTCGCAGTCAGAAGTCCGCTTCCGGATCCGAGCGTTGATGAAAACTACATCTTTCCCACTCCTCCCGCCCTTAATGCTCTTTTTCGTGATGGAGAAAACTTCCATAATGACTTGCTCTGGCGTCTTTTCCGCCAGGCAGTACCGGTCCATCCAGAGATAGAACCGAATGACTTTAAGGATGTTCTGGATATTAAGGGAGTTGGGGTACCCAAACTGACGCAAGCCCTATTCTTGATCAATCCCGGATACTTCCAGTCGGTGGACGATACGATCAATGATCTGTCGGAAGCTCTGGGTCTGCCGGCATTGCCAGACATACAGAGTGAGATCAAGGAAGGCGGTGGCTACGAGAATTACCAGTCTCTCCTAGAAGAGCTCAGGGATGCATTTCCAGGATGCCAGCCGTATGAAGTAAATATGTTCTCATACCTGCAAAACTCCGGGGACATTCAAATAAGCGATAGATTGTATCAAATCAGCACTTACGTTTTTGATCCTGGTGGCGGTGATTATTGGGACGACTTCAAAAAAAACAACTGGGTATATACGGGAGGACCGGGTTCCGGAAAATCGTGGCAGGAAGAAGGCAGCTATCCTCTGATCGAACCTGCGAGAGGCGATACCATACTGGTCAGAACAGGCAGGCAAAGGGGAAGGGCGATCGGTATCGTACAAAAAAACGACTACGCCGAGTCAGGGCTAAATGAGACCAGTAGGATTCACGTATTTTGGATAAACAAGTCCGACGCGCAATTATCGGGCTTGACGGCGATGGTAGGATTCAGCAGGTCGGGCGACGGTACGAACCGGGCATTCAGAGGTGCCGAGAGCTACAATCGTTCGTTTGGCCTCATGGAAACACTCCGGGAGGGCTCAACCGTGATCGAACCAGAACCGAATCCAGACAGTCTGCGGTCGGTAGAACCTGTTACAAAGAATCCAAATCCTTTAAATCAGATCCTGTATGGCCCTCCGGGTACGAGTAAGACATGGCACACGATCAATCACGCGTTGGCGATCATTGACAACAAGCCTGTGGATCTGCTTGAATTGGAAACCAAAGAAGACCGTAAAGACAAGATGCGGCGGTTCAGCGAACTGAAGAAGAGTGGCCAGATTGAAATGGTGACATTTCATCAGAACTACAATTACGAGGATTTCATTGAGGGCATCAGGCCTGTTTTGTCCGATCACATGGATGAAGAAGGAAAGTTAGAGTATGAACTATCCCGTGGCATATTTCGGGGAATCTCGCAACGTGCATTGGATAACAAGTGGCGGTCTGGTCAAGCAGCCGAAGAGTTTTGGGACATAGACAATTTGCTTGAGGCATTTGCCGAGTGGATTGATGAGAGGCTGGACTCAGACGAACAAATCGACCTGAATCTGATCGATCGGAAAGAAGGAACCAAGAAAATCATAGAGGTGATCTGGTCAGGCGATGATACGTTTAAGTCTGTATTGGCTGGTACCGAAGAAAACTATCGGTACCTTACGAGAAATGTCATCAAAATGCATTACAAGGCTTTTTGTGACGGGGAGGTCAGGTCGAAAGAAGACATCAAACCAACCAGGAATTCGAAAAAGCCTCTGCATGCCAACGCGCGATACTACTTTGCGCTTTTCGAAAAAATCAGGGAATTTCAGGAGAACGAGTGGCAACCAAACGCGGCGGCCCAAGTAAGGAAACAAAATTACGTCCTGATCATCGATGAAATAAACCGTGGCAATATCGCGAAGATTTTCGGCGAGTTGATAACGCTGATTGAAGAATCCAAGCGGATCGGTGGGGATGATGAAGCAACCGTCACGCTCCCGTACTCCAAAGACGAAGATTTCGGAGTTCCCGACAACCTTTATATCATCGGCACCATGAATACCGCCGATCGGTCAATCGCCCTTTTGGATACGGCACTGCGACGAAGGTTCGAATTCGTCGAGATGATGCCGGATCCAACGCTCGTTCCAGACGATATCGAGGGTGTCAATTGTCAGGAATTACTAAAGGTTATGAACGAACGCATCCGGTTCCTGCTCGATCGGGAGCATCAGATCGGACACACGTACTTGATGAATGTCAAGAGCATCGATTCACTCGCCTTGACGTTTAAAAACAAGATCGTCCCGTTATTGCAGGAATATTTCTACGATAACTGGGAGAAAATAGAGCTGGTTTTAAATCGCAATGGGTTCATCGACAAAAGGGATATTCCAGAAGAACTGCGGGCGGAGGATCAGTTGATCGATGTCGAAAAGAAAGTCTATGAAGTACTGGCTGACGACGACGACAGATGGCACGAGGCCGAGAGTTACCAGGCGATCTACAGCGCGAAGCCATCACCACGAAAAGATACCGCTGAAACCGAACCAGGCTCCTGACGATGCCGCGACGAAAAAAACCACTGGTCGTTAAAGAACACGAAGAACTGACCGACCTGAGCACGGATGAACTGAAAGGCCTGAAAGAGTTCGCTCAGGAGAATCAACACGATGTCCCCGGCAACTACAGGCCGGTGCTACAAGACAGGAACGGCAAGTTGTTTGCCGGAAACTACGTCGGAATCATCGAGACCGGCAAGAGAACGGTGCTTGAAATTCTGCCAAAGGTTGATTTCGTCCATGACGACGAAGATAAATCCGAAACCAAACGGATTTTTTATTCCATGCTTCGCACCTGGCGTGGTTTCAAATCACAGGCTGTATTCAACGAGACCCAGATCAATGCTGTGCGGCGTTTTAATATGCTGGAAGTGTTCGTCCACCTGTTCTTGAACAACCTCGTCATGCTCACGCAGCGAGGTATCGCCCGTCACTATCAGTCCGTGGAGGACAACCTGCCCTGTCTACGCGGGCGGATTCTGTTTCCTCAGCACATCCGGGAAAATGCATCCAATCGCGCGCGCTTTTGCGTTCGCTACGACGAGTTCAGCGCCAATCGACCCGCGAATCGATTGATCCACAGTACGATTGACAAACTGACCGGAACGGTCCGCCAGCCGAGAAACCAGCAGTTACTCCACCAATTGCGCGTCAGTTTTTCGGATATCTCCACTTCCACAGACCACCACAGCGATTGGAACCGGCATCGGGTCGACCGTACGATTCGACATTACGACGCGGTGATGCAGTGGGTCGGGCTGTTTCTATTCAATCAAGGCCTGACAACTTATGCAGGCAAACACGTCAACCAGGCGTTGCTTTTTCCGATGTGGGAGATTTTCGAGGATTACGTTGCGGCCAGTTTCCGGCGACATCAAGGTGATTATTCAGTGCGTAAACAAGGACCACAAGAGTATCTGGTTACGGATGGACAAGAGCGGCGAGTATTCGCAATGAAGCCGGACATAAGCTTGATGTCTGGCAACAAACCTGAGTTTATTCTGGACACGAAGTGGAAGCGCGTTAACGCGGAGGACGGAGATCTGAAACGCGGCGTCCACCAGGCCGACATGTACCAGATGTTCGTTTACGGGAAAAAATACTGCTGCAGGAAGGTTTCGCTGATCTATCCGAAGTCGCAGGAGTTTGACAAAACCGAAGAATTCAGATTTGATGAAGCGTTATCGTTGACCTGTTGTCCGTTTGACGTGACCGAACCGGAGTGTAGTGTAAAAAAGATAATCCGGCATTTGAAGAATCATGCCTGAAGGTGGGGCGGACATTCCTGTCTGCCCGCATCAGGTGATCCTTTTGATAGCGCCTTCCTCGATCCTATGGCGGAGACAGCGGCAAGTCATGGCGTGCTTGGAAGTTGGAATGCAACGCCCTGGGATTATGATCGTGAGCAGACAGGAATGTCCGCTCCACCCTTTCGATATCATTGTTCGAGGTATCGCTTGATATTATCGACCATCCAAGAAAGAAACCGACATATTAAAGGAGGGCATGATGGATCTCTTACGTGAATCATCCTTTGCCCAATACCTCACCCGACAGGGCATCGAGCAGGGCATTGAACAAGGGCTCCGGGAGAGTATCCTCGCCGTACTGGAAGTTCGATTCGATCTCCCTCCGTCGCATCCATACGCCGAACGCATAGCGAACGTGGATGACGCACAGCGTCTAAAGGCGTTGCATCGTACGGCGGTTCAGGTATCCGGTCTGGACGCGTTCGGTCAATTGTTGGATGAAGAATCGGGATGAATTCCATTTCCTGAGTACCTTTCGCCCTGAACGAGAAAACAGGACAATACACTTTGCGGGTGTATTGTCCTGTTCTGATTTTGGCAGTATATGCCGACGGGATTCGGTTCATTGTGACAGTCTCACGTTGCGGTCAGACCTGCGATTGGGAGTTGAACCCCCCCACCGCATCAGCCGTCGCCTGTCCACAGGCAGGCTTGCTTCGACAAGCGCATTTCGGCAAGCTCAGTGCAGGCAGCGCAGGCAGGGCACGTATTCGGAGGACAGGCTCGGCTTCTGCGACTCCCCCTCAAGGGGGGAGTGATCGGGATGTGAATGCGCTCTATCGAGTGCCGCAAACTGCCAGTTTGTGGTACGGTCGGTGGCCCGCTGCCGCAATAGGCGGATCTTTCGGTTTTGTATCCTGCCCTTGCCTCTAATCCTGCTTAATCCTGGTCGTTTTTGGTTCTGCTCCTGGGTTGTTAATCATGCTTAATCCCGGTCGGTTTTTGGTTCTGCTCTCGGGTTTGTAATCCTGCCTAATCCTGATCGATTTTGATCCTGCTCTGGCCTCTAATCCTGTTAATCCTGATTGGTTCTGCTCTTGGCTCTTAATCCTGCTTAATCCTGGTCGGTTGTTGATTTCAATTCGCTAAATCGTCTGGCTCAGGTTTCTGCGATGGAGGATGAACCAGATGACCACGGGGGCGCCGATGAGGGAGGTCACCGCATTCAGCGGAAGTACGTACTGGCTCCCCGGCAGGTGGGCGAACAGATCGGACAACAGCGCGAGGGTGGCGCCGAGGCAGATGACGGCGGGCATGAGCACGCGGTGGTCCGACGTGTGCAGGAGACTGCGGCAAAGGTGCGGCACGGCCAGGCCCAGGAACGCGATCGGCCCGCAGAAGGCGGTGGTGGCGCCCGCGAGAACGGACGCGCTGACCAGGATCCACAAACGCGCTCGTTTAACGTTGAGTCCCATGCTTCTTGCGTAGTTTTCTCCCAGCAGGAGCGCATTGAGAGGCTTGATGCACAGCAGCGCCAGCAGGAGGCCGATCAGAATCGCGCAGACGAGCACCGGTATCTGGCGCCACGTCACACTGCCGAAACTGCCAAACGTCCACAGGATATACGACTGGATCTGTTCGGGCACGCTGAAGTAGATCAGAATGCTGACGAATGCCGCCGTCGCGTATCCGAACATCAGACCGAGGATGAGTAGCGTCATCACGCTGCTTACGCTGCGGGACACCAGCAGCACGCACCCCAGCACCACAGCCGAGCCCAGGATTGCCGCAACAACCAGGCCGAGGTCTCCCAGAATGCCCAGTCCGGCGATCAGCGCGCCGCCGGCCGCGCCCGCCGTCAACACCACAATGGCAACCCCCAGACTGGCGCCGGCGCTGATCCCAAGTACGAACGGATCGGCCAGCGGATTGCGGAAAAGCGTCTGCATCTGCAGGCCGCCGACGGCCAGCGCGGCCCCGGCCATCACACCCGTGATCGCCCGCGGCAGACGGATGGTGTGAATGATGATCGCCCACGCGGGAGAGGTCGCCTCCCTCCCCATGAAAACGTCCAATAGTCCCGCCAGCGGAATGCGGACCGATCCGAGCGACAGGCTCAGACCGAACGTGATCAACAGCAGCAGGAACAGCCCCGGCACGATGATCGTGGGCCGCGGTCCTTCCCGCGCTTCTTCTCTCGGTTCCGACCTCATCCCGTCTTTCCAGACTCGCGCAGAGTATGTATTCCCATTTCGCATCTAATCACTGCGATCAAGTCGTATATAGAATAGAACTCCATCGTGGCTTCCCCACGATCGAAACGCCAGGTGACGGTTTCGCCCTCCAGGACGTCGACGCGGCACCCGGAGGCCCCGTCCCTCACCTGGAATCCCGCCCTCTCGAGCGCCCGCTTCGTCCAATACGCATGCCGTCCCTTTCCCGCAACATCGACCGTGGCGTGGCCGCGCTCGGGGGATAGCCTGAACGCGCCCGAATCGGAGTCGAAACGAACGCCATCGCTCCCGAACGCGGCTTCAAACGCCCCGTTCAGTACGAGGTCCTCCGGTGCGCCGGTCTGCATTACGCCCTCTGACGGCAGGAGATAGATGCGGTCCGCGCAGCGCAGCGCCAGGTCCAGGTCGTGCGTGGAGAGGAATACGGCTTTCCGGGTCGTATGCGCGAGATTTCGCAACAAAGCCATGATTTCCACGCGCCGGGGCAGGTCGAGAAAGGCCGTGGGTTCATCCAGGATCATCAGGTCCGGCTGCTGCGCCAGCGCGCGCGCGATCATCACCCTCTGGCGTTCGCCATCGCTGAGTTCGGCCACGTTGCGGAGTTCCAGGTCCCCCGCGCCCGCCGCGTGAATCGCCCAGGAAACGGCCTTCTGATCTTCGGGGGTGAAGCGGCCGATCCAATCGGTGTGTGGATATCTTCCCAGGCCGACCAGATCGCGGACCGTCATGGTACCTGCGCTGACACGGTCCGTGAGCACAACGCTGAGCAGTTGGGCGACTGCCGTCGCGGACATCTCCGCGATATCTCTCCCCGCGATATGTACACAGCCGTTCAGCGGCGCCTGCATCCCGGCGAGCGTGCGCATGAGCGTGGATTTTCCCGCGCCGTTGGGACCCAGCAGGCAAACGAATTCACCGTGATCCAACGATACGTCGATATCCCCGGCCACAACGTGGGGCGGACGACGACCGCTCTTGTATCCGATGGTGAGATCGTGCGCCGTCAGAATCGCCTCAGTCACTGTGCCTCCGGAATCGCGCGACACATCGGCGCCAACTAAAAGACGGGCTGCGCCTTTCCTTCTGTAATCGCGAAACCCGTCTATGTTCAAGGGAATTGCAGCCAAATGTCACATTCAGGCAGGTCCAAGAACAAACGCAATCCTAAAGCACCGGCTTTTTCTTTTGCTCATCCGAATCCACCTCTCCCATAGCAATTCCCCTGGTACAACAGCATCTGTATTTTAATCTTTCCACTTGACAAGATGTACCATTTTGAGGTACTTTTCTTTCGTACAGATTGGAGGGACAAATTGAACGGCAAAACCATCTCATGGGGTGACGTACTCAAGGTAAATACGCCCAATCTTGTTGCACTTGCGGCTATTCTTCTCACGATGTTTAGTCTGATTGCCAACATTCAAGATTTGCGAACAGATTTAAAGGCTGACATTCGAGAACTAAGGCAAGACATCAAGCGTATCGACGAACGTCTGGATTCCTTCGGAGAACGCATCGCCAAGAACGAGGAAAGGCTCAACGCCATAGAGCAATAACCCGCTACACTTAACATTGCCAACGGCCCGCCACGATAGCAAATTGGCGGGCTTTCTTTTTTGTTTCCCTCACTACCTCCTGCGAAAGTCAACGAATGGCAAGTTTTCGCGTGGCCATTATTTCGCCAGCACCATCTTGCGCGCGACCACGTCCGTTCCCGCCCGGAGTCGATACAGGTACACGCCAGTACTCACCTGCCGTCCGGCAGCGTCGCGCCCGTCCCATACGACGGAATAATTCCCTGCGGACTGGAACTGTCGAACCAGCAGGCGGACCTCCTGTCCCAGCAGGTTGTAGATGGCCAGTTCTACGTCGACCGCTTTCTCCAGGGAGTAGCGTATGGTTGTCGCGGGGTTGAAGGGATTCGGCCGGTTGGCGTCCAACGATGCCGCAAGATGGCTGACGGCATTTACCTCGCCATTCAGATTGACCTCATAGGTCACGTGCCTGCCGGGCATCAGCGGAATACTGCTCCAGCTTGCGATGGTCTCACCTTCCGCACGACGCACGCGCGCCCGGTACATGCCGTTTACTCGTCGCTGTTCGTCCGGTGTCACTCTCACCACGGCGTGTCCCGTATCATCGGTCGTCTTGCGCCACGCGTAGACGGGCGCGCGTCCGGAAATCGAACGCGAAACCTCGACGGTCAGCCCCCCGGGGTCTCCATCGCCGACAATCTGAACCTCCACCTGGGCGACGTCTTCGAATGCGATATCGCTATCCAGATAGATGCCCGCTCCCACGATAAAGGTCTGACCGAATACGTTGACGGGGATCACGTAGCTGAGCTTGGGCGACTTCGTGTCCTCGTCTCCAATGATCGCGGGGTTGTCCCAGTAGTATTTCACGAAACCGCCGCCGGCTTCGGCCTTCGCGATGATCTCCTGTACGATCTTGAGGCCGTTGACGTCCTCGACGTCGATCATGTTCTCGCCTATCAAACTGAGGTCTGCGGTCCCGTGAAAGATCAGGTAGCCCGAGGTGCTAATGACGAAGATGTAGATCGATCCATGCTTGAAATCCTCGCCCTCGGTCCTGATTGCGGCCTGGACGGTTGCCAGGTAGCCATAGCCCTTTTCTTCGATGAGGGGTACCAGGACCCTCAGGCCTTCTACAAAAGCTCTCAACGACTCCCTGTCCCTGACGTCCCGGGCCGTCACCTCCAGCAGTTCGAAGATGCTCGGCTCGGCGTCGACGTCCGAAAGATCCAAGTGGAAGCCGGCGACAAGGATGAAGTCGTCACCTTGAATGGAAACGGAAACCGCGTAGGCGAGTCTGGATGGTTCGTCGTCCTCAACCGCTGGATCGTCCCAGTAGTACTCGACAAACCCGCCGTCGTCACCGGCCGCGGCGAGCATGTCCCGGACAAGCTTCGTACCTCTGTCATCCTCGAGATCGAGTACATTCCTGTCTTCGAACGTCACATCGGCCGCATGAAAACTCACCACGCCTTCCGGGGTCAGAATGACGAGATAGACAGGGCCGGCCTTCCAGTCGCCTTCGGTCCTGAATGCCTCCACCAATCGCCCGACGACGGCGTAGTCGGGGGCGCTCTCGAGGGAATCCCTGGCCGCATCCACAAAGGCCATCAGGGTCTCCCGGTCCATCACGTCGCCTGCCGTCGTTCTACGGTCCTGTGCAGAGGCGGGATTTAGAGAAAGGCAGATTGCCGCCAGAGTCAGAACAGCATATGGAGATTTCATGATCGCCGTCTCCCGGAATAGGGTCTACCCGATTACTCAAGTATGGCAGATCAAGATAGCGGCGGGGCATCAGAAAGTCAACCCGCGCGGGGGCAAAACGAACAGACATGCAACAGCGGCGACCGTCGCCAGGAGACAGGTGACAATGACAAACGTACACGCGCGGCGCATATCCCCGGGCTGTCCGCCTTCCGGGTCCGACCCCTCGCCCAACCAGACGTCTGTAATCCTCTCGCCGTCCTGCCAGATGGGACCCGCGAGACGCCGCTGCAAACCCCCTGCGGCCGTCGCCTCGCTCCAGCCGGAGTTGGGTCCGGGAACGAGCGCGTGCTGCCGCCATCCGGCAATCAACGCCTTGCGCGCGGAACATCCGGGCAGGATGAACGCGACCGCCACCATCCCCAGGCAGGTCAATCTCGCCGGGACATAGTTGAGCACGTCATCCATCCTGGCCCCGCACCACCCGAAGTAGCGGTATCGCGGCGTCCTGAAACCCACCATGGAGTCCATGGTGCTGACCACCTTGAAGAATACGATTCCCGGCAGTCCCAGAACCACGTACCAGAAGACGGGCGACACAAACCCGTCCACCGCATTCTCGCTCAAACTCTCCATGCCCGCCCGCCGGCAGGCAGCGGTATCCATCCTGTCGGTATCGCGCCCGACGAGCATCGAAACCGCCCTTCGCGCGCTGTCCGGATCGGCGGCGCGGTCGATGTCCATCCCGTGTTTACACAGGTCCTTCAGCGCGATCATACTAAATATAATATATGCCTGGAAGATCCATCCGGCGTCGTACTGCGCGTAATTCAGGACCATGGCCAATCCGCAGACAATCCCAAGCCACAATGCGGAGAGGAGCACCATCAGCAGACATCCGCCCGCGTAGCCATCCAGACCGATACGGCGCATTGCCCGCTCGAAAATGGAGAGCGTCGCACCCATCAGGCGAATGGGGTGACATGCATAGACCGGGTCGCCGAACAGGCCGTCCAGAAACACCGCGAAAAGGAGCAGAAACGGGTCCGGCGCGAGAATGGTCAGGTCCATTTCAGACGCCATCCCAGGGCGAACGCATCGTAAACGAGTTCCAGCAGGGCGTTTTCCCTGGCGTGAAGCCTTGCGTAGCAGGACGGCCAGGCGTCGGGTTTCGCTGCCAGCGATGCCGCCAACGTGGCCGCCTGCTGCCGAAGCACAGGATCGGCCAACGCATGCGAAAGCGTTCCGAACCGCACGCGGTCCCAGACAGCCGCAAGCGCATATGCCGCCGCCGAGACACGCGGTTCATAGACGACCGACTCGAGGTTTTTCTCCAGCAATACGCGTTCTTCTTCCTTCAGACGTTTATGCATTGCCGCCAGAAAACCTTTGCGCCCGAGCCCGAAACGCTTCAGCGCGTGGAAGACGCTCCTCGTATGAGACGGCTCCAGGCCGTTCTGCCAACGCAGGGCTTCCAGTGTGGCACTGCGTACCGCCCTCCCGATCAATTCCCCCAGTTTCGCGTGATGACCGGCGTTGGTCTTTGGTATTCTCGTTTCGTCCAGCGGCGCCGCAATACAGTACTGATCGGTGCCGGTTCCCGTTGCGAGGTCGTGAGAATAGCGGCTGGATACCGCAAGATCACGCAGTGCGGCGGACTTGCCCTCGGTCATCGTGACTGCCGCCCGCGCCATCGCGCCAGGCGTGAGCGGCCAGTTGATGAGCAGCATGGTATTGATCGTGCCCGCCTGCGGATTTGCCTGGATCCATTCTGCATCCTCTTCGTGCCAGGTTGCCGGGTCCCCCGCGCATCCGGCATTTCCCTCCACCCCCGCCGTCACAACCGCACACACGCGCAATTCGGCATGGGTTTCAACGACATGGGCCGCGCAGTTCATATTCGCGGCCGTGCCCATCACGGCGACGTCATCAGGCGGCAGGCTACGTTCCTTGCAGACGTGGCGATGATAGCCCGCCTGGCCGAGTTGCCTGATCAACGCAAAGCGCGCTTCGTGCCCGGTGCCCTCGCAACTCTGATGATTCACCAGGAATCGGATGCCCATGCACAGCCCGCCGCGATGCGCCGACGTACTCAGCACCTGGTGGGGCGTGTGCAACTCCGCGATCAAGAAACGGCCATCGCGAAGCAGGTCGTAGTGGTCGTGCCGATCGAGATATTCATTCATAAGGAGACAAAGCTGTCAGCTATCAGCCGTCAGCCATCAGCCAAAAAACGAAAGGCAAGATCAAAGGCTACCCCACCACCCAGCCCCGCAGACCTCTCAGAAGAAGCTGTCAGCTATCAGCCGTCAGGAAGAAAGCTATCAGCTATCAGCCGTCAGCTAGAATCAAAAGCAAAAGACAAGATCAAAAGCAACCCTTCCCTACCACCCAGACCTCTCTCCCCGGCCCTCTCAGAAGAAGCCATCAGCTCTCAGCTGTCAGCCATAAGCTAAAAGCGAAAAACAAGATCAAAATCCACATCTCCCCAAATTCCCTGCCTACGGCGTGTTCCTTTTGAAGCGACCAAAAGGAACCAAAAGTCGCCGCTGGGCGCGGGGCCTGCCATATGCATGGCGCGAATATACTCACAGGACGCACCGAATACGCTTGTCTGCCAACGATGGAGAATAACGCAAATCGGAGGGGAACGGAACAGCGCGCCCTGCTCTGTAAGTGCTCTCGAAAGGCATCGCTTCTGTAAACGGTGTGGCCTCCAGGGTTGGAGCAGCTTGCAGCCGTCAGCTAAAAGCGAAATGCAAAAGCAAACCATTACCGTTTCCCTTTCCTTCAGGACGGGGGGGTAGGTCATGCGCCAAACCCCTATCCACTTCTCGTAACCTAACCAGAGCCCAGCTGCCGGCGTCGCATATTGCAAAGTTACCAACGCTTCTTCCTTCTTCCTTTTTCCTTCTTCCCTCTACCTTTGTCTTCTTCTTTGTTCATCCCCCTCCAAATTCCGACGCAAAGATCAGGAAGTCCTGAAAATCGACCTCATCATTGCCGTTCAGGTCGAATCTGCCGTCGAAATCATCGTCGCCGGCCGACCTGCCGAACGCCGAGGCGAACGCCAGGAAATCGCTGAAATCCACGACGCAGTCCCCATCGAAGTCAGCCACACTGCCGACAAACGCGATGCTGGACGGTGGCAAGCCCGTGCTGATCGGACCGGCCACAAGCGCATCCGTACTCACGTCGTACACCTTTATGCCGGCGGAAGCCGGATCGCCGAAACTCCCCTGATCAAGAACATACAGCCTCTGGCCGAACACGCCTAAGCCGGGCACGAATCCGCCGGAGAGACCGCTCAGCCCCGGGGACACGGACAGCATTGCCAGATCCAGCCGCTTGACGGTATTGACGAAGTTTTCGTCGGTGACAACAGCATACCCGTCGCTATCGGAAGTCATCACCAGAGAACTCAGATTGCCGCCCACGGCCGCCTCGTCCAGCACAACGCCTTCGCTCCGCAAGGTCGTGAGATCGATCACCTCGATACCGCCGTCGGTCAGGTCGGAGTAGGTATTCACCGCATTTACGATCCACTTGCTGCCTCGGCGGGCTGCACCCGCGGGATTCTTGCTGGTCATTTCAATCCCCTGCGTGCCCTCTGCTGCCGGATCCGCGTCCACCAGCTGGTCGGTCTTCACGTCGATAACTGCAATCGTTGAGAATTCGGTCGGCACCCACCCATTCTCCCTGTCCAGCCGATGACACACCGCGAACAGATGACCGCCGTATAGCGCGAGTTGAGACGTTTCGGGCAGGCCGTCGGCATCCGCGAATGTCGAAAGGTCGACCGAACCCAGCGAATCGCCCGTGACGGGATTGACGATGAGCAATTGCGTTCGTTCATAGCGTGAGATATACGCTTTCTCCTCGCTGACAAAGGCGATATCGTGGGGGTTTGAGCCGTTCCCCGTGGAATATTGCGTCAAAGGCGTCGCAAGATCCCCGCGATCGAGGACGATCACGTTGTCCTGTCCCAGACGATTGAGAACGTACACCCTGTCGCGATAGACGCGTACGGCGGCGTCGGAATGAATGGTCAGATGGTCGATTGCTGGCGTGTTCGTGCCGAGGTCCAGGCTTGACAATGCTCCGCTGCTGTAATCCGTCGTGGTAATGACCGCCTGGTTCGCCAGTGCATCGGTTGCAAGAAACAGTACGAACAACAACCTCCTCATTGAATCCCCCTCGCTCTATTCTTCCATTGCCTGTTCCGTTTTAATGCTCACGAAAAACGCGCGGCCCGGCAGTGGAAATCCCCAGGTATCCGCTATCTGTGCACCGGTTAAGTTCCTGGCCTCCAGTCCGATTTGCAACCGCATCCCGGCATCCACCTTCACGCCGGCATTGTGAATCTGGCGCATCGTTAGCGGGCGTCGATTGGCCTGGTCCAGAAAGCTGCCGTCCTCGACGCTGTAATCATAGACCAGGGTCCAACGTCCGAGCCGGGCCGTCGCACGGGCAAACAGCGCGTGGGGGGGACGGTTGGGCAGAATGTTGCCGGTCAGATATGGAATTGCCGATCTGTCTCTGGCATCTTGAAACGTGTAATTCCCTGAAAGGCTGAAGCCGGCTCCGAAGCGCCTCTGCGCGGTTAATTCCAGCCCGTACACGCGTGCCTTGCCGATGTTGACTGGCCGCGACGTGGCCTGAGAAGTGTGGACAAACTGGATAAGGTCTTCATAGCGCTGATCGAAGAACGCCAGTTCCAGCGTATTCGTCTCGTCCGAATAGCGTATGCCCGCGTCCCACGCGAATCCGTATTCGGGCCGGAGATTAACGTTGCCCACCACACCGCCGCGGTCGCCGAAGAGTTCGAAGAAAGAAGGAATCCGGAAGACCCGCCCGGCATTGGCCTTGAACGCAAGGTGGGATGTCAGGTCGAGCCGCACGCCGGTACGCACGCTCGTGAGATTGCGTGTATTCGCGGAATCCGGCGCAAGGGGAGAGAAATCGAACGGGTTTGCGCCTGTAAACGAACTGTGTATCAACCGCCGTTCGGCGCCTGCGGACCAGACGCCAATGTTCCAGGGCAGTGAAACGTCGACACCCGCGCGCGCGGACAGAGACCATCGCCGGCTGTCGAAGAAATTCGCGATGCTCCGGATCCGCGCTTTGGGCGCATAGGCCTCCCGGCGAAGGCTAACGACGGCCGTTGTATTGCAGCGTGAAAGCAACACCGTCTGCAAACGGCCCCGCCATCCGTACGTGCGCGTGCGATATTCGTTATCCTGGCGGCCAATTCCCACTTCCCCGTCGAGGTCGCGGAACCGCTCACTGGTGTGGGTGACGTAAAGCGATTGATGCGTATTCATGCCTTTCGACAATGCCCGGTTCTCGTACGTGATTTCGGTCATGGTCCGGAAGGCGTCGAGCTGAGCGTTCCGTGACTGGTTGTTGCTGATACCGGGTATGCCCTGGGCTTTCCAGTACAGGGTTTCGTGAACGGACAAGCCGCTGTTTTCCCCTAAAGCGCGTCGCCATTTGCCCAGCAGGTTGATCGACCGGTGGTCGTTGTTCCGGCGCCTGCTCCAAACGTCGTCACCGGTATTGTATTCGGTCCCGTTGTCGTCCATAAACCTGAAATCGTTATCGCTCTGCGCGTAGTCCGCCACAGCAAGAAACTCGGACTTACCCCGCGTACCCGAAACGACCCCGCTCAGTAACCGCGTATCAAATGCCCCCCACGATCCGCGAACGCCATGTTGCCATCGTCTCTGCAGCCGGCGGGTGCGCACGTGCACGGCGCCGCCCATGCCGTTGCCGCCGGCCCCCGCCCCGCGATAGACTTCGATCTGACCGACGTGCGCCAGCGGCAGATTGCCGAGGTCCACGCCGCCGCCGAATGCGGCGTTGAGGAGAATGCCGTCGAGATACACCTCGACCTGGTCGGCCGAAGAACCCCGCAGGGAAATCGTGCTGAATGCGCCCAACCCGCCCAGGCGCTTGACGTGTACGCCCGTGGCCTCGGCCAGGACGTCCGGCATGGTCGTCTGCCTGCCCTCGAAGCTTTCGCGCGTGATCACGGTGGCATAGGCCGGTTGCCTGTGAATGTCGCCGGCGCCGAAGGGTTCGGCGATCACCGGGATGTCACCGAGTGGATACGTCCTGGTCGACAGTCCGATGACAACGCCTGTCGTTCCGGTCACGCCGATCGTGCGCTGCGCGGGCAGGTATGCGATATGGGATATTGCGATCGTATAGGTGCCGGCATTCAGATCGGTGAAGAGGAATTCGCCGTTGCGGTCGGTCCTTGTCGCAAGGTCGGCGTTGAGAACGCGAACCTGCGCGTTGGCGACGGGCACAAGTGTTTCCGAGTCGGTGACGCGGCCCGCGATCTCCGCCGCTTCGAGCGGCGCGGTCGCGAGAAGACTCCACAGGATCAGAAAATGTATGGTTCTCATAGGTTATGGATCGAGCTTCCGATAGTACACGAGTTGGTGATCCGGGACCAGGTCGGGGTGAAGGATCTTGATGATATCGGCCAGCAGCACGTCCGGTTCGATCAGTCCGGTCTCCCAATAGTCATTGCCGCCGTGTTCATTGAGGCGCGCATTGGCATTGAAGACCCTGTCCGTTCTGACGGCTTTGAATTTCCCGTACCGTTCATCTTCCGCGATAACGTGGTCTGTGGACCGCCATTCGTTTCTCATGGTAATCCAGAAATCGGCATCGTGCGCCTTTTCGTAGACCGATTCGAAATCCAGCGTCAGGCTCCGCCGCGATTCGTTGTTCCCCCACAGGTAATTCGCGCCCGCGTCCTCGAGCAGTTGCGCCGGATAGGATTTCCCGCCCGACATGAACCAGGTTCCCCGCCAGAGGGATCCGACGAAGACGGTGGGTTTTCCGTCAGGCTGTAAGTTCGCGGTCAATGATTTACGTGCGTTGTACCGGGATGCAATACTGTCGAACTGCGATGCGGCCAGATTCTCCTTGTTGAAGAAGACGCCCGCGAATTTGAGCCACTCCACGCGCCCGAGCAGCGTCGGTTCGGCGTAAGCGGCATTCACCACGGCGGCCACCCCGGCCTGCCGGAGAGAATGGTATGCATTGTCCTGCGACGGCGCGTCGATCATGACGATATCGGGCCGGAGCACGAGGACCCGCTCCATATCGATGGATTTACCCCTGCCGACTTCCGATATCCCGCCCTCCGCGAAACGCTGTCTGACGGCCCTCGAATTGACGAATCTGACGTTGTCGACCGCAACGAGGCTTTGAATCTCATCCAGCTTTTCAATATGCGGCAGGTGCGTCGTGGACGTGGTGATAATCGCGCGTACGGGAATCCGAATCCTCGGGAACTCTTCGTAGCCATCGGGTGATTTTCTGCCGCGCTGTACCAGGACGTATTGAAGGGTTTCCCCGGTATCGGTCCCCGGCACGACGACCGTCACGACCTTGTACCCGTCGAAGTAGCCAACCCGAAACCCCTCGGCATATTTCAGTGACAACTGCGCTGAAAGAGGTACGGCCGTGGCGCAGATCCAAATAAAACAGTGCATGCGTATCCATCTTCTCATATTCAGCAAAAGATCGACCTCCGGCCTGAGACTCCGACCCCTCAACTGCGCCGTGTGAGACGTTAGACGCGAGCGAATAAGGGTAGTGCGCCAGGCGGTTATCTTTCTCATTTGGTGTCTCGCTGTTTTTTTTGGAGCGAGGGCATCCTGCCCTCGATGCGCCGTTGTTGCATTTGTAGGGGCAGCCCTTGTGGCTGCCCACGTTCGGGCGTTGACAACGGCAATTCATCTCGACGGGTTGTATCGATGTCCGGTGGAAGCGGGGCGGCCCTCTTACGTCTACCGGCTCACCTCTTACCGCTTCGCAAAAAAAATCCCCGATTTCCATGCAGAAATCAGGGTCATTGCCAACCACGCGGCCGAAGCGCGCGTTAATGTCACCTTTTCCCAAATCCACGAGGAAATTGATTCGAAGCTGTCTTAAAATTACCGGTGAGTTCCCGAGCGCGAGCGAAAAAGTGGCGGTCAAGGCGGG
>JAPPNU010000039.1 GCA_028873695.1 Gemmatimonadota bacterium | reverse complement strand
GCGAAAACCAGATTCAAAATCCACATTTCCCCAAATTCCCTGCCTACGGCGTGTTACTTTTGAAGCGACCAAAAGGAACCAAAAGTCGCCGCTGGGCGCGGGGCCTGCCTTATGCATGGCGCGAATACCCTCACCGGATGCACCGGATCCTATGGCCTGCCAGCCCAGAGGATGCCGTAACTCGGAGCGGGACGGAACAACGCACCCTGCTTTGGAAGTGCTCGCGAATGACGTAGCGCTCGATGACCGAATGTCTGTCTGATAGCGAGACCTCACCCGGCGGACTCCTCGGTAAAAGCTATCAGAGGAATTTCTCTTCTGGCAAAGAATTCTTCTACCGTCATACGTCTTGCGTCTACCCGACAGTCCCACTTGCACCTTTTTCCAGCCATGCAACGGAGGCGCCGAAGATGACTCTGGGAGACATGATCGAAAGGGCGCGCAAGGGCCGGTTCAGCCAACAGGCGCTCGGTGAAAAGATCGGCGTGTGGGGCACCTACATCGGACAGATAGAAAGCGGAAAGCGCGTTCCCTCCGATGAGCGATGTCTCGACCTGGCGGCCATCCTTGACCTGGACCCCAGGGCGCTCCTGATTCAGGCTTACAGACAGCGCGCCCATACCAGAGAGGCCAGACGCCTATTCGACGACGTGGCTGGAATGATCGCCGGGACTGCCGGCCGCCATTCTCCGGGGGTCGAACAGGAAGAAACCCCCCCGGCACGGATCGGCAGCGCGGGCGAGCCCCCCTTCACCCGCGGCGCGTATCCCACCATGTATCGCGGGCGCCTCTGGACCATTCGCCAGTACGCGGGATTTTCAACCCCGGCGGAGACCAACGTCCGGTTTCGCGCTCTGCTCGACCGGGGTCAGACCGGTCTGAGCGTGGCGTTCGACCTGCCCACGCAGATGGGCTACGACTCGGACCATCCGAACGCGGAAGGTGAAGTGGGCAGGGTGGGCGTGGCGGTGGACGGCCTGTGGGACCTGGAAATCCTTTTCGATGAAATCCCGCTGGACCGTATCAGCACGTCCATGACAATCAATGCGACGGCATGCATCCTGTTCGCCCTGTACGCGGCCCTCGGAAAAAGGCGCGGATTGCCCGCATCGGCGCTTGCCGGCACGGTCCAGAACGACATTCTCAAAGAATATGTTTCACGTGGAACCTATATCTTCCCGATCTCCCATTCAATGCGTCTTGTCGTGGACCTGATGGGCTATTGTCTCCGGGAAGCGCCAAAATGGAATCCCGTCAGCGTAAGCGGCTACCACATGAGAGAAGCCGGGGCGACAGCCGCACAGGAGCTTGGTTTTACACTCGCTCACGCCCTGGCGTACGCCGACGCCGCCAGGGAGGCCGGCCTCGAAATGGAACGGGTTCTTCCGACGTTCTCCTTCTTTTTCGGGGTCCACAACCATTTTCTCGAAGAAATCGCCAAATTCCGTGCCGCCAGGCGACTCTGGAGCCGCCTCGTAGAGGAACGTCTGCGCGTGCGTGACCCTCGTTGCAGGCGACTGAGATTTCACGCCCAGACCGCCGGCTCGACACTCACGGCCCAGCAGCCGCTGAACAACTGCGCGCGGACCACCCTTCAGGCGCTGGCGGCCGTCCTCGGCGGCGCGCAGTCTCTGCACGTCAACGCCTACGATGAAGCGCTCGGCCTTCCGTCCGATGCCGGAGCGCAACTGGCCGTCCGCACCCAGCAGATTCTGGCGTACGAAAGCGGGATCCCGGAAACGGTGGATCCCATGGGCGGCTCATACGCGGCGGAACGGTTGACCGACGACCTTGAGGAGGAAGCCATTGCCGTTCTCGAGTCGGTCGATGGGGAGGGCGGTGCGGCGGAAGCTGCCGCAAACGGCTTTACCGCGGCCTGTATCGCGGAATCCGCATACGATGCGCAGAAGCAGATTGAATCGGGCGAGACCGTGGTGGTGGGTGTGAACCGGTATCAGGACGCCGCGGACCAGCCGGTTTCGGCCTTCCAGCCCCCGCGGGACGCCGAATGCACGCAGAAAGCGAGGCTTGCGAGCGCGCGAAGCCCGCGGGATTCCGACGCGACGAACGCGGCGTTGGACGTCGTCGAACGGCGGGCGAGGGGCGAGGGGTCGATCACCGAGGCGGTTGTGGCGGCCTGTTCCGCCGGCGCAACCGTGGGCGAGATATCGGACAGGCTGCGCGCCGCTTTTGGATCCTACGGAACGGGAGGATAATCGTGGACGGTCGAGAGCGCCGCAGAGCCGGCATCACGCACTATCAACGACGACTCGGCGGGATTGCCGCCTTCGTCATCCTGGTAGCGCTTTCCGTCTGGGCCCCGGCGCCGGCGCAGAGCCAGACCGGTGTAATCACGGGCCAGGTCCTGGACGCCTCATCCGGACGTCCCCTTTCCGATGCCCATGTCACTGTAACGGGGACCGGAATCGGCAAACTCACCAATGTAGCAGGCCGTTTCACGCTTTTCAATGTCCCCGTCGGCGAACATGCCGTGCGCGCGACCTTTATCGGTTACGGTGAAGCCGAACAGATCGTGACCGTCGTCGCCGGGGAGACGCACGACGTCGATTTCGAGATGTTCTCATCGGCGATCGAGCTCGACGTGATCGTCGTGACCGGCGTGGGGGCCGAAACTGCCCGGCGCGCCCTCGGTACGTCGGTCGAGGTACTCACTACCGAAGACATCGCGCAGGCGCCGGTCCAGTCCGTGGACCAGTTGCTTCTGGGTCGCGTCGCGGGCGCGACCGTCAACGCCACCTCGGCGCAGCCGGGAACGGGCTCACTGATCAACTTCCGCGGCATTTCCTCGGTGTTCGGCGCCCAGACCCCAATCATCTACGTCGACGGCGTGCGCGTCGACAACGAACAGGCCACCGCCGCGGGCACTGGAGGCGAGCAGTCCTCCGCGCTCGCCGACCTGCTCACCAGCGATATAGACCGAATCGAGATCACCAGAGGCGGTGCGGCCTCCACTCTGTACGGTTCCGACGCCGCAACCGGGGTGATCCAGATCTTCACCAGGAAAGGCACCCCCGGGGCGCCGCGCATTACGGCCCGCGTAGAACAGGGCATCGAGGTGCCGGAACTCAAGTACATCTTCGACGCCGGCGCGATCTTCCCGGACCGGGTCGAGTCCGGCGAGGTCACGGCCACCTTTCTGGAAGATCAGCACTTCAAGAGCGGTCAGACCCAGAGCTACTACCTGGGCGTCAGCGGAGGCACAGCAGACGTGACGTTCAACGTCAGCGGCCGCCTCGAGGACCGCACCGGAACCCAGCCCAAGGATGCAAGCACCAACTATAATCTGCGGGGGGGCTTGCAAGCGTCCGTCAGCGAGGATTTCACCCTCGAGTTTTCGGGCAGTTACGTCCACCACAACTTCCAACGGCTCTATAACGGTTCCTCCATCTCGAATCCCATTACGACCTTCGAGGTCGGCGACGCCCTCTTCTTCTCGGGAGCCGCCACCCTCCTGGAGGCGCACAGCGTCTTCCTGATGCCGGACATCGATGAATGGGTCAACCGGTTCATCTTCTCCGCGGGCGCCCGCTGGAACATTCACGACGACCTGACCGCCAGGCTAACGGTGGGTAGCGACTACCGGAGCAGCCAGCAGCGGATCTTCCAGCCGATCGGATTTACGCCGGGCGAACCCACCGGGCAACTCAACCGGCGGGACCGCTCCTTCACCTCGGTGTCGCTCGACGCGGGCGCGACCTACGCGTGGGAGAACTCGGGCGGGAGCATCGGGTCCTCGCTTACTGTCGGCGTGCAAGGCTTCCGCGAGGACGAGAGCATCATCAACGGCAACGGGCTGGGGTTCGCCCTGCCGGGTTCCTTCGACTTCGACGCGGCGGCGGAGATCACAGCCTTCGAGGGCAACGTCGAGGTGTTCAACGGCGGGTTGTACGTGGACGAACGGCTCAGTTTCTGGAACAAGCTCTACCTCGGAGGCGGGTTCCGCATCGACGCCGGTTCCAGCTTCGGAGACAATATCGACACGGAACTTTATCCAAAGGGGACAGGGTCGTACATCCTTTCCGACGACGTCAGTCTGCCCTTCGTGGACGAACTCAAGCTCAGAGCCGCCTACGGGCAGACCGGCCGGTTCCCGGGCGCCTTTCTGAAGGACCGGACCTTCTCGGCCATCTCCTTCCGCGGGGAGTCGGCCCCGAGGTTTGCCAATCCGGGCAACGCGGAACTTCGCCCGGAGAAGACTTCCACGATCGAGGCTGGTATCGACGCCGCCCTCTGGAACAACCGGGTCGGGATCGACCTGACCGTATACGACGCCCGCACCACCGACGCACTCTTCCAGGTGCCGCGCCAGCCGGTCACCGGCCAGGGCACCCAGCAGGAGAACGTGGGCCAGATCCTGAACCGCGGGATCGAATTGGGCGCCAACGTCGACATTCTGAACACCAGGAAAGTGGCTTGGAACCTGGGTGGAACGTTCCACTACACTCACAATGAAGTCACCGACATGGGCGGCGTGGCGGACTTCGGCGCGGACGGTTCCCAGAAGCGTGTGACCGGCTGCTGGAGGATGGTCGACGGGGAGTGCCGCGGAGGTCCTGTAGGCGCCTGGTGGGTGACAACGCCCGTGGACACCAACGATGACGGCTTGCCAGACGGCTCCGAACGCCAGTTCACAGGCGGATTCCCGGTTCCGAACAAGAGCGGAAGCTTCAACACCACGATCGCGATCGGCAACATCCTGAGGATCAGCGCTCTGGCCGACTGGGCCGGCGGTCATCAGGTGTTCGACTGGGGTTCGGTCTGGGCTACTTTCAACGGCATATACCGTCGTGAGCTCGTTCGCTGCGGGATGGAAGAAGGCGCCGCCGAGGGCTGCGAGTACGCCTTCCCGATCCGGTATGACGAGAACGGCTCCGCGCAGGGAAAGTACAGCCAGAACGCCGCGCGGAGCGCGTTCCTCTACGACGGCGACTTTTTCAAGCTAAGGGAAGTCGCGGTGCGGTACTTGCTGCCGGAGGGACTATCCGGCGGCATCAGCGCCAGCCGGGCTTCGCTGTTCGCCAGTGGCCGCAACCTGTGGATCTGGTCGCGAAACAAGATCGTCGACGGCGAACTCAACGGGCTTTCCGGCGGCGGACTGCAGCTCGGCGGCGAGACAAGTACGACCCTTTCCCCGAACCGGCGGTTCAACCTCGGCGTGGAGGTGGTCTTCTAGGAAGTTGTTTTAAAATTACCGTTGAGTTCCCGAGCGCGAGCGAAAAAGTGGCGGTCAAGGCGGGAAAATCCGGCTATGAGAGGCGAGCAAGCGCAGCCTCGATCTCGTAAGACGGGTGGATTTGACCAACGCCGACCGGCGCTTTTGCAGCCGCGCGAAGACCGCCGTGAATTTTAAGACAGCTTCTAACGTCCGGCATGCAATGGAGAACAGACGAAATGATGAACACTGACGTATCGATCCTGAGACAGGGACGGTCGGCCATGGCCGGGATGCTTCTCGGCGTGCTTGTCGCCGGCGGCTGTGACGCCATCAATCCCACCAGGGTGAAGAATCCGACGACAACCTACGAGGACCTGGCGCAGGCCGCGAACGCGACCGAGGCGCTCCTGCCCGGGCTGAGGGCGCAGTTCGCCCGCCTGATCAATGCCTACGTCGTCGCCGAGGTCGTGACCGACAACTTTTCGATCCACGGCACCGGGCTCATCCAGACCCTGGACGCCCCCGACGAGATCACCCCGGACATCATGAACTCGACCGGGACCGGCGCCACCGGGGTGTACTGGAACGTGCAGGAGCTACGGGCGCTGGCCGACTTTGTAATCAACGAGATCGCGCCGAACGATGCCGGGGCGCCGGCGGAACTGGTGGCGGAAGCCCGCTACTACCGGGGCATGGCCTACCTGACCATGGGTGAGGTCTTCTCCTTCGTGCCGCTCGAGGAGGACGGCGCCCCCCAACCTTCCGACGTTGCGCTTGACCGGGCCGTGATCGACCTTCAGGCGGCGCTGGGGTTCGGGCCGCAGGCCGACGCGGCGCTTGCGCGGGCCTATCGTTTGCAGGGTGACAGGGCAGGGGCGGCGGCAGCGGCCAACGCGGTGCTTTCCGCTGACTCGGAGTTTCTTTTCGCACCTCCCTACGACGGGGGTTCGATCACCAACACGCCGGTGGACTTCCTGGTACTGAGGGCGTTGCAGGAGATGCAGCCGCTGCCCCGGCTCGATTTCCTGGACCCCAAGTACACGGATCGCGAGTCGGCAATACCCATTGCCAAAGCCGAGGAAATGCACCTGATCCTGGCCGAGGTCGCGCTGGCGTCGGGCGACCTTGCGGGGGCGAAGAACCGGCTGGCCAGCGCCATACGCCTCGCCGGATCCCGCGGTACCGTTTCCTTCGACGATATCGACGAGCGCCGCAACGCCGACCTGAGCCTGCGTCCGCGCGACTCCGAAATCCTGGTGCGGGCCGACTCCGACAGTCCCTACCGGGCCGGCCTGGTGCTCGACCGGCCGGGCGACGGGCTCACGATCCCCAACATTTCCGGGACATCCCTCGACGCCGACAGCATCACGGCCCTGACGGATGCATCCGACCTGTGGCACTCCCTGTGGCTCGCGCGGCAGGAGATCCTCTTCCTGGAAGGCAGGAGACTGGCCGACCTGGGAATCAAGCTGCCGATGATGCTGCGGGAAATCGAACAGAACCCCAACATCAGCGAAGGCGGGCCAGGCACCATGCCGGTCGTCCCCGGGTTCGTTCCGCTGGCGCCGCGTTACGCGATGGATATCTACGCGCCGGTCAAACTTTACGACGACGACGGCCCCGAAGCGCGTTTGCTCCAGACGATGGTGACGATCGGGATAGACATGAACCGGATGCTCGTACAGAACAACGCGTCACCCTTCAACTAGGATCGTGGTTCGCCGGACTGGCCGGGAGGGTCGGTTTCAGGGATGCCGTGCGCAACTCATTGACCGTGCTTCGGCTCGGCTGTATGCGCGCGGCCGCCCCGCGGGCTTCCGACGGGACGAACGCAGCGGTGGACGTCGTCGGGCGAGGGCAAAGGGTCGATCACCGAAGCGGTTGTGGCGGCCTGTTCCGCCGGCGCGACCGCAGGCGAGATATCGGACAGGCTGCACGCTGTTTTTGGATCCTGCGGAACGGGAGGATAATCGTGGACGGACGCGTGGACCACGTGGGCATCGCGGTGGAGGAGATCGACCGGACCCTCGCTGTCTATGCCCTGCTCGGGTTCGAAAAAATGGAGGAAGAGACCGTCACTTCGGAAGGCGTCCGGGCCGTATTTCTGGGCGGCGCCGGCCGGACCCGGCTCGAACTGCTCGAACCGATGCACGACCGGAGTTCTCTTGCGCGATTCCTTTCGGGGCGCGGGCAGGGCCTGCACCACGTCGCGATCCGGGTTGAGGATATCGAAGCGGCTGTCTCAACCTGCGAACAAGAGGGGCTTACGATCTCCGGCGCGATCCGGACGGGCGCACTCGGCAGGAAAGTGGCCTTCGTCCATCCCAAAAGCGCTTCGGGCGTCCTGATCGAACTCGTTCAAGCCGATTGATCATTCCCGACGCCCCGAGACCCTGACGACCACCGTGTTCTTGTGGTCGGAGTCGGGCGCAATGGATTCTACCGAAACGTCGGGGCCATCGCAGCCGAATTGCGCTATTTCGCGGAGCGCACCCGGTCCCTTCAACGCAAGCAACTCCCCTCCGCTTTTAAGGAATCCTGACGAAAGGCGCCAGAGGAGAGGCAGGGATCCCACCGCCCGCGCCGTTACGATATCGTACCTCCCGCGATGTTCGGCGCATGCGCCGGCGCTTTCCGCCCGCTCGGGCAAAACGGACAGCCCGTCCAGACTGAGTTCTCCCGCAAGGTGGTTCAGGAAGAGTCCCTTCATGCGCGCCGACTCCAGCAGCACGACCTTCACCTCCGGCCGGGCGATCTTGACCGGCACGCCGGGAAAACCCGCCCCCGATCCCAGGTCCAGCAGCGAAATCTCCCCGCGGGGCAGAAAGGGAATCAGCCGCAGACTGTCGATAAAGTGGCGTTCCCTGATCCTGTCTCTGTCTCCCCGAGAAACCAGTCGCACACGCCCGGACCAGGTCCTCAACAGCGCCTCATATCGATCGAACAGCACCGCCTGTTCATCAGACAACGTGATTGAAAGCGCCTCCGCGGTTGCCAGGAATTCCTGATCGGTCACCACGCCTCCCCGTACATCCGAAGAATGCAGCGCGCCGATTCCATAGACCGCACCCGATGTTTCACGTGGAACAAAAGAAAAAGCTCTCAGTCGTCAGCTGTCAGCCAAAAGCGGTTCATACTAAGGAAACGCGTTAGGAATCACCGACACCTGCACCGCCATGCGGGCAGCCACAAGGGCTGCCTTTACATGTTTAAAAACACGCTGGCGGAGGCAGATTGGGCGCTCCAAAGTACCGCATCGCGATCGTTATAAAAACGGTGAGGTCCCTTCAGGCGAACGGAGGAAGTGAAAAAACAGGATAAATACCGTTAAAACAACCTGACTGGCGCGGAGCGCAACCCATTGTTCGCCTTCATTTGCCTATACAGAACGTACTGAAAATCCGATCCAGGATCTCGTCCGACGAAATTTCGCCGACAATCTCGGCCAATGCGTCGGTCGCCTCCCTCAGTTCGACCGCGACAACCTCTGCCGGCAGGCCATCGTCCAGCGCTCCCGTCGCCCGGCCAAGCGCGCCCCCCGCCCGCTGCAACGCCTCGGCATGGCGAGCGTGCGTAACGGCGTCGGGATCCGATACGGTCATGACGCGCCCGTAGACGCGTTTCCTGAGACGGTCGAGGCCCTCCCCGGTAAGGGCCGATACCGTGAGATCCTGAAATGGGTGATCTCCCCGCCAATCGGCGTGGAGACCCAGGTCATTCTTGTTCTTCACGAGAACCACGTTGGCAGGATCCACGTCCGAGACGATCTTCTCCAGTCCCGCGGCCGCGGGGGCGGACGCATCCACGACCAGCAGCACAAGCGCGGCCCTGCCTATCGCTTTCCGCGAACGCCGGGCGCCTTCGCGCTCGATGGCGTCCCGGGGCTTCGCGATACCGGCCGTGTCGACCAGCGTTACGCGAATGCCGTCCAGGGTGATGGACTCTTCAATCGTATCGCGCGTGGTTCCGGAAACCGGCGACACGATCGCACGGTCCTCTTCCAGCAGGCGATTGAGCAGGCTCGACTTGCCCGCGTTGGGAGGGCCCGCCAGCGCAACGAGGGCGCCGTCGCGTATCACTTTGCCGTGGCGGTAGGATGCGATCAGGCGCTCGATTTCCTCCGCCGCGCGCTTCAGTGACGGGCGTATGGCGTCCTGTTCAACTTCGGCGTCTTCGTAAAAGTCCAATCCGGCCTCGAGCAATGTCAGCGAGTCCCGAAGGGCTTCCGCCAGATCCTCGAACCTGGATCTCAAACCGCCGCGCAACTGAAAATATGCGGACTGAAGGCCCCGGTCCGCGCGGGCGCTAATCATATCCGCGACGGCTTCCGCCTGGGTGAGATCGATTCGGCCATTCAGAAATGCCCTCCGGGTGAATTCACCCGGTTCGGCCGTCCGGGCGCCCGCCGACACGAGCGCCTCCATCGCGCGCCGCAGAAGCAGGGGGCCTCCGTGGCAGTTGAATTCGACCGTGTCTTCGCCGGTAAAGGACCGCGAGCCCCTCATCACGGAGACCAGGACCTCATCCAGGTCCCGTTCTCCGACGACAAATCTCCCGTACGCCAGGCGCCGGTCCTCAACGCGGTCTAACTCACGGGATCCGCAAAAAAAACCGGAGGCGATTGCTACCGCCTCCGGACCCGAAAGCCGAACGATGCCTATCGCTGCCTCGCCGTGACCGGTGGCGATTGCGACAATGGTATCACGGTCCGACGGTCTCATACGGACATATCCCCAGAAGCTGTCTTAAAACCCCCAGCGGTCTTCGCGCGGCTGCAAAAGCGTCGGTCTGCGTTGGTCAAATCCACCCGTATACCCAAATATGGGCGAATTTGCCCGCCTTGACCGACACATTTTCGCTCGCGCTCGGGACTCACCGGGAATTTTAAAACAACTTCTCAGCGCGTGCCGAGCACGCGTTTTACGCGTTCCATAACCTGCTGCTGCAAGATGGTGAGTACGTTGAACATCGTCCAGTAGAGTACCAGACCGGACGACATGCTCCAGAATATCCAGGTCATGAAAACGGGCATTATGTAGACCATGAACGCCTGTTTGGGGTCCTTCATGGTCATTTTAGACTGCACAAACGTGGAAACGGCCATCAGCAGCGGCAAAAGGTGGATTTCAAAACCGCCGATGTACAACCGGTCCGGCTGCGACAGGTCCGTAATCCAGAACACGAACTCGGACTGCCGGAGTTCGATCGCGCCCCTGAAAACGTTGAAGAGCGAAAAGAGGATGGGCATCTGGATGACCATCGGCAGGCAGCCCCCGAGCGGGTTGACGCCCTCCTCCTTGTAGAGCTTCATCATTTCCCGGCTGACCTTCTGCTGGTCGTCCGGATATTTCTCGCGCATTGCGGCGATCCTGGGCTGAAGCTGCTGCATCCTGGCGGCAGCCTCGAGACTCTTGTGCGTCAGCGGAAATACAACGATTTTGATCAGCACGGAAAAAACGATGATGACCAGGCCATAGTTCGGAATCAGCGGATGAAGCGCGAGAAACGCTCTGAGATTCAGATTGGTGATGGGCTTGATGATGGGACGGAAGATGGCAAAACCATACTCCATGAACTCCTCCATCTCCAGTTCCCGGTAATTGCCGGACAGATCCCGGTTCTGCTGCCTGAGCCGATCGTAGGAGATCGGGCCGAAATAGACGCCGAAACGCCGCGCCGGATCGACGTCCTTCGAAATGATCTCAACGTCGTACCGCTCGTTTATATCGCGCATGTCGCCGGCCATATTCAGGCCGTAGCTGCCTTCCGGGGGAATCAGGGCGACCAGGAAATATTTGTTCCTGATTCCAACCCAGGAGATCCGACCGCCGGGCGGAGGGTCGCCGTCGGGCCCCAGATCCGCGACATCCCAGGTTTCCACCTCGCCGCCCGCACGCGTGACCACCGACGTATAGACCGCGTTCTCTTCCGGGTTGTTCTCGGTATCGGCCAGGCTGCCCGACCACCCCACGCCCAGTTTGTCCTGAGGCTGCAATCCGGAAACGGCCACCGCCACGTCAGCACGGTAGCGGTTGCCCTGGAATCGGATCCGCTTCTCGATCGTGCGGGTCCCCGTCCGGCTCCTGAAGATCAGCTCGGCCTGTTCTGCGCCGGCCAGCGTGAGTCCGGGCGCGTCGGTGGAAAACTCGTATGCGTCCAGCGGCTCACCGGCCAGTGAAAGACCCAGTGCGGTACTCCCGGGTGCAAGCAGATCGAGCTGCCCGCCGTCGGGATGTTCGTAGGCCCTCAACACGAGTCGGGTCAGCACCCCGCCGCGCGTGCTGAACGTGGCGGTAAAGAGGTCGGTCTCCACAATGACGTCCCGGGGAGTGAATTCCGCCGGGGCGACGGGGATGTCTGCCTGCCCGGTCGTTGCGGCGCGCGGCGGCTCCGGCACGATTTCGGGTGTCCTGGCGGATCGATCCGGGGGTGAAAGGGGCGGGGTTCTTCGGTTTTCGGCGGGGAAAGGTTCGGACGGCGGGATCGGAATTTCCGGTCCCATAATCCATTCCATATAATGGGGATAGAGAATAATGATCAGGCCGATCAAAACAAATGCGAAGATTGTACGCTTATCCATCCGTCACACCTGTATTGTCGAGGATGTGCAGGAAGAAAACCAGAAAGTGGCGCATTCGAAGCGTCATAACGTGCCAATTCTTCGCCATCGAGGCAGACTCATCGGCCGATTCTCGATAATCCACTTCCGGGTCGGAACACTGGCGGAGGGCGTGATACGGGGGGCGATACACATCCGAAGACTGAGCGGAGGGCGATTCAACGAGGAAGCAACTCCTGCCCGTCCGATGAAAGAGTCCATCCGGGCACGGCCGGCTTCGCGTGCAGAGCGACTTTATCAACGGACTGTTACGGCGGGATGGCCGAACCGTGGAGAAGACCCAGCTTTCCGAACGCAACGACAATATCGCTGCGCAGGTCCCGGAACCCTGCAGCGGCCGAACCGTCGCCGACGGATATGATAACCAGATGACCCGTGCTGCCGTGCGGTTCCATTTCCCTGCAGATTGCACGAATTCGCCGCCGTGCGCGATTTCGCGCAACCGCCTTTCCAAACCGCTTGCGCACGGAGATGATGATACGCTCTTCTGTGGACTCACATGCACGGACGTGCATCCAGCGGCCCCTGAATAGCGAACCGGTCCGCCGAAGATGCTGAACCTCCTTGCGCAGACGTCCAGATGACCCGGGCATCTCAGTGTCCTGTCCCAGTAATATCCAACCGTTCGGCCGGATTCAGGCAGGCCGTTTCGGGGTCAGAACACGATCTATAGAGAGATCCGAACGCGGCCCTTTCGGCGGCGCCTGGAAAAGATCTGCCGCCCGCCGGGGGTTCGCATGCGATGGCGAAAACCGTGTTTGTTCTTACGTTTCCGATTGCTGGGCTGGAACGTCCGTTTCATCGGGATTTTTCCGTGCGTTGCGCAAAGAACAGGCGTTGTTGTATCTAGATGAATTGTAGGAAGTTATGAATATAGACGGGGAAGGAATCTTTGTCAAGGGATTTTGTCGGCAACCTTCCGCTCATGAAAAATACTACTATATATTGTGTTATTTCATTATTTTTCTCAATATACAGTAGATCGACACGCTCGATTGATTCTCACAAATCTGGCTGAAAAATCTGCCAAAAAGGTCTTGACTTTTGCGATTCCATTCTTTAGCTTGGCCCCATCCTGATCGTCGAGGCTGTTTCTTCGGCGGCTCCCCCGTACAACATATTTATACTCGAAATTGATTTTTGTGACGTGGCCGGTCAGCCGCCGGCACGGCTTTGTATTGTCCGCTTGTGACGAATTCACCTCTACATCTGCGGTGAATTCCATCCCCCCAGAGTATCTTCTGCAATACTCCCTCCATAGATGATCTTCTGGCTTCTGGCAGGGCTCGCCGTACTTCCCCGCCAACTCTCTCATATATAGCCGATCGGGTTTGGCGACGGCTCAGTTCCCTCGCTAACGTATGGGCGGTTTTGTCTCCATGGTTGACAAACATTCCGGCCTCTGGGACCAGTGTTTGCGGAAAATAGAAGGGAAGATCGGGGCGAATACCTACGGGACATGGTTCGCCCAGACGTCCTCATCACAGCTTGATGACAGACTCGCCGTAATCGAGGTGCCAACGTCCTTTTTCGTCGACTGGCTGGAGGAACACTGGGTTGATCTTATCCGGTCCACTATAGAAGAGATCACTTCCTGGTCGCCGGAGATCAGGTTCTCCGTCAGGAAAAACGCCCCTGTTTCCGCGGGGGCGCCACTGGACTTCTCAACAACTGACGCATCCGCTCCCTCGCGAGCGCCCGCGCTCCCGGAAAAACAGGACGTTCCGCCACCCGTTTCCGAAGCCGTATTTCCCCTGAATCCCCGATACAGGTTCGAGGATTTCATCGTCGGCGAGAGCAATCAATTCTCCTTTACGGCGGCGAAAGCCGTCGCGGAGTCGCCCGGCGCGACGTCCTACAATCCTCTGGTCATCTACAGTGGCGTGGGCCTTGGGAAAACGCACCTGCTGCAGGCGATCGCCGACTATTGCGTACGCAACGGCACCGCCAGCCGCGTCGTTTATATATCTGCCGAGAAGTTCTTCACCGACTATCTGAAAGCCATCCGGAAACAGGATACGTCCGCCTACGTCGAGATTTATCGAAACGCCGACATTCTGCTGATTGACGACATTCAGTTCTACGTGAAGACCGAGGCATGCCAGCGCGAACTCATTCACACGTTCAACACGTTGTATCAGCTGAACAAACAGATCGTCCTGAGTTCCGACCGTCCGCCGTCAACACTTAAAGGATTCGAAGACCGGCTGATTTCCAGATTCCAATGGGGCCTCGTCTCGGATATCGACCGTCCGGACCTGGAAACCCGAATGGCGATCATCAATCACAAAGCCGGCGATCATGGCGTCCGGATACCCCGTGAAGTAGCCCGCTTCATGGCTGAACAGATAGATTCCAACATCCGGGAACTGGAAGGCGCCCTCACCCACCTCATAACGTTTTCGATATATAAACGCGCGCCGGTCTCCCTCGAAATCGCAAGGGATACCATAAAGAGTCTGGGGCGCGTGAAGTCCATCACTTCGCCCACGATCAGCATCGGGGAGATTCAGAAGCGTACGGCCGGTTACTTCAACATCTCCGTGGAACTGTTGACCGGCGCCACCCGCAGGCAGGAAATCGCAACGGCACGACATATCTGCATGTACCTCTGCAGAAGGCTTACACAGGCGCCGCTTAAGTCAATCGGCACTGAATTCGGAAATCGGGATCATGCAACGGTTATTCACGCGTGCAAGAACATCGCTGCCAGGCTTTCAACCGATGCGGATTTCCAGGTTCTTGTCAGCCGGATCCAGAACCGGGTTCAGCAGGTTGCCTCGGCCTGAGAAGCTGAAAAAAAAATATCGGTCCGTTCCCGTGGGCGAGCGAAGAAGCGGCGTCCGGGGCGTGAATACCCGACCATATTTGTCTACAGGGCGGGTTTGACCAAAGCCGAACGGCCTGCCTGCAGGACACGAGCGACAGCGACAGCACGCGTACCTTTACAGGCGTCGCGCACGGAAAGACCGGTTCATATTCTGAATCGGTCTTTTCTTTGGCTATACGTGAAGATATCCACAAGAAGCAACCCGCATTGGATCTGTCGTTTTTTATTTTTCCGTTCCATGAATTCCAGGAAACGATAACAACATGGATGTGAGGGATGTGGAGAACGAGGAATTCGGGCGGTCTTTCGCAGGAAAACCCGTTGGCTGAACCGGCGATTCGTTATGGAAAACATGTGTATATGCAGTGGGTTGTCCACGTGTTCGCCGCGGGAGTCCATCGGACCTGACTCGTTCCACAACTTTTTCAGAGAGTTTTCCACATCCCCCGATTCCGGCAATAACGAAGTGAATTAGCCGTATATCTATCGTAAAAATATACATTTGAGGTTGTATCACAGATAAGGATCCCGGTGGCATCGGCGATTGTTATTCACATCGCTGATTGTGAAGAAACGCAGCCGGTTGAGTGATGATGCGTTTTCCGGACGGACGGGTCCGTGCGTCGGCCCCCCGGAACGTGTACCCGGAGCGCCGGCTCCCCCTCGAATCCACCCCGGATCCCACTGTTGCCGGCAGGGAAAAACGGTCGTCGTCACGGGGTATTTCGGGGGCACGTGGATTGGGTGGAAATCCGGTTCGCTGCGGTGCCCTTACCGGGCGTTTCAAAGGAGGCTTTCCGGAGGACTTCGAAATAGACAATGATCGTTGACAAATTCGATAAAAATCAGTATATTACGTTTTAGTAACGTGCGGCCGATCAAGCCGCTTTTTTCTGCGAATTCATTCCCTGAATTTCAACCGGATTCTGGTGGAACAGCGTCGTCGAAGCACGTGTTCCCGGGAGACCTAAAATGAAGGTGGTAATTGAGCAGGATCTGCTCATCTGGGGTATCAACTCGGTGCTGGATATCGTCCCGTCGAAAACAGCCCTCCCGGTCCTGTCGAATATACTCGTTGAAACCGGCGAAAACGGAGAAGTGTGCCTGACGGCGACAGATCTCGATATTTCCATCAACTGTATGCTTGCGGGTACCGTGGAAACACCGGGATCGACCACGGTTCCGGCGCGCAAATTCGCCGAAATAGTAAGGGAGTTGCCGGAGGGCCCCGTCGTTCTCACCGAAGCGTCCGGGCGCGTGACGCTTGAGTACCGATCGGGGCTGGAAGGGTCCTATGCGCTCATGGCGGCGCCTGCTGAAGACTTTCCCGAATTGCCCGCCGAAATCGAGGGCCCCGAGATGGCTTTCGAAGCCGAAGCGCCCGAGGACGGGGGCGAGGGTCTGTTGTTGCGGGACATG
The DNA here is from genome assembly GCA_028873695.1 of Gemmatimonadota bacterium. Taxonomy (GTDB): domain Bacteria; phylum Latescibacterota; class UBA2968; order UBA2968; genus JAAXHE01. The sequence continues at coordinate 16,968 of JAPPNU010000039.1, read as the reverse complement.
ATTCAGAAAACGTCCTTTGCCGTATCCAGAGACGAAACCAGACCTGTCCTGAACGGCGTTTTCTGGAAGGTCGGCGGCGGCCGGATGACCATGGTTGCAACGGACGGCGCAAGGTTGGTCCGGTATTCCAGAAGTCTCTCCCGTTCAGACGCGCAGGAGGTCTCAACCGAAGCAATCGTTCCCACCCGGGCGCTGAACCATCTGGTGAAGCTGGATTCCGCCGGATGCAGCCTGGGCCGGGTGCTGTTCGGCCAGAATCACCTCGTGTTCGATCTGCGGGCGGCCAATGGCTCCGACACGGGCGCCGGGGGCGCCATACGTCTGTTTTCGCGTCTGGTCGAAGGACCCTACGTCGACTACGAGCAAGTGATCCCCCAGGACAATGCCACCAGAATGACCGTCCCCAACGGCCAGTTCATGCCTGCCGTTCGGCGGGTCTCGATCCTTTCAAGCGCGCAGACCCACCAGGTGCGTCTGGAAATGAACACCGGCCGCGTCGTGCTCTCGGCCTCGAGCCAGGAGATCGGAGGCGAGGCGCGCGAGGAACTGGAAGCCGAATACAGCGGCGATGAAATGGTGGTCGGTTATAATTCGAACTATCTCCTCGAGATTCTCAGACGTATCGATTCCGAGCAGGTATTGTTCGAGTTGGACGGTCCGATGGCCGCGGGGATCATTCGTCCGGCGGAGCAGCCGGAAGGCGAAGACTATCTGTGCCTGCTGATGCCGCTGCGGATAAACGACTGATTGGCGAAGGCCTTTGTTCCTTACGGCGCTCAAGCTTGTAAACTATCGAAATTTCAGTGCCGTCGACTTTGAGTTTCCGGGCCGGAAGACCGCGGTTTGCGCTGAAAACGGCGCGGGCAAGTCGAATCTTCTGGAAGCCGTTTATTTTCTTGCGATAGCCAGATCGGGTCGCGGCTCAAGAGACAGGGACGTCGTTCGGTGGGGGGCGGAATACTTCGTCATCGAAGCGGACGTCGCCTGCGAAGACCGCGCGAGGTCAATCCGAATCGCGTTCGATCGACGCGCCGGCAAGAAGAGAGCGCTTCTGGATTCAGTCCCGCTCCCGCGCCTTGCGAGCCTAGTCGGCACTTTTAACGCCGTTCTGTTCTTCCCGGAAGACGTGGACCTGGTCTTGCGGGATCCCCCCCAGCGTCGCCGTCTCCTGGACATCCTCGTCTCCCAGAGCAAGACCTCCTATCTGTCCGATCTGGATCAGTACCGCCGCGTTCTGGCCCAGAGAAACCGGCTGCTGAGAGAGGTTAAGGGACGGGCGCCGGACGTCCGTCATCTGGCGCCCTGGAACGTCCAACTGGCCGCACTTGGCGCGCGGATCATTCGCGACAGACTGGACGCGCTGGATGCGATGCGGCCCGCAATCCACGAATTCTATCAAAAGATTTCGCAGGGCAGGGAACAGATCGAGCCCGTCTACCGAAGTCCCGTAGGCGCTGACGAACGAGACCGCGGCCAGGAAATTCTGGAGGCCGAACTGAATCAAAAGCGGGCGGATGAAGCGGACCTCGGCTATACGCTGGTCGGCCCGCACAGGGACAACCTGGTTTTCACGCTGGACAGCCGAAGCGCACACAAATTCGCGTCCAAGGGCCAGCTCAAGAGCATTCTGCTGGCCTGGAAACTTGCCGAGGCCACGTATCTGAAGTCCCACACCGGCCGTTTCCCGGTGCTGTTGATGGACGACGTCTTCGCGGAGCTGGACCGGCACCGCTCAGAAGCGGCCATGGAGCTTGTGACGTCATTCGGACAGGTGTTCATCACCGCCGCGCGAGAACCCGGAATGAATTTCGAGGGTCGCGGATTTCAACTGGTGACGATTTAGCGCGCATGGTGCCGAACGGGATATGGAAGCGCGCCGAAGAGGCGTAACCGGACTCGTCTGGAGAGCGACAAGATCATCGGACTTGAGGAAACGGGTTTCACGGAGAACATCGCGCGCCGCACGCGTGGGGTCGATCGAACGGGCGCTGGCGCCGTTACACTGAGAGAGGCCCTGCGGGAGGCCGTACGTACGCTGGGCATCGGGGCGAAGCTCCTTGAGCAGCGCGCGTTGCTGCTATTGCCGGAGCTGATCGACGAACTTACAGGCGTGCCCGGCGCGATGGCCGGACCGGCCGAGATCCGACAGGGGGAACTCGTAATCCGGATCACGCAGGACGCGGTGCGTCACCGGCTGTCGATCGAACGGCACCGCATACAGGCCAGGCTGAACGAAGCCCTGGGGCGGGAGGTGGTTACGTCCATCCGATTCGGGAGGTGACCGGACGGCGCGCGGGCGGCATCATTGTGAACGTCAGACTGTAGAGGGCAGGCAGGGCGATCGCCGGGACACAACACGATCCCAACAAGGAGTTGCTATGGCGGAAGTTGTTTCGCAGCCGGAATACGGCGCCGACAATATTCAGGTCCTCAAGGGTCTTGAGGCGGTTCGGAAACGCCCCGCGATGTATATAGGGGATACGAGCGCGCAGGGACTCCACCATCTTATCTGGGAGGTGGTGAGCAACAGCGTAGACGAGGCGCTCGAAGGGTATTGCGACCGCATGGACGTCACCATAAACGTCGACGGAAGCCTTACCGTCGCGGACAATGGCAGGGGCATCCCGGTGGACCTCCACCCCACGGAAAACCGTCCCGCCCTTGAGGTGGTCATGACCGTCCTGCACGCCGGAGGCAAGTTCGACAAGAAGACCTATGCCGTATCGGGCGGTCTGCACGGTGTCGGCGTTTCGGTGATGAACGCGCTTTCAACCTGGTGCGAGGTGGAAGTCTGTTCGTCGCTGCCCGATAAACGGGGTCGGGTTTTTCGTCAAAGGTACGAGCGGGGCGTTCCCACTGGCGAAATGGAAGAGACCGGACGGAGGGAGGAGCCGGGAACAACCACCACGTTCATGCCCGACCGCGCGGTATTCGAATCCATCGAATTTCACCTGGATACCGTGGTCAACCGGATGCGCGAACTGGCGTTCCTGAACAGCGGCCTGAGGATATCGTTAACGGACGCGAGGGTGGGCTTTCAGGAAACGTTCCATTTCGACGGCGGGATCAATGCCTTCGTGGCATACCTGGACGAAGGCCGGACGCCGCTGCATCCTCCCGTTTACTTCGAGGGTATCCGGGACGGAACAGGTGTGGAAATCTCCTTTGAATACAACGATTCCTATTCGGAAAACATCTACAGTTTCGCGAACAACGTCCACACCAAGGAAGGCGGCACCCACGAAACCGGGTTTCGGACGGCGCTTACGCGAACGCTCAACGCATACGGCGCCAGGAACAACCTGTTCAAGAGTGAAAAGGTCAGTCTCAGCGGGGAGGATGCACGCGAGGGCCTGACCGCCGTGATCAGTACCAAGGTACCCGAACCGCAGTTTGAGGGACAGACCAAGACGAAGCTGGGCAATAGCGAAGTGAAGGGTATTGTGGAGTCGCTGGTAGGCGAGAAACTCGCGGCATACTTCGAGGAAAACCCCGCGGTGGCGAAGAAGATTCTGCAGAAGGCCATCGAAGCCTCCAGGGCCAGGGAAGCCGCGCGAAAGGCGCGTGAACTGGTGCGCCGCAAGAGTGTGCTCGAAGGCGGAGGACTGCCGGGGAAGCTTCTGGACTGCACGCTCAACGACAAGGACGAGACGGAAATCTACCTGGTTGAGGGAGATTCCGCGGGTGGATCGGCGGCCCAGGGCCGGGACCGCGCGTTTCAGGCGGTATTGCCGCTGTGGGGCAAGTTGCTGAACGTGGAAAAGGCACGAATTGACAAGGTCTTGAGCAATGAGAAGCTGCAGCCCATGATCCTGGCTCTCGGGGCGGGCGTCGGCGACGACTTCGACGTCGAGAAACTGCGTTACGGCAAGGTGATCATCATGGCCGACGCGGACGTGGACGGGTCTCACATCCGATCTCTCCTGCTGACGTTCTTCTTCAGGTACATGAGGCCCATGATAACGGACGGGAAGGTCTATATCGCCCAACCGCCGCTTTTCCTCATAAAGAAAGGACGCAAACAGCAGTACGCCTTCGACGAGTCCGAGCGGGATGCCATCCTTCAAACCATGGGTGAGGAGGCCAACGGCGTTATGGTCCAGCGATACAAGGGACTCGGGGAGATGAACCCGGAGCAACTCTGGGAGACCACGCTGAACCCGGACACCCGTACATTGCTCAACCTCACGCAAAGCGACGTTATGGAGGCGGAGCGGGCCTTTACGATGATGATGGGAGACGAAGTCGGGCCGCGCCGGAAATACGTGGAAACGCACGCGCTGGAAGCAGACGTGGACGTAAGCGGTCCAGGGTAAACGCGTATGGCGCCTGCCCCGGCAACCCGCAGGGTCGGGAACCGAAATAACAGACACGGGAGACACGAAGCATGATGAGCGCTCGGCAGCGGATCGTCCCGATGGACATCGGCGATGAACTGAAGAAGTCGATGCTGGACTATTCCATGAGTACGCTGGTGAATCGTGCGTTGCCGGACGTGCGTGACGGACTCAAGCCCTCGCAGCGGCGCATCCTCATTGCAATGAACGATCTGGGCCTGGGGCCCACGCGACAGCACAGGAAGTGCGCAAACATCGCCGGGCATACGTCGGGGAATTACCACCCTCACGGCGAGGAAATCGTCTACCCCACGCTGGTCAACCTGGCGCAGGACTTCAAGCTGCGCTATCCGCTGGTGGACGGGCAGGGCAATTTCGGCTCGATTGACGGGTATCCGCCGGCTGCCATGCGGTATACCGAGGCAAGGATGGCCGGCGTGGGCAGCGAGATGTTACAGGACCTCGACAAGGACACGGTGGATTTCAACCCGAATTACGATGAGAGGCTCGAAGAACCCGCTGTCCTGCCGTCACGTTTTCCGAATATGCTCTGTAACGGCGCCGTGGGTATCGCCGTGACGATGGCGACGGCGATTCCGCCGCACAACCTCCGCGAAGTCGTCGCCGGACTGGTGGCGCTGATCGAAAATCCCGACCTGGAAGTCCTGGATCTCATGGAATACATCAAGGGTCCGGACTTTCCCACCGGCGGCGTGATTTACGGGATGAGCGGCGTGCTGGATGCCTACCGTACCGGCCGCGGGTTGATCCGGGTGAGGGCGACAGCGGCCGTGGAGACCTTGAAGAACGGACGCGAGAACATCGTCATCACTGAAATACCCTTTATGGTAGCCAAGGCCGCGCTGCTGGAAAAGATGGCCGACCTGGTCAGGGAGAAGCGGGTCGAAGGGATATCGAATATCCGGGACGAGTCCGACCGCAAGGGGATGCGGGTTGTTGTGGAACTGAAGCAGGACGCCTACAGCGAGGTGGTCCTGAACCAGCTGTACAAACATACCCAGCTGGAAAGCACGTTCGGCGCAAATATGATCGCGCTGGTGGACAGGCAACCAAGGCAGCTGAATCTCAAACAGGTGCTGCAGCACTACATCGATCACCGGCACGACGTGGTTGTACGGCGCACGTCGTACGAGCTTCAGGTGGCGCAGGACCGCGCGCATATCCTGGAAGGATTGAGAATTGCGCTGGATGCGATAGAGGAAGTCATTCGAATCGTCCGGGGGGCAGCCGATCCGGATGCCGCCCGCTCCGTCCTGATGGAACGTTTGTCCCTGTCCGAGAGGCAGGCACAGGCCGTATTGACGATGACCATACAGCGGCTGACGGGACTCGAACACCGCAAGATCGAGGAAGAATACGAGGCGCTGGTCGAGGAGATCGCACGGCTCAAGTCGATCCTGGACAGCAGGCAGGAGCGAATGGCGCTTGTAAGATCCGAACTGGCCGAAGTAGAAGCGAAGTACGGGGACGAACGGCGGTCCAGCATCGAATTGTCCGCGTCGGAGTTCAATATCGAAGACCTGATCGCCGACGAGGATATGGTCATCACGATATCTCATCAGGGATATATCAAGCGAATTCCGGTGGACACCTACCGGCAGCAGCGCAGGGGCGGGCGCGGGGTGACGGGGATGCGGACCAAGGAAGAGGATTTCGTGGAACACCTCTTCATCGCCTCCACCCACAGCTACATTCTGTTTCTGACGGATCGGGGTCACTGTCACTGGTTGAAGGTGCACGAGATACCCGAAGGCGGACGTGTTTCCCGCGGGCGTCCGGTGGTCAACCTGATCGAGATCGGCAAGGGACACAAGGTGGCTGCCATCGTACCGGTCAGAGCATTCGACGACGGGCGCTATCTGATGAAGGTGACGCGCAACGGACTGGTGAAAAAAACGGTCCTGCCCGCGTACAGCCGGCCCAGGCGCGGCGGAATCATAGCGATGAACATCCTCGAAGACGACCGGTTGATCGGCGCCGAAGTCACGAATGGTTCACAGGAAGTCGTGCTGGCAACCCGAAACGGTCAGGCCGTACGGTTTCACGAACACGACGTGCGCGATATGGGGCGCGGCGCCCGGGGGGTGCGAGGCGTTTCTCTGGACGACGACGACGAAGTGGTGTGTATGGTGGTGGTGCAGGACGCCGACAGCACCCTGCTCACGGTTTCCGCGAAGGGATACGGCAAGCGGACGGAGGTATCGGATTACCGGCTGACCCGCCGCGGCGGCAAGGGCGTGATTAACATCCGGACAACCGATCGTAACGGCAAGGTCGTGGCGGTGAGGGGCGTGGAGGACGAGGATGAACTGATGATAGTGACCCTGAACGGAATTCTGATCCGGCAGCCGATCCACGAAATCAGTTCGATTGGAAGGAATACGCAGGGCGTGCGGCTGATCAATCTCGACGACGACGACGAGGTGATTGACGTCGCGCGCGTGATTTCCCAGAATAACGGGGACGGGTCGGAAGGGCTTCCGCCGGAAACCGGCCCCAACGGTGACGTGCAATAGCAGCCCGTTGATAAAGTCGCTCTGCAGGCGAGGCCGAGCAACGCCGCTACAGCGCTTCGATGCGAAGGATCTGCGACGGTTCGGTGATTACGGAGAGTCGATCGATCTGCCGGACCGCCGTGCGCATGCTGGCTTCCCGGGCCTCGTGCGTGGTCATGATAAGCGGCACGGTACCCTGCTCGGTTTCGGACCGGCCGTGCTGGATTACGGTCGCGATGCTGATTTTCTGCTCTGAAAAGATGCGCGCGATCCGTGCGAGTACGCCGGGTTGATCGTATACGGTAAACCGGCAGTAAAAGCTGGTTTCGACCTCTTCGGGTGGAATTGCCTCTGCCAGCGGCAGATCGGCGAGAGCCGCACGGCCCGCGGCCCGACCGGTCAGACGGCGTTCGGCCAGGTCCAGCAGATCGGATACCACGGCGCTGGCCGTGGGCATCTGCCCTGCGCCCCTGCCGTAGAGTACCTGAGGCCCGGCGGCATTCCCCACGATCTCCACCGCGTTGAATTCATCCTTGATATTTGCCAGCAGTGCGGCGGAGGGCACCAGGACGGGGTGGACGCGCGCTTCGATCCGGTCATGATTCGCTTTTGCAATGGCAAGGAGCTTGATCGTATATCCAAGTTCCCTGGCGAAGTCTATATCCAGGGGGGAAACGTGTGAGATTCCCTCTTTCAGAATCTGCGAGGGATCCAGGTTGACCCGGAAGGCGATCCGGCACAAAACGGCGAGTTTCTGAGCGACGTCCGTGCCGTCGATATCCATTGTCGGATCCGCTTCGGCAAATCCCTTTTCCTGGGCTTTGCGGAGCATGGCATGAAAATCACCGCCGTCATCCGCCATCCTGGTCAGGATGTAGTTGGTGGTTCCGTTGAGGATTCCGTAGATGGACTGAATCCTGTTCGCGGCCAGGCCGTCCGTGAGTGATCGGATAATGGGTATGCCGCCGCATACGCTGGCCTCATAGCCGATGCTTAAGCCATTGCGCGCCGCGGCGCTGAACAGGGTGTTGCCGTGTTCAGCCAGCAGGGCCTTGTTGGCGGTGGCCAGGTCTTTGCCGTTCTCGAGCGCCTTCATGCAGAGCTCTGCGGCGGGGTCGAGCCCTCCCATCACCTCCACAACGATCTGGATATCGGGATCGTCAACCACCTCTTCCGCGTTGGCTGTGAGTATTTCAACGGGCAGGTCGCTTTCGCGCGATTTGGAGACGTCTTTCACGGCGATCCGCCTCAGGTCGAACTTCACACCGCGAATAGAACTGAAGTAATCTGCGCGCTGTCTGAGAATGCGAACGACGCCGGCGCCCACGACGCCCAGGCCGATAAGACCGATACCGATGGGTCGGTGGTTGGGCATGCTGGAATCCATACTCCTGATTGTGCGTTGAAATGTATACCCGAAACGCGGTTTCCACTGAGATATCCGGCCCGGGATACGGACGAAAACCAGATATCGGACCAATATAAGACAAAGGGCATACGGAGGCAAGGAGGGACACCCGACGAAGCGCGCGCCGGCGTGGAATTCACCTGAAAAGGCTTGACAGCATCAGGGGGCTGTGTTATCTTTACGCCCGCTCAAAATGCGGGAGATCCGGACATTGGTTCCACACGACGCGGGGTAGTAGCTCAGCATTGGTGAGAGTGCAGGCCTGTCAAGCCTGAGGTCGCGGGTTCGAGTCCCGTCTACCCCGCCATTTAATGCTTTCCGAAGGCCTCTTCTGCCGCGTCTCGAAGCTTCGCGGGACTGCGGACGCCCACCACTTCACCTCATGGGGAAGGGTGGTTTTTTGTATTTGTACCTATAATGCCCGACTCAACACAGTGTCGGGCCTTTTGGCGTTGGGGTCGGTCACGGTATTCCGTCCCGGGGCTTTCATCATTCGTCGCCAGCGTCTTTTCGTACGGTGGAGCCACTGCGAACCGGGTTCCGGGGAACATGAATGACGATCAAGCAGATTTATGACAGGTTGGTAAAGTCACGGCCGTTCGAGGAACTGGCGCGTCTGGTCGTTGCGCAAACGCCCGAAATACCCGTACGCGGGCTCCCGGGCTCGCTGACGGCGTTCGGCATCGCCTGTGTTGAGAAAACCGCGACGGGCCCTGTATTGGTGGTCTGTGCTTCGGAGAACCGGGCGGAGGAAGTGCGGGACGATCTGGAGCGCGTGCTGGGTTCGGCGCGCGTGGGCATGTTCCCGCCCTGGGGCGGGTCTCCATACGACCACCGGTCGCCACATCTCGACGTGATGGGGCTTCGGCTGGAGGCCCTGGATCAGCTGCAGGGGGCGGGTGACGGGGTTGTGGTAGCGCCGGTGGCGGCCCTGATGAGCCACACCCTGCCGCCCGACCTGTTTGATCTGGCGGTTCAGGAGATACGGGTCGGGGAGGAAGTCGCGCCGGATGGACTGGCGGAACATCTGGTGGATATCGGCTATGAGCGCGTGACCCTGGTTGGCGGGGTGGGGCAATTCAGCGTGCGGGGCGGGATCCTGGACGTCTGCTCGTTTGGCAGCACGCACCCGGTCCGCATCGAGTTCTTCGGCGACGAGGTGGAATCGATTCGAGCGTTCGATCTGGGTACGCAGCGGTCTGTGGCCGGACGCGAAACCGTGCGGGTGCTGCCTTGCCGCGAGGCGGTCCTGGCGGAGACGTTGTCGGACGTGTTTGACACACATCTGGTCGACGCGGAACGGCAACTCGGGATGAGCCTTGAAGGGCTGCGTGAGCTGGTGGAGAGTCAGGGCGCATTCGACGGGCTCGAGCATTACCTGGGCGTATTGTACAGGGACAACACCTGTCTGCTGGACCACGTTCAGGAGGGTTACGTCGTCGTGGACGACCCCGCGGCCGTGGAAACGGCTGCGGCAGACGCCTGGGCGCGGGTGGAGGTGGCGGCGCGTCGCCAGAAGAAGAGGCGCGGAGAGCCGGAGCCGCTTCCGGCGTGTTCCGTCGCCCGTCATCCGGAAGCGACCCTGAAGCGCCTGGCCGGAATGCGCCGGGTCCTGAACTGGCCGTTGGGCGGACCGTCGGAGGACGGCGTCCACTTCTCCGGCATCGGCGGCAGGCGATACGAAGGTCATCTGGAATCATTGAAGGAGGACCTGAGGAGACACTGGCAGGCGGATTACGAGGTGGTCCTGTTGTGCGAGAGCCAGGGCCAGAAAGCACGGTTTGAAGAACTGCTCGAGGAAGAGGAGCGCCTGATAACGATACAGGTGGGCACCCTGCACAGCGGCTTCACGTATACGTCCCCGACGGCGCGAGTGGCAGTGCTGAACGATCACGAGATCTACACGCTCACGCGCCGGCGGCGCCGTTACAGGCGATTCAAGGACGCCACGCCGATACGCAGCATTTCAAGCCTCCGGGCGGGCGATTTCGTCGTACACGTGGACCATGGAATCGGCCGTTACGAAGGTATCGAACATCTCACGGTCGACGGGGTCCGACAGGACTGTCTGACGATGTATTACAGAGGCGGAGACCGGGTGTTCGTACCGGTGGACCAGATGGACCGCGTGCAAAAGTACGCGGGACAGGATGGCATCGTCCCGGCGCTGAACAAGCTGGGTACGGCAGCCTGGGAACGCATTAAGGAAAAGGCCAGGAAGGAGGTCTTCAAGATGGCGGGCGAGTTGCTTTCTCTCTACGCGGAGCGAAAAGCAACGCCCGGAATCGAGTTCTCGAATGACACAGCGCTCCAGGGAGCCCTTGAAGCTTCGTTTCCGTTCCAGGAGACGCGGGATCAACTTCAGACGATTCGCGAAGTAAAAAACGACATGGAACAGTCGGCGCCGATGGATCGCCTGGTGTGCGGCGACGTCGGGTACGGAAAAACCGAAGTGGCGGTGAGAGCGGCGTTCAAGGCGGTGGCCGACGGGAAGCAGGTTGCGGTTCTGGCGCCGACCACCATCCTCGCGCAGCAGCACTATCGCACGTTTTCGGAGCGGTTGGACGGTCTCCCGGTTACGGTCGACGTGTTGAGCCGGTTTCGTACGCCCCGTGAGTTGCGGACGGCGCTGGACGGCCTCGCCGAAGGGCGGGTTGACGTTGCGGTCGGCACACACCGCATGTTGTCGCAGGACGTCCGGTTTCGGGATCTTGGATTGCTCGTGATCGATGAAGAACACCGGTTCGGCGTTCGTCACAAGGAGCGGCTCAAGCAGGTTCGGCGGCAGGTGGATGTACTCACGCTGACGGCGACGCCGATTCCCAGGACGCTCCACATGTCCCTGATGGGCGCCCGGGATATGTCCATCATCCGTACGCCCCCCAGAGACCGGCTGCCCATTACGACCGAAGTCCTGCCGTTTGACGAGGAGCGGGTCGCGGAGGCCATCCTGCGGGAAGTCGACCGGGGGGGACAGGTGTATTTTGTCCACAACAGGGTGCAGTCGATGCCGGCCATCGTGAATTTCCTCGAGCAGCTCGTCCCGCAGGTGCGGTTCGGAGTGGCCCACGGCCAGATGCCGGAAAGACAACTCGAAAAGGTGATGATGGATTTTCTGGACGCCAGGTACGACTGCCTGATTTCCACGATGATCATCGAGTCGGGACTGGATATCCCCAGTGTGAATACGCTGATCGTGAACCGGGCCGACCGCATGGGGCTCGCGCAACTCTACCAGCTTCGCGGCCGCGTGGGTCGTTCGGCGCGGCAGGCGTTTGCGTACCTTTTGATTCCTTCCTGGAAGTCGCTGAAAAAGCCGGCCGTGCGGCGCCTGCGCGCTATCGAGGAATTCGCGGATCTCGGCTCTGGGTTCAATATCTCAATGCGGGACATGGAGATCCGGGGAACGGGCAATCTTCTGGGCGCACAACAACACGGGCATATAACGGCCGTCGGCTTCGAACTCTATTGCCGTCTGCTGGATGAGGCGATCGCCCAGATTCACGGCAACGAAACCGAGCCCGTCGAGGAGCCGGACGTGCAGGTGGCCGTATCCGCCTATATTCCCGAAACCTATATATCGGAAGAAGATCTGAAGATGCAGTTCTACCAGCGTCTTGGCGACTGCCGGCAAACGGTCGAAGTCCTGGCGCTCGAGGAAGAAATGGCGGACCGGTTCGGTCCGTTGCCCGGTCCTGCCGCGGCGCTGCTGGATACAGTTTCCGTGAGGATACTGGCGAGGCAGTTGCGCGCTCAAACGGTACGTACCGGACGCAGGCTGGCGGTCGTATTTCCCGGCGGCCGAATGCTGACGAGGAAGCAGGTGGAAGCATGGATATCGGCTGCGCCGGTTCCGCTCCAGTTTTCCCTGGGGGAGCAGGTGCTGATCGAGGCGGAATTGGAGGGCGCCGGCCCCAGGGAACGCCTTGCAGACGCCAAAAAGGTGTTGCAGAGCCTCGTCTGAACGGATATATTCCCGGCCGGATACCGGGACGGAACTTTCGGAACCGTTCGACGACCCGGAAGTCACAGATAAGAGTTGCGACAATCGCCCCGCGAAGGCCGTGGGGAGGCACCTCGCAATCGGAGATGGAAAACGATGACAAAACGCCTTCCAAAGGGTGCGTGGTTCGCTTTGGCCGCGGTTGCGGCGCTGACATGCGCGGTGAACGCCGCGGCAAAACCTCAGCTGCTGGATCAGATCGTCGCGGTGGTGGACGATCAGATCGTATTGCGTTCAGACGTGATGTCCAGCATGACGCTCGTTGCCATGCAGCAGGGGCTGAGCAGGGAAGACCTCACGCCGGACAGGGTCGGTGAGTTGTTCGAGGTTATACTTGGGAACATGATCCAGGAAAAGCTCCTGCTGGCCAGGGCCGAACAGGACAGCATCGAGGTGGACGAAGAGATCATCGAACGTGCGGTCCGTTCCCGGGTCTGGGAACTCAAGGCGGAACATGGCGAAGAGGAGTTTGCCAGCCAGCTTGCAGAAGGGGGCGTAACGGAACGGGACCTGCGCGACCAGTACAGGCAGGAGTTTCGGAAGGATTTCCTGAGACAGCGGATGTATACACGCCTCAGCCAGCAGGTCGAAGTGTCGTTCAAGGACGTTCAGGAATATAAGGCCCGCTACAAGAACGAGCTTCCGCCATTGTTGAGTATCAGTCACCTCCTGGTGGAAATCGAAGCGTCCGACGACCGGGCCGCTGAAATCAGGGCGCAGGCGGAAGCGATCATCGACCGCCTGAAAGACGGTGAAGACTTCGCGACCCTGGCGAAACAGTATTCGAGCGACGCGGGTAGCCGGGAGGACGGCGGCGACCTCGGCTATTTTCCGCGCGGACGCATGGTCCCGGCGTTTGAGGAGGCGGCCTTCGCGCTGCGGCCCGGGGAAGTCAGCGCGCCGGTCAGGACGAAGTTCGGTTTCCACGTCATCAAGGTGGAAGCGGCGTCCGGGGACCAGGTTCGGGCGCGGCACATTCTCATTCCGCTGCAGCCCTCGGCACGGGACGTGAAGACGGCCTACGACAAAGCGTTGGATCTGGCGAAAAAAGCCCAGGCGGGAGAGGATTTCGCCGAACTGGCTCGAGAACATTCCGCGCACGGGGAGACCGCGAAGAAGGGCGGGCGGCTTCCCGGTCCGTTCACGCAGGAAAACCTGCCATCCGAATTCGCGGACGTCGTGAAAACCATGCGCATGGGCGAAGTAAGCGCGCCGATTCAGACGGAGTACGGATGGCATGTCGTAAAGGTGAATGACGACCAGGACGGCGTGAAGGAAATCATACAACAGGTCCGCCTGCAAGAGCGGTTTGACGAGGTGCTCTCGGAAACGCGGGAGCGTCTGTACGTGGAAGTTCGCCCGTACGATCTCGGTTACGGTAGCGGACCGCAGGAGTGAGGCGGCCGTGTACGGCCGCGCAACGCTCCTCCATCAGGTTTCGGCAACGCTTCACATTTGATATGCGGCTCGATTTGTACCTTAAGCGATGTTGTCTGACACGGCGCCGTTCCGAGGCAAAACGCGCCTGCGAGAACGGGATCGTCATGCTGGACGGGCGGCGGGCGAAGCCGGGTCAGCCCGTCGTGCCCGGCAGGCGGGTGAGCATTTCCTTTCTGGATCGCTACCTGGAGCTGGAAATACTCAAGCTTCCCGCCGGGAACGTCTCGAGGTCGGCGGCAAGGACTTATTACGAAGTGCTTCGTGACGAAGCGCGCGAGGTTACCGACTTCTAAAGGCACCCATTTCGAGGACGTGCAAGCCGTCGAGTCCGGCCCTGCGGGGCGGGGCTTTTTTTGAGCGTACCCCGGAACGAAAGACCGCTGGGAATTTTAAGGCAGCTACCTATATTGGATTTATGTTTACTCGAAAAAGGGAAAAACGCAGGGCGCAGCCCTACACCCGGCTCGCGGAGATTTATGATTACGTCATGCGGCACGTGGACTACGTGCAATGGGCGGACTACATCGAGGCCGTCTTTGCCAGACACAACGCGGCGCCGCCGCGGATACTCGACCTGGCGTGCGGCACGGGCAGCATGGCGCTGGAACTGGGTAAGCGGAACTACCGCGCTTACGGAGCGGACAGTTGCCGCGAAATGCTGGACGTGGCCGTAGACAAAACCCTGAAAGCAGGGCAGAATGTCGAATTCTTCCTGAGAAACCTGACGGACCTGTCAGGCCTGCCGCGCGTGGAAGCGGCGCTCTGTCTGTACGACAGCATGAATTACCTCATGACGATCGAGGACGTCGCCCTGGCGCTGACAGAGGTCCACGGGATTCTGCTGCCGGACGGCCTCTTCGTATTCGACGTCTGTACTGAAACGAACTCGCTGCGATATTTTCGCAGGCTGACGGATAAGGACGGCGGCGACGGGTTCACTTACGTCAGGGAGAGCTTCTACAGGAACGGGATCCAGTTCAATCGATTCGACATCAGGTTCAAACAGACGGACGAATCCGTGGTAGAGGAACATCGGCAGCGAATCTATGCACTGCCGGATATATTGGCCGCACTGGAACAGTCACCGTTTTCGCTGGAAGGGTCCTACGACGGATTTGGTTTCCGCGGGCCTGACGAAGATTCGGACCGGGTGCATTTCGTACTGCGCAAAGTCGGCGAAGGTAACGGGCTGGGGAGCGTGACGAAGGGCTCCGGGGACGTGACAGGATAACCGGGTGGACGGATACGAAACCTGACGATGGATTACACCGCGGCGATATCTTTTTTCGAACCCGATGAACCGTATCTGCTTGCAACCCATGTCAATGCAGACTGCGACGGTATTGGGGGCCTCCTGGCGCTGAGGGAGATGCTTGTCCGGAAAGAGCGGGTTTGCAGGCTCGTCCTCAGCGACGAGACTTTGAATCCGAAGTTTGCTTTTCTACCGGGATTTGAGCATATTGAGTTGTACCGATCTCTTTCGGATCGACCGTCTTTTGACAGGGCGGTATTTGTGGACACGCCCACGCTCGACCCGCAGCGCGTGGGCGACGTGTGTCGGCTGCTCGGAGAGCACGCGAGCACGATGATTATCGATCATCACACGGTGCGGAAGCCGGAGGGCGGCGTCCGCATCGTCGACAGCGCGGCCAGTTCCGCCAGTGAGCTGGTATACGGGCTGCTGCTCGCGGCGGAGGCGGAGATCGAGCCGGAGGTCGCCAACCAGATTTACGCGGGAATCGCTTTCGATACCAAGCTGTTCAGGGTTTCGCATCCGGAACGCGCGCTGAAGGTATGCAGCGAACTGGTGGATTTCGGTGCGGACCCGGAAGCGATCGCCGACGCGTTGTTCGCCCGGGAAAGCCTCGAAACCATGGTGACGCTGGCGGCCGCGTTGGGTACGTTGGATCTTCATTGCGACGGCCGGGTGAATACCGTGGTGGTGGACCACGAGACCTACCGCAAAGGCGGCGATCCGGATCCCGTGGTGGACCACGCCATGGCAATAGACGGGGTTCAGGTGGCCGTGGTTCTGAAGGAAGAGGCGCCGGGCAGGTTCCGCGTCAGCCTGCGTTCCCGGGGCGGGGTGGATGTGAACCGGGTCGCCGTCGCGTTCGGCGGCGGCGGGCACAGGCGCGCCTCGGGGTGCAGGATTGCAAAGCCAGTCGAAGAGGCGAAACGCCTGCTGTTGGCCGAAGTCGAGAAGCAATTGAATTAATGCGGAACGATCCAACCGCGTTGACACGACCTGCGGCAGGCCGTCTGACGCTCGCCCGCGCGAGGAGGAACGTCGTTCGCCAATGGATTTGATTACGCTCAAGACGTGGTCGTCCGAAGAAATCCTGGAGACGGTCGAGGCGGGTCTGTTGATGAAGGCAGACCCGAAACGGTTTTCCGGAGCACTGCGGGGCCGAACGCTGGCGATGCTGTTTCAGAAGCCATCGACGCGGACCCGATGTTCGTTCGAAACGGGGATGAACCAGCTGGGCGGGCACGCCATGAACCTGGATTGGCGCGCCACCAATTTCCAGTTGGCGGACCTCAGGGACGAGGCCCAGGTACTTTCCCGGTATTCAGACGTCATTATGGCCCGGATGTTGAATCATTGCGACCTCCGGGAACTTGCAGCCGGGGCCGAGGTGCCCGTGATCAACGGGTGTTGCAACCGGTACCATCCTTGCCAGGCGCTGGGCGATCTGATGACGGTACGAGAGATCCGGGGAAAGCTGGAGGGCGCCCACCTGGTCTACGTGGGCATCCGAAACAACGTGTGCAATTCATTGATCGCCGGATGTACCAAGGCCGGAGTGCGAATCACGACGGTGACGCCGGAAGTAAACAAACCCTCCGAAGACGAAGACCTCACGGATCGGGCAAGGCGGACCGGTCTCTTCCGCGAGACCCTGGACCTGGAGGCGGCGGTGGCCGGAGCGGATTTCCTGTATACGGATACCTGGATCGACATGGAGTTCTTCGAAGATCCCGCGTATGAAGCGGAAAAGAAGCGACGCGTCGAGGCCTTTGCCGCGTATCAGATCAATATGGACCTGCTGGATAAAACCGGAGCGCTGGTCATGCATTGTCTGCCCGCACACAAAGGCTACGAGTTGACAGCGGAGGTGATGGAGAGTCAACGATGCGTGGCGGTGGACCAGGCGGAAAACAGGATGCACGTCCAGAAGGCGATCCTGACACAGTTGCTCGGATAACAGCCCGTTGAAAAAGCCCATCCGGGCTACGGCCGGCCCTTGCGGTCGAAATACT
>JAPPNU010000054.1 GCA_028873695.1 Gemmatimonadota bacterium | reverse complement strand
TGATCGATCCGCCGGGCATATTCAGGTTTTCCTGGCGAATCGTTTCGATGATATCATCGAGTTCCAGGCCGTAGTATACCAGCCGGTCCGGGTCGACGTTGACCTGGACTTCCCGCTCCAGTCCGCCCGCGACCGTTACGTCCAGCACGCCCGGGATCTGTTCGATACGCTGCTCCAGGTCCTCCGCGATGTCTTTCAGCGTTACGAGGCTGTGGGTCCCCGCGACGTTGATCACCAGGATGGGGATGTCGTCGAAGTTGATCTCCTGGACGGTGGACTCCTCCGCGTCTTCAGGGATCTCGGCCCTCGCGAGGTCGACCTCTTCACGCACCTTCTGGATCGCACTGTTGATGTCGACGTCGGTTTCGAATTCGATGACCACCGTAGAGATGCCCTCGCTGGAGGTAGAGGTGATCACCTTCACGTTGGACAGTTCTTCGAGATGCTTCTCGATCGGCTGGGTAACGAGGTTCTCGATGTCCGCAGGAGACACGCCGAAATAGGGGGTGGCGACAAAAACGATCGGTATGGTGATCGAGGGGGTAGATTCGCGCGGCAGGGACAGGTAGGACATGAAACCGAGGAGAATGACGGCCCCGGTCAGGACGAAGATACTGATTTTGTTTGTGATGGCCAGGTCAGATACTTTCAAGAAGAAACACTCCCGTGGATGCCTTCGGCAAACGCCGTCACCGTGCTACATCCCTTCGTTTCTGACCTGAATGGTTTCACCGTTTACCAGGTTCCGATGGCCGACGACGATGAGGGTATCGCCCGTAGCGAGCCCGTTTGTTACCAGCACCTGGTCGCCGGAAGTCGATCCCAGTGCGACCGGCACGGACCGGGCGACGTTCTGGTCTGCAACGAATACGATCCGGCCCCGATCGGTGTCGATTACGGCGTCCTGGGGGATGACGATGGCTTCCGGTATGTTGTCTTTGACGACGCGGATGGTGACGGCCATTTCGGGCTTGAGCCGGTGCGTCGGATTGTCCAGGATGATTTCCACGGGCACGGTACGGCTGTCCGGATCCAGCGTCGTTCCGATATAGGAGATGTCCGCTTCCAGGGTGACGGCCGGATAAGCGGGGAACGTCAGGGTAGCCTGCGTGCCTTGCGTGACGTGTTTCAATTGCCGTTCAGGGACACCGGCCACGATCTTGACCCGGTCGATCTCCACCAGGTCCGCGAACTCCGATCCGGGTGTGGCCAGTTCTCCCACCTCGAGACTGCGACTGTCCACCACGCCGGAGATCGGCGCCCGGATGACCGTCTTGCTCAGGTAGGTCTGGGCCTGTTGATGCCGTGCGAGATTCATGTCATGGCGGTACTTGGTGTCGAGGTACACGGATTCCGCCAGGGCTTTCTGCTCCAACAGCCGCTCCTGGTTGCGGAGGGCCAGGCCGCTGGCGTTTACGGCCGCTTCGGCCTCGTCCGCGGCAGCCTTGAGCAGTTCGTCGTCCAGCCGGGCCAGCACGGCGTTCTGTCGCACAGACTCTCCTTTTTCAACCTCGATGCGCCTTATCAGTCCGGTTGCTTCGATACTCACCACGACGCGCCGGACCGGCTTGACCTCGCCCACCAGCCTGAGATGATTGATGAATTCCCGGGGCTCGACCACCCGGGTCACCACGTTAACGGACCGTGTCTCTTCCACGACGGTCGCTTCGTTGGCGGCGCTGCCGCTCTCACTACAGCCCGCGGCGGCCAGTACGCCTGCCATGCATGCGGTCGTACCCAACCAATGTCTGGCACGGTTGATCATCGATGCCCGCTCCTTGTAGCTCTTTGCATATCTGCCCTGTACCGTTTCCCACGGACAACCCCGACTTGCCGAGACGGCCGAAATAACGTAATATCAGGACATCCTGTCAAGTACATCTATACAAAAGGGGACGGGGCGTCATTCAATAAAACCGCGGTCCGTACCAAGGTCGATACCATGGCCGGGGAACCACGCCGCGCACGTCGCCTACAGGTCATGTGGAAAACGATCAACAACATCGCGTACCGGCTCTACTTCGCGTACCGGAACCGGATTTCGCGCCGCGAAAACAGGCGATGGGCGGTCCGGGTTGCACGAACGCAGGACCCGGAACCCAGACCTATACTGTACGTGGCATGGGGCCGGATCGGAGACGTGGTCCTGGCTACCGGGCACCTCAAGCGGATGCGGCGGTGGTTTCACCCCAGTCCAGTCTGGTTCCTGGGAAGGTCCCGCGTCAGGCCGCTCGTCGAACCGCACGTGGACGCCTTCCTGCCGTTCCTCGAGCCGGACGCACGCCTGACCGGTTCAGAAAGCGCCCCGGCCGCTTCGCTCGAAGGAATAGGGAACCGGTCGTTCCGGTGCGTCATCGCGGACATCCACACGTTCCACGGCGGACTCTTCGCCCTGGATGCCGTGCTTGCCGCCGTGCGGGCGGACCGCAAATTCGTCTACGAAGGATACCACCTCGGCAACGACCTGGCGCCGGAACGGCCCTATCCGGCCGGGTACGAGGTCGTGCCGAAGTTCGAGGGAAGGGAAGGCGTGGGCAAGGATGAAGCGCCATGCCATCTACTGCATCACAACGCTCATTACATCGGCCGCGTGCTGGGGCTGTGTGACATCGAAACGGACGGCGGGGACGCGTGGCGGCCGGAACTGGATCACGTCGGGTCGGGAACCGACGCATGTCGCCGGTTCGGGATCGAACCCGGGGAGTACGTGGCGTGGCAACCCTACAGCGACAATAGGAGGAAGGACTACCCGCCGTCGCGATGGACGGAGACGATCCGCGCATTCCCTGAATTGCAGTTTGTCGCGCTGGTCGAACCCGGCCGGGCCGGCGAAGTGGCCCGGACGGCGCCGCCCGGCGTGCGCGTGATTGAAACGGGTATATCCGGGGCAATGAAGTTAATGCGGGAGGCGCGCCTGTTCGTCGGACTGGACTCGGGACTGAGCCATATCGCGACGGTGATGGGTATACCCACGGTGTGTGTCTGTCCGGACAGCCATCTCGGTTTCTTCTTTCCCTATCCGGGAAACTACGGTTTCCATAATCTGCACACCGTCGCCCATCCGGACTACTTGTCGTGTCGGGGCTGTTTCATGACCTGCCGGCACGAACCCCTCACGTCGACGGTCACCCGGG
>JAPPNU010000076.1 GCA_028873695.1 Gemmatimonadota bacterium | reverse complement strand
AGTACTCGCACTCGTTCAGGGCCGAGACGGTCGTCGCGATCATCTCCCGCTGTCCGAGCGTCAGGTCGCAGTCCCCGTGCATGAGGCCCTTGTAGAAGGCCATCAGCGCCCGCAGCGCTTGGACGTTCAGGCTGTGCGCCTTGATGATGTTGTCCACGCCTCCCCATGAGCGCATCGAGCCCTGGTAGATCCTGGCCAGCTGTCCTTCCGCTTCCGATTCGTCAATGGTGCGTATCCACGCCATAAAGGTCTCCCTGATTGGATTATAGATCGAAGTGTCGCCGCATTCGGGTCACGGCGGCTTTCTCTTCTTTGCTCAGCGATTCCAGTTCGTATTCCTCTTCGGTAATTTGATCCCTGTATTCTTCGAAGGGCAGCCCGCCCTTGCCGGTTTCGTTGAAGTAGGCGCTGAGCTGGTAGCGCTGGAAGATGTTCATCCTGGGATAGTCCTGTGTCCAGACCGCGGCGTCGTGCAGCAGGTGGGTCGAAAACACGAGGACGTCGCCAGCTTCCATGGGCACGGTGATCGAGACGGGCGGGTGGTCGCCGACCTTCAGTCCGTCCGGTGTGGTGAAGGCCGATTTGTGGCTTCCGGGCACCAGGCTGAAACCCGTGCCCGCAGGCACGTCGACCAGCGCTACCCAGGTGGCCAGGTGGCTGCAGTAGATCTCGCCGCCCGCCGCCTGATAGTCGTTATGGGGGTTGCGGAACCCCGCTGGAAACTTGAAACCGCTATCGTCCCGGTGGTAGCCCTGATGATCCTCGTCGCTCGGCGCCGCCCGGTCCATTTTCGTGAAGTTGCAGTGAAAGAGCCGTGGCATGCCCATGGTTAGCCCCGCGACCACGCGGATGATCTCCGGATCGGCGTTCAGGTCCTGAAACAGCCGGTGCCCGTACTGGATGTGGTCCAGGTGCGTCTTGTACGGTTCCTGGCGATGCCTGAATACCGGCGCGGGGATCTCGGTTTCGTCCGTGGCCAGCCAGTGATCGGTGACTTCCAGTATCCGCGCCAGGCGATCCGGAGCAATCACACCGCGCAGGTGCAGAAACCCCTGCAGATCGAAATGCCACTTTTCGTAGTCGGTCAACAGATGGGCATATTGCGACGGCATGGACGGCCCTCTACCGTTTCAGTCGACAAATACTGCAGACGCGTGGGAGTTCTTCGGTTTCAGGTTGCCCTACCGGCCCAACCAGCCCCCATCGACGGCCAGAATCGCTCCGTGGACGTAGTTGGAAGCATCCGAACTGAGGTAGACGACGGCGCCGCCCAAGTCTTTCGGCGCGCCCCACCGGCCGGCGGGGATACGATCGGATATGGATCTGGAACGCTCCGGGTCACTCTGCAGAGCGGACGTAAGGTCGGTGGCGATATAGCCCGGCGCGATGGCGTTGACGTTGACGCCTTTGGACGCCCACTCGTTGGAAAGGGCCATGACCAGTTGCCCGACCGCGCCCTTGGACGCCGCGTAACTGGGTACGGTGATTCCGCCCTGGAAGGTCAATACGGACGCGGTAAACACGATCTTCCCGCGGCCGCGGGCAACCATGTCCCGTCCGATTTCCCGGCTCAGGATGAAGGGGGCGTTTAGGTTTACGTTCATGACCGTGTCCCAGTATTCGTCGGAATGCTCCTCGGCGGGCGCCCGCAGTGTAAGCCCCGCGTTGTTGACGAGGATATCGATGACCGGGAAATCGTTCCTGACCCGGTGAATGAAGTCATACAGTGCGTCCCGGTCGTTGAGGTCGACGCTGTAACCGGCAAACCGGCGGCCCAGGGCCGCGACGGTCCCCTCGATCTCGCCGCCGGACGATTCCATCGACGCGCTTGCGCCCACGATATCGGCGCCTGCTTCGGCGAGCGCTTCGGCCAGTCCCCTGCCGATCCCCCTGCGGCAGCCGGTGACGAGGGCGGTTTTGCCGTCCAGTCTGAATGCGTCCAGTATAGACATGAAGACTCCGTTCTCAAGCGTGATCCGTGGAGCGCGGTGGTCCCAGAGTGCGGTCGGTTGCTGATCGACGATTAGAAAAAGTTGCGGCGCGCGTGGTTTGTCAACCGGGAATGTGTACATGTCGACGGGAATAGCAGACTATTTCAGACCGGGGAAAAGATGCTCGACAATCTTCAGAAGAACGATCGTGATGATCGGAATCGCACCAATAAGCAGGTTTAATTTGACCTCTATGGATTTAAGCCGATCCCGGATGCTATGATCCTTCGTGTACACCTCCGAAAACAGCAGATTGAGCCTGTCCGTTTCTGAAACGACGGAATCTGTCTGTTTAACTCCTGGATGGTCTGTCATTGGTCAATCTCCGATCCGAGTGGGTGGACGTTTTCCGAATGGGCTTATATCATTGGTCATTGGCTGTCCACCGGTTCTCGAGTCATTTGCTGGACTATTTGCAATTGGTAAGATCGACTGTTTTCTCGACGAGCGGATGAAAGACGGGGGAGAACCCCGAGAACCTCTTCGGGGAGGGCGTCACATGCGCGCCGGCGCCAGGCTCCAGGCCTGCAGCGACTTGAACCTGGCCGCGCCTCCGCGTGCGAACAGGCTGACGCCCATGCTGTCGGTTCGCGTAGGATAGATGCGCTGGGTCACGCATTGCCGGCGGTTGGCGAAGACCTCGAGGATCGAACGGTCCAGGAAGATGCGCAGTACCAGCGGTTCGCCTGGCGCCAGGTCGAGCGGCCCCTCCTGCGCGGTGACGTACTGCTCGCGCTCAGACAGGTGCGGCTGAAGGCTGCGGTACCGGGTGTAACGTATTGCGCGGTCGAGCGACGACCGGCTCACGTCTACCCGCAGGACGGAGGCCGCCACGTCGCACGAGACCGCGGTCTCCTCCTCGCCTCCCGGGGAGCGCCGCACTTTTACGCCGATCTCCCGTGCCTCCCGGGGGTCGATCTCGATGGCCAGTTCCAGGCAATCCCCGCCGATTCCCTCGAGTGCCACCTCGGAATCAGCGGCTATATCGATGGGCCCATGCCGGCGACCGTCCAGCCGCAGCACTTCAAGTTCCGGTACGGGATCGATCTGCAGGTGACCGTCTGGTCCCGGCGACAACAGGCGGGGAACGGTCATCGCACCCGACCACCCGGATTCGCGTTCGCGCTCGTTTCCGCGCAAATCGCGGATCCAGTCGAAGAAGACGCGCCGGTCGTTCGCATCCAGCAAGGTCCGTGGACCACCGAGATGTCCTCCTTCCCAGCTCATGCGCCCGTGTATCTCAGGGCAAAACCGTTCATTCCGCACCTCGCCGATGTAGTACTGGCTTCCCTGCAGATGGCTGCAGAAGAGCAAC
>JAPPNU010000029.1:37032-149564 GCA_028873695.1 Gemmatimonadota bacterium | reverse complement strand
AGACTGCGGATTACCAGGATACACCAGGTCACTGGACGTGAAGGGAAAAAACGTCTTTCCATACGTCGATAACGCCCTGTTTCGGAGGGTTTTATCGCGTCGCCGCGTTGCTGTTTTTTTCGGATTGAGGTTAACATCCCCGGCATCAGGTAACGGTATGATACGTGCTTTTTCATTGCCGGGCCAAAGATGAATCTTCAGGCCGGCGGCCGCGCATGGCGGTATCGGAAAATCGATCGATCCCTTGCCGGGACGGTGTGAGATTAATGATATGAACACTATTGACTTTCGTGAGATTGGCCTCTATATTTTTTCGCATGCGAAAGTATTAGATTAAGTGATTGTGGGATCGAAAAACCCGGCACGCATCTTGAAAGCCGCTAACGGTTATTCCCTGGCCGTGTTCGGAATGACGTTGACGAAATGGTAAGGAGACGGCGGCATCATTACGGTACCTTCCGCATATATCGACGGCTATCCGGTCGCACGGCGTTACAACCGTGAGCTCGCCGACGACTATCTCAGACATACGACCGTCGGCGACCCGACGCTCGATCCGGTCATGGAGGAAATGGCCGATCTTCCGCCCCACGACCTGCACCGGTTCATCAAAGCCGGCATCGACGAGGAGGCAGACGTCATGCGCAGCGCTCCCTCGGCGCTGCGCGATTTTTTCGACAACCTTGAAGATCCGCCCTGGTTCGAGTACGAATCCTTCAGGGCCGGCATGCGCGCCTTCCATATGAACACGACGAACATCCTGGTCGCATTCGTTACGGGCGTGCTGATCGAGGGGTTCGCGACCATGATCGCCAAGTCCTTCGCCACCACCGGACGCGTGTTGAACCGTTCGACGGCAAGAAGGCGTCTCATGCAGAATAACCGGCATCTCCTGGAGTTGTTCTTTCCGGGAGGTTTGCGGAGAGACGGCGACGGATGGAAATTGTCCATGCGCCTTCGTTTCGTCCACGCTAAAGTCAGGCACCTGCTGGCGAATTCCAACGAGTGGAATACCGAAGCCTGGGGCCTTCCGTTGAGCGCGGCGCATCTGGGATTCGCCATCACCGTCTTCTCAATGCGACTGATGCAGCACTCGGTCGCCGTGGGGGCGACGCTCAATCAGGAAGAAAGAGACAGCATAATCCGTATCTGGCGGTACGCGGGTCACGTGATGGGGGTGCCTGAGTCCATACTATTCACGGATGAAACGCATGCCCGTGAGATCTTCGAGGTCGCCCTGATGTGCGAGCCGGAGCCGGACCATGACTCCGCGACGATGGCGAACGCGCTGGTCGAGGCCATCCCGCTGACGGCGGGTATCGAGGATCCCGATGAACAGCGGGACGTGAAGGCGCTGGCCTACCGTCTTTCAAGATCCCTTATCGGAAACAAACTGGCGGACCAGCTGCAATTTCCCAAGACCAACACATTCGGGGTACTCCTGTTGTATCGGATGAAGCAGCGCTTGCAGCAGTTGCTGAAGAGCAAACAGTCGATCAGGTCGGAGAACTTCACCCAGATGCTCGAGATCTCGGTGTACGACGAGGTCGGACTTGGCGGAATGAGCTACAGGATGCCCGATCACGTTCAATCGTCGAAGTCGAGCCCTTACTGATCGACGTCCGCGGCGATGACAACGACCTCCGCCGTGAAATGGATCACAGGAGATTCATGGATTTGGTGGGACGAATTCCTCTGAGGTTACCGGTGTTGACACTGTCGGCCGTCAACAAGGGTGAGATCGTCGCCGCTCCCGGCCATGGATGGGAGCGGCGATGACGCTTGCGCTCCAGGACCGATACATTAACGCCATTCTGCGTTATCGGTGGATCGTCGTCGCGGCGGCGACGCTGCTGATGGCGGCCATGACGGGCGGGATCCGGTTTATCACGGTAACGAACGACTATCGCGTTCTTTTCAGCGAAGACAACCCCCAGCTTCTCGCCTTCGACGCGCTCGAGAACACCTATTCCACGTCCAACGCGGCATTGATCGCCGTGACGCCCGGGCAGGGGTCCGTCTTTACCCGCGAAGCGCTCGTCGCGATTGAAGAAATGACCGGCGCCGCGTGGCGCGCGCCCTATTCCAGCCGCGTCAACTCTCTTACCAACTATACCCACAGCGAGGCGTCCGGAGACGACCTGATTGTCGCGCCGCTTGTCGAGGATGCGCAGGCGCTGAGCGACGCCGAGGCGGCGCGCGTTGAACGGGTCGCGTTGAGAGCCGCCGAAATCGCCGGGCGCCTGGTTTCCCACGATGGACGCACGGCCGGCGTGGCCGTCAACTTCGTCCTGCCGGAGAACCCGGACCTGGCCGTCGTTGAGATAACCGACTATCTCCGCTCAATCCTGAGCGACGCCCGCACAAGGCATCCGGACATCGCCTACCATCTTACAGGCGACGTTGTGATGAACCGCACCTTTTCCGACGCCACCCAGGACGACCTGCAAACGCTGACGCCGATCGTGTTCGTCATCATCATCGGCGCCACGATCCTGCTTTTGCGCTCGGTCCCCGGCACGCTGGCCATCGTTGCCGTGATCGTGTTCGTCGTCAATACCACCGTGGGGTTCGCCGGGTGGAGCCGCGTTGTTTTCAGCCCCACGAACGCGGGGGTGCCCATTATCGTCATGGTGATCGCCATGGCCGACGCTATTCATATCGTGACGAGTGTCCTGCTTGGCATGAGACGGGGCCTGGAGAGAAATGCGGCAATCGTTGAATCATTCCGGATCAATGTCTATCCGGTATTCATTACTTCCGTCACGACCGCGGTCGGGTTCCTCAGCCTGAATGCATCGGATTCACCGCCTTTCCATACATTGGGCAACTGCGTTGCATTCGGTGTCCTGTGCGCTTTCGTGTTTTCAGTCACCCTCCTGCCCGCCCTGTTATCCATCCTGCCGATGCGCGTGTCCGCCCGGGCTCCTCGAGACACCCATTTCCTCGACGGTGTCGCCGACTTCGTGATCGCAAAGAGCAGATTTCTGCTGGTCGCCATGGTACTGGTGGTCGCCGGCCTGGTCCTGGGCGTTTCCCGAATCGAACTGAGCGACAATATGGCGCTGTACTTCGACGACCGGTACGAGTTCCGCCGGGATACCGACTACATTATCGACAATCTGACCGGGCTGGACAAACTGGAGTATTCACTGAACGCGGGACGGGACGGCGGCATCACCGACCCGGAATATCTGCGCCGGATCGATGCTTTCGCCGGGTGGTACAGGCAGCAGCCCGAGGTCACTCACGTCCAGGTGTTTTCGGACGTCATGAAACGGCTGAACAGGAACATGCACGGCGACGACCCGGCGTTCCATCGTCTGCCTGAAGACCCGGAACTCGCCGCGCAGTACCTGCTGCTCTACGAATTGTCGCTGCCCTTTGGAAGCGACCTCAACGATCGCATAGATGTCGCTAAATCCGCGACCCGAATGGTCGTCACCACCAGAAACGCGTGGTCTCGCGATCTGCGCGAACTCGATGAACGCGCTCAGGTCTGGCTCCGCGCAAACGCGCCCGCTTTCGCGCAGGAGGCATCGGGGCTGAGCATCGTGTTTGCCCATCTGTCGCTGCGGAACATCAAGAGCATGCTGCGGGGGACGGTCCTGGCCATGGCGCTCATATCATTCATCCTCATATGGATCTTCAAGAGCGTCCGGATCGGTCTCCTCAGTCTGCTGCCGAATTTCATTCCCGCAATGATGAGCTTCGGGCTGTGGGGCTATCTGGCGGGCAACGTGGGCATCGCGTCGTCGGTCGTCATCGCCGTGGTTTTCGGGATTGTCGTGGACGATACGATTCACTTTCTGAGCAAGTATCTCAAGGCCAGGCGCGAGAACCTTGCCGCACCGGAGGCTGTGCGCTATACCTTCCGGACGGTGGGCCATGCGTTATGGACCACGACCACGGTTCTGTCGGCGGGTTTTCTGGTATTCGCAACGTCGGGGTTCCAGGTGAGTTGGGCCCTCGGCCTTCTGGTTACGATCACGATCGTCTTCGCGCTACTCGCCGATTTCCTGCTCCTGCCGACGTTGCTGATTGCCTTCGACCGGAGGAAATTATGAGTTATTCACGTAAACTGCTCGCGCTTTCGACGCCATGGCTGATTGTCGCGGCGGGCATCGGCGCGCCGGCGTCCCTTAATTCGCAGACGGCCGTGTCCGATGCAACCGGCCTGAGTATCGCACGGGAATCCCGCGCCCGGGAGGAAGGCTTCGGCAACTTCACGGCGCAGCAGGTCATGGTGCTTCGCAACAAGCACGGGCAGGAAAGTCAGCGCCAACTCCGCGTAAAGGTCCTGGAGGTACCTGGGGCCGGCGACAAGAGCCTGTTTGTGTTTGACGAGCCGCGCGACGTCAGGGGAACGGCGCTTCTCGTTCACGCGCACCGGGACCGGGCGGACGACCAATGGCTCTATCTGCCGGCTTTGAAACGGGTCAAGCGCATCAGTTCGTCAAACCGGTCCGGTTCCTTCATGGGCAGCGAGTTCGCCTATGAAGACATGACCGCGCAGGCCGTGGAGAAATTCACCTACCGCTACCTGCGTGATGAGCCCTGCGGCGATTTGACGTGTACGGTAACGGAACGCTACCCCACGGACAGGAAATCGGGTTACACCCGCCAGGTGGTGTGGCGCGACAAGGACGAGCTTCGCGTCCGGAGGGTGGAGTACTACGACCGCAAGGACGCCCACCTGAAGACGCTCACACTGGATGATTACGGGCAATACGCGGGTCGTTACTGGCGCGCGGGAGTGATGACCATGGTCAATCACCTCACCGGAAAAAGCACGGTTCTGTCCTGGACGGACTTCAAGTTCCGGACGGACCTCGGCGACCGGGACTTTTCACGCACCGGACTGAAACGGACGCGTTGATGCCGAATCGTATTGTTTTTCAGAGCGGGCTGCTCGCCGCCGTGTTTGTGCATGTGGCCGTATTTGCCGGTGATGCAGTTGCCCGGATCGAAGCGCGAGAATTGTCCGGGCGCCTGAGTGTGGAGAGCCGCTGGTTTCCCAGGACCGGCGCCTATCCCGGCCAGCGCTCCCATGGCAGTGGCGTTGTGGCCGAGCCCAGGCTCTACGTCGAGGATGCCCGGGGCAGAAGCTTCACCCTGGCGCCGTTCCTGCGCTTCGACGCCGGCGACGAACGGCGCACCCACGTCGATCTGCGGGAAGCCTATTTTCTTGCCTTCGGTGAGATCCGCGGTCAGGAATGGGAAGTGCGGCTGGGGGTCGACAGGGTGTTCTGGGGCGTGACCGAATCCCGCCACCTGGTGAATATCGTCAACCAGATCGACCTCGTGGAGCACCCGTACAGAGAGCCAACGATGGGCCAGGCCATGGTCCATCTCACATTGTCCGGAGACTGGGGCGCCGTGGAACTGTTCGGAATGACCTGGCACCGCGCCCGCACCTTTCCAGGGAATTCCGGCCGTTTGCGTTTCCCGCTTGTTGTTGACAATAAGCGGGTTTCGTATGAGCGTGATGCCGGACGGTGGCAACCGGAATTCGCCGCCCGCTACAGCCGAAGTTACGGAGAGATGGACGTGGGCGTCAGCGTATTCGATGGAATCAGCCGTGAACCTCTGCTGTTACCCGGCGTCGACACAGGCGGCGGACCGGTTCTGATACCAGACTATGAGCGGATCCGGCAGTTCGGGCTGGACGCCCAGTTGACCGCCGGGCCATGGCTGTTCAAGCTCGAAGGACTCGGCAGGGCCGGCGCACGGGACCGTCGCGGCGTGGACGAGGACTACGTTGCTTCGACGCTGGGCGCTGAGTATACGGTCTACTCCTTACTCGGTTCGGCGGCCGATCTGAGCCTGATCGGGGAATGGAACTACGACGGCCGCGGCCGGAACGCGACGAATATCTTTCAGAACGACCTCTTCCTGGCTGCCCGCCTCGCATTTAACGACGTCAATAGCACCGAGGTAATCGGCAGCGTGATGAACGATTTCGATACGACCACGCGCGTGTTGACGTTCGAAATGAGCCGTCGAATCTCCGGCAGGTTCTCCCTGCATCTGGAGGCGATTGCCCTGCTCGACGTCGACGCCGGCGACCTGTCCTACGCCAGCCGGAGAGACAGCTTTGTCGAATTGCACCTGGTTTATAATCATTAGCGTCAATTCGCAGGAAGATTTCTGTAAAGCTGGCCACGAAGAGCCTGAATGCGGGTAGAGGGTAGACCAAAAAAAGAAAACAACCGTTAATTCACCACAAAAAGCACAAAAGGCACAGAAGGACCAAGAGCCAACCCGTGTGAAGAAACGCCAACCGTCCGGATGGAATCTGCGCGTTGTTCGTTACACCCACTTAGTCGGTCACAGAATAAAACCTTTCCCATTTTGTGTTTTTGTGCCTTTTGTGGCTATTGCTTTTGGTGGATCAACGGCTAAAAGAAGCACATAAGGCACAGAAGGGTTATTACCGGGAGAGCCAAATAGTTGACGCAATTAGACGGCGAGGTAGCGAACACATGTGACCTGAGAATAGCGTTTGTTACCAAAAGTGGTAAATGATCGACGTCTATGCCCGTACGTCAGAATAGGTGGATGAAAACTATAATATGACCCCCGTAATAACGACCCCGTGATTTAACGAATCAGGATAAATCCGTGGAGAGGCCGAGATGGCAATTGATCGAAGGCGTTTTCTGTGTCAGGCAAGCACGCTGGGCGCCGCTGCGCTTGTGACGCCGGGGGCATTTGCCGAGAAACTGATTCGAACCCCCTGGCAGACCGAGGGACCCTTCTATCCGGACCGGATGCCGCTGGACGTCGATAACGACCTCCTGATCATCAACGACGCGATCACGCCGGCGGTGGGAGAAATCACGCATCTGACGGGGCGCGTCACCGATGTGAGCGGTAATCCCGTGAAGAATGCCGTGGTGGAGATCTGGCAGGTCGACAGCAACGGCGTCTACATTCATACCGATGCGCCGCGGCGCAGAAGGCGGGACCGGAACTTTCAGGGGTTCGGGCGGTTCGAAACCGGTTCCACGGGGGAATACCGTTTTCGCACGATCAAGCCGGTCAGATATTCGGGCAGCCGGGCGGCCCATATTCATTTTGCGATCAACAGGAACGGACGCCGGGCCCTGACCACGCAGATGTACGTCAAGGGCAACCCGGACAACGAGCGGGACTCCATATTCCGGAGATCCGGACACGCGTCACGCGATCTGTTGGCGGTGCCGTTCAAACCGCTGCCCGGTTCGGAAATTGGAGAACTGACCGCGAATTTCGATATTGTGATCGGCAAAACGACCGAAGATTCTGAGGGGGGACGCCACGGCTGGATGTGGTAGGGGTTCGCGACGGGGTCCGATCGCCGGTTGCGTTCGCGGAGTTCAAACCTTCCTGAGATACCTTCCGGGATTGCCCACCCAGACCTCGCCCGCGGGCACGTCGTGCCGGATGAGGGTCCCCGCGCCCACCATGCTTCCCTCGCCGATCGTTGCGCCGATAATCGTCGAGTTCGTTCCCAGGAAACAGTTTCGTCCCACCCGAACGCTTCCCGAAAAGCTCACCCCCACCGCAAGGCAGGAGTAATCCTCGATCACGTCGTCGTGGGACAGGCCAACGTTCTGCAGGATGATCACGTGGTCGCCGATGGTTACGAACGCCCCCACCGTCGTTCCCGCAAGTATAACCGATCCCCGTCCCACCGAGCTTTGGGTGGATACGAACGCGTGGGGATGGACGATTGTGGCGAATCGTTCCCGCGGCAGGCCCAGACCGGCCACCGTTCCAGGCCAGATCTGATAACTCCCCGGACCGAAAGCAAATCCGGTGAACTGAACGTCCTCCGGCATGGCGCGAACGGCGTCGAAGTCCCCCAGGTGTTTAAGGCCGCCCTTGTTGACGGGTTTGCCGTTGCGCGTCACGTACCCCAGCACCTCATAGGTCGGCTTCAGGGCGTTGATTTCCAACACTGCGTCCAGAATGTCGGAATTGTTGGATCCGATGCCCAGGAAGACCAGCTTTTGCATTGCACGACCTCCTGTTCTGTCCGGCGGTTTTTCGTCGACAACCCGTTCCGTGGCGAACCTGATCCGGCGGCACGGCTTCCATCAGCTGTAAACGGCCGAGATATCGCAACCGTCGATGCCGTCACCCAATGCCACCTGCGCGAAATCCTGACCGTACCGGGTGACGATCGTATACGGCGCGGGACCCCCGTTCACGCGGACTTCATCCAGCGTCCTTCCATCGAACGCGGCGGGCAGGAGCCAGCGGAGATTTCCGTCGTCCGGCGCGCCCGCGGCCGTGAATTGGAGCGTATGGTCCTGCCACGACAGAAGCGCCACCCGCCACCTGTCCCGCAGCAGCCAGAATTCACACCACTGATCGTAGGACCAGACGGGAACGTTCCGCTTTACGGCTTCTTCGAGCAGTACCAGTCCATGCATGCGGGAGAATCTCACCCAGTTTCCCGGATGAAGGATCACGCCGTACGGCACGTGGAAACGCGTGGCGCTGTCGTCGAGGATACGGCCGGCAAGCGCGGCGTACATCTCCGGCGAAAAGTGGAAGGACTTTGGCGCGTTCTCCTGGAACCAGACGTCGTCGGACAGGTGGGTATGCTGCTGGAGCACGTCGATCAATCGCCCGTCGGGATGGCAGAAACGCATTGGCATGGCCGCCCCTCTCAGGTGATACGGGCTGCTGCAGCGGTCCCGCATGTAGGCCGAGCACAGGTAGTTCGCATCCATCCGGATGCCCAGGCGCGCCTGTACCTCCACCAGTTCCATGTAACCCGCCCAGGCCAGGCAGTGATTGCGTACGCTCGTGGGCCTGAACCCGTACATCTCCTCGAACAGCCTGATCTGACGCTCGAATTCGGCCACGCGCTCCGCAATCGGTCGTCCGTCCAGAGCCCGAAGGTTCGGGTGCGGCCCGACGTCGTGGTGTTCTTGATACCGCCGCACGTCCGCGGCCGTCGAGTCCGTCCCGATGGGAATGATGTATAGATTCATGCGCGCACCTGCCGCCGTAACCTCCCGGAATTCCTGTTCCGTAGCGGAAATCTCGGCTCCGTCCTCGTCGCCCGAATAGAGTACGATCGCGGTTGCCTCACCCGGCAGGTGCCAGAGCAGCGGGACGGGCGCCGGAACAAACCGGCAGACCAGTTCCACGAGCCACCGCGCAAGCAGATCGGCAAATGGAATCAGTCCGCAGTCCGCCGGCCCGAGATCGATTCCGATGGCATCGGCGCGGACGTTGCCGCCCACGGCCCGCTCGACCTGGCGCGGGTCACCCTGGCGGAAGGTGAACACGCACTCGGGCAGGTCGAAAGCGAATGCAAGGATCCTTCCCTCTCCGCACGGCGTTTCGACAATCCCGACGGACTCTCCCTCGTATGCATCAGGACGGTAGAGATAGGCGATACCGACTCCCGCGTCAGGTTCCTCGATATAATGACCCGCTTCCCCGACTACCGGGAAGTCCTCTCCTGAAACCCCTCCCGCCGGATAGCGTGCCGGACGCAGGCGAAGCGGCGCGGCCATGGCGCCCTGGTAGACCAGCCCCGCGGCGGAGGCCAGTATGTCTTGGGGAAGGAAGGTCACGACGGTGCCGCCGCGCCGCGCATATCCGACCAGGAATTCCTGCGTCTGCTCATCCCTTTCGGCTGCCGGGCAGACCAGTACGGGAGTCGACGCAGGATCCAGGGCTTCGACCTGATCCTGGCTGATCCGATCGAAAGCCGCAAGCCCCCAGGTTGTGAAAATCTCGGCGACGTAGTCCGATAGATCGGGCGGACGGGTCAGAATGCCGATTTTCATGGATGATGCCCTCCAAGTTTAACCGGGATTCGTCTTTCGGGAACGTTGATTCATACATGTGCATGTTGATAAATGCGATTAAACGGCGGATTACCAGGATACACCAGGTTGCTGGACGTCAACTGAAAAAATGTCCTTCCATACGAGGTTACCACCCAGTTTGGGGAGCTTTTATCGCGTCGCCGCGTTGCTGTTTGATTCGAATTGGGGTTAATTCGGAGTCCGTTATTGCACGCCGAATATCCTTGCCGCGTTGTCCCACAATATCATGCGCTTCATCCCGTCGGGAATGTCGGCGTAGAGCACCCGTCCGAGTTGATAGGGGAATCCGTTTACGGGATGGTCCGATCCGTACAGGATCTGATCGGGGGACGCATGTTCGACGAGCCAGGGGAGGATGCCGCGCGCCATTTTCGAGTAACCCAGGTCGAAAAAGAGATTCGGCCGTGCATGGGCGACTTCGAGAAAGGGCTCCAGTCCCTCGCGGCTGCCTCCGCCGAGGTGGGCATAGATGAACTTAGCGTTGGGGAACGCGGCGAGCGTATCCATCAGGAACGCGGGAGACGGCCCGCGATGGACGTGGCAGAGCATCGGGCAGTTCCTCTCGTGCGCCGTCTGCAACGCGAGACGGTAACGAGGATCTTCGGTCGACGTGTCGTGAAGCGCGCAATGGAGCTTGATGCCTCGGCAACCCAGTTCGTCGAAACCCCGCGCCATCTCGTCGGCCATCTCCGATTCGTAGTTCGGATTGTAGACCACGTAACCCACGAGCCGGTCGGGAAAGGCCGCCACGCCGTCGCCGATCCGGGTGTTTCCTTTACGGTAGTCGGCCCCGATCGCGAGAAAGTGGCTGACGGCAAACCGCTCCACCCCCACTTCGTCCATGCGCGATACCATCTGTTCGGCCGACCAGTCGCGGTGGTACTTCGAATGAAATCTGCCCAGATGGCCGTGAACGTCGAACACGCGGAAACCGTGGGCGCCGCAGGGCCAGTGAGGCGCCTGTCCGGGTTCCCGTTCCGGGAGACCCAACAGCCGCCTGAGGGTGTTCCCGGCGATATCGGCCCGTTGGCGCTGCGATATACGCGCGCCCGTCAGAAGGCCCAGCGGACCTCCCGGGTCCCATGTGGGCATCCCCGTCCCGAACAACAGCCGCCGGTGCCCGAACCGTCCTGAAATCTGCTCCACGATCCGCGATTCCTGGATGTAGGACGCCTCGATGTAAATGTTGGGAAACGCATCCCATACCCCGAACAACGCCCTCGCGGTCGTGCCGCCTTCGCGAATCAGCACGATCGGCAGCGCGGGGTGCGCTTCAGCGATCTCGAAGACCGCTCGCCAGTCCGTGAGCTGGCTCCAGCTCGTGCGTCCCTGGTCGAGGATCAGCGGGATTCCCGCTTCGGAGAGGGCTTTCAGCAGCGGCCGAAGAATCCGTTCAAGCAACGGAAAACCGTGGACGCCCGGAAACAACCTGGCCGCACGCACGCCCTGCGCGCGCATCTGTGCCACGAGTTCATCCGGTTCGGGCAGTTCTCCCGTACCCGGGGGCAGAACGGCCCAGCATGGGTGGAGGCGCGGGTGGGAACGGGTGGCCTCAACGATCCATGCGTTCGCATCCGCCGGGTGCCCCATGGCGGCGTGGCTCGCGTGGACAAGGGCTTCGGAGATACCCAGCCGATCCATCTCGGCCAACAGCGCTTCGGGTGTCCGAAAGCACGGCTCGCGGTCTGTGCGCGTGGGCCCAAGCATGCAGTTCATGTCGAAGGCTTCCATCCCGCCCCCCATTTCGATGATTGCCGCTCATATGAAGACTCTGTTACCGATCGTTCCCGAGAAATAGTCTACGATGCACCATATGCCCGCACCTGTGGCCTCTCCCAGTATGATCCCCATGAAGAACGGCCGGGTTCTGCGGTACAGCGTTGCTCCTCCGAATTTCAACACGGTCGCTTTCATCCCCCAAGCCAGTAACACACTGAAAAAGTAGGTATCCGTGTACCAGATCGTACTCAATGGAAGCGCCACCGGGTGCAGAGGCCACCACCTGAAACGCATCCTCAGCAGGGTCAACAGACCTGCAATACCCATGCCGAGTCCGGTATAGAGCATACCTTTCGAGAAAACGGGACTGGGCTCCAGCATGCGCGTCCCCACGAAGGCATCGAACGGAATGCGCGAATAGTCACGGAAGTGCCGGTCCAGGTTCAGCCCGCCGCGCGAATAGCCCAGGTCCAG
Source organism: Gemmatimonadota bacterium (assembly GCA_028873695.1). Classification (GTDB taxonomy): domain Bacteria; phylum Latescibacterota; class UBA2968; order UBA2968; genus JAAXHE01. The sequence goes on along the minus strand of JAPPNU010000029.1, from coordinate 137,532 downwards.
CGTCATCGCGCTTGCGGAAACCAGCCCCACCGCCATCGCCGCGCCCATCGCCCAGATCAGACCGCGCTTTCGCCTTATGCCTCTAGACAGCCAAAGCGCCCCCAACGCGCGGGGCATCACGTTGCTGACCCGCGTCATCGTCCAGGCGTAACCGAACCCCAGCGTCACCAGCCCCGCCGGGCCGAAGGCCGACGAGCCCGTCGCGCAGACCACGAACTCAGCCGGGTTGATGGGCGAATAGGTGGCTATGAATCCCGTCTCGCTCACAATCCGCGCAAGAACGAAAAACACCACGATACAAGAGAAGAACAGAAACAGGATCAGAGCGAGAGACATTCCCGCCTGGTACAACCAGCACCCGAGATATATCACGCCTCCAAGGGTTCCGAAGACCGCGGCACGGTAGGAGATGACTTCACCGGAATCATCCGCGGCTGACGACGTCCCGAACGCCCTGGCAAAGACCCCGCGCAGGTGGCCGCGCGCCGTCCATGCGCTGTACGCGGCCAGAACCAGCATGTATCCCATCCCGGTCAGCGCGAGGAACGACGAGCCCCTCGAACTGAACCGGCCGACCATCCCCGAGACATCCGTATACTCCGCTCCGAAGACCGCCAGCGTCCCCCTGATGACCTTGGAGATGACGTTGAACACCCAGATGCTCAGGCTCACGTCCAGGTTCACAAAGTAGGAATACCCCAGAATTGCAAAGTGCATCCTCAGGGGTAACGGGGTCGTCCCCTGGAAGACCCAGAGCATCGTTCCCATCTGAACCCGGGGCAGCGTATGGAAATAGTGATTCAGTCCATTGATCGTACCGATCACGAGCGGAACCGCAAACCCCGCCCACATCAATCGGTTCCTGAACAGGGGGCCCAGGCGCCGGCCGGCCGTTTCCGTCATCTCCAGCGGCACCTGGAGAATCGGAAACGCGAACCGCTCGTGCTCCGCCCACTGCCTGCGGAATATCACGGCAATGCATAACAGCACCCCGAACAGCACCAAAAAAAACGACCCCCAACTCGCCAGAGGGGCCAGCCAGGCCAGGGGGACGCTCTGTGGAAGCCCCTCGTAGAACCCCCGCACCGCCTCGGCGTTCCGGGGGGCCGTCCACGGCAGAATATGGGGCAGCACCGCCTCGAGGTCAGGACGCTCCGGCGACGCGTAGTAGGTTACGCCGGTCAGGAAGGCGATCAGCCACTTGACCATCCACAGTGCCGGCATCGACACCAGAAGCATCGAAAAAATGCACAGAAGCTCTCCACGTTTCAGCCGATGCGCCGGCTTCAGGACGACGTTGCGGAAAAGGATCAGTAAAAGAAAAACGAACAGGATGCCCCGGTCCACGAAATAGTAGTGGAGAGAGGTGCCCTGGATCACCATTCGGTTGTAGGGGATGACAACTGCCAGAGAGAGGCACAGGGCGAGCCCGATCAGGAAGGCCCTGCCCGTCACTCCGTCCCGTACCTCCTCACACTCCCCGCCGCGTTCGCCAGGTGTCCGATCTCGAAGGCTTTCCGCCGGGACGTCGGCCATCCGTCACGTCCTCTTGTGTACCGCACATCCTGGATTTCGACCATAGACGGGATATCGTACCGTCGCTGTTTCCTCGTCCTATCTCGAAGGAACGGCGGCGGTTTCACTCCGGGCACTCGCATCATCGGGAGTGACCTTGCTCTCCTCGAGTACGGTCTGAATTTCATATATGGATCCACTGCGCTCCGCCGGAGGAAGCGGGAGCCGGACCGGGACGTCGACCATGCGCGGTTCACGGGTGGGTTCCCCGCGGAGAATCTTGCCGTTGAAGTCTTCCCAGGTGTTGATCGGTTGAACCAGCGGAAAGGCATCTACGGCACAGTACATATAGAGGAGGAGGCGCCGGGGATTGCCGGACGTGTTCGGAGCGGATCCGTGGAGCATCCGGACGTGGTGGATGGAGATGCCTCCGGCTCTGATTTCGATCGGGACCGCGCCTTCGCCGGTGAAATCCGGTTCGGTGACGGCGCCGGCAAACCGACCGTTGAGGTGGTGGTCGTGGATACGACCCTTGTGGGATCCCGGAATGACAAGCAGGCAGCCGTTCTCAATGGTCATATCGTCAATAGCGACACCAACGGCGAGCAGATCGTCGTTGGTATGGGGGTAGAACGCCCAGTCCTGGTGCCATTCCACCGGGCTGCCCACCTCCGCGGATTTCATGTTGAGCTTGTCCCCGTTGGTCCGTATACCGGGACCGATGAGCTGCGCGGTGATGTCCAGGATATTAGGGTGGCGCAGCCCGCGGGCGTACACGTCGTGGGTGCCGGACGGGTTTACGAGACGGCGCAACTGCGGGTTTTCAGGCGTATGGCCCGGTTCCAGATCGAATACATCGGTGGTTTCGGTGACCTGCCGTGAAGCTTCGACAAACGCATCGGTGACCTGGCGCAGTTCCTCGACTTCCTCGCGTGAGAGGACGTCCTCCACACCCAGATAGCCGTTGGTGTGGTAATAATCAATCTGTTCCTGAGAAAGCATGGGGATGACTCCTTATGGATGGTGTTATCATTCCATCATCGCTGGATGTTCGACGCATTACAGTAGAAACATATTGCCGACCTTTCCGGTTGCAAAGTCGATGAGGCTCCACGCGCCCAGGCAGACCGCCTCGCCCAGGATGATACCAATAAAGAACGGTTTGGTCTTGCGATATAGGGTCGCCCCGCCGAACCTCATCACGAGCGCCTTGATCCCCCACGCGAGAAAGATACTGAAATAATAGTGTCCTGTCATCCATATCGTACTCACCGGCAGGGCGATCGGATGAATGGGCCACCATGACAGGCGCGTTCGGAGAACCATGAGCAGCGCGGCAAGGGCCAGCCCCAGTCCGGTATAGACGAATCCCCTGTAGAAAACCGGGCTGGGATCCAGCAGCCGGCGTCCCACGTATTCGTCAAACGGCAACGCGGCGTCGTTCACGTCGCGAAACCAATAGTCGAGGTTGCGGCCCCCGTGCGCGTAACCGAGATCCAGCGTCGTATGGCTGGCGACAACCAGCCCCACGGCCAGGGCGGCGCCCATCGCCCAGATCAGTCCCCGCGTCTGTCCCATTTCCCGCGCCAGCCTGAGCGCCGCCGAAGCGCGGGGCATCAGCGTGTTCAGCCGGGTCATCGACCACACGTAACCCACGCCCACTGTTACCAGACCGGTGGGACCGAACGCCGACGAACCGACCGCGCATACGACGAACTCCGACGGGTTCAGCGGCGAATAGGTCGCGGCATAACCGGTTTCGCTGACGATTCTGGCCAGGACGAGAAAGACGACAAAGGAGGCGATGAACAGGAGTGCGATTACATGCGGCGGCAGTCCCGCCTGGTAGAGCCAGCATCCCAGATACAGCGTGCCCATCAGGACACAGGCCACCGCCGTCCGATAGGGCAGCACCTCCTCCGAATCGACCAGACGTGACGGGCGTCCCAGAACCTTCGTCCAGACGGCTTTCAGGTGGCCCCGGGCAATCCACAAGCTGTACCCGGCCAGCGCCAGCATATACCCCATGCCCATGAATGCCAGGAACTCCGACCCCTGGGAGCTGTGCCGCCCCACCATCCCGGATACGCCGTAGCGTTCCGCGCCCAGCATTGCAGACACGCCGTTTATGCACTTGGCGATAACGTTCAGGAGCCAGATGCTGAGACTCACGTCCAGGTTCACGAAATAAGCATAACCCAGCAGGGCGAAGTTGAGCCTGATTGACATCGGAATCGCGCGCCGGAAGATCCAGATCACCGCGCGCAGGCTTATCCGGGGCAGTGTGCGGCAATAGCTGTGCAGCGCGTTCATCGAACCGATGGCGAACGGAATCGCAAACCCCGACCACATCATCCGGCCGCGGAACAGCGGTCCGATCCAACCGTCGCCGCGCTCGCCCATCGCAAGGGGAACCTGCATGATGGGGAAGGCGAATCGCTCGTGTTCCTCCCACTGTTTTCTGAGGATCACCGCCACACAGCCAAGCACCACGAACAGCGCGACCAGGAACGAGCCCCAACTCCACAGAGGGACCACCCACGCCCACCAGGGCACGGAACTGCCCTTCGGCAATCCTTCGTACAGCCATCTGACGGGCTCGGCGTCCAGCACCGCGAGCCACGGAAGCGAATACGGAAGGACGGCCTCCAGGTGCCGCATCTCCGGAGATGCATAGTAGGTTACGCCCGTCATGAACCCAAGCAATGCCCTGGTCATCGCCCACGCCGGCATCAGGAGCAGCAGCATTGCGTAGATGGCCAGCAACTCGCCTCTGCCCAGGGCGTAGCGGCGTTTCAGCAGGGCGAGTAGCGGGTTGAGCAGTACGGCCAGACAGAAAAAGACGAACAGCACGCCCCGGTCCAGGAAGTACCAGCCCATAAAGGGGCCCTGGACCACCATCCTGTTATAAGTCAGCCAGACCCCAAGGAGAGCGCAGAGTCCGAGCCCGATTAGAAACGCTCTGAGCGAAAGACCGTCTCCGGACGCCACATCCGGGTTCCGGATTTCCGACATGACGGTTCCGGCCTGCCGTGCCATACTTTCCGCGCCTCCCGATGGTAGAGTGGAAGCGTTCAACGTTCGAACCGTACGTGAATCGCCAGGAGGTCGCAATCGCCCGGAATGTCGAGCGGTATTTTCATTGTACCGTCGTTCGTCGATATCACGCGGTCGTTCCATTTCGCGTCGGACCAGATCTCGACAACGTCGTGCGCGCTTTTTCCTTCGGGAAGCACGATCTCCAGCGCCGTCTCGCTCCTTACAGGCGTATATGGAAACACGATGGCAAGGAGTGAATCGCTGTTGTTGAACATCGGGAGCAACTCGATGGTGGGCACGGCCCGCCGGTCGGTCGGCCGCAGCGTACGGTAATCGTCAACGGGTGGAAAGGGAGTCAGCCGCGCCAGGGGCCGACGGCCGGCCGCCCAGAGGATCAATCTCCTCAGCAACGCCACGTTGGACGTCTCCTCCAGAAAGGACATTCCTGGAACACTGCCGGTATATTTCACGGCAGGCATGCCCGCCAGCCAGGCCTCGCGCCGGGACCCCTCTTCAACCAGCACCAGGGCCGGCCGGCCATCCACGGTCCCCAGCACCTGCCCGTCCGGATACCCGCCGTCCACCCGGGTCGTCAGGATTACGGGATGTTCCAGTCCCTCCGTAAGCGGATGGTTGCGCAAGAGATCGACTTCAAAGATGCCCGACTCAATCTCCCATGGCAGCTTGCATGCGCCGTTCCCTGCCCACGGAGCGGCCGGCCGGTTGCCGATCCACAGGAGCCCCTCTCCGCGTTCCGCAACCGCGTTGACGCAATCGAGCTGGAACTGCGTGAGGCAATGCACCTCGGGCAGGATGACCGGGCCGCTCAGCTGATCGCCGGCGTCGTCCAGCCGCTCGTCCCAGAACCAGCGCCATGGCAGGCCGGTACGGTAGACCATATCGACCATCCGGATCAACCCGTGGTGTCCCCAGTTGGACTCGTAATGGCCGGTGATCTCGGACTGCTGGGGCATAATCATCGTGGCGAAGCTGTAGGGGCGGTGGGACGCGAACACCGGCAGGAGTCGCCGGGTCTCGTCGAAGGCCTCGAAATATCCGGGGATGATCTTCATCTGCTCGTAAGTGAACGGCATCACCAGGTCCGCGCCGAGCGCAAACGGCACCACGCCGGCCAGAAGGCCGTCCTGCCTGCCCATTGGAACGGCCTGTTCCGGCGGCATGAAGCCCTGCGGATAGATATCCACCTGCCGGTCCATACACGCGCCCATCAGGCTTCTGGTCGTCTCCGAAAGGATCCTGCGGTGGGGACGGTGCAGGATGAGATCGTCGTGATTGAAATGATACGGGTCCGTGGCGATAACGTCCTGTGAACGCGCGTCGCGCGCGAGTCGGATGGCCGTTTGCCAGGAATTGTAGTTCCGCTCGGGGATGGCGGGACTGTGCTGGATGCCCACAGTCACGTCGGCTCGGACGTCTTTGATGGCGCTTCGAAACTCCGAGTGTACCGCCTCCCAGTTTTCAAAGCGGCTTTCCAGCCATGTATACCACAACGGGTCACCCCAATCCGCGAGCCGGGGAGGCCTGGCGCCGGTCCGTTTGCGGAATTCAGCCTCGCAGAAACCGCAGTAACAGCCGATGGTTCCGTCTCCGAACCCGAGGCACGCCTCGTCATTCAGGTGGATTTCACGTGTCGCCCGCCACTGGCAGATTTCCATCAGAAGGGAAAGGTAGTGGGCCTTGTTTTCGGCGCGAAAAGGACACAACCACCGGACCGGGAGTCCGTCCAGATCCAGCACGTCGCCATCTCCGGCCATGTGCATCAGCCGGTGGGGTTCTTTCGCCAGCAGATGTTCCTGGTACTTTATATAACCGGTGAAGGCAATGAATCCCAGGCCCCGATCCTCGCACATCCCGGCAAGCCTCTCGGACTGCTCCAGCGAGAATCCCTGGAGTTTGATCGCCGGCGTTACCGAGACGCCCGCACCCACGTCGGTGAATCCTTCGCTGACGATCTGATCGAGCGTTGCCTCGTTCAGCACGGCGTCAGGAAAAAGCAAGAGCGCCGCGCGGCGGAGCTTCCGTTCCCGTTCCGGCATCATTTCCTCCACTCAATGTATACCTTTGATATGTACTGTCGATCCCCGGGATGCCCGTTCCAGGTGCGTTCCATGGGCGAATTACGACGAACTCCAGTAGCCCATGAACGGCCAGGTCTTGAGACGTCCTGTAAAGGCGCTTACGACCGACCAGCCTCCCGAGCACATGACCTCGCCCAGGATCATCCCGATAAAGAACGGTCGCGCCTTCCTGTAGAGGTCCGCCCCGCCCACCCGCAGGATGATCGCCTTGATTCCCCACGCCAGGAACACGCTGAAACCGAACCAGTCCATGTACCACACCGTACTCAGAGGGAGCGCGGCCGGATGGAACGGCCACCACGGCAGACGCATCCTGAGCAGGATCAGCAGGGCGGCAACTCCGGTACCCAGGGCGGTATAGAGGAAACCCATCTTGAAGACCGGACTGGGTTCGAGCAGCCGGCGTCCGATGAATTCGTCGAACGGAGAGGCCGCGTCGTTCACGTTGCTGAACCATGGATAGTCGAAGTTCACGCCGCCGTGCGTATACCCCAGGTTCAACGTGGTGTAGCCCGTGGCGACCAGCCCCACGGCCAGCGCCGCCCCCATTGCCCAGACCAGCCCGCGCTTCCTTCCGATTTCGCGCGCCAGCCGAAGCGCGCCCATGGCGTGCGGCATCAGCGTATTTCTGCGCGTCATCGTCCACACGTAGCTCATTCCCAGCGTGGCGAGACCCGCCGGACCGAACGCTGACGAGCCCACCGCGCACACTACGAACTCGGATGGATTGAGGGGGGAATAGGTCGCGACAAATCCCGTTTCACTCACAATCCGAGCCATCACAAAGAAGACGATGAGACTGGAAACAAGAAGAAACAGAACCAGCGGCGGCGAAATTCCGGCCTGGTATAGCCACAAACCAAGGTAACTCACGCCAAGCACAATGCCCAGTACGGCCGACCGGTAGGACACGATTTCGTCCGAGTCCCGCAGGTGCGACGGACGGCCTCGGACCTGTTCCCATACGTGCCGGAGGTGACCCCTGGCAACGTAAAGGCTGTACGCGGCCAGAGCGAGGATATACCCCATCCCCATCAACGCCAGAAACTCGGATCCCTGGGAACTGTAACGTCCCACGACCCCGGACACCCCCCAGGTCTGACCCGCGCCAACCATCGCCAGCGCGCCGCGAATCACCTTTGTAACCAGGTTGATGACCCACAGGCTGAGACTCACGTCCAGATTGATGAAGTAGGAATATGCGAGCACAAGAAAGTGGACCTTGAAGGGCAGCACCATCGTCCGCCGGAAGATGCGGACGTGCGTCCCCAGGTTGATAACGGGTATGTATGGAAAGTAATACCGGAGTCCCCGAAGGGTGCCGACCAGAGACGGGACCGCAAACCCGGCGGCCAGCAGCCGGCTGCGGAACACGGGCGCCATCCGGCCCTCTCCGGGCTCCAGCATCGCGAGCGGCACCTGCATCAGGGGGAACGCGAACCGCTCGTGTTCCTCCCATTGCCTGCGCATCAGCACGCCCAGGCTGATGAGCACAATGAACAGCACGATGAGGAACGACCCCCAGCTCCACAGGGGCAGGACCCATCCCAGCCACGGGATCGAACCTCCTTTCGGAAGGCCTTCGTAAAGGTCCTTGACGACTCCTTCCCCCTGAGGAACCAGCCATGGCGGCATGTTGGGGGGAACGACCTCGATGTGACGCAGCTCCGGCGTCGCGTGGTACGTAACGCCGGTCGTGTAGAGGATCACCGGCTTGGTCATCACCCATGCGGGCAGGAGAATGAGAAACATGGTGTAGATGGCGAGCAATTCGCCCCGTGTCAGGGCGAACCGGCTCCTGATCGCGCCCAACAGCGGATTGACGGCCACGACAAGGAGGAACAGGACGATGAGCGCGCCCCGGTCCATGTAGTACCCGCCGCCAATGAAGGAGCCCTGGGTGATCATGCGGTTGTAGGTGAGGCCAACGCACATGAGTACGCACAGGACGAGGCCGATACCGAACGCGCGCGGCGTCAGGCCGTCGCGCGCGTCAGATTCTCTGCCAAGCGATGGAGTGGGGGGGTTCGGGGCTCTCGCGGCCGTGGTTTCCAAGGGTGAGTACCTGTTCGGAAGTATCGGTGTCGCCGTCTACAGCGCCCCGGGAGTCAGGGCTCCCTCTCCGAAGATAACCGAGAAGTTCGCCCCCGTTTCGGATTGGGTGGCGGCATCCATGTAGCAGACGCTGAACCCGCGCCGGGAGGTGTCGGTTTTGTTCATCCCCGACCCGTGGAGCAGCCAGTTGTGCATCAGGGCCGCTTCTCCGGCCTCCATCTCCAGGTATTCGTGCCTCTCCCTTGCCAGAACGACGGCGGCCTGCTCGTCGGTCAGGAACGCAAAGCTGGCGGACGCATCCTGATCGAAGGTCGCGCGATGGGATCGCGGTACGATTCCCACGCAGCCGTTCTCGACCGTTACCCGGTCGAGCGCCGTCCAGACGGTCACGATCGGATCGGTGTCGAGGATGCTGAACCGGTCCTGGTGCCAGGGCAGGTGCGTGCCCTTCCCCGCCGGCTTGTTCATGAACATTGCCCGGTAGCACGATATCGGCGTCTCCGGTCCGTAGGCCCTCGCGCAGATCTCACGGAAAACGGGCTTCTGCATGTAGGACAGGAACAGCGAATCGAACTCCAGGTCCTGAATCTTTCGATAGTTCAACGTGGAGACCTGGTGCCCTCTCGTTGTGATCCGCTTCTCCGAGTAGTCGCCCGACTCGCTGTCGAGCTGCATGAACATCTGATCGTGGACCTTGACGTTGCCGAGCATGATGTCGTCGATGCGCTGCTGCAGGCCCGCCAGTTCAACGTCGTCCATTACCTTTCCAAGGCGAAGAAATCCATCGTTCTCGAACCGCTCCCATTGTTCGTCGGTGATTCCCGCAAGCATGGCGAGTCCTCCTGTGATTCAGATATCACGTGTCCCGGATGAGATGATGCCGGTTCTGCGATCGCTCGTTCAGATGCACCCTACTGGTCGACCACCGACCCGTCGACGTGCAGCCTGGTGACCATCATCCCTTCGTCCAGCATCGGCCGGTGCGAAAGAAACGGGTATTTCTCCGCGGCGCCTTCCGCGAGTTCCACGCCGATACCGGGGGTATCCGGGATGATCAGGAATCCGTCCTCCAGCGTGAGTACGCCGGACACAATCTCGCTCTTCGGCGGTTCGCCTTCGCCCCTGGGGTACTCCTGCAGTGCGAAATTGGGAATGCAGGCGGCAAGCTGAACGCACGCGGCCGTACTCACCGGGCTGAGCGGGTTGTGCGGCACCACGTCCACGTAGTGCGCCTCGGCGAGGGCCGCGATCTTCTTGCAATGGGTGATGCCGCCGGCCATGCAGACGTCCGGCCTTACGTACTGGACCGCATTACGCGTCAGGAGCATTTCGAACTCGTAGATGGTATGAATTCGTTCCCCGGTGGCGATGGGGATCGCGATCTTCCGCGCGACTTCGGCCATGGCGTCCAGGTTGTCGGGCCGGATCGGGTCCTCGTAGAAGAACGGGCGATAGGGTTCGATCGCCCTTCCCAGCACGATCGCCTCGGCAGGGTCCAGCCGCCGGTGGATTTCAATGCACAGGTCCACTTCGTCGCCAACCGCCTCACGGTACGCCGCCACGGTCTGAACGGCATCCTGGATCTTGTCGGTGTGTGTCTTGTAGTAGGGTACATTTCGGGATTCATCCAGAAACGGCGTCAGGTGGCCCACGGCGGTAAATCCCTCCGCCTTTGCCTGAACGCAGCCCTTGAGAAGTTCCTCCTTGGTGCTCCCGATCACGTGGCCGTAGACGCGGGCCTTGTCCCGGCACTTGCCGCCCAGCAACTGATAGACCGGTACCCCGAAGTACTTGCCCGCAATATCCCAGAGGGCGATGTCCACCGCGCTCAGGGCGCCCATGATCGCCGCGCCGCGAAAATGGGTGCAACGGTACAGGACCTGCCAGTGGTGTTCGATGCGCAGGGGGTCCTTGCCGATCAGATATTCCCTGAAGCTCTTCACCACCTCGCCGGAGGCTTCCAGGTATCCCCACGCGCCCGATTCGCCAAGCCCCACAAACCCCTCATCCGTATGGACCTCGACAAAGAGATACCGGTCGATCGGCAGGACCTTTACGTCGGTAATCTTCATAAGTTCATCTCCTTAAAATGCTGTCGATAGCCGGTTAGACGGGGAAGGTGGCCTCCAAACTCATGGGATTGGGCCGATCTTGCATTTCGGATCGTTTTGTACTATACTTGGAACGCCGGCGACGCAAAATGGGACGGGATCTCCGTCGGTCGCACAGCAGTGCGTCGTACCGTTCGCGGTCGTGGGGCTTGCTATTGTCGTGAGGGAGTAGGGGCCAGGGCGTCATTGAACCCGTTGATACAGGGCTGCATTGGGGGAAATTGTGTAAGGGGTAAGGTAACCTTATAGGGTCGGGAAAGCAACACGATTGACAACGCAATCGGCGGCTGCGCCGCGCAAAGCGCAACCATACACTATTGGCACCAATTCAATTCAGGGGGACGACGTATGTACAGGGAACTTCTGTTCGGCGGTGCGGAGATCGATTCCGACAAGGCGAATCTGGGACTGGCGATTCTGAGGGTGATTGCCGGATTGAGCATGGCATTCGGACACGGCATCGGGAAAATCCCGCCTTCCGCCGGGCTCGTTGCGGGCACGGCCAAGCTGGGATTTCCGTTGCCCGAGTTTTTCGCCTGGGCGGCCGCCTTCGGGGAGTTCGGGGGCGGGTTGATGCTGGCGCTGGGACTGCTGACCCGGCCGGGCACGGCTTTGATGGGATTCACGATGCTGGTGGCCGCGTTCGGCGTTCACGCGGCCGATCCGTTCGGCGTGAAGGAGATGGCGCTTCTGTACCTGGCCATCGCGGTGATGTTCCTGCTGGTTGGCTCGGGAAAATACGGCGTGGATGCCTGTATCAGGTCGCGACTCGGTCGTTCCTGATGTCCGTGGAGAATTTCCCCGTTTGCCGCCGCCGAGACGGCCGGCCGATCACACCGACGCCATGGAAAAGGCGTACACCTTAAGGAAGTCCTCGGTGGTCAGATTGACGTCAATTTCCACCGCCCGTCCGTCCTGTCTGACGTCCGCCACCGGCTGATCCGACACCAGTTCCCGGACCCCGGCGCAGCGCTTGCCGTCGGGCAGCCTGGCTTCGATCCGGAATGCGTCGGGTTCCCTGAAATACGACGGCACCGTCACCAGGATCAGATCCTCGCCCACCGAAGGCATGATCTCCATGGTCGGCTTCCAGCGGATGTCCAGCGGTCTGACTTCCTGCAGCGGTACCCTCGGCGGAAAGCCCTTTGCGACTACCGGCAGCCGGTCGCCCACAAGCGACAAGATCAGTTGCGCCACCACCTGGCGGGAAAAGCTGAGGACAGTGGTGCCCATCGGCCTTTGATCCAGCCACCTGGACGGGATGCCCGCCACGAAGACGCCGTTGCCCCTACCCACGCGTTTCGACGTCAAAGCCGGGCGTGACGTCGCGGATCCCTCATCCTCGAACACCGCCAGCACGTCCGTCCCACCCTCCGTTTCTACCTCTACCGCGAGATCAAGCCCGAGAACCGGTCGGTTACGGCCCTTCCAGGGGTCCCACGCGGTCCTCTCATCAGGCCACGGGAGGTTGTCGAACGCCTCGTGGTCGGCGGCAGCCTGGAAGATGCGGGTACCTCCTGCCGGTGTACACGACGAAATCCCGAATGCCTCGCTGAGGAACAACCCGTCTGACGGGCGTCCCGCTTCGTCCCTCGTGGCCGTCTCTCCCATCGCCACCAGCGTACCGCCTTCGTGCACGTACGCCAGGAGTGCGTCACGCTGGCTGGCTGACAGACACGAGGCATTGGGCAGCGCCACCACCGGATATCGATCGAGATAGTCGGGAACCAGCTTCGACGAAGGCAGATACCCGTGGGAAAGACCGTTGTGCGCGGCCATCTGTCCCGTGGAAAACATCCGGTTCATGCGCCAGTTCTCACGGCCCCTTGCGGGCAACGACTCGTCGCAACACTGTGTTTCCAGGCTGTCCACCACGGCTACGGAGACCACGGGCTCGGTGCGCTCGTAATACGGGTCCAGACGAAACGCCTCCTGGAAGGTCCGGTGCATCGGAGACACCCGCTGGAGCCGGTACGTATAGGTCGTCACCCGATCCACGCCGAGTGCCGGCGGGACCACGGCCTGCCACCAACCGTCCCGTTCGTCCAACGGCCGGTGAAATTCCGGATGCGACATCCCCTGGGCCAGCATCACGCTCACCTTGTCATCTCCCAGCGTAAAGCCCTGTAGGAAGCGGCAGCACTCGCTCAGGAAGATTTCAGGAGGCGTAAACAACCCGCTTCCCACGGCCGGCAACACGCAGGTATAGTAGGCATCCACGGCCAGACCGTCTATGGCCTCGACCATGCCGTCGATGTCCATGCCGCAGACCCATGGGTTGATGTCCCAGAAAGGATGCGGTCCGCTCTGAAATACCGCGCGGACCCTGTGATCCCGGTTCAGGGCTGTCTTCATCTTCCCGTGCACGTCGTTCCAGCGGCTGAAACGCCAGGTCACCAGGCGCGCTTTTTCCTCCGGGTCCCTGAACGGCGGCATCGGGATCCTCCCTCCGAATTCCGCGTCCCAGTCGGCCTGGCAGGTCTGGCAGTAGCAGGCCAGCAGATCCACGTCCCGTCCGAAATACGCTTCGTCGTTCACCCAGACTTCCGTAAGGTTTGGAATCCTGCCCAGTCTTTCCAGAAAATCCATGTACCGCTTCTGAAACACCCGGTTGTACGGACATCCCCATACGGCCGGCAGGTTACCCAGTTCCTCGTGGTCCGCATCCTTGCTGAAAACCGCCTTCTGTTCGGGGTGCTCGGCCAGGTGCTGGTAAGCGTATTTCATGAATCCGGTAAACGTGGAGACCTCGAGGCCGTATTCCGCCGCTCTCCCGGCCACCTCTTCTACGGCTGCTTCGTGGCCGATAACGGCCGCTACGGTAACCTCATGGTAGCCCAGCGACGCTACTTCCGGAATCTCTTCCACAAGGGATTCCGGCCGGTTCCGATAGTCCTGCAGGAACGCGATCCGCTGTATCTTTCGTGGTTTCATCAACACCTCCCGCGCCAGTATCGATCACAAATACGCACGAACGGCCGTACCCGATCACGTGATCATCTTCCTACCAGTATCTCCGCCACTTCCCCTCCCAGTATCCCCACAGCCATCCTGTCAGGCTGTCCGTATCCAGCAGCCGGGTCTCCACCAGCCACTCCGGCGGTACAACCTGGTTTTCTTCCAATGGCATGATAAACCGAAAGGTATCCAGATCCAGGGTTTCCAGAATATGCCTTGCGGCGGACGCCATCGCCTCGTACGGGAACCAGGGTTGCGCCGCGACGCAGGCCCTGGCGAAGATGCCCGACCTGCCGGTCGCGGCCGGGCCCCCTCCCCACAACGCGGCCGGGAGGACTTCCCGTTCACCGCTTTCCACGTCGAAGGTCCACTGGTAAGCCTGCGCCCCGTTGGGCAGAATGCCGGACCGGACCATATCGTAGCTCTGCAGCATCAGGCCGCGCCAGAGTTCGTGGTTTCCCGGGTCGAACCCCATCAGCAGCGCCGGGAGGTACAGCGCGCGCCAGCCGATACCGCCGGTGAGCTTTCCCGTGGGGCGCTCGAACCGGACGCTCGTATCGCAGGCCTCGTACCACCTTTCGATCTCCAGAAGATATTTCGGATCTCCGGTGGCCCGCCAGGCCAGGTAGAGCAGCGGGGTATGGATGATGGCATAGGACCACGTGGCATTGCTCCAGTTCTCGCCGATAATGGACTCCACAAGCGACTCATGTGTATATCCGAAGTAGCCGTGCGGAGAGACATAACTCCACTTGATGTCGAATTCGGCCATGTCCACGAGGATCTCGTCGATAGCGGCGCGGTCCTCCGGCGGCGCAATGGGCCGATACGCCGCCAGCCCGACCAGGATGCATTGCACCTGGTCGCCCGAAGACTGGTTGCTGTACACGCCGCTATAGGGCTTGCACATGTACCCTCGCTCGCCCTTCTCCACCCCAAGCTCGTGGATATACCTGAGCGCCCCCAACGTGCGCCGGCAGATAGCCAGGACGCGGGGATCGCCGTCGCACCGGTACCGGTAACTCATCGCGCCGAGATACCATGCCGTGTCCGTGGGCGTGTTCTCCCAGGCCCGCCAGACGTGCATCGGCGGCATTCCAATCTCGGCCTCCGTCTTTCCCTGGAGGTGCCTGTGGCGGTACGCCCCGCGGTAGTCGTCGGCAGACGGCAGTTGATAATCCTCGACGCGCACCAGCATGGGCAGCATGCCGTGATCCTGCACCAGATGGTCCTCCACGACGTCCTGGATCCGGTTCGCCTTCGCTTCGAGTTCGGCGTCGGTCATCCGGCGCCTCCACTGCTCATACGGTTCTCTTTCGGTCCGTTACGACTTCTACTGCCATTCCCGATCGGAAACCCGACTGCGGTCACTCCACTTCCGATAATTTCGTCTCCTCAGGCACATCGGTCGGGCTTTGAAAGTACAGGTTATATCCGTCGGGATCGGACACGGACGTGACCCACATCCCGTTGCCGACTTGCGGCTCCGAGGCGTCCACGCCGCGAGACCTGATGTCCCAATAGTACCCGACGGCATCGTCGCAAAAGAAGAAAAGCGAAACGCCTTCACCCTTGTTCTCGCTGAATTGCCGCGAATCGTGACCTTCTGTCCTGAATTCCTGGAGCATCAATTCGGCGTTGCCCATTTTCAAGTTACACCACCTGATGACGCCTTCGTCGACCCACTTGCCCTCCAGCTCGAAGCCAAGTCCTTCAACGTAGAACGCCAGCGACGTCAGCATCTCCTTGACGGCGAAAAAGGGGACGACCCTGTTGACTTCCATGCGATTCTCCGTGTCGATGTAATTCGGATGTCTGGCGTCAGCGATTCGAAATCTGCAGTGTGTTTCCGTCGGGATCCTTGAAGTCGCAACACTCGGAGTTCGCGTAGAAGTGGTGCTTTCCCACGTGAACTCCCGCCTTCCGAAGTTCCTCTCGCGCCGCCCCGACGTCGTCGACAATGAAGACGAGCTTGTTCCGGTTCCGCCCGGCGCAGCCGGGTTTTCCGGCGCGATGGATGGCAACCTCCACCCCGCTGCTGGACAACCTGACCCATCCTCCTGGGTCGTGGTCCGCCGATTCCGGAGGCATCAGAACCGTCATGCGCATCACGTCGCGGTAGAACGAAACCATACGTTGGACATTGTCTGAAAAAAAGATATATCGCGTTGCCAACATGGGATGGGCTCTGGATTCGCATTTCGGCTTTTGGGATCTGTGGTCCGGGCGGACGAAGAGGCAGATGCGCCATAGTGCGGGACCTACCCCCTGACCCCCTTCCTGAAGGAAGGGGGAACCGTCGCCATTTGAAGGTATTTCGCTTTTCTCCCCTTTCCTTTAGGAGAGGGGCCGGGGGAGAGGTCTGCGCTCATCGCGGTCGTCCACACAATGGCGCTGACTTCACGTGACACGGTTTTCGTCTGTTGCTTTTGGCTGACGGCTGAGAACTGATAGCTTACAGCTTCTTGCGAACCGCCCGCAGCACGGCGTTCAGTTGATGTGTCAGGTACTGCGATACGTTGCCGACCATACCCACCGAGTCCATCAGTGGAAACGTGGGGCCGTGCCACTCTCCATCCGGATCGTTCACACGTCTTCCGATGACAACACCTGATGGACTGATATGGGAACGGAGCCGGTTAAGCCCATCATTGATTGTTTCCAACGGAAGCGCGCGTCCGGTTCTTTCGGACCATTCCGACAGGAAGTACATCCCCCGCAGGATGTCATATTCGAAGTAACGGGGAAACAGCGGCTTCCGCCACGCAGGGTTGATTATGCGGCCATCTTTCTTCGAGCAGGCCAGACGGTGTTCGATGAAATAGCGCGCGCCCTCGTCCAGGAATCTCCTTTCGGCATCCGTAAAGTTCCGGTTCGTGAAAAACAGAATGGCTTCCAGAGGAGGCAGCGTGGATACGATCGAGCTCTTTCTGTGCCCGCGATAGGCAGCCGGCGAGCAATTTAAACCGCCGTCCGGCAACTGGTGTTTCAGGAACCACTCCCGGATCCAGGGGAGTTCGGCATCCACGTCGCAGCCGCATGACGCGAGAATCATATAGAATACGCCCAACTCACAGTGACAACAATCCATTCTCGCCCGGTCGGAATCCGTTTGCGGTGCATCAGCCGGATCGACAACAAACCTGGGCCAGGCGCCGTCTGTGAGCAGTTTCAGCGCCCTGGCGACAGCCAACTCCGGGATTCGTCCGGATTCTCCCATCTCGTACAATGCGGCCATATGCCACCAGGGGCCGTTCCATTTCTTCCGGCTCTGCCGGTCGGGAACGTGGAAGATGTCGTCGGACTCGAGGAAGTTGATGGTCCTGGTGATTGCCCCCGATATTCCGGCGTCAATCTCCGCACATGGGTTCTCGCGCTCGCCCATCGATTGTTCCAGGGTTACTATAGCTTGTCTCTGGCTATCGTCGCAACGGCGATATGCATCCCCTCGCCGTTGTCTCCGCCCTCGAACCGATTGAAGTTCGTCTTCAGATTGCATCCCGCGTAATACAGCATCAACGTATCTCCCGCGTCCACCACGCAGGGCGTTGAGACCGTCTTCCAGTCGAACCTTTCCAGGTCCCGAGATGCCGCAAACGCCGGGGTCTCGTGGTTCAGCGTCCAGGTAACGCCATCGTCCGATGTGTCGCAGAAGATCTCGTGGTAGACCATATTCATCGGATCATCCCTCTCTTTCAGATGGCCGATATGCCACATGTACCAGGTCCCGTTGATCCTGTGGACTTCCGGATAGACGCAAGTCCTCGTGTTTCCGGTTGCCTTTACGGCATGCGGCTCGAGCCGGGACCAGGCGATGCCATCTTCCGACGAGTACTCATACACATAGCCATAGGCCGTTTCCCAGGAATCGTCCGGGTTTGGACTGGCATTGAGCCACATGCGATATCGGCCGCCTTCCCTGCGTACGCATGGCGCCCGGCATTCATGGATCAGGGGTTCCTGCAGGAATTCCCAATCTATGCCGTCGCGACTGGTCGCATATCCCATGGCCGAACTGATGTTCTTCGCCAGGATTCCATCGTCCCGGTATTCCACGTGGGTCGTGCTTCCGAACCACATCTTGTAAACCTGCGCGTCCTCATCGAACAACACCCATGGGGTATGCAGACTCTGGCCCCAAGAAAGCCGGTCGGCCGTCAGAATGGGATTGTCCGGGTGCAGGGTCCATTCAAAGCCGTCGTCCGATTCCGCGTATCCGATACACGTTCTGTACAGTGTGGGCCGCACGGCTGAACCGGAAAACCACATTCGGTACTTGCCTTCAGCGTGGATGACACGCGGGCAGTAGATGTTGCATTTCATCCACGGCTGGGGCGGCGGTGAATTGCTGAAGATGGGCGTGTCGGGTCTTTTCCAGGGCTGTGATTGCAATAGCGACATCATCATTTCTCCCAGGTTTTGACTAACTGTCTGAAACACCGACGCGTCCGGCGACACCGGCGGGACCGCGCCTGCCGGGTATCACCTCTACAGGTGTGGGAATCAGCCACTCTCCTCCAGACTTCGTCGCTCCCCTGACGCGGCCATCGCGGGCAAGCTTTCGAACTCTGCGTTCCGAGACGCCCAGCCGGACAGCAGCCTCCCGGACCGTGACGTTGATGACGTCTTCCGCGGGGGCCTCGGACGTCAGTTCGAATTCGATGGGACCCGGATGCTTGAGTGTACTGAAGTCGTGGATCAGGAAACCGATAACCTCTCCGTCGTCGTTCAGCCTCTTGTGGACGCGCTCGTCGTCGGTCGGACTGAAGTACCCCTCCCTGAACGCCCATAAGACCTCGAGCATGTCCCCCTCGACGTCGTACCAGACAGACACCGTCTTGTTGTCCATCTTTACTTTCCTTTGATTTTGCGGGCGAGATAGGCGGTGAGGATGAAAGAGTAACTCGTCGACCTCTTTACCACCAGGCATAGATAGCGGTTTCTGCCCCGAAGATCAGGATAGAGCCGGTAGTAGAGATGCACCGTCTGGTTGGATCCGGAGGGCCTCACCACGTCGGGTCTGGCAAGGGTTTCGCTGAACCGGTGCATCTGAAAAGCCATTTCGGGATGCCTCTTCATGAGGTGCCGGAGCCTCTCGTCGGTAAGCCGAACCTCGTTTCCACGCTCATCTTTGAATCTCCGCACAACGGTCTCCCACCATCAGATACCATACCGTAAACTATACCGAAACCCGGCATAGTGCAACAAAAATCCGTATTGAATCTGATGTCCAGCCAGTTCAAAATTGATTGAAATCGAAGTGAAGCCCTTCTGTTCACTTTTCGGGTTCCGCAAAGCAATACATTTGGCCGTCGCAGGCGCCCACGCAGAACCCGTCTTCGGTCAGACACGGCGCGGCAGTGATGGGGGAGCCGAGGGTGGTACGGCTGACGCATGCGCCGGTCCGCGCGTTCAGGATGTAAACGCAACCGTCACCGCCACAGATGAGCAGATAGTCTTTATAGATTACGGGCTTCGCAAAGATCGACCGGACCTCGCGGCGGGCGGGGACCATGTCCATCAGGTCATAACCTGTCCGGAAGCGCCACAACAACGCACCCGATTTGAGATCGAAACAGAATGCCGCGCCGTCCGGCGTGGTCACGTAAAACCGGTCATCCCGCACGGCGAGCCCGGTGGGATACCTCGACGGAAGCATGGCCCTGTTCCACACGACTTCGCCCGTACAGGCGCTCAGGACCGCCATTTGCGCCGGCTCGCCCCCGTACCAGTGAAGAGCCGGCGCGCCGCTGCCAGTGACCACGAGGCCGCCGTCCACCACGGGCCGCGCGTAGGGATTTTCGACTCCCAGGGTCCGTTCCCAGACCACGGACCCGTTGCGCCTGTTTAACGCCATCAAACCTCGCCGCTGGAGCAGTAGGATGAGCAGGTCTCCGGTGACCTGAGGACTTGCGTAGCACGGCCAGCCGTCGCCGCCCTCAATCGGCGTGTACCACCGCTGCTCGCCGGTATTCAGGTCGTAAGCGCCCATGCCGGCCTTGCCGCCTGCGTATACCGTTTGGCCGGCAATGACCGGAGAAGCGTAGATCCAGCGTTCCGGAAAACCGGGCAGGTCGGCCTTCCAGCGAAACTGTCCCGACAGTGTTTCGATTGCATATATCCTCCCCGCAACGGAAACCGCCGCGCATAGATCGGTCCCGATGTCTGCAGTTGCTGAAGGGGGGGTGACCGCCACGTTGTTCTTGACGGCTGTGTCCGTAGAAACGCGCCACGAAAGCGCGCCGCTTCGAGCGTCGACGCACGCGACGCCGTTTTGTCCTGGATGGCCTTCGTCCGCCAGGCTGGCGAGGATCCGATCGCCTGAACATACCGGCGCTGCCCGGTGCAGCCCCACCGGAAGCGGATGCGTCCATCGCAGCCGAAAGCCCTTAACGTCCTTTTCTGGCGGGATCGGATCGTCAGCCGCACCCGGTGACGGGCTCCCGGCGCATGTAAGCGGCCTGAGCCGAAACTCGAAGTCCTTTTCTCGAAACTCAACGAGTCGATATCCCCGCGGTCGCGTATCGAGGCCGCCGAAACAGAGCGGGGGTACCGCCGCCACGACAATCCCGTCCCGGGTGAACACCTTGCTGGAGTGCCAGTGCCCATGCATGACCAACTCGACCCGGTACCGGCTCAAAGCGTTCAGGAAAGGTATGGACGGCGGCTTGTGAAGGAAGACGACGATTTTACGATCGCGCGGCTGTTGCGACAGGTCGGCCCACAACCAGTCTTCCTTACGCTTCCGGTCCCGCGCCGGGTAGAAATTATCCTCGTTCGGATAGAGGACAAAATGCCACCGCCCGCGATCGAAACTGTAATGCGGAGGGCCGAGTACCCGTTCATAGTTGCGCGTGAAGGGTTCGCCTTCGCGCTGCTTCAGGATTTCCTCGATCTTCCCGTATTCCCTCCTGTGTTTCAATGCGACAAGCTCGTCGACCGTCAGATCGCCGAAGCGCTCGTGGTTTCCGTCGTGTCCGCCGAACATCGGCAACACAGGCGTTGAAACGCTCTTGATGGCAGCGTGAAACTGTTCGAGTTCCTCGAGCGTCCCCCAGTCCGTCAGGTCCCCGCTCGCAACCATCATGTCCGGGTGGGCTTCCCGTTCAAGTTGTCGCAAATCCTGCGACAGTGTCTCGCCCTGAATCCGGCCTTCGTCCAGCACCACGTGGGTATCGCTGATATGCGCCATCGAGAAGGTCCGTCGGTCTCCATCCGACAGCCTCTTGAGTTCGAAATCGACGCCGCACTGTTCGCGTGTCCATCCAATCGTCGAACGATAGAATCCCTCACCGGGCCGAAATCCATCCGGGACCGTCACGAAAACGAACCGGTGCCCGCCCGGAGAGATATCCAGCGCGTAGCGCCCGTCCGAATCCGTCCGCACCACGTGCTCGCCGTTGGAAACGGGGACACCTTCGAGTCCGGTCCCTGAGGTCGCGTCCCGGACGCGGCCTTTGACTGGAATTGTCATTGATCAAACCACCTGAAATACGTGAATTCGCACGACGTAGCGCACCCAACACACGATAGGAAATGCCACGTAGTTTGGTACATACTGTTTTCCATTGTTTATGTTACCGACTCCGGGCAGGAGTTCGGAGTGAGGGATGCTACAAACAAGAGGAACGCGGCGTCGAATCTGTTAACACCCCGGATTTCGACCTTCACCTTGGTGTTGATTTAGTCCGTCTTGCGGGTATAGTGCACCGTCATTTCGGCCTCGTGCAAGCGGAAGAGCTTTCTTGATTCTTTTTCGAATGGGTTAGGTAACCACTCGAACTGTGGGCGATCCGATAGTACATTTCGAACACGCAGAACTCGCCATATTACGCGCCGTTGGGCGAATTGGGTCGCTGCATTTATCTCGCTTATTCCGAGTTTGAATAGGGATTCGTCTCCCACCGTGGATTTGACTTCAATATGCCAGTTCCTGCGACGATATCTGAATTTGAAGTCAAAGCCATGGCTGTCGCTGGTCCTATCAGGTTCTCCGTCCACCAACGGCAGAACATCAAGGCGTATCTTGGATAGCCATTTATCACGGGTCACGACGTCTTTACCGAACTCCGCACGCAAGAACCGATACGCGTGTATCTCGCCGACGACGCCCGCCAATTCGCGAAGATGCCGATTATCCGGGGACTGCGATATTGGGACCTTATTTGCCTTCCTGCCACTTGCGCGAGATCCGCGGCTTTCGCTTGTTTCGACCAAGGGCGTGATCTCATCTCTGCTGGCTTCCGGTCCTTCGGGATCGGCGAGGTCGTTTAGGCGTTCGAAGAGATCGTTGTAATTGTCCATTCCAACTTCAAACCGAGCACCAGCGACTTCAATCGTCCTTTGACGGCGTTCTGTGTCCCTCTTTCGTTGTATTCGTTCTTGCCCACGCGTGGCGGCTTTTTCCACCGTAAGTTTGTGCCTTTGCTGAACCTCATGTAGACTCTTGCAACCTTCGCACGTCTTGTTGAACGACTCGTCATCGATGATTTCGAAGGCTCGCTCAAGAATCTCGTGTTCCGACCACCGACTCAGGTATGCCGACGGGTCGAGATTGACCACTGGTACAGGTGGTTCAATCTGCTTCGAGGACGAACGCCCCAACTCCAACCAAGTACGATAAAGATCGTGAACGCTTAGGAGTAAGTCGTTAAGCGACTTCTGATTCATACCCGCAATGTCGTATGGATCAGGGTCGACAGCAATGCCGTTACGATGAAATGCGGTACGCAAATCGTCGATGCTCTTGGCTCCTTGAAGCACCTCGAGGTGGCTGTCGTCACTGATGATTTCGGTGTAGTCGACGCGCAGCTTGTCAATGATGGCCACAAAGGGTACCTCCCACCATCGGGTTAACCAGTCGGCGTCAGCCTTAAAACTTTGGTGTTTGTCCTCAAGTTTCAGGAATAGATCAGGGTTTTCAGCCTTTACGGCGACATGGCGAGCTAGTGCCCGCAACAGGGGCGTGGCCTCTTCAAGGTGAGCATTCGTCTGTTCATCCACATGACTGTTTGTGGCCGTGACGTAACGATCCCCAAACGTGGAGAGGACCGCGTTCCACTCAGGAAGCTGGGCGACATCACCGAGCGCACACCAAGCTGCTTTCCCCATTTCGTTCTCGTCACGGCTCCGCTGGGCGGCTGAAAGCATTTGTTGAGCAGACCAAGGCGTAAGGTTCGAAGACAGCCACTCCTTTAAGTGGTCGATATCATTCGCCTCAGCGTCTAACCCATCCGGGGGGACCTTTAACAGTGTCAAGACGGGCCTGATACGGTCTACTATCAGGCTGATGTTCCCAGCCCAACGGTTTCGAATGTCTGCGAACATCTCTGAATCAATCTCCGCTCGCTCCAAGGCTTCCACAATTTGCTCATGTGTCGGCTCCTCGCAATTGGCAAGAGCTCCCAGTACGAGACGCAGGTCCTTTGAGACGTCTTGTCGGCGCAGCATCGCTTGCGCTGCAGGGGCAAGGGATTCGTACTCCAGTTCCATGTCGCGTCGTATGGCCAACACGTCCGCGGTTAACCAATGTGCCACTGGTTTGTCTGATGCAACTAGCTGGGCTTCGTGGACCAACTGTACATCAATGGTCTCGCACTCCAGGACACGGGTACGCCGAAGCCGATCCGCAGCTTCATTCCACGTCGCGGTTGTTGTACCCATTGGACTATTACCACCTTGGGCAGCGATCGTGAGAAGGGTAACGGGAAGCCAAGTAAACTTGGTTTCGTCAATCGCCGGTATTCCTTCGATTACGTCCGTCCAAAGTTCGTCGTCAATGAGGAATCGCTCCTTAAGCAATGATGCCCGCCTTATGCTTGTCTCGGCAAGTAATGTTGAGGCAAGACGGCGAGCGTCTGACGTATGCATCTCCAAAACGTGCTTACCGTATTCCTGAAGTGATCGAGTTCGGTCTCGGCTATCCGGAAGGTAGACGTCCGCAAGTTTGTCAAGCCCGCGTGTCTCAAAAGTCCGCTTCGCTGTCCTTACGAGGAATATATCGGGCAGTCCCTTCTCCCTGTCGAGATGCTGCCACGCGTCACGTACCTGCCCGAGGAACATGTCAAATTGATCAGCGTTGACCTTATTAGCAGCCCAAGCTTTCGCCAGAGCGTCCAGCAACTCTGGGCCAGTCTGTTCATCCTCAGTTGGGTATACGTTAAGGTCAAGTCTGATGAGTGAAGTCTTCAAGTCCGGCTCGTTATTCAATCTGTGCGCGAGGTCCAACGAGAGTGGATTGAGATACGAATAACGAAAACGTTGGCCACGCAAGAGAGACTCCGGCACTAACCAACGTCTACCTAATGGTTGCTTTGTTTCGGGTCCATCACTTAGCCAGCCAAGCGTCTTCAACCAACATTCCAGCGGAGATGTGACGTGCCATTCCCGGTAGTTGCGTGACGTCTTGCTGATCGTCACCGTTTCCCAACCGGTCCAAGACCCGAGCGAAGCAAGTACGAGGTCAGAAAGGATTTTCTTTCCCGATTGATTCAACTCTGGCAGGTAGTGGATTTCAGGCAGAAGTTGGACGTCCAACAATTCGTACTCGAACTCACTGATGAATGGGGGCTTTGCCTCATTTCTCGCGGCGTCACGCCATTCGTCCCATGCGGTCCGCGGAATTCCTGCAGGCGGAACATCGGGTAGTTCGTGGGAGTAACTACTCATACGAAATCGAACTGCGGGAACTTGCTGCAATCGAATTCCATCAAATACCCCGGCACGCTCGAACAAATCGCCCAACCAGCGTACTGGAACTCGCCATCGCTGATCGTCCGGAGGGAGGAGGGTTGATTGACATAACCGCATTGCCGCGTCTCGCGGCAATTCTGCGCCCAATGACCAGACGAGGTCGCCAAGCCGGTTTGGCCAACCGGGACCAAACGTGGCATCGTTCATCGCAAGCCAGCCACCGTGACAAGCCACCGGCAATTGCCGAATTAAGGACAATGATGAATCCAGCTCCTCTTGTCCCAAGATTTTCGTGATCCATACAAAGAGTTCTGCGCAGAGTTCAGATTGGGGCGTGCCATGGTAAGCGGGTAGTGCAGGCATGGAGTCGAGTACCACACGCAGCAGTTCCTCCCGCTCGAATGTCTGTACGAACCGACGATTGAGAAACTCTTGTATTGGTGTGTTGCGGCCTTGCGGATTTTTTTCTCGCGTACGGATGTCATGGTGGAGGAATGCGACGCGGTCGCTTACAGACTCGGGAACTGCCTCGACGAGCTCTGCGACATCGTCGATTCCGCGGACAGGTTGAAAGAACAGTTTAATCGGGTCGGATGCGTTAAGTATACGCCCGTCTTGAGTCGGAAGGAATCTGGCGTCCAAGAGTGGATCTGGATCATCAGTCCACGGCGACGGGCCGGATCGCAAGTCATTCGGCAGCACTGTGATTATGCTCCTGAAGAAGTTGTCCCACGTCAGGTCAATGTTTGAAGCACGTACTTTTTTCGCAATTTGCTCGATCGTCCGGCACCATTCATCCGGCATTGGCCGTAGGGCACAATTTAACTTTTCGAGTAGCGCTTCGACACCCGCGCGCCGTCCATTGAGAATGGATTCAACGACTGCGAACGCAGCGTGTTGTCGCCATCTTGCCGTGCCGATTAAATCGTCGTCAGGAATGTCAGGCATCAATCTTGCGTCACCAGGAAGTCGCCAGCCGTCATCGCAGAGAACTAGGGAATGTCTATCGAGAGTAATTTCTCGTTCCAAAGCTCGCTCAAGAAGCCGATCTAGAAATCGCCAGTTTTGTCCACCGACCGTCGCAGTAGAAGATAGGACGTCAATCACGGCCTTTGCTCGCCAGCCTTCAGGCTCCTCAAGAATCAACCCGGTGACCGTGTCGATACAAAGGTCCAACACGTACTCGAGGAGCAGGCGGTTATAGGCGTCGTCGAAGTTTATATGGCGACGGTCGACGGAACCGTAGAAGGGGGCATTTACATGCGTCCCTGTACCGGTCGCCATCTCTGACGGCAGAAAGATCACGAAGACTCCTTCGACGGGATTAGGTGCTTCCTCAACAGCGATCCCTACCGAAACACGACGGACCTCCGGCCACCTATTAGGCAAGTGCCTTACCGAAGCACGTATTCGCTTTTCCTGCTTGAGATCGTTATTCCCACCGAAGTTTCGGCTCCATAGATGGAATAGGCTGGTTGTATTGTCCTGTGGATTCAGTCCTGAACATCCGACAAGTAGACGCTCCTGTCGTGTACCCTGAGAGTCTGAGATCAGAACATCGGAGTCGACTACTCTTTCCAAGACACGCTTTTCGCCATTAATGTCGATTTCAAGCTCTCGAAGTTGAGACAAGAAGATAGTCGAACGGGCATCCAATTCTTCGAGTTGATCCTTCACTGACTGCACAGCCACCTCGGACGTACCGGTACGACCACCGTCCAATGGGAGCCGGATGACAGTAACGTGTCCTGTGCAGAGTAGCCCTATTACTTCGGAAAAATCTCCTTCGATTGGAATAGGAAACAGGTAGGGAGATAGGTATTGTTTGGCTTCATCGGACCCCTTGACGCTAGTCGCAGCCATGCGATTATGATATTGCTTCAGATGTTCATTGGACCAATCGACTAGCGGGAGTTCCGGATTGAATGGTGACCTCGAATCGAACCGATGTTGGTCAAGCTGCTGCGCTACCGCCGCGACCCGATCAGAAATGGACGGGTCGAAGCGGAAGGCGAACGCGGTGTTTTCGTCAGGATGAGCCGTGGACCAAATTTCGGGACAAGTGGACACCTCTAACACACTACGGAATCCGAGGCCCTTGTTGCCAACGCTCCTGTTTGGATCCTTCGGGCTTTGACCGAGCCTGCACATCCCATAAAAGTCGTCGGTGCTGAACGGGTGGCCGCTGTTCCCAACCAAAAGTACTGGTTTGGGATCAGTAGTCAGTACGAATGTCACTCGTCGCGGGTCATCTGGGGCGGCATTTTCCATTGCATCGTGGGCGTTCTGCAACAACTCCAATACACACCGGCCTCGGTATTCCTGTGCAACTTGCCCACTCAAGCTCGCGATCGTCCGATAGTTCCGGGTGCCATTCTTCAGTTCATCGAAAAAGGTCTGGATCTGGCTTTGGGCTTGGGATACGATGAGTTTGTCCCCGGCGTTTCTCGCCTTTGAATCGTAACCGTTCATTTTTTCTTATTGGTCATCCTGGAAATACTGTTTGTGGAGAATTGAGCAGGCTGCACCACGTGCTCCCGGTTAGAAACGGGGACATTTTCCAAACCGCGGCCGGACGAAACGTCGCGGCCCTGGCCATGGACATTCGTGGTCATTGACCGATCCGTAGAATGGAGGACGAAGAAAAAACATGGGCCACTTCCTATGTCGGAATGAGGCCCGTAAGGCGGAATTGACGTTCAATGTGGTACGATTTGCATACAAAACCGTTGGAAGTTCTGGCCAATTTCGGTGCTTCAGATGGAACTGTTAGAGGCAATGAAGCCGATAGTATCAATCCAGAGTGTCTTATCTGTCCAATATGAACAGCTGCTGCGGCCTTTCAACTACACCGTGATTGTGACGCTTTATCGTCGTATCGAAGTTAAATACCAGTGCCTCGACGATTGATTTACGATTCTCGATCTTTCCGCCTGAGTGATAGAAATGGTCACGAGTAACTATATTAAAATTAGACCAGTATTTTTCGATCATCTCGTTTTCGCGATAGTCGTTGTGGTGCCAAGTGGATAAAATGAACTTCGCTGGTGTTTTTTCGAGCAGATCTGCCAATTCCTTTTCATCCTCCTCAGTCCAACCGTTATAATAGTCTACGTATCTGCCATAATAAGGTGGATCACAATAAATGAAATCGTCGCTGACTGCATTCTCAATTGTGTCTTGAAAGGGTCCACAGACAAAGTGCCATTCATCTGCAATGATGACTGCAACATCACGGACTTGGTTCACAATCTTCGTTATGTACGATTTACTAAATCTTTTCGGCTTCTTGCAGAAAGGAATATTCCAATTGCCACGCTTGTTAAACCTCATCATCCCATTGAATCCAGCTCTAGACAAGAAAAGAAAGTCGAGGGGTGCATGATCCCGGTTAAATCTGTCCTTGATAAAATTGTAGTGATCATAACCATCGGCACCTGCGTTACTAAGTGCCTTACCTTCAGATTCGAGGTAATTTCGAACTGATTCGGGCGTTATTTCGCCAGCTTGTATAGCGGTGTAGAACCGTACAATGTGGGGATTGGCGTCATTCAGGAGTGCCCGACTGAAACCCGAATTGATTGCGACTACGCCTGTACCAAGGAATGGCTCTATCCATCTGCCAGAGACCGTCGGAGCCAGATTCTTGATCCAAGGAACCAGCTTTGTCTTGATTCCCTGACTCTTGAGTGGGGGAACGACGACACGGTTCACTACTTGCGACCCTTCCTTTTTGTCTTCATTGGCACGATCAGGCTCGGATTCCCACCCTTGAACTCCAAGAAGTCCTCGATTCTTCGAATTGGAGTAACTTTGCCCGCCTTTAACATCGTTGTAACGTTGTAATTCATCCAATATTCATCAAACACGTGCTCACCCAACTTTGCGAATACTCCGTGTCCTCTGACTATATCCTCGATATAAGTAATGGATCCGATATTTGCGGTGTTTCCAGACCCTTGGCGATCACTGGCCAATTGCCATTTTTCACAGACGAAAAACTCGAAGTCCTTAATGACTGATGCGATCGATTGGAGATTCGATACCTCAACAACGGTATCCAGCGTTGAATCACGATCGTGACTGTCGCCTTTCAGTTCTCCGACCTGAGTAACACCAAACTCGTCGATCTTATTCTTGTCTGCTCTCGAATAGATTAGCCCCAGGCAAAAGTGACCGGCGTAAGCCGAGTAGGGAAACTGTACGTTTTTTGTGGATGTTCTATTTCTAAAGTAGCTACCATGGCTTCCTAATGTGAACCCGTTCGCGTGGCCAGGATGAATTGGATCACGATAGGTAGTCTTGAGGTCAAGCGCGAATTTAACTGATTCGTCCTTCCTATTCACAAGGCTGAGATCGGGATACCAGTTCTGGTGTTCGGCCAAGACGATGGAATACTCAAGCCGGTCAGCTAGATGCAGGATTTTGGGGAACAGATGAATTTCCAGAATCTTGGAAACTATCTTGGTGTCGGAACTTATGGTGTAAATATTCTTATAGACATCGATGAATCCTTTTACTGTCCATTCGCCATCAAGGGTCGTGACCATGTTTGGAAGCGTTGCGGCAAATTGCCTTAGGGCTTCAACGAAGCGTCTCTTTTCTGAAACAATCTTAGCGTTCGATTTGCGGTGGGCCATAGAGCGTTTCCGATTAATGCCTTGGCTTTAAGGACCTTGAGTGTAGAAGTCTCGCGAGGGACATCTAGGCAGCCGAGACTAGAAAGTTGCTAGCGAGGTAAGGATTGATGATGGCCTACAACTACAACTACGCTTGGAGGATTTGAATGGCGTTTAGCGCCCGTGAGGTGAGCCAGCTTTGTTTTTTGGTATGGATTGTGATGCTCTGGGGTAATATTGAAACGAAGGATCCGCCATTTTTGAGAACGCCATTAGTATAGAAGATTCGCCATTCTTGATTTTGAAGGTCCAACGGAGACCGACGAAGATCCACTGTAACTGTAATTCTCGACGCACTGAGTTTTGGAATTCGAACACTATTTCATGATCCTAATGAAAATAGGCTGTCAAATCGTGATTTATCAAAGGGGCAAGGAATCTCAACGAGCTCCGAAGTTGAATTGAGAAAATCAGCCGCTCGTATCGCGATGGAATCTAGGGCGGCACATCGGTTGATGCGGGGCTTGCGAAATGCACATTCCCAAATAACGAGTACACGCCAACTCTGCTTACGCAGTTCGGAAACAGCATCGAAATCCCGATTTGCGGTCCTCGATAGTTTCGTTAACCACCAAGATCGCCGTGTCTGGGGGACAACAGATAGGTGGCATCCATGATAATGCCAGAAGCATCCATGTACAAATATCGCAGCTCGAAATTTCGGAAACACGATGTCAGGTGTTCCTGGGAGATCCTTTCGATGCATGCGATAGCGATAACCCAAAGCAAAAAGCCGCCGGCGTACTTCAAGTTCGATGCGTGTGTCCTTAGAACGGATACCGGACATTATTCGACTTCTAACTTCTCGGGTAACAGCGTCTGGCAATTTGAGCCTTCTCTCATCACGGAGTATTCGAAAGATCTGTGAGTGATTCTCAGAGCAAATGGTTCATATGGTACCTTCGAAGCAATTCCCTATTCCGCTTGAATATTTCTCATTGAATTGGTTGGAAGGGGCATAGACTAGCCCGATGTTATCCCATTTCCTCTGAAGCCTGTACAACGATATTGCCGTAAGTTTTGGCCCTAAAGATCCCATTAGAATGTTGAACGATTTGACAAGCGGCTTCAATGCTTCTTCAATCTTGACCATTCCACGATCTTCATCAAACGCATCCAACTCGAATATCTCACAGTCGTATTTCTTGCTATACTCATCGATCTTATCTTGATATACTGCCATCTCCGATTCGTTTCTGGAAAAATGGGAGGATGTTTGTACACCAATCAACAGTTTCGAAGGCTCATATCTACTAATAAGTCGTTCTGCTCTTGAGGAATCAAAACCGACCGTAACTAACAGTCCCGTCTTCGCTAAGGGCCACGCGATACCTGATAGCTTGTAGACGAGCCGCGGTGACCTAGGATCTCGACTCAACCATTCGTCGCCATATTCACTGGGACTGTGATAAACGTATTTTGCTACCAACGAATTTTGTTCAATCATCCAGAGAATGTACCATGTAATCTCTCGGGGCATTGTTGAAATGTCAATATAGACAGATTCACATTCCTCTATAGAGCGTTCGAAAGATTCCAACACGGATCGCCAATTTGCCGCAGGATTGTTGATGTCTAGTACGACAGGGATATATTCGATACGTTCACTATCGCATGCTTTCTTAACTTCCAGCCGATGGGTTCTCGTACGATCCTTATAGTTGCTAAAGTAATACACCAATGCCTTGTGAAAGGGCATATTAGCCATGTTCCGTTCGAATCCGAATTTGAACCGGTCTTCCCAACTCGCGAAGGTAATGAGAAGTACGCTATTCGTCATTCCAGAGCTCCATCTGTTGGTCTTCTTGTGGGCTCTTCGGTTTGATCTCGCCACTCACAGCCGCGTTCCAAAGGATTTCGGCCGGTATTGAGACCCTTGCATGTTGTCCGTAGGGATCCAACCCCCGAATTGGCCAAAGGATTTTATTCGGCACGTAATAGGGTTCTATTTGCCCATCGTCCTTAGCCGGGCCGCTTGTTATGTACAAGAGCTGTGCCTTTCGAAGTATTTCGATTAAGCGACTTAATTGTTCCATTGCGTGATGTTCGCGCCTTGATATTGTAAACGACAACGCGCATGGTTCCGATTCATGATGCAGGAGCCGGTATCGGAAGTGGACAGCAAGAGCATTAAGGAGTTTAAACGCTCGTTGACCATCTTCCTCAGAGCAGTCCTCAATATACTGAGCTATATTGTTCCTCAGGCGATCCCACGAGTCTTTGCTTAGTTCCAGAATGACATTTGTCTGGATTGTGGGAGGAATGGTAAAGGTCCCGGACCTTTTCGAACGTTTGATATCACTAGCTCTCGATACGGCACTATCAAACATCCTATAACATGGCTCCAATAGATTGCGAACTACTCCAGTCGACAAATATACCAACGTCTCAAAACCAGAGTACGGTGGTCTGTTCGCCTTCGATGGACGATTCTTGAAATAATGCGCCCGTTTGTATTTATATATGTAGTCAGCTACCGCTTTGGAGGACTCGGTAGCCTCGCCGAATTTACGAATCGCCTCTTCCCGCACCACGATTTCCGATGATTTCAAATCCCTTTCCATGGCTTTGCTGACTGGGAAAAACTCCTTAGGAGTAGCAGATATAGAAATCTTCTCCAGTCGACGTTTGATTAACCTCTCTGCGAGTTTATAGAAATTGGTCTCTTTGTTTTGCAAAGGTGCTTCCAAGTCGATTTTGGTGTAGTCGTGCCCATCAAGGATAGACCCTCCGGAAGACGTGACTCTAGTTTGGTTACCAACTTTTGCGACCGCAACCTTGAAGCTAAAGCGCGAATGATCACGATACGCTATCCAGGAGTTTAGCGCACGAAGCTGATGTTCGTTTAATGCGTGTGCGTCATCAATCAAAAGCAGGAAATGTGAATCACCGAGCCGTGGGATTTTATTGACACATATATTTAATACCGGAACAAACGCTGATGCAAAAGAGAATGTATTGTCATAGAACGTCTCCCGGCCCGCACTGTTGATTGCTCGTTGAGTATCCAGTAAGCTACGCTGAAGGAACTGTTTTGCTGCATCAAAAAAACCTCTACCCTCTGGCAATTCGGCTCCCAATACATAACTGGCTTCTTGGAGTAGATCTGTCTCGTCCGTGTCTAAGAGTATATTAGGTATTTCAGAAATTGTCTCAATCAGGCCATGCACGATTGACAAGACCAAGAAATGTTCCGATAGGACAGACCCGAGAAAGGGGTCAAGCAGTTGATATTCGGCTTTATGAATTAGAGGTGTGTTGCAAGGTATATATACACCGATCGTTGAAAGTGATGGATCTTGTCCGTTTCGCTCGGCAATCAGCTTTTGAAGTCGCCATCTATTGAACAACAAAGCCATTGTCTTGCCACTACCACGTTCACCAACCAAGAATATGTTACGTTTGGATTGAATGAATCGGGAATAATTGAAGTCGTCTATATAATAGTCCGCAATCATCTCGTCCGTCAGGTTGTTTGCGGCTTCAAACTGAAACGGATTGCTTCCTAAAATCATCCTACAATTCTCCTAACCATTACGCGTGATTTTTCAGGGACGTAAAACCGAATACATGCAAGTAGACAAAGGCGATTTGACTTCGGAAGAGCACAGGATACACCATGTCACCGGGCGTGAACTGAAGGAACGACCTTTTGAACGACTTTTGTGCCCCGTTTCAGGGATTTTCGTCGCTTCGCCGCGTTGCTGTTTTCTTCGAATTGGGGCTAACATCTTGCTAGAATATCATCTGCAAGTTCATTAATGGCATAAGCAGGGTTTATAGATGGGATTTCTTTTGCCTGATCACCGGGCACAACAATATCGGTCAGTTTAAGCGGCAGGAGGTCAGTGTCTAGGATTTCACCGTCACAGTGAAAGTTGAACTTAACCTCAGTAAATCTGAAGGGTGCAAGGAGTTCACTATAAAAGCGCGCGTATTGACGCTCCTGGTTGAGCTTTTGAATCCTCTTATAGACAATGCCCAACAGATCTACTAAACCTGATCGACGAACTTCGCTTGGGAGGCCCGTTTCGATTTTGATTTCGTAATCAATCACAATTCGGTTTGTAGCACGTTCAATCCGAATGTGCGTAATGTTCGCGTTGTCATGGTATTGTCGTGACTCTCGTGCATAGAGACCCTCATCCTGCATGAATTCCGACGTGCGTTGAGGACCCTCCGCCAACTCATCGGCAAACCGAAGCACCGCTGCCAGTTCTCGAAGGCGGACCCGCCGCCGTTTGAGGTGGTCGTTCTCATCAAGTTCCTTAAGGGTATCGTACGATCCATCCAGCGCTTTGCCTGTATGCGCACCGGTGGCTCGGACAACTAGTGTTTTCTCGCGAAGCAGTGAAGCGGCTGTTCCACGTATCTTATCAAACACTCTCCCGACATTCTTGTGATGGCCTTCCCTGCCATAAACGATACCCGTATCGTGAAAGAGAATAAACATCCCAAGACAGTACATCTCGATGCCAGATAGGTTACTTACTCTACCATCATGAGAAAGAAGGTCAATTGCGTTCTCTTGTACATTCGATATATGTTCTGTTCCGTGATCCGAGAGATCGGGTTCCGATCGTTGAATTTGGGGGTAGATTTGCTGCTCTAGCATCGACTTTGTTTGGTGATAAGCGCTGGCTAGTTCCTCTCCGCTGTTGCCGTCGAAATCCTCTACGACTTTGTCTCGAAGTTGTCTGTCAAAGCTTGTGTTTGACACCTTCTCGATTTCTCCGATCTTGACTTGAAGCAATTGAAATTCGTTCGACCGATATTAGCAGCAGCGAATTTTTTCAAATACTGCTTTCGCAAGTAGCGGGGGTACAGCATTTCCGACCTGTTGCTGCTGAAAGCCAATTGATCCAGCGAATTCGTATGTATCTGGAAACGACTGAATACGTGCTGCCTCACGGACAGAAAGGCCGCGATCCTCTGATGGATGGATGAGCATGTTCTTACGATAATTTCCGATTACGATCGACGGATGGTCGTACCTAAGTCTATGATAAATCCCTGTGTGACATCTATTTCTGTCTTTGTAATTACGCATCAAATTCGGAGGTATGTCCTCCCAATTACCACCTGGAGGTACGAATGTGTAACGACGTAGCACCGTCTCGCTGTTTCTTGTAACGAAATGGCTTGAACAACCATATAGGTTTTCGCGTAGATTTCGGGCGTATTTGGAAGGCGGGATGTCTCCATAGGAAAGCCAAGTCGTTGATGCACCGTTTTCCAGACTTGGCAGATCGCCAATAGCATCCCTGACAGTCGTGTATCGAGATTCTACCGGGCGAGGTAGCTCAGCCGACCTGTTTGTTCGCGAACCGACAAGAAAAAAACGCTTGCGATTTTGCGGTACGCCAAACTCGACCGAGTTCAGAATGCCATATGTGAGTATATATCCCAATCGCTCGAATCGATCTATAATGGCATGAAGTATTAGACCTTGGGCCGTATCGATGATTCCTCGTACGTTTTCGAGTACCACAAAATCGGGCCGCCAGAGTTTAACAACACGCACGAAGTGTTCAAATAACCAATTGTCCTCGTTGTACGCCCCGCGCGTGCGTGTATTGGAATACGAGAAACCCTGACACGGCGGCCCGCCGAAGACAACGGTGCCATTGGAGCCACGCGGAATTTGTGCGATCACTCGGGAAGGTAATTTACGTATGTCGTCGGCGAAAACTTCGCATCCAGGATGATTGATACGATATGCTCCTGCAGCAAACTTGTCGCATTCGACGGCGAATTTTACATCAATACCGGCTTGGACTGCCCCAACGCTCATGCCGCCCGCGCCAGCGAATAAATCTATCGCATTCATGCCGTTCCCAATCCAGACTTTGCAACTGTGTTACCCATTAGACGGTAATCTTTACAATTCCGTATGCCGGTGCGGCCACCGACTACTGAATCGTCCTCAGTCACCAATTTCGGCTTCTTGGCCTTCATGTCGCGCATGATTGATTCCATCACTCATCACTTCAGGTGGGTTTTTTTACTGAAGGAGCGAGAAGGAAGGGTCGATTACCGTCTGGCCGCATGATACGTGGTCGTGCAAGTCCCGAGGTTGAAAATCTGGAGCCGAAGTGGGATTTTCAATTTCTGAATGAGTGTCTAAACTCTTTAAGGGTCGCATCTCAACCTGTTTTCTTACCACAACACGGCTAAAGCCTGCTTCTAATATGAGAAAAAATAGTACCCTTGTAAAGTTCTGGATTCAATAAAGGGCCGACGTTCCTTCGTCCGCCGAGATACTCTGACGTTTGTCCCTCTGTTCCCTCAGATATGACTGAATTTCCGCAGCTATTTCTTCCTGCCGCGGCATCGATCGTGGCTTGTTGAGGTAACACTTAACGCAAATTCCGTACCCAACCTTGACTATTTCATGGCATGCATTAGATGCTTACGGCAGTTCTGCGCTTGGCAGGAAGCTCTCCATACTATCGACTTCATGCAAAGTCACATGCTCCGTGTCGTGCAGTTCGCTGCATAGTTGGTACTCGACTCGCAATTGCGAACTCTTACGGTGGCATCGAACAGACAACGGATCGAGGTTCGAAAAAAGTTGTTGATGTTCAACCCAACTGCAGCGGTGTCTCTGCCAGATTGCGGTGATGCAGGGCCAGAGACGTATATTTTTTGTCCGGCTCCCTTGCATTAACCTAATGGTACGGCTTACGACGGTTGTTCTGTGGCGTAATCCCAGTTCTCAGCAACTTACACGCCGACGTCCAAATCACCTGCTCACCGTGGAGAGCCACGTCTTGATGTGGGCGCTTGGAAGCTGGGGACGGCACCAGAGAGTCTGAAACTTCACCAAGTAACGGTTCGCCAGCAATTCATCGCCCGCCCGGCGAGACCTCCAGCGCGTAACGCCCGTCCGAATCCGTCCGCACGACGTGCTCACAGTTGGAAACGGGGACACCTTCGAGTCCGGTCCCTGAGGTCGCGTCCCGGACGTGGCCTTTGACTGGAATTGTCATTGATCAAACCACCTGATTTACTATGGATGGGAAACGAAACAGGCCCCTTCTCCGCTGCGAAAAGGGGCCCTTACAGGCAAATCTATCCGGTGAATCGACCGATCGTTGTCGGTTCGGCGTTCGACACGCATCGACGCCTCCACGATTTCCGTGCCGGCTTCCGGTTATCCAGTTTTCATGAGGCTTTGCCGGATCACTCGCCGGGCAGGCGGTATGGCACGCTCTTGTTCACCGCTTCGTCGATGGTCTCAGGCGATACGAGCACCGTCGTGGAGACTTCCAGAGCCCCTGCCGCCGCGATGTTGAGGGCGATCGCCGCAGCAGTGGCTTCATCGGGAATCTCTGCGAGCAGAATGAGATCGTCATCGCCCATCGCGTAGTAGAAGCCCTCCAGCTTGCCGCCCATCCCTTCCACGGTCTGCGTCAAAGCCGCCCGCCGTCCGGTGCCTCCCTCTCTGAGCAGGCCCTCAAGACCTGACCGCGTGTACCTGGTGCGGAACATGTAATTGGCCATGGTTCTACCTCCTGTCAGGTGGTGTATAGTTGCCCTCGGCGCCGCGCCGCAGGCCAAAGTTGCGGATACGGACCGAAGAAGATGTCGTAGACGTGCGCCAGTGCTTCATCAGTATTATCCATGACACAACACCAGCCGCTGCGTACAGCCTTAGCCGGCCATGGTTCTTCGCCTAATATGGGAAACAATCCAGGTGAAGTAAAGGGTTGTATTTGATCAGAGCGCAGGGGGATGTCGCAACAATGTGCGAATCAGTGGGAGTGTGGGTTCGTTTGGCGAGGCTGTTCGCCTGAACATCGCTGATGGCGCCGGTTTCCACCCACTCCACGACGCGGTCGACTTTGACCTGCATCTTGCGATCCAGTTCTTCGCGGCTGACGCAGGTAGGTTCTCGCGCCCACTGCAGCACACCAGGCTGCAAACTAACTTTCGTCCGTCGGCCAAGCATAGCTTACGCTGGGTTTGGGAATATAGGTAGAGTGACCGGCCGCCTCGCGAACATCGGTTTTGCCCGTGCTCACGTACAAGATGGCTCGGGCGCGGGCGGCGGTCATTGGACACTTCCAGTCAATTACCCGTCAATTAAACAAATGCAATAAAATTAATGAGTTATAGAATTTCAACGGCTGTCGGGAGTTCCATGATCAATTGGCCGTCTATTGCTCCTCTGTGGCGTAACTTATTGAAAAAGAAAGATATGTCGGCCCATTCAACCATTTTCGAATGCGTTCGATCATTTTTCCGTAAATTGATACGATTTCTGGCGGTTTCCGAGAGATCCGGCCGTCGATCAATCCCCAACAAACGGGGTCAAGCCCAGTACGGGACGTATTTCATCATTCTTCGGGAGGCATTCTCGTCAAACGGCTTGATCATGCCGGCGTCCATGGCCTCGCGAATGCGGCGAGAGGCGACAGCCTTGTTGTTCTGCTTGATGCCAAACCTTTCCCGAAGTGACGCATTAGTCAGGAAATCTCGCATCACGTACTTGAGGCATGCATGCAGGTAGCAGGCTCTCACCCGCTCCTCTCCGTCCATGTCAGCCAAGGTCTTGTGGGCAAAGAGGATCGCGCGGGTAGAACCGGGCGGAACCTCGAAAAGCGGCGCTGGCAGATGGTATGACTCAATTTCAGTGACAACCTTGTCGATCCCACTGCCTCGTTCCTCGCAGATGCGAACCCGGCGCATCAGTGAGGCCAGGGTTTCGTTGCGGGATCTGGGTGGTGTATCTAAAAAACGCTGCGTATCTACGAGGGGCTCGCCGGGATTCGTGATTTCTATGCGGTCATCGAAGATCTCTACCATCGGTCCTGCACCCGTGACGAGAAAGTCCTGATGGATGAGCGCGTTGGCAACGAGTTCTCGAATAGCCAGATCCGGGAACATCGGCACGGACCTTCGCAAGGCCTGTTGCATCACTTCGTTCGAGGGCACGAGCGCCATGATGTAGTCGACAATCCCTTTGAATCCAACCGCATAACCGCGAACGCCTTCCTGCTCTCTCAATGTTTCTATCTTGCCCTTACCCCGATACTGTATGACGCGCATGGCTTTACGCTTCAGGGTTGGGAATTCGCCGAGATCCCTGGCGAACAGGATGGTGCCTAAGTTCGTAACGTCGAAGCCGCCTGCTTCGCTGCGGACGATGAGTCGGTCTTTCTCCAATGCATTAAGGATGGCTTCACGACCATCGGGAAGCGGCAATTCAAGCAGGTCGAAGTACGACGGGTAGTCGAGCAATGACAGAACCTCATCTTTGCTTACTCGTTCGGCGGCGATGCCATCTTCGAAGCTCACCCGGTCGAAAACGCGCCAGAGTGCTCGTTCCTTTTCCTGATAGTCTTTGAGTTTTCTCTTTGTGCTGCCAATACGGATAAACTCGACGCCCGAGAAGGCGACTGGCTGCCGGTAGGCACGATCGATCTCCATGATTACCACGCGCTTTTCGTCAATCGTCACTTCATAAAAGCAGAAGTCGATTCTCGGCTTCGTTAGCTGGAGCAGCCAAGTTTCGAGTGGCTCGCTGCCCTTCCTTGCGACGGCCGGCGAGAATTCTGTTCCAACAACGTCGTGTGTTTCATTTTCGATGCCCCACACGATGTATCCGTGGGCCTTATCGAGCAGGGCTGCCGCGTTGGAAAGCGCCGAGACGTACTCACCTATGGTCTGGGGCTTGCGGTGATTGACCTTGAATTCGACCCACTCGGTCTCATATGGCAGATTGCACAACTCCCTTACCAGGCCGACAAGGTAGTCACGTCTTCTATTTGTTGCCATGTTGCGACCTCTTGCATCCAGTGTCTAAACCGACAACGATCGTCACCTCATCGCCGTTCAGGGCATCCGCAATGGGCAGGACTTCGGCTTGGCAGTCTTCTTTGGCAGATTGGCCGAGCCCTCGTTCACGGGTTTTTTTCTATTAGAAACAACCGAGGTAAACATCTGGACGCGGACGCCAATGGTCTTAGTGCGTTTTCAGTCAATTACCCGTCAATTAAACAAATGCAATAAAATTAATGGGTTATAGGATTCAGCTATCGTTTTGACAATTCGCGATCAATTGGCAGCCAATAGAAACTCAGGCTCTGGAGATTGACTATTCGCAATGTCGGTCAGCATTGCTGGTGGCGCGGCATTTGTGTCTAGGCTACAACGAACGTGGTATACATCATCCCGTGAGGATCTGCGCATCGAACCCATGAGTTATAACTCTTTTGCGTGAAGTATTATGTTTTGTAAAGAAAGAAAAATGTAATAAGATCCAAAAAAACAAATATTTATAAAGTGATTTATGCCAAGATTGTGCCGATTTTATGCCATTTGTACCATTTATCGTCTAATGGCACAATTCACGATTAGCCGTCTTCCCGGATACATGCGGGTGGGCGTCGGTTGAAAACGAATCGAAAACGTCACCGCCCGACGGACAATTGGTAACGCCCAAATGCTTCGAAGATACCGTAGGACGCCAATCGGTTGATTGGATTGTTACTGCCGTATACGTGGTCTCGGTCGATTCGAGCACTTCGTTGACCATAATGTTCGGGCGTCCTTAGGGAGAATTCAAGATCCGATTTCCGTTGCTCGACGGACTGTATCAAGTTTTCCTAATGTGAATCAGGCCCGTTGGCTGTGCGTTTAGCTCACGTTGTATCAGAGTATACGTTTACCAAGGTTCATGATTGCGGCCCTATTGCAGGCTGGGTTTAATATGGGAAACAACTGTTCGCTTGTAAAGGGCTGGGTTCAATAACGGCACCCCAGGCATTATCATCCAATAATCTCTCCCGATAACGCCTCTGCCTTCGTCTGTCCATGCACATTCGCATGGCTTGTGCAAGAGTTGCCTTCACTCGAGGCCGTCCCCCCGGTACCATCGGCCAAGTACCTCTTCCGCCGGTTTGCCCTGCGGCGTGAACCCCCGTTCCCTTTGAAGGGCGTGGCGGCGTGCGCGTCGTCCGCCGAATGGCGTGCTCCCCTCGGGGAACCACTTCCAAACGTGCGTGCCCGCAAACCAGGGCTTGCGCCAGAACGTCCGGAACATCGCATCGTAACATGCTGCCTGCAGTTCAAGATCAACCGGTGCGTTGGATCGCCAGACCCACGGCTCCACGGCCGCATCTGCGGTGCTGCGGTAGCCCACCTCCGTGAAGAGCACTGGCTTACCCGCCCGCTGCTGAACTGCTTCGATCAGCTTTACATGGGGCGCCCATGCAGCCTTTAACTCGTCGACCATCAAAGCGGCGCTGGAGCTGTCCGCCAGCGGGAAGTAGACCTGAATACCAATGTAATCGAGCGCGTCCCAGAAGGGCACCTCCTCGAACTCCCGGTACCAGTTCGCCGAATAGGTGAGTTCGCCACCGTACACCGCCCTCACGTCCGCAATCAGCCCGCGCCAGGCGTCGGGACGGTTCAACACGGCGCTGCGTAGTTCCGTCCCGATACACAGCGCCTCCATCCCGGCGGATTCCGCCAGTGCGGCGTAATGGAGGATGAACCGCCGGTAGCTTGCCCACCACCTGTCCCATTCTTCAGGCGTCGAAAAGTCGATATTTCCCCGCCACCTCCCGTCGCTGCGATCCCGGATCCAGACGTGCGGCTTCAGAATGGTCCGGATGCCCCGCTTCCGTGCCCGCCGGGACGCATCCGCCAGGCCCTCGTCCGATTCCCCCCACCAGACCCGTCCCGACGTCGCCAGGACCACCTCAGGGCTGCCGGCGCTTTGCTGCCACCCGAACGGCGTCTGGGAAATCCAGTTCACGTTCAACGCGGCCAGGCGGTCGAACGCGGCATCCGCGGGGCGCCCCGGTCCGGCCACGAAACACACACCGCGGTGTTTTTTCTTCAATGTCGATGCCGGGGAAGCCGGGTTCTTCGTCTCGGCCCATAAAGCCCCGCTCAATAGAACCCAACCTAAGAGTCCGATTACCCGCCGCATCTGCGTCAACGCTGCGTCCTTTCTACAGTAATTCAATACCGTTTACTGTCCGGCGCACGGCCCCGCCATGCACAATTCTCAAAAGCATATTTCCCGCATCGGTTGCCCGTCAGGGCGCACCAGCGGGACTGAACAGGCAGGAGGGGCATTGACAATCATGATGTAAGACGTTATCTTACATCCTATGAATACAGTCCTTTCAACAAAGGGTCAGATTGTCATTCCGGCAGAGCTTCGCCATCGGGACAAGCTCGTACCGGGCCAGTCGTTTGCAATAGAACGGGTGGACAGAGGCGAATATCGTCTGGTCGCCGCCGATCCCCCGAAGAACCACGGCCTGGTGGATACACTCCTCGCGTGTCCCGAAAATGGCTGGTTCGTGCCAATTGAATCGGAGTCGACCGATTCGCTCGGATGATCACCATGACGTTTCTCGTGGACGCCAATGTACTGTCCGAGGCGACGCAGTCGAGGCCGGATCCGCGGGTGGTCGAGTGGCTGGCGCGAAACGAGCGCGACCTGGCCGTCGATCCCGTGATCCTGGGAGAAATCCGCTTCGGGGTCCTTTTGCTGCCGCAAGGGCGTCGGCGCCGCGCGCTCGAGCGCTGGTTCGACGACGTCGCCGGTCGCATTCACTGTATTCCGTGGGATGCCGAGACGGGATTGCGCTGGGCGGAACTGCTGGCGCATCTTCGTCTTGTCGGAAAGCCGATGCCGATCAAGGACAGTTTAATTGCCGCCACCGCACTGACCCACGGACTACCTCTGGCGACCCGAAATCGTCGCAACTTCGAAGTCAGCGGCGTGGAAGTTGTCGATCCCACTACCTGAAAGGGGAGTGTAAAAAACGGGTCGGCGGGCTGCATAATCAATGAATCAAAGCTTAACCCCAATTCGATAAAAGACAACAGTCAATTTACCACAAAAAGCACAAAAGGCACAGAAGGTGACGGTGCGAAAACGGGGTATTGAGGTCGTTCAAATAGATGAGAATTCCCTTCACGTCCAGTGACCTGAAGTATCCGGGACCCTTGACGTCAATTCGCCTTTGTTCTTCAGTATATTTTCGACCTTCAGGTCCCCGGAAATTTGTGGATCAAGGTCAACAGTCCTTCATCCTCGTTTGATCCGGCTTCGATTTGGCTGTTGCGGTTTGTATTCGAGAATTGAAAACAGGGGAAGGGGCGATCGCCCCTTCCCCTGTTACCGTAAAATCGGCAGAGTTCAGGCATTTTCAACCGTTACTAATGTGTCGGACATCACCTCCACAACCGATTTGCCGCTGAGCTGCAAATACAGGGCATCGGGGCAAAGTTCCAATTCCTCACCCCAGGCCACAGCGCCATGATCCTCAATACGCACGGCCTCAAAAAAGGCGCGATCTTCCCAGGCCGTGAATACGCCGCGTCCGGCGAGGTGCTCCAGGTCTACCTCACCCACAGTGCCGTCCGAATAGCGCAGCCAGATGTGGTAGCCTTCTCGGGCCTCCACTGCAATTGGTCGTATCATCATATATTCCAGCGAACAACCTTGTAATGGGGCTCCATTCGTTGGATGAAAAAGGGGAAGGGGCATTGCCCCTTCCCTTCTGTTTCTGGTTCCCCTGGCTGTTCCATCGGCGGCGTCGGATTCTTCGTTGTAGCCCTTACTGCATCAGGCTTCCGGTGTAGGAGATCCCGAACAGGAACGTGGAGCCGGCGAAGAAGGTATAGGGCGCTCCCAACGAGGGGTCGGCGCGGCCGAGCACGGACACACGCGCCGCGGCTTCGAGGGCGAGGCCCTGCGGCAGGCTAACGATCGCCGTGGGTATCGCATAGGTGACCCGCCGGCCCGCGCCCGAGATCCCTTCCAGCTTGAGGGCAACATTCAACATTTCGACGGGGCTGCCACCGATCTCGACATTGTAGATCAACTCGTCGTCAGGATTGTGATGAATGGTCTCGTTGGTCTCTCTGAGGCGATATCCCAGGTCGATGTTGGCGTAAATCGGGGTGGGCCAGTAGGACTTGCCGATCTGAGCGACCACTTCGACGTCCCACTGGCCGTTGCCGGCGGACATGGCCTCGGGCTCGGCCCGGAAATCTCCCGTTGGCGCCTTGATGCCAAGCATCAGCGTGCCCACGACGGGCTCATGAACGAGATTGACCTTGCCGAAGACGCGGATATCGCCCAGCCCCGATTCCTTTGCGCGATATCCGAACATCTCTCTGTGGGTGTTCGAGGTGAAATTTTCGAACTTCCGGTTGATCGCCGCGAACTGAACGCCGAGATCGAAGCGTTTGGTAACCCCGTAGTACACGTCGAGATACACCTCCTGCGACGTATAATCCGCGGGAATCCCACTCGGTTCTCCGTCCTTGTTGTAGTGTTCATCGGTGGCCTGGTACAGGCCGGTAATCTTGCTCCACACCTGCCCCTTTTCAAGGGTCCACGCGCCCGCGTAAGCGGCCTGGGGCGCAAGAATACAAAGGGCGGCGATGAGAACGGGTGCCATCCTGAAGTATGACCTGAGATTCCCGTTCTGCGCGTCCGAGTACGGAATTTCCTTAATGAGGCTCAACTCGAGTCTCCTTTTCGATACGTCCCCCGGCCTGCCGGACAGCGTCGGGCCGACGTAGAAGACAATCGTGAATAAAGCACCTGAACGCCGGGGGATTTCCTGCCACCGCCACGGCCCGTGTGAAACGGCAAATTCACCTTTAATTCTACAATATTCACATCCGTACCGCAATAGGCATCTTCACCAAATGGCGGTTCACTATTGCAAAACGCGGCAGCACCGGCTGTGGACCCGTTCCGACGTCGCCCCTCACGACTCCCTTTCCCCCCTTTTGTCAATTTGGAAATTCGAACTCCTCGTAATCGTCCTTCTCGATCGGATGAAGATAAAGCCTCATTTTTCGATCTCTCGTGGTTGCGAACATGACCTGGCAGGAGATCAGGTCGCTGACGTTCAGACCAAGCGTCTGCAGGATGCGCCCGGGCGCGTGGACGTCGAACGAGAAATCGACCAGTTCCTGCAGGGTCTTCATCCGGGCGAAGACATTTCGATAGTGCGTGAAATACATGACGCGCGCCTGAGAGTTGTAATAGTAGGGTCCGTCCCAGAATTCGGGGTCTGCCTCGCGTGACGGATTCTGAAGTTTGGGATGCTGCCAGTGGTTGACCTCCAGGAGCATCCCGTCCTGCGCTTCCGAAATGGCGACGTTCTCCGATTCCAGTTCCAGACCCAGGATGTTCCCCCCGGCGTCGACCGTGACCAGGTTCATCCCCTTCTGCCCGGAGAGGCGGTACTGTT
The DNA here is from genome assembly GCA_028873695.1 of Gemmatimonadota bacterium. Classification (GTDB taxonomy): domain Bacteria; phylum Latescibacterota; class UBA2968; order UBA2968; genus JAAXHE01. The sequence continues at coordinate 93,142 of JAPPNU010000029.1, read as the reverse complement.
CCACGAAATGCCGGACGTCGTCGCAGTCGCCGCAGTGCTGCGCCAGCAGGTGAACGACGAAGTAGAGGTTCAGGTGCTCGGGGTTGGAGACGAAGTTGAACTTCCGATGCCCTGAATTCGATCCGACCGCCAGTCCGGCGTCATTCACGGCCATCCCCAGCGTGACCTGCCGCCTGGTGCCGAACCCCATCATTCCATGAGGTTTCGTGTCCGGGAAAAACGAGACGACGGAATTGGACACCGTTCCGGGCACCGTATCCGTTCCTCCGTCATTGGTGGACAACATCGCGGGGCCGTCGTCCTGCAGGATGATTCCCAATGTGGAACAGGCATCCCCGACGGGCCCCGTCCAGAGAATGTGGCCGAAGTATGCGTGGTCGAAAGACGCCATTCCCGCGGCCTCGCCGAACGCCTCGATCTGATCGATCATATCCGGAAACTCGCGGCGCATGAACGCCATGTTCCGTCGAAAGTAGGCATTCTCGAAATCGTGCGGTCGGGCCTGCCAGAACTTCAGATAGTCCTGTGCTGCCTCCGGATTCATGGAGCCCTGCGCCCTGCCGATCTCCGCGGGACTTCCGCGAAATGTCCGCGTTTCCATAACCACCTCCTTATCTGAACAATGCTTTGCTCATCCAGGCTTCCGCCGCCGGCTTCAGATCAACCGCATTCAAAGTTTCCTGCCAGTAAGGCCGTTTCCACCGATGGTCGAATTGCTTTGGCCATGCGCAGGAATCCAAGGTCGTTCGGGTGAACCCCGTCGACGGTACACGCATCCTGATCGGAATCGCCGAAGAGGGTCTCCCCATCCACAAACCAGACCCTGGTATCTCCCCGCTTCAAGGCATTCTCGTACGTCCCGCGAATGATCTCTCGCCTCTCCATCCAGCGTGACGGATTGGCATTGATGGAAGGACTCGAGACGATCACAACGGGAAGCTCCGGTTGTGCCTCCCTTACAATCCGGAAGAACGCTTCGTGCGTCTGCTCCAGATAGTCGGCGGTCGGCGCATTGTGGTCGTAGTCCATCACAAACACACGCATGTCCACGGTCGCGATCAGACGTGCCATCGCCGGTTCGGCCCGGGCGCTCCCGCTGAATCCGAAGTTGATCAGCTTCGCATCCAGCCAACGCGACAGGATATTGGGATAGGTGTTCCCGGGACGGGACGCGCAGCCCCCGTGCGTGATCGAGGAACCGTAGAAGAGAAGCGGCTTCTCAACGGTGAACCGCGAGGGCGGCTCGATTCTTGCGCCCGTATCCAACCCCAGGACAACCTGGTTAACGCCGTTGTACACGGGGAAATTCAGCGTCCATTCCCGCATGCCGCCGTCAGTTCCATCGACCAGGAGCGTTTCGTATACCCGCTCGTTCTGGGGCGGTCTTGCGGCGTTGATGAACCGCTTCTCCGTTCCGGATCCCACGTAGATGTCGAATCCGGAATTTCCGGACCGGGGCATGTGCGGCATGTCCACGACTTCCGCCAACTCCACCCGGATGGCGATTGTACCGGAATCCGTCCTGAAGCGAGCCCTTCCGCCCGACGTGCACCAGGCCAGTCTCCGGACGGAATCGCTCATGTCCGGCAGGGCGTCGACCGGCAGCCGGCAGAACCGTCTCTCCAGGTCCAGCCATGGGAAGCCCGACACCTCAACGGGCGCTTCCAGGACATCCATGCAATGCATCTCTCTGCCCTCGATTTCCGCGGTCTTCAGGCCAGGTCCTGCGCTGTCGGACATCGATGCTCCCTTCACGATTTCCAGATGGGTAATTGAACGTATGAGGCGCGTCCCGTGTCATGGTAGACGGTATTACGGGCGATGCGCCAGTCCATGTCGTCCGGATCGCCCGTGTTGCGGTTGATATCGTAGTTGGGAAAGTTGCTGCTGCAGATGTCCAGGCGGATGCGATGGCCCGCCCGGAACAGGTTTGCGGACGGCTGCATGTCGATTTCGATGCTGTACACTGTTCCGGGTTCCATCGGACGCGGACGCTCGAAGCTTTCCCTGTATCGCGCGCGCAGGATGCCCTCCGAAACCGGAAAGGCGTACCCGTTCGGATCGTCCGTACTCGGGGGATAGACGTCGAGCAGCTTCATGAAAAAATCGGTATCCGGCGCGTCCGAGGATATCCAGAGGACCCCTCTGATGTTCCCTGCGATCGACAGGTCCGCGGGCAGTGGCTCGGTTTGAAAGACCAGCACGTCGGGCCGCGAGGCGATGGGCATGCCGGGGATGCCATGGCCGGGAAGGGTCTCGATCTCGATCTGATCGCGGGGCCCCATCCCCTTGAACCACCCTTCTTTCATCGGGCCGTAGGGGATGATACACCGGCCGTTGCTGGACACCGAATTGCGCGGGTCGTAGGTATACGTCGTCGAGGCGTCTTTCTCTGAGGGTGCTACGGGCGACAGGATACCGTTCTCATGAATGTAGTACGGTGTCTCGCGCGTGCTTTCCGGCGGCCAGCCATCCACGCTGAACCACTTTCCGCCGTACTGAAGAAGCCCGTCCCTGTCCCGGCTGCCGTCCCCGCCGCCCATCCGGAACATCCGCACCGCGCTGCCCACGTCCACCGAGGTATCCTCCTGGAGCCACCGGTTGAACCACTGCAGGTAGAGGTGGAGGAAACCCTTATGGAAATGGAGGCCGCCCTCCGGACCGAAGTGTACGTCCCCGCAGGACGGTTCGCAGTTGCCGTGGGTCCACGGACCCACCAGAAGGTGCTGATTCCCGCGTCCCATGCTCACCATCTTTCGGAAACCGTCGATGATGGTTCTGGGGTACCAGTCGAACCAGCCGACCATCCAGAGGATGGGCATGTCGGGAAACGACTCGAAATACTCGTCCATTGCGAATCCCGGCTGCCGCCAGAATTCCGTATAGTCGTTGTTCTCGAAATAGAGCTGGAAGACCGCGTCCTCATACTGCGGCACCGCCGCGAGCGGCGTCTGGCCGCGCCGCCAGGGGATGCGTGAAGCCCATTCGAGAAAGTTCTGCCCGTCGGCGGACATGGTCTGTATGGCTTCGGCAATGGCAGGGTTCGCCTGCGCCTCGTGGCCCGTGGCCGACATCCGGACCGCCCAGTTCAGGAGGCCGAGATGCAGGGCGCCGCCCTCGCGCATACTGTAGTGGTAGGCGTTAATGGGCCCTTCGAAGGGGATCATCGTCGCCAGGGACGGGGGGTTCTGCGTGGCCGCGTGGAACTGCACCCACGCATCGTACGAACACCCGTGCATGCCCACCTTCCCGTTGCACGATGGATGATCGGCGATCCATTCGATTGTGTCGTATCCGTCCTCCGGGTCGTCCCTGAACGGGAAGAACACGCCCTCGGAACCATAGCGTCCCCGGCAGTCCTGTACGGCAGCCATATAACCGTGCCGCGCGAAGAAGCTTGCTGCGGCCGAACCGCCGTTCTTGTTGTAAGGCGTCCGCTCGAGGATCGCCGGGAAGGCCCCGGTTGGTCGATTCGCAACTTCGCCGGGGAAGTAGAGGTCGGTGGCCAGGCGCACGCCGTCCCGCATCGGGACCATCACGTCCCGGGCTACAATAACGTCAGCCGTATGAGTCTCACTCATGGGAATTCACCTTAAAAAAAAACCAGTGAACGGTGGAAGAAATGCGGGGAGACGGGAGAGGGTAGACGGTAGAAGAAATCCTTGCCAGGTAAGTTACCGTAATTGCCTTCGGCGCGAGAGGAAATATCGCTGGGCAGGCAATCTCTCCCTTCTCTCGTCTTACGACTCTCTCCTTTTCGGCATTTTGCCCTTCGCCTTTGCTTCTGGCTGACGGCATTGTCTGTTGGTCCCGCTTCTGCTCTTCGCCTCTGTTTTTTCTCTTCCTTCTTCCTTTCCTTCGCGTCTCCCCGCTATTCGGCCTTTGCCCTTCGCCTTTGCTTTTAGCTGACGGCTGACGGCTGACGGCTGATAGCTGCTTCTGAAACCGGTAGCCGTACAGCCGGGCCGCGCCGTACAGATGGAAGCGCAGCCTGAAACGCTCGCGACCGATGCCGGCAAGTCGTTTGTCGCCCCACGTCACGCGGCGCCGGAGCCCGTCGACGTCGATATCGTCGCAGTCCTGGCATCCGTATCCCGCAATCGATTCGCCGGTGTCGGCGTCGAGGACTTCGACTTCGAGCCAGTTGCGGTTGCGCCGGACGTCGCCCACGTTGAGCGTCAGTTCGGTTGACCGGTCCGTCAGTGCCAGCGGCGCGGTGGTCGCGTGTCCGGGCGTCTCGCGGTCGGGGGTCTCCAGACAGGTGAAACCGTCTTCGCGAAGCGTGGCCAGACCCATCCGCGCCATGCGCGCGCTCCCGCTCCCCATTTCATGGATGAACTCGGGGACCTCGTTCTCCGGCGGCCAGCTTGTGAACTCTTCGCCCGCCCCGCCGTAGAACAGGTAGACGGTCCCGTCCTTGACGACCGGCTTATCGGTAATGATGAGCAGGCCCCCGTCCCACTCGCCGTGGGCGCCGCGGCCGATGACCTTCTGGTGGGGATTGACGCGATGGAAACTCAGCCCGTCGCCGCTGACCGCCAGGCGGACGTCGGCCGAGTACATCCCGTAGCGGCCGTAACCGTTCGGCACGTACCAGCCGTACTCGTAGCAGATGATCCAGGCGCCGCCGTAGGGCGACATCATGACGTGATGGTCTTCGTACTCGAGTCCGTCGGCGGGGGAGAGCAGGGGGTTCTCTTCAGCCCTCCGGAAGTTCTCGATGTCCGGGCCGTACGCCAGAATCTTGGCGCGCCCGAGGCCGCTGTACCGGTCGGCGTTGCGCTTGATGTCCGGCTTGTCGAACGGCACCATTTCCTGGAAGACAGTCTTGTACCGGCGCGAGGGATCCGGGTCCTGGTCGTCGCGGACCAGCACGCCGATATCGGGTGGGCCGCGAAACCACTCCGGCAGGTCGATGTTCGGGCCCTCGGACCAGTGAATGCCGTCGGGCGAATAATTGGCCCGGGCGCCTTTGCCGGCGTAGACTTTCTGTCCCCCGAAGCTGCGCTTGATCCCCTTGAATCGCTTGTTCGGGTCCGGCTCGGCGTCGTCCTTGATGATCGGGCCGCGCCCGTCCAGGACGATGTTGTTCTTCCTGCTCCCGTTGTACTCGTACAGGCCCAGTTCGGGTTTGTGCCAGTTGACCCCATCCTCGCTCACCGCGTACCCCATCGCCCACCACCTCGACGTGTCGCAATGTCCGATCCGGCGTACCAGGCCTTGAACAGCCGGTCTTCATCGTCGTAGATGACCGTGGGCGAGGACCACGGCGCGCAGTGCGTGGAATCCCACTCGTGGGAGTCGCCCACCGGCAGTACGGGATTCAGCGGGTGTTTTTCGGCTTCACAAACGGTTTGGGTAACATGATGAACCCGCTCGATCCCGTCCATCAGAAGGAATCCGTCCGCGCTGCCGGCGTCCGTGTTCATCCGACCCATGATTCCTTCCGCATCGTGGTTTCCGTTACTCCCCACAGGTCATTTCCGTGGACCGTTCCTTTTCCAGCGGATACCGGTGGACGCGCAGCTTCCTGTCCCGCGACGTCATGAAGACAGTGTGGGTGGTGAACCAGCCTCCGATATTGGTTTCGGGGTTCTGCAGAATTCTGCCCGGCGCGTGCACGTCGAACGAAAAATCCGTCAGTTCGCTCACGGTGCGCATTTTTTCGAACGCGTCCCGGTGGCAGGCCAGGTACTGGACCCGGTTCTGGGAGTTGTAGTACGAGGCGCTCGCCCACCAGTCCGGATCGGCTTCGCGAGACGGGCGCTGGAGGTCCGGGTCCTGCCAGTGGTTGGTCTCGAGAACCATTCCGTTTTCCAGTTCCCGAAGGGCGATGTTCTCCGATTCCAGCTCGAAACCCACCATGTCGCCGGCCGCGTCCACGGCCACGCCCGTCAATCCCTTGATGCCCGAGATCCGATACTGCCGGAGGAAATGCCTGACATCGTCGCAATTGGTGCAATATTGCGCGATGAGATGCGTGGTGAAATAGAGATTGACGTGTTCGGGGTTGGCGCCCGGTTTGAACTTGCGGTGTCCCGACGCGCAGCCCACCAGCAGCCCCGCGTCGTTGATCGCCGTGCCGACGGTGACGCCGAACCGCTCGCCGATGCCGATCAGCCCGTGCGGCCTGCCGTCCGGAAACCCCATCAGGATCTTGTCGTTCACGAAATCCTCGACCCTGCCGATCGAACTCGTATCGTACGTCCTCAACATCGCCGGACCTTCGTCCTTCAGCATGATCCCGAGCGCCGAACATCCGTCCAGGTCGGCGGCGGTAAAGTAAACATGCAGCAGAAACGTATGGTCGAAGTCTTCAATCCCCGCCGCTTCTCCGTATGCCTCCATTTGCGTCACCAGTTCCGGGAATTCCCGCCGCATGAAGGCCATGTTCTCGCGGAAGTAGCTGTCCTTGAAGTCCTGGCGAAGTTCCAACCGCTTCTTCAGTTCACGCCTGGCGTATTCCGGATCGAGCGCGCCCTGCGCCCGTCCCGCTTCGGCAGGACCTCCCGCAAAGATGTACTTTTCCACAACAGCAGCCTTTCAACGAGCGCTTCGAGTCAATTCCGACCGGTTCTTCCTTGACAAGCCATGTCTTTGTTGCTACATTGTAGCTACACTTTGGAGGTCTTCAAATGGGTAACGATAGTGTGGTACGCGCGCGAATCGACAGCGATACCAAAGCCCGGGCAACCGAGGCGCTCGAAGCCATGGGCCTTTCCGTTTCCGATGCGATCCGCCTGCTGTTGCTGCGGATAGCCGAAGAGAAACGGCTGCCATTCACTGTGAAAGTCCCTAATTCCACGACTGTCAAGGCGATGAAGGAACTGGAAGAGGGAAAGGGCAAACGATTCAGCAGCGCCGATGAATTGTTCCGGGATCTTGGCATCTGACATGCTGGCTATTGTTCGTTCAACTCAATTCCGGCGTGACGTTAAACGAGCAGAGGCGAGAGGGAAGAATCTCGGCAAACTGAGAGAGATCCTGGCGTTGTTGATCCGGGAGGCGCCTTTGCCGACTCGTTATCGCGACCACCAGCTTCGGGGGAGCTGGCGGAGGCACCGGGAAGCCCACATCGAACCGGACTGGCTTTTGATCTACCGTATCGATAGGGACCATTTGCACCTGATCCGTACCGGCACCCATTCCGACCTATTCAATGAGTAAGTCGGCTTTAAGCTACGTCATCGAAACAGCATGTGCGTTTCTGTTCTCCCATTAGGGATTGCCGCTTTGCAATATAGCGGCATCCAGACGTTCAGGCCGCATAAATCACCTCTTTGGTGCTCAGAATGCCCTTCCTGCGGAAAGGGTTTCGGAGCCCCTGCTCTTCGATGAGGTCAACGGGCCGTTGGAGGATTTCCGTCAATTCTTCCTGCATCTGAACCATATCAAGTAAACTGTGATCGGCACCCGGAGTGAACGAAACCAGAAGGTCGACGTCGCTGTCCTTTTCAAAGTCACCGCGAAGTACAGAGCCAAACGCAGCCAATTCAGTAATTCTCCAGCGACAACAGAAATCATTAATCCGGGCATGCGGCAAATCTATCTGGAGAGGCGCCATACCTACCTCAATTGGCAGCTATTCGTTAGCGGTCATTTCGGAAGAGCGTACATAATATACGTACATGTGTGTTGTCTTGCTACTGGGTAGACGTGCCGCTGTTGTTCACAGATACGCGTAATAGATGACCTCTTTGCGCTTGATGTTGAAGCCCGCTTTCTCGTAGGCCCTCCTGGCGCCGGTCTGCGCGTCGTTCAGGCCCGTTCGCACCTGCGCGTATTTAACAGCCCGTTGAAAAAGTCCATCCGGGCTGCGGCCGGCCCTTGAGGTCGAAATACTGCGTTGCGCTCCCTCGCCGAATCGCAGGATGGGACTCGGTCGCGCGCCTTGTCTTCGACCACAATGGCTCGGCCTCGCCTGCAGAGCGACTTTATCAACGGACTGTTTCAGCCCCGCCTTCCGGAACCGATCCATGACGATTTTGTACATCATGGTCCCGATTCCCTGCCCCTGCAACCCGGCCGCGACGGCGTTCAGGCCGACGATTCCAATCCCTTTCTTCATATCCAGCAGATAGGTGATGAACGCCGCGACCTCGCCGGTTTCGAGTGACTCGACGACGAACGCCGATTCCGGGTGTTCCGCCAAGTGACGTCCCACGCTGGCCTTGATGTTTTCCGGCCAGTTCGCGTAGAGGACGTCGAAGAGCTCCTCGCCCCAGCTTTCTTGGTGCAGCCCGAAAATCGGCTCCCACGCCTGGCGGATGATCTCGCCTATCCGGTCCAGGTCGGCTTCGGTCGCGGGGCGAATCCGGTATCGGTCGTCCATATCTCCTCGCATCGAGTCAGCGGCGTTCTACACGGTATCCGGGAAACGCACGCCCAATCGCTTTGCCCACTCCTCCAGTTCCTCCCGCACGTCCGGTTCCAGCGGGACGCCGCGAATTTCGCATTCCCGAAGGGTCCGCTCCATTCTTTCACCGGGCAGCCGGATCTCATCGGACTCGCCGTCCAGGGGACTGCCCTTGAGGTCCGCGACAAAGTCCGCCATCCGCGCTTCGAAATCCGCCACGGGCATAAACGCCGCGACGTCGATGGCGATGCAGCAATGGCTGACCGCGTGGGTCTTGTCCGTTCGGTCCGCCTGGTCGCGGGGCGTGATATCGCTCAGGAAAGCGGCGCCGCCCAGTACCCCCGTCAGCGCCTCGACCAGAATGGCCAGTCCGGCGCCCTTGTGGCCGCCGATCGGCATCGTGGTCCCGCCGCCGATTACGGCCCGCGGGTCGTCGGTGGGTCTGCCGTCCCGGTCGAAGCCCCGAATATCCCCTGGGATTTGCTTGCCTTCCCTTATCCACTGCCGCATCCTGCCCCCCGAGGCGGTCATACAGGCGTCAAAGAGTATCGGAAATCCGCCGGCCGTGGGTATGCCGAAGCCCATCGGCGTGTTGCCGATCACCGGGCCGCGGGCGCCGGGATATCCCATGGATCCCTTGGTGTTCGACAGCGCGATGCCGATCATGCCCGCGTTGGCCGCTTCCAGGCAATACGGTACGGCGGCGAGAAAATGGTTGTTGCGTACGATCAGGGCGATGCCGATGCCACCCTCCTGAGCTTTCTCGATCGCAAGCCGCATCCCCTTCATGCAACCGACGATACCCACGCCGTGGTCGCCTTCGATCACCGCGGTCATGCCCCGGTCGCTCAGGACGGGCTGGTCCGGGTTGGCCCGGATCGTCCCATCGTCCAACCCCCGAAGATTGAAATGAACGAGCCGGAGCCCGTGGGTCGTATTGCCGCGGATCTCCTGGCAGAGGACGGCTCCGGCGATCGTTTCGGCATCGTCGCCGGGTACGCTGGCAGCCAGAAACAGGTCGCGTACGAATGATTCGAGTACATCGGCAGCCACTCGGGCTTCCGTCCGGTCGGGGCCGCGCATATTTCCAGTCTCCAATATTCGGTTGTCGCTGTCGCTCAAATCCCTATCCGACACTCAGCCGCACCCAGCGCGTATGCGTGACGCCGCCGACCGTACACCAGAAATACGTCAGCAGGTCGCCGTCGTCGAGGCGGACGCCGCCGGGTTTGCCGAACGCGATCTGCATGTGTTCGGCCAGGAAATTGTCCGTCTCCGGCTCACCGAGCGTTGCCTCTGCTCCGGCGTCGAAAACGACAACCTGGCCAGCCAGGTCGAACGTCTCCAGGTCGTCGCTGACGGCCACGCGTATGCCCTGCGGATCGTGGCGGAAGTTGTAGATGGCCGCCACCCGTCCGTCGGCCAGCGCGATGGGAGAGCAGACCTGTCCGCGCAGGTTGGTGGGCCGCGGCGCCGACCACGTCCGCCCGCCGTCTTCCGACACCGTCCAGTGATTGGGAAGGTCCTCGGATGTACCATAGACGTGGGTCCAGAGCATGGTGTAGATCCTGCCGTCCGGCAACACCGTATTCATCTGGTCCCACCAGAGCAACTCCCCCGAAGGATCGTCGGCCACCACCGTAAACTCACCCCAGGTCCGTCCCTGGTCCGCGGAAAAGACCGCCGCGGCCTTCTGGTCGGGGGGTCCCTCGTATCCTTCGGGTTTCCAGGTCTCCAGCGGGTACATCCACCGGTCCGGAGCGAGTTGAAGAAGCACTCCCGCGCCATTGCACGTGTATTTCTCCACCGCCAGGTCCACGGGGACGACCTGTGGCGTGGACCAGGTGCGGCCAGCGTCATCCGACCAGAACAGCAGCAACTCCGGGCGCTGCAATACCTCCGAATTCGGATCGAACAGGTTCTCGCCCTGCATTTCGAAACGCGTCGCGGTCATCACCAGCCGGTTGCCCGGCGTCTGGCTGATGTGTGGGCTTCTGTAGCTCCAGCCGTCTTCCGCCGCCCCGGCGCCGTGGATGCTGCCTTCGTTCACCCACGTTGCGGCCCCGTCCGAGGAGCGCAGGACTTCGATATGGTTGTCCGCGGAACCCAGGCTCTCGCCCACATGCTGGCAGGCGATCAGGCTGCCATCGGACAACGGGGTGATGGCGGGCATGAACGCCCCCATCCCGCGCCGCCACGAGAGGATGCCTCCGTCAACGGTCTGGATCATCGCCATGTCAGTTCCACGGCCAGATAATCGGTCTGATTCGACATGCTCACGGGCATCGAAACCACGTTTCCACGAACGTCGCAGCCGGGCAGTTCGTCGGTTCCCGTAAAAATGTCGGTCAGCGAGGTGATCTCGGTGCCTTCCGGTGCTCGCATCACCAGGTTCGTCCGGTATTCCAGTCCCACGTAGTTGAAGATGAGGCAGACCAGGCAGCCGTCACCGGCCATCGGAAACAGCTCCATCGTCGGTACGTCGCGGCGGTCCCACGGCCGCAGATCCCGGTAGGCGTTATCCGGCGGGTAGGGCAGCAGGCGAGCCACCGGTTCGTCCCGCGCCAGCCATCTCAGGATGTTCCGCAGCAGCGGAATGCCGTCCGTGGGCGTCCGGACCCCGCCGTGGTCTCCGGGCGTCACGTAGCTGAACTCCGGGACCCCCGTCAGCCAGACCTGCCGGCCGCCGTTTTCCTCGTTCACGACCAGCGCCGGTCTTCCGTCGATCTCACCCACCGTTTCCCCTTCGATTCCCGGCTCGGAAAACGCGGACCGCAGCTTGACGGGATGCGAGATGCCCTCCAGGAAAGGATGGTCCGGTCTTACGGGTCGCATTTCCGCGCTGTCGATGGTTTTCCCCTCAGGCGGCGGGCACGGACCGCATCCCGGCCAGTCCCGGCTGGGGGTCCGCCCTACCCGGAGCAGACCGTTGCCCGATGCGGCATAGGCCTGCAGTACGGCCCTCTGCTCGCCCGTCAGGCAGTGGGCATCCGGCAGGATCGCCGGCCCTTCCAGCGCGTCCCCGGCGTCCGCGAGGCGGCCGTCGAAGAGCCAGCGCCACGGCAGCCCCACGTGGTTCATCACGTCCGGCCAGACCGCCAGCGCTTTCCGGCCCCAGCCGGTTTCCGGATGCCCGTAGATTTCCGTCTGCGTGGGGTTGATGACGGTGACGGCCGCGCAGGGTTTCGTCTTCTCGAAACAGGGTATGAGTTTACCCGCCTCGTGGAACCCGCCCAGAAAACCGGGCAGGATGCGGGCGAGATCGTTGGAGTACGGCGTAATATTGTCCGCGCCCAGCGCGTACGGAACCGCGCCGGCCATAAAACCGTCGCGGCGCGTCAACTCCGGCCCGCCCAGGGGCGGTCTGAATGCCTGCGGATAGATGTTCATGGATCGCCCCACCGTGGCGCCGGCCAGCGTCCGGGTCGCCTCGGTCAGGATCCGGCGCGCGGGCCGATATGTGAAATGCGACGTGTGATTGTGGTGGTAGGGGTCCGTACACAACACGTCCTGGGCCAGCGCGTCCTGCGAGAGATCGATCCCCGCGCGCCAGAGGTTTTCATTGAAGGATACGACCACCGGCGAATACTGAATGCCCACCATGACGTCAGGGCGCTCTTTCCTGATCTGCTCGCGGAACCAGGCATGGACCCCGGTCCACCGCGCCATCCTGCGTTGCACCCATGCCCACCACGCCTCCGACGCCCAGTCGAAGTCCGCAGGCGGCGGCGTCCCGTATTCCTCTTCGTATTCGGAAACGCAGTAGTCGCAATAGCAGCCGACGTCGCCGTTTGCGAACCCGATCGCGGCTTCGTCGTTCAGATGGATCTCCCGGAGCGCCGGCAGCCCGATCACTTTCCTCAGGAGATCCAGGTATTCCGCTTTGTTCTCCGGCTGGAACGGGCACAGCCATTTGGTGCGTACCAGGTTGTCGCTGTCCAGCGCGGTACCCGAACCGCCAACGCATACCATGGCCCGTTCCGGATGTTCCCGAAGGAAAGTCTCCCGGTACTTCATATAGCCGGTAAAAACCGTCATCCCCAGGCCGAACTCCAGCGCCCACGCGCCGGAGTGACATACCTGTTCCCAGTCGAATCCCTGACCCGTGAATTTCCGTTCGCCCGCTTTCAGGGAGACGCCGATGTCCGTGAACCCCTCGCTCCTGATTCGCGCCACGTGTTCGCGGGAATAGCTCACTTTCTGAATATTCAGAAGGGCCGTCCGGCGTATCGTTCGCTTCATTCGATTTCCTCGCAACACCGGTCAGAATAATCCTTTGTGGCGCCGCACGTTGAGAGCCTTCCATTCAAGAAGCGGCTGGGATTGGATGCGAATCTGCAGGGATCTATCGTCGGTTAATATCGACGCATCGATCTCGCCTTTTTCCAGCAGAAGGTCCAGGAATGCGCCTTCGGCGTCAGTAAAGGGCAGCACCGTTGAAATCCCTTGCCGGCACTCTCTCACAAGCATTTCTCCATAGGTCGTCGCCTCCTCGGGCCCCTGTATCGCACCCGCGTGGAGCGCCGGCACAAGCTGGCCGGCCAATTCTGCAACGTCCAGATCCACGTCTGCGACCGAAATCCTGCGCCAGTCTTTGCGGTCCATGGCGCCATAGACGACGAAAGCGATTCTGAGTCGATCGCGGTCGAGATCCTCCATGGAGAAGATCAGACGGCTGTCGAACAAATCCCTCGCCCTTCGTCGCGCCACCAGTGCGGAGAGCTTCCCTGCCGCGAGTTCATGAACGTCCATCACGGGGATATCCGTGACCTTCCAACTGCCAAGCGATCGGGAATCCATCGTGGCAACGGGCCACAACGGAACGCGGTACATGAAATTGATATCCACGTCGAGATTGCCGCTCGGCCCGGATGCGCTCTGATAGCGGAGCGACCATTTCCCGCCGGCGTGTTCTTCAGGCATCCGCCTGACTGCGAAATCCTCTCGACGGAACACGTCCTGTACAGCTTTTTCGATTCTGGGACGCTCTTCCAGCACGGCGTCCCGTTGCCGGGTCCCCACATAGTTCAGGTCTATGTCGACCGAAAGTCTGGGGACGTCGAAGACGAAGAGGTTCAAAGCCGTCCCGCCCTTAAGGACCAGCTTACCCTTAAGGAAGGGGTGACTGCGCATGGCCTCGAGCAGTGCGAGCAGTCGGACCGCCTTTTCCAGCATATCGGCTCTGAATCCCGTCGCTTCGGCTTCGGCGGCCAGCTTCTCGGGGGAGATTCTCAAAGCACCTCCGCCCACGACCGTTCCAATACGTCCTCCGGTACCACCAGGTTCCAGTTCACCACGAGGCATCCGGGGATCCGCCTGGCGCGATCCAGGTAATGGGGCTGAAGGGGGCGCCGGTCACGAAGCGGCCTTAGATGACGCTCTTCGATCAACAAGGCGTCACGATGCTGTTCCAGGAAGAAGCCCACCTTCGCGTTTGTCGTCGCATTCCCAAGCAGGAGCGCATATTCCACGACCCGGTCGACGTCGAAGAATTCCACCGATTCCAACGACCGCCAGATTTCCTCCCAGCCGCCCGACAGATCCGGACGATGCAGCACGTCCACGAGTGTCCGCTCCAGACCGGTGACGCGCATCGGAACACCCGAACGTTCCGAGTTCAGAACGCCAAAGTGCTCCGCGCCCACGCGGAGAAGCGCGCCCGGAAACTTGACGCCGCGATAGATTTGAGACCGAAACACAAGCGTTTCCACAGGACGGGAGGCGGAATAAATCAGGTGGCGCCAGACCGAATACGCACGTCCGTGAAATTCAAGCGCAGTGTGATGTGAAAGGACCGCATCCCTTGTCAGCTTTCCGGCAATCAGGTACGGGTCGACTGCGTAGGAATCGGGGTCGGCTCCCGGCGGTATGACCGCATACAGACCGCGCCGCACTCGAAGGATCCGGCCGGTTTTCCGGTAATAGGCCAGAAACGCTTCCTTTCCTCTTGGCCCCACCCCACCTCTCCGGGCGAGATGCGCGGCCAGGGTCTCGCCGGTGAAGACCGGATGCGTGCGAAGAAACGCCTCGTGTTTTACGCCGGGCATTCTTGACTTTCTATCGCGTTTCCCAGGCTTTTATTATGGAGTTGCCGAGGTTTCTTTCGAGTGGCCAATCGGGATTATTTGATAATATAACACAAATCCCATAAATATTATATGGCTTTTTCGATAAATTGTCAATCCTGACATTCCCGATTCGGCAACTTCGTCCCGCGAATCGACCGTATCATCCGCCGTGATCGCAACTATCGTCCCGCGGTCTCCATTCGAAGGACACGGGGCGTTTCAGCGACCAGATCCAGGGACACGGCCCGCTGGCGCCGTCCCTCCAGTATAACCTCGCGAATGTCCATGGTTTCCCCCGTTTCGGCAACGCGGACCCCGGTCACGCGATCGGGCAGCAGCAGCGTGAGTCCATTGAGGTCGCCGGGGGACGCCATCGTCAGAAAAACGGCCTGGTCGTCCTCCCGCCGCGCCTCGAGGCGTACGTCGGCCCTGGCCCGGGAGAACCGCGACCACCGTTCCTGGTTCTCGAACCGGCATCCCGCCGCCCGGGCGCCGTCGAGGCCCATCTCCAGCGACCGGCGGGACGCACTGGGATGGTCCTGGGGCATGACGACGTAACTCGGGTGAAAGTTGGCAATTTGCACCCCGTGCCAGCGATGCGCGGCGTCATCGGCGAACCGGACGAGCTCCTCGCCGTACGCTTCCGCCGACAGGCCCACCCTCCCCGTGGATTTCGGATCCGCGGGGTCCCATTCACCAAGCGTCTGGCTCTCGTCCCACTGCGCCGGCATATGCCACAGGTCGAGGACGCCCACACCGTGCTGGAAGTATCGGAGCGGCAGGGCGGTCGAAATCATGTACGGCCCGTAGCGTTCATCGTGCCGCATCCGCGGATCGTGGGAGATGAAGTGCGTGGGCGTGTACCAGCCAAGGTCAACCACCATCTCCGCCATCGGATGACCCGACCACTGGCAGCCGTGGATGCAGATGGTGTCCATCTCCAGACCGGTGTCGCGGATGAAGCTGTCGCGGTGCGCCTCGAGGTTGGCGCGGATATCGGGAAGCGCGTTTTCGTTCAGGTCCTGCGCGGTGCGCGACCGGCGCACCTTCTGTCCCGAGACTTCGACGACAGGCCGTGTGACCTGGTCCAGGTTGGCTTCGATGGTGACGCCGTGCCCCCGTTCGTGCCAGTCTTTCATCAAGTCTCCGTCGTACCTGCTCACGGGGGGTCTGTTGAATGTCAGATAGGCGCCGTATTCCTCGACGACGTCCACCTCCACGTCGGCGCCGGCTTCTCCGCAGCCATCGCCCTTCACGAACCAGAGGGCGGGCGCGGCGTGTGGAAAGTGCCAGAGTCGAGGAAGACCCGTATCGGCCAGAGAAGCCAGAACGAGCGTCCGAAGGATATCATGATGCAGATCGCATACCGGCACGTCCCGGGGCAGTTTGTCGGAGAGGTGGAAGAAACCATAGATGTGCCGGGGCCCCGTGAGCGGGCCCATATCCTTCGCCGGCCGCTCTCTCACGTCGCCCGTACCGTGACGCAGCGTGGCCACGGTCCGGCAGAGGTCGTAGCCGTAAAACCAGGCCGTTCCGTTGCCCATGCGGACAGAAACGAGTCCGGATCCGCATCGCTCTCCGCCGTCGGCCCGAATCGCCGCCGCTTCCTGTCCCCCGCGAAGGGGGCGGGCGGTGTCGTCCGGGCACAGCAACGGCACGTCGCCGTGTTCCCAGCCGTTCAGCGCGGTTACGGCCACGTGGGCATCGGTAACGGCATCCGAGACCGAGACGCCGAACGCTGCAGCGACGGCCGGGTCGGGCCCTGTTGAGATCAGCGTCACACCCCCGGAGACGGCCCTCGCCAGGCGTTCCGCGGTCGTATGGCCGAAGCCGGTGCCAGCGAGAACGACCAGCCTCACGCCGGGAGACACGCCGTCAAATCCCGATGCGGGGCGCTCTTCGAGCCACGGAAAGCCCTCGCATCGGAGCACCTCGGCGCACAGACCTTCCGACGGGTCGCCGTTCGCGCGTAAAATCAGGATAGGCTGTTCCATGCAGGTACCGTTTCTACTTTACAAGTGAAATCATTATTGATACCATATTAAAGGGCAAGCACCCATGTCCGCCAGGTGATCAAGGCAATTGAGAAACTCGAGGAGTCAAAATGAACGATCATTACACCTACCGGATCACGTGGTCCGCGGAAGACAGCGAACACGTGGGTCTCTGCGCGGAATTCCCGTCGCTGAGCTGGCTCGCGCCGTCACCCGACAAGGCATTATCCGGCATCCAGCGGCTGGTTCGGGAATCCGTGGACGACATGCGCGCCACTGGTGAACCAACACCGGTGCCATTGGCGGACCGCGCGTTTAGCGGAAAATTCCTGGTGCGTCTGCCGCCGGAATCCCACCGCGCCCTGGTAATCGAAGCGGCGGAACAGGGCGTGAGCCTGAACCGGTTGGTGAGCGCGCGGTTGGCTGGTTAGATCTTCTCGACTCCCCAGAGGTGCCCCAACAGGAAGTTGTTGATATTCCCTCGCTGCCCCCCAATGCCGCCCAGGTGATAGGCGCCTTCCACGGGATTCGCGGCGATATAGTCGACAATCGCGTCCCGTTCCCGGACCAGCCGCTTCAAGTGGTCCCGATCGCGCGTGCGGTGGTAGGAGGCCAGGATCACGGTTCTATCCTTTGTCTGCATGCACCTCCCAGGTGTACGCGGCTGAGCCGTTGCCATTTTCCACGCGGCAGGTTATCGAATGTCTTCCGGCCCTGTCCGCCGCGAACCGCAATGTTCCGCCGTTTCCGGGTATCGCCCTGCCATTGGACGTCCACGAATAACGAAGGCCCGGATCCTCCACCTGGTCAACCGGCAATTCGGCGCACCCGACGTGACGATACACCCCGTCGCCGTCCCGCTGGCGCGAGCCGTCCGGCGCGACCCATCCGTCGTCCAAATCCCGCGCGGAATAGTACATCAGGTATCTGCCCGGCAACTTCAATACGTGAGGGGTGGACGTGTACCGGCCGTCGAACGCTTCCCTTCGCGGGTTCGGGGGAAACGTCGGCACGTCGTTCTGGTAGTACCAGGTGTCGCCGTCACGCGTCCTCCCGAACGAGATATCGAAGAGGCCGCCCGCGCGGTGACCGCCGAACCACATCGCGAGTTCGCCGCGGTCGCGCATCACGAAGGGATACACGCAAGAGCGATAGATCCCGCCGTACCGCACCGCGTCGTCTTCGTATTCCCAGTGCAGACCGTCCCCGGACCGGGCGGAAATGATGTTTTCGGTCATCTTCAGTTCCGGCGTCTCGGTCGACGGCGCGTTCACCCACATCCTGTACGTCCCGTCGTCCAGTTTCAGGACGCACGGACGCCGCCCGGTACGCAGCACCGGCTCCGGGTGGAACGTCCATGAGATCCCGTCGGCGCTCTCGCCGTACCCCACTCGCTGGTTCAACCACGGGCGTCCCTCCGTGTCGATTTCATCGACGGCCGTAAACCACATCCGGTAAATCTTCTCCTCCAGGTCGTAGAGCACGTACGGCGTCTGGAATCGCCAGCCCCACGGAATCGCATCGTCAGTGACGATCGGATTATCAGGCCGCGGTTCCCAGCGCAGCCCGTCCGTCGACGCGGCGTACCCGAGATGGATGTACGAAGGGTTTCGCGCGTGGTCGGAACTGCCCACGTACCACATCTTGAAGATGCCGTCCGCCCTCAGCACGCAGGGCATGTAGAGAATCACCCGGCACCAGTCCTGGTTCGTCGTCCACGCCGACAGGATGGGATCGGACAGTCGCCGCCAGACCTGCCCCGTAGGGAGACATTGACAGGGCTCTACCTCAAGACGAAGGTCGATGGTCGCACCAGCCTTAACCGAAATCGTCCGGCCGGTCGGCTCGACGCGGCAGATGCGGGGCACGTACCAGGCCGGGACAACGGGAACTCGCGCCGCCATTTCATCATCCTTCCGTTGCGAGAAGAGAGAGAAGAGGAGTGAGAGAAGAGGAGTGAGAAAAGAGGAGTGAGGAAAGAGAGACCTGTGTGTCGCGCTGAGGGTGGCGGGGGGCTCTCACCACTCTCTCCTCACTACTCTCTCCTGCACTTATTCCCCCCGAGGTCGGTACCTCGGCGTGAACGCCCGACCATAGAACAGCGGCATCAGCTCATGCGGTACCTGGTCGGTCTGCCCCAGCGACGCCATCTGGCCGAAATCGTAGTCGGAATGGACCAGCCGCGAGAGCATGATGAGCCGTTCCTTGTCCGTCTCGATGTTGATGGTGCGGTGCATCAGCGGGCCGTCGGCGAACAGCAGCGCCGAGCCCCGCTTCGCCGTGGTCTGATGAAAGAACTCGGAATCCGGATGGTCCGTGATATACTGCTTAAGATCGTCGTAAGAGAGGTCGAGTCTGTGACTTCCCGCAAAGATCCCGGTACCGCCGTCGCCGGGGCCGACGTCAGTAAGGTAGAGGATCAGACCCAGGATCTGCGTATGGAACCAGCCGTTTTTTCGCACCGCCCGGTCCTTGTGCCGCGTGACCCCGCCGTGCCAGCCAAGGACAGGGGTTTCGGAACGCCGGTTGAAGCGGACGGCGACCTGGTGGAACCGTATCGTCCCGCCCAGCAGTTCGGTTGCGATCCCCAGGACGCGCGGCCTGGTCAGCACCGACAGATATATGGGGTCCAGCCCCAACACGTTCTCGATCTCGAGACGTTCCAGGTGAAGGTCGCCCGAGGCGGTCCTCCTCCGGTTTGCCCGCCAAATCGCCCCATCCCTGAAGTCCTCGTATTTCCTGGGCGGCGGAGGCGGCGTGATCTCGTTGTCGCCGGCCGCGTCCAGGATTTCCGCCTTCAACCTGTGGGCTGACGCCTCGATGGATTGCAACTCCGGCTCGGTAAACAGGTCCTCGACGATGGTGTACCCGAAAAGCTCGAACCGCATCCGCTGTTCCAGCGTCAGGGCCGGGAATGGAAAGTCGAATTCTTCCTGCGGCACATCCGAGAACCCGAACCCGGGATTCGGCGCGACATATCTGGTTTTCGTCGCTGTCTCGGCCATTTTTGCGCACCTCCAAAGACAATCTGTCCGTTTCGACAGGCTCAACGAACCTCATTGAACCCCTGGCTGCGTCTCGAACTGAACCCACGGCCGTAACTCGAACTGCCAGTTTGAGTTACCTGATCAAGCAGTCTCACTCCCGAGTCAATCCCCTGCCCGCACCCAGTGCCGGAAAAGGGGCTTCACGCTTTCATGCATGGAATCGTAGACCTCTTGAGGAACGGGCGGGACCTCAGGCGAATTGAGTCCGGTGGCCTCCAGCATCCGCTCGCGCGCTTCGGAGCCGGGCATCAGGACACCGGTATCGAGCCACCAGGGCGCGTAGCGAATCACGACGGAAACGCGCGGCTCGTCGGAATGGTTGGGAGCGGTGGCGTGCCAGAGCCGGCTGTCCAGCATCAGCACGCTTCCCGCTTCGCCTACGGCGTTGCATTCGCCGGGAATCTCACCTAGCGGGTCGAAACCGTTGTCCCCGCTCGGGTTGTTGTCGGACCGGTGGCTGCCGGGGAGAATGAGGGTCCCGCCGTTCCGTTCGCTGAATGGGGAGAGCATCCAGAGCGTGGTGACGTGCATCGCCGCGTCCGGGTATGGCGCGGGGATATGCCCGGCATTTTTCTGGTTGAAGGGCCAGTCGGCGTGCCAGCCGCCGCGCGGATTGCCGGGGAAATTCACCGTCGCCGTCGTGAAAGAGATCCGGACGTGTTTGCCCAGCAATCCCTCCACGACGCCCATGACGCGGGAATCCGCCAGATAAGGCGCGAAAGACTGCTCACGGGCGACGAAGCCGGAGACGTGGCCGATGCCCTTGTCTTCGAGCGTTTCGGCATTCGCGTGCCGGTGGACGGCATCCATGACGCGCTCTCTCACCGCCGCAACCCGGTCCTCGGGTACGACGTTCTTCACGACACACCAGCCGTTGACGCGCATCTGCATGAGTTCGCCCTGCATCCGGTCTGCTCCTGAATCCATATAGTTTTCCTCTTAGACAGGCGTGACGGCGCGCATGCCGCCCCGTCCCCGCGCTCACGGTTGCAGGATCCAGATCCCGCCCACTTTACCGGTGATGCCGTCGATGACGATCCACATCCCCAGGCAGACCGCCTCGCCGAGAATAATCCCGACAAAGAACAGGCGGGTCATCCTGTACAGGTTGGCGCCTCCGAACCGCAGCACGAGCGATTTGATTCCCCAGGCGAGAAACACGCTGAAAAAGTAGTTGTGCGTATAGGCGATCGTGCTCACGGGCAGCGCAACCGGGTGCAGCGGCCACGACGGCAGCCGGGAGCGTAGCGCCATCATCACCACGACGACGGCGATGCCCAGACCCGTATACAGGAACCCGGGGTAGAAGATCGGCGAGGGCGAAAGCAGCCTTCGACCGATGTATTCGTCGAACGGCAGCGCGCAGTCGTTCACGTCCCTGAACCAGTAGTCCAGGTTACGGCCGCCGTGTTCGTATCCCAGCTGAAGCGTGGTATGGCTCGCGGCGATCAGGCCGGCGGCCAGCGCGGCGCCCATCGCCACCACCAGCCCCCGCTTGCGCCCGATCTCCCGTGCGAGTCGCAGCGCGCCGGAGGCCCTCGGCATCAGCGTATTCAACCGGGTCATCGTCCAGGCGAAGCTGACGCCCAGCGACGTCAGCCCCGTCGGGCCGAACGCCGCGGAACCTACGGCGCACACCACGAACTCAGACGGATTCAGCGGAGAATAGGCCACGGAATACCCGGTCTCGCTCACGATCCGGGCGAGTACCAGAAAGACGACAAAACTGAAAAAGCCCAGCAGAAGCACGAGATGGGGGGAGATGCCCGCCTGGTAGAGCCAGCATCCGAGATAGAGTGACCCCGCAACGATCCCGGCCACCGCGGATCGGTAGGGGATCACCTCGTCCGAATCGTCCAGGCGCGACGGGCGGCCCCTGGCCCTCGCCCACACCTCCCGAAGATGCCCCCTTGCGATCCACAGACTGTAGCCCGCCAGGCCGAGCATGTACCCCATGCCCATCATCGCCAGGAATTCGGATCCCTGGGAGCTGTGCCGCCCCACGACCCCCGAGACGCCGTATGTCTCCGCCCCGACAACGGCCAGGATTCCGCTGATGCACTTTGCGATGACGTTGAACAGCCAGATACTCAGACTCACGTCCGTATTCACGAAATACGAGTACCCAAGGATCGCGAAATGAAGACCGATATGCAAGGGAATCGCCCGGCGGAAGATCCAGAGAATCGTTCGCAGCTGAATCCGCGGCAGCGAATAGTAGTACCTCTGAAGCCCGTTCAACAGTCCGATCAGAAACGGTACCGCGAACCCTCCCCACATCATCCTGCTGCGGAACAGGCGCCCCACCGTCCGGGCCCCCGTCTCGCTCATCTCCAGCGGCACCTGCATGATGGGAAACGCGAAGCGCTCGTGCTCCTCCCACTGCTTTCTCATGAGAACCGCCAGGCAGACGAGCACGACGTAGAGCACGACCAGGAACGAGCCCCAGCTCCACAGGGGAACCACCCACGACCGCCAGGGTACCGGGTCGCCGGCGGGAAGGCCGTCGTACAGCCCCCTTACCACTTCCGTATCCATGATCGACAGCCAGGGAAGGGCATTGGGCAACACGGCTTCCAGGTGTCGCATTTCCGGAGAGGCATAGTAGGTGACGCCCGTCATGAAACCCAGCAGGGCCTTGGTCATCTTCCATGACGGCATCAGAAACAGCAACATGACGTAGATGGCCAGCAACTCGCCCCGCCCCAGTGAGAAGCGGCGCTTCAGGGCTCCCGCCAGCGGGTTGACCACCAGCACGAGTACAAAAAAAACGAACAGCACGCCCCGGTCCATATGGTAATTGCCCATGAAGGGACCCTGGACGACCATCCGGTTGTAGGTTAATGCGACGCCCATGAACACGCAGAGACCGAGACCGATCAGGAATGCGCGGAGGGTCAGACCGTCCTCCGAAGGCGCCGGCTGGCTCTCCGATTGCGCGTGATGGGGGTCTTTCGCTCGAGCGCTTTCCACTCATTCTCCCGTCTGCTGCCGACATTTCAGGTCCTGCCGCACTCGGCCACGCCGATGTGGCGGTAGATTCCGGCCCTGTCGATGCCAAGCGTGTCGGCGCCTGTCCTGTAGAGGGTACCCCAGTCCCTGGCGGAGTAGTACATCAGATAGCGGTCCCCGCCATCGACGACACACGGCGTGGAGGTATACCGCCCGTCGTAGTCATTGGGATCCCGCGTCGCGGGCAGGGCGGGGGCGTCATGGTGGTGGGTCCAGGCGAGGCCATCCGACGACGTGGAGCAGTAGATCTCGAACACCGGCCGGGCCAGCGGCGATTCCGACCCCGCGTCGATCACGACTTCGCCGCCGGCAGGCCAGGCGCCGTACCACATGATGTATCCGTCGCCGTCGCGCATGACGAATGGATAGACCGTGCCCCTGAGTTTCTCGTTGAAGCTCACGGCGGGTTCGGGGTCGCGCGTCCAGCAGAGGCCGTCCGTGGATTCGAAGCGAAAGATGTGATGTACCAGGTCGTCGAAGCTTCCGTCTGGCGTTGGGGATGAGTTCATCCACATCCGGTAGGCGCCAGGACCGTCCTTGATCACACACGGGCGTCGCCCGCTGTGATAGATCGGCTCCGGATATACGTCCCATTTCAGCCCGTCGAGGCTGGTGGCATATCCCAGTTGCTGTTCGAAGCTCACGAGCCAGGTTGGACCGCCCCGGACAACGGTCGACATGATGAACCACATCTTGAACAGGCCCTCGTCCGCGTCGAAGATCACGTGGGGCGTCTGCCAGGCGTCGCAGGCGGGCAGATCGTCGCGGGTGAGAATGGGGTTGTCCGGGTGCTCGTTCCAGTGGATGCCGTCGTCCGATTCGGCGAAGCCGACGACCGAATCGTCTGTACGGGTAGCGGTACCGTGAGCGATGTACCACATCATGTACCTGTCCGCGACGCGTAGCACAGTCGGGTTGTAGAGTTCGACCCGGCACCAGTCCTGGCGGGTGGTCAGCGCGGACAGAATCGGTACTTCGCGACGACGCCATCGTGCAAGATGCAGGGACATAAGTTCAATCCTTTAAAATCCCCTCAGGGACGTGGAAAGTTTCTCAAGCGAAACGGACTGTTTCCGCAGGGGGCGCGAGTCCATCGTGCAAGCGGTTTCGCGATAGCCGGAGCCGCTGACGATGGCGACGACGACGTCTTCCGGACGTACCTGCCCCGAATCCAGAAGACGGGTTGTGCCGGCCAGGCAGGCGCCCGTGGACGGCTCCACGAACAGACCCTCCCGCCGGCCGCAGGCTTCCTGGGCCGAAAGCGCTTCCTCGTCCGTGACGGAAACAAAGAACCCGTTCGACGAACGTACGGCCCCCAGGGCTTCCATGCCGTCCGGAGGGTAGCTGTGGGCGAGTTTTACCAGAATCGAAGGCGGCAGGTTGTCATAAGGCAGCGCCAGCACCTCTTCCCACCGGTCCAATCCGCGTTTAAAGGCCACCTCCAGCGCATTGTAGTCTCGAGGCACCACGCCAATCATTCGGGGCATGGAGTCAATGAGTCCGAGCGCGCGGCAGTCCCGGAATCCCCGCCAGATCCCCGAGACCGTACCGCCGCCGCCCACGGGAACCACGACCCAGTCCGGCGCTCTGCCCAGTTCCTCGACGATCTCGAAGGCGATGGTCTTGTTCCCCTCGGCCTGGTAAGGATTGGAATTCCGGCTGGTGGTGCTCAGATAGAGTTTCTGCTCACGACAGACGTCGATCACGCCCTGTACGATCGGATCGATGGGCGCCTTCACCTCGACAAGCGCCGCGCCCAGGCCGTACATGGGGTAGAGCCGATCGGGCGGCGTTCCTTCCGTCATGACCACGACGCTGCGCATACCCGCCCGTGCGGCCAGCGCCGCGTTCGAGATGCCCGCGCTGCCCGTCGATACGATGACGGACACATCCGCGCCGACGGACTTTGCGTGCGTGATCGCGACCGAGAGCGAGCGGTCCTTGTGGGATCCGGTGGGGTTGCGGGTCTCGTCCTTCAGATAGACCCGCTGTCCGTCGAAGCTCCGCGCGGGCAGCAAAGGAGTACCGCCTTCGCCAAGGGTCACGGCGCCATCGGGAGGCTGGACCGGAAGCAGGGGCCAGTAGCGCCACATGGACCCTTCGAACCGGTCGTCCCACGTAACGTTCTCATAGCTGTATTTAAACCCCAGAGGTCCCGCGCAGACACCGCAATTCAAGGCCGGGGCATCCTGTTGCGCATCGCACGTCAGACAGATCTTTTGAAATCGGCCCACTGGAGACCTCTAACCCTTTTGGGAACGGTGTCGTTGGTGTTCCCGGGAGCGAGGGCATCCTGCCCTCGGCGCGAATAGGGGAAGGTGACGCGAAGTTCGAGGGCAGGATGCCCTCGCTCCGGTTACGGGTGGATCATGTCGTGATAGCGAGCGGATTGCCTTCGGTCGCAGGGCGCTCGTGTCCGGTGCAGCGTCTTCGGGGTCTTGCCGGTTTCTGCGGCCAACCGCGACGGGCAGAATTCCAGGTCCAATCACCGCTGCCCGCGTTTATGTGGAAAAGACGGTTTTGGACAGGTGTGGTAACGGATAAAAAGAAATGGCAATCCCTGGGGACCGCCATTTCTCTTATACACGATGCTTTCTGAAAACTCAGAACGCGCCGCTCAGCGTGAACCGCAGCGGGGCATCCAGATACGTGCCGAAATCGCTGTACGCAACGTCGGCCTGCACGATCCGTCCGTTCGGCATCGAGAATTTCAACCCCGCTCCGAGCGTCCAGGATTCTTCGTCGAAGTTCGCCTTATAGCCCGCCCGAAGGGCGAAGTTGCTCTGAAGCCAGAGTTCGCCGCCGAACCGGTACTGCGGGTCGGCGAAATCCGTGGCATATGAATTTTCGAAGGTTACCGTGATATAGGTGGGGTCGCCGGTGGCGCCGACAATCTCCATTGCCGCGGCCGTGCTGAAGGCAACCGGCATCTTTCGGACGTCGTCAATCACCTTGACGTCCTTTCCCATGTTCTCGAAGGTCATGCCCAGACGCAGGCTCCTGAAACCGGTGTAGAAGAACGTGGATACGCCCACGTCCCATGCGTTCAGGCGGTCCGTATCCAGCGTCTGCTGCGTCCAGCGGAATATCGAGCCCACCGAGAGTTTGTCCGTCAGTTTCCTGGCGTAGACCACGCCCAGCGAGAGATCGCCCATATCGGGGTACCGTCCGGTCCCGGTGGGCTGGAAAATGGTCGTCTCTTCGAACTCGTGGGGGCTGAAGGTAACCACGTTAACACCCAGAACACCGTGCGCCGTGTTGTAGGCCATCCCACCCGTAAGGATGTGGTCGTTCATCAGCCACCGGGTGTATCCGAGCGTAAACGCGGCGCGTTCGATATGCGTGAGTCCCGCGGGGTTCGAAAAGATGGCATCGATATTGTCCGATACGGCCACGAACGCACCGCCCATACCGGCCATTCGCGCTCCATGATCGATCTTGAGAACAGGGAGGACCATCCGCGACAACCGCCGCTGGTCCTGGGCATCCGCCCCCCGGGGGTAGAGCAGGGCGCAGATCACCGCCGCTGTCAGTCCGATCCACAACGTCCGTTTCATCGCGTCATCTCCTTGAGTTTCAGTATGGACCTGAGAAGCTGTCTTAAAATTCCCAGCGGTCTTCGCGCGGCTGCAAAGGCGTCGGTCGGCGTTGGTCAAATCCACCCGTATAGACAAATATGCGCGGATTTTCCTGCCTTGACCGCCGCCTTTTCGCTCGCGCTTGGGAACTCACCGGTAATTTCAAAACAACTTCCTAGCCGAGCAGAAATAGAGATCTGCCCCTACTTGATGATCATCAACGTTCCACGCTGCGTCTGGCCCGCGCTCCCCGGCATCTGGGATTCGACGATCCAGTAGTAGACGCCGGCGGGCACGTCCCCTCCGCGCGAATGGGGGATCTGGTTCCATCCGGCCTCGCCCCGGGCAGGGTCTTCGTGTTCAATGACGGCGGCGAGCTCGCCCGCGACGGTGTAGATCCGGATCGTGCACTTTTGCGGGATATTCGTAAACCGGATCAACCCCGCCGAGGGATAGTTGTGGGCGCCGTCCACCTTGTGCGGATTCGGTACGACGATCACGTTCCGCGCCAGCTGGTCCGCCGAAGCGTTGGCCGGCACGAAGGGGACGCTGGTCATGACGCCGCCAGCCCACTGCTCGGGCGCGCTGTTGCCGCCCTCCATAGACGGAATGGCCATCCCGGTACCGTTCCAGTCGTCGTGGCCCGAGTCGTAGGCGGCCACGCGGTAGGTGTACTCGAAACCCGCAACGGACTTCCGGTCTTCAACCTGGTAGGTGCCGCCGCTGTAGTACTCCGGGTCCTTCAGCGGGACGTCGGCCATCAGCTTCCAGTCGTCGATCTTGTAGTCCGATCGGTAGACCCGGTAGCCCACGATGTCCTGCGCCTCGGCGCCGGTGTAGTCCGGGTCGGTCGCGTCGTCGCCTTCGTCGGTCCACCGGACCAGGTTGAAACCGTCGACCGACGCGGTGGTTTCCGCCCTGACGTCAGGCGGGGGATCGGGCAGATCGTAGTTCCACCTGAAGGCGTCGGCCGCGGCCTTGTGGTGTTTGAGCAAATTGTTCATGGGCTTGTCCGAGAGCATATCTTCCTGCCTGCTCTGCTTGGCCCAACCCCAGATATTCTCCTCCACCGGCGCGGCCGCCACCAGGGCAAAGACGATTCTCACCTTGTCTCCGGGGGCCATGTCGTACGGCCCGTAGGCGAAGGAAGCGACGAGCCCGTCTATCGTGGTGGGATTGTCCTTGATGAATGGCGCGGGGCTCGTCAGTTCGTTGTAGATCTGCTCGGGGCTCATGTTCTCCGAACCGGGTTCCGAAAAATCCGTTCGGTCCCTGTAGTCCCACCATTTGACCGTGTGGGGCTGGTCGGCCACCCGTGGCGGGATAAAGCTTGCGTCTCCCCCGGTGTCGAAGGTAAAGGTCGAGGCATCGTTGACCGACCCGGGCGTGTAGGCCAGTGGGGCGACGCCGATGTACTGGAAGGCCCCCATCTCGCCTTCGATTTTCGTCTGCTGGAGACAGCATTGGTGCCAACTCTGGTTCGCGCGTTCCTCACTATACGGTTTGCCGATGTCGTTTCCCGGAAGGTCGGGATTCTCACCGTCAAATGCGTACCACATCTTGAGACCCAACGCATCTCCCGGCCCGTCGAAATTGGCCGCTTCCGTATACTTGTACCAATCGTCCAGCGCGACCGGAATGGTGCGCCGGAAGAATGAATCCCCCGCATAGTGGGCCTGGCCGCACTGTGAGGCGTAAAAGCGGGTGGAGAAAATCACGAACGTATCGTTCAGCTGCAGCCCGCCGCCGAGGTCGGCCACGCCGTCGCCGTTGGAATCTCCGGTGTTCTCGAACGTATATTCCATGATCTGGAAGTCGTCGAAGTCCGGATAGCTCCACGCGTAAGCCTTCTTGGTTACGGTGATGCCGTTCTTCGTGGTCCATTTGCTGACGATAATGCTCTCCGGAAAATTGTCCTTGTCGGCCTCCATATATTCGCTGTACCGGTAGTTGTGGATCTCCACCGGCGAAGCGGGACCCGGCGCGGGCTGGCCCGGCCACCAGTTGGCCATATCGGGACCCAGGGGCGACACCTTCCGGTAGCCGATATTGCTCTCCGGCCCCTGCGAAGGATCGTAGGCCATGGGGACCACGTCCTCCGATTCAAGCGTGGCCTTGGATTCGGAAACGTGGTAATCGCCGCCCACCCGTGTCGCGATGAACTGGTTCCAGCCGGGCATGGTGCCGCACAGTTCGTTGTAGTAGACCACCCACTCGGACCGGACGCCCCAGGTCCGGGTACCCCAGTAGTCGATGAATTCCTGCGGGTACTGCACCCAGAACCTTCCCGGATAAGACATGCCAACGGGCCGGTACCAGCTCATGGGCGTGGCGGCGCGCACACCCTGGGTGCCCGAGTTCCAGTAGATGTCCCATGCCTTCGCACGGGACTGCACCCGGAGTTCCGCGTGGACCGCGGTGCTGAACACCAGAGCCAGGAGCGCAATCCCGCTTACGATATTCCTTTTCATTTCCTTGACCTCCTCAAAGATGACCGATGAGTTCGGTCCCTCCTTCTCAGGAAGGGTTCACTCATGTCAGAAGCTCAACCTGATTCCCATGTGCGTAATCCGGGGATTGCCTATATAGCGCGAGCGGTCGGAAACGTCCCCGTAATTGAGGTACGTCGCGTCGTTGGGCCTGGGCCGCTGGAGCCCCCACCACATGTAGTCCGTACCGGTGACGCCGCTGGCGTCCTGCTGGTTGAACAGGTTGAAGACTTCCACGAACACGTCGGCGTTCAGGTTCCCGAAGCGGAAGTGCTTCTGCAGGTTCAGGTCGGCCTCCGTGTGCAAGGGCCGTCTCGCCGGCGTGTTGGCTCCGGTCAGCTTTATGTAATTGAACTTGCTGCCCGTGTAGATCCGGTAGATCAGATTGGCATTGATGCCGCCGAACAGCGTGGCGCCCGCGTACTGCTTACCCGGCCCGTAGTCGAGCGGAGACGAGAAGAACATCTGAAGGCTGCCCTGGCTGCGGCGTCCCTGCGTGAAGATATTGCCGGTGCTGAACCAGAACTTCTGAAACCAGATGCCCTGAAGCCATTCTCTCGCTTCGTCCGTAAGGCCCTCGACTTCCCACGCCGGCTGGAGAGGCGCTGAGCCAACGGGGTTGAAGGCATTCACGTTTTCCCGGACCTTTTGCAGGTTCTCTTCCGCCTTGTCGCCAAGTGTCTTGATCTCCTCCGCAGTAAGCGGAACGGGTTCCCTGCGGCCGCCCACGACGCGCCATTCCTTGTGATACCTTCCGCTGGCGATGAAACTCCGGTCGGGATAGATCAGGACGCTGGCAACCGTCTCGGCGTCACCCAGCCAGTGGATGGCTTCCAGCCACTCCAGGTTCAATGCGGCGCGGAACGCGAAGAAGTTGCTGAAGCCCTTTCGCATGCTGAACTCGAAGCCCTTGACGTCTTCCGTGCGTTCGGAACCGTACGTGCCCCCGATGGCGCCCGTCCTGCCCGTAACAGGATCGACGGCGTCGTGCCAGATGCCGGTGCTCTGCAGATGGCCGCTCTTGTAGAACGCCGCCAGCGAGAAGACATAGTCGCTTACGAAGTTCCAGTCCGTACCCACCTCGAAACTGGTCGTGGGGTGACCGTGGTCCCAGACCGGGCTGATGACGTTGGCGCCGTAGCTTTCGTCTTTCGCGTTGAAATGACTCCACGGCACGCCGGGTATCCCATCGGGCCCGGAAGCCGTCTCCCAATGGCTCCCGAACTGCTGCCGGAAGGAGGGGATCATCATGTAACGGCCGTAATAGAAGTGCATGCTGGACCGGGCCGTGATGGGGTGTGAGATACCCAGCCTGGGGCTCCAGCCCTGTATGGTCCGCATGGGCCCCGTGGGCGCCTGGATGAACGTATCCATCGCGTTGTACCACCCCGACGTGAACGACGGCAGCAACTGAACGTCCTGACCCCAAAGGCGGTCGTAGCGCAGGCCGACGTTGACGATCAACCCCTCAAACTCCATTTTGTCCTGGACGTAGGCGCCGAACTGGCTGGGCGTCACCGCTTCGCCGGGTTCCGGCTGCCCGATGTAGCGGATATCGCGCTTCGCGTCGCCGGGCGTCATGCCGGTCCACGTCCACCAGTTCTCGAACGTCATGAACTCGAAGCCGGTTTTGGCGAAGTGGCCCCGCGTCATCTGGCTTGACAGGTCGGCCTTCAGACTGAATCGGTTCTGTTCGCCGACCTTGAACGCCCAGACGTCCTCCCGGCCGATGTAGAAGTACCCTTCGCTGTCGGTCCTGACGGCCGTGGTTTTATTCCCCACGCCGCTGGTATCCGTTCGGCTTCCATAACGCGATACGCTCACTTCGTAGAATGTTCTGGGACTGATGGTGTGGGTGATCACGCCGTAGATCATGTTGTCGGTCTGCTTTTCTTCACCCGCGATCGATCCATCGGGGATGAAGAGGTCGCGTCCCGTTCCCCGGATGACGTTCGGGAAGCTGTATCGGGAGAGCCGTCCATTGTTGAAATTCTCCGCGAAGTCGTACATCCAGCCGATCCGAAGCTTCATGTTCGACCCCGCCGGGACCGTCAGCTTTGCCGTGGTCCTCAGGTTCGCCGGCCGGGTTCGCCACGGTCCGGGAAGCACGGCGGCGTCACGCAGGTGCCGGGCGCTTGCGAAGAAAGACGAGTTCCCGAACAGGGGACCGCTCAGAAATCCATCCAGGTAGTGGCCACGCCAGTCCGTGTAGTTCGTTCGCGGGTGGACCAGATTACCCGTTTCCGGGTCAACTTCGGACGTCCACGCCGGATCGCTCCACCTCGCGTTTCCCCGCAACTCTGGCGCTTCGTAGACGTTCTCGCCCCAGTGCTTCTTACCTGCAGGGGTGAGACGATATTCCGCCTCGCCGTGATATTGCGCGCCGCCGTCGCGCGTTACGATCTGGATGACGCCTGCCTGTGCGTTTCCGTACTCGGCGTTCATTCCGCCCGTGATGACCGAGACCTCCTGGACGGCCTTCAGGTTGACGCCGTACCACTGTCTCTCGCCGCCGTCGCCCCATCCGCCGCCGATTCCGCGCCCGTCTCTGCCGGAAACGGGAACGCCGTCGACGTAGACGACGTTGTGGCTGGCCACCCAGCCCCGGATCGCGCCGCTGCCGTCAACGGCATAGCCCGGCTCCAGTTCCAGGACCTCGGTGACATTCCTTAAGATTGGCGTTCGTTCGATCTCCTCGGCGGTCACGACGTAACGGCTGTCCGTCTTGTCGGGGTCTACCGGGGGCTTCTCGGCCACCACCACCATCTCTTCCAGTTCGAGTTCCGTTTCTCGAAGCTGAAAGTTGACCGTCGTGGTGAAGTCCACACGCACGCCCACCTGCTCCTGGACCACCGAGTGATACCCCACCATTGATGCCGTCAGCTTGTACTGGCCGGGCGTTACGGAGACGATCACGTAGAATCCGTCCGCATCGGTCGTTCCGCCCAGCCGGGCTTCCTCTAAGGCCACACTCGCCCCCGGCAGAGGTTCGCCCTTCTCGTCGGTCACGCGGCCGACGATCTTGCCGGTTGTCGCGGCCATTACCGCACTGGCGGCAAAGAACACGGTACACAATACGACCACAGCGCCCGTCAAAAACCTGAGCCTGCTCATGGTTCCTCCTTTTCGCGGCGTCTGTTTCACTTGCAAGACGTTCCAACTGAAATTCTGCGTGCGACCTCTCTCGCGTCACCCCTGCACCGTTATTTCTTGAAGTAGAACCGGATGCCCCCGCGTGCGTTCAGGAACTGCATGGGAAACGTCTGGCCTTCGAGGCCCCACGCTTCCATGGGCCTCAGCTCCCCCAGCAGGAGATTGTACCGCGCGCGCACGTCCAGCGAAATGTTGTCGAACACGAACGCCTCCACGCCCAGGCCCACGTTGGCGCCCAGCGCCGTGCGCGAATCGCTGAACGGCTCAATGACCAGGTCCTTGTCCAGAGGCGCCTCGCGCTGCCCCGGAAAGATCAGGCCGCTTACGTCCGTCTTGTAGTCGTAGAAGCCCGCGCCGACGGTCACGTAGGTGGAATACTTCTCCTTGGCCAGGATGCCTCCGCCTCCACGTCTGACCACCGCGTTCACCAGAAAGCTGCTGATACGCATCTCGCTCGCAGCGTCAGGTGACTTATAGTCTCTGCCGTCAATTGGCCATGTAAACGGGGTGTCTTCCAGTGCTCCGTTCTCAAATATGGACCGGTGAAACTCCATCTCCACGCTGGTCCGCGGACTCATCACGTAGGTGAACACCACGCCGGCCTGCCCCCGGCCGGTTTCATACCAGTCCTTCAGCTTGAAGATCGACCGGTTGTAGTCCAGGAACGTCCCGAGCCCCCAACTTCCGGCCGCGCCGCCGCCATAGACCGTTCCCGCCGAAAGCAGCAGCAACGTCGCTGCCATACATACCAACATACCGTTACGCATATTCGACCTCCTTCAAATTTCAGATGTCACGAGCGACATCCGGACACTCCGGCGCCATTTTGTAAAACGCACCTTCAATCCCGTCGGATCATCACCTCCTTATGTGTGGTTGTCCGTGGTCTATGCGTAATGTTCGATTGCACGGCGGCACGTGTATCAACGACAGATCCCGCTGCCAATTCTCGGAGCCGCCACGTCCGGGTAATCGGAATGGGAGGGCTGACGTCTTTAATCTCGTACGTGACTGTCACGCGATGCGTAACCACGCTGGAACGGGATGGGACCCGTTTCACTGAAGAATCTCACCGTCGCCCTTCCGCTCCAGACCATGGATCAGCGCGCGTACGCTGTCCATCTGCCTGAACATGACTGCTGTTGCCGTCGCGCCGTCTCGTTTGGATAGCGCGTCAACCAGTTCTCGATGCTCAGCGATGGCGACCTTGCCGAATTCGCGTGTGGGATGGCGTTCGCCGAATACGGGTATATCTATATCGTATGCCTTGAGGCGCAGCGCCTCGGCGATTAGATCCTCGAATCCCTTCAGCATCGGGTTGTGGGTTGCCCGAAGCAGAGCACGATGAAAGCGAATTTCATACGACATCATGCCCTGACCGAAGTCATGTTCCTTGAAGTCAGCAATCGATTTCAGTTCCGACAGGTCCTCCTCCGTGGCATTTTCGGCCGCAAGCGCAGCGGCTGCCATTTCCACGGCGATCCGCAATGCATAGATGTCGGATCGGCTTGAAATCGATGGGAAAACAGAGAGATGACCATCTCCGTTGCCCATTCCAACCGTGGATCTGACAAATGTGCCCCGCCCCTGCTCCCTGACAACGATGTCTTCGGACGCAAGGATGGAGAGCGCCTCGCGGATGACCCGGTAGCTGACGCCCAGATTCGCGGCCAGTTTTCGTTCAGGCGGCAACTTGTCACCGGCATTTAACGATTCGACATAAATGAACCGTTTGAGAATCGTGACGACCTGATCCGCCAGTTTCTCTCTGGAAACCGGCTTCAGCTGGTCAGCAGTCACTGCCCGGCGAAATTCTATCATATTGGTAGCAATTAATATGTGATATTAGCTTTGTCAAGTCTTTTTCAGCCGGGTTGAAGACAAATCTCCCTGTCGAGCTCACACCGGGCGAATTCGGTCGGCTGGCGGAAGGATTCGTCATCGATCGATATATCCCTTCAGCAAGCGCGCCGTTTGCGACGCCACGTGAGAGAGGTCGTCGTCCTTCGAATACGGCTCCAGGACGTTGACGTAACCTTCATATCCGATGGCTTTCAGATTCGATATGAATTGCGGGATGTCGAGATGGTCCTCGTCGCACAGGTATGCCCTGCGGAACGTCGGCGTGGACTTTCTGTAGTACCTGCGGATGGTCTGCTCGCCCTGGTGCAGCACGCCGCCCTGTACGTTGACGATGCTCAGCAGGTCTCTCACCTGTTCCAGGGTGTCCAGGCCGTAGTCCTGCCCGGCCATGTGGATATTCAACGGATCGACGTTCAGCCCGAGGTTCGGGCGGTCCACCTTCCTGACGAAATCGC
Organism: Gemmatimonadota bacterium; assembly: GCA_028873695.1. Taxonomy (GTDB): domain Bacteria; phylum Latescibacterota; class UBA2968; order UBA2968; genus JAAXHE01. The sequence continues at coordinate 59,127 of JAPPNU010000029.1, read as the reverse complement.
GGGCGCGGAGGATATCCTCGAACATGCTGTTGAAATGACAGGCGATGACAAGCGTGATTTCCTGCCGTGCCGCCAGGTCGCACCATTCACGGATCAGTTCGACGTCCGTGGGATACCCGATCATCAGCTGGTCCAGTCCGACGCGCGGCAGGAGCGCCAGTTTCTTCCTGGTCAGGTCCCCGTCGAACGAAGCTGAATCCAGCCGTCCCCAGAGCATGCTGCAGCCCAGCCCGTGTCCGGCATAGAGGGCTTCGACTTCATCGAAACGTTCGTCCCTGATGAGGTGATCGATCTGACCGTCCCTCAGATGCACGCCCTCATAGCCCGCGCTGACCGTAAGCTGCAGGAATGCTTCCACCGGCATCGCATAGGACTGTTTCGTCACTTCAATCAGCCGGCCGGACAGCGATAATTTCAAGGGGTTCTCCTTTCCGGGGCGCTTCATTTCGTTTCGAGACGTCGTCCGGCTCAATTCTCGACGTCCTCCAGCAGCGCGAGAAGATTCGATCCTTCGATCCGCGTCCGGTCATCGTCGGTGAGGAACGGCATTTTCGAAAACAGGTCGTAGGTCTGTGGGAACGTCAGGCAGTCCAGGCAGGGCGAATAATCGGACGCCCAGAGCAAACGACCAGCGCCGAAGGCATCCAGCAGGGCTTCCACGTACGGCCAGGCCGCGCGGTGCGGATAGTCGTGACCCGGATCGGACAGCGCGTAGAAGCCGCTCAGCTTGACACGCGACTGGGGGAATTCCGCCAGCGACAGCACGTTGGCCATCGCGGATCGGGCCTCCTCGGGGCCGGGCGCTTCCGCCTGTCTGGGCGGCAGGCCCAGGTGGGACGCGACGAGACGCAACTCCGGATGCCGCCCGAGGACGTCCTGCCAGGCGTTCCAGTCGTCGCCCTTCGAGTTGACGCTCACGAGCCAACGCCCGGAAACCAACCACTGCCAGACCTCGTCGGATATCGCGAGGAGCGCGTCCACGCGTTCGGGTCCGAAAATATAAAAGCTAACGCCCACGAATCCGTCTGCGTGAAGTTGCGCCAACGCTTCGATCGTGGGCGGTTCCGAGGGGTCGAAATAAGCCGCGGGGTACACCCAGTCGTACTCCGCGACCATTTGCGTGAGATAGCGGGTATTCTCCGCCGCCCATGGAACGTCCGCGTACCCAACGATCAACGCGGCCTTCACCCCGTGGTCATTCGCCAGCGATGCGTAGACGACGGCTTCATCGACGGGCCGGTTCAGCCGCTTCATAAAGGAATTCTGGTAGCCTCCCTCGAACAGATGGATATGCGCGTCGGCTCGATCGGACATGGTTTGGTTCCTCCGTGGTTTATGGGCATGTTTGAGTTGACTTCACGGTAGCAGGTTGGAACTCTCGTTCGCAGGGAGCCATCAGCTCTCAGCCATCAGCCGTCAGCAAAAATCAAAAGCGTAATGCAAGACCAAAAGCAACCCATCCTCCCGGCCCCGCAGACCTCTCCTCCCGGCCCCCTCTCCTAAAGGAAAGGGGGAGACAAGCAAAACAAGGCGTTGACGCCTTGGCATAAAAACGCTAATAGACCGGAAAACCTCATCGCCGGTTTTACGCAAGGACGAGACATCAAGGAACCCCTGACCCCCTTCATTCAGGAAGGGGGTCAGGGGGTAGGTCCGGCCCTGAACCATTACTCCCATTGCAGTTCAACCGCCAGGAAGTCCCGGTCGCCGGGCATATCTACCGGCAACCGGACGACCTGGCCGTCGACCGCCGTGGATCCCATCAGATCCTCGCCGGAATAGATATCCACCAGCCTTGTTGCCGCCGCGCCTTCCGGAACCCGCATCTCCAGATTCGTCTCGTAGGCCAGCCCCAGGTAGTTGAAGATCAGACCGACGAGGCACCCGTCTCCCAGACTCGGAAACAGTTCCATCGTCGGCACGTCCCGGCGGTCCCAGGGACGCAGTTCTCCGTAGTCGTTTTTTGGAGGATACGGCCACAACCTCGCCGCGGGCGCTTCGGCCGACAGCCACGCCAGCGCGTTCCGCAAGAGTGACATCCCGCCCGTAGGCGTCCGTACGGCTCCGTGGTCTCCGGGTTCCACGTAGTTGTACAGGGGCGTTCCCGCCAGCCAGACCTCACGCCGCCCGTCGGACTCGGCCGCTACGAGAGCGGGTCGCCCGTCCACTTCGGCGATCGTTTCCCCTTCGAGACCGGGTTCCAGGAACGCCGACCCCAGCATGATGGGCGCATCGATACCGTCGAGCAGCGGATGGCCGGGATCGACCGGCTTCAATTCCGAGAACCCCGTCTCGTCGCCGGAGGGGGGCGGATGCGCGCCTTCGCCCGACCAGTCGCCGGACGGCGTCCGCCCCACCCGGAGCAGCCCATTACCTCCGTCCGAATGCGATTCCAGTACGGAGCGCTGTTCACGCGTCAGGCAGTGGGTGTCCGGCAGGATGACCGGGCCGCTCAACGCATCGCCGGCATCTGGAAGCCGCCGGTCGAAAACCCATCGCCAGGGCAACCCCACCTGGTTCATCACGTCCGGCCAGATCGCCAGGACCTCCCGGCCCCATCGTTTGTCGGGATACCCGTAGATTTCCGTCTGGGAGGGCTTGATCAACGTGGCGGCGCTGTAAGGCCGCGTTTTCTCAAAGTAGGGAATCAGCCGCGCGGCGTCCTTCAGACCGTCGTAGTAACCCGGGATAATCTGGCAAAGATCGAACGTGTAGGGCGAAATATTCTCCGCGCCCAGCGCGAACGGCACGGCCCCGGCCATGAAGCCGTCCCGGCGCGTCAACTCCAGGCTCCCGGAGGGCGGCATGAAGCCCTGGGGATAGATGAACAGGGAACGCCCGACCGTCGCTCCGGCCAGCGCGCGCGTCGCTTCCGCCTGAATGCGGCGCATGGGACGATAGGTAAAATGAGAATAGTGAATGTGGTGGTACGGGTCGGTACACAGTACGTCCATGGCTTCCGCGTCGCGGGACAGGTCGATGCCGGACAGCCAGGGATTGTCGTTGAAGGTCACCACTTTAGGCGAATGCTGGATGCCCACCACGACGTCCGGCCGCACCTTCTTGATTCCCTCGCGAAACCAGGCGTGAACGGCGGTCCAGGCCTCCATGCGGTGCTGCACCCACCGCCACCAGGACGGGGACGACCAGTCGACCTCCCTCGGCGGCGGCTCGCCGGAGTCGCGTTCGTATTACGCGACACAGTGCTCGCAGTAGCAGCCCACGTCTCCGTTCGAGAACCCGATCTCGGCCTCGTCGTTGAGATGGATTTCCCGGAGTGCCGGCAGCCGGATCACTTTGTGAATCAGATCCACGTATTCCGCCTTGTTCTCGGGCTGGAACGGACAGAGCCACCGTGTCCTCACGATATTGTCGCTGTCTAGGGCTGTACCGCTTCCCCCGACGCACACGAGGCTGCGTTCCGGGTGGGTCCGCAGAAACGTCTCGCGGTATTTCATGTATCCCGTGAATACGATCACGCCAAGCTCGAATTCCCCGGCCCATTCCGCCAGCCGGCAGACCTTTTCCCAGACGTATCCCTGCCCTGTCATCTTATCGTCGTCGGGTTTCAGTCCCAATCCGATGTCCGTAAACCCCTCCTCACCGACCCACTTCACGTAGTCCCGGGAAAAGCTCGCACGCTCAAAGTGCAGCATCGCCGTCCGTCGAATGGTCCTTTTCATCCTGTCCTCCCGGGACTAAAGTGATGTTTTCTCAACGCAAACGGGTATGGCGCTGGTCCAGGCGCGGCGTCCGGTTTCGTCCTCCACGCACGCGAATACCCAGTCCCGCATGCGGTAACCGTCCACGGCGAGGTCGACCTCGAACAGTTTGGAAGGCGCCGCAGCCTGCACGCTGCGGACGCCGAATCCCTTCGACCGGATGTGGCACGCCATGCACGGGCTGCATTCCACGACGACCGCGCCCCGCGTTTCGATTCGGAAATCGTGAATCGCGGGCCCCTCGCTGGCGTAAGTCCGATGCGCGCGAATACCTTCCAATATGCCCTCCACGCCCGGTCTCCGTACGAGCACGCCGGTCCAGGTCCGCCCGGTCACGTCACCATCCTCCAGCACGATCGCATCGTCCACGCCGATCGCGGCCAGGCGGATGCCCGCGTTGATGAGCATCTGCCACAGTTCCTCGGAACGCTCCTTGCCATTGATCTGCCAGGTCAGCCTGTTGCTCACCTCCAGGCCTACCAGCCCGGACTTTGCCAGGGCAAACGCTTTCTCCCAGGTATAGTCGCTCCAGGCGGGATGCGCCAGCACGGCCAGTCCGCCCTGCGCCTCGGTGTCCCGAACCAGGCGGGAGACGTCTTCCACCGTGCCGTCCAACGGTTGAGGCAGATGCCGCAGGCCCAGGCAAATGATATGGGTCAGGTCGTCCCCTTCAGGGCAGAAAACCTCGGCTCCGGGAACGGTCAGGAAGGCTTCCGTTGCTTCGGGCATCGGCGTGATGCTGAGGTAGTCCGTTGTCGCAAGGAAATCGAATCCCAGGTTCCTGTAGTGCTCGCATACTACGCGGGAATCGCCCATCTGCGCCACGTGGGAGTGAAGTCCGCCCCGAAGCCACCGCCCCCCGCCGTCGAACTGATTGTCGGCCTCGATGCTCAGCCGGATGGGTCCCCGTTTGTCCCGGCCGTCGATCTCGAATGTCTTCATCTCTGGCTCCGCCAGTCAATATGAGAATGCCTTCCGAAGCGGCGCCGACCGCTCGGCCCTGTCGTACCACCCCTGGGGCGCGTAGTCGCTCATATGAAGGTAGCACCTGATATTGACCTCCGACGCCCCTTCCGAAAACGTCAGCAGCCTGCTCATTGAGATATTCTTCTTTCCGTGATATCGGGAAATCGCCGCCACGTTGACGAAGGTTACTCCCCATTTCCGCTCCACGTGGGACCGGCCGCCGTGGGTGTCGTCCGGATTCGTATGCGTATGACCGCCCAGCCAGAGGTCGATCGCACCCGGATGCGCTTCAAGGTAGGACTCGAATGCCCCGGCGTCCGGTATTCCCCCTACAAAATAGAGGTAGGACGCGCCTATGGGCGCGCCATCTTCGAACCGGCCGTGATATCCGGCGTCCACGCCTTCCCAGGGGCCGGATGCCACCGTCGTGTTCTTCAACATATGGTGGTGCGCCGTCACGATGATCTTGTCCCGGTTCGCTTCTACTTTCTTCTTCCACCATTCGAAGGTCTCCCGCGTCACCGCGCCGGCCGGAAACCCGCCTCTTTCGGCCCGACCCACCGGCGGCCCGCCGTCGTTCCGGTCTCCCATGGCCAGAAAGAGGATATTCCCAACCTGAAACGAATATCGCTCCCAGGTTCCTTCGATCGGATACGGCCGCCTGCCGGCGTGGACGTTCGAGTATCCGGTATTCTCCCCGGTGGGGTCCACCCATTTTCGAAACCACCACTGGCACGGCTCGTCAGGGCCGCTCGCGTCGTGGTTGCCGACGATATTGTAGAAGTCTTCACGGGCGTGAAGGGTCGACGCGCTGTACTGCCGGACGACCTCTTGCCCTTCTTCGTCGCCCGGCGGCGTTTGCGACCCCGACAGGTCGCCGATATCCAGCATGATGTCCCACTCGAACGTCGGCCCGCCTTCCGCGCCGCCCATTTCGGCCTGCATGATGGCATCGGCCAGACTCCGGCGATTGCCCGCCGCCAGGTCCGTGCCCACGTGCGCGTCGCCTCCCGCCCACAGCCTGAACGTCTTTCCATCCATGTTGTGCCTCACTTCGCGGTATAGTTCGTTGTCAGGGAACACGCATCGCCGTGCGTTGCGAGCAACGCCAGCCTCGACATGCCGTGCAGCAGGTCCCCCGGAACCATCTGGGACTCGTACCAGTCGATACCCGCCGCGCCTCGCACGAGCTCTCCGTCCATATAGATGGGAATCAACGTCCGGGCCAGTTTCAGGCCCCGTTCCAGCCAAGCGGCGTCACGGGTGAGATCGTAGAGGTCGGCAAGCAACTCGATCGCGAGGCCGGCGTCCATCGCCGGGACCGGGACGCCTTCGGGGAAGGGGGTCCTGGAATGCCAGCGTGCCGCGCCCTCCGCCCAGTCCAGCAGACGTTCATCCTCCGTAAGTCTATAGATGCACAGGGCGATCAGAGCCACGTAAGCCAGCGGCCAGTTTCCGTAGACGCTTCCCCAGACGGGGTTGGTATTCACAACCTCATTCGTCCGACGACGGCATGCGGATACGAAGACGCCGGCGTCCGGATCGTGGGGGGCCGACAGAAACCCGCCGATATACGCGCGGGCGCGCTTCCGCATCCGGTCGATCAGCACTGGCGGGCTTCCGTCGAGGAGTTCGGCGGCTTCCAGCAGGCTGGCCGCAAGAGAGACCGTCTGCGCCGGGGTGTTCGCGCTGTGCATGGGCGCCGGCGCTTCAGGGCCTCGCGTCATCGACGGCAGAAGACCGGAGGGATCCCTGTGGGGCCACCAGTAGTCCAGCATTATCTCGACCTGCTTCAGAAAATCCGCGCGCGACAACTTCCGGTAGGCGAACGACCAGTCCAGAATGTAGAACCCGCCGTGGCGGGGGAAATCCGAGGAGGCCGCTCCGCGTTCCAGGCGCTCCCTCCGCTCGACGTGGGCGTGCCGGATATATTCTCTGGGCTCACCGTCCTTATAGTGGTAATCCAGCCCTTCGGCAAACCGCTCGACGCAGCGGGGGTTGAAGCCATGCAGCTTTTCCCACAGCCAGACGGGCGCCTGCCGCAGATGGTCGTGCAGCGTGGTGCCGGGCGCCTTGTCCGGAAGGGCCAGCCGGTGGCTGTCGCCCACACGGTCCTCCTCAAGGTGCCAGTACGCGTGCTCGCCCCACGGGAACAGGCCGGTAACCGTATCGGTGCAATGGACCGCGAACCGGCGCAGGTACCGGTCGGCCGCGTCCCGGTAACCGTCGCGGTCCAGGGCATACATGATCTTGAGCACGTGCTGGTCGTGCATGAGATTGCTGCCCGGAAAAGCGCGGTCGCCCATGCGCTGTCCGTGGATCGGCGGGGGCAGTTCCGTCAACATCCGGTGCGTCTCGAAATCCAGCAATGACGGAAACAGACCCCCATAGGGCTTTCCTGCCTCAACCAGCACGTCGATCGAATCGCAGACCTTGTTCAGAATCGCGTCAGGAGTCATGGGGCATTCCTCTCAGGTCGTCGGGACCGCCGGGTTGAACCCTTCCGTAGGTTTGGGTATATTTCTCATTCAGTGTCGAAGACGCGTCGTATCTGCGGCGTCCGGACCTGCAGGACGGATGCCGGGTCGAACGAAGGAGGAAATCATGTCTGACGAATCCGTGAGAATCCGCGTGACGCCCGAAGCGGCCTTTGAAGTGATCCGTGGCGCGACGTCCAATGTCGAACGGATTGTTGCGTGGAAACGTGGGTGGATTGCGCTGTTGGCGTCGCTGTGTGCTTTGTTGTTCGCGACGTCATGCGGTGAAAACGGTCCGTTCGAACCGGTGAGCGCGGATGAGGAAGAACGAATCAGGACAACGATGGATGGTCGGTCTTTTCGCCAGTTCGAACCTTCCAGGGACGCGAGTCCGAGAAAGGGCGTCATCCTCGATTTTACCGGCGGGTTCAACCTCTGGGCCCAGTATGCCAGGGACGGCCATGCCGTCAACGAATGGGAGGTCGGGGCGAAAGCTTATCGAATTGAAAGGGCAGGCAACGGTTCGGAATTCAGGATTTCCTTCGTCGCGCCGAATTCTGCACAGTCATTCCCCGAGAAGTGCGACAACTGTATTTCAACCTCGGGCGTTTCCATTTCGATCAGGGACCTTTTCGACAGCGGGAGGATTTCGTTCAAGGTTAACGACCCGGACGGTAACCTGCCGTCGCCGTTTCCTGTTTTCAAATCCTGGACGAAATTCAGCGAAGACGAGTATTTCGACTAGACGATCGTTCGCCCCGTTCGAATCAACGTTAAAGTCGCGGCTGTTTGAAGACCCACACCTTTTCTCGATCGGTTACAAGGTACTCATCGAGCCCATCTCCGTCGACGTCTCCGATGGTCGAGTTATGGCACGTCCCGAAGTAACGGCCCCCGGCGGGAAATGACTCGAGACCGAATTTCTGAAACCGGTCGTGGAAGTTCTCCCTGGCTTTCAGCCTCGCGAGTTCCCTGCCCGTGGGGTCCACCCACACCACGCGATGTTCGGCGTCGGACCGGGCCGGCCATTCCAGGCGCATCAGGCTGTCTGTGCCCAGATCGGTCGCCCACGAAATGACCGAGTAGTAGCCCATCGTCCGGTGGCGCGACAACTCGCGGCCGCCGGCGTTGACGATCGCGGCTTCCCTTTCCTCCGGGCGTCCCATCGCCTTGTCCACAAAGGCCAGTTGAAGCCCCGGCTCGCCCTTGAAGAATCTTCCCGGCAGGATGTTCTGGCAGTGGTGCATCGGAACGGTGAACCGCACGGTCCCGTCCGAATTGTGTACGACCGCATCGTGCCCGTCGTGGGCGAGGGCGAATTCGTACCGCCCGTCGTCGTCGATATCGGCAATCACGGAGTCGTCCAGGTGGTCGTTATCGGACATCGGCGGGTGGGACCACAGGGGGCTGCCGTCGTGGTCGAACAGGCTGAAGCCGATCAGGAGTTCGTCCAGCCCGTCGCCGTCCACGTCGGCATAATTGCCGCCATGCCCGGCGCCGTCCACCTCCACCTCCCAGACGACGTTGAAATCGTGGTCCAGCAGGAGGGATGGATTCCCGTAGCCATGGGTGGCCGAGGTGGTCACGCTTTTCGTGAAGACGTGGAACCGGCCTGAGCGATCGGTCCGGACCGCGCGGGCGAAATAGAACCCGGAATGGGGCAGCCCGTGACGGTTGCACAACTCGCCCGTGGCCCCTTTGTACACCATCAGTTCGGATTTGTGGATGAGCATGATCTCGACCTGACCGTCCCCGTCCAGGTCCACGACCTGGCAGAAATTGCTGCCGTTCCACGAGAACGGCCTCTCGAGCGCCCACGGTTCACCAACCTGCCACAGAACCCGTCCTTCTCCGTCGGTAAGCGTCAGACAGAAGAGCTCCTGTTCTTCGACGCCGGTCTTGTACCCCTGCACGTCCGGAAATCGCGGATCGAACGCCTCGTTGGCGTGTGCGCCCGCGTTCTGTACGAACAGGACTTCGTTCTTTCCGTCGCCGTTGAAGTCCTGCACGGTGAAAGCCGGACACCCCCACGGGCGGACGTCCCAGACTGCGGCGGGATCGACGGTTTTCATATCGAGCGCTCCACAGGTTGTAATGGAATTCGCGCAGTGCCGCGAACTGCCGGTTCGCGCTACCGGATTACACTTCCGCGCGGCGAAATGCCAGTTCACGCTGCTGGATCAGGACAGCGGAAAGTCGACGCGGATGTTGCCCGCGTGGTGCGACTTCAGGATGCCCAGGATGACCTCCAGCGACTTTCGCGCCTCCCTCGCGGGCGACACCGGGTCTCCGCCGTGTTCCAGCAGATGCACCAGCTCCGCCACCAGGGCGCCCTTGGAATGCAGCATGTAATGCTCCGTGACGATGTCGGAAGTCTCGAACGAGGCGCCGCGGATCAGTCTGGCGGACGTATCGGTGGCTTCCACCCGCCCGTCCTCGCACGTCATAACGAATCGCCAGCCGGAAAACGCGGTCTTGAAGGAATTGTAAAAGGCCCTTACGCCGTTTCCGAACCGGATGTAGGCCGAAGCATAGGGGTCGCTCGCGGCATCCTTTCCTCCTCCGCCCTGATATTCGGTGAAATGTTCGAACCCGTCCTCCAGGTCCGCCACCAGCCAGAGTGGGTCTCCGTCGGCAAGAAAGCAGACTGTATCCAGCGCGTGCGTCCCGTTGCGAAACAACATCGAGCGTGGACCGAACATCTCGCACCCGATGGTTCGCAGCGGTCCGATCTGCCCGCTGCGGAGGATTTCGCGCGCCTTGAGATAATGTGGGTACCACCTGCGGGAGTGGTCCACCGAAAGGACGGTCCCGTTCGCTTCGGCCGCCGAGATCATCCGGTCGGCGTCCTCGAGCGTTGTCGCAAGCGGTTTTTCGCAGAGAATCGCAGCCGTACCGCGCTTGGCCGCGTCCACCACGATATCGGCGTGGCGGTGGTCGGACGTCGCGACGCTCACCAGATCCGGGTCTTCGGCCTCCAGCATCTCCCGGTAATTCACATAGTAACGCATCTCCGGCCACACGTCGTTCCAGTTCTCCCGAAACCCGTCCAACGCCTCCTTGCGCAGGTCGCAAACACCCACAAGGCGGGTCTGTGGACACCTGTAATAAGCCGAGGCGTGCGACATGGGCATCGCGCCGTACAGAGGCAAGCCTTCCGCTTCCGCCGGACGTCTGGCTCCGATTCCCGTCAGACCTACGATAACCGCGCTGTATTCACGTCCGGACATACGATTCTCCCGCAAGTCAATTGTGACGGCCTTCAACGAGAAGCTTGATCGCGCTCACACCGTTACGTATTCCGACGGCGTACTCGGGACACCGCCGGCATCCACCGCCACGACCCGATAGGACATGCCCTTTTCCGCGCCGTTCAACGGCCATCGGGCTTGATCGACGATGTCCAGCAGATTCTCATCCGTCGCGGAGAATCCGCCGGGCTCCGGGCTCCCGTGGACCCGAAAGCGCACCGACGGGTTCCCGCCTCGATTCGCGGACCACACCAGCGAACGTCTTCCTCCCCGGCCCTCCACCCTGACGTCCACCGGCAGACACGGGCCGTGGGGCACGAACGACCGCACTTCGCTCCAGTCGCCCCACACGCCCTTGTCGTTCCGGGCCCGTACGCGCCAGTAATACACTTCGTCCGGATTCAGGAGATTCGGAAACTCCGCCTGCCATTTCGTCCCGCCCGCGTACGCGGTCCTTCCCACGTAGCGGTCGAACGCCGGACATACGCACCATCTGAATTCGGCGTATCGGCTGACCTGGACGTGGTAATCGTCCACCGTTCCGCTCCCCCCACGCGGGCGCTTCCAGCGAAACTCGAAATCCAGCCGGTCGACGTCCGACCCGTCCTCAGGATAGATCAGCCCGGGTGCGCCCGGCGGGCGAATGGACCGCTCCTCCCGCCATCCGTACGTCACCCGCACGTCTCTGGGTCCCGGCGTGTCGTCCCGGTAGGCGATCGTATTTTCGCCGCAGAACAGCGAGGGAAGGGACCGCGTGGCGCACTGGATATCCGTATCGAAGCGGATCGCGTCCAGTCCTACCGCGTGGGGCCGGGACCCCGCCCACATGGCCACCTTGATATAGTATTGATAACACGGCCCCATCCGCCATCCGAGGTCCGTCTCGCCCCGCCAGTCGTTCAGCGCGGGATTCAGGTACCAGTCCAGGTCCACGCAGGCGTCCAGCCGCCGGCCGATGGCGACCCACACGGACCGCCACTCCTCGCCGTCTTTGGAAAACAGCACTTCGAGACCGTCTTCCTGCGTGTCACATCGACACCGGATACCCACCCGCGCTCCCGCAATCGCGTAGGGCGACGCCACCCGCCACACGACCTCCGATACCTCGCCCTGCTTCTCCGGATGCAGCGCGACCCGTCTGCCGGAAGTCTCCTGTGCGACATTCCGGGACGATTCTGTCCCCTTCAGTGCGAGCGGACCCCGCAGGTCGGGCCGGTAGGCCAGTTTCCCGTTGGAATATCTGACGGTCGGATATAGACGTCTCCCCCGGATCACGTTCTTTCCGACGTTGTCCCAGTAGCGGACGAGTTTCTCGCCCGGTCGCAGCCGCAACGCCATGGTCTGAGCAGGCGGGAATTCCCCTGGCGTCTGATTGATCTTTCCCGCGGCGTCCATCCAGGCGCCGCCCTTGTTGGGCGGATAGACGTACTGGCCTTCCCGGAATGGCGTGTAGTAATAGTCCTTTTCGGGCAGGTCTCGCCCGCACAGGCCCAGGTTGCGGTGGGAGCGGCGCAGCAGGTCGATATCCCGCGCCAGGTCATCGGAGCCGGCGACGGTCCTGTTGTCCCGTTTCAGAAAGAACACCATCAGGTCCGTATCCAGAAAATGCCAGGCCCCGTCCGCGAACGCCTCGAAAATGTCGTGTCCGCAGCTGCGCCCGCGCCCGTATCCGTCGACGGTACCGCCCAGCCAGATTTCCCGGCTCTTCACGCCCATCTGCTCCGCCAGGCGCCGGCTGGTGATCGCGTTGGCCACGCAACCCTCGAAGCCGTAGACGTTGAAGAGTCTGACCGGGTCGCTGGTCTGGTCGAACCATGACATGCCGATCCGGCTGTCGTAGAGTTCGTCGACCACGAATTTCCAGATCGCCATCATCTTTTCCCGGTCGCTCAACCGCCCGCCGCCGGCGATACCGGCGATCTCTTCCGTCATCGTCTCCACCGACCACCAGTCCCGCTGCCCGTTGGCCACCACCCACGGGTTCACCACGTCCGCCTCTCCCCGGTTCTCGATGACGACGTATTGGTTGGGCTCGAAGACCTGGTCGTACGGCGGCATGCTCGAATTCGGACCGGGACAGTAGACTTCCGGGCCCACGGTAACCGAATTGGATTCATCCAGGTACCCGCCCATGGAGATCGTGAATTCCTCGCGGTTTTCCGTCAGTTCGATACGCTCCTGCTTCTGCGCGCGGGGCACCTCAACGCGAACAGGGGTTCCCTCTTTGAGGCTGTTCGATTCCGGATAAATGCTGGGCGCCCGCCATGCCGCCGCCAGGTAGTAATACGCCCTGCCCGGCTCAAGATGTACCGTATCGTCGTACGTCTCGTCGAACGCCACCCCGACCTCTTCATAGGGGCCGGATGCGCGTCGCGACCGGTATATCCGGGCGCCGGGGTGACCCGCGAGATCCACCCCCAACCTCACGCGGTTCACCGCGATCTGCAACACCTGCAGTTTCAACATGGCTGCCCTCCGTGTCATCCTTTACGCGGGGGTCAGGTCGACGCGGGATCGTCGCCAACCGTTTCCTCCCGTCTGGCGATCCGCTCGATCTGCGGCTGGAGGTAGGACATCACGGCGGCGAACACGACGAGGCCCCACCCGATGGAAAGGACCAGGTGGCCGGCGACCAGTGCCCGCGCCGAAAGGGACTGAGGAACGATTTCCGAGTAGTCCCTTGCCAGAGACGTAAAGAAAGAGAACGCAATCCAGTCGACGATACCGGATGCGGCGCCTTCGCCTGTAAACGCATCCTGACTGAAACGCCCCAGCATGCCGTAGAAGCCGGCGAACAGGACGATAAGCGTCAGGTACCCGATGGCAAAGCTCCCGATGGGCACCCACATCACCCGCAGGTATTCGGTGAGTTGCCTGTAGACTCGCAGCCGGGGTTGAATCCATACCGCTGCGGCCCGTCCGGCCAGGAACGTGCCGATCGGTACGACGATCATGAACACGATAATATAGAGCGAGGCGATCGTGGCGTAGCTGGCCGGTACGTCGTTGATGCGGGCCTCTGAGCCGAACCTCTCGTACTCCTGCGCAACCAGGAAGACAAGGGCGATCCACACTGCCAGGGATCCCAGAATCAGCAGCACGGGGGGACGGTAACGGCGTCTCGCGACGATTTGCCCGTAGGAGCCCGCGATGAGGGCAGTAGGCGGAAACACCATCAGGGATGATATCAGTCCATGGACGCCGAGCCCCGGCAGCAGGCCCAAACCCAGCAGAACGGACATCGTAAGGGACTCGAGGACTGCGCGCCGGTATCCGTGCCGGACCGCGGGCGAGATGCCGTCAACCAGACCCACGGCGAGCGCGACGACCGGCGGAACGATGAAGAGCGTGCCGTCCTGGGGGATGACGCCGGCCAGAAGCGCGGTGATCAGCCCGGCTACCGAACCGATGAGGATGCCCGTCGACAGACCGGCCCGCTGTCCCATGCGAATGCCCAGGCCGATGCCGAACGCGAGCCCGGAACCCGCCCCCATGAGGACGTCCTTGTGCACGCCGGTGATCGCGTAACCGAACGGCACCACGACGATGGCGACACCGACGGCTATCCTGAAGCAGAGCCAGGCCAACCGGCCGACGGACCGAAACGAAAGTCGCCCCTGTGGAAGTTCAAATACCGGCACCGCAGATTTCTCCTCAATTGCCGTTTTCTTCAGGTACCGAATGCTTGCGCGAAAGCGAGAAAGTCCGCGAAGTCGACGTTGCCGTCGCCGTCCAGATCGAACTTTCCGTCGTACGAGGCGGAATCCGACGTCAGACCGAAATTGCGCGCAAATGCGATAAAATCATGAAAATCCAGCTGCCTGTCGCCGTTGAAGTCCGCCGACCTCACCTCGGGCGGACCGTCGAGCACGGCCCTGGCGTGAAGGATGTGCGGAATCTCCAGTCCGGGTCTGCCGATGCGGTCGAACAGCGCCCAGTAGATGTCCCAGATCCGCGGATCCCATCGGCACAGCTCGATCCAGCCCCGGATGATCGTCGCGTCGCCGTCCTGTCGATCGACCCGGGAGCCGATCGTGGGGTTCGAGAGCGAGCCGTTCCACATCTGGTCCGTCAGCGTCCGGGCGAATCTTTGCAAGTCCGCCCGCGTGAAGACAACGCCCCGCCTGTAGGCCTCGACGGCGAACTCCACGTCGATGTGGCCGTGGCTCGTGTCTTCCGTGACGCTCTGATCCGGCCTGCCCGCCTCCACCCAGTCCCAGTAAGCCCAGGTATACCCATCGCCCGTTTCCTTCAGGGAATTCCTGAAGAACGCGGCCATCTGCGCGGCGCGCTCCTTGAACAGCGGCTCGTCCGACACGTGTTTCAGCACCAGATAGACGCGGCCGAGCGCGAGGTACTGGTTGTGGGGGAGGATGCGGTTGGGAAATCGTTCGGCCGAGGATTCCGTGAAGCGGTATGCCACCATTCCGGGCGCCATCTGCACCCAATGGCGCTCCTGCTTTCTCAACACGCGTTCCTCGATCAAACGGAGGTAATCGCGCGCCTTTTCCCCGTAGCGCGCCTCCATGCTCTCGTTGCTGAGGGCTATTTCGATAAACTGCGCGATTGGGTACAGAATCATCCCCTCGTGGACGGCGTATTCCAGGGGGCGCACCGCCCACGTCTCCACGCGGAACCGGTCGCCTATCTCGGGGATCCTGTCCAGCCGCAGTTCGAACCCCGGAATGCCGGGGATATTCTGACCCAGAGAATACGGGCCGTCATGGACCACTTTGCCGCGGGTGACGTCCCGAACCACGTACCGGTTCGATGCGACCCGTTCGATGATGAACTCCGCGTCGATCGCCTCGTGGGCCTGTTGTATATTCCTGACGGTGGCCGCTAACGGCGTGATGGACGCCGTACCCCGGTTGTGCAGCGATTCGGCCCGCATCCGCGACACGGAATACCGGTCCGTGTGCCATCCGGGGATCCCGTCGCCGTCGTGGTCGCTCATATTGGCGACCATCCGGTCGAAGTGGTCCACGATCTTGTCCAGCCAGCGCGTATACCGGGTTACGCGGTACATCTTGACATAGGCGTTTAGCAGATAGCTTTCACCCCACGCCAGCGTGGCCGAACTTGCGCTCTCGGAATATCCCTTTCCCGCGTTTCTGGAGACGTCGTAGCCCACGAATTGCTTCGCCAGGGCTTCCGGGTCGAACTCGGCGGTCTGCGCCGGCGTTTCCCAAGCTTCGAGCAGCGCAAGGAAGCCAATGGCGGCGAGAAAGGCGGGTCCAACGCGTCGTTTCGTCTCCATTTTGGGCTCAGAGCACTTCAGAACTGCAGATGGCAGGAATAAGGGCCGCAAACGACAATGTTGCCGATTTGCATCTCTGGCTCACAGTCACCACCGCAAGGCTCAAGCTGAACGTGACAAGGCTTTTAACGATGTGCCGGCACTTTTTCAGCCGCCACATGCGGATGGACATCGATCTGCACGTCCACTCGCTGGCCGAGCTTATTGAGCACGGTCATCAGACGGTCGATGGTGAAACGGTCAAGCTGAACATTGCGAATGCGAGTAAAGTCCGCATGGTTGACACCGGTGCGGCCCTCGGCCTTGCGCGTCGAAAGCCCTTCGTCGTCAAGAATGCCGATGATGCGGGCGGCCAGGAGCGCCTTGGTCTGCTGTACGTCGGCGTCAGCACGGCCGAAGTCGCGGAAGACATTGCCACTGCCGTACACCAACTCAAAATCGTCTTCTGTTTTACTCATTGCTGTATCTCCTTCTTCAATCGCCCTAGCCGCTCGCGGATTAGATCGATATCCTTCTTCGGGGTCCTGGTGCCCCGCCTCGCCTTTTTCTTGAAGGCGTGCAAAACCCATACCCGCTTCTCAAGTTGCAGGGCGTAGACTGCCCGATAGGCATCCGTGCGGTGCTTTAGCGCCACCTCAAAAACGCCGGATCCAAAACCCTTCAGAGGCTTCGCAATGTCGGCCTTACGGCCTTCGGCCGCAACCGTCAGCGCCCGCATAATAGCGTTCTGCGGCTCCTGGGGAAAGTTGCCGAAAGCTTTGCGGGCCGCCCTGATCCAAGCGATCGGCCGGGTATCTCAGCTTCTCTCAGGGTATGATGGCAAATTTAACACCAGGCGTCAAGAGGAACAGATCTCCCTTTTAGCGTGCAGTACGTGTCTGGTGTGAGTGTGGTAATTTCCCATACGGCTTTCACCACAATGTCGATGCGGCCGGCCCCCTTGACAGTTACCCTCGCGCGCGGGCTTTCCGTCAACCCCCATATTGAAAGCGGATTTCACGTTCCTCGCTCTTGCCGCTGACAAGATCCTTAATTTCGACTTCAAGCACGTTCACGCCGTGTTTGACCTTGTCGAGGTCGATCTCCAGGTAACTCTGTTCGTTTGGTTCAGTACCCTCGTGTTCGTACGAAATCGAGACCGAGGGTCTCTTGCTTCTGAATAGCGAGCGGAGACCGGACGCCACCGAACCGAGCGCGCCCCGGATGGGTTTCGAAACGTACCGCACAACGTACTTTACCTTGTAGCGCGTCTGGCCGAACCGGTTCTTCTTCAGGTTGTAGATCTCGTAGTATGCGTATACCTGCTGGGCGCCCCGGTAGTTCCGCGTCGGCATGGGCACAACCCACACTTCTCCCTTTTTGAATCGCTCCTGAAGCTTCGTTTCCCCAATCGTGGCGGCGAGTTGAATATCGCTGATCCGAAGCCGGTCCTCGGAATACGCCTTCACGTCCACCGTCTGCCGGTATATGCCGTTGTGGCCGGAAAGCAGATCCCTGATCTGAACCTGAAGGTCGTATTTGCCGGGCGGGACCTGGAGTTTGAGCAGTTCCGGCATAAACGCTTTCTGTGCGCCGCTGAAATCGCTCGCGACCCTGTAGGCGCGGCTGGAGGACGTACGATGGATGACGCTGTAATCCGCCGGGGCCAGGGCGAGCGCGCACTTGACCCGGATGTAAGACACGTCGCGTCTTTGTCCGATTTTGACCTGTGCAGCCGGTATGCCGTAGTAGACCTCCAGTGTCGTCCGGCCCTCCGGCGCGCGGAAGCTGGCCAGATCGAAATAGAAGTCCAGCGGGGGATGGTGAAATCTGGGACGGTAGACGTCGGGCATGCGGGAGACCGCGTTGCGAAAAACCACGCCCGGGGCGTATTCGGTGAATCGGGCAAGCCGCGAAACGTCCGTATCCAGCGACGGAGGCGGGATGGGCGCGAAGTCGAACGCGCCCGTTCCCCGTTCGTCGGTAAACGTGATTTCCATGCCGTTTCCAATCCGCGTGTACGTCCAGGTCTCCCAGGGCACGGTGCCGACCTCGTTGTCCAGCGTGATCGGTGCGTACCCGCCGAAATTAAGCCGGGTATTAGGGTTCCCGAACTCGTCGAAACGGCTGTTTTCCCTGATCGCCGCCATGGGGTCCTCTTCTCTTTCCGCCAGTGCGGAAACCTGGGAGGCGTCAATGCCGACGTCGTCGTCAGCCGTTGTTGCGCCGGCGGCATCCGGGGTAACATGCTCGTCGAAGAGCGTGGCCTCCAGATGGCTGCGATTTGCCCGAACCGGAAACACGGGGCCGGTAAACGTCAACAGCGCGGCCTCGTCGCCGTAGAGCGCCACCGCCATCCGGTCCCGTACGGCCTGCACCTTCGGGTTCTGCACAAATTGCCTGCGCGTGGACCGGGACCGGTAATCCGGCTCTCCGTAGCGTATATAGACCTCCCCACGCTGGTCCCACGGGCTGGCGCCGGTGGCAAAGAAAGTCCGTGCGTACCAGACGCGGCGATAGTGCTCGATGACACGTTCGTTGATCGCGGTCAAAATATCGGAATCCCGCTTCAGCCAGAACCTTTCGAGGAAGGTTGCCTTTTCCTCCGCTGCGGCGGCCCCGAACGCTTCGAGTTCCTCCGCGGAGGCGACCAGTGAGACGTCGGTATAAAGGCCGCGTTCCGCAGGGTCCAGCGTCTGAAGATACCGTTCGAAGAGCTCCAGCGCCCGGCCGAACCGTTCCAGGTAGAAGTGCGCCTGCGCGGCCAGAGGAAGCAGCCGGTTTTCCGACGGGTGCGTTTCGATAAAGGGCGTTATGTATTCGTCGATTTTGTCGAACTGCCCGAGTTGGACCAGAGAGAGTCCGAATTCGTAGCGTCCTTCGGGGTTGTCGGGTTCCAGTTCGATGTAGGTCGTGTAATAGCCCAGGGCCTTTTCGTGGTCTTCTTCAAACCGTCCGTACGCCTCCCCCAGGAGCCGGTATGCCGGCCCGTAAGCCGCGTTGATCTCGATGGCTGACCTCGCTTCACCCACGGCCTGGCGAAAATTGAAAAACGCTTCCAACCCTCTTCCCGAGTTTCGCAATCTGGCGAGTCCGAGCCCCACGTAGGTGCCGGGAAGGTCGGAATCGAGCTTCTTCGCCGATTCAAATGCGATGATTGCGGATTCGAAATCTCCCGTTTTCAACAGGGCGTCGCCCTGACGCGTCAGGAGGTTGACGTCATCCGGAAATGCTTCGACAAGCCGGCCGAGAATGTCAGCCGCTTCCCGATAGGCACCGGATCGCAGGTGCTCTTCGGCTGCAGTAACCAGCGAGTCTCGCGCAGCCGGTCGAATTGCGGGACCGGACTGCTCACCCGCGGGTGTTTCAGACACCACCGCAACAGTGAGTACCCACACCCAGACACACAGTCGGACCGGGCGGCAGGGGCTGCAACGACAGATCTGGCTTTTCATAACATTGCTCCGCGAACCGGTTATCCGTTTTGGAACACAACGTGGGCCGTTCTCTGGAAAACGATCCAACCTGCCGTTCCGGGTCGACAACACGCGATCACACCAACGCCGGGAGGCCTTCCGTTCTTCCCGCCGGATCCTTGATACCGACTCCCGGATCAGTACGCTTATGGTCTTTATTTATTGTACTAAACTTTGGTCGGCGGACGGCCCGTGTCAAGCGAAAAGCGTTCCCGCCGGCGCCCCAAGCGGCCCGTTGAAAGAGCCCATCCGGGCTGCGGCCGGCCCTTGCGGTCGAAATACTGCGTTGCGCGCTCTTGCCGAATCGCTTGATGGGACTCGGTTGCGCGCCTTGTCTTCGACCACAATGGCAAGTGTTCCGACCCGGAAATAGATTGCCGAAATTCGACCGCCGAGTCGCCCGGCTGGCAAGGCGCCTGAGCGAGGCGACCTGCTCACGGTCACCGAGCGAAGGCAACGCCGCCAGACGGGATGAATCGGCGGATGAATGGTGACATATTTCCGGGACGGGACACCAAACCTCGCCTGCAGAGCGACTCTTTCAACGGACTGCACGCGAAATCCCTTGACCTGTGCCGCCGCGCAAGCTATCTCTAAACAGGCAAGGCCAAGCCAATGAGTCACGACAAAGGAGCCCTGAATGCGCATCGATGAACTGGACACGCCCGTCCTTGTCATCAACCTGGACGCACTGGAAGAAAACCTGAAGCGCTATCACGGCTATTTCGAAAAACACCGCATCGGATTCCGTCCCCATATCAAGACCCACAAGACCCTGGCCGTCGCCCACATGCAATTGAAGCACGGCGCGATCGGCCTCACCTGCCAGAAGCTCGGTGAAGCCGAAGTCCTGTCGGCGGGAGGCATCCACACCGATCTGCTCATTCCCTACAACATCATGGGGGCCCGGAAACTCGACCGGCTTACGGCCCTGGCGAAACAATTGCCGATAACCCTCGCCCCGGACTCCGAATTCACCGTCAGGGGCCTCTCCCGCGCCGCCGCTTCCGCGAGCGTTTCCATCGGCATTCTGATCGAAGTGGAAATGGGATTCGAACGCACGGGCGTTCCCACGCCTCGGGAGGCTGCCGATTTGGCGAAACTCGTCCACGACCTTCCCGGCCTGGAACTCAAGGGATTCATGGGCTTTCCCACGCCGCCCGATTCCAGACCGCTCATTCAGGAAACCATCGACCTGTTCGACAGGGCCGGCCTGCCTCGCGGCGTCGTGAGCGGCGGCGGCACCCCCCATGCGCTGGACGCCCACAAAATCCCCGAACTCACCGAGTACCGCGCCGGCGAATACCCCGTGGGCGGCGCCATGCACCTGGCCGAAGGCCGGCACACCGTGGATCAGTGCGCGCTTCGCGTGATCACCACCGTCGTGAGCAGGCCCACCGGGGACCGCATGTTTCTGGATGCCGGCAGCAAGTCATTGAGCGCATCCATCTTCAAGACGGAACGGGGAGACAGCATGGGACATATCGTCGAATACCCCGACGCGCTCATCGGAGTCGCGTCCGAAGAGCACGGCCACGTGGACATCTCACAGTGCCCGGTCAAACCGGAGATCGGCGAGCGCGTGCAGGTACTTCCCGTTCACCCGTGTCCGTGCGTCAACGAACACGACGTCATGGTCGCCACCCGCAACGGAATGGTCGAAGCGACGTGGCCGGTGCACGCGCGCGGCCGGATCCGCTGAATGGCGTTAGCCTGAATCCAAAAAAGGGTAACGGTAAGACTGGCCACAATAGCGCGAGAATACGAGAGTACGAGAATACGAAAAAGGCGAAATGCACGAGAATTCGAAATACGCGAAATTGACGTTGTTGACAGTGATCCGCAATCGGGAACCAATCGCAACCTGGTTTTCGTTATCCGGGTCAGACCCGTACAAAATTGCCATTTCAAGCCACTTTTCGAACGTCATCTCTGAGAATCCCATGGTTCCTGGACAGCGGTGACCCGAACCCTTACATAACAGCCCGTTGAATAAACCGATCCGGGCTACGGCTGGCCCTTGCGGTCGAATTACTGCGTTGCGCTCCCTCGCCGAATCGCTGGATGGGACTCGGTTTCGCGGCTTGTCTTCTGCCACAATGGCTCGGCTTCGCCTGCAGAGCGACTTTATCAACGGACTGATAAGGACGTGCCTGCCATGTTCACGTATATGACAAACAGGAAGTTGTTACTTCTCGCCGTTTTGTTGTTCGTCTTCGCAGCATCGGCCTCTCACGGTCCCAACGCGCGAGCCGTCGTGCCCCTCAATCTGATCCCCGGTGACGGGAATGGAAATCGTGCCTGTCATGGTGATTTTGACAGCAATGGTACCGTTGAATTCGCGGATTTTATATCCTTGGTCGTCGTGTTTGGCGCCTCTTCCGGCGACGCCAATTACAATGCGCTGATGGATTTGGACGGCAATGGCGTGATCAACTTTGGTGATTTTGTGCTCTTTTCCGAAGTGTTTGGCACGACCTGCGAGCCGCCGCCGGTTGCGGCCCGTGTCACGGTGAGTCCATCGTCTGCGTCAATCGAAGAAGGAGGGACGCAGCAGTTCAGCGCCACGGCCTATGACTCGGTCGACGTGGAGATATCCGGCAAGACCTTCATCTGGTCGAGCGACAGCGCGTCGGTGGCCACCGTCGACTCTTCCGGGTTGGCAACGGGCTTGGACGCCGGTTCCACGACGATCACGGCGACCCTGGACGGCGTATACGGCACGGCGACGTTGACCGTGACCGAGCCGCCGCCGGCTGTGGCCCGCGTCACGGTGAGTCCATCGTCCGTATCAATCGAGGAGGGCGGGACCCACCAGTTCAGCGCCACCGCCTATACCTCGGACAACACGATGATATCCGGCAAGACATTCGCCTGGACGAGCAGCAGCGCCTCGGTGGCCACCATCAACGCGTCCGGGTTGGCAACGGGGGTGGACGCCGGTTCCACGACGATCACGGCGAC
>JAPPNU010000029.1:0-36932 GCA_028873695.1 Gemmatimonadota bacterium | reverse complement strand
ACGCGTCCGGGTTGGCAACGGGGGTGGACGCCGGTTCCACGACGATCACGGCGACGGTGGACGGCATATCCGGCACGGCGACGTTGACCGTGACCGAGTCGCCGCCGGTTGTGGCCCGCGTCACGGTGAGTCCATCGTCCGTATCAATTGAGGAGGGCGCGACCCACCAGTTCAGCGCCACCGCCTTTACCTCGGACAACACGATGATATCCGGCAAGACCTTCGCCTGGACGAGCAGCAGCGCCTCGGTGGCCACCATCAACGCGTCCGGGTTGGCAACGGGGGTGGACGCCGGTTCCACGACGATCACGGCGACGGTGGACGGCATATCCGGCACGGCGACGTTGACCGTGACCGAGTCGCCGCCGGTTGTGGCCCGCGTCACGGTGAGTCCATCGTCCGTATCAATTGAGGAGGGCGCGACCCACCAGTTCAGCGCCACCGCCTTTACCTCGGACAACACGATGATATCCGGCAAGACCTTCGCCTGGACGAGCAGCAGCGCCTCGGTGGCCACCATCAACGCGTCCGGGTTGGCAACGGGGGTGGACGCCGGTTCCACGACGATCACGGCGACGGTCGACGGCATACCCGGCACGGCGACGCTGACCGTGACGGGATCACTGCGAAGCCGTACCGGTACGATCAGTGGAAGAAACAACTATTCATCAGGTGGATCCGTGACGCTGAGCGAAACTTCCGACGGGAAGCTCAGACTCAGCATTACCGGACTGTCAACGCCGAGCGGGGCGCCGGATGTGTTTGTAGCTCTTTACACCAGCGCCAACATTAACTGGCCCAAAGGTGGTTCTTTACCTGCCGGCGCCGTGGAATTTGGTGAAGTGTCACGGCAGTCGGGCAATAAGGCATGGACGTTTTCTCCTGCCAGTGGAAAGAATATCGATTCATGGAGCCACCTCATTCTTCATTGCAGGCTGATCAACCGTGAAGTCGGAAGCGCTTCATTGGGCAATTGATAAGCAAAGGAGTATTGCGTGAACAGATTTGTTCTTGCCGCGTTGCTCACGGGCGTGATGATATTCGATTTCGCCATCGCCTACGCGGGCGGATGGACCCAGCTGAAGGGTAAGGGGTATTTCAAACTCAGCCAGCAGGTAATCAGCGCCGAGTCGCTTTTCATCGCGAATGGATCGAAGACCGAGATCCCGACCGTGAGCGGCTATACGACGAGTCTTTACGGTGAATTCGGCGTGACTGACCGGGTGACGCTGGTGGGCTACATGCCGGTCTATACGCACTTCGGCGTGGACGCCGAAGGGTTGGATTCAACGTCCGGTGTTGGCGATGGGGACGCAGGTGTCAGGATCGGGATTCTGACAGAAGGATCAACGGCGGTCAGTTTGCAGGCCATGGCAGGATTGCCGCTGGGCGAATCAGGGGGGGATATCGTCCTCTGGACAGGCGACGGCGAATTCAATCAACATGTTTCCCTTCAAGCAGGCCATTCGCTCTATCCCGCACCTGCCTATCTGATAGGTGAGATCGGATACAACAACCGAAAGAGCAGTGACAATCGCGATGAAAGCTACGCGGACGAGTTTCGATATCGTCTACAGGCTGGATATACGATCGCCGAGCGAATAGACGTCTCGGTCTGGCTCCGCGGGGTCGAAGCCCTCGACAGAGCAGATGATGAGTTTCACCCGCGCAACGATCTCGAGTACCTGTCCTTTGGATCCCAGATCGATTTCCATGTTTCTCCCAACGCGGGAATTACCGCCGGCATTTCGAGGTTTGCGCGAAGCCACAACCTGCTCAATGCCCCTGTCTGGGAAGTCGGGTTGTTCCTGAAACTGTAGATCGTTGCCGGCCGACCTAGACTTCGACGCGGTGTCGACAGAGACATTAACGCGGCGGCCGTATCCGCCGAACGGGCTCTGAAGAACACGACGATGGAGCGGCGGCGCCTGCGCCGAATCCCGTCGACGTCCGTTGTTTCGAAGGCGGCAGGCGGATCATGCTTGACCTGCGGCGTATGATATTGTATCATGATATCAGATTGATATCATGTATTGATTGCACCTAAAGAAG
This sequence comes from Gemmatimonadota bacterium, assembly GCA_028873695.1. Taxonomy (GTDB): domain Bacteria; phylum Latescibacterota; class UBA2968; order UBA2968; genus JAAXHE01. The sequence goes on along the minus strand of JAPPNU010000029.1, from coordinate 34,880 downwards.
GGGGTGCGTTCTGGCGGATGTTCTCAAGAACATGACCCTGCGTGGGCTGGATCCGCAGCTTGCCGCCAGGTTGAGAGAGGCGGCAAGGCGGGACGGAAAGAGCATGAACCAGACGGCGCTGGATGCATTGCGGCAGCAGTTCGGATTGGGCAAATCACGCCGGTTCACCGAGGTCCATAGCGACCTGGATCACCTCTTCGGACGCTGGGACGATGATGAGTTCGCCCGAATCCAGGGGAAGATTGACTCCGAGCGACGCATCGATCCGGAACTCTGGCAGTGAACGAAATCCTGATCGATACCAATATCTACTCGTACGCCATGCGCGCGGAACCGGCGGTCGTGTCTTTGCTGCAGCGAGCGTCGCGAATCGTGATGAGTTCGATCAGCATCGGAGAGTTGCTATCGGGATTCAAGGGCGGTGTCCGGGAGCAGAAGAATCGCGATGAACTGGCCGAATTTCTCGATTCGCCGCGCGTTGAGATATGCGCCGTCAGCGAGGATACAGCCGAGTTCTTTGCCGAGATCCTCAACGGGTTGCGGCTCGTCGGCACCCCGATCCCGACGAACGATATCTGGATCGCGGCGCAGGCTATGGAGCACGGTTTGCGGCTGGTCTCGATGGATCGCCAGTTTGCATCCGTACCGGGGCTGCTTCTTCTTTTGCCGGAAACACGAGAGCCGCAACGGGAACAGGGAGACGGGGACGAACGATCGACAAGCTGATCCGTTCGTGAAACAAGATCAACCCGCGGGTACTGCTGCCTGCACACGATCCATTTGCTACAGTTTAGCCAATGCCAGCCATCGGTTTCCAAGATATCCGATTCGTCCGCCTGAATGCGGAAGTCATTCCGGTCAATCCGACCGAGGCGGCGCTGTACAGGCACTACGGTATCACGCCTGTCCTGGTGGACGCGTACGAACCGGACGACATTATCGCGGGTGTAGCAGATTGCGACGCCCTCGCCGTCGTGTCGGCGTCCCTTCCCGAGGAGGTCATCAGGAGCCTCGCCAGGTGCAGGATCATTTCCCGTCTGGGCAACGGTACGGACAAGATCGACGTGGAGGCCGCCACGCGTGACGGCATCATCGTCTCCAATGTCCCCACGTTCTGCAACGACGAGATGGCCGACCACGTCATGGCTTCCCTGCTCGGCCTTGCCCGGCGAATTCCCGCAATGTCGCGGCACTTTTACGCCGGCAGGTTCCGGAAGGCGCGGGACGAGGGTCTCAGGCTGCAGCGCATCTCGGGCCTCACGCTCGGTCTGATCGGTTTCGGCGCATCGGCCAAAGCCGTCGTGCGACGGGCAAAGCCCTTCGGCCTGAGGCTGCTGGCCACCAGGAAGAACCTGCGCGCGCCGCGGGACGAGGCCGACGCCCTCGGCGTGAGGATGGTGGACCTCGACACGCTGTTGGCGGAGTCGGACTTCGTCTCTCTGCACCTGCCTCTCACGAAGGGGACCTATCGCCTTCTGAACGCGTCCACCCTCAGGAAGATGAAACCCGGTTCCTTTTTCATCAATACCTGCCGCGGGGCCATCACGGACGAAAGCGCCCTCGCCGACCTGCTTCGAAGCGGACATCTGGGGGGCGCCGCCATTGACACCTTCGACGACATCGAAATCTTCGGCGAACAGGAGGCGCCGCCCGACCACGCGCTCGCCCGGCTCGACAACGTGATCCTGACCCCGCACGTCTCCGGCCTGTCCGTGCAGGCCAGCCAGGACGTGGCGATCACGGGCGTGGAGAACCTTCTCTCGGTCCTCGGCGGCCGCTGGCCCCATCCCGACAACATCGTCAACGCCGGCGTTCGGCCGCGCCTCCTGCTGAAGGAACACGAACCCGCGTTGTTCGACCATCGAAAGGACGTCGCGCTGTACGCCTCGAATTGACCGTGCCGCTTCCGGCATCATCGCGGCGTCAGACGAATCACTCGAGGAGACAAATACCATGGCCGAACAGGTGAGCCCCGAACCCTTCTACTCCATGTCCCGACGGGCCGGCGACATGCTGTTTCTCTCCGGCTTCGGCCCGGTCGTCGGCGCCGACGTGGTTGGGGAGAATATCGAAGAACAGACCATCTTCACGATGGACAACATGGTGCAGGTTCTGGAGAGCGAAGGCGCCACCTTCGACGACGTCGTCCGCGTCAACGTCTTCCTCCTGGTCATGGCGGACCGCGACGGATTCAATCGCACCTATATGCGGTATTTCAAAAACAAGAGCCGGATGCCCACCAGGCGGCTGGTCGGAGCCGGCGACATGTACAAGGGTATCCTCGTCGAAATCGACGCCGTCGCGTACCTCGGGGAGTAGTATGTTCCTTGACGACCGTAGCGGGAGGCGCTTTCCAGCTTAGATTCGGAGATCGACCATGTCGCATCCAATATTCGACCTGACCGACCGCGTGGCCCTTGTGACGGGCGCGGCCAGCGGGATGGGCAAGGCGATGGCCGTCGGCTTTGCGGAAGCCGGGGCGGATCTCATGTTGGCCGACGTCAACGAACCCGGTGCGCAGGAAGCCGCGCACGAGATCGAATCGCTGGGCAGGCGCGCCATACCCGTGCGGTGCGACGTTTCCGACGTGGATCAGGTCCGCGGGATGTTCTCGCGGTTGGACAGCGAATTCGGCCGCATCGACGTCCTGGGCAACGTCGCCGGCGCCACCATGCTGGGCAAACCCGAGGACCTTGCCCTGGAGCAACTCCAGGAATGCATACAGTCTCTGGTCATCGCGCGCTTCTGCAGCTGCCAGGAGGGAGGCAGACGCATGCTCGCGGCGGGCAAGGGCAGCATTATTAACATCGGCTCTCTCGCAAGCCTCACCGCGATCGGGCGGGGCCACGTCGCGTACAGCATCGGCATGGGCGCCGTTGCCCAGATGACCCGGGAACTCAGCACGGAATGGAGCAGCCGCGGCGTGCGCGTGAACGCGATTCTGCCCGCCCAGGTGATGAACCCGTTCCTGGAAAAACGCCTGCGGGCCGAACCCCGCATGGCCGATACATGGCTGGGCGGCATTCCGGCCGGCCGGTTCGGCGAGCCGAAGGACATCGTGGGCGTTGCCATCTTCCTCGCATCCGACGCGTCGGCGTGGGTCACCGGCGTGATGTTGCCCATGGACGGCGGCAACCTCGCGATGAACGCCGGAGGCACCTATCCCGGAGGCCCGATCGTCAGCGGCTAATCAGGATTCGTCACTCTTCGTGGACGTTAAACCGAATATGTGAAAGTTGATAAAGGCGATTAAACTGCGGATTACCAGGATACACCAAATCAATGGACGTGAACGGAAAAAATGTCCTTCCTGACGTCCGTTTCGGAAAGTTTCGTCGCGTCGCCGCGTTGCTGTTTTTTCCCATTACGGTTAACTCAGTGGCATTCACAGATGAGGCAGGGTAGGCGTCATGGCGGAAGATCTCGATAACGAACGCATCCTGTCCCTTTACCGCCAGATGCTCACGATCCGGCGCACCGAGGAGCAGATTGCCAGGTCATACCAGGCCGGACTCATCCCGGGGGCCTGCCACACGTACGTGGGAGAAGAGGCCATCGCTGCCGGAGTCTGCGCGCACCTGCGCGGAGAAGACACGATCTTCAGCACCCATCGGGGACACGGCCATGCGCTCGCCAAGGGCGTGCCCGTACGCGAACTCATCGCGGAACTCTTCGGCAAGTCCACGGGGTGCGCGCGGGGGCGGGGCGGCAGCATGCACCTGTTCTCGCCCGAGATCGGGCTGATGGGCACAAGCGGCATCGTGGGCCCCTGCATCCTTCAGGCCGCCGGCGCCGCCTATACGTTCAAATTGATGGAGACCGATCGCGTCAGCGTGGCCTTCTTCGGCGACGGCGGCGTCAACAACGGCGCCTTTCACGAAGGCCTGAACATGGCCGCCATCTGGCAACTGCCCGTGGTCTTCGTCCTGGAAGACAACCGGTACGCCACGGAAGTCGCCTTCGAGTACGCCACGCGCAATACGGATGTCGCAAAGCGCGCGGAAGGCTATGGCGTAACCGGCGTTCAGGTCGACGGAAACGACGTCCTCGACGTCTATGAAAAAGCCGGCGACGCCGTCCTTCGCGCCCGGGAAGGCGGCGGCCCCACGCTGCTGGACTGCAAGACCTACCGCACCCGCCCCCACGCGGAGGGAATGCGGGATACCGGTTACCGTACTCAGGAAGAACTCGAGGCCTGGAAGGCCAGGGACCCCATCGCATTGCTGGCCGGAAGATTGGTGGACGGCGGCATTGCCGGGCGGGAGACCCTCGACGGGATTGAAAACGACGTCACGGCCGCCGTCGCAGAGGGCGTCGAGTTCGCCAGGAAGAGCCCATGGCCGGATCCGGCCTCGGTAGCTGACCACGTCTTCAGCGGACAGGATGCGGACCATGCGTGAAATCACGTTTACCGAAGCCGCGCGCGAAGCCCTGTCCGATGCCATGGCGGCGGACCCGACCATCTTCGTGGTGGGCGAGGGCGTGGGCGAACGCGGCGGCAACTTCAACACCACCACCGGACTCTACGAACGCTACGGTCCAATGCGCGTGTGCGATACCCCGATTTGCGAGCGGGGCTTTATCGGACTCTGCACGGGAGCGGCCATGGCGGGCGCGCGGCCCGTGGTGGACTTCATGTTCATCGACTTCATCCTGGACGGCTTCGGCGAGATGGTCAACCAGATCGCCAAGATGCAATATATGAGCAGCGGTCGATTGTCCATGCCCGTTGTTCTGCGAGGCTGCGTGGGTATCGGTGGCGCGGCCGCCACCCATCACTCGGGAAACTACTATCCCGTTTTCGCGCACCTGCCGGGCTTCCGCGTGGCCCTGCCCGCCACGCCTTACGACGCCAAGGGCCTGTTCAAGACGGCCCTGGAAGGCAGCGATCCCGTTCTCTTCCTCGAACACAAATCCATCCTCAACCATCGGGGTCCGGTACCCGAAACGCCGTACGCCATTCCCTTCGGGCAGGCCGAGATCCGCCGCGAGGGCGGTGACGTCACCGTTGTCGCGCTGGCGAATATGGTCCCACTCACCTGGAAACTCTGCGACGAACTCGCGGGGGACGGCATCTCCGTCGAACTCATCGACCCCCGCACCGTGGCGCCGCTGGATATGGATACTATACTGGAATCCGTACACAAGACGGGCCGCCTGCTTATCGTGGACGAGGCCTTCGGCCCTTGCGGCATCGGCGCCGAAATCGCCGCTCAGGTCCAGAGCCTGGCGTTCGACGATCTGGACGCACCGGTAAGCCGCCTCAACGGCGCGCATGTCCCCACGCCGTACAGCGCCCCGCTCGAGGCCGCCTGCCTGCCGCAGCCGGATAGCATTTCGCAGGCCATCCGCGACCTGATGGAGGAATGACAGCCCGTTGATAAAGTCCATCCGGGCTACGGCCGGCCCTTGCGGCCGAAATACTGCGTTGCGCTCCCACGCCGAATCGATGGATGGGACTCGGTCGCGCGCCTTGTCTTCGGCCACAATGGCTCGGCCTCGCCTGCAGAGCGACTTTATCAACGGACTGTTAGTCGCGGGCGCTTCACGAGGATGATCTCCATGCCCACAGAAATCGTCATGCCCCGCCTGGGATGGACCATGGAGGAAGGCACCCTGGTCGAATGGCTCAAGCGGAACGGTGATCCGGTCGAGGCAGGAGACATCATCTTCACGGTCGAAAGCGACAAAGCGATCAACGAGATCGAATCCTTCGACAGCGGAACCCTGTATATACCGCCCGATGCGCCTCAACCCGGGGAGACGCTGGCGATCGGCACGGTGCTGGGCTTCCTGCTGGGTCCGGGTGAAGAACCTCCCGCTTTGACACCCGCCTCGCCGGCTGTGGAGAAGGATACGGAATCAAGTCCGCAACAGGCGGCGCCTTCCCGGCCTCGCACAGATCGATCGCAAGGCAGAAAGAAGCGGTCCGCGATCAGCCCGCGTGCGCTGCGCCTGGCGACGGAACTGGGGGTCGACTTCAGGACGCTTCAGGGCAGCGGTCGAAACGGTCGCATCGTCGAACGGGACGTCCGGGCTGCCGCCTCGAGCCCGTCCCCGGACATGTCCGAAGTGTCCATCCGCCGGACCATCGCGCGGCGTCTGACCGAGAGTCACACCGGGACCGCGCCCGTGACGCTTTCCACGGAAGCCGATGCGACGGAACTGGTGGCCTTGCGCGCGGAACTCGACGTCTCCCACGTCACGTATAACGATTTGTTTCTGAAACTGACGGCCGTCGCCTTGGCCGAACATCGGGACCTGAACGCCTCGTGGCAGGACGGGACCGTCCAGCGGCACGATGAGATCCACATAGGTATGGCCGTGGATACCCGCGGCGGCCTTCTGGTCCCAGTCATCACCGACGTCGGCGCGAGGGACCTGCCCGACCTCGCCAGAGAGACCGCGGACCTGGTTCAGAAGGCCAGGCAGGGTGACCTGAAACCCGAGCACCTTCAAGGGGGTACGTTTACCATTACAAACCTGGGCACGTACGGGATCGACGTCTTTACGCCCATCGTCAACCTGCCTCAGTGCGCAATTCTGGGCATCGGCCGGATCGCCCCGAAACCGGCGGTTTACGAGGGCCGGGTCGTGCCCAGGGACATGGTCGCATTGAGTCTCACATTCGATCATCGCGTCGTCGACGGCGCCCCGGCAGCCCGTTTCCTGGACACCGTCCGCCGGCACGTCGAACGGCCCGAACGCTGGCACGCTCGCTAACGACGAACAGCGGCGGACGCCGCGGACCGGGGACGAAGTTGCCGGCGACATGAGGCTTTCGTCAACGGTTCTTGACGACGCGGTCCCGCGCTCTGTGGCCGATTCCCATGCAATCTCTCAACTTTCCCCGTCAGTACGAATTCGATATCCGCGCCAGCGGCGGAAAAAGGACTATCTTCGACCCGCTTCGCCGGAAGCATGTGCGTCTCACGCCCGAGGAATGGGTCCGCCAGAACCTGGTGCAGCACCTCGTACAGGACCTCGGTTATCCGGCGGGTCGAACCGCGGTCGAAACGGCTTTCGCGTATGGCGGGATGCAGCACCGCGCCGACGTTATCGTGTACAGCGGAAGGGGAGAACCCGTTCTCATGGCAGAGTGCAAGGCGCCCGACGTCAGAATAAAACAGCAGGCGTTCGATCAGATCGCGCGCTACAATACGTCCGTCGGGACGGATTACCTGGTCGTCACGAACGGAATCACCCACTATTGCTACGCCCTTGACCGCGAGGAACGGAGCTACCGGTTCCTGGACAGCCTGCCCCGCTATGAGGATTTGTAGACGCCAGCGAACCCAAACCGCACGGGAGAACAGGCGTGACACTTGACGAAGCGATCGATGCATTTCTGGAGACCGGCCCGTATGCCGTCGTCGGCGCGTCAAGAGACCGCGCCAAATACGGCAACAAGGTCCTTCGATGTTATCTGCAGCACGGTTTGAAGGCATACGCGATCAATCCGGGAGCCGCGGAAATCGAAGGCCGGAGCGCGTATCCCGATCTCGCCGCGCTTCCGGAGCCGGTAGAGCGCATTTCCGTCATCACACCGCCCCGGGTTACCGAAGGAATCGTCACGGAAGCAGCGGACGCCGGCGTCAGATTCATCTGGATGCAACCGGGCGCGGAGAGCCCGAAAGCCGTTGAAGACGCTCGGGACGCCGGCATCGCGGTGGTCTCGGGAGGCCCGTGTCTGCTGGTCGTCCTGGGTTATACGGAGAGGGATTAGGAACAAGATGGAAATGCGCCGGATCCAATTCGAGACGATGGTGGCGGAACTGAACCGCGTCCTGCTCAAGACCGGCTTCACGCCCGAACGCGCCGAACGTCTGGCGCGAATCTTCACTGAAACCACGCGCGACGGCGTCTATTCCCACGGCGTCAACCGGTTCCCGTCTCTGGTCGGACAGGCCCGTTCCGGCAACGGCATGGACCTCCACGCCGCGCCCGAAAAAGCCTCCGAATTCGGCGTATTGGAACAGTGGGACGGAAAACTGGGCCCCGGTATCCTCAATGCGTGCGCGTGCATGGACCGCGCGGTTGAAATCGCGAAAGAACAGGGAATGGGCTGCGTGTCCCTCAGGAACACCAATCACTGGATGCGGGCCGGAACGTACGGTCTGAGGGCCGCGGATGCGGACTGCATCGGCATCTGCTGGACGAATACCACCCAGCTGATTCCACCCTTCGGTTCCGCCGACCGCAAAGTCGGCAACAATCCGCTGGTCTTCGCCATACCCCGGCCGGAAGGCCGGCATTTTCTGCTGGATATGGCGATGAGCCAGTACTCCCACGGAAAACTCGACGTGTACCGTGTCGCCAACAGGCGGCTTCCGGTCCCCGGCGGTTACGACGACAGCGGAAACCTGTCGTACGACGCCGGCGCCATCCAGGCGGCCCGGCGCCCGCTGCCCATCGGCCACTGGAAGGGGATCGGACTCGCGATGGCGCTGGATCTGGTTGCCTCACTGCTGTCGGGGGGCCGTTCAACGTACCAGATCGCTCAGGAGGAGGCCGAATACGGCGTCTCCCAGGTCTTTATCGCCATCCATGCAAATGCCGTCGCCGGCGACCGGATGCGGGAAATCGTGGACCAGACCCTCGCCGACTTTCGGGCCGCGCGGCCCCTGGAAGGGTGCGAGCCGGCGTCGTATCCCGGCGAACGCATGTTCAGGACCCGGGAGGAGAACCTGGCGTTGGGCATTCCCGTTGAAGCGGACCGCTGGCGGGAAATCCTGGCACTGTAAGTTAAACCCTGAATGGGAAAGGAGCATGAGATGAGCGAGTTGAAGATGAAGACCGTCGCAATGCCGGGTGAATTGCCCGACATGCCCATCGATCCCGACTGGATTCAGGAGGGCGAACCTACAGCGCGCGGCACCATCGTTACGCAGAGCGCGGACAAGAGGGTGTCCAGCGGGTACTGGCAATGTTCCGAAGGCAGGTTCGAATGGACCTTCGGATGGGACGAGTTCGCCCACGTCTTCGAGGGTGAGGTTGCCATCGAAGAGGACGGCGGCGACAGTTACACTTTGGGGCCGGGGGATACCGTGCACTTTCCCGCGGGACTCAAGACCCACTGGCACGTCACGCGGCCGGTGAGGAAATACTTCGTCATCCGCACGGCCGACCCATTGGAATTGTAGCGCGGACCGTCTTCCAATCTGCATCGCGGCAGCGGGTCAACCGTACGGGCAGACAGGAATGTCTGCCCCACCTTCACGCAGGCCGCGCCAACGGAAGTCTGAGAATATCAAACAAGAGGAATCTCTGTCGTGTCAGACGTGATTCGCACCGGGATCATCCGCTGTGACATGCACGGGATGTGGTTCGGCGCGCAGATGGACGAGCACGATCCATTGCGATTGAGAGAACCCATGCCCGTCGAAGACGACATGTCCTATACCTGGCAGCGCGGTGGAACGCACTATTTCTACTATACGAAATACAGCGATCCGACCCGGATGACCGCTCCCGGAGTCGACGGCTTCCGGATCGTGAAGGTCTGGGACGAACGGCGTCGAAACGCCGAGATGTTCTCGAACGTCTTCTACGGCAGGCCCGAAGTCTGCGACAGCTACGAGCAGGTGAGCGACGACGTGGACCTGGTGCTGATCGCGAACTGCAACTACGACGGCTCCGATCACCTGGAACTGGCCCGTCCGGGTCTGGAAAAAGGCGTGCCCACCTTCATCGACAAACCCCTGGGGCATTGCATCGCCGACGTTCGCGCGATCCTGGAACTCGCGAATGCCAACAACGCGCCTGTGATGTCGCTGTCCATGCTGCAGACCAATCCCGCGGTGGTACAGCTGGTTCGCCGCCTGGACGAGGTCGGCCGCGTCACCTTCGGCACCATCACCTGCGCCTCCACGCACCTGGCGGCGCTCATCCACGCGATTTCGATTGCTCACCACGTGTTCGGGACGGGCATCCAATCCGTGAGTTGTCTGAAGGCGCCAAACCATACGGTCTATCATCTCCATTACGGTGACACGCCCGGCCGACCCGAGCACGGCGTGGTCATCAACTGCGGCGTGGCCGACTTCCGCTTTACCGAGATGTTCACCCACGTGTTCGGGCCCGAGGGCGCCATCCAGGGTCTGGTGCTCAACGACTTCAACGCCTGTGAGGGCTCCGCGGTCATCCTCGAACACGTCAAGGAAATGGTCCGGACGGGCCGGCCGCATCCCCTGGGAGAGGACATGGTCGCCGCAGTGGCCGTCTCGGACGCCATCAGAAAGGCGGAGCAGACCGGGAAGAACGTGGCGGTCGAACAGCCGGTGCCGTAATGTTCGCGGATGGCACAGAATCAAAAAAGACCCCCTCCGATGGACATCGGAGGGGGTCTTCATTTCGGCGTTCGTCGTGGCGGATCGAAAACCACTGCACCGCGGGCAGCGGATTATCCGTCCGTCCGCCCGCGCCGTTGGCGAAGACCGGCAGCCATCAGATAGAGCAGCGGCGCCAGGCCGAGTACGACCATTGCAATGCCGTTCCATTGATATATGGAATCCGTTGTCCGTTGTATGTATGCGAATCCAGGGCTCAGGATGAGCGCGGCTGACCAGACGGCGACGAGATAGGCCATCAGGTTGAACCGGATCAGCCAGGCAACGAGGAAAACCAGGACGCCAAGAGCGAAGAGTTCCAGGCCGGCCAGAACGGCGAAGTGATAGAAGCTCCTGGCCGGCGCGATCGTGTCCGAAGACAGCAGGACAACTGCGATTCCGGCCACAATCAGCCAGGGCCGTTTGACCCCGGCTTTCCAGACCAGCAGAAGAGCCAGCACGGCGAATGGTTCGATTAAGTCAAGGGTCGCGTCACTCCCCGCGTCAAAGAGAGGAAGATAGGTATTGATCCCCGGCAGGCTGAATCCGCCCGCTTCCAGGTACTCCGTCAAGCCGTTATATTTCACGTACACTGCGAAACTTTCCGTACCCTTCCAGAGGAGCAGAAACGCCGCAGCCAGAAACAGCGTGCCCGCCCAGAAGCGCAGGCCGCCTTCCCGCATCCGCAGGAGTCCCAGCCATCTGCCGGCTCCCATCTCATCCGGGTAGAGCGACCCTTTCATCGCCATCATCAGCGCGAACAGCGCCGCTATCGCCAGCCCCATCATCGGTGTCCCGATCAGCAGGCCAACGCCCTGCATACCCAGATAGGTCATCATCGCCTGGCTCGTATCGTAACCGTGGAAGAAGGTCGGCAGGGAATTGATCCAGTTCAACAGGGTCAGTACGACAACCGCAATGCCGATGCCAATCGGCAGTCTCCAGCGGATTTCCCCTGCCCGGTATTGGCGGAAGAAATAAACCGCTGCCAGTATCAGCGTCGCCAGCACGGCGAGAACGGGCACGGCTGAGGCCAATGCGTGTCTGGCGCCCCGTTCCCTGAGCGATCGAAGGAATTCCTCCGGCGCCTTGTATCGCGTACCGAAGAATCCCACCTCGTCGCCCTGCACGCGTACCGTCAGCCTGAACTCGCCGTCCTCGATCTTCCGGTCGATCCGCTCCCATACGAAATGGTGGTCCATCCGGTCCTTTTCCTTCTCCGATCTGGCTTCCAGCAGCTTGTATTGCGCCTGATCCGTAACCGACCGGGAGAAATTCCGCTCGACGAACGCCTCCGCCTTCGCGCGCGCGTCGTCCGTCGCCATCTCCGGCCCCGCGCGTGTCTCGGGAATGATGTGGTTGAATCCCGCGACGCCCCCGGACGCGTCCACGCGGACCTGGATCTCCTCCTTATCCATCGGCTTGAACCATCGCACGTGCCAGTACCACGGCGACGTGTTTTCCGCCATGAGGGTATCCGCGCGCGCGACTCCAGCGTTTCGGATCAGATGCGTGTAATGGGACGAGCCGACCCCGCTGCGAAACTGAACGGATCGGCGGTAATCCGACACGTCCAGTCCAAGCTCGGTGCAGAAGCCCTCCGCGATTCCCGCGGCCTGACTCCGGGTCACCTCCAGTTTCAGTGAACGGGCGCCGAACCGGTCCACGCGGAATCCGATCATCAGCGCGATGCCCGCGACGGCGCAAAGGCCGACGACAATCCATCTCCTTTTGTCCGGCAGATAGGCATCGGGCTCTCTTTCTACCACGTCCGAATGTTCGGGCTCGGGCGCAGGTTCCTCTGTTTCGGCAGGTTCGTCAGGCGCCTCCTCCTCGACGTCGTCTTCGACTTCAGGGGTCCGGGCCCTTCCTGTCAATACCGCGAACGCCGCGGGGATGGCCGGCACGAGCAGGATTCCGATGACGAGCACGCCGGACACCTGGAAGTAGAGGCTGGATGATTTCACCATGGGCAACGCCACGATGAACGCGTTGATCGCGTAGTGCGCGATGATGGGCGCCCAGATCCCGAAACGCAGGAACAGGATGCCAAATACGATACCGATGACCGTTATCTCGATTCCACGAATGTATATGGGCTCATGGGGATAATTCGAATGCAGGAACGCCCACACGATCGCCGGGAGCAACACCGCCAGCCAGGGCCGTTTCAGCCATCTGATCAACAGAGGAATCGCCAGCAGGCGAAAGAAGAACTCCTCGATCGCAGCCGCGGACAGTCCGACCAGAAGCGGATAGATCCAGGGGATGGCCGTGCTGAACGCGTTGTCGTACTCGCTGACGTCCGCGGGTACCCAGACGTCGAAATACCGCCCGCCCAGGAGATAGAACACGGCGACGTAGCCGAGAACGGCCCCGGCGGCGCCGTAGCCCACAACCGTTGAACGCAGGAACCCGGCCGAAAAAATCCCTCGAAGCGACAGGCGGCCGAGCGGACTCACGCGTCTTTCGGACAACACGTCCCTTTCGAGAACCCCGCCGGCCGTCCCGGCCAGGCAGACGATGCCGCCGTTCGCCGCAACGACCAGAACGGCGCTGAACAGAAGCGTCACCAGAAAAGCGCCATAGGAAACCGTTGTGTCGAAACTATACAACGCAAGAGGCAGGGCGTTCACGTTCGCCGCGAGCCAGGCGACGGCCACGAGCGTCCCAACGATCAGTCCGGCCTGCCAATGCAACCGCTTTCGGCGATAGTTCTTGACCAGAATCACCAGCATGACCACGCCCAGCGCGAGCCAGAACGACGAAAAAACCATAGTCAACAGATCCGCCCTCGAACGTACCTCGCGGTAACTCCGGGAGAAGCTGTCCGGTACTTTCAGGTACTCGCTGAACCGTCCTACACGGTCCCCGTGAACCACGACGTCCAGCCGGTAGTGCCCGTCGTCTCCAACCGTGAAGTCCTTCTTCCGAAAGGCGAACCGGTGATCGATCCGGGCCTTGCGTTCCGTGCTGGATCGGTCGATCAACTCGTAGCCGTCCAGGTCGTACCCCTGCGTATCCCGCAGGAAACCGGATGCAATGACCAGTGCGTCGTCCTGCGCGATGCTTGCGCCTGCGTCCGATTCGAGGATGCGGTGCGAGAATCCGACGACCCGTCCGCCCGGGTCCAGCACCACCCGAAGTTCCTCCTTCTGCAGCGGCTTGAACCATCGGACGTTCCAGGACCAGACCGACAGCCATTCCCGCGCCAGCCGGCTGGTCTCCTCCAGACCCAGCGTCTGCTCCAGGAAAACCTGCTGCATCTGGCTGCTGGAAAAAATCTGGGCGTTCTTGTAGTCGGCAAGGTCGTATCCCTGGTTCTCCAGGTATCCCTGGGCCTTTCGGTGTACTTCGTCGCGGCTCAACTTGAAGTCCAGCGACGCGGAAGGAATCGCTTCCGTGTAGAAATTCAGGAATACCGCCAGCCCGCCCACGCCCAGAATCACGAATACCAGCAGCCACATCGCATCACGACGATCCATCAAGCACTCCTCTCAATTGAAATTGGAATCACGACCATATACAGTCGCAATGTATAAAGACAGTGAACGCGGACACAAGAAGAAACCCCGGCGATCAATCCATTCGATTCGGTTGCCATCCGTTTTGTTTCGACCTATCTTGATGCATCCGGCGAACGCGAATTGACGTCAAAGGTCACGGATACTTGAAGTCACTGAGTGTGAAGTGAAGTATAATTCATGTGAACGACCTCAATACCGAGTTTTCGCACCGTCACCTTTTGTGCCTTTTGTGCTTTTTGTGGTGAATTAACGGTCGTCTCTTCTCAAATTAAGGTCAAATGCTGCACAGGAGAGTGCCATTGGCGACCCATCCCGGACTTCCGGATACCATGGCTGCTGTTGTCTGCCACGGACCCGGTGACTACCGGCTTGAAGAACGTCCCGTACCCCGTCCGGGACCCGGGGAAGTCGTTATCCGTGTGAATTCCGCCGGTATCTGCGCCAGCGATCTCAAGTGCTACATGGGGGCTCCGCTCTTCTGGGGAGACGATCACCGCGAGGGGTACTGCCAGGCGCCTGTTATCCCCGGCCATGAATTCATCGGCGAGGTGGTTCTTCTCGGACCGGGCGCCGGCGAGAAATACGGACTCGCCGTGGGCGACACGGCAATATCGGAACAGATCGTCCCCTGCCATACCTGCCGTTACTGCCGGCGCGGCCAGTACTGGATGTGCATGCGGCACGACATCTACGGCTTCCGGCAGAACACCTCCGGCGCGATGGCCGAATACATGCGTTTTCCCGCCGACGCGCTCAACTACAGGGTTCCCGCGGACATTCCGTCCGAACATGCCGTGTATATCGAACCTCTGGCGTGCGCCATCCACGCCGTGCAGCGGGGCGAGATCGAACTGGACCACACCGTGGTCGTCGCCGGCGCGGGACCGTTGGGGCTGGGGATGGTCGCAGCCGCCCGGCTCAAGAATCCCCGCCTGCTGATCGCCCTCGACCTCAACGATGACCGCCTGGACGTGGCGCGCGCCTGCGGCGCCGACCTGGTCTTCAATCCCGGAAAGGCGGACGTCATCGGCGAAGTGCGCCATTTCACTGACGGATACGGCTGCGACGTGTACATCGAAGCGACGGGGCATCCGGCCGCGGTGGAACAGGGTCTGCACATGATCTGCAAACTCGGCACGTTCGTCGAATTCAGCGTTATGCGAGAGCCGGTGACGACGGACTGGACCATCATCGGCGACACCAAGGAGCTCAACATCCACGGCGCGCACCTGGGACCCGGATGCTACCCCGTTGCGATCGATATGATCCGGAAGGGTCTCCTGCCCATGGATCGCATCGTTACCCATCGCCTGCCCCTCGAACGATTCCAGGACGGCATCGACCTCGTCGCGGCGGGCGACCGTTCGATCAAAGTAACCGTTGAGCCGTAGTCGTCCTTTTGATTTCAGGAAAAGAAACTTACATGAATGGACAGGATGAACAGGATAAATGCTAAAAAACGCTCACAGTTCCGGATGATGGAGATGACTCCTTCCACCATATCCCGACTTTGCTCTACGAACGCGGCGTTTCCTATGCCTGCTATGTGAGTTTTGCTGATTTCCAAGTGTCAGCTGCGCCCACACCTTAGCAGCCCGTTGAAAAAGCCCATCCGGGCTACGGCCGGCCCTTGCGGTCGAAATACTGCGTTGCGCTCCCTCGCCGAATCGCAGGATGGGACTCGGTTGCACGCCTTGTCTTCGACCACAATGGCTCGGCCTCGCCTGCAGAGCGACTTTATCAACGGACTGTTAGCGAAGACTGTCATCCTGAGGAGGCCCCCCAGGCCGACGAAGGATCTACTCCAGCATGGGATCGTGCCGGTGCGATCTGAACATTGCTATACCTGAGAGGCAGCACCTCCGCCCTCAGCGCGAGACGGAAGCGGCGAAAGATGCTTCGACCCCGCTTAGAATGACATGCATTGCAACAGACGCGAACCCGTGGCAACCTGGCTTTCGTTATCCGTGTCAAACCCGTCCACAATCGCCAATCGAATGCGCTGTTCGAACCTCATCTTCAAGAATCCCACGGTTCATGTACTGCAGTGGGGTTGGGACGAAAATGAGGCTCAACCAGAAACTGCAGATGCCTCTCGCATAGATTGGTCTTTTCAATGGAGATCGTTCTGATTATTATTGTCTAAATTTGGGAAAAAATCCGTTCGATATTTTCAATGGACAAGGCACAAATGGGACGGAAAACGGTACGAGGTGATCGTCCGATTGAGTGTTGAACGGTTGAAAAGGCCTGTCGACCAGTGCATCCACGGGTGCGAAGAATTAAGGTAGGGTGTATAATCAGTCGCAGACCAGACCAGTTCATTGGGAAATATGAACAAACAATCGACAGACCATTGATCAAGAAGGAGTGATCCCCATGCTCACGACAATTGAAGGGATGTTTCGCGACGGTAAAATCGAACTTCCGGAATTACCCTGCGATATACGTGAAGATACGCCCGTCATTGTCACATTCCTGCGGAAAAACTCCATCGATTTACAAAAACGCGGTATTGACAAAGCACAGGCAGCAGTTTTGCGTGAACGCCTGACGACCTTTGCGGAAGATTGGGAAACCCCGGAAATGAGTATCTATGACAACTATGACGCAGCCAGATCCGACCTGTAAACGAGGTGACGTCGTTTTAGTGCTTTTTCCGGATTCTAACTTGCTTACAGCCAAGCCACGTCCCGGATTAATCGTTCAATCTGACAATCTTCAAACCGGTTTATCGCAAGTAATCGTGGCAATGATCACCAGCAAGATGTTTCGCGCCAATCATTCGAGCCGTGTTGCCATTTTACTTTCCACCCCTGAAGGACAACAATCGGGGCTACTAACAGATTCAATAGTTATGGCTGACAATCTTGCCACAATTGTGGAAACGGCAATTGACCGCGTGATTGGTTCGATTCCAATGACCAGGGTTGATGCGGCTCTCCGGCATACGTTGAAATTATGAGTGCAAAATTCGATGCCTGATGTATCGAGATTCTTTTTGGGGCATAAGTTCTCTATTGTTGATTGTTCGTATTGACTGAGGAGTTACCCCAATGGCTGACGTTTCCCAATTTTCCAACCATCTGTCGCGTGGTCGGCGATTGTCCAATCATACTTGTGCGGAGTCGGGATTGCGCGATCGGGCTATGTTGGGGTTGTTTTTGTAGCGCAGGGATTCGAACGCACGAGCTTGCAGGTCTCCAAATTGAGGCTGTGGATCCGGCCGATAAACCGGGGACCGTTGTCTGATGAGCAAAGCAAATATTCATTGTGTGCCAGGAGAGGAAACCATGGATACCCCCGGGAAACTCATCCGTCGTAAACTCACGATAAACATTGCCGGCGACGTCGGGAACCTCCACGACTTTCCGCTTCTCGTGGTCATCCGGGACGACGCGCTGAAGTCAACTGAGAATGGTGGCCATGTTCTCAGGGAAGACGGGAGCGATATCCACTTCGTATCGGGCGGAGGCGAAGCCCTGGCGTTCCATATCGAGTCCTACAGCGCCGAAGAGGGCGCCCTGAGGGCACGGGTCAGAGTTCCTGCGCTCTCCGCGGACACGACGCTGTACCTGTGCTATGGAGAGGAAGCCGTTTCATGCCCGGACCCGGTCTGGGATTCGCACTATGCGCTGGTCCAATGTAACGGCGACGCGATCCGATCCGAACCGCTCGGCCGCGCTGAAGCCCTGACCGTCGAAGCCTGGGTCCAAAGCGACCAGGCCAATACGGACGCCTTCCAGGCGCTGGTGTCCAGGTGGTCGCTGCGATCCACGATGGATACGTTCGAGTCCTACGATGCCGGTGAAACCGATGGCCTGGACACCAAGGGCTATTTCGGCGCCGTCTCGGACGGACGCTACGTCTACTTCGCGCCGCAATGCAATGCTTCACAGGAGCGCCACGGCCAGGTCCTGCGATACGATTCCCGGGGCGGGTTCAACGATCCTGAAAGCTGGCAGGGGTACGACGCCGGGTGTACGGACGGCCTCAACACGAAGGGGTATTACGGCGTCGTGCACGCCGGAGACCATATCTATTTCGTCCCGCGCACCGACGGCGAGGCCCTGCACAGCCGCATCCTGCGTTATGACCGTCGGGGGGAATTCCGGGACCCCGGCAGCTGGGAGGCGTACGACGTCGGGAGAACCATGGCCTGCCAGAGCGCTGCGTACGACGGTCGATATATCTACCTCTCGCCGGGATACTATGGTGAATCGGGCGAGTCGGGGAAAGCCGTTCGCTACGATACCCGGGGCGGCTTCAAGGATCCGGACAGCTACGTGATATTCGATGCCGGGAACACGGACGGACTGGAGGCGAAGAACTACGACGGCGCCACCTTCGACGGGCGTTACGTTTATTACTCGCCGCTCAATAACCGTGGAATCGTCCTCCGCCACGACACCCGCGCCGGGTTCGACGATCCGGCCGCATGGCAGGCCCTGGATGCCAGCGTTCACGGTATGGATATGTGCGTGGGCGCCGTATTCGACG
Organism: Gemmatimonadota bacterium; assembly: GCA_028873695.1. Taxonomy (GTDB): domain Bacteria; phylum Latescibacterota; class UBA2968; order UBA2968; genus JAAXHE01. The sequence continues at coordinate 16,525 of JAPPNU010000029.1, read as the reverse complement.
GCCGTTACGTCTATTACGTCCCTTACGCCCACAGCAACGCCGTCAGATACGATACCCGGGGCGACTTCAGGGACCCCGAGAGCTGGGAAGCTTACGATGCGGCGGGTACGTCCGGCCTGCATACGAAGGGTTACGACGGCGCCGCCTTCGACGGCCAGTACGTCTACTACGTTCCCTTCTACGAAGGCGACGAACCCCGACGGGGATTCCACTGCCGCGTGTTGCGTTACAACACCTGCATGAACTTTGCCGACAGGGCGGCCTGGGACGCCGCCGACGGGGGCGTCTTTACCTACCCTCCGAACCCCGGCGGATTCAACGGTGGCGCGTTCGACGGTCGCTACGTGTACTTCGCCCCGTGGCGCGAAGACCCCGATGAAGAAGACGACCGTGAGTACACCCCGCACGGAAAGGTGCTTCGCTACGACACCGCGGACGACGCGTCGTTCATCCTCAAATACGCGGAATGCGGTCACAACGGCGGCCTCTGCGCGTCGCTGCCGGGACCGACGTTCACCATCAGCACGGAAAACGGCACCCGGAGCGTGCGCGCCAACAGGGCGCTCGATCCCGGCCGGCATCACCTTGCGGGGGTATACGACGGTGAACGGGTAACCCTCTACATTGACGGCGCGGCGGTGGGTTCGGCCGAGGCAAGCGGTCCTGTCCAGTCAGGCAATACACCTGTCGCGATCGGCCGCCTCGCGGGCGGCGGCGCGCCGTTTCAGGGGGAAATCGGGGAGGTCCGTATCTCAACTGCCGACCGGTCGGGCCGGTGGATCGAAGCGACCCATCGGAACCTTGCGGATCCGACGGGATTCGTCAGGGTGGGACCCGTAGAAGAAACGGGGTGAGGCCGGATTGCGCCTCACCCCGATGTGGTATCCTGTCCCGGTATTATTTCACCACTCTCCTGCCGATCCGGCTGCCCGCCCTCACGTGCACTTCGATTCCCCGCCCGGAGTCTTCCTTCAGGTCGTCGTCAAAGACGACCGTTCCCGGCTCGAACAGCAGCACGAGCGTGGACCCGCCGAACTGAAAATAGCCCTTCTCCTGACCCCGTTCGACCGGTCCCGGTGTGTACGTTTCAACGATGCTCCCAACCGCGAAGCCGCCGATTTCCAGATAGGCAATCCTTCCGAACCGGTTCGAGTCGAACCGGGTCACCGCGCGTCTGTTCCGCCAGAATACGCCCGGCACCCGGCGAAGGCCCAGGGGGTTGACGATATAATACCGCCCGGCGACAACGCGCGCCGGTCCGGCTTTTCCGGCATCCGGAAAGTGGAAACGGTGATAGTCGTACGGCGCGAGCCGCACCACCAGCGCCGAACCGTGACGATAGGGGAGGGCCTCCTCCTCGGAATCCAGCAGGCGTTCCAATGGAACAGGCGCTCCCTTGACAGGGATTTGGGCGCCCTCCCGGAGTTGCTGAAAGACCAGCACCTTGCCGTCCGCCGGACAGGATAACGCGTCGGGTTCCGGGACAAACGGCCTGGCGTCCGGTCTCAACCGGCGCGTGAAGAACGCGTTGAAGTTCGGATACCGCTCCAGGGGATATTCGATCTCTTCCACGTTGATGCGGTAGTCCCGCACGAAACGGGAAATCTTCCGGCGGCTTCCGGGCCGCGCCTGCATCCAGCCATAAAAGCGGCAGAAGATCGAATTGTTCAGCAGCAGGTGGAAGAGTCCAAGGACGAACGAAGACTGGAACGCCCTTTGAAAAAACGTGTAAGACAGCGGCTCCGTTATCGTCCGCCCCGTTCTTCGATCCCGGTACCTGATCTCGAAACCGTCATCCATCTGCCCGCACGCCTGTCCAATAACAGAAAAAATGAACTACGAATAACACGAAATGGCGCGAAAAAAGGCTGAAAGGCGCGAGAATACGAGAATACGAAAAACCACGAAAAGAGCCGAAGGGCATCAAACTACGAATAACGCGAAATGGCGCGAATAATGGGCAATGACCTCAATTCTCCGTTTTGCGCCGTTACCTTCTGTGCCTTTTGTGCTTTTTGTGGCCAATTTGCCATTTGTCTTTTTTCGAATTGAGGTCAACACACCGGGATGATGGGAAGGACGATGTGCGAAGGATGATCCGGATCGTGAAACACCGCGTTTTCCGCGAGGACAACCCGGCGGTCCCGTCCCAATGGGCCTCCCGTATTCGGATTGACGTCGAACCTGGGGAAATTGCTGCTGGAGACGTCCACCCTGATGCGGTGGCCCGCGTCGAAAACGGTTGCCGTCGGATACATCACGATCTCCAGTTCATGGATTTCTCCCGGCGACATCAAATCCTGTGTTTCCCTCGAGTTCCGATAACGCCCCCGGATGATACTGTCCGTAATGTTCTGAGCGAAGCCGTCGGGATAGTCCTCGTTCGGGGGATGCACGTCGATCAGTTTCACGGTAAAATCCGTATCCGCCGCGGTGGAAGACGCCCACAATTTCATCGTCAGCGGTCCCGTGACTTCCAGGGGTTCCTTCAATTCAGGCGTCTGAAAGACGAGGACGTCGCTCCGCGCCGACAGCGGCAGGTTGTCCCTGCATCCGTAAAAGCGTGAATCCCCTCGCTGGTCGTACGCGCCGGCAACCAGGATCGGGTCCCCGGCGGACAGATTGCCGCCGACCGTGGGAACCGGGTCCCGGGGATCGAACGTGTAGCGGCTCGGCTCGGAAGGTTCCGGTATGTCCTCTCCGATGCTGCCGTCCGGGTGCAGATAGTACGGCGTAAACCGGGTCCCGGGCAGCGGCCAGTCCTCCACGTCCCGCCAGGCGCCCAAATAGCTCAGTCGACCCTCCCGGTTCCTGCGGCCGTCGCCGCCTCCCATCACGAATATCCGTACCGGTTTCTCACGGTCGACGCCGTTGTCGAAACCCTTCAGCCACCTGTCGAACCAGCGCAGCCGGTAGCCGTCGTAATCGTCCAGGACGGAATCCTGCCCGAAATCCACGTCGCCGGCGAAGGAGTTCCCCCAGCCGCCGTGGGTCCAGGGGCCCATAAACAGATGCTGCGGGGACGTCATCCGTTTCGACAACGCGACGTAGTTCGCCGTGGTACCCCGGGTGTAGGAGTCGTACCACCCGCCCAGATATATCGTGGGCACGTCCGCGTGTTCATCGTAGTAGTGGTCGATCGCGTATCCCCGCTGCTTCCAGTATTCGTTGAAGTCTCCTTCTCCCAGAAGATCCAGAACCCACTGTTCGTAAGTCGGCAGAAACCGCAGGGCGGACGACCCCTTCCTGTAGGGTGTCCGAGTCAGCCACTCGCCCACCCTCGCGAAGTCCGCGTCCAACGCGGCCTTCAATGACGCGTCCGCGAGCGCTTCCCTGCTTGTGGTCGCCATCCGGAACGCGTAGATCATGAACCGCACTTCCAGGGCGCCGTTCTGCCGCATCGAACTGGTGTGATAGTTCGAGGTACCCACTGCGACAACCATTGCCTTCAGGTGAGGCGGATTCAGCGTGGCCAGCGCGCTCTGGTCGCTTCCGCAATAAGAACCTCCCATTGTTCCCACGTTTCCGTCGCACCAGGGCTGCGCGGCCACCCACTCCACGGTATCGTACCCGTCCGGCGCTTCCTTTGCGAACGGATGCCATACGCCTTCCGACTCGAAACGCCCCCGGACGTCCTGGCGCACGGCCACGTATCCTCTGCGCGCGAGATACCGGCCTTCGCTGAATTTGGATTCCTTATCGTACGGCGTGCGCTCGATTACCGCGGGAAACGCGCCCTGCACAATCTCCCCGTGCTTCGCGGGAAAGTAAAGGTCCGTCGCCAGCTTCACGCCGTCCCGCATGGGTACCATCACGTTCCTGCGGACGATCACATCGTACTCGATCCACGACCCCCGCGCCTCGGTTTCCGCCATTACAATCCTCTTCTTGCCTTTTTAATGTTCAATTCCGATCGACGAACTGTACCGCGTCCCGCAGTGCCGCCACACCCGAACCGCGCGCTTCGAGCGGGAATTCGACCGGCCGGTTCCCCGTTAACTGGGACTGGTAGATCGCCATTACCATCTCCAGTGATCGCAGCCCCACCCGTCCGTCGCTCCGCAATTCCCCGCGGCCCTCGAGCGCATCGACCAGCTCGTTCAGCGCGACGACGTACGTGGACGCCGGCGACGGGTGATCGACGGGCGTGTGCTGCAGGGCATGCCACTGAAACCCGCTGTCCGGTTCGTAGTCGTCCTCAACGGCACGGAAGAGATGGACCCGTTCTCCCAGAAAACGGATCACGCCCTCCGTCCCGCGCAACTCGAACGCATTGTCCGTATAGGATGTCAACTCGGCGCCGTGGACGAGACCTGTCGTACCGTTCCTGAATTTCATGATGGCCGCGCCGAAGTCCTCCACCGCCCAGGGACGCATCCGCTGCTCAGCCATCCCGCACATCCAGGCCACCTCCCCGGCGTACATATCCATCAGGTCGAAGTAGTGGGTAAAGTCGTGCAGGAAAGGCCCCTCGTTTTCGCTGCGCCACGAAGGGTCCGGCTTGCCGCCGTCCATATAGCAATAGACGTGGTTCAGCTTGCCGATCGAGCCGTCTTGCAACAGCCGCAATCCCAGGTTCCACTCCGGCGACCACCGGCGGTTGTGATTGACCTGCAGCAGGATGCCCGCGCTATCGCAGGCGGCGATCATCCGGTCGCATTCCTCCGGAGACAGCGCCATCGGCTTTTCGCAGATGATCGCTTTCGTGGCCGGCGCCGCGGCGCATGTTTCCACCATTTCGCAATGCAGTTCCGGATGGGTGGCCACAATGCAGATATCCGGCCTGACCTCGTCCAGCATTCGCCGGTAGTCGTGATACAGCGCGTCGATCCCGTAGCGCTGCCCGAAGACTTCCAGCTTTTCCCGTCCCCGGTTCACGCCCGCCGCCAGTTGGCAGTCCGGGTGTTGGCCCAGGGCGTCGGCGTGGTTGTCCGGCAGGTCCCCGAAGCTGAACTGGTATCCCACCCGGCCGGTGCCGATGATCGCCGCTTTGTACTTCGCCATCGCAACCTCCTGAACCCATTTGACTCATAACCCGGAATTAACATGGATGGACAGGAAAAACAGGATAAAGACCGACCAGGATTAGGCAGGATTAGATGCCATGAGCAGGTTCAAGACCAAATGCAGGATCGGAAGCCAAGAGCAAGGCAAGGTCCACTGTTCCAGGCCGCAGCGATGAATTCGAACGCTTGCGGGCTACGCAACGTCACCCGCGCCACCGCATTTCCACAGTGTCTCATCGTACTGAATATTCGATCCGTTACAATACACGCGCTCGATTGCGTTGTGCTTATTGTGCGGCGCTTCTGCCGAATTGCCAGCCGATGCCCAGTCCGGATTCGAGACCGCTGTAGTTGCGGCGGCCGCCGATCTCGTCCGAGAAATCCGTCATCAGGTTGTATCCGAGGTCTGCAATCGCCACGAAAGACCGACCCATTGCCACGTCGAACCCCACTCCCGACCTGCTTCCGAATGTGGTCGTGGCGCCGGATTCCTGGACCACCTGGAAACCGACGTCGTTCCTGGATTGAATCCCGGTAATGAGCCCTACGCCTGCGGTCAGAAAGGGCATGAACGACGTGTCGAGGGACAGCTTTCGCGGATAGTATCTCATGCCGACGATCATGGGACAGATGACCGCCGCCTGCTGGGAGACGCCCAGGGGCCCGGCACGTGAGCTCGCGTCGACCGACAGGACGCCCAACGTGGCATGGCCGGCGACGTTCTCGCTCATCCAGCGCGAGTAGCCCAGCGAGAAAAACACATTCTCCGCGCCGGCGGTCGTTTCAACACCCAACGGACCCACCGTTGTCGCCGCGCCGGTGGTTCCACCGTGATTCCGCAGTCCCATCCTGAGCTCGATCCGGGACCGCCCTTCCATTTCGCCGGCGCTGATGACCTGCGGGGTCGCCAGCAGCAGGAAACACAACAGAAGCGCCATTCTCATTGCCGTCATTCGCGCCTCCTCTTGAAGGTCTTCAACTCAACTGCGACTCAACCTGCTCCATCGCGTCGATCAGGCTCTTTCTCACGAGATCGTACAGTTCGTCGACGTCCTCGCGCTGTACGATCAGGGCCGGGGCGACGGCGAACCAGGTGGGGTCGATGCGGATCAGCAGACCGTTCTCCAGAGAAGTCCGCTTCAGCGCCCGCCCCAGTTCCGGGAACGGGGCCATCGACGCCGTATCCCTCACCAGTTCCACGCCCTGCAGCAGCCCGCGCCCCCGTACCTCCCGCACAACGCCCAGATCCTTCAATCCTTCCAGCTTCGATGCCAGATAACGTCCGAGTTCCCCCGCCCTGCGGTCCAGTTCATGTTCCACGATTTCGTCGATCACGGCCATGCCCACGGCGCAGGCGACGGGGTTGGCCGCGAACGTGTGTCCGTGCGCAAAGTTGACATCCGCCTCCACGGGCCCGAGAAAGACGTCTCCCATATCCTCGCGCGCCATCATCGCGCCCACCGGATACGCCCCGCTCGAGATGCCCTTACCCGCGCAGATGATGTCAGGCGTAACCCCGAACGTCTGGGCGGCGAACATCGAGCCGGTCTTGCCGAACCCGGTTATGATCTCATCATAGATCAATACCACGTTGTAGCGGTCGCAGACGTCGCGGATTATCCGGAAATATTCCTCGGTGGGTGTGATGATTCCGCCTGTGTTGCCTATCGGCTCCAGGATGACGCCCGCCACGGTATCCGGGTCTTCATTGACGATCACGTCCTCGAACATCTGCGCACAGAAACGGTTGCATTCCTCCCAGGAAGCAAAGCGGTCTCTGTAATACGTTGGTGGGAAAACCTTCAGAAATCCACCGGCCTGGGGTTCGAACGGGGTCTTGCGTTTTCCCGTCCCGCTGGCCGCCATCGCGCCGAACGTGGCGCCGTGGTAACCGAAGTAGCGGCTGACGAACTTGTACTTGCCAGGGTGGCCGCTCTGCCTGAAATACTGCCGCGTAAACTTCAGGGCCGATTCGACCGCTTCGGACCCGCCGCTGTAGGACTTGATGAAATTCAGATTCTCCGGCGTCACCCCGCTCAGCTTCTCGACGAAATCCAGCGCCACGTCGGAAAGCCCGTGCATCGGCGGCGAGAATCCCAGCGTCTCCGCCTGCCTTCGCATCGCCTCCAGGACCCGGGGGTGGCCGTGTCCGAGCGAGGCCACGAAGATACCGCCGATCCCGTCGAAGTAACGTTTGCCCGCCGTATCCCAATAATGAAGTCCGTGCGCCCTCTTGACGATGAACGGATGCTCCATGAAGGCCGACGTCTGCTGATAATCCAGAAAAGTCCGCTCGAGCAACCGCCGCCGGCGACCGTCCAGCTTCATCTATCGTTCCTCCCGACGCACTGACTAATCTCAATCCGAAAAAGGCAACGGCGAAATTTACCACAAAAAGCACAAAAGGCACAGAAGGTATCAGCGCAAAAACGGGGCATCGAGGTCGTACAATTGGTGAAATTTCCGTTCACGTCCAGCCTGCCTGAGCAGACCGGTGACCTCAAGTATCCGGCCTGTCAGTCGAACGTAGGCAGACAGGGAACTTTGACATCAATTCACGCTTGTTTTTCTGTATATATTCGACATCCAGGTCCCAGGATAATTTCGAATCAAGGTTAAAAAGCAACGAACGTGTCTACGACAATCCCATAGAAGCTGTCTTAAAATTCCCAGCGGTCTTCGCACGGCTGCAAAAGCGCCGGTCGGCGTTGGTCAAATCCACCCGTATAGACAAATATGGGCGGATTTTCCCGCCTTGACCGCCACTTTTTCGCTCGTGCTCGGGAACTCACCGGTAATTTTAAAACAACTTCTTAGGCCCCAGCACGAGCCGCTCCGCATTCCTGTAGGCGATCTGCTCCCGTTCGTCGTCCGTAATATCCGCGGCCGCCAGCAGCGCGGGGAACGCCATCGGCTCGTACAGCGGCGAGTCCGTGCCGAACAACACCCGGTCCGCCCCGACTTCACGCACCACCAGCCCGATCATGCCCGTGCGAATCGCCCTTGCCGTACCCATATCCGTGTAGAGGTTGCCCGTTTTGCAGTCCTGGAGCGCATCGATGGCCTCGTACGTCTGACCCGGCTGCCCTGCGCCGAAATGCGCCGTAATTACCGTTATGGACGGAAAGGCTTCGGCCAGCCGCCGCAACCGGGCCGGCGCCGCGTAGGATTCGTTCTCACCGTGGGAAAGCACCGGCAGTCCGAGCGGCTCCAGCTTTTCGAAGAGCCGGAAGGTGGGCTTGATGTCCGCCGGATACTTGTGCTGGACCGGGTGGATCTTGAAGCCCGCGACCTTGGGGTGGTCCTTGAAGCGGTCCAGCAGTTCCAGCGACTCGCCCATTTTCAATGGATTCAGCACCAGCCAGACGAGCAGATGTTCCAGCTTCTCGGCGTGCCGGATGGTCCATTCATTGCCATAGATCAACTCGGTAAACAGGGCGGAGCCGGACGTCACCACCGTGCGCTCGATGCCCGCCCGCTCCTGCATGGCCACGAAGCCCTCGGCGGAAAACGTCGTGATTTCGTCGAACCACGGCCCCAGATGGGCATGCGTATCGATGTATCGCATCAGATTTCCTCCCGAATAAACGTCCGTAGCGTCTCTATATCGCCCTGTCCACGGCCTCTATCAAGCCGTCCACGTGACCCTCGTCCATCGGCGCGGAGACGGCGCACATCAACAGCCCGTTGCCCAGGAAATAGCCCTGTTCGATCAGACCCAGCAGCAGCCGGTGCGCCGCCGCCTTGTCGGTCCGCGCCAGGTGGCGGTAATTCAACATCCTCTCACCCGAAAAGTGGATGCTGAACAACGATCCCACGCCCACGGCCGTCGCATCGACGCCACGCTCTGAAAACAGGCGGTTCAACCCGTCCCTGAGCCGTTTTCCAAGCCGGTTCAGATGCGCAAACACGTCCGGCGTCAGTTGCTTCAGGGTCGCCAGGCCCGCGGCCATGGCCACGGGATGACCGCTGAACGTGCCGCTTTGAAAGAAACCCGTCGGCCCCCGGGAGGCGTCGAAGCGGTCCATCAGGTCCGCCCGGCCGCCGAAGGCGCCCACCGGAAATCCACCGCCGATGACTTTTCCAAACGTCGTCAGATCCGGTTCGATGCCGTAGTACTCCTGCAGACCCCCGGTACCGACCCGGAATCCGACAATCTCGTCGAAAATCACCATCAGATTGTGCCGCCGCGCCATGTCGCATACGAACTGCGCGAATTCCGCACGCTGCGCGAGAATTCCCGCCCGCGGATCGAATATCACGCAGGCCAGTTCGCGCCGATGCCGCGCGAGCAGTCTCTCCACGGCGTCTTCGTCGTTATACGGCAGGACCACGACTTCGCCGGCGGCATTGGGCGAAGCGCCGCCCGCCGTGGAAACCGAATGCGGGGCCGACGCGGGGCCCGCCCGGTCCAGCGGCGGCGCCACGCTCACCTCCACCACGTCGTGGCTGCCGTGATATCCGCCCTCGAACTTGGCGATCTTCGTCCTTCCGGTGACGCCCCGCGCCAGTCGAATGGCGTGCAGGGTTGCTTCCGTGCCTGAATTGCAGAACCGGATCTTCTCAACGGTTTTCACCCGGCCGCAAATGGCTTCGGCCAGTTCGGTCTCCACGCCCGCGGGCGCGCTCAGCGCAATCCCCCCGGAGACCTGCTCCCGCACGGCTGCGACGACCGCGGGATGGTTGTGGCCCAGAATCTGAGCCGTGTGGTGGTTGTTGAAGTCCACCAGCTTGCGGCCGTCCAGATCGTGCACGTAACACCCGTCGCCCCGCTCGACGGTCAGCGGATAGGGCGGGTAGAAGTACGCCCCTTTCACCCCGCCCGGCATCACCGCATTGGCCCGATCGAAGGCCGCCCGGGAACGCGGGCTGGCCGCGCGATATCGTTCTTCCACCGGAGGACCGCTGCCAGCCGATGTCTCATCCATGGCGGTTTCTCAATCCAGCCTGAAACGCTCGAAAACAATGTGTTCGTAGGGGGATTCTGTTCCCGCTTCGTACAGGCAGCCGACCTCGTTCTGCGGAAGCGTCACGAGACAGGAATACGCCGCGGGTCCTTCGTGCAGCGATTTCGTCTGGGGCCAGGTCTTTCCTCCGTCGTTACTCAGCCGGACGGTCATATTGACCCGCTCTCCGCCACCCGGACTCGCGGGACCCGGAGCCGAGGGATTCGAAAACAGCAGGCTGTTGCTCCTGTCGCCGCCCACGAGGCTGGCCTGGCATTTGGGGCAGGGCAGGTTGCGGTCGTGCCGGAACCCGGACCAGGACTCGCCTCCGTCCCGGCTTAACGCGGTTCCTCGATACCCTTCGCTGTGCGTCTGCATCCGGGTGGTCATGACGACGGTCCCTTCCGCGGGTTCGCCGAACTGGCACTCATTGGCTCCCGGCCGGACCGAACCGCCCAGGCGCCAGGACGTTCCACCGTCATCGCTGTAGACGGAATGGGAACCGCAATCGTACGCGTCCGGGTTCCGGTGGTCGCAGGGTATCAGGAGCCGCCCCTTGTGCGCGCCGTTCCGGAGCTGAATGCCCACTCCCGGGCCCGTCGCGTACCATGTCCACGCCTGCTTCTTTACGTCCCGCGTGATGTCGACGGGATCGGACCACGTCAGGCCGTCGTCTGTACTCTTCGTGACCAGCACATCGACGTTGTCTCTGCAGAACAACGTCCAGACCGTGCCCGTCTCCGCGTCCACCACGGGACAGGGATTGCCGATCGTCACCTCTCCCGGCTCGCCGTACACGATCTGTTGGGCCGACCAGGATTGCCCCCCGTCTCCCGAACGCTTCACCAGAAGGTCGATATCTCCGTGATCGCTCCGGTCGTTCCGCCGGCCTTCGCAAAAGGCCAGCAACGAACCGTCCGTGGCAACAAGCACCGCCGGAATCCGGTACGTGTGGTATCCATCTTCTCCGCTGGTGAACACGTTCGTTTTCACGGGTAAACCCTTACGTCCGCCTCAGGTGTGCTGTCAGGTCGCCTGACGGTGGACAATCCATTCCAGGATTGTCATTCTGCAAGAGTAAGGCCTCGCCTCGCCAATTAACTCTTTCATTTGAATTTTCCCCCACACCCATAACGTCCCCATTCCCTTGCCCTTTTTCTTGCTGCGCTCCAAGAAAAAGGGCGAAAAAGAAGGGCGCCGCTCAAACGCCGCGGGGCTGCTTTTCCGCGAACTCCCCTCATGGAGAAAACGTGAGTTACCGGCCTGCCACCCGCGCAGGCATTCATGGACTTTAATGCTGAACGGAATGACGCGGAAAAGCCCCCGCACCACAACCGGGCGGACAACAGGGAATCAGAGAGGTCAACGTCCCGGATTCCTGTGGTTCCGCCGTTTGCTTTTTGATGTTTGTCTTTTGTTCTTGATTCAAGCTGACCGCTGATAGCTGATAGCTGTTTTAACTGGCCGTCCTTTAATGCTGATCGCGGCGGTCCATGATTTCCGTTGCCCTGAGTTCCCGGACCAGTTCGATCAGTCCCTCGATACCCGCTTCAAGGAACTTCTCCCCCTTCTCCCGGCTGGCCTTCGTCGCGTCTCCCATTACGCCGCTGGCCGTCTTCGTGCTCCAGTACGGCGTGAAATTCGCGCTGGACCCTTCCGGATGGCCGCCCGCCAGCAGATCGGACTGGAAGCTGTTCGAAAGGGGCGACCGTTCGTCGACCGCCTTGCTCATGTCCACCAGGTCCGGCTTCAACGCCAGGTACAGCGACGTCTCGAACTCCCCGCCGTGGGAGGTCCCGCCGTAGTTCGACTCCCTCAGTTCGCGTCCCACCTCTTTCACTTTCCGCAGCCCCCAGTGATTTACCGAACCGCACAGAACCCTGCCCTCATATTCGATCACCGTCAAGCGAGTTGCCAGATCCAGCGGGGGCGTATTGCTGCCGTGGCCGTTGACAACCAGAATTCGCCTGAAACCGTGGTAGGCGAGGCTGCAGCAGACGTCCTTGACGTATCGGATGAAGGTGTCCCACGTGATCGTCAGCGTGCCGTGAAAATCCATGTGGTGGGGGCTGTACCCGTGTGGGACCGGCGGAGCCAGGACGGCCTCGGACGGGATCCGCGACACGGCCCTTTCACAGATCTCCGTGCAGAGAACGACGTCGGTATCCACGGGAAGGTGCGGACCGTGGTCCTCGTACGTCGCGACCGGCAGGACGGCAACACGGTCCTGTTCAGCAGCCTCCTTGATTTCATACCAGATCATTTCGGCAAAGCGGTATTTCATTCTTGACTCCTTAAGCCATGGATTCTCACGGAATGCCCGAACCGAGGCCGATGCGTGCTCCCCGCGGCTCAGCGTATGGGAAAGAAGATATCGGTACGCCACTTCGACTGGTCGGGCTCCTCGCCGGGGTCCGTCACGTATACCTCCCAGGGCGCGCAGGCCGCCTGCAGGCCCTCATCTTCCATCCATTTCATCAGCGCCGACCAGGTCTGCCCCAGTTGCTCGTACGGACCCATGTGGGTTACGGTCGCGACCTTCCCGGCGGGCAGTTCGCCCGGTCGAACGCGTTCGGTCCCCTCAACGGGCGAAGCCACCGGCATCCCGCATTCCATCACCAGCCGTTCGGCGTCCATCTCGTGGTAGATCGTGAACGGCATCCCCGCCGGAGCAAGTCCGTTCCCGGTGAGATATTCCATAACCTCGCCGAAGAGGGCGCCGATGACCTGTTTGATCTCTTCCATCGTGGTTGTGGCGCGGATGCCCACGATCGGCTGCGAATCGATTTCCCGCGTGGCGAAATCCAGGCTCATTGATGCATCCTCCATTGTCGGTTCGTATCGACGTCGTCAGTCAACTCGAACGTCTTCAGTACAGCGTGAGAATTCCGGGACAGGACACTGGCGGTGGTACGTTCAATCCTCTTTTCCGGCGTCATTATCAACAAAGTCCAGCGCCGCGGAATTCATGCAGTAGCGCAGTCCGGTGGGACGGGGGCCATCTTCGAAAACATGACCGAGATGGGCATCGCACCGGCTGCATTTGACTTCCGTTCGTACCATCCCGTAGGCGTGGTCGGCTTCCGTTTCCACGTTTGCGTCGTCAGTCGGCGCCCAGAAACTCGGCCACCCGGTGCAGGAATCGTACTTGGTATCCGACTGAAACAGCTCGTTTCCGCAGCACACGCAGAGATAGGCCCCATTTCCCTTGAAGTCGTGGTACTCGCCCGTAAACGCCCGCTCCGTTCCACCCCTTCTCGTTACACGAAACTGTTCCGGCGAGAGCAATTCACGCCACTCTTCATCCGTCTTTTCGACTTTCTCTGACACAACGTCCTCCTTTGAGCTCCGCAAACCGCCCGAAAAACACACTCGGCCTGCGACTGATCAGCCCGCGTGTTCTCCGGCTTCGCTACAATATCTCCGCCGCCAGGAGCCGGTGCCCGGAGGAGAAATAGATCTCATTCCCCAGGATCGGCCCCGCCGCCCCGTGGCCCTTCAACTTTTCTTCGAATTCCACGATGACGTCGAACGTCAGCGAACCGGGATCCAGCCGGTAGATGAGGGTATGGGTGAGGCCATAGATCATCCCGTCCGGCCCCAGTTGCAGCCCGTTGTCCACCGGGCCGCCTTCGGGCGCTGCGATCCGGTCCGTAAACGCCCGCGTCGCGGGGTCGAACACGAAAAGCTCGGGTCCGCGTTCGCCGCCGCTGAACGTCCCGATCAGCCGTCCATCGGGGAGAGCGCAGAGCGCACTGAATACCCTCACCGGCGGGTCCGGCGCACCTTCCCAGACTTTCTCCTCGTTCTCGTAATCGAAGAGGAACAGCACCGCTTCGTCCACACGGGGCTGGGTCCCGCTGCCGGCGCTGACGGTCGTGCCCACGGCGATCAGGGCTTCAGCCTCCAGGTGCGCCAGCGTATAGCAACTCGCGTCTCCCACGATGCGGTAAAACGCCTTTTTCTCCTCCGTACTCGGGTCATAATATGAGAGCGGCCCGCCCCACCTTCCGTAGTCGGGAACCGATGCCAGCCAGACCTTTCCGCCTGGACCCGCCAGCGTGGAACGGGGACGGTACGAAATATCGTCCACCCGTCCGACGTCCCAGGGATTGCTGCCCCGGCTTTCGCCGAATCGGTACGGCTGCGAAGGATCGTAAATCGAGATCTTCGCTCCCGGGTATGACGAGATATATATCCTGCCGTCCAGATTCGCCATCGAATAGGCCTCGCCGGTGGAGGTCGAACAGATGCCCAGGTCCGCAAGGTCATCCGTACCCGGATCATATCGGAACAGCCGCTCCGGAAGTACGCTGGACCCGTACACACACCCGTCGGGACCACCGTGCAGGCAGAAGATATCCGTTCCGGCCGCCTCGAATTCGATATTGAACGTCTTCACAGCGCCGTCCGGACCCGTTACTTCAAGAATCCGGCACGTCTGCTCCGCCGCGTCCACGAATCGGAAGGTACTGCCGTCGGGCAAGGAGGACCGGACGGTTGCAGCGGGAACGGTTTCTTCCACCGGGACGGCATTCATGCCCTCCACGCGGTAATTCCCCTCGCTCGATTCGATATAAAGGTTGCCGTCCGCCCCCCGGTGAAGGGTCAGCGTTCCGTCGCCGCGCGTCACGACGGGACCCACGGTCCTCTTTTCACCGGTCTTCGGGTCCAGGACCACCACGTGCGGGCGGGTCTGCATGATCATCGATGCGACCGTATCGTCGGCATTCACGTGACAGTAGGCGTACATATCGACTTCGTCCAGGCGTCCGTACCGGGTAAACTCACCGGTATCGGGATTGAAGCTCGTCAGATCCGCGGCGCCGTAGCTGGAAATCCAGATCACGCCCTGTGAATCCTCGTCGATACTGCACGGAAAAATCGCCGCCGTGCCGTTAATCGTGCCGAAATTCACCAGGTCGTCCTGCTCGGGATCGAAACAGTAGAGTTGCCCCGAGTGCGCCGCCCCGATATAGAGGCGTCCGTTCCGCGCCTGATACACCGCCGTGGTATAGTTCGAGTCGGGAACGTCCGCCCAGAATTGACGCAACCCGCCCGTTTCCGGATCGATCTGCAATACGAAGAGATTCGCGGCCTGCTGCGACATGGTCGCATACAGACACGGCTCGCCGGCGCCGTTTCGTCCCGCGTACAGCGCCGCGCGATTCACCGCGCGAACCGGAATGCCAACTTCCCTCACCTGCGACATGTCAACCTCCTCCGAAAAACCGACAATGCGAGCCCCTGCTGCGCTGGTTCCGGTACCCGTCGGGTGGCGCCGGGGCGGGAAATCGCGAACGGGATCGAACAGAATGCCGACGGCAATTGCGCAGCGCAAATGGGTGCGCTAGACGTGCGTCGCCGCCCGTTCCAGAATCCCGCCAATATTGATTTTTCCCCGGTCAGAGTCAAGACCCATCTAAACCGCCGACCCTCCTCGCACCTCTCCCTTTTCATTGTGTTCTTGTATAAATCAGAATCTCGCCGTACTTTCGCGGGACAATATTCCGGGCCACCGGCCATGGGACGAGAACCGGGTTTTCGCTCGACAGCCGGGCGACGAATACCAGGGTGAATGATCCACGAAGGTACGAGGCCGTGTTGCAGGTTTGAGCTTTGTGAACAGAAGAAGCCAGGAGACCGCCATGAAAAAACTCAGGGGCATCTGCGCGGCTTTATGCACCCCGTTTACAGACGACGGCGAACGGATCGACGAATCCGCGCTGAGAAATCATATCGACGCCATGCTCGACGCGGGCGTTCACAGCATCCTCATCAACGGCGGCACGGGCGAGTTCGCCTGCCTGCGACCGGAGGAACGCAGGCGGCTTGTCGAACTGGCCGCCGGACACATCGATGGAAGGTCCGGCTTTGTCGCTATGGCCTCCGCGGTGAGCACGTCGGAGACGATCGAATACGCCCGGCACGCCGAGGGCGCAGGCGCGGACTGCCTGCTCGTGCTGCCGCCGTACTTCGAGGGTCCTGACATGGAAGGCGTGTTCGACCACTACGCGGAAATTTCCGACGCCGTCAACACGCCCATTATGGTCTACAACATCCCCGTCCACACGGGAATCGATATCACGCCCGCGTTCTTCAGACGCCTTATGGAAGTGGAGAACATCCATTACATCAAGGACAGTATGGCGGATATTCTGCGAATTCAGGAACTGCTGGCGATTGACGCGGAGGTCTTCAACGGCGGGGACCCCATCGCCTTCTTCAGCCTGGTTGCAGGATGTCCGGGATGTGTCTGGGGAGCGGTCAACGCCATGCCGGGGGAAGCCGTCGATCTCTACGATCTGGTGGCTGGCGGGCAGATCTCCGAGGCAAGGGACCTCTGGCGCCGCATGTTTCCCGCCAACCGCTTTTTCTGGAATCACGTTTACAACGCTTCCGTAAAGGCCGCCACGAATCTCTCCGGAAGACCCGTGGGCCCGTGCCGCAAACCGGTAAAGCCCCTTACGGAACGCGAAATGGCCGAACTCGAAGCGGCCATGAAACCCCTGCTTACGTAAGAAGCTGTCTTAAAATTCCCAGCGGTCTTCGCGCGGCTGCAAAAGCGCCGGT
>JAPPNU010000011.1 GCA_028873695.1 Gemmatimonadota bacterium | reverse complement strand
GTGCAGATCAGGATGTAGGACAGGTTGGGGTCGCTGGTGGGTCCCAGGCCGAAACGCACTTCCTGGTCCAGGTACATCGCGGTTATGGGTTGCGGAATCAACTGCGGCAACATGTACGCGGGGTAGTGTGTTTCTACGAAATCAGGCAGTTGATCTTCGAGCGTCGCGGCCTTTTCCGGACCCGATAGTTCAATGAAAGTGGACGTTGAAGAGTAGTTCCACCGCCCGATGGCATTGGAAATCCAGGGGTTTATTTCAGGTGCCTTGTCGAAGGGAATGAGCAGGTCGAACTGGATAGTGGAATTGCTTGGGGCGTTCTCCGTAACGCCGGTTACGGTCAATAGCGCACCTCCGGCGGTGAGTTGCCTTCCCAACGGGCTGCCCCCGCCAAAATACCTCTCCGCGGCGGCCCGGCTGAGCACCACGGAATTCACATTGTTCAGCGCCGTGGATCGATCGCCTTCGACCATCGAGAAGGAAAACATCTCGAGGAAGGACGCGTCACATAACAGGACGTTCTGCTTGCGGAAGTTGTCTCCATCTATGCGGATTTCGGATGGATAGTCCGTAATCCGAACGGTCCGTACCACGCCGGGATACTGCTGTTTCAGGGCGGAAGCGAGCGGAAGGGGTGTTCTCGCGGAGGTGTACGGGTTATCGGTGGCACCAAATCCGGCGGCGACGACCTGGTACAACCGGTCGGATTTCTCGTGAAAGGCATCGTACGTCCACTCGTGCCGGACGAACAGGAAGATGAGAAGGCAGCTCGCGATGCCGATAGACAACCCCATCGTGTTGATGAAGAAGTAGCCCTTGTTGGCAAACAGGTGCCGCAGCGCGATGACGAGGTTGTTTTTCAGCATAGCCGTTATGTTCCCTGCGACTTACGATTACATGACGTCAAGACTTCACGGAGGCAACAAGATCCTCGAGGTATAAAAGGGGATCTACGGTTTGGACCCGCCGATCCCCTTAAAGGTTGCAGGTGGAAACAATTGCTGTTCAGAACTATGTTTCAAGTTCCTGACGATCAAGGTATGACGAACGTGTTTTCGCTGGCGCGGAAACTTCGTTCATCGTCGATAGTAACATCACCAACCAGTCTATATTCACCGGATTCTGTGGGATTGTAAGGGCAAGCATCAAAGGTCTTCCGTGTTTCTTCGATGTCCATCCATGGACTGTCCAAATCGGCTCTTCGCTGCCATATGGAGTAATGGACGGTAATGGTGAAACCTAATGCCGGTCGGTCTTTCAACTCGCCACCTAGAAGTGTGCTGGCGCATGCGGTTATCGGAAGTCCAATGACTGTACCAGGTAACGTGAAAATCAACTGGCCGGGAGCAACCCTCACACCGGTCCACGGGACGTATTCAATCTCGAGAACCGGCACCATCACCGTAACGCTCACCTTATCCGAGACCTCACCGGATGCGGCTGTAACCTCGGCCATGCCGTCGCCCACCGCTTCGACCAATCCATCCTCGTCCACGGTAACCACGGCCTCGGCACTGCTCATCCACATGACGTCCGGTTCGGCAATGGGTTCGTCGTTCGCGTCGCTGACGGAAACCATGAGGGGCAGAGTCTGTCCAATCTCGGTCAGCGTGGTGGCTTCGGCGTCGACCTCGATACTAATGTTCGCCGGAACCTGGGAGACGGTAATCGCAGCGGTCCCCATGGCGTCTCCGGCCTGGGCCGTGACCTCCACCATGCCGTTGTCCATCGCGGTGACCAGGCCATTCGCGTCCACGGTCGCCACGGACTCGTCGCCGCTCGACCACTTCACGGTCACGTCCGACATCATCGCGTTTTCGCGCTGGTCCAGCACCGTGGCCGTCAACTGTACCGTCGCGCCGATCGCTTCGAGCGTATACTCCGCCGGCTCGATCGCGAGGCTTGTCGCCACCGGACTATCGACGGTTATGGCCGCACTGGCAGACAGACGGCCCGATTTGGCCGATATCTCCGCCATGCCGTTGCTCACCGCTGTCACCAGGCCCGTCCCGCTCACGGTCGCCACGGTTTCGGCCCCGCTCGACCAGGTAATCGTCTGGCCGGACATGACGTTGTTTCGCTGGTCCCGTACCGTTGCCCTGAGTTGCGCGGTCGCACCAATCGCCTCCAGCGTTTGCGAGGAGGGTGTAATCGTGATCCGGGTCGGCACCGGCTCGGCCACCGTGATGTTCGCGGTACCCGACGCGTTGCCGGCACGCGCCGTGATCTGGGTCGTACCGTTGCTGACCGCCGTCACCAGGCCATTGCCGCTGACCGTCGCAACGGCGGTGTTGCTGCTTGTCCAGGACACCGTCTGGCCGGTCATCGGGTTGTTGTTCTGGTCACGCACCGTAGCCGTCAGTTGCTCGGTCGCACCGATCTCGGCCAGAGTGATCGATGAAGGCGTGACGACGATGCTCGTTGCCACAGGCGTCGGTGGCGGCGTCGGTGGCGTCGGTGTGGACGGCGTGGGGTTCGTCGGGCCGCTGTCCCCGCCGCCGCATCCTGCCAGGATCATGAAGTACATGGAAGCCGTGATCATGGCGAACGCACGACTATATGGGCGAATCACTTTGAACTCCTCTCGGATATGGACTTAAAAGCGGTTCCTGTTCATCTTCCGCAAGTGATCTTAAAACACAGGAATATGTATATTTTATACCTTTTAAAGTCTATAACTTAACAACAATCTATAGCCTTTAAAAGATTCATGCTCTCCCGGGCCGCGTCGAGGGTCCGGTCGATGTCCTCTTCGGTGTGGGCCAGGGACACGAATCCCGTTTCAAGGCGCGAAGGCGCGAGATAAACGCCGTGATCCAGCATGTTCCAGAAGTACCGACCGTACATATCCGCGTCCGAAGTGGAGGCGGCATCGAAGTTATCAACGGCCTGGTCGGTGAAGAAGGTACACATCATGGACCCGACGCGCGTCAGGTACGCGGGAGTGCGGGCCTCTACCGCCGCGGCGCGGAGGCCGTCGCCGAGTCGGGAGGCCAGGTTTTCGAGCCGCTCGTAAACCCCTGGCTCCTGAAGCTGACGCACCGTTTCGTACCCCGCGGTCATGGCCAGCGGGTTGCCCGAAAGCGTGCCGGCCTGGTATACCGCACCGACGGGCGCCACGGTCTCCATGATTTCCCTGCGCCCGCCGTAGGCCCCGACGGGAAGGCCCCCGCCGATAATCTTGCCCAGGCAGGTCATGTCGGCCGTGATGTCGAACCGTTCCTGCGCCCCGCCGAAAGCGATCCTGAACCCGGTAATGATCTCATCGAAAATCAGGATGATGCCCCGTTTCTCCGTTTCTTCCCGGATGGTTTCGAGAAAGCCTTCGGCCGGCGGGATCATGCCCATGTTGC
>JAPPNU010000018.1 GCA_028873695.1 Gemmatimonadota bacterium | reverse complement strand
AAGACAAGGCGCGCGACCGAGTCCCATCCTGCGATTCGGCGAGGGAGCGCAACGCGGTATTTCGACCGCAATGGCCGGCCGTAGCCCGGATGGGCTTTTTCAACGGGCTGCTAATATGGCCGCATCTGTACGGCGAGGGCAAGCGAGAGTTCGATCTCCGTGATCGCCCGAAACGTTGCCTGACCGATCAGGTCGAGCTTCCTCACCTGGTTGATGCGGGGGGCAACGCGCGCGAGTTCTCTGGCAGACAGAATCTGGCTGAACAAATTACAGGCGTGCGCCAGGCTGATGATCACCACGTCGCGGGGATCGGGGATCTGGTCGCTGAACAGGATTTCCATTATCCTGAGCTTGACTTCCCGCTCGGCCTGGTCGTCCACGGACGGATATCGCCGTGACCGGAAGACCCACAGAAACCGGTCGTCCCGGCGTTCGAGGATGCCCTTTTCAACCAGCCGCTCAAGAGACGTCTCTCGAATGTCCGCGGCGCTGCGAATGGCGGTGCGTTCCACCCAGAAGCGCGCGTCGTGGGTTTCGCCAGCCTGAGAAATGTCGGCGAGCGTCGGATCGAGAAGGCTGTCCTGAACCGGGGTCGAGTCCACCAGGACCAGCCGGTCCGGATCGGTGTCGATTCGGTTTTCCATGGCCAGGTCCATCAGCACCCCGCCGGCAAGCGCGTACCGAAGCGACTGATCCGGCACGCGGGCGAATCTGCCGTTGTCGTCGTCGAGTATGAGAAGCATGAGTTCTTCAGGGAATCTAAGCATCGTCCGTTCCTTTCCTGTTTTGGAAGTCGTTGTTCAATATTAATGATAAGGTACGTGAGGGTTATGTCAAGCCTGTCGCGCAGCACGGGTATGTATCGTCTTTCCAGGATTTGAGGGGAAAATACACGATGAGATTCGGCATCAAAACGCTCCGGGGCGATATTCCCGGCGGCGTCACTGCAACCCTGGCGGCGCTGCCGGTCGCGTTGGCGCTGGGAGTCGCGTCGGGCATGGGCGCGGCGGCCGGCATGTACGGCGCGATCGCGGTCGGCTTTTTCGCGGCCGTATTCGGAGGCACACCGACACGGATATCCGGACCCACGGCGCCGATGACCGTCGCTCTCGTGGTTATCGTCTCCAGCTACGCTTCCAACTTCACCGAAGCGCTGACCGTGGTGGTCATGGCCGGGATGCTGCAGGTGTTGCTGGGCCTTTCGAGGATCGGCCGTTTCGTGGCGTATACGCCGCACGTGGTGACCTCGGGACTCATGTCCGGCATCGGCATTATCATCATGGTGATTCACATCCTGCCGTTCCTCGGGTCGGCCCCGGCGCCCGGCGGCGTGATCGGCGCGGTCCGCGAGGTGTCCGAAGCGATTGTGAACGTGAATTACAACGCGGTAGCCATCGCGGTCGTCGGCCTCGGCGTGGGCGTGGTCTGGCCGCGAAGGCTGGCCAGATACCTGCCCGGACCGCTTCCGGCGCTGGTTGTGGGGACGGTACTTTGCGTATTGTGGCTGGGGGACGTCCCTGTCATCGGCGGGATACCGACCGGATTGCCGGAACTGCGATTGACGATACCTACCGCCACTTTTCTGATCCGGGCGCTGGAGCCGGCGCTCATCCTCGCTCTGCTGGGTTCGGTGGAAAGCCTCAGGGCCTCTCTGACTTCCGACTCGTACACCGGAACGAGGCACAACCCGAGCCGGGAACTGGTGGGGCAGGGCGTCGGCAATATGGTCTCGGGACTGTTCGGCGGTCTCCCGGGCGCGGGATCGAAAACCGGAACCGTAACCAATCTACGCGCCGGAGGGAAGACGCGGGTATCCGGCGCGCTGTATGCGATCCTCATGATTGGCGTCCTGCTGGGTCTCGGCCGTTACGTGGCGCCGATTCCACATGCGGTTCTCGCGGGTATACTGATGAAAGTCGGTTGGGACATCGTCGACTGGCGCCTTCTTGCGCGTCTTCACCGCCTGCGCCGGGAACACCTCCTGGTCATGCTGATTACGCTGGGCCTGACGGTTTTTGTCGATCTCGTGACCGCCGTCGCTATCGGCCTTATCGTTTCGGGCATGGTGCACGCGCGGCAACTGCAACGCCTGGAACTGGACAGCGTCATCTCCGTGCCGCTGCTGGACCGGACGTTCTTTTCCGGGGAGGAGGACGTCGACGCGGCCGCCTTCAGTCCGGACTCGGCTCGCGTGGGGCTGGTGGAGCTCAAGGGTAGCCTCACCGTCGCTTCCTCCCCCAAACTGGCGAGCGTGATCGGTGCGAATGTCAAGGATCACGAGGCCGTTATCCTCGACTTTACCGGCGCTACGTATCTGGATGACAGCGCGGCCATGGTCATCGGGCAGCTCATGGAAATCGCCAGGAACGAGCAGACCGAATGCATTGTGATGGGACTGTCCGGCCTGGTTCCGAGAACCCTGCACGCGCTCGGCATCCTGAAACATCTCCCCGGACACCGGGTTGTCGAAACGCTGGAGGAGGCGCGCCAGGTGTCGCGGGGGATCCTGGGAATATAGCGGACAGTTCAGGGTTACGGGCGCCGGCCGGGAAAGCGAGGGAGGAATTATCCGACGGGACCGACATTTGAGAGGGTCCGGCGAGGCCGCCCGATTTCGGTGAATCCCGGGCGCAATTCCCGCCCCGGGTTTTTCGTTAATCGGCAACAAACGCACGAATCCGCCTGTTGCGTCTCTCGATATCCTCTCCGGCTCGAATTCGAGCCGGAGATCACATGGGGTTTTTCCAAAAGAATTTCCGATATGCCCTTGTGTACGATGAAAATGCGCTTATATTCATTACTACGGGAACCTCTGATCAACGCGGTTATTCGAGGGTGGGATACGCCCCGTCCGGGGCGTTGCGCCCCTGCCCGCTGCAAACGTAGCCCCTGGGGGTCAGCCTTGTCAAACAAGATTCGCAGTCTGTTCGTTTTCTCGCTCGTCGTTGCCGTGAGTTGGGGCTGCGTTGCAGACGGTCTGCCCGAAAAGATCGAAATCGGCGTCGCACTCCCGCTGACCGGCCCGCAGATCTTATACGGCGCGCCGGCATGGGAAGGCATCCAGTTCGCCCTTGAAGAAATCAACGGTTCATCGATACTCGGGGACTCGAGCATCGAGTTCATCAGGGAGGATTCGCGAGGCACGGTTGATGCCGCCACGAAAGCGTTCAATAAACTAATTAAAGAGGACGGTGTGTCCATCATCCTGGGTCCCGGTATCTCCACCGTGGCGAAGGAGGTGTTTCCGATCGCTCAACAGAGCGAGGTTCTGGCTTTAAGTCCGACGTCGACCGCCGTCGGCCTGAGCGCGATCGGGGACTATATCTTCCGCACGGGCCTTAACGTTGGCACACTCGCTCCAGGCGCCGTCAAGGGTACGAAGGAAAAACTGGGGTATCGAAGTGTGGCGATTATGGTCGATTCGACCGACGTGTACTCCCGCAGCCTGGACGAGGAATTGCGCAACGCCCTGGCCGAAAACGACGTCCGGATTCTGACAAGGGAGACTTTTGCTACGGGCGACACGTCGTTTGCCGACCAGCTGAGCAGAATAATGGCGTTGAAGCCACATGCCGTGTTTGTCTCCTGTCTGGCGGCGGAGATGATTCAAGTTCTGATCAACGCCCGTGAGGTCGGTATCCCTTCAATGATGCCCATGATCATACCCGAACTGTCACTGGCCGAAGTCAGGAAAGCGGGGGACGCCGCCGAAGGCGCGATTTCCGTATTGAGTTGGGCAAGCAACGCTGCCACGCCCGGGAACCGGGCCTTCGTTGAAAATTACATCGCCAGGTACGGCTATGAACCGCATCCATGGGGCGCGATTTCTTACGTCTCGCTGCTTGTTCTCGCCGAAGCAATTGCGGAAACCGGATCGATGGACGCGAGCGCGATCAAACGCGCGATGATCAATACCCGGGAGGTCGATACGATTCTGGGGCGTTTCTCGTTCAATTCCGATGGCGACGCGGTTTACAATCCCATTGTGTTGAAGGTGCGGAGCGGCGCCTTTGAAGTCTTCAAGTAGGCTAATCTACGGCCCCTGCTGAAATATCGGGCGCTGAGGTTTTTTTCACGGTTATCCTTGAAGCAACCAAACCGGAGAGGCCGGATTCAGGCTTCTACTCAACTAGCTGCCGTCTTCGATGAGGAGGGTTTGCTATGTCAGCTTGTATTCGCAGTTTGTTCGTATTCGTCGTGTCAGCAAGTCTGACGTTGGGTTGCGGTCGAGAACGCCTGACGACGTCGCAGGCGCCGGAGGCGGGCGACCGGTTCGGCCAACCCGCCGGCAAGTTGGCCCTCAATGGCATGATGAGGGCTGTTGTGGTGGCCACCGTTTCGGACGGCGACGCGCCTGTCAGCGGTGCTACCGTCGAGTTCTCGCGTTCGGTTTCAGGCCAGCCTGCCAGTTTCGAATGGTCGGGGTCCACCAATGTGCGGGGTCAGGCCTACGTGGATATCGCGGGCGCCGGGGTGACCGGTTATTACCGTGCCAGGGCGATGCGGGACGGCAGCGAGATCGGTTCGTGGTTGAGCATACCGGTGAACAGCGGATATCAGTCATCGGTTGAACTGCCGATCGGCGACAAAGTGAGCGCGACCGGTGCGATCGCGCTGACGTCCGGCGGACTGCCCGCGAAGATAGCCATCGGCGTCGCCGTGCCGCTCACGGGTCCTCAGAATGTGTATGGCGTGCCGGCGATGGAAGGCTTCGAGTTGGCTCGGGAAGAAATCAACAGTTCTTCGAAACTCGGCGGCGCAAGTATCGAATTTATCGTCGAGGATACCGAGGGCACGATCGACGCCGCCACCGCAGCGTTCAACAAACTCATCAACGAAGACCGTGTAAGCGTCATCCTGGGCCCCGGAATCTCCACCGTGGGAGCGGAAGTGTTCCCAATCGCCCAGGAGAACGAGGTCCTGGCATTCAGTTCGACCTCGACCGCCGTCGGCCTGAGCGCAATCGGCGATTATATCTTCCGCTCCGGTCTCAACGTGGGGACGCTGGTCCCCGGCGCCGTCCGGGACCTGCAGGAGAGCCTCAGGTTCAGCCGGGTCGCCACAATGGTCGACGACGCCGACGTGTATTCCAAAAGCCTGGATGAGGCGCTAAGCAATGCCCTGGTGGAAGGAGAGGTGGAGATTCTGAGCCGGGAAACCTTCGCTACGGGAGACACGTCGTTCGCGGACCAGTTGAACAACATCAAGGAATTGAATCCGCACGCCCTCTTCGTTTCGTGTCTGGCGTCGGAGATGATCCAAATCATGGTGCAGGCCCGTGAAGTTGGCATTCCTTCGAATATTCCCATCATTATTCCCGAAATGACGATGGACGAAGTGGCCGCCGCCGGAGACGCCGCGGAACGTGTGATCAGCATTACGAGTTGGGCGACCAACGCTTCCACGCCGGGGAATCAGACGTTCATTGAAAGTTATATGGCGGCAAACGAGACTGAACCGGGTCCGTGGGCCGCGCTTTCGTACGCCTCGCTGTACATTCTCTCGGATGCTATTGCGGACGCCGGGTCGACGAACGCGAGCGCAATCAAGGACGCGATGGCCGCTACCCGGGACGTCGACACGATTCTGGGACGGTTCTCATTCAACGACGACGGCGACGCCGTCTACGATCCCATCGTGCTGATCGTCCGCGACGGCGCATTCGAGTTGTTCGAGTAAGCGCATCAGTCGCTTCTGCCGAGGTCGTGTGCCTGGGGATTGTTTCTCGGATGTTCAGGCGGCAGGATCAAGAGACCCTGACGCCTGTCCGGTTTTCTGACGCGTGTCTTTGAGAATGGGAGGACCTTCCCATGCTTCCGAGGATTCGTAGCGTTATTGTCCTGGCGGTTGCCGCGGGTGTGGCGTGGGGCTGCGGCGGTGAACGCGTGACGACGTCGCAGGCGCCGGAGGCAAAGGGCCAGGCAGGCCGGCCGCTCGGAAAACTTGCTTTCGGAGGAACCAACGAGCAGGCCGCGGTTCTGGCCCGCGTGCAGCGGGGCGATGCGGACGTCAGCGGCGTCACCGTGGCGTTCGCGCGTTCGGTTTCAGGCCGGCCCGCAAACTACGAATGGTCTGGTACGACCGACGCGCACGGCCGGGTAAGGGTCGTGATCGGGGGACCCGGCGTGGGCGGCTACTACCGGGCGCGGGCCGTGCAGGCCGGCAGCGTTCTTGGATCGTGGTCGAGCATACCGGTCAACGACGGATATGAAACGAAGGTAGATCTGCCAGTTGACGGCAGCGCCCTCGTGACGGGTACAGCCGCGCGTGACGTGGTCACGATCGGCGAAGGCCAGCGGGTGCAGATCCGAACGGTTCTTGCGCACGTGGTCGTACCGTCGGTTTCGGATTGGGCGCGTTACAGCGCCGAGTTGGCCATAAGAGACTATGGCCCGATCCACGGTCACGAGGTTGAACTCGGCGAGCCGATAGACGGCATGTGTTCCCAGGATGGCGGCATCGCAAGCGCGGAGCGGATCATCGCCAACCCGCAGGTGATCGGCGTCATCGGCACATTGTGTTCCGGCTCCGCGGTGGCGGCTTCACCTCTGCTCGGCGCGGCGGGTCTGGTGATGATTTCGCCGGCCAACACGTCGCCGGTGCTTACGTCCGACCTCACGGGCAACCCCGGTTCCGACTATCATCCCGGCTATTTCCGTACGGCCAACAACGACCTGTATCAGGGACAGGCGGTTGCGGACTTCGCGTACAACGAACTGGGCCTGCGGCGGGTGGTGTCCATAGACGACGGCGACCCGTACACCATGGGCCTCACCGGCGCATTCGGCAATGCCTTCAGCGCACTCGGCGGCGAAATCCCGGCTACGGCCAGGATAGAGAAGGGCGAAACGGATATGACCGGCGTCCTCTCGGATTTCGTGGCCGCCGAACCCGACGGTATCTTCTTCCCACTCTTCATTGCAGAGGGTTCGCCGTTTGCTGAGCAGGTGAAGAACGTCGATGGTCTGAATGAAGCCACGCTGCTTACGGACGCGGCCCTGCTCCTGTCGGAGTTCCTCGGCACGCCGCAGTCCGAGGGCGTCTATTTTGCGGGACCGGAGCCGGTTCACGGCGAAAACGTCAATATCGCAACCGGTAAGAACGGAGACGCGGTTCTCGCTGAAATCCAGACTATCCACGGCGGTACCCATACCAATCCGTTCTGGGCCCACGCGTACGACGCCACAACGCTGCTTCTGAGCGCCATCAACGCCGTTGCGGTGGCGGATGGCGGTAAGTTATACATAGACCGCGTCGCACTGCGCGCGGAGGTAGGTGCCACGGCCGGTTTTCCCGGTCTCATCGGGGAACTCACCTGTGACGGATTCGGAGACTGCGGCACCGGGCGTGTGAACATATACCATCACACGGATACGAGCATCGTAGACCCGGCGCAGTTGCCCGTGGTCTATCGTTTCGAGCCGTGATGCGCGGCCGGCAATCGGTATCGGGATCGGATCCGGGGTTCATTCTCATTCAATGTATATTGGAACGCTGTTCAGGGATCGTCGGCACATAAGGTCGGCGATGCCCTATTCCGGATACCCGGGTGTGCCCGCGATTCACCGTTCAGAAGTTTCCGCACCGTCGGGTTGGTACCACATAAAATGACAGGCAGTGAATGCTGCCTGTCATTTTGCGCTTTGGCGGAACGCCAGTCTCTGCTCTCTTCGCATCCCTTCGGCGGGCTCAGTGCAGGCGGCACAACCAGGGCGAGTGCTCACGGCGCGGCTCCGGGCAGGATCGGGAACTCCAGACAACGGCTCAACGACATCCATTAAACTGAGTTACGCGTGGTCATTGAGCTTGTCGAAATGCCCGCTATTCAACAGCCCTTCGACTATCCTTCAACAGGCCGTTTCGACAAGCTCGCTTCGACATGCCGTTTCGGCAAGCTCAACGCAAGCAGCACAAGCAACGCAGCTAGACGGGATGACTCGGCGGTGGAGTCGTGTGGTATCCTGGGATCAGCACATAGGGAGGTCCGGATTGTTCAACAATATCCGATGCGCGCTCGTTCTTGCGCTCATCGCCGGCGTGAGCTGGCGTTGCGGCAGCGAAAGCGTCACGACGTCGCAGATTCCGGAAGCCGGAGGCGCGGTGGGGCGCGCGGCGGGAAAACTCGCTGTAGATGGAAACACGACTTGGGCATCGGTCGTCGCTCGCGTCCGCCAGGGCGAGGCGGCCCTGAGCGGCGTCACCGTCGAGTTCGCTCGATCCATTTCGGGGCGTGCGTCGGACTATGCGTGGTCCGGGAAAACGGACGCGCGCGGGCGCACGCACGTCAGGATTGCGGGAAACCGGGTGAGCGGTTATTATAGCGCGCGGGCCATGCAGGGTGGGACCGCACTGGGTACCTGGTCCAGCATTCCAGTTCACGCGGGATTCGAATCCACGGTTGAATTACCGGTCGGCGAAACGTCCCGCGTGACCGCCTCATTGAGGTTGACGCCGGGAGGTCTTCCCGAGAAGATTCTGATCGGCCTGGTCCTTCCCTGGGAGGAACCACAGCGTCCCTTCAGTCAGCCGATCATGAATGGATTTGAACTCGGCCGCGCGGAGATCAACGGCTCATCCCGGCTGGATGGCGCACGCATCGAGTTTATTCTCGGAAATTCCCGGGCCACTGCGGAAGGTGCGGTTGAAGCGTTCGAGCGGCTGATTCATCAGGACGGTGTCCCGGTGATTCTCGGTCCGGCGCTTTCTGCCGGGGCCGTCGCGGCTTTCTCCGTCGCGCAGCAGAACCAGGTGGTCGCTTTCAGTTCAACGTCGGTCGCTCCCGGCCTGAGCGCAATCGGCGACTACATATTCCGGGCCGGCCTCAGTCTGGGTGTGCTGGTGCCCGGCGGCGTCGAAGAGACGAAAAACAGGCTGGACTATCGCAAGGTGGCGACGATCGTGGATGAGAGCGATCTCTTCGCACGGGCGAGCGACGAGGCGCTGAGGCGCGCGTTAACTGATGCGGACGTCGAGATCCTGACAAGGGAGACGTTTGAAACGGGCGATTCCACCTTTGTCGAACCATTGACCCGCATCGTGGCGCTGAACCCGGACGCCATCTTTGTCTCGGGCATATCGCCGGCGGACAGGGCCCGGATCCTGGTCGAGGGACGTCGGATCGGCATACCCGCCAACGTGCCGTTCATTGTCCCGGAACTGACCGTAGATGAAGTGCATGCCGCGGGTGAAGCCGCGGAAGGCGCGATAACCTTTACGGGTTGGGTCCGGTCGGCTACGACACCTGGAAACCGGCTATTCGTCGAAAACTACACATCGACATTCGGGTCCGATCCCAATCACTGGGCCGCACAATCCTATGCTGCGCTCAATATCCTTGCCGCAGCAATCGCGGAGGCCGGATCGACGGATCCGGGCGCGATTCGAGATGAATTGGCGGGTATCAGGAATCTGGACACGATTCTGGGCAGGTTTTCTTTCAACGAGGCAGGGGACGCCGTTTACGATCCCATCGTCCTGATCGTCCGGGACGGCGAATTCGAGATTTTCGAGTGATCTTACGTCTGCGACTTCCAGTGTCCGTTTTCGCGAAGACGGTTTCATTCCTCTTTCACACGCCGGTACCCGAGGCATCTGACTGACTCTATGGGTTCATTTCTCGGTTATATCCTATATTGGAGGGGATTGCCATGTCAACCCGTGTTCGCAGTTTGTTTCTGTTCGCGATTGTCGCCGCCGTAACCTGGGGCTGCGGGGGTGAACGCCTGACGACGTCGCAGGTACCGGAGGCTGACCGTCGAACCGGCCAGCCACTGTCAAAACTGGCTGTAAGTGGAGACACCACGCCCGCCCTGGTTGTGGCGCGCGTGATTCAGGGGGAGAATCCGGTAAGCGGGGTCACCGTGGAAATCGCACGCTCTATTTCGGGACGGGTGGCCGACTACGAGGCGTCGGGAACGACCGGCGCAAACGGTGTGGCGAGAGTGGAGGTCGGCGGGTCGGGGGGTTACTACCGCGCCCGTGCGATGCAAGACGGAAGCATGCTGGGATCGTGGTCAAGCATACCGATAAATGGCGGATACGAGACCAGCGTCGATCTGCCGGTTGGAGACAAAGCGCGCGTAACGGCTACCTATGAGCGGGCCCTGGTTGCGATTGGCGAGGGCCAGGCCGTGCATATCCGTTCGCTGCTCACCCATACGATCGCGGTATCGCTTGGCGATCCGTCGCGCAACGCCGTTGAGCTGGCCGTCAGGGACTACGGAACCGTACACGGCCGCAACGTCGAACTCGGTGAACCGATAGACGGCATGTGCGGGCCCGAGGGCGGTCGGTCCGGCGCTGAGCAGATTGTCGCTGATTCGCGGGTGCTTGGCGTCGTCGGCACTTCCTGCTCGGGCGCGGCAGTGGCGGCGTCACCGGTCATCAGCGCGGCCGGTCTGGTCATGATCTCCCCCTCCAATACGTCTCCGAGATTGACGTCCGACCTGGCGGGCAACGCGAACCCCGACTATCACCCCGGCTATTTCCGGGTTGCGATCAACGACCTCTACCAGGCCCGGGCAGTCGCCGACTTCGCATACAATGAGCTGGGCCTGAGGCGGATGGCGGCCGTAGACGACGGCGATCCCTATACCACGGCCCTCGTCAGCGCGTTCGGCGATGCGTTCGCCGAAGTTGGCGGGGAGGTCCCTGTCAGCGCGCGGATAGAAAAAGGGCAAGCGGACATGACCCCGGTGCTCACGGATTTCGCGGAAGCGGGGCCTGACGGCATCTTCTTCCCGCTCTTCGACGAAGAAGGCCTGCCGTTCGCGAAACAGGTGCGGGAATTCGACGGCCTTGAAGGCGTGACCCTCATCACGGGGGCCGCCTTGCTCGATTCGGAATTTCTCGCTACGCCTCAATCCGAGGGCGTGTACGCGGCCGGACCCGAGGCGGATCTCGGCTCGAATGTCAATGCCGTTACCGGCAAGAGCGTGGACGAGGCGCTGGCCGCGTATGACGCGGCGTACGGCGGGTTTCCGGGGACTCCGTACTGGGCCCATTCCTACGACGCCACGACGCTGCTGCTCAGCGCCATCGAGTCCGTGGCGATTGCGAGGGACGAAGAGCTGATCGTGGACCGCAATGCACTGCGGCGCGAACTCCACGCAACGTCGGATTTTCAGGCTCTCGCCGGCACGCTCGCCTGCGATGAATTCGGCGACTGCGGTACCGGACGCATCAACATCTACCACCACACGGACACGAGCGTCACCGATCCCTCGCAATTGTCCGTGGTCTATCGATTCGTGCCGTAATGGTTTGACAGCCCGTTGCAAGAGTCCATCCCGGCTACCTGCCTGCCAGGGCTTCAATGGCAGGCCTGCAGAGCGACTTTTTCAGCGCTCCGCTAACCTGGAGGGTTTTCCATGTACATCCGGATACGCGGCGCCATTGTTGCTGCGCTCGTTACTGGCGTGTTGTGGGGCTGCGGCGGCGACAGCAGGACACCGTCGCTCGCTCCGGAGGCAGAAGATCGGGCTGCGACGCCGCCTGGAAAGCTGGCCTTAAGCGAGGCCCGGACCCTGGCGGTACTGAACGCTCGCGTGATGCGCGGTCAAACGCCGGTCAGCGGCGTCTCGGTCGAAATCGGAAGAGCCGTATCGGGAAGGACGGCGGCATACGAATGGTCGGGTACGACCAACGTGCGCGGCCAGGCGAGGATTGGGATCGCAGGGGACCGGGTAACGGGTTACTATCGCGCTCGCGCAACGCGTGACGGCATTGCTCTGGGATCGTGGTCGAGCATTCCCGTTAACGGCGGTTATGAAACGACCGTCGAATTGGTGATTGGCGGAAGGGCGAGCACGGGAGCCACGATCAGGCTGGCACAGGGCGGTCTCCCCGCGGAGATTGCCATGGGCGTCGTTCTGCCTCTGACCGGACCCCAGACCCGGTACGGATTTCCCGCGAGAGATGCCTTTGAACTCGCACGGGAAGAGATCAACAACGCGTCGAAACTCGGCGGCGCCAGCATCAACTTCATTTTAGAGGATTCCCGTGGAACAGCCGAAGGCGCCGTTGAAGCATTCAACAGACTGATCGACCGGGACGGCGTGCAAGTCATACTCGGTCCGGTCATCTCAACCGCGGCCCGGGAGGCATTCCCGATCGCCCAGCGAAAAGAGGTCATTGCCTTCAGTTCCACCTCGACGGCGGCCGGGCTGAGCGCGATCGGCGATTACGTATTCCGATCCGGCCTGAACGTCAATGCGCTGATCCCGGGCCCCGTCAGGGTGACGCAGGAAAAGCTGAGGTATCGGAGAGTGGCAACCATCGTGGATGTAACCGATGTCTTTTCAAGCAGCAGTGACGAGTCGATACGGAACACGCTGGCCGGGATCGACGTCGAAGTCCTGACAAGAGAGACGATTGCCACTGGCGATACCACGTTCAGCGAACAGTTGACGCGTATCAAGGCGTTGAATCCGCACGCCGTCTTTGTCTCGGCCCTGGGCGCCGAACAGTCCCGGATACTGATCCAGGCCCGCGAGGCCGGCATTGGCGCGAATATACCCTTCCTGGTTCCGGTAATGACCGCGGCGGAAGTCGAGGCTGCCGGTGATGCCGCGGAGGGCGCGATCTCATTTCTCAGTTGGTCGGGCGCGGCCGGCACGCCCGGAAACGCGGCCTTTGTGGCAAATTACCTTGAAAGATACGGTTCCGAACCGAACACCTGGGCCGCACAGTCGTACGCCGCGCTTTACATTCTCGCGGAGGCGATCTCCGAGGCCGGTTCAACCGATGCGGGAGCGATTCGAGACGCCATGGCCGCCACGCGGGACCTGGACACGGTCCTGGGCGCGTTTTCCTTCGACAACAGCGGGGACGCGGTTTACGACCCGGTGGTGTTGATTGTCAGGGACGGCGAGTTGGCAGTCTTCGAATAAGCGCCGGCAACTGACTTCAGGTTTTCGGTACTCATCCGCCAACCTGTGCGATTCGCTTTACGATCCACTCAACGTAGGCTCTACGGGTCATACCGCGTCTTCGCGACTCGCCGTCAATAAAGGCCGCAACGCCCTCGTCCAGGGTCATATGGGCGCGGACGTTGCGGCCTGTTACGCGGATTAACGGGACCGACACAAGCGTATTCCCGCGCGGAACTTCCAACTGCTCGAAAGCGCTCGGCAGCGAGATCTTCTCACCGTCCTTCTCGGCCTCGATTGCGTAATCGCGAAGGGCTTCTTCGGCGTTCACCAGCGCCTCGTCGACGGTGTTTCCCATAGCGACGATGCCGGGAAGGTCGGGAAACGTAACCCCATAGGCGCCTTTTTCACCATCGATTAACGCAGGGTATCGATCCATATTTCGGTTCTCCCTAAGGGTTGATTATTCCGTCCAGCGCGCTTTTCTTGCGATCGATCCGGCAACGCCCGGGGATACGGTTCTGTGTCTCGGCAGGCTAATGATCCCTCTGATGTCAGAGTGCCGAAAAATGTCATGACCGGAGCCGTGACGTGCCAGGTACCATCCATCGTTTTCGAGGAGGCGCCTGATTCGTTCCGTTCTGGTTTGCAATTCTGCGTCTCCGTGGTTATATATATGGCCGCTTCTCTGGGAAATGTCAACTTATTTCGTGCAAATAAATGAACTTTCCCAATCCTGATTCTTGGCCTTCAACATCAAGACAACAGCGCGTCTACATAGAAACGAACGAGAAGACACCACAATAGGCGAAATCCCCGAGAACGAACGAAGAAAAGCGAGACGACGCCATAGAATCCGATAACAAAAAGAACAACGGCGAGTGCGGAGGTCTTCGGATGTCCTCCGAGGCGATGCTGGACCTGGCTCGCAAGGCCGCCGAACTCCTGGTCGCGCGGACCGAGAATCTTCCCGCGGAAGGCGCATGGGACGGCGAATTTCGCCGGGAACTGGACGACCGTCTGATGGCGCCGCCGCCCGAGGATGGACGCCCTGCGGAGGAGGTGATGGAGCAGGCCGCAAAGGAGATTCTTCCCGTGGCGACCCGGCTCGATCATCCGCGGTGCTTCGGATTCATTCCGTCGTCGACCACCTGGCCGGGAGTGCTTGCCGACTTTCTGGCAGCGGGGTACAACAGTAACGTCTGCACCTGGCTGGTTGCCAGTGGCCCAAGCCAGCTTGAACTGGTGGTGATCGACTGGCTGCAAAACTGGATCGGCTATCCTGAAAGCGCTGGCGGCCTGCTCACCAGCGGGGGCTCGGCCGCCAGCCTGGACGCGTTCGTCGCGGCGCGTGAAGCGGCCGGACATCCGGTCCGGCCGACCGTGTATATGAGCGACCAGAGCCACAGCGCGCATATACGTGCGGCGAGGATCGTGGGTGTGCGTCCGGAGCGTATTCGAACGATCGCCAGCGACGAGCGGTTCCGGCTGGACATGAACGCGCTGGCGCGGTCCGTGGCCGAGGACCGTGCGGCGGGCTTCAACCCGATTGCGGTTTGCGCCAACGCCGGAACCAGCAGCACCGGCGCGATAGACCCCCTGGAGGCGATGGCGGATTATTGCGAGGCGGAAGGCATCTGGCTGCACGTGGATGCGGCGTACGGCGGTTTTGCGGCGGTTACCGAACGTGGCAAGCGACTCCTTAAGGGGATCGCGCGCGCCGACTCGGTCGGTCTGGACGCCCACAAGTGGTTCTTCCAGCCGTACGAGGCGGGATGCCTCCTGGTGAAGGACGCCGGCGCCCTCGAGCGCGCATTCGCCGTGCACCCGGATATCCTGCAGGATACGGTGTGGGGTACGAACCATCCTAACATCGCGGACAGGGGACTGCAGTTGAGCCGGTCCATGCGCGCGCTGAAGATCTGGATGTCGGTACAGACGTTCGGGATGGCGGCGTTCCGGCGCGCCGTATCCAGGGGGATGGAGCTTGGGACTCGCGCCGGTGAGTACGTGGAGGAGAGCGGGAACCTGGAACTCGTGACGCCCGTGTCGCTGGGCGTGGTTTGTTTTCGTGTGAATCCCCAAGGCGTCGAACTGGACGAGGCGTCCCTGGAAGAAATCAACAGAACGGTGCTTGCACGCGTGTTCTGGGAGGACCGGGCGTTTTTTTCTTCGACGTTACTGCACGGGACGTTTTCGCTGAGGCTGTGCATCATCAACCACAACACCAGTTGGAAAGACGTCCGGGAAACCCTTGACACCGCTGAGCGTTTCGGGATTGAGGCACTATAGCGCCCGGGGATGCCAGCCGTGCAGATTCGCTATTGCCGTGGACACGCCTTTCCGATGATGGCTTCGTGGATCTGAAGGATTTCGTTCCCGCCCAGGGGGGCTCGAATCCCGCGCGAATTTGTAATCTCTAAGGATAGAGCGAGGCCAACATCCGGTCGATCAGTTCGGTTTTTTCGGGATATTTTTTCCTTACGACCT
The DNA here is from genome assembly GCA_028873695.1 of Gemmatimonadota bacterium. Classification (GTDB taxonomy): domain Bacteria; phylum Latescibacterota; class UBA2968; order UBA2968; genus JAAXHE01. Next base: position 19,916 of record JAPPNU010000018.1, on the reverse strand, counting down.
GCACGATCCGGCCGCTCGCGACGTGATCGACGAATTGTTCGGTCGTCAGGTCCAGTTTTCCTGTACATACAGAAGCAACGGCAGTTCTGCGGGCGCCCAGTTTTTCCGCAACGATGCGGAAAGCCTCGGTATGGGTTTTGCCCTTTTTCATTTCCTGAACAACCGGTATGAGACAGTCCTCAAGGGTTTCATATTCCGGCTTATCCGGTTTCGGTCCATTGATACATCCACGATTGACCACCAACAGCGTCTCGCGCAGCAACAGGCGCATGACCTTGCTTCGTGCGTTCGTCAGCAGTGTATTGTCGTCGATGCTCTTTTTTTCCAGTTCGTCCAGCTCCACTCTCCAGATACCCAGTTCCGACCTGAGCCGGCCTTCCCAATCGTAATACAGGCGGCGTTCCTGGACCCGGCTCTCCGGTCGTTCGGTTTCCGCCAGGCCGGCTTTGTACTGATCGAACAGGGCATCCAGCCGGTCGTCGTCGTTCAACTCCGTTTCCCTGGTCCCGATTTTTTCGAGCAGTTCCATCCTGCGCGCTTCGACGGCCAGTTTGACGCTTTGCAGTTCCCGATCGAGCAACTCCTGGAAGAGTTCGGCCATCCGTTGCGCCAGTCCGTTTCCGGAAGACGGCATTGAGTCCCTCCCGTGATCTTCAACGTCTGCCTGTTTGCGCCGCATAACGTACAGGCGCGCCCTGATTCAGGACGCCGTCGCGGTGCTTGTGACGCATCATCGGACGGGTACGCCGCTGTCATCGCCGGGACGCGAACGACCTGCGATGGGACGATAGCGGGCGAATGCGGACCTCACGAGAGATGCCGCGCGCCATCCTGCGGGAGGGAGGGGTCCAATTAATGTGCAAAATCGGTGCCGATTTTCATGTTTCGATATAAATTATTTAATATCAATATGTTAAGTTTAAATGCGACGATCTCCTTCTCGCAGAGATCGTCGCAAAATGCGTCTGTCGGCGCACCAACGGAATAGAAACGACCGCACTTACTGGATATAACTATTTGTTTATAAATATATTAACAGGAAATCACGGGAAATGAACGCCGGAACGCGTTGCAACTCACGACGCGCGTCGCTTTTTGCGACACATTTCGGGCATGCACGAAAAGCAGGCGGACGGTGATCGCTCACGCCTCACCGCATTTCGCCGAGCACTGACGGGTTATTGTACAGAAAGGAGGCAAACCATGAACGGTCGCGGAATCGCGGCAGTCGTTGCAGGAATCGCATTCGGTATCGCCCAACTCGCCGTCGCCCACGAGGGCCGGGACGAGGGCTCCGTTTCCGGATCGACGGCGTTTACGGCAATCACCCCGATTCTGAACGTCGAGAGCGTTGAAGCGAGTGTCGTGCACTACACCAGCATTCTCGGCTTCAAGAAGAACTGGGACTGGCCCGCGGAGGCGGCGGACAAGACCTTTGCATCCATATCCAATGGCGAAGTAGCCGTCTTTCTCAGCGAGAAAGGGCAGGGCGCCCGTCCGGTCTGGATCTACTACAGCGTCGACAATGTTGACGAACTGCACGAGAAGCTGGCGCGGGCGGGGGCGGAGATCAGGCAGAAGCCCGTCGACAGGCCCTGGGGGGCGCGGGAGATGCTCGTTGCCGACAAAGACGGCCACATTCTGCGCATCGGGGGACCGAGCAGGAAAGGGCACGGTGAAAGCGGGGACGATCACGGCGAGGGCAGGAAGGAACACGTTGGTAGCGATGAAGACGGCGACAAGGAGGAAGGGCACCATTAGATGGAGAAGCGGGACCTACCCCCTCGTCCCCTTCCTGAAGGAAGGGGGAACGGCGGTCGCCTGATGCACCCGGCTTGCAACCGTGCCGGGATGGCGAATTCCTGTCAGTCATGGTGTCTGTTGAAGACCGTCAAGGCGACATTCTGCCTTTCTCCCTCTTTCCCTTAGGAGAGAAGGGCCGGGGCGAGAGGTCTGCGGGGCCGGAGAAGAGATCCCGCTTTTGGCTATTTGCCACCATCTTGCCTTTTTTATCGAAAAAGTTTATCTTAAGTTAAACTTGAAAGGAAGGGCAATGGCCGAGATCATCAACGCCAAACAGCTTCGGGCGCGTCTGAAAGAGGTCGTCTCAAAGGTGCGTGACGGAGAGCGTTTTACTGTCCTGTACCGCAGTCGGCCTGCTTTTGACATCGTCCCCGTCGGGAGTCCTCCCATGAGAAGCGCGCCGCTTGAAGCCGATCCCCTTTTCCAGGCCCCTCCCGTGGGCGCTTCGGAATCGGGCGACGCTGCGGCGCGACATGACGAGGTTCTGTACCCATGAGGCAGATGTTCGTGGATACCGCCGGATGGGTCGCGGCGGCGGACAGGCGTGATTCGAAGGGGCCGGCGGTTCGGGACTCGCGAGACGACTGGCTCTCGTCCGGCGGCCTCCTGACGACGACCGACTATGTTATAGACGAGACGCTGACTACCATCCGGTCGCGTCTCGGTCTGGATGCCGCTGAAGCGTGGTGGGTGCAGATCGACGGCTCGTCGCGCTTGAGGGTCGAGTCGATCGACGAAGCGAGAAGCGAACGCGCCCGCGCGCTCTTTTTCGGCTACCGGGACAAGCAATTCTCCTTTACGGACTGCAGCAGTTTCGTTCTCATGCGGGAATTGCACATTAAACGTGTATTGACACTGGATCATCACTTCCGGCAGATGGGGTTTGAGGTTGTTCCGTAACGCGAAGCCGATTGTTCCCCCTCTCCCATCTTTCCGCTTTTAAGGAACACGCCGGAGGCATGATCTGGAAAAGAAAGATGAATGATGGGTTTTGTGTAATACAGATCTCTTTTTCTTTACTCAAACAATTATTTTTATTTTATTTACGCCCTTTTTCTTTCTCGCCAAAGAAAAAGGGCCAAAAAGAAAGGCGCCGCTCAAACGCCGCGGGGCTGCTTTTCCGCGAACACCCTCAGGAGTAAGAACGAAAGCCGCTGCCCTGCGTTCAGTGCAGGCAGTGCCGGGCTATGTTGCGGGACGGAATTGCGCGGAAAAGCCCCTGCCGCCCTGACCGAGCGCGCGAATGTAGCATTTGTAGGGGCAACCCTTGTGGTTGCCCACATTGCGGTTGGGATATCGGCGATTACCGGCGCCAGTCCTTAACTGTAACCGCTTCTGGCTGACAGCTGACGGCTGATCGCTGACAGCTGCTTTTTTGGGGTTTTCCATGGACCGCAACGAAGTTCGGGCGCATCTAACTGGGATCATATCGTCGATCGCGACGCCGTTCAACGAGGACGGCGGCGTGGATTACAACGGGCTGCGGAACCAGATCGATTTTGTGCTGGAAGGCGGAAGCCGAACCGTGCTGCTCACGGCGGGAGACAGCCATTATATTTGCATGTCGGAGGCGGAGATCGCGGAGGTAACCCGGGTAACGTGCGAACACACCGCCGGCCGGGGTATGGTGGTGGCGGCCGATCGCTATTTTGACACCCGTCGCTCGGTCGCCTTCGCATCGTTCGCGAAGGCGCAGGGAGCGGACGTGCTGATGGCGCTTCCGCCGGCATGGGGGGCTTCAAGTACGGTCGAGACGATGGTGGAACATTACGGCGAGGTCTCGCGTACGATGCCGGTGATGATCGTCACGGGCTCGTTCTCCGCCCGAGGACCGGCATTCGGGTTGGAGGTGATAGAAAGAACGCTGGACGGATTCGAAAACGTGGTCGCGATCAAGGACGACGTGTGCGGGGATTTCGCCCGGCGGCTCTGCCTTGTCGCGCACGAACGGGTGGCGGTGTTCGCGGGCGGGCAGAAGGTGAACCACATGAATATGTGGCCGTACGGATGCGACGGTTACATGTCGTCGTATGTCACGTTCCAGCCGGAGATCGCGCGGCGATACTGGAATGCGATCCGGAAAGCCGACGTCGAAGCGGCCAGAGAAGTCATCCGTGAATACGACATGCCGTTCTTCGACTATATCGGCAAGCTGACCGGCGGATGGAACGCGGGGTTCCATGGCGCGATGGAGATCTTCGGCGTGGCCGGGCGTTGGCGCCGGAAACCCTACTATTCGTTGAACGACGAGGAGATGGAAGGGCTCAGGGAATTCTTCAGATCGAAAAAGCTCCTACAGGAGCGCTGAGATGAAAATCGTCGACATCACGGCGCACGTCATGAACGTCCCCGCGGCGGACGGGAAGACGCCCAGGCGGAACTGGGTATTCGTGGAGGTGGAGACGGACGCCGGCATTACCGGAATCGGCGAGGCCACCACGGAGCACCACGAAATGGCCGTAGCGGCGCAGGTGGAGACGTCGCTGAAACCCAGGCTGCTGGGTATGAACCCAATGGACGTGGAGTACGTCTGGCAACTGGGGTACCGGGACTTCTGGTGGAAGCGGGGCGTGGTTCATACGAGCGCCGTCAGCGGAATCGACGTCGCATTGTGGGATATCGTGGGCAAGGCAACCGGACAGCCCGTATTCAGGCTGCTGGGCGGAAGGGTCCGCGACAAGGTCCGGTGTTACGCACGGGCGGACCTGGGTCCGGATTCGCTGGAGGCGCACGCGGCACAGGCCCTGGATGAGGGTTTCGATGCGTTCAAGCACGGGCACGGCCCGGCGGTTGCGCCGTTCGATATGCACGAACAGGCGGACGTGGCCGTCCGGGAGATGACCCGGCTGCGCCAGGCGCTGGGGCCGGATGCCGCGCTGATGATCGACTGCGGCGGCGTATTTTCGCCCGTGGCGGCGCATCGCCTGATGCGGCAATTGCAGCCGCTGGACCTGTTTTTCGTGGAAGAGCCGATCGAGCAGAGTACGGTTGAACCGTACGTGAGACTGAAGCGGGATTTTCCGGGTATGCGGGTTGCGGTGGGAGAACGGTGGATGACACGGTGGGACTGCCGGGAGTGGTTTGAGAAACAGGCGGTGGACGTGTGCCAGGTGGACATTTGTCACGCCGGCGGGATCAGCGAACTGATGAAGATCGCCCATTTCGCAGAGGTGTACGGGATCGGGATCGCGCCGCACAATCCCTACGGCCCGGTGGCGCTGGCTGGAGCCGCCCACGCCGCCGCGGCGATGCAGAATTTCGAGATCCTGGAGCATTGCCGCCTGCGACCGTGGTTCGACGACGTCCAGACGCTGAGGGTGCCGCTCTTCGGCGGCTACGTGGACGTCGAGGAACTGGGGCGGCGCCCGGGGCTTGGCGTCGAGCTGGATATGGACCTGGTGAAGTCGCGGCCGTTCCAGGCGCTGCCCCCGCGTCGCTACGTGGGACCGGACGGAGCGATACATATGTATTGAACGACGGCGAAACGCAGCTATCAGCCGCCAGCGGTCAGCCATTCGGTGTTTGTATAAGGTGGTGGCACGGTGCCTGAAGAGAATGATTCGAAGGGCCAGGACATTCGTCCGGACGATCCCCGGCTTCCCAATATCCGTGAGGTGATGGCGTTTCTGCGCCCGTACGCCCGCGGCGCATGGCACTGGTTCGCTTTCGACGCTTTACTGAGCCTGCTGTCCATCGGCGCTGGGCTGGCCGCTCCTGCCCTGGCCGCCGTAACGATCGACGAGGCAGTGGAAGGTCGAATCGGCTGGGGGTTCCAGGCGCTGGCGGTCGCGATGATCGTATCGGTGCTTATTGAAATCGTTGCGGAACCCGTGAGAGCCAGGCTCCGGGCCCCCATCGAAAGGGGGCTGACGCGCGGAATGGTCGGCCATGCGCTGGACCTCGGCATGCCCGGCCGGCGGCCGTTCGACGACGGAGACCTGCAGAACCGGATCCGCTCGGAGGCGTCGTACCTGCCGCGTTATCCGGAGACCCTGCTGCGGATCGGTACGGGGTTTCTCACCGGCGCGGGCAGTCTCGCTGCGCTGTTCTACGTACACTGGGTGTTTGCAGCGGTTGCGCTCGCGGGCGTCGGCGCCGTTACCGTCCTCATGCACCGGTTGATGGGCGCGCTTACCGCGGGACAGACCGGGCTCGACGAACTGAACAGCCGCATGGTCAACGCGTACACGGGCGCCCTCGCCGGAAGACGCACCATACGCGCCGCGGGCACTCTGGAACGGGAAGTCGAGCGCATTACGAAGCCGTTGCCGCACGTGGCGGAAAAGACGCGTGAGATCCTGGAAGACTTCGGCCGCGGCGGCGTGTTGGTCACCAGCGCCAATCACGTCGTTCTGACCGTCACTGCAGTCGCCGGCGTGCTTCTGTTGGCGTCGGGCGGCCTGACCGCGGGCGCGCTGATGGCCGCCATCCGCTACGCGCAGATGACTTACGCGAGCGTCGCCGGCCTGTTCGACAACGGCTGGTTCCAGATCGCCATCTTTCGCGCCTACGCGGCACGGGTACTCGCCGTACTTCGAGCTCCGGCCGCCGTGCCTGAACCCGGGCGGGACGCGCCCCACCCGGAGGGGCCTGGCGAGATCCGTATCGAAAGCGTTTCCCTCGGCGGACCGCAAGAGCAGGTCCTCCGGCGCGTGGATCTCCTCATTCCCGCCGGAAAGACGGTCGCCCTTGTCGGCCGGTCAGGCGTCGGCAAGACCACGCTCGCGGGACTGATCGGCCGGCTACAGGATCCGGACCGCGGCGTTATTCGCATCGACGGCGCGGCTGTCTCCGGGTTGCCCCGCGACGCGCTCTCTCGACTCGTGGGATATGCATTCGAGCGGCCAGCGCTTTTCGGCGACACGATCCGTGACGTCATAACGCTTGGAGCGGAAACCACAGACGAGGCCGTGCGTGCCGCCGCGCGGCAGGTCGAAGCGGACGCATTCATCGAACGTCTGCCGAAGGGTTACGATTCACCCCTTGACGACGCGCCGACGTCGGGCGGCGAACACCAGCGGCTGGGGCTTGCGCGGGCCGCGTTCAGGGATACGCCCATTTTGATTCTGGACGATGCCCTCAGCAGTCTGGACGTGGCTACCGAGGCGCGCGTCCTCGCGGCGCTGAGGAGGCTTGGGAGGTCGCGGACGACCGTTGTGATCGCCCACCGGGCGAGCACCGCGGCGGCAGCCGATCTCGTGGCCTGGCTTTTCGAGGGCGAGGTCCGGCGCGTGGCGCCGCATGCCGAACTGTGGCAGGACGCCGCCTACCGCGCCGCCTTCCAGGGCGACCCGTCGGAGGAGGCGGCTGAATGACGCCCATCCGATCGCTGTATCACTACGTGTCAAGGCACAGGGGATGCCTGTTTCGTATCGCCGTGTGCAGCGTGGGCGTGACACTCGCCCCGGCGCTCTCCGGTCGCCTCATCGCCAGCGCCGTGGATACGGCGCGCGCGGGCGATCTCTCAGGGTCCCTGGCGTGGATCGGCGCGCTACTGGTCGCGGGCGCGGTCGGCGTCTGGTCGCTGTTGCGTCTCTCGCATTGGACGGCCATACTCACGTCGAGGGTGCAGGTCGACCTGACCCGCGACACCGTTCTGCACACGCTGGGCGATGCGGTACGTTCGGACCGGGTGCTGCGTTCCGGCGCGGAACTCACCCAGCACGTTCCGGCGCTGGTAGACGTGCTGGCGCATTTTCTGCGCCTGGGGCCGAGCGGCCTTTTCGCCATCGGATCGGCTGCCGGACTCGCGACGTTGTCGTGGACGCTTCTCGTCCTGGCTTTGCCCTGGCTCGTTGTGGCCGCGCTTCTGCAGATTGCGGTCGTCCGCGTCAGGACCCGCGACCAGACGGCGTCCATGCTCGCCGATGAGGAAACCCACGGCGAAACAACCCGCGCGCTCCAGTCCGTGCGCGACCTGGTGGCCGCGGGCGCCAGGGGATTCGCCATGGACCGCGTCGAAGATCGGATCAACCGGTCCGTCAGGGCTTCGCTCAGGCAATACGACCACCAGGCTGTCGGGTTCGGCGTCGTGAACGCCGTCGCCACCACGTTTCCCGCCCTGACGGCCCTGGGCTTCGTACCGTACCTGGTTCGCAACGATCTGCTGAGCGCGGGTGAGGTGGTCGGGTCGTTCACGTACCTGCTCGCGGGTTTGACGGCGGCGACGGCATTCGTGACGTACGGGCTGTCCAGGCTGGTCACGTTACGCATCCACCATGCGCGCCTGCTGGCATCCACCGGAGATGGCGCGGCGCCGGCGGCGAATGGTGAAGCGCGCATGCCGCCGCCGCGACAACCGGCATTGGCGGTGCGCGATCTGACCTTTGCGTACGGCGCCGGGCGGCCCATCGTGGAGGGATTCTCGCTGGACGTCCCGGCCGGCGATCATCTGGCGATTGTGGGCCCCAGCGGGATCGGCAAGTCCACGCTGGCCGCCTTGCTGGCGGGCGTATTGCGTCCGGACAGCGGCGCCATCACAGTCGACGGGGAGACCTGCTTTCTGCGGCCGGATCGTCCGCGTCTGATTACGATGGTGCCCCAGGAGGCGTACGTCTTCGTGGGAACGCTGCGCGAGAACCTGGTATACCTGCGGCCTTCGGCATCCGAAGCGGAAATCGCCGATTCCGCGAGGGCCGTGGGGCTGGAACGCGTGATCGACAGATTGGGCGGACTGGACGCGGAAGTCAACCTCACGAAGTCCGGCCTTTCCGAGGGGGAACGTCAGTTGGTGACCCTGGCGCGGTCGCACCTGGCGGCGTCGCCGATTTTCGTGCTGGATGAGGCCACATGTCACCTCGACCCTGCGGCGGAGGAACGCGCGGAAAGGGCGTTCATGGCCCTGGGCCGCACCCTGATCGTTGTCGCGCACCGTATGGCGGCCACTCGGCGTGCGAGGCGGGTGCTGGTGATGGACGGCGGCGGCATCGACGTCGGCGGCCACGACGAACTGCTGGGCCGGCACGCGCTGTACGCCGATTTTCATGGACTGTGGCAGCAGGAATAGGGGCGAGAATACGAAGAGACGAGTAAACGAGAATACGAAGAGACGAGAGGAAAAATAGGCGAGTAAACGAGAGAACGAGAAGGCGAGCATACGAATAGACGAATAGGCGAGAATACGAATAGACGAATAGGCGAGAATACGAATAGACGAGTAAACGAGAAAACCAGAAGACGAATGATGTCTTCCCGCTTTTTCGTAGTCTCGTTCTTTCGTAGTTTCGTAAATTCGTCGCGAAGACTCAGGAGGGTGAATTGACACGGTGTGCGGTAATCTTCTTTATTGTTCTGGTGTGCCTGTCGCCGAGCCTTGAGGCGGCGTCAACGGAGATTCGTCCGGCGCTGGCGTCATTCATCGAGGGCCGATATGCCGATGCCGAAGACAGTCTGAAGACACTACTCGCGCGGCCCGGGGCCGACCGCGGCGCGATCTGTTATCTGCTGGGCCGCATCAATGTATGGAAGGGGGACGTAAAAGCGGGGTTCAAGTGGATCGAGAAGGCCGTTGAAGCGAGTCCGGACTCGGCCGACTATCAGTACTGGCTGGGGATGGTTTACGGCGTGAGGGCGCAGCGCGCCAGCATTTTCGGTAAGCCCGGCAAGGCCAGACGCACCCGCAAGGCGTTCGAAGAGGCGGTTCGACTGGATCCCGATCACTTCGCCGCACGTACCAAACTTGTGGAATACCATCTCAACGCGCCGGGGCTTATGGGGGGCGACAGGAAGAAAGCGCTGAGACAGGCCGCGGAGATCGCGTCCCGGAGCCCGATGGAAGGCTACATGGCGCAGGCCATCATCCACGCAAAGGAAAGGGCGCAGGACAAACGGGAAAAAGCCTATCTTGACGCGGTCGCCCAGGCGAATGGCGACGTACGGCCGGTAATTTCCCTGGCGACCCACTACCTGCGCGCCGAGCGGCGCCGCGACGCGATCCGGGTCTACGAGGCGTTTCTCCAGTCCTATCCCGACCGCGGTCCGGTCCTGCGGCGACTGAGCAACCTGTATAGGCTGGAGAAGGAAAACGAAAAGGCGTTCCTGGCCGCTCGCCGCAGCCTTGAGGTCGCGAAGGACGCTCTCGCGGCGCTGGCGGCCGAATCACACCCGGGCGTCCAATCTTTCGAGAAAGCGCTGACGGCCGAGGGATTTCGGCTTCAGGCCCTCTATGCGGTTGGCAGGTTCTCCGCCCTGACCGGGACGGAACTGGACCTGGGACTGGAATCGTTGACAACCTATCTTCGCCAACAGCCGGCGCGATGGAAGTTCGCACGCATAAACGGACTCTACAGGCTCGGCCGGATCTACGCGCGCCAGGGAAGACAGGACCTCGCGCGCGACGCGTACAGGAACGTCCTGAAATTGAATAAAGACCACAAAGGCGCGAAAAAAGCGCTGGAAAATCTGGAATAGGCGCTGAAGCCGGCCGTCGTACTGAAAACAGCGAACAATTCAAAGGATCCCCGGCGTATTTGTAGGGGCGACTCTTGTGGTCGCCCTTGCGTCAAATTTCCATTCGCCCGTGGGTGGTGACCCACCGGCAGGCTGATAAGGAGGACACGTCCATGTCAAAACCCGAATACCGCGCGGTAATCATCGGCCTGACCGGCATTGGCGCCAGGCGACCCGAGGAAAATGGGGGCCTGCCGGTGTACGGCCCGATGCCCGGCTCGCACGCCGCCGCGTACGATCGGCATCCTCAAACCCGGGTGGTGGGTGCGTGCGACCTCCGGGCGGAGGCGCTGTCGGATTTCAGGGCGCAATGGGGAGACGTGTGGCCGGACGCGCGTCTCTATACCGATTACCGCGAGATGCTCGAAGCGGAGAAACCGGACCTGGTGAGCGTGGCGACTTCGGACCACGTACACGCCGAAATGACCGTGGATGCCGCCGGAAGCGGAGCGCGAGCCATCCTGTGCGAGAAGCCGATCGCAACCTCACTGGAAGACGCGGACCGGATGATCGCCGCCGCCGAAGCCAACGGCGTACTCCTGTCCATCGAGCACACAAGGCGGTGGAATCCGAGCTATCTCAAGGCCCGGGAGATCATACGAAGCGGCGAGATCGGGCCGCTGCGAACGGTTGTGTGCGAGCAGTTCAGCCGTCGGGCGATGATGTTCAGGAACGGCACCCACCTGCTGGACATGGTCTGTTTCTTCGCCGAGGCCAATCCCCGGTGGCTTGCTGCCGAACTCGAAGCGGGGTTCGAGCATTTCACGGAATACAAGGGGGACGGCGGAAAAGATCCGGCCGTCGATCCGTACGCGTCGGCCTATATCCGGTTCGATAACGGCGTACGGGCATTCTACAATGCGTTCAAGGTGAACTTTCCGGGTTCGAAATTCGCGCTGACCTGCGAAGACGGGCGCATCGAGATTTCCGACCAGGGCGCATCCCTGATCCGAAGCCGATCGCATTTCGAATCGGCAGCATCGCCCATTCTGCCGGGGAAATACGCGATGGAAAATCAGACGGCGGCGGTGGCGGAACTGATCCGGGTACTCGAGGATGGCGGCGACCTGGTCTCGCCCGCGCGGGAGGCGCGCAAGACGGTTGAAATAATGATGGGGATCCTGAAGTCGCACCACGGCGGAAACTGCCGGGTCGACTTTCCGCTTTCGTAGGCGTTAGCGGTGTCTACGGGGTAAATTGAGGTCCGTCAGTGTTGCCGCATGGGGGCGGTCAAAGCGACATCCCGCAGCGACCGGACCCCGGCCTCGGCCACGCGCATGGCATTGAGGCCGTCCTCCTGAGTCACGCTGAACGGTTCACCCTTCAGGCAACGGTCCACGAAATACGCCACCTCCCGCTTGTAGGCCGGTCCGAACCGTTCGATGAATACCGGGACGCCCTCGCCGTAATCTCTCATCCGGAAGGCCTTCGTTTCGATTACGCCGTCCCGGTCGTACGCTTCGACTGTCACCCGCAGCGGATCTTCCTGGAAGCGACCCACGTGGATGAGGCCGTCCCGGCCGTAGATCCACGTTTCGTTGCGATACCCGGCCACGTGGTTTCTGCTTACCTGGACCTGTGCGATGACGTCGCCTGGAAAGGTCATCTGCAGGAACGCGTCGTCGAAGTCTTCCCTGACGGACGTGATGCTGAAGTTGTGCAGGTTTGCGCCCATGGCGCTGACGCGTACCGGACGCGCCCCCAGAAGCCAGATCGCTTCGTCGATGTTATGCACGGCCATGTCCGGCACGATGCCCGGGCTGTTGTACCCCACGGGCGGAGGGTGCGGGTCTTCGAGGACGGAAACGACCTTGAACGGGTCGCCGATGGCGTGCCGGTCCATGAGTGATTTCGCATGGCGCAGCGGCTCGTCGAAGCGCCTCATAAAGGCCTGCATGAGGGCCTGCTTTTTCGTATCATCTCTCGACAGGTATCTCACGAATTCGGCGGCGGACCGGACCGAACCGGTAAGGGGCTTTTCAAGCATCACGCGACAACCGGCGTCGATCAGCGTCCGGGCGTCGGCTTCGTGGTCTTCGGTCCTCGAGGCCACAACGGCCGCGTCGATCAGCCCGGCGTCCGCCAGGTCAGCGGCGCTCCTGAAGGCGCGGATTTCGGATGCCTGTTTTTTACGGAGATCTCGTGCGACGTCCTCGGCGGTGTTCCCGTAGCGGTCCGCCACGGCGACAAGCTCGCAGGATCCCTCCGCTTCGCCCAGTTCCTGGACGTGCCTTGCGTGGAAAACGCCGATACGGCCCACGCCGACAACCGCGAGTTTCAGGGGTTTGTTCATTGTCTGAGGGGCTCCTGGAGAAGGGCTGGATGGGAAGTAAGACTTCGAGCGGCGGCTTCAAAATTACGGAAATTCTCCGGCGAGATGCAAGCGATCAGCAGTCAGCCGGATTCGAGAATCGGCTCACACGGAGACACAAAGGCACTAAGGGAAAGGCGGGACCTCTCCTCCCAACCCCGCAGACCTCTCTCCCCGGCCCTCTCTCCTAAAGGAAAGAGGGAGAAAAGCCGGGTTTCGCTCTATCAATGCATTTCACAGCCGTCTTTCCCTTCCAAATCATGCCTACGGCGTGTTCCTTTTGAAGCGACCAAAAGGAACCAAAAGTCGCCGCTTGGCGCGGGTCCTGCCGTATGCATGGCGCGAATACCCTCACAGAACGCACCCGATACGTCTGCCTGCCAACACCGGAGGATAACGTAGTTCGGTGCTGGACGGAACAACGCGCCCTGCTCTGGGAGTACTCGCGAGAGACCTCGCGTTCGAAAACCGAATGCCTATCTGAGGGTGAGCTATCACCGTACACGTGGATGGAGGAGATGAGATGGTCAAAATGCCTGTGAAGGGGGAGGTCGTCGAGGATGAACCGGCGCTGCGGGCCCTGTACGAGGACCTGCATCTCCGAGAGCCGCTGCCGGAGCACGAACCGGACCGGTACGTGCGCGCCGCGCGGTTCCACGAAGAGGTGATCGGCGCCGGAAAACGCCAGGGTCTGGCGGGCATCTACAATCGCGAGGACCTGGAGCGGGCAAGGCGGAACGCGGAGCGCCTGGACTGGGCTCGGGGAATGGTGGACCGGATCGTGCGGGATGCCGACTTCTGGGCGGGATTTTCCGATGAGACGCTCTATGCGATGGTGCCAACGCAGAATCCTATGGCGCTGACCGTTGCCCAGTACGACGGGTGTCCGATTCACGGCGGCAACCGGTCCACGTTCGAGGGCGATCTCCTGCATCCATACCAGTGGCGGTGCAATCTGGGTGGCGAGTGGTGGTACCAGGGCATCGAGGTCGTCAATCCCGGCACGGGAAAGCCGGTTCGGATGGTGGACGAAGGACCCGGTTGGGTGGCTCCCGAGGGTTTCCCGAACGCAGGCGTCACCTACTATTTCGTCGGAGCGTACCGATGTTATCTGCTCTACCGGCTTTTTTCGAATCCCTACGCTCCCCAGACGGGCGAGGGGCGCCAGGGACGTCCCGCCTCCCAGGCGCTGGCGTTGGCCTACGCCTTCACCGGTGAGCGCAGATACGCACATAAGGCGGGGATCCTGCTGAACCGTCTGGCCGACGTGTACGGGAGGCTGCGGGGCATCAAGGAGGGGTACGAAGCCTACGACCGGAGCAAGGACCCGATCCGTGGCTACGTTGGCGAGGCGTCCGGACGGGAGCAGTCCTTTCTGCACAACGTGGCGTTGACGTACGATCTCGTCTTTGAGGCGTTAGGAGAGGACGAAGACCTGGCCGGGTTCTTCGAGGCCAGGAGCGAAGGGCACGGACCGTCGACCACGTGGGATATCCAATTTAATATCCACCGGAACCTGTTCGCTTATGCCTACGAGTTTCTGGACCGGACGCTTCCGATTGCCGGAGGCGATTTCCTGACGTCGTCGCTCTACTGTCTGCTCGAGGTGGGCGCGTGCCTGCAGAACGGGGCGATGATCAGGCAGGCCCTGGAAGCGCCTACCGGGCTTTACAACGTGATGTCCAACAGCTTCTTCCGGGACGGTAAGTTCTGGTACGACTCGGTCGGCTATGGCGCGGGCAACATACGGGGGGCGCTGAATGCCGCCGAGTGGACCCTCGGGTTTCAGGATGGCGACCGCTTTACGTCGCCGGTCGACCTGTATCGCGACCCGAAGTTCCGCCTTCGGGAGATGATGGAATTCGCCGGCGCGGTGGAGTGTGACGGACGCGTGCCCATGATCGGGGATACGGGCGGCGGGCGGAACCGCGTTTTGCGCACCCCGTATTCCTTGGAGGACGAGATCGGCTACCTGCGCCTGCCGGAGGCGCGGGACCTTTACGCGCGCCGGATTCTGGCGGCAACCGGCGGCGATCCGGACGTTGCGCGCAAGGACGGCGACCTCTTTCTCTTGTTCCACTGCGAACCGTGGCGCGAGACGGCGCAGACGGGAGGCGCGTCGTCCGCAAGCGACGTGTTGCACGATTCGGGCTTCTGCATCCTGCGCGCGGGCAGCGAACAGGCCAGTCGCCGCCACGTGGTGCTGAACTACGGGAAGGGGAACCGGGGCCACGGGCATATGGACAAGCTGGCGGTGAATATCATCGCGTACGGTTACGATCTGTCCGCGGACCTGGGGTATCCCCCAAGCTGGGTCGCCCCAAAGAAGGACGGATGGGAGACGCACACGGCAAGCCATTTTACAGCGGTAATCGATGGCAGAAACCAGGGATTCGCGACTGGCAGTCCGAACCTGCTCGTGGACGGGCCCTGGGTACGGCTGGCCGATGCGTCCGCCGAGCGGGCGTATCCGGACCTGGCGAGGCTTTACCGGCGGACGGTGGCGCTGGTTCCGGTGGACGACACGCGGGCGTACGTGGTCGATCTGTTTCGAATGGCCGGCGGTTCGGAGCACGACTACAGCTTCCACGGTTGGGCGGGGGAGAACGCGGAACGGTTCGATATCGAACTGTCCGAAGGCGCGTCCTTCGAAGAGCAGGCGGAAGGCACCCTCGCCGGTCCCGGCGTCCCGTTCGGAGAGGCGCCCGGATACGGGTGGGTGAAGGACGTGGCCAGGGCCCGCACGGACGGCGGGCTGGAAGCGACCTGGCGGACGGAAGAAAACGGCGCCGGAATCCGGCTGCATATGACCGGCGAAGCAGGTTCAACGGTGATCACCGGGCTCGCGGAGGGGACGGGGCTGCAGGGACACAGTCCGTGGGACCGGTACGTCTACGTGCGGCGTTCCGGACGTCATGGGAAGAAAAACCGGTTCGTGGGCGTCCTGGAGCCGTTTTCAGGTCGTCCTTATATCGACGCGGTCGAACCGCTGCCTGTGGGTGGACGCGCCGGGGGCATGAGGGTCGAGATCGGCAAACGGGTCCACTATATCGTGTTCGGTGTGGAGGGAGTCGCGGAGGGCGAGGTGGACGGTCTGCGGTTCCGGCTCGACGGAGACTGGGCATTCGTTGAACGCGAGGGCGACACGATTCGGCGGGCGCAGGTGGTGAACGGCAGGGCATTCCGTTTCGGGGAGGTGGAAATGGAAGGGCCGGGCGAGTGGGCAGGTCAGGTGGAGGCGGTGGATATCGACCGTCGCCGGATCGTCGTTTCGTCGCGGGTCCCGCTTCCGGTGGATGGTTCACTTACGGGACGGGCGGCGGTCATCGCGCATCCCGGCTACATCTGTAACTCTTCATACGGGATCACGGGCATCGAGGATGCGGGCGAGGGCCGGTATCTGATCGCGATGGAAGAAATGGACCTGCTGTTGAGCGAGGGACGGATCGGGAACGTGGAAGGCGCAACGCTTCTGACGGATACCCCGATGCTGAAACTGGAGGTGGTGCGGGATCTGTACGACGGAAAGGCGATTTCACGAACGCGCGGGCAGACCGGGCCTCGATTGAAGTCGGCCGAGAAGGGCAGGCTCACGCTCGCCGATCCCAGCCAGGCGCAGGCGTTTGCGGGGCAACCCTTCTTCATATACGACGTCGCACCCGGAGATACATGGCGGATACCGCATGTCTGGAGCATGTAGAGTTTTCGCGTGTGGCCTGGGGGAGAGGTCTCCTAAAGGCGGTAAGACGGTAGAGGGTAGACGGTAGGAGAAAAGCGGGGAGACGGTAGAGGGTAGACGGGAGAAGATGTCCCTGCCCGGAATATGGTTGCCCATTGCCTTCGGCACGAAGAGAATCCTAACAAGGCAGGCAATCTCTCCCCTCTCACGTCTTCCGTGACTCACCAGGTGGTGGGGCGGGGTGTGGTCCTCTACCCTCTTCCGTCTCCCCGCTTTTTTGGAACACGCCGTAGGCATGATTTGGAAGGGAAAGGCGAACGACGGTTTTTGCCATTTGCATGCCGGAATTTTTCTCATAAATCCTTTTTTTTCTATTATTTACGTCCTTTTTCTTATTCGCGGAAGAAAAAGGACCAAAAAGAAGCGCGCCCTTCGGCAGGGGGCCGGTTTTTCCGTGAATCACTCCGGAGGAGTAAATGGCAACTGGGTGGCCTACCATCCCTTCAGCAGTGCCAGTGCAAGGACGCTGGACGGATAAGCACGGAAAAACCCCCCGTACCCCCGCTCGCCGGTTGTGAAATGCATTGATAGAGCGAAACCCGCCTTTTCTCCCTCTTTCCTTTAGGAGAGAGGGCCGGGGAGAGAGGTCTGCGGGGAGCGGGGGCTTTTGGTTCCTTTTGGTCGCTTCAAAAGGAACACGCCGTAGGCAGGGAATTTGGGGAGACGTGGATGTTGAATTTGCCCTTTGCTCTTCGCCTTTAGCAGACCACTGAGAGCTTTCCTTCGTGTCTTCGCGTCTTTGTGTTAGCCGTTTTTTTTGCGCACGCTGTTGGCCGATTTTGAAAGGGGTCTCCTCATGGCCGCAATCGATTTTCGCCGGTTTCCTTCAGCTTCCGAGGTGTATCTCTGCACGGACCGCGGCTATTTTCCCGTGCTGACTGACCTGGGCGGCGGGGAGGTCCTGGCCGTGATCCGCGCGGGCGCCGGTCACGTCGGCATTACCGGCCGGCTTGAGTCGTTGCGTTCGACGGATGGCGGGCGTACGTGGGAAGCGCCGGTCGTGATTGTCGATTCGGACGCGGACGACCGGAATCCCGCGGTCGGCGTGGCGCCCGACGGGACCGTCGTGTTGGCGTACCACACACAGGGGTCGTATGGCGAAGACGGTACGTGGGCTCCGGAATTGCGTCGGGTGGAGATGCGCGTCACCCGGTCACGCGATGCGGGGCGAAGCTGGGAGGGCTCCGTACCTCTCGGATTCCCGGCGATGCGGAAGCACTCCGCGTACGGCCGCATCGTCAACCTTCCCGGCGGTACGATGCTGCTGCCCCTCTACGGATCCGATATCCGCACCGCGGAGAAGAAGGGCGATTGCGCCTGTATTCTGCGTTCCGACGACAGCGGCGGGACGTGGGACCGTCCATCGCTGATCGCCGAAGGACATAACGAAACGGCCCTGCTCCTGACTTCCGCAGGCGTACTCCTGGCTGCGATGCGTTCGGCCGATCGGGGCGGCCTGATCTCGGTGTCCCGATCGACGGATGGCGGGTACACCTGGGACGCGCCCTCGGAGGTGACTGCCGGGCGGGAACACCCCGCGGACCTCACGCTGCTGTCCAACGACTGGATTCTGATGGTTTACGGCGTACGGCACGAACCCTTCGGCGTGCAGGCCAGGGTGAGCAAAGACGCGGGGCGGACGTGGAGCGGTCCCCTGGTAGTGTGCGACGATCTGGGGGACAGCGACCTGGGCTACCCCTCCACCGTGAGGCTGGGGGACCGGCTCGTAACGGCCTATTACTGCGCGCCCAGGGTGTGGAACGCACCTGAAGACCCGGGTGAGGGCGCTTTTGCGCGGGCGCTCCTTTATAGTGAAGTCGACCTGATCGATGCGTTGAACCGAGATACCATATAGCTTCTCTTGTCAAGACCCATTTTTACATGGATGGACAGGATAAACAGGATACAAACAGTTGACGAACCGGGTTTGAAGGTGGGGCGGACATTCCTGTCTGCCTGCCTCATAGTCCATCCGCTGCAATGCAGATGAAAGAAGGCGTCGTTCGAATGGAAATCCTGCGTCTCAATTTTTCTTTGTATAACGAAAGCAACGCCGTCCGGAGATCGGAATGAACTATAAACGGAAAATCGCGGAAATCGATTCGCTGATTGAGAAGCATACGGCGCTTCGCGAAAACTGCCTGAATCTGATCGCCTCGGAAACCAGGCCCAGTCCCCTGGTGGAGCGCCTGATCGTAAACGACCTCGACCACAGGTACGGGTCGTATACCGGTATCGATCCGCGGAACCGGGCCTATCCGGGAAATGCGTATCTCACGCAGATGGAGGAGGTCGCGCAGGACCTGGCGAAGCGGCTCTTCGGGGCGGCGTACGTGGACCTGCGACCGCTGTCGGGAAATATCGCGGGCATCATCGCGTTGTTCGCGCTTGCACGACCGGGAGATACCGTCCTGGAAGTGCACAACGGGCACCGGTACGCCGCAAAGCTGGCGAACTCGGACCTGAAAGTGAAGTTGGAGTCGATCTTGATCCCGTGGGACGAAATGAACGCCAATATCGACCTGGATCACACGGTTTCGCTGATCCGGGAGCATCGCCCCGGGCTCGTCAGCATCGGATCGGCGCATTTCATCTTTCCCCAGCCCGTGCGGGAACTGCGGGCCGCGATGGACCGGTACTGTCCCGGTTCGTTCCTCGTCTACGACGCGGCCCACGTGATGGGACTCATCGCCGGAGGGCGGTTCCAGTCTCCTCTCACGGAAGGCGCGGACGCGATCATTACCAGTACGCACAAGACGCTGGCCGGTCCGCAGGGCGGCATGATCCTGACCGACGACAGGGACGTCGCGGAACGGATCGCGAGGGCGATATCGCCGCTGATGATTGCCAACCATCATCTCAGCCGCCTGCCGTCGCTCGCGGGTACCTTCCTGGAGTGGATGGCCTGCGGAGAGGCGCACGCCGGTGCGATCATCGGCAACGCCAAGGCGTTGGGCCGGGCATTTCAGGAACAGGGCGTGCCGGTGGTGGGCGCGGACCGGGGCGTTACGGAATCTCACACCGTGCTGCCGGTTGTGGATGCGTTCGGCGAAAGCGGCGCGCTGGTGAGACAACTGGAAGCCTGCCATATTCTCGTCAACGCGGCCGGCGCCCCCCGGGAGATGGGGAAGCACGGCCTGCGTGTTGGCGTGCAGGAGGTAACCCGGTACGGCATGACGGAGGCGGAAGCCCCTGAAATCGTCGGCTGCATCCTGGACGTAATGAGCAAACGGGATCCCGCCGGCGCAAGGGAACGCGCAATCGCGCTCGCCCGGCGGTTCGATACGGTGCGGTTTACCCTGGCGGATATCGACTCGCGGTTATCGTGACGGGTCAACGGTTGCTCCCGTTTCCCGAACCAACCCGCTGGCACTCTTCTTGAAGGAAAAAGGAAGAAGGAAAAAGGAAGGGGGAACGGTGATGATCCGAAGTATGGGACTTGCAAACATGCCGGGATGGCGACATCCAATCAATGAGAGTGTCTTTCAATGACCGACACGCGACGCCTTGCCTTTCTCCCTCTTTCCTTTAGGAGAGAGGTCTGGGGGCCGGGGCAGGTCCCCCCGGGAGCGAGGGCATCCTGCCCTCGGAACGCCGCCGTTGCATTTGTAGGGG
>JAPPNU010000074.1 GCA_028873695.1 Gemmatimonadota bacterium | reverse complement strand
TCGACCACAATGGCTCGGCCTCGCCTGCAGAGCGACTTTCTCAACGGACTGCTATGGAGAATGCCGGCTCGTGATCGAAAAGGTTAAAGACGACGTCGCCGAACTGCTCGAACCCTCCACGCAGTATCTCGTCAAGAAACGGTTCCGGCCGAATGCGCTAACCCTGGTCGGGTTTCTCCTGAACCTGGTGGCGGCGGTGCTTTTCGGATTCGATTACCTGCGGTGGGCCGGCCTTGTTGTGCTGCTCGCGGGGGTGTTCGATTTCCTGGACGGACAGGTGGCTCGCGTGGGTGGGGACGAAACCACGTTCGGGGCGCTCCTGGATTCCACGGTAGACCGGTACTCGGAAATCGCCATCTGGTTTGGCGTGGCGGTCAGCTTCATACGGTCGGACTCCCTGTGGACCACCTCCGCGGTATTCTTCGCGCTGGCCGGCTCGTTGATGGTGAGCTATATCCGGGCGCGCGTCGAAGGTCTGGGCGAGGAGTGCAAGGTCGGTTTCATGCAGCGGCCTGAACGGGTCATTGCAATCGGCGTGGGGGCGCTGGTGGGGGAAATCGGTCTGACGATTGCGATCTGGGCCATCGCGTTTCTGTCCAACTATACCGCCCTGCACCGGGTGTTGTATTTCCGCAAACGGTCCCGGGATTGACCGGGTGATCGGCAGGATTCGCCTGAACTGAAGCGCAGGTTAAAGGTCTTGCAGGCAGAGTGCAGGCGCACGGCGGTGCGCCGTTTTTGTTATAACAGGTTTTCAGGAATCGACAGAGGCGTTCCGGAAGGGAATCGGTTATGTGTTTTCTTCCGGATTTTTTATATTCACGCGGACTTTCCCGGCGCATCCATTCCGCGTCACAGGAGAGTACCGATTAAGGCTGCGCTGTATACCCATTGTATTGTCGATGCGTGACCGGCGCGGCGGAGCGTTTGGCCGCACATGGATGGAGGCAGGGGTTGTTGTCAGAGGAAAAGGGATCGAACCTCGCATTGTTTACAGACCTGGACGGAACGCTGTTGCAGAGCGATCGAAGGGCCAGCGTCCGAAGCCTGGACACGCTGAGGGCGCTGGGGAGAAAGAATGTCTGGAGGGCGGTGGTCACCGGCAGGTCCCACCTGTCGGCCCGCACCGTTCTCAGCGACACCTTCCCCATCGACTTTCTGATTACCTCGTCGGGGGTTGGCGTCTTCGATTTCCGGGACCAGACGCTGGTGGAATCCCATTCCCTTTCGACGGGAGACGTGCGCCGCGTTACCCGGTTTCTCATCGACGGCGGATACGATTTCATGGTCCACGCGCCCGTTCCGGAGAACCATACGTTCGAGTACTGGGAGCAAAACGCGCACAATCCCGATTTTGTACGCAGACATCGGAATAACGCGGAACATTGTCGCCCGTTGAAGCCCGGCTGTCCGGGGAACGGCCGGGCTTCGCAGTTTGTGGTTGTCTGTCCGACGGTAGCGGATCCCTGGCGCACTCACGACGCGCTCTCGAACGCCCTGAAGGACCTCTCGGTGATACGGACCACGTCGCCTTCGGACCACCGTTCCACCTGGTTCGAGATATTCCCGAAGCACGTTTCCAAGGCCCGGTCCGCAGCCAGGTTGTGCGAGCGTCTGGGCGTGGACGCCCGCCGGTCCGCCGCCGTCGGGAACGACTACAACGACTCGGACATGCTGCAGTGGTGCGGATTTCCATTTGTCGTTCGAAACGCCCCGGAACCCCTGCGAGCGCGTTTTCCGGTGGTGTCCGACCACAACGCGGACGGATTCTCGGAGGCGGTTCAACGGTGGCTCGACGGTATAGAGCACGGTTAGGAATCAACGTCATTCTCACACAAAGGCACAAAGACAAGAAGTAACAGGTTCAATCGGCAATTATCGCAGCGGACAGCCTGTTGTTTACATTCTCTGCTGCAGCTGCTCAGCGTGTCAAAGAGTACTCTGATCCTACCGACACGTGGTCACTGAGCTTGTCGAAGTGCCCGTGTTGCGGATCCTGTTCGACTCCTTCGGACAGGCCTTCGATGGCGTGAAAGCCGCCTGGAATGAATAGGACATGCCATGCCTGTAGAACTTACCGAAGCCGACCTCGAGGCCGCGCTGCCGGATGTGACCTCCACGCTGCGTCTGCCCGGCCTGATTGACGCCGTTACCATCTTTCGGGACCCGTGGGGCATACCGCACATTCGGGCCGGGAACGAACACGACGTATTCTTCGCGCAGGGTTTCGCGACAGCGCAGGACCGGCTCTGGCACATGGACTACGACCGGCTCCGGGCGCTGGGGCGATGGGCGGAAATCGCAGGCCCGGACGGCCTGGAACAGGACCGGCTGTTGCGCACGGCGGGAATGGGACGCACGGCGCGGCTGGACTACGAGGCTGCGGGCGATCGGGCGAAGGCGATGGTGGATGCGTACACGGCGGGCGTGAACGCGTTCGTGGAAACGACTTCGGCTTATCCGGTGGAATACAAGCTTCTGGGCAGGCCGCCCGAACCGTGGGAGAACTGGCACTGTATTGCCGTCTACAAGATGCGCAATACCCTGTTGGGGACGTTCGAGCCGAAACTCTTTCGTACGCGCCTGGCCCTCACGATCGGCCCCGAGAAGGCAGCGCGCGTCATCAAGGGGTATCCCGGCGGCCATCTGCTCACCGTGCCCCCCGGGGAGGTGTACCGGGGGCCTGCACTGGACGGCCTGGAGGAACTCACCAGGGCGCTGGAGGACGTCAACTGGCTGAAGGAGGCGGACGCCGGTTCCAACGCCTGGTCGATTTCAGGAGAACGTACCCGCTCAGGATTGCCGCTGATGGGCGGAGACTCCCACAGGGCACTGGATACGCCGAGCGTCTACTATCAGGCCCATCTTTCCTGCCCCCGGTTTTCGATCATCGGCTCTTCGGTTCCCGGGATGCCCGGGATCCTGCACTTCTGCCACAACGAGCACGTGGGTTGGGGAATGACCTACGGGAATGCCGACACGCAGGACCTGTTCGTCGAGCGGTTCCGGGAGAGGGCCGGCCGGCGGGAGTACGCATTCGGGGACGCGTGGAGACATGCTGAAGTTCTGCATGAGACGATCGCGGTCCGGAACGCCGCGCCGGTAGAGGTCGAAGTGACGGTCACGCATCACGGACCGGTCATCGCGGGCAATCCCGGGGAAGGGTACGGCATCGCGATCAGCGATCCGGGCCTGATCCGGGGCACCCCGTGGCTGGACGCCGCGCGGGACGCGATGCTCGCGACCACTGTAGAGGAACTGCATGGCGCATTTGAGAACTGGACCGACCGGGTGAACAACTATGCTGTCGTGGACGTGCACGGCGGATTCGGATATCTGCACGAGGGAAAGATCCCCATTCGCACCGAGCCCAACGGATGGCGGGCGGTACCCGGGTGGACCGGGAAATACGAGTGGGAGGGGTATATCCCTCACGACGACCTGCCCCGGGCGATCCGTCCACGGGCCGGGTACGCGGTAACGTGCAACCAGCGCGTGGCCGGTCACGACTATCCGTACTACGTGGGGCTGTGCTTCAGTCCGGAATACAGGGCGAGGCGCCTTCAACTGGGCATTCTGGATCTGAAACCGGGGACGGCGACTGTCGAAGATATGGCGCGTATGCACGCCGACCGGACGTCGATTCCGGCGAGGATATTTACACAGGCGCTGCTGAGGATCAGGGCCTCGGACCCGGATTCCCGGCGGGCCCTCGCACTCTTGCGCGAGTGGGACTATCGCATGGACCGCGACCTGCCGCAGCCGACGATCTACTCCCAGACCCGCCTGTGCGCAACGCGGATCCTGGCGGAGCACCTGCTGCAGGACATGGCGGCCCCCGCGCTGGAAGGGGCCTCGGGAGCGGAGGCGCATATCCGACTGATCGTACTGGAGATGATCCTGGGCCTCGAGCGGGGAGACGCGTCCATGTTGCCGGAGGGACGCGGTTGGGAAGACCTTCTGGCTGAGAGTCTCCGCCGGGCCGTCGTCGACCTCGGGGAGCGCCTGGGCGATGAGATGTCAGAGTGGCGGTGGGGCCGCGTCCACCATACCCGTCCGAGGCATCCGCTGTCGCAGGTTTTTCCGGAATGCGCGACGCTTCTGGATCCACCCTCCATGCCCACGCACGGTGACGGGGACGTACCGCTGGCCGGCGGGTACGACGTGAGCGAACCCTTCGTTGCGACGGGGATGTCCGTAAACCGGTATATTCACGATCCGTCGGACTGGAGCAATTCGTTGTGGATCGTGCCGCTGGGGGCCTCCGGCCATCCGGGCAGCGCGCATTATTCCGACCAGGCGCGACGCTGGGCGGACGTGGAGTATATCCCTCAACTGTGGGACTGGGAGAGCATTGCCTCACAGGAGGAGACACGACAGGTTCTGGAGCCGGGCGAACGACGACGGCAGACGTGAAAAATCGGTTAAAGGCCGGGCGCCCACAAGGGACGCCCCTACAAAACCAGACAACCACGAATCGATCTCTCTGGGTTCGGCGCCGACGTTGCGTTGGTAGGGGCGTCCCTTGTGGGCGCCCGGCTGATGGCTGAGAACTTACAACTTTTTTCGCTGTTTACTGCCCTTTAATGGAGATCTCCTATGGTACAAATCGTGAAACCGGACCAGAGGGACATGAAGCTGTACGACGCGCCGGGCGCGAAGGTACAGGTATCCGATCCGATAGTCGGCAAGGACGACTGCCTCGCCGCGGGATTCACGGAATACCTCGAACCCAGCCGGCTGGAATGGACCTTCGACTACAACGAGGTCTTCTTCATGCTGAAGGGCGCGCTGGAAGTCCACGGCGAAGGACAGGAGCCGGTGCGTTTCGAAATCGGAGACCTGGGGTATATCGAGAAGGGTACGTCAACCGTGATCACGGTACCGGAGGGCGCGCTGCTGCTGCATGTCACACAGCCGGCGTGGCGGGAATAGGAACGGTCCGGAAAGCAGTTCAGCCGTGCGATCAATCAAACGCGGGCGCGACGTGTTCGGAGAACATGCGCAGGGACTTGCAGACCAGATCGGGATGCAGGTCCCCGATGCGGGTCCAACCCATAAAGTTCTGTAGCCCGGTGTGTTTTTGGATCCAGCCGATTTTGCCTGCCACAAAGTCCGGATCGCCTACGATGGCGTGTTCGGCCAGGATCTCGTCGAAGCTGATATTCGAGAATTTCTGTTTCAGTTCCTGGTAGAATTCCATCTGGCCGGGCGGCGCGATCTCCGGCGGTGGGGCGATCACCTCGGCAAGCAGGGTGCGGAAATACCACATGAGCTGGTCGTGACATTCTTCACGGGCTTTCCCGGTGGTTTCGGCAACGTAGAGAAACCTCGCCAGCGGGAAGTCCAGCTTGCCGGACAGCCCGCACGCGTTTGCCGTCTTGTGGTACGCTTCGTATAACTCGAAAACCTGATCGTAGGGATGCAGGAACGAGGTCAGGACGTTGTAGCCGTTCTTGATGACCCATTCGTACGTTGAGGGACTCACCGCCGCGACGTACACCGGCGGATGCGGCTGTTGTACCGGCTTCGGGATGACGTTGACTTTCCGGACCTTGTGGAACTTGCCGTCGTATTCGACGGGTCCCGTCCAGGCCTTCAGGATGATTTCCAGCTCTTCCTGAAAGCGTTCCCGGCTTTCCTCCGGATCGATGCCCCAGTTGTGAAATTCCTCGAGCTGGTAGCCGCGTCCCACGCCGAAGAGGAGCCGGCCTTTGGACATGATATCCACCGTGGCGAAGTCTTCCGCGACGATGACCGGGTTGTGGAAGGGCAGAACGATGACCGCCGTACCGATTTTGATACGTTCCGTAATGGCCGACGCGTACGCGGCCATCGTATGGATTGACGGGGTAATCGAGTAGTAGTTGGCGCCCGGCGCCCTATGGTCGAAGTGGTGTTCGGCCAGCCAGATGGCGTCCCAGCCCAATTCATCCATGAGCCGGAACTGTTCGAACGCCTCGTGGTAGACCTCGGCGTGGTTCTTGCCGGGCGGGGTTTCCAGCAGGTAGAATTGGCCGAATTGCATGGAAGATCTCCTGAGAAGCCGTCTCGTGACGCGTTGCCGGTTTTAACCTTGATTCGTAAGTATTCGGGGACGTTAATTCGAATATATGCTTGTAAATAAAGGCGATTAGACGGCGGATTAACAGGATACGTCAGGTCGCTGGACGTGAAGGGAAAAAACGTCCTTCCACACGTCGATTACGCCCCGTTTCGGAGGGTTTTATCGCGTCGCCGCGTT
Organism: Gemmatimonadota bacterium; assembly: GCA_028873695.1. Classification (GTDB taxonomy): domain Bacteria; phylum Latescibacterota; class UBA2968; order UBA2968; genus JAAXHE01. Next base: position 29,248 of record JAPPNU010000074.1, on the reverse strand, counting down.
GTTTTTTTTCGGATTGAGGTTAAACGGGCTGTTAAGGTAAAGATCGGCCCGATGATGTCAAGCGGTTTTAGGGATCGATGACGGACGATGGATCATGGTTGCGGGGACTGAATTTGCCCGCCGCTCGCCGTGTAGACCGGATTTTTCCCTATTTGCGCGGGAGTTTGTGATGACGCTCAATCGAATCGGCGCCGGCAGGCTGCTGCTGATCGGAGCCCTGTTGGCCGGATGTGCTTCGAAGCGGAACGATTCCGGGTCGATTACCTACTCGCCCGAGACGGCCAGGTTGGTCAGCCACGTGACATCCGACCTCATCCGCGCGGGAGATGCCATTCGCGTGCGATTCGTGTCGCCGGTCGTGCCCGGAAACCGGGTTGGCAAGAGCCCTGAAAGAGACGTATTCACGTTCGTACCGGGCATCAACGGGGCCGTCAGCTGGGAGGACCGACGCACCCTTCTCTTCCGGCCGGATGCGCCGCTCCCGTTCCGGCAGAAGTACCGGGGCGCCGTGGATCTCGCAGCCCTGTTCCCCCAGCACAGGAACCTGCAACCGCTCGAGTTCGCGTTTCACGTCGCCGGCCGGGAGATCGTTTCGCTGAACGCGGATTTCGAGCTGTACGAGAAAGACGATCCGCGGCGCGTGGTCTACAAGGGGCGGGTCCTGTTCAGCGAAAAGACCTCGCTGGAACAGGTGCGGCGGGCCGGCCGGCTGTCTCTGGGCCGGGAGCCGCTTGCCCTTGCGTGGACGGCGGACGAGGAGGGGAATACCTTCGCGTTTGTCTCAGACCCCATCGCGCGGGGGACGGACAGACGGGAGCTCCGTTTCAGCCTCGACGGGGCGGTATTGGAGATATCGCGGGACTACAGGGACAAAAGGACGCTGGCTCCCGTAACGGAAATGAAAATCGTCAAAGTCGAGGGCCGGGTGGACGGGCGGCAGCCCGGACTCGCGGTCGAGATGACGGACGACCTGGATCCCCGCCAGGACCTCCGCGGGCTGATTGCCGTGGACCCGCCGATGGATATCCGAGTCAGCGCGGCGGGCAGGAAAATCCACGTGAGCGGGGAGTTCGAGCATGGCCGGCACTATACGCTTACCATTCATCCCGGCATTCGCAGCCGATGGGGAGCGGCGACGGCCTCGGAACACACCGAAACGGTCGAGATACCCGATCTGAAGCCCCGGATTCGATTCTCCGAAGACGGGATGATTCTGCCAACGGTCAACCGCCGGCGTGTGCGGTTCCGGACGGTGAACGTGAGCCAGGCCAGGTTGCGGATCAAGCAAGTTTTCGACTCGAACCTGGGCCAGTTCCTGCAGAGTCAGAGTCTGAAGAGCGGCGTCGACCGTCGACGGGACTTCCACTCCTGGGCCGTCAATCGCGTAGGCGTGGGGATTGTTGATACGGTCCTCGAGATCGGCCAGGTCCGAAACCGGTGGCTGCAGCACGAACTGGACCTGAACGCGCTGCTCGATCCGTCCGAAAAAGGACCGCTTCTGCTCAGCCTCAGCTTTAAACACGTCGACATGCTGTACGGCGCGCCGGGCGAGGCCGAGGAAGCGCAGAAGCAATGGCGGTGGAACCGGCAACTGTGGGATTACCGCAGCCATCCCTTCTCGCCGGGATACGTCAATACGCACGGAAGGGTATTCAAGCCGGTTATCGTAAGCGATATCGGGCTGACGTACAAGCAGGCGCACCGCCAACACGTCGTCTACGCCCGGGATATCAACAGCGCGGCCCCGATGTCCGGGGTTGCGGTCACGCTGCGTACCTTCCAGAACCAGGTGGCCGGGCGGGGCGTGACCGACAGGCACGGCGCGGTGACGCTTTCCGGCGGGGAGCGGGACGTCTTCTATGTCGAAGCCGAAAAAGACGGACAGAAGAGCATCATCAAGTGCAACGAAATGGCCTGGAACCTTTCCACCTTCGATACCGGAGGCGCCGCGACGCCGCCGGACGGCGTCCGGGCGTTCGTCTATTCCGAACGGGGCGTATACCGGCCGGGCGACGAGGTCCACCTTTCGCTGATCGCGAGAAATTCGGAGCAGACCTTTCCGGAGAACCACCCGGTTACGCTGAAACTCTTCAACCCCAGAAATCAGCTTGTACTGGAGCGGACCGCCCGAACGGGCAGGGACGGCTTCTATGTATTCAGCTTCAGGACCGATCCCGACGACCCCACGGGAAACTGGCGGGCGCGCCTGGAGGTGGGAAGCCGGACGTTCGACCATACGGTGAAAGTTGAGACGGTGGCCCCCTACCGGTTGAGGGTCCGGATCGAGCCCGAAAAGGAAAATCTGACGCCTGACGACGAGGAACTTCGACTGGTGCTGGCGAGCAACTATCTCTTCGGAAATCCGGCGGCGGGACTGGATGCAGAGGTCACGGTCGATTTTTCGCACGAGGCGCGGAAGTTCGCCAACTACCCCGGTTTCAGTTTCACCAATGAAGCCGTAGCGTACAAGCCGAGTCGCACCCGCATCTTCAAGGGCGGACTCGACGCGGAAGGCCGCGCGCGGGTGCGCTGGCGGCTGCCCGTATTCGGAACGGAGCCGTCGGCCGTCCGTGTCCGAATCGAAGCCACCGTGCTGGAGAAGGGCGGCCGCCCGAACCGCAGCCGTGAAACCCTCGCCCTGGATCCATACGTGCGCTACGTCGGGGTGCGAAAACCGCAGTTCGACTACGGATACGCCCGCCTCGGGTCCTCGCTGGAGATCCCGGTTGTACTGGTGACGGCTCAAGGCGAGGCGGCGCCCGGACTGCCGCTTGAATATCGCATTTACAGAAGCACGATGCACTGGTGGTGGGAATACGAAAGCCGCGATCAGTTTCGCCTCAAGTTCAAAACGGACCAATACACGGAACAAATCGGGAGCGGCGACCTCTTTTCACAGTCTGCGCCCGTACCGCTGGTGTTTACGCCCGAGGAACGGGGCGAGTATCTGGTTGAGGTGACGGATGCGGCCGGCCATACCGCCGCGTTCTTCATGCGCGCCTATCCCTGGGGTGAAGCGCAGGCCGATCCGAAATCCGCGGGCATGCTCGCGCTCAAAACCGACAGGAAGGCCTACGTTCCCGGCGATTCCGCGCTGGTGACGTTTCCCGCGCCACGACAGGGCGCGATTCTGGTCTCGGTGGAACAGGACAGGCGCATTCTGCAGACCCGGTGGCACGAACCGGACGGTCGCCCGGACGAGTTCCGGGTCTCGGTGCCCGTCACGCGGGATATGGCGCCCACCGCGTACGTGGGCGTCTCGGTCCTTCAGCCGTACACGCAGACGATGAACGATCGACCCATTCGCCTGTACGGCGTGGTTCCGCTCAACGTGAGCGATCCCGATACCCGCCAGGAGATCACCCTCCGCATGCCCGGCGAACTGGCGCCGGAGTCCCCGTTTCAGATCCTGGTCGAGACGGGCGACGGAGCGCCGGCGCAGTTCACGCTGGCCGTGGTCGATGAGGGGCTGCTGGCGCTCACCGGATTCGCCGCGCCCGACGCGTGGCAGTCGTTTTACAGGAAGCGTCGCCTGGGTGTGGTGACCCACGATGTGTATTCGCACGTCATCGGCGCCAACAAGGGGGACGTCTTCAAGACCTTTGCGGTGGGCGGCGGATTTGCGTACCGGGCTTCCCAGCTGGAGCCGGCACGCGCAAAGCGATTCAAGGCGGTGTCGCTGTTCAGGGGGCCGATCGAAACCGACGCACAGGGACGGGCCGCCGTTGACTTCGAGATGCCCGACTATACGGGTTCGGTGCGGGTGATGGCCGTTTCCGCCAGCAAAGGACGATACGGCAAGGCAGAGACGTCGGTTCCGGTGAAGACCGACCTGATGGTGATGCCCACGCTGCCGCGCGTGCTTGGCCCCGGGGACCGCATCACCGTTCCCGTAACCGTTTTTGCAATGGTCGACAGTATCGGGCCGACCGTTGTTTCGATCGATACCGAGGGCCCGGTTTCGGTTGTCGGACCCGCGCGGCAGGAAATAGACTTCTCGATTTCGGAGGAGCAGGAATGTTCGTTTACGCTTCAGGCGGCCCCGGCAGTGGGACTGGCCAGGGTGGTCGTCACGGCGGCGGCGCCGGATATCGTCGCCGATCATGAGACGGACCTGAATGTGCGTCCATCGTCACCCCGAACGTACGCCTCGCAGGAACAGGACGTCCGTCCCGGCCAGACGGTCCGCTTTACCGTCCCGGCCGGAGGAATGCCCGGTACCAATCGCGCCAGGGTGGTTCTGCGCCGCCACCCCGACTTCGGAATGACCCACAGGCTGCTCCGGCTGGTCCGCTTTCCGTACGGCTGTATCGAGCAGACGGTTTCGACCGCGTTTCCCCTGCTGTACCTGAACACCTTCCTGGATGGCGTGAAGTTTGCCGGAGACGCAACCGTCGAAATCGACCGGTTTATCAATACGGCGATCCGAAAATTGAGGAAATTCAAGCTCGCTTCCGGCGGTTTCGCCTATTGGCCCGGCGCCAACACCGTCTCAACCTGGGGTTCTCTTTACGCGGGCCACTTTCTTATCGAAGCGGCCAAACTGGGATATCACGTGCCGCAGGACCTGATGGCAAACTGGATGCGGTACGAAAAATCGCGTTCGCTTACGGTCAAAGACAGTCTGATGGCGCGGGTCTATCGCGTCTATCTCCTGGCGCTCGCCGGCGAATACCAGATCGGCCCGATGAATCTGCTGAAGGAGACCGGGATCAGCGACATGAACGATACCCAGAAGTGGCTGCTGGCGGCGGCGTATCACCTGGCCGGTGTGGAGCGGACGGCGGCTCAGATTCTCATCCCGGCCGGAAAGCGGGTGGAAGAATACAACGAATCGGGCGGGACCTACGGCTCAGGCATGCGGGACCTGGCGATCATACTGAATACGCTGGTCATGTTCGAACGCTGGTCGGAGGCGGACGAGGTCGCCAAAGAGCTGGGCCTGGCGCTCGCGTCTCAGAAGTGGTACAGTACCCAGACCACCGGTTTCATGCTTCTGTCCCTGGGAAAATACGTGCGGTCTCTCGACAGCGGGGAGGACGGCCCGCCCGTAATCGCGGGCACGATCCACCTGCCGGACGGGCGGGAGGTGCCGTTTGAGACGGACCGGTCCGCCTTCCACGTTGAAGTCAAGGAGGGTTTTGGGGGGGATCTGGCAGTGACGCTGGATTCGACGTCGACCGTCACGAGGGCGTTCGCAACCCTGGACTGGGACGGAGTCCCACTTGACGGCGACGAGGGAGAGACTTCCAGCAAGCTGGCGCTGACGGTGGCCTGGCGCAGCGACGACGGCGCGCCGGTCGATCCCGCCGAACTGACTCAGGGTGAGAACTTCTGGGGGCACTTTCGCGTGCGCAATCCGAGCGTCGCCCGGGAGATTGAGGAGCTGGCGCTGGTCCAGGTGCTGCCGGCCGGCTGGGAAATCGACAATCCTCGTCTGTCCGATCGGACGGCGCCGAAATGGACGAAGCGTCTGAATCTGAACCGCGAGGAATACATGGACGCACGCGACCACCGGGTGATGTGGTTCTTCGATTTCAAAAGTCGAAGGGACCTGGATTTCGTCGTCCGGTTGAACGCCGTTACGTCGGGGTCGTTCCGGCTGCCCGCAACGGTTGTGGAAGCGATGTACGACCGGTCCTACCGGGCGACCACGGCCGGAAGACGGGTTGAGGTAAAACAGAGATAGATGCTACACGGTTGCCAGCGCCATAATTTGGTCGCCCACAAGGGACGCCCCTACAATACCAAACATCCACGAATCGATCGCCCTGGATTACGCGCCGAAGTCGCACTCGCAGGGGCGTCCCTTGTGAGCGCCCGGCGGATCGGAATGCGAACCGAAGGCGGCGAAAGCGAATGGTGAAACGGCGGTTGTTTCCAGGAGCTGCAGATATGTTTCGGAAGTGGCGGCGGATTGCGGCCAGGGGAATAAGGCGTCGCTGGACCGCTCTTTCAAGCTGCGGGCCCGCAAAGACAGGGGTCCTTCTTGCGCTGCTTCTCTCCCCCGCGGTACTCTACGTATCGATTCCCCTGCCGGACCCCCTCTTCGAGCCTGACTACAGCACGGTTGTGCTCGACGAGCGGGGTCGGATCCTGCGCATGTTCCTGAATGGCGACGATCAGTGGTGTTTTCCCCACCGGGCGAACGCCGTTGTACCGCTTCCGCTGGAACAGGCGGTGCTCCTTTTCGAGGACCGCCGCTTTTACAGACATCCAGGTGTGGATCCGCTGGCGCTGCTCCGCGCCGTCTATCAGAATATCCGTTCCGGGACGGTCGTCAGCGGCGCCAGCACACTGACGATGCAGATTGCCCGGATGACGTCGCAGAGGAAGAGGACCTATCTCAACAAAGCCCTGGAGATGCTCCAGGCAATGAAGATCGAACGCCACTATGACAAGAAGCAGATCCTGAACCTTTACATGGATCACGCGCCCTATGGCGGCAACATTGTCGGCTACCGCGCGGCCGCGCAACGGTATTTCGGCAAGTCACCCGAACGGCTGACCTGGGGGGAGGCCGCCACGCTGGCGGTCCTTCCGAACGCGCCCGGGCTGATATCGCCTCTGGCCGACCCGGAAGAACTGCGGCTCAGGCGCGACCGGCTGCTGAACCGGCTGCGCAGCGAGGGAAAGATCGACGCCGAGACGTTCGGCCTGGCGAGGCTGGAGAAGGTACCGGACGGCGTCAGGCCGTTGCCGATGGACGCGCCGCATCTGGCGCGGCGACTGGCGTCGCGGCACGGGAATACGTACCTGAAGACGACCCTGCACAGGGATATTCAGAGACAAAGCGCGGAACTCGTCAATCGACACGCCGCGTTCATGCGGCAACGCGGCGTCCGCAACGGGGCGGCCCTGGTGGCTGATACCCGATCGGGGAAGGTACGCGCGTACGTCGGATCTCAGGGATTCGTCGACGACCGGAACCAGGGCCGGGTGGATGGGGTTGCGGCGGCAAGGTCCTCCGGATCTCTGCTCAAACCGTTTCTGTTCGCGCTGGGCATCGACCAGGGCCTTCTACTGCCCCGGACGCGGCTCCGTGATCTTCCCACCCACTACGGCGCTTATTCCCCGGGAAACGCCGATGGGAACTTCGCGGGTCTGGTGACGGCAAGGGAGGCGCTTGTCCGTTCCCTGAACGTGCCCGCGGTCCGGTTGCTGGACGCGTACGGGACGGACCCGTTTTTCAGGTTCCTGGAATCCGCCGGGCTGACCACGCTCATCCGGTCTCCCGGAGATTACGGTCTGCCGATGATTCTCGGCGGCGTGGAAGTCAGCCTGTGGGACATGGCGCAATCCTACCGCGCGCTGGCCAACGGCGGCCGGTTCAGTCCGCTCAGGGTCCTTGCCGGGACGCCCGACCCGGTGGGACCGGCGCTCATCAGCCCGGGCGCATGTTATCTGACACTCGACATGCTTCGAGACCTCACGCGGCCCGGCGTGGAGTACTACTGGCATCAGTACCAGAACCAGTGGCCCATCGCGTGGAAGACGGGAACCAGTTACGGGAAGCGGGATGCATGGGCGATCGGGGTAAGCCCCGAGTGGACGGTGGCCGTCTGGATTGGCAATTTCGGCGGTCGCGGGAATGCGGACCTGACGGGCGCGAACTCGGCCGCGCCGCTCCTGTTCGACCTGTTCAACCAGCTGCCCAAGCAACGCGAACACGTCTGGATCGATGCGCCGGTTTCCGACCTGCGGGAGCTTCAGCTTTGCGCGGATACCGGATTCCGGGCGGGTATGCATTGCGAACGACGTGTTTCCGCGGAAGCGCCGCTGCATATGAAGCCCCTGCGGTCCTGTCCCTATCACCGGACCCTTCAGGTGACGCTGGACGGAAGCCATCGCGTGTGTTCGCTGTGCTGGGAACCGGGGGACCGCCGTCCCGTAAGCCGGCTCGTGTTTCCGGCAGACGTCTCGCAACACCTGCGGGAACGGGGGCAGGTTCAGGGCATGGTTCCGCCGCACAAACCGGATTGCCCGGCCGGCGCCGGATCCGATCCGTTGAAGATCGTCTATCCACGTCATAACGCCAGGCTCTGGCTGCCGAGAGACTTCGGCGGCGCACGACAGAAGGTCGCGATGCGGGTGGCCCACAGGGATAAGAAACGCGTCCTGTATTGGTACCTGGATGACCGGTACCTGGGCAGCAGCCGCGGCCGGCACGTCAAGGCGGCGGAACTTGCGAGGGGATGGCACACGTTGAACGTCGTGGACGAGAGCGGAAACAGGGACCGGAAACGCTTCTTCGTCGACCTGAAACAACTGCGAACGTCAGGAGATTCTTCCTCGCCCTGATCCGCAGCGTCGCGACGCGGGACTTGAAAACCGGGTCTCTCTTTGCTATCTTCAAAAGCGGCGAGAGAAGGGTGGGATATTTCCGGGAGTGATCACCAGAGACTATGAATAAGAATACCGAACCGCCGGTTGAATCCAATATCCCGGCCGCTGGCGCCGTAGACGTTTCTATCGTCATACCGCTCCTGAACGAAGTGGAGAGCCTCCGGCCGCTGATGGCCCAGGTCCGGGAGACCATGGCGGCATCCGGGCGCAGTTTTGAAACGATTTTCATAGACGATGGCAGTACGGATGGCTCCATCGGGGTTCTGGAGGAACTCCACGAGGTCAACGACGACGTCAAGGTCATTCAGTTTCGCCGTAACTTCGGCAAAGCCGCGGCTTACGTCGCGGGATTCGACATGGCGGCAGGCCGGACGATCATCACCATGGATGCCGATCTTCAGGACGATCCGGCGGAGATCCCCCGCCTGATCGAAAAAATCGACGGCGGCGTCGACCTGGTTTCAGGATGGAAGAAGAAGCGATTCGACCCCCTCAGCAAAACCATCCCTTCCCGGTTCTTCAACTGGGTCACCGGCCGGATTTCAGGCATCCCGATCCACGACTTCAACTGCGGCCTCAAGGCCTTTCGCGGCGAGGTCGTGCGAGACATCAAGATATACGGGGAACTCCATCGGTACATCCCCGTGCTGGCCCACATGGAAGGCTACCGCGTCGACGAAATCGTCGTACAGCACCGCCCGCGCCGCTATGGCGTGACGAAGTATGGATGGACGCGTCTTCTCAAGGGCTTCCTCGACCTGCTTACCGTCATGTACCTGGGACGATACATCGGTCGTCCGCTGCACCTGTTCGGCACCATCGGTATCGTACTGAGCGCGCTCGGCGTTGGCATAAACGGCTTTATCGCCGCATTATGGTTTCGCACGGGGACGATTCAGCACCGACATCCGCTTCTCTTCCTGGGGATTCTTCTGTCCGTGCTGGGCGTTCAGTTCCTCTGCACCGGCCTCCTGGCGGACATGATTACGCGACAGACGCTTCCAAACGAAAAATACAACGTTCGAAGAATCCTTGTCTAGCCGGGTTCGAGCCGCAAAAACGAAGCCGGGATCCGGAGATAAAAAACGACAGGCCATCATGCATGGCCTGCCGCTTACGATTTGCCGCCGTCGCCTGGGTCCGGGCTCAAAATGCCAGGGGCATTCCATGGATCTGCGGGCGGCCCATAACGGCCTGATCGTGCCGGCGAACGACGCGCCGCAGCTGTTCCGATCGCTTCTCGTTACCCTTGATCGCATAATAGAGTGCCAGAAACGCCAGGCGGTCGCGCGGATTCAGTGCTGTATTGAGAGCCATTTCGGGGCCTCGTATGAAAAGGGGTTAGTGAAAGACATTGGTGTGTGTTCGTTAAAATAACAAAGCGAATATCGTGCCAAAAAAGCGAAACAGGCGCAACAATTTCGTTTACGCAGCCAGATAAAGGCGTTTTCCTGGTTTCGACAGACAATGAGCCCGAGTCGGTCGGGGCACAATGTGTTCAATTACGCCACACAGTGTGAAAAATCCGGCGTAATCCGCCTGCGCATCAGAGGCAGCTGTCAGCGGGACCTCTCCCCCGGCCGCTCCGCACAGAGCCATCAGCTATCAGCCGTCGGGCAAAAGCGAAAAGCAAATTCAAAAACAACCCCTTCTCCCCGATTCTCGAAGAGGGCAGGTGAAAAGGGAACGTTTCGCGGCGGCGAAAGTTCCAACCCATCGGAGTCGTAACGCGGGCGCTTCGACAAGCAGGGGCAATGTCTATGATTCGGAAAGCGAAGGCACTTCGACGTGCGCTGCGCAGACAACGTAGGGAGGCGGTATCCATATGCTGGATCTGAACCGGATTCGGGAGGATCCCGGGAGCGTCAGGCAGGCGTTGTTAAAACGCATGGACGCCGTGGATTTTGCCGATTTGCTCCTGTGGGACCGGGAACGGAGGTCCCTCATCGCAAGAATCGGGGGCCTGCGCGAACGACGAAACAAGGTCTCCGCGCAGATTCCACAGATGAAGAAGGCGGGCGCGGACACAACCGATATCCAGATTGAAATGAAGGCGGTCTCCGGGAACATCAGGACCCTCGAGGCAAAGCTGTCCGAATTCGAACGCCGCATCGGGAGCTTTCTGGAAGTACTGCCCAATATTCCGGCTGACGACGTCCCTCCGGGCGGAAAGGAAAACAACGATGTCGTTCGCGTCTGGGGCAAGAGGCCGGAATCGGCGGATGGCGCCAGAGACCACGTCGACCTGGTTACCTCGCTGGGGCTGATCGACTACGAGCGCGGGGTGAAAATGGGCGGCGCCGGCTTCTGGCTCTACCGGGGCGACGGCGCCCGCCTCGAGTGGGCGCTCCTGAACTACTTCGTTGAAACGCACCTCGCCGACGGGTACGAATTCGTGCTGCCGCCGCACCTGCTTACCTATGACTGCGGTTACACGGCCGGCCAGTTTCCAAAATTCGCTGACGACGTATTTCACCTTACGCAGGAAAGCGAAAAGGAATCCCGGTTTCTGCTGCCGACGTCGGAGACCGCATTGATCAACTTCCATCGGGACGAAATCCTTCCGGAGGCCGATCTGCCGCGGAAGTATTTCTCGTATACCCCGTGCTACCGCCGGGAGGCAGGCAGCTATCGCGCCCAGGAGCGCGGCATGATTCGAGGGCACCAGTTCAATAAGGTCGAAATCTTCCAGTTCACGCGACCCGAAGACTCGGAACGGGCCCTGGAGGAACTGATCGAAAAAGCCGAAGGCCTGGTCCGGGGCCTTCACCTGCACCACCGGGTCTCCAAACTGGCGGCCATGGACGCCAGCGCGGCCATGGCAAAGACGTACGACATCGAGATCTGGATTCCGAGCATGGGGGAATACAAGGAAGTCAGTTCGGCATCCAACGCGCAGGACTATCAGGCCCGGCGCGGCCGCATCCGGTTCAAACGCGCCGAGACCGGGCGGAATGAATTCGTGCATACGCTCAACGCTTCGGGACTGGCAACCAGCCGTCTGATTCCGGCCATTGTGGAGCAGACGCAGCGACCCGACGGCTCGGCAGTCATTCCTGAGGTACTCCGCCCGTATATGGGCGGCCAGGAAACCCTGGAGCCGGTTGCCTGAACCTCTCCGCCCGGCCCCTCAGACAAAGCTATCAGCCATCAGCTTTCAGCAGTCAGCAAAGATCGAAAACGAAAGCTAAATTCACAATCCACATCTCCCCAAATTCCCTGCCTACGGCGTGTTCCTTTGCAAGCGGCGTTTTACAGGCCCAGAATCCGGTTCGCGGTTTCTATCGCCTGTCTGACGCAGTCGGGTACGGAGGAGCCCCGATAGGCGCTGCCCGTCAGGTAGAGGCCCGGAACTTCGCCGGCGAGCGATTCCATACCGGCAACCCGATCCAGGTGTCCCACGTCGAACTGGGGCCTTCCCTTCCGCCAGCGGTGAACCCGGGCGAACAACGGCTCGGCGGTCAGCCCCATCACGTGTTCAAGATCGTCACGCACGGCGCGCACGAGCATCCCGTTTGGCATCTCGACCGCGTCTTCCTGTTCGTCTCTACCCACGAATCCTCTGATCAGCACCCCGTCATCCGGCGCCCGGTGGTCAAGCTTTGACGACACCCAGGTACAACCCGTTATCCGGCGCCCCTCCGATCCGGGAACCAGGAAACCGAATCCGTCAAGGTCATGCTGGGCCTGGACCTCCGCTTTTCGATAGGCGAGGGACACCGTCCCCGAGGACACGTACCTGATCTGCCGCAGCCCGGCCGACAGAAGCGGCGCGATACCGTCCAAAAGACCGGCCGCTACAAACGCGGGCGCGGCGAGCACCACGGCGTCGGTTCTGAGCGCATCCCCGCCCAGCGTTACCTCGAATCCGCGTTCGAGCCTGGCAAGACCCGTCACGGGACAGTTCGTTCGGAGGTCTCCCCTCAAGCGGCCCACGATCGCCTCAACCAGTTCGCCGAGACCGCCAATCAGGGTCTGGAACATTGGCGGCGCCTGCCCTGCGTCGCCTGGCGCCCTGCGTTGGTTCCGGCTGGCCCGTACCGCCTTGATCAGGCTGCCGTACTTGCGCTCCATGTCCGCAAACTGCGGAAACGTGGCCAGCAGACTCAGACGTTCCGGGTTTGCCCCGTGAATGCCCGCCAGCATCGGCCCGCCGATTTTGTCCAGGGCCTCCTGTCCCAGGCGCCTGCGGACAAATGAAGCCAGGCTCTCGTCGTCCGTCGCATTGCGGGGCGGGACGAACCGGTCCATCCCCATCCGCAGCTTGCCGCGAACAGAGAAGAGCGGGGACCGCGCGACCGGCATAAAGCTTGTGGGCACCAGCGTGAAATCTTCCGGAAAAGGGACCAGGTTTCGCCCCTGCGCCAGGAAGGTCTTCCGCCGCTCCTCGTTCGGCGCGATCAGGCGATCCTCGAGGCCCAGGTCCACGCAGAGCCCGACGCCCCACGGTTTTCGCGTCATAAGCAAATCGGGTCCACCCTCGATGGTGAACCCGTCGATCCGCTCGGTCAGGATTTCCCCGCCCCATCGCCCTGACGCATCTGCCAGCGTGTACTCCACGTCGATGCCGTGTGCTTCAGCCTTCTCCTGCAAATAGAAGGCAACTGCCAGCCCGGCGATCCCCCCGCCAGCGATCGTCACGTGCATAATGGCGCCTTAGAAGCTGTCTTAAAATTCCCAGCGGTCTTCGCACGGCTGCAAAAGCGCCGGTCGGCGTTGGTCAAACCCGCCCGTATAGACAAATATGGGCGGGTTTTCCCGCCTTGACCGCCGCTTTTTCGCTCGCGCTCGGGAACTCACCGGTAATTTTAAAACAGCTTCTTAAATCGTTGTATTGCCAGGCTGACGTCCAACATTGTGGTTTTGCGCCGGCCTGTGCAGTGCCCTGCGTTTCAGGAAGGCCTCTCGTGGCAACTGTCTTCAGCAACGGTTTTTTCGCGTCTTTGGTATTTTCGTATCTTCGTATACTCGCAGTTTCGCATTCTCGTCTATTCGTATTCTCGTAGTTTCGTCTTTCGTCTTTCGTAGTCTCGTATTCTCGTCTATTCGTAGTTTCTATTTCAATTTGTCTTCCACCGCATCCGTCACCGCTTCGATGAACGTGGGATCGCTGTTCATGGACGCGATGCGCCTCACGTCAATCCCCCGCGACGACGCGATTTCCCGGACGCCGATATCGATATCGTACAGGATCTCCACGTGGTCGCATACGAACCCGATGGGCGCCACAAGCACGTGACGATAGCCCTTCTCGGCCAGATCCGGAATCACGTCTTCGATCTGAGGACCCAGCCATGGCTCCCCGGTGTGAGCGGCGCTCTGATAGGAGAACATCCAGTCCACGTCTCCCAGGCGTTCCGCGATTGCGCTCGCATTGCCCTTGAGTTCGTCGTCGTAAGGATCCCCCATTTTCAGGAGGCGTTCGGGCAGGCTGTGCGCCGTAAAGACGATTTTCACCGCGTTCCGGTCCTCACTGGAGAACAACGCCAGCCCCGCGCGAACGTGCGCTTCCTGCGCGCGAAGCATCGCGGGCTGCCGCCACCAGGAATCCACGAACGAGAACTGAATTCGGCGTCCCGCGTCTCTCGCGGATTCATCGACCGCCTCCCGGTACCTCCCGGTGCTCAAGCGGGAGTAATGCGGGGCCATGACGATGGCAACCGCCTCCTCAACGCCATCGCCGGACATTTGACCTACCGCGTCCCGGATCCAGGGAGACCAGTGCCGCATGCCCACGTAGACGCGCGCGTCATGTCCGCGGCCCCTCAAGGCGCGTTCCGCACATGCGGCCTGTTCAAACGTGTTCTCGCTGAGCGGAGACCTGCCGCCGATCTGCGCGTAGCGGCGCCTGAATTCCGCCACGAATTCCCGGGACATGGGACGCCCTCCCCGGATATCGCTGAGGTACGCTTCCATGTCGTCCAGGGAGTCAGGACTGCCGTAAGCGAGCATCAATACGGCCTTCTTCACCGTGGCCACCTATGCGTATGCATGCACGAAATCGACCAGCGCGGACACGTGCTCGACCGGCGTGTGCTGCAGGATGCCGTGGCCAAGATTGAAGACGTGTCCCGGCCGCCCCCGGACGCCGTCCAGGATCCGGGCGGCCTGCCTCTCGATCACCGGCACGGGCGCGAAAAGCGCCGTCGGGTCCAGGTTCCCCTGCACCGCCACGTCGTCCCCCAGCCGGTTCCAGGCCTCGTCGAGGTCGATCCGCCAGTCCACTCCGATCACGTCGCCGCCCGCGCGCTTCATCAGCGGCAGGATAGCGGATGTACCCGTTCCGAAGTGGATCACCGGAACGTCGTACCTGTCAGCGACCATTTCGATTGCACGTCGCGTATGCGGCAGAACGTACTCTGCGTAATCAACAGGGCTCAGCGCGCCTGCCCAGCTGTCGAACAGTTGCAGCGCCTGGGCTCCGGCCGCCGCCTGGGCCTGGAGATAGTCCCCCACCGCCGCGGACATTTTTTCCATCAGTCGCCGCCAGGTTGCCGGCTGTTCGTACATCAGTCCCTTGACATGCCGGTAGTCGCGTGATGCCCCTCCCTCGACCGCGTAACAGACGAGCGTAAACGGCGCGCCGGAGAACCCGATCAGCGGAACGCTGCCGTCCAGGGCGCGCCGGACCTGACGGATGGCAGCCGTGGCGAAACCCATGGCCTCGGCCGCAGGTCGAATGACCAGGGATTCCACGTCCGCCGGCGTCCGAACGGGGTTGTGAATCACGGGCCCCTCACCGCCAACGTACTCGAGTTTCAGGCCCATCGGCTCCAGGATCGGAAGGATATCCTGAAAGACAATTGCCGCGTCCACGTTGAACGCCTCAACGGGCTGCAACGTGATTTCGGTGGCGATATCCGGCGTTTTCACCATCTCCAGAAAGGCGTATTTTTCCTTCAATCTCCGGTATTCGGGCATGTACCGGCCCGCCTGACGCATCAGCCACACCGGAGTGACGTCGACTGTCTCGCGGCGGCATGCTCTGAGAAAACGATCGGCTCGGGACATTGCGGGTACTCTGTCTTAACCGGGCAGGACCGCGCGGCGCGGTATCTTGCCCAAATTAAAGAAGGCAGGGGCACGACGTTCCGTACCCCTGCCGAATCGCCAGACGATCGCATCGCTACGCGTCAAGCTCGTTGAAATGCGTAACCACCTTGCTGATCAGCCCGTATTCCACCGCTTCCTCCGCGGACATCCAGTAGTCCCGGTCCGTATCTTCAACCACCTTGTCCAGCGGCTGTCCGGTCTCCTGGGCATACAGTTCGTTGATGCGTTCCCGAAGCTTGAGAATCTGTTCCGCCGTGCGCTTGACGTCTTCCGCGACACCCATGTAACGCATTGAAGGCTGATGGATCATGATTCGTGCGTTCGGAAGCGCGAACCGGTTGCCTTTTTCCGCGGCCAGCATAATCACCGTGGCCGCGCTGGCGGACAACCCGACACTGACGATTCTCACCGGCGGCCGGATAAAGCGAATCATATCGTAAATTGCGAAGCCGTCGTCGGCGCTGCCCCCCGGCGAGTTGATCAGGATCGTGATCGACTTATCGGGATCGTCGCTGTCCATCAGCAGCAACTGGGCGATCACCCGCGTTGTGAGCTTGTGGTCGATCGGATCGGAGATCAGGATCGTGCGAGCCCTGATCAGGCTTCTGACGATGTACTCGCCGCCGTTACCCCCACGCTGCGCTTCCTCCTCTTCCTCCTCCTCCGGATCTTCGTTCATCTGGAACTCGTACATCGCATCCCCTTCTTCCCGCGAATAAACGTCTGAAAATACGACCGGTTTGCCGGCATCCGAAAGCCGGGTCAATTTATCCTATACGCCCGTCGTTGTCAAGGGCATTCCCCGAAATCCGGCGCCGGTATGAACGGTGCGGGAGTACGCGGGAGCTTCACGTTCCCGCCATCGCCTCGCTCAGGATCCGGGAGGTGCCGGGCCGCATGATCCGCGGGTCCACCGCCTCCCCGCTCAGCAGCATCTCGCGCACCTGTTTTCCCGAAATGAACACGGGCTGCTCGTCGGGATGGTTCTCCATCAGGTCCACCCGCCCCAGGGACGCGTAGAACGCCGCGAAACCCACGTTCAGTGGTCGGATCTCGAGGTTTCCATTGAGCTGGTCGAACACCTCCTGCGCGTCGAAATCGCCCCAGATCGGGCTGCCGTCGTGATAGGGCGCATCCGCGTGTTTGCGTCCGATGATAATGTCCGTAAAGCCGAAGTTCTGGCGGTATATCGCGTGCATGACAGCCTCTTTGGGGCCGGCGTAGAACATCTTGATGTCCAGTCCGATGAGCATCACCCGGTCCGGCACGGCCTCGCCTCTGGGTTCCCACAATTCCGCATCGCTGTCCCCCTCGCCCAGTCCCCTGGACTCGATCAGCGCCTCGTAGGTCCGCATCCGGATCTCCGCGTTGACGTCGTCCGATTTGGTCTCTCCCACCAGGGGGTTCAGGCATGCCCCGGCGTCGATCCCCTGCCGGATCAGCGTCTCCAGGCCGTAGACCAGGGCATATTCGTGAGCCCGGTGGAGTGGGTTCCGGGTCTGAAACGCGACCACGCGCCGCCAGCCCGTTTCCGACAGGAGACGACGGACTTCCGCGGGGGTGTGCATATAGCGGCCGAACGCGGGATGCTTCGGTTGCGGAAGTACCCTGATTTTCCCTCCCAGGAGGTGGGTCTTGCCGGCATCTCCTTCCAGCACCATATCCGCGCCCGGATGGTCGGTCCGGTCCGTCAGGTAGACGCTCTTGAGATAGGCCGGTTTATCCCAGGGGTAGACGTCGCCGACGTCCAGGGCGCCCACAATCTGCCCGGCCGGATCCACCAGGGCGACAGTCTGACCGGCCTCGAGACGTTCCGCCTGGTCGCCCGATACGGGAAGCGCCAGCGGAATGGTCCAGGCATACGGCTTCCCGTCGAAGTCGATGACACTGTCTTCCAGAACCCTGTGCCAGGTCTCCGAGTCCATCGGGCCGGTAAGCGGACTCAGCCCGCCGTCTCCGAAACGGAAGACCGTGGACAGATCGGCGTCGCTGACCGGAACGCGAACCAGCTTCGATGCATTCTCGCGAAAGGCGTCCTGCTCGTCGTCCGGAACCATCCGGCACACCGGCGAGGACAATCCGCCATGTAGCGGTATCAAATCAGACATTCTG
This sequence comes from Gemmatimonadota bacterium, assembly GCA_028873695.1. Lineage (GTDB taxonomy): Bacteria > Latescibacterota > UBA2968 > UBA2968 > JAAXHE01. The sequence goes on along the minus strand of JAPPNU010000074.1, from coordinate 11,737 downwards.
GAAACAACCCTCCAAATTGCTAAAGTTCCATGAACCTCAATCAGCCCCGGCACCCACTACACGTACGCTCACACTCTGAGGAAGCCGGTTTGAAGGTGGGGCGGACATTCCTGTCTGCCCACGTCGCGTATCATCCGTCGGACGGGTCCAGAGGAAAACCCCAACGCGGAATCATACAGGAATCGCATCCATCGCATGTACGCCCGGCCCACCGAATCAGGAAGCGATTAATATACCGTAAACTTGCGGCCGGGACAAAAAAGATTCCCTGAAGAGTGCCGGTCGAGCATGGCGACCCCTCCCCTGCCCCTCCCCGGCGCGGGGAGGGGAGCGGCCGTACAGTTTCTGGCGTGGTTGATACAACATTTGCAATGCGGTAGATATGGTTGAAAATATCGGCGCATTGAAAAGTCCGCCGGGCGGGTTTTTCCATCGGACCTTGTCTTTTGACCTTCATTGGGATTCCGGTTGACAGCCACGTCGCTATGCCGTACGATGGCACGTACTGTTGCAATTTGCGACATTCGCAACCCATTGAAGCATCATTCGACATCGGTACTGTGTCGTCCGGTTCTTTTTGGTTCAGCTCAGGCCGGAGAATTTCCCGGTCCGCTAATCGGATTTAACGTCAATGACCCGAAAACTGCCACGTTCAGACCAACTGGATATCGCGACACTGAGTGGATTATTCAGGCATACGACCAATTCATACAAATATCTATTTTTTATTTCGTTACTGACTCTGGCTAAGGACAGGATATTCGAGAATAATGACGGCATCTGTTTGAGAGAAATAGAGACTGAGATGCTGGTTACCGCATGGTATCCGCATGTCTATTTTAAACTGTCATTTGGCAGTCAGGACAAAATAGCTTCGGCATTACAATCGATTCCACACACCGATGACGATCGAAATCTGTTGTCCAGATCAGGGCGCGGCAAACTGCGGAAACGCCTGGCAAGCTGTAATGAAGTGCAGAAGTACCAATTGATGCGTTACGTTCCCCACCGGATTTTACGCCCGTTTTTCGCCGTAGAAACCAGAGGTATGCCAGACCAACGGGTAAACAGGGAAGTATTCAATCTGTCTGCCGAGCTGTTTGATGAACGGCGTCCTCTTTTCCGCTTCGACGATTCTGAGGAATTTATCTGTTTGCATCCGGATTGGATTGCCTACTTGAAACAGCATCAGACGATTCTTGAGGGATGGGCGCTCTGGCATTGGTCAGATCATATGCAGCGGCGAAATCCCGGTATTCCTGCTGTAACGAGAAAGTTGTTCCCCCCGGATCGGAGAGCGCCTCTCTATGCACAGCGAAGGTTCTGGGATACTGCGATTGATGAAACGAGTATACGATGTATCTACACAGGGAAGAAGCTGAGTTTCGGTTATGAGTTGGATCACTTTCTGCCGTGGAGATTCGTCGCGCACGATCAGTTGTGGAACCTTGTTCCTGTTGATTCCCAGGCGAACAGTTCCAAGAGCGACCGGATCCCATCGGAAATGTACATAGACAGCCTGGCAGACACCCAGTGTGCGGGGCTATCCATCGTACGTGACCGTTCGAGCGAGGAGAAATGGAAGAAGGAAGTGGAGCCCTACATCACAGACCTGTACATCGCACCCGAGGAAACGCTGGAAAGTGAGAAACTGAAGTCTGCGTACCACAGAACTCTGAAACCTCTCATGTCAATTGCAGAACAGCAGGGCTTCCAGAGCGGGTGGACCTATAAATAAGCCGTTTGCATCATAATGCGTTAAATCTCGTTGATAATGCTCCTTGGGGATGAACAACCCGAACTTGGTTTTGCGGCTGTGGCCAAGAAGAGGTTGCATTTGTATCCCGTTTGTGATACATTTTCAAGAAACGGAGGATTCCATGGCAAAGACCGAATTTATACGGGCCCGTGTCGAACCCGAGTTGAAGTCCCAAGCCGAGGAGGTTTTCACAAGACTGGGGCTATCCACGACAGAGGCGATCACTTTGTTCTACTGTCAAGTTACTATGCGTGGCGGTTTGCCTTTCGAGGTGAGGGTTCCCAATAGCGAGACCGTAGAGGCAATGCGCCAGGCAGGCACGGGAGTGGGTCTGAATGAATACACCGATCTGGACGCACTCAAGGCAGAGCATGGTTAGTCCGTGCGTCTACTAACCACGATTCGATTCGAGAAAGACCTATAGCGCGCCAAGAGACGGGGAGAGGACCCAAGTAAGCTCTGGAAGGTGGTTGACACGCTATTGTCAAGGCATCACCTGCATTCACGGCTTAGACCGCACCGCTTGTCGGGAAATTGGTCTTCCTTCTACGAATGTCACCTTGAACCGGATTGGCTGCTAATCTGGCAGAAGAGGGATGATACCCTGATTCTGGTACGTACAGGAACCCACGTGGATTTATTCGATTGACATTCTAGCGGAGGGCACCATCCGTACGGAAAGTCCGATTCCTATGTGCCGCACGGCACAGGTGAAGATACCTCAGGACCCCTCAAGACAAACCCCCGAGAGAGCAATCTCCGGGGTTCTTTTTTATGTAACTTGAAACTTGACCGGCCTGCTGCTTTGTTCCCGCTAGGTCAGAACGACGTACCAAGAAGGAGGTAAGGCACGGCGCCTTTGGGATCGGTAAACCCGTACCCCGCGCCGGCGCGGAAGCGTATTGGAACGTAGAGGACACCGAAGTCGTAGACGATCTCGGCGCCGGCGGACAGGAGCGGTTCAGGTGTGTTCTGCGATGAGTAATCCCGCCCCCAGGCGTTGCCCGCGTCGGCGAAAAGCGTGAGGAAGGCGCGGTCGAAGTGCAGCAACGGTGTTCGGATGGCGCGGTTGACCAGCGCGGCGGGTAGACGTAACTCCAGCGACGCCGTCCACGCGCGCCGCCCGGATCTTTGCGTACTCTCGTAGCCGCGCACGGGAAACAGGCGTCGCGACACGCCCCCAACCTGGAAGTAGCCCCTCCCGCTGTCCGGGCCCCGCGCCTCCCCCGCGCTCGCCCTGAGCGCCAGGACGGGAGCCGCGAATCCGCCACCCGGCAGTTTCGCGTAGGTCCGGAAGTCGCCTGTGACGGCATCTACGGAGCGGTCGTCCGATGGCTCTTTGGCGAGGTCGATTCGACGCGTCGCACGGATGGAGAATGACGCGCCCGCGGCCCCGCCCATCTGAAACGCGTGCGTCCTGGCGGTGGTGGCCGAGAAACCCGCCGCAATTTCCCCAAGGGTGCTGTGAGGGCTGTCGAATTTCGACAGGTCCGCCGGCCGAAGCCCGGTATCCAGCGCCTCCCGGTCCTCCCGCAACAGGCCCCCTGAAAGCGTGACTGAAATCGCGCGCCATACCCTGGGGCGCGCAAAGGTCGTCGACACGAACGCACGGCGCGCGCGCTCCAGAATGAACATGGTGTCTGCCGCGGCGCCGCCGTTCCGCTCCCGCACCCTGACGCGCTCCTCGTCCCAGTTCTGCGACAGCGACAGGCCCAGCGCGGGGTCACCGAGTCCGTAGTACCGATACGACAGAAAACCCGCCCCTCTCCCTCCCGAATACCCTCCCGCCGGCAGATAGATTCTGGCCCCGACGCTGTAGGCGTGCCGGCCCACGAGGTCCACTCCCGATGTAAGGCCGCCAATGGACCCGCCAAGCGCCTTCGTCCGGGACGACGCGCCGTTGCCGGCGCCGGAGAGAGACAGCGTCCCGTATGGGAGCCAATAACGGGGCCCGAGCGTGGACGACGGCGAATAGTCCCGCGCCGGACCGCCAGCGCGTACACGCCGTTCTTCCACTGCGGACGCGACCTGGGCGGCCGTCATCCCCGCCGCGGTATGCGTCGAATCGGCGGTATATCGGGGCGCGGGCGGCGCGGCAGCCGGATTGAACGGCATGCGTTCGATCTCCCAGCCGTCCGCGTGATACCCGGAGAAATAGAGCCATTGTCCCGACGGGTCCACGCTGGGCCAGGCCGCCCCGGTTCGGACGTTGGTGAGCATGACCGGGGGCCCGGCCCTGCCACTGTCGACTCGAGCGGCGAAGACGTTGAGGATGCCGGTCCGGTCGGACGACCATAGCAGCCACCGCCCGCCGGCGCTCCAGGCGGGGGCGAAGTCCAGTGCGCGGTCCTCCGTGACCCGGCTGACGAGGCCGCCGCCGGCGTCCAGGATGACGACGTCGTGATGCCCGCCTTCCCAGCGGGTCGCCGCGATCCATTGCCCATCAGGCGACACCGCCGGAAACGCCCAGTGGACGCCGGCTTCCGGGCGAACCAGGGTCTCGACGGCGCCCGTGCGCGTATCGACCCGGTCAAGCCCGCTGGCGCCCTCCCCTTCCGAAACCGCGACCGCCCGTTCATCGGGGCCGGCCGAAGGCGCGGTCAGGCGGGCGCCGTTGGTCAACCGGTCCATCGCCCCGTCCCGGGTCACCCGGTAGACGTCGCTGAACAGCCGGTACCGCCCGGAGGACTCCAGCTGGGCCACGAGGACGTCCCCGCCGGGCGTGAACGCGAACCTGCCCCCGCGGATCCGCGCAACGGTAGATTCCGCCCCGCCGTTCAGTGCGATCGAAGTCAGACGAGGGTCCGAACGTCCGTCCGATCGACGGTAGAACAGTGCCGACCCGTCGGGGGACACCCGCGGGTAGAGCGCGTAACGGGCGCCGCCGGTCAGCCTTTCGGGTTCAGAGATTGCGCCAAACCTGGAGAGGCGGGCGTCGAGCTCGGCGGCTTCCGTTTTCCAATCGTTCGCCCATGCGGTCCACTCGCTCGACAGGCTGGCGCCGAAGGCGCTCCTTCCCGCGGCGTCGAGACGATAGGGTATCCACTGGCCCTCTACGGCCTTGACGAACGCGGACATCCGTTCCCTCCCGTACTTGCGCATCAGGTGTTCGAAGAACATGGATCCGTATATGTACACGCGAAGCCCGCCGGGCCACTGCGGCGACCATCCTCCCGCCTGCCCGATGGACTCGAAACGGCCCTCCAGGGCTGCGGTTCGAAGCACCATGTTGTGGTAGGTTCCCAGGACCCGGCCCTCCCCGGTCAGCGCGGACTCGTACCAGGTTGCGATGCCCTCGATCACCCACAGGGGCGTCGTAATCGCCGGGAAGCCGAAAACGGGAACCGGTATCCGGCCGAAGAGTCCCCGAAGGCTATACCGGCCACGGCGGTCGAGATGAAAGATATGCGTCAGTTCATGGACGATCAGAAGTTCCATCCAGTCGTCGAAGTTGCCGAGCAGGAAGCTGTCGACGGGCGGCCGCGCGTAAAGAACGATGCGGTTCGAGGGAAACGGGGTCGCGTAGCCGTTGGAGACGTCCGTATGGTCGGTGACGACGAGATCGATGGTTCCTTGCGGTCCCTGTACGAACTGATCGGAAAGGGTTGCGTGGGCCCACTCCGCGCGATCGGCCGCCCGGCGCGCCAGGTCTTCAAGGCGCTCGGGGAAAGTGACGCGGAAATGTTCCGTCTCGAGCGTGCGCCACGATTCGTCCGGAGGGACCCGCTGCGCGGACGCCGGTGACGTACAGATTGCGACGAGCACAAACAGTGCCGGTATCGCTTTCCGCAGAATTGAATTTCGTGCCATGGCGATCCGTTTTCGGATGCAGGTGCGGCGTCCCGTCGTGGATGCAGACGGCGCTACGCGCGTACCGGGTTCAGGGTATCGGCTTCCCGGCGTGGTCTCCGGTCGATTCCTCTTCCTCGGGCCTGGCTTCGTGCAGCGCGCCGAAGCGACGAAGGCCGGGAACGCCCGCTGCCGTGCCGAGAACCACGAACAGGGTGCCGATCCCGCCGCTGACGACCGAGACGACCGGTCCGAACCAGTGGGCGACAAGGCCGGATTCCATGCCGCCGAGTTCATTCGAAGCGCCAATGAAGACGTAGTTCACGGCCAGCACGCGGCCGCGCATCCGGTTGGTCGTCAGCAACTGGACGAGCGTGTGTCTGACCACCATGCTGACGTTGTCGAAGGCGCCCGTGAGGAACAGCATGGCCAGCGAGAGCCAGAAGGATTGAGAAAAACCGAAGACGATGGTGGCCGCGCCGAATCCGGCCACGGCGAACAGGAGGTTTCTGCCCGCACGCCGCATCGGCGGTAAATAGGCCAGGAGGATTGCCATACAGAAAGCGCCGACGCCCGGAGCGGCGCGAAGCCATCCGAAGCCCTGCGGTCCCACCCGGAGAATGTCCTCCGCGTAGATGGGCAGCAGGTAGACGGCGCCGCCCAGCAGCACGGCGAACATATCCAGCGCCATCAGGGAAAGGATCAGGCGGGTGCGCCATACGTATCGGATGCCCGCCAGCAGGGTCGAAAGCGAAGCCGGTTCCACGCTTTCAGGCTCCGCGCGGAAGTCCACCCGCGTGAGCAGAACCACGAAGACCAGGGTGCTCGCCGCACTGAGCCCATAGGCGGCGGGAACGCTGTACATCACGATAAAGCCGCCCAGGGCCGGGCCGGCCACCCAGGCCATCTGCATCAGGCTGGTGTTCCAGGTCACGGCGATCGGGAAGACGTCGCGCGGGACGAGCAGGGGCACCAGCGCGGTTCTGGCAGGGCGTCCCAGGCAGGTGGCCGTCGCGTCCAGCGCCAGAAGCGCATACATCAGCAGGACCGGCCCCTCGCCGAGCGAGAGCGCCAGGAGTCCGAGCGACGTGAGGGTCGTGCCCAGCATGCTGAACACGACAACCTTCCGGCGGTCGAACCTGTCCGCCAGGAAGCCCGCGGGAAGGGCCAGGACGATCGTCGGCACGGCCTGGGCGAGACCCACCAGCCCAAGCGAGAGCGCCTGGCCGGTCCGCTGGTAGATCTCCCATCCGATCGCGATGCTCTGGATCTGGTTTCCCACGATGGCGAAGAACCAGCCCAGGATGTATCGCCGGTAGCTCGCGATGCGGAATGCCGCGTACGGATCGTGCTTCCTGGGTTCGGGGATCGGCTATTCCTCCCGTCCCGCGACAGCGTCCCGGATCTCCCGTACGCTTCCTTCCAGCCGGTCCAGTCTCTGATTCGTCGCCTCGACGTCTTTCCGGATCTTCGAGACGATCGCAGTCTGCTCGTCGAGTTCCTCGGCCTGTATGGATTCCTCTTCCTTGACCAGAATGCTCGTCAGCGTTGCCGTGAAGACGCCCACCAGAACCATTCCGGTAATCACCAGAAAAACGGTGAGGATTCTGCCGGAAGCGGTTTCGGGATTGTGGATGTCGGCGTACCCGCCCGTGACGAGCGTTGTAAAGCTCCACCAGAGGCTCTGCCAGAATCCCGTGCCCGACTCCATGTGCTCCAGAAACATGAAGACGACGGCGCCGAACACGAGCGACAACAATCCGTATAGAAGGGATCTTTTGAGCAGACGGACGTCCAGCGTGGTGCTGAGGTGGTCCATGCCTCGCCAGAAGAACAGGCCGATGCGCATCAGCCGCAGCGCGCGCAAGATCCGCACGGCGCGCAGCAGACGCCCCAGACGCACGACGCCGAGGTCGCCGGAGGCCGCTATAACCTGCACGGGCGGAAGCGGAATGGACGTGATGAAGTCTATCCAGTTGTTCTTCCAGTACCATCTTTTGGAAGCGGCAAGCCTGTGTTCGAAGATAAAGTTGGCCATGAAAATAGCGCAGCATACCACGTCGATGATCCAGAAGATCCAGAGCGTACCCACCGAGAAGTGAGGGTGTACTTCCACAATGGGGTTCTTGTATTTCTGCCCGCGATCGACGATGTCCACGCCTGTCAGTTTTCCTCCGGTGACGTGCCCGGAAACGAGCGCGCCGGAACCGACGTTGTCCACGATGTGTATGTTCACGCGTTCATACCCGGCGCCCGGTTTCTGAATGACGATATTGGTGATCTTCCCCTCCTTGACTTCCGCCGTTGCAGCCGCGCCGCCGCCGTTCGCGCCGATACCGAGCAGATCCACGACAAGAATCGAGATCAGAAACAGAATGAGAAAGAAGATGATGATGTCCTTCAGATGGACGTTCCGGACGCCTCCGAGCTTGTCGGCCTGCCTGTCCATCAGATGTTTCTTCTGGAACGCCTGGTCGATGACCCTCGCTTTGTCCTCCAGTGTCTGTCTTTCCTCGTTCAAGGTCGAGATTCGCGAATCGGCCGCATCCAGGTCCAGTTCGTAGCGGCCGTGCTTCTTTTTCAGAGCGACCGAGTCCGCACTCTCGGCCAGGCGGCTGATTTTTTCTTCTTCTGCAGCCAATTGCTCGTTAACGCTCTCGATTTCTCTCGCGACCACGTCCTTCATCACCCTGATACGGTCGAGGGAACACGATTCGATTCGCTTTAGATTTGCCATCGCTGTCCTTGCAAATTCAGGTTGAGTCTGAAATCACACCTGTCCAAAAACGGGTCTGATTCACTACGAATGTCGCGAATTTACGCGAATTAACCCCATTCCAAAATCGTCTTTTCCAAATTATCCTGGACAGCAGTGGTCTGAAATGGATATATCAGGTGCCTGATGAACCCTTGCTTCTGGACTCCTCGATGACTGCCAGGTGCTCACGCCAATCGGGTTCCCGCGCGGGACCATCCAATGCGTCACACGCACGAAAGAACGCCTCGAGATCCGCCGGAGACTCGAAAGGCCGGCTCCCCTGCTGTTCTTCAAGCCGGTGGTCGGCTGAAGTTTTACGCCTTGCGCTCATGTGTATTGCCGCCTCATCGACACCCCTCGCGATAACCGAGTGTTATTTGCGAAGGTGAAAATAAGAAAGTCGCTTAATAGCGATAACGGCTAAATCCGCCAATAATGTAATAAAGAAGAACGAGCAAGAAAAGAACCGGCTTCGAATATACAAGCCAGTCCGAGTGTGATGGCGTGGTTGGAAGGTGGTCGTGAAGGCTGCAACGTTCATTCGCCACGTTGTGCAAGGAGCCGTGCCAGTGCGCCCGGCCGTCGCGCCACCGGATTGAGTGCCTGAACCGGCGCATCAGATGGCACCAGGATACCTCGCCGTCTAAGATCATCCAGCCGCTCTTCAATCGACTGCTGTTTTTGACACCTGTTTCTGCGGATCTCATCCACGGTTATTCCTCCTGGTCCTGTCAAGCACCTCTCGCAATGCGATCGAATCGTGTAGCCATGGGTTCGTCAGCGCGGGGCCTTCCGCGTGTCATACTTGAAGCGCCTCCAGGTAGCTCCGCACAACTGTCTGCGCGCGGCAGACTTCAGCGGCTCGCACAATTTCGTCCACTGTGACGGCACGCGATCGCAGGGCATCCTCAAGCGCCTCAAGCGCTATATCAAGTCCATTCTTGTTGCGATAGCGGAAACAATCCACGACGGTTCGAGCCGGCGAGGTGATGCGAAACGGCACCCCAAGCACCGATTGGCGGGTTACCCCGTAGGATAGCATCGCGCCGGAGAAACGGACTACACGTACCCGGGCGGGGGCACGGGTGGGTTTGCGGGCTTTTCGGTCCAGAGCGATCCAGATCTCATGAGGCGACTGTGTACCGATTTCGTGGAAGCGAAGCGCCGTCAGCAGGCACATGATGGCGTTCGGTATGGCCGTAGCTACCATTGCGATCGTCTCTGACTCTGTCGATTCAACCTGGGTCAGTCGATATAGGCCGCTTCCGAGATTGTCGACGAGTCCTTCTGCGACAAGACCCGTGAGTTTCCGATGTGATATCCCAAGCTGTGCCAGGTCCCTCGGTCGAAAGTAGGTTCCCAGGCCGGCTTTTTGTAGTTGAGCGATATCCATAAGGTCAATCAACCGCAAATTAACATTAAATGTCGGCAGTTAGAATTATTAGCCGACATTTGTTGTCGTTTGGCCGCACCTACGTGAGGTCTGACACACGTGGTGAAATAGTCTTCAGTTTCTCTGCCTCAGACCGGGTCGCGTGATACAGGTCCCAACGTAGCTGGAGATTCAGCCAAAAGGCTGCTGACACGTTGAAATATCTACCCAGGCGCAGGGCGGTGCCGAGAGTGATACCGCGTCTGACATTCACCAGTTCGTTGACCCGTTGATAGGGAACATGAATGGAGGTAGCCAATTCGCGCTGCGTTAAACACATTGGGTTCAGAAATCCCTCCAGTAACATCTCACCCGGATGAGTCGGGACACGATCGGTTGGAATACGTACGATAGACCACACCCTTGGTTAGCGGAGAGTAATAATCGACGATCTCAACATCACCGGGACCTGCAGACGATTACGCCGCGCGGAACTCCACGACCAGTTCCCGGCCGAGGGAACGCAGGGCCTTGTGAATGCGGTTGGCCGCGGTGTGGTGTCGCGGATCAAGCATGCGGCGCACGACTTTCTCGTTCACGCCGAGGCGTCGAGCAACGGCGAGGCGGGACAGACCGCTGTCCCGGAACGCGAGGGCGAATGCAGCCTTCGCAGCCATATCGGGTGGAACTGTAACGTAATGCTCACCGGCGCATCGGCGACTGGGCGCCGGAATGGGCTCGTCATCGTCAATGCGTCCGGCGACGGCTTCCTCGAGCGCGTCGCGGGCTTCCACGAGGGCCGCTGACTCGTCGGCGCCTGAGGTGAGACATTCCGGAAAATCCCGAAACGAGACGGTGATCTCGCCGAAGCTGTCTGGCTGAAGCCGGGCGGGATAGCGAAATCGCATTGCGGTTTCCTTATTTTTGTGCTTTTAACGGAAGTCACCGGGGTTCAGGCCAAGCTGACGTATCATAGCAAACAAAAGGCCGGGGCTAAGTTCTTTGCGGCGATCTTTAACGACGGTCTTGCTAGAGCCGTAGTACAGGGTTACGTGACTACCCTTGCCGCGTTTGGAATCAATGCGGACGAAAATTCCGCGCTCGGTGCCGAGTACAAAAATCCGTTTTTCAAAGTCACTGCCTTTCACGACTTAAAAATAGGACATTTGTGTCCGAATAGCAATGGAATTTCCACCACATTTATGGATCACGGGACGTGGACGTCCGTGTGGGCCTGGATCACAGCACCGTACAGCACGACAAGACCCCGGCGGAATTACTCCGTCGGGGTCTTGTCTTCTTCGTGGGGCCGTCGCAGGAGACGGCCGAATATTGGTGCGCCCACAGGGAATCGAACCCCGAACCTTCTGATTAAGAGTCAGCTGCTCTGCCTGTTGAGCTATGGGCGCAATTTACCAGGATTCATCGCCGGATGCGGGCGCCCACAAGGGACGTTCCTACACGGCGAGGTGGCCTATCGGGAGGCGGCAACGCGAGGTTTCAGGCCGCAAACTGCCAGTTTGCGCTAAGTTGAAACGTAATCGCCGCTGCGGCCGCCGGTTTTCCTCAGGAGGCGGATGTTCCGGATTTCCATGTTCTTGTCCACGGCCTTGCACATGTCGTAGACGGTCAGCAGCGCCGCGCTCACGGCCGTCAACGCCTCCATCTCGACGCCGGTCCTTCCCGTTACGCGGACGCCGGCTTCCGCTTCGATACGATCCCGCCCCACGTCAAAACGGAGCTCGATGCCGGTCGGATCGACCGGATGGCAGAGCGGAATCAGTTCCCACGTCCGTTTCGCCGCCATAATCCCGGCGATCCGGGCGGTCTCCAGCACGTTGCCCTTGGGCAACTCGCCTTCGGAAACCAGCCGCGCCGTCGCCGGCGCCATGACGATTTCACCGCCCGCGACCGCCTCGCGGTCGGTCAGGGCTTTTTCCGTGACGTCCACCATCCTCACGGTTCCATCGTCGGCAATGTGGGTCAGGTTTGCCATGTTAACCATGATTCGTAAGTGCGCCGTGAAAGGCGCGGATTTCCAGTGGGTGGGAGTCCCACC
>JAPPNU010000024.1:28974-155918 GCA_028873695.1 Gemmatimonadota bacterium | reverse complement strand
ACCTCTTCCTCGGATACCAGAACCTCAAACACCAGACCAACTATTTCCTCAGCGCACTGCATACCCGAAGCTTCTTCATTTCAAACGGTCAGGTCGTGGCTGATCGAATCCTGGGCGGCGGGGCTGTCTTCCAACGGCCGTTCAACCGGTTTACACGGCTCGAAACGAGCATGCAGGCGATTAGCATCTCGCGCGAAAACCTCGGCTCCTATCAGAGCCAATATCTCCGCGGAGGATATACCGGAAGGGTCATCCGCGGGAGCGGTACGCCGGTTTCCAGTAACAGAGCCGTAATCAACAGTCTGGAACTCGTTGACGACAACGCGTTGTATTCCCTTTACGGACCCACGAAGGGAAGACGGGCGAGGCTGTCCGTCAGGGGCAGTTGGGCGGGAATGCGATACGGGACGGTGCAGGCCGACTACAGGAAGTACATTCCAATGCTGGACGAGTACACTTTCGCCGTTCGTATGTCCGGCGGCACCAGTTTCGGCCGGAACAGCCAGGTCTTCTTCCTGGGTGGGGTGAACAATTCAATCAATCCGAATTTCGCCACGTTCGCGTCAGTCGACCGGCAGCGCATCTTCTTCTCCAGTTTTGTATGGCCCCTGCGCGGCGCCGACGTCTTTGAGATGGCCGGGGACTCGTACGTGCTGGCCAATGTCGCGTTTCGCTTCCCGCTGCTGAGACAGTTGGCGTTGGGCTGGCCGCTTCCCCTGTTCTTCCAGAATGTACAGGGTGAACTGTTCCTCGACGTAGGCAGCGCGTTCAATCGAGACGGTTTTGAACCATGGGAGGCCCGGGACGGAGGATTCGAACTCAGGGACCTGAAAGCGGGCTACGGGCTGGGTGTCCGGGTGAACATGGGGCTGGCGCTGTTTCGTTACGACCTGGCGTGGCCCACCGATTTTGCCGAGACGGGCCATCCCAAGCAATATTTCTCCATCGATTTCACCGGGTTGTTCTAGCGTACCGATTCAGCCGGCGCAACTTACGGCCGGAAGGTGCGTGCCTGGAAGCTGTCTCAAAATTACCGGTGAGTTCCCGCGCGCGAGCGAAAAAGCGTCGGTCAAGGCGGGAAAATCCGCCTATGAGAGGCGAGCAAGCGCAGCCTCGATCTCGTAAGACGGGAGGGTTTGACTAACGCCGAGCGGCGCTATTGCAGCCGCGCGAAGATCGCTGGGGATTTTAAGTCAGCTTCTAAAAGGAAAGAAGAGATGCAAGATGGCGGGTTGCCGAATCACGGCGGTGCTGTTCGCGATAACTGTGGTTGCGGGATGTGGAACGGGCGCCAACGATTCCCGGCCGGAGAATCCCGTCTCCGATAACGGCGGCGGGCCGGCGCCCGACGACAGGGTGGATGGATTCACGGTTCAGACGCTGGCTACCGGCCTGGATACGCCGTGGGACCTGGCCTGGGGACCGGACGGCCACATCTGGGTGAGCGAGCGTGAGGGCACGATTTCCCGGGTGGATACGGCAACGGGCGCGACAGTTCGTGTAGGGAGGATCGGAGCGTTCGAGTTGAGCGAAAGCGGCTTGATGGGGATCGCCTTTCACCCCGATTTCGAGAGTCAGCCGTATTTATATGCTGTTTATTCGTACAATACGGGCGACGGCATTCGAAACCGCCTGGTTCGGATGGGATACGACGGAACGGAGCTTGCCGAGCCTGAAATCCTGCTGAACGGCATCCCGGGCGCGCCTAATCACGACGGCTCGCGTCTCGCGGTCGGGCCCGACAACCTGCTGTATCTCACGACTGGCGACGCGCAATCGCCCCCACTCGCGCAGGATCGGAATTCTCTGGCCGGGAAAGTCCTGCGACTGGACCTGGAAGGAAAACCCGCCGAGGATAATCCGTTTGGCACGGAGGTTTATTCCCTGGGGCATCGGAATCCTCAGGGCCTCGTGTTTCACCCCGCGACAGGGGCGCTTTACAGTACGGAACACGGCCCGCTGGATAACGACGAAGTCAACCTGATCGTGCGGGGCGGGAACTACGGCTGGCCGAATGTGCGAGGGCTATGCGACAATGACGTGTTGACTGGGGAAACCGCATTCTGCTCGTCGAACAACGTCGTGGAACCCCTCGCGGTATGGACGCCGACAATCGCGCCGGCAGGCGCGGACATATACACCAGGGACCTGATTCCGGCCTGGAAAGGAAGCCTGCTGTTTACGACGTTGAAAGGGCAGGCGCTCTGGCGCATCGGCCTGTCCTCAGACGGCACGCGTGCGACGAGCCGGGAAAACATTTTCAACGGCCGTTTCGGACGTCTTCGGGATGTTCTGGTGGGCCCCGGCGGGGAGGTATACCTCGCCACCAGCAACCGGGACGGACGCGGTCAGCCGCGGACCGACGACGATCGCATCCTCGTCGTCACGCCGTAGACGTATTCGGCAAGAGGTACGATACGACGGCCGGAAACGACCCGTCCGGTCGTTTTGGCGGCAGACGCTTTATATTGAAACTTTGGCCTCGCGCAGACGTATTATTACACAGAAGACGCCCTTTCTGCCGTTGTTGTCCTTTTGGACCTTCCCTCCCGCCAAAAGGTGACGCTACGGAGAGAGGGCGTTTCTGCATGCGCGGCCTGACGGAAGTGAGCCTCAATCCGAAAAAAACAGCAACGCGGCGACGCGGTAAAACCCTCCGAAACAGGGCGTTATCGACGTTTAGAAGGACGTTTTTTCCCTTCACGTCCAGTGACCTGATATGTATCCTGGTAATCCGCCGTCTAATCACCTTTATTTACAAGCACATATTCGAATTAACATCCCCGAAGACTTACGAATCAAAGTTTAATCAGGCTTTCCAGGAGATTTTTCCCCTGGGCAAGATCCCTCACCTTCCGGTCCCAATCCGGAATTTCCCGTTCCATAGTGATCGGGCCGCGATACCCGATCTCCTTGAGTTTGGCAATGAAGCGGTCCATACCGACGTCGCCGCTTCCCAGGGGGAATTCCGTGCCCAGTTGCCCTTCCCCCGGCGGCCACTTTCCGTCCTTTGCATGAACGCTGACGACGTAACCGGCCACAATATCCAGGGCCTCGATGGGCTCTCCGCTTCCGTAGAGGATCATATTCGCGGGGTCGAAATTGACGCCCACGTTCTTGCGATTCAGCGTATCGAGAAAGTGGCGCAGCGCGGCGGCCGTCTCCTGGCCGGTTTCCAGGCAGAAGTCCTGCCCGTTCCGTCCGCAATAATCGGCCAATCTTCTGACGCACTGGACCATCGCGTGGTGGTCCGGATGATTCGGGTCTTCCGGGACGAATCCGATGTGTGCGGCCACCTTGTCAACGCCGAGCGCAGCCGCGAAGTCGGAGATTTGCTCAGTTATTCTTATGCGTTCTTCTCTCTTGGACGGATTGAGATATCCCACCGTATCTCTGACCGTTGGAATATCGGCGTAACTCTCTCCTGAAAACCCCGCGAAGACAGTGGTTATTTGTATGCCAACGGAATTTATGTCTCGAATCAATGCGGCGCTTCGGTTGGGATCTTCCAGGACGTCCTCGGAAGGGGCGTGGATCTGTACGTTGTCGAAGCCCAGGTCCCGCACCTGCCTGAGCTGGTCCAGGGTCCATCCGGCGCTCATCATGACGCCGATCGGCAACTCGTTCATTTTCTTAACCTCCCGTAGTTCGTTTACCTCACTCGTAAACCTCGAACCTGCCATTTCTCACAACCAGAACGATCGGGTCGTAAACCGCGTCTCCATTTCGGTCGAACGAGAATCGACCCAGAACGGTGTCCAGGTTCGCAATGCCTGCCATTGCGTCGCGAATGGCGGGGGGATCCGTGGACCCGGCCTTTGCGATCGCTTCTGAAAGAACATAGAGCGCGGCGTACGACTGAGCAGCCCACCGATTCGGTGCCCCGCCGAATTTCGATCTGTAATTCTCAACGAAGGCTTGATTCCCCGGTGTCGTTGCCGCAGCCGTCCAGCCGGTAATGGCGATCGCACCCTCGGCGGCATCGCCGGCATCCCGTATTTCGTCCTGGGTCAGGCCCGGCACGATAAATGGAATGTTGCCGGGAATGCCCTCACGCCGGCCCTGGACCAGACTCTGAACGCGTTGTCGAGACAGGGCGGAAACGAAGACCGCATGCGGGTTCAGATCGCGTATTCTTGCCAACTGAGCGACAAAGGATGTATCGTCTGTTCCGAACGTCTCTCTCGTCATAATCTCGACGCCCTCCTCGGAGAGGGCGCTTTGCAGCGCGTCGTCGCTGCTTCGGGAAAAGACGTCCGTCGAGTCGACCATCAGGGCGACCCGCCCGAATCGCAGCTTCTCGCGGGTGAGTGAAACGCCTCCGGGGATGAGTACGTCGACACTCAGGCTCGCGCGGAAGATGAAGTCACCGATTGCGCTCAGGCCGGACGCGGCAGAGGTTGTGCTGAAGGCGACAACCTGATTCCGCTGTGCGACCGGGAACGCCTCCCTGGCTTCGGTGGAGAGCGCCGGGCCCAGGATGACGGGGACGTAATCGTGAAAAATCAGCTTGTTGAACGCGTCAACTGCGCCCTGCGCCATGCCGCGGGAGTCCTCTGTCCTGAACACGATACTCGCGCCCCCGAGCATCGTTGTGCCGTTGATCTCATCGAGTGCGAGTGCCAGGCCGCTTTCAATGCCCGCGCCGTATTGGGTCTGCCTGACCGTCAATGGCGCAACGACGCCAATCGGGATTTCTGCGGGAAGACCGCCTGGTGTCAGAACGGTTGCGCCCGTGACGCGCGCTTTTTCGCCTACCGGCAGTTCAACGGTGACCTGAAAGCCGCCGTTAATCGGGATGCTCGACCACGATCCAATCAGGACCCCTTCCCTGCGTGCCTGCGCGCGATAGTATCCGCCCGTCTGCGTCCCCTCGAGCGCCACCCGCGCCTGCCCGCGTCCATCCGTCGTGCCGGCCCACTCGTAGCTGGCGCCCCTGCCCGAAACCGAACGTGAGAACGCAACGACGGCGCTGTTTACCGGGGACTGGTCCTGCCTGAGGCGGACAATCGCGACGGACGATGTCACATTTCCATCGACGGCCAGTTTGCTCAAGGGCTTCCCGGCGTATTCCTCCGTCGGCGGATCGGACGAGGTGGTCAGGCGTTCACCGCCGCAGCCCCATGCCATGCCCGCTGCGATCGGGAGAATGAGCCAACCGCGAGTCAAGCTGAACATCTTAGGCCTCCTCTAATGGAATGCATTCATCGTAAGCCGTAAGGATTTCAGTGCCTTCGCCTCCATGGACGCACTTCGACACACAACCAATATATGGGAGAGCCTTGGCCCGTGTAAAGTCAATTCACGGGAGCAGGACCAATTCTCCGCCAGCTGACGAATGGGAAGGCGAAATCCGCTGTTCGCCAACTGCGTCGCGGCATCGAGTATTCGTGAATTCCCGTCAGGCGTTTTGCCCTGCCTTGACAACTGCACATTTGTGTAGTATATATGGATAACATTGACGTGCCTGAACGAAATGGAATTCCAGATGCCATCCCAGGAGGTCCGATATGTCCGATCATGTTGTGCAAGAGGACCGGTTCACCGACGGGGCTGCGTTTACGAGCTTGAACGAGGATTTTCGACGGGTTGTGGAACGCATACAGACCGAACTCAACGGCCACGCCTTGCCTGTATTGGATGCAGAGCGACTTGCCGGTATCGACGCGGCCGAGCGGACCGTCGACAGTCTTGCATTGGCGTTTCGGCGTGGCGCGGGAGATCAGGACGCCTGGCACGGGGCGCTTGTGATTTACGAGTCAACGTGGCTGGAAACCATCCGCGGCGCCCGCGACAGTGAAGCGATAAAGAAAATTTATTAATGTTGTCAAAGTCATATTATATTTTAATGGAAATACGGAGTGTATCACCGCAGAATCCCACTGTCGCAGGGAATAGACGCCGGCTTTCAACGATTCGTCTCGGCGGCACGGTGGAGCATTGACAGATGGACCTGGATCGGCTCAGAGGGTTTGTGGAGACCGCGCGCGAGAAGAGCTTTACGCGTGCGGCAGAAAAACTGTTCCTGACACAGCCGGCGGTGAGTCTTCAGGTGAAGGCCCTTGAAGACGAACTCGGAGAAGACCTGTTCGAACGGCGAGGCAAGCAGATTCTGTTGACCGAGGCGGGTCGGCTTCTGTTCGCGCGAGCCGAGGCCATCCTGGAGATGGCCGATCGGATCCGTCACGACATGGCGGACATCGGGCAGTTGCGCACGGGGCGATTGAGCATCGGAACCAGCGATACGAACTGCGCCTATGTCCTGCCTCCTGCGGTTAAAGCCTTCCGACAGGCACACCCGGGAGTCGAAATCCGCCTGACCGACCGTATGTCCCCGGAGGTCGTGCGGTTGGTACTGGAGGGGACGGTGGATTTCGGACTGGCCACACTTCCGGTAACGGAACCCAGGGTGCGGACACGGCCGCTGTTCATCAGAGAAGACGTGGCCATATCCAGCGCGACGCATCGTCTGGCATCCGCGAAAGAGGTCGATCTGCATTCGCTCGGCGACTGCGCGATGCTGATGCTGGAAAGAGGCAGTACCAGCAGGGGTCTGATGGACCGGACGTTCGCGGCGGAGGGACTTCAGCCGCGCGTCATCATGGAACTGGGCAGCATTGAAGTGATCAAGCGATTCGTTGAAATCGGCCTCGGAATAGCGGTCGTACCCGAAGTATCGGTTCGTGACGAGGTGAGATCGGGCAGGTTGACAGCAATTCGAGTGGCGGGGCTCCCGGTGCGGCAGGTGGGTATGGTGCGCCGCGACGGGGGGCGCCTCTCACGGGCGGCCGCGGCGTTCATGAGGTTCCTGGAGATGCACCTGGAAACGATCGGGCTTCGCATCCATGAAGGAAAGGGGCGCGGCGTACCGGAATAACTCTCTCTGAGGGGGTTGACGCTATGGATGCGAATCGCGCGCATCGACAGGTCAGACCTCCGCGCATTGCGGTGGATCAGGGGCTGTCGGCGCCGCTACGAACGCATTGAAGACGGCGACCCAATGTGATCCTGCGATGTGCCGAACTTGTGTTTTTCAGGCGTTTTTTGTATCATTAGCCCGGCGCGGCGGCATTGTGTGCCGCCGGCCGTATGGCACGACAAACAAACCGTACGAGGACCCGCATTATCGGCCGGCAAGCCCGGCGTTCGGTTTCGTTGCGTATGTGCGAAAAACTTCCAGGCATGGTATACATGCAGGTCTCCTTCGTCCGTGTCGTCCCGCCCTGGTGGCGGGTGGTGAGAAGACTGGGATGGCCGCTCGCGTTATGCGCGATGTTTTCGCTCGCCGGCCTCACGCAGGCGCATGCCGGGGAAAACGAAGCCCTTGACCGCGCCGAGGCGCTTTACCGCCAGGCGGTAGCAAAGGCGGCGGAGGGAGCGTCCGGGCAAGCGGCCGAATTGTTCCAGTCGGCCATCGACGCTTACAAAAAACACGCGCCATCCTACGTGGGCCTCGGGCACATCCATCTTGCACGGGGTGACCTGGATGCCGCGGAAGCAATGTTCCGGCAGGCGCTCCGGAGGAAGAAACGGTTTGCGCCTGCCTTCAACGGCCTTGGCCTCGTCTTCGGGCGCCGGCCGAAAGCGCTTCGTCAGGCGATCGATGCGTTCAGGAACGCGCTGCGGGCGGACAAAGCCTACGTCGAAGCGCAGTACAATCTGGCGGAGACGTACCGGCGATTCGGCAGCAGCGAAACGCTCGGGGCCTACCGCAAGGTGGTCAAGATGGATTCCGGCCACCCTGACGCGCTGTTCCGGATCGGCGCGATTGAAGAAGCGAAGGGCGAGTACGGGAAGGCCGAAGAGGCCTACCAGAGTCAGATTTCGGTGAATCCACACCACTACGAGGCCCGGTTGCGGCTTGGAATCGTCCTCAAAATGCAGGGCCGAACCGACCAGGCGATTACCGAACTGAAACCGGTTGTCCTGAACCCGAACGAGCACCAGCGGCGGGCGGTGCTGGAGTTGGCGGATATTCACCAGAGGCGTCGGGACTTCGATCGGTCGCAGGCGCTGTTCGAAGCCTATATCGACAGCCTGGCGCCTGAGGAACAGCGGCTATACTACGATTTGAGCCTGGTTTCCAATACCGCAACTGATTCAACCGGCCGGTCACTGGACGAACTGAAGGCTGCGGCTGCGGAATTCTGGGCCTGGCAGGACCCGGCGCCGGCATCTGCGGCAAATGAGCGGCTGGTCGAACACTACCGCCGCGTAGCCGTGGCGCGGGAGAATCATGGAAGTCACAAGTTTCCGTGGGACGACCGCGGGGAAGTTTACGTGCGTTTCGGGGAACCGGATCACGTCAGCCGGTCCGGAGACGTCAGGTTCGAGACGGACCCAGGGGTGCTGTCGGTGAAGGATCGACTGATTGCGGCGGCAGGGGCGGCGGCGGCAAAGCTGATGAAGGACGAAGTTCGATCCCTTGGACAGGTCGCCCAATCGTCCATTCTGGGTCGGCCGGTCTATCCTGTTGGCGGAATATGGGAGTACTGGATTTACGTGAACGTAGGATCGGGAATCGAAATGACATTCGTGCAGCCGAATTTTCCCGGACCCTACGAGTTCGCGAGAATGCCTCTGGGTACCGGTCGGATCACGAGAATCTGGCAGAGAATGAACCCGAAGACCGTGCTGCTCAATCAGGTGGCCCGGCAGCCGACCGCCTACAGGCCCACCTTTGCGACGGGACCGCTTGACTTCTTTTTCTATACGGCCTCGTTTCGGGGTGAGGATAACAAGTCGGCGATGGAGGTATATTACGGGATTCCAACCCGGGATCTTGCGTTTCTCGATGGCCGCCTCGGGCGGCTCGCGAACCTTGTCAGGGGCGTAGCGGTCTACGACGGCGACAACATGCTCGTACATCGTTCCGACGCCGAGATGATCCTGCGGGCATCCGGCGCCGTGGATACTTCCGCCGGCGTATTCGTTCCGGAAATAGATCGCGTGCTGTTGCCGCCGGGCGCCTACCGTGTGGACGTGCAGGTGATGGACCGTAATTCAGGCAGGACTCAGATCTACCGGGAAGATCGCATTTTAAAGGCTTATCCCGCGGGGCCGCTTTCACTGAGCGAAGTGGAAATGGGCGCGCGAATCGACGTGGCCGATCGTGGACGCTTCGTGAAGGGTGATATCGAAGTCATTCCGATGGCGTCCCGGGCGTACCGGCCCGGCGAACCGGTGTTCATCTATTACGAAATCTATAACCTTACACGAGACGAGTTCGGGGCGACGCGATATCGCATTGCCTACCAGATCCGGTCCTTGCGAAGGACAAACGTGGGCGCGAGGATATTGGGCGGGCTGGGGCGGTTGATCGGGAAGCGCGAGGAAGGCAACGTCATCAGCATCGAGTACGAACATGTCGGAACCCGGCCGGATGAGCGGGCGTACCTCGAACTCGACATGGGAGCGACCGTACCGGGCCGGCAGATGCTGAAGATCACGGTAACCGACGAAAACAGCGGGCAGACGGGCAGGGCGGCCATCAATTTCGATATACGACAATAGCCGCCGTCCCGGTCTGCAAGCCGCAGTCACGTAACAGCCCGGTCTGCGGATTCATGGAGCATTCAGTATGAAGGCCTTCACGGTTGCCCGGATGCGCGCCGACGCGGCGTCGATCTTTGAATCGGCAGTGGCTGCCGTGGACGCGCAGGAGTGCCTGAAGCGTTTCGTGAAACTGGATGGACGGATGCTTCGGATCGGGGGCGTGGACTACAACCTGGAGTCATTCGAGCGGGTGCTCGTGGTGGGTACCGGAAAGGCGTCGCCGCGGATGGGTGTGGCGCTGGAGGCGGAGCTGGGTGACCGGATTTCGGACGGAGTCATCAATACCAAGTACGGGCATGGGGAACCTCTGGACAGGGTTCGCATCGTCGAGTGCGGCCATCCGGTTCCCGATGAA
This sequence comes from Gemmatimonadota bacterium, assembly GCA_028873695.1. Classification (GTDB taxonomy): domain Bacteria; phylum Latescibacterota; class UBA2968; order UBA2968; genus JAAXHE01. The sequence continues at coordinate 146,008 of JAPPNU010000024.1, read as the reverse complement.
GCCGGTGTCAGGGGTACGGGGGAAATCCTCGCCGCCCTTGAGGGGGCTGACGACCGAACGCTGGTGATCTGCCTGATTTCGGGCGGGGGGTCGGCACTGATGCCGGCGCCGTCCGGGGGCATATCGCTGCAGGAGAAACAGGACACGACCCGGCTGCTTCTCGAGTGCGGCGCCAATATCGTGGAGTTGAATGCGGTCCGCAAACACCTGTCCCGTGTAAAGGGGGGAGGTCTCGCCCGCGCTGCTTTTCCGGCCACGGTCGTGTCTCTCATGTTGTCAGACGTCATCGGCGATCCGATGGACGTCATCGCGTCGGGGCCGACCGTGCCCGATACGTCCACGTTCAAGAACTGCGTGGAGATAGTCCATAAGTACGAAGTTTCGGATCAGCTGCCGGAAGCGGTGCGGAAGCGGTTCGAAGCGGGCCTGGCTGGTGAGATACCTGAAACGCCGAAACCCGGTGACGCCGTGCTGGAGAGATCTCACAACGTGATTGTCGGCAGTAACGGCCTGGCGGTGGCCGCCGCCGCCGGCCGGGCCAGGGGCCTCGGTTACAATACGCTGGTGCTGTCTACGCGCCTGGAGGGTGAGGCTCGAGAGGTGGCGCACGTCTATTCGGCTATCGGTAAGGAGATTCTCACGTCGGGGGCGCCCGTGGCGGCTCCCGCGTGCGTGATTGCGGGCGGCGAGACGACCGTTACCGTTCGAGGTAACGGCAAGGGAGGGCGCAACCAGGAACTGGTGCTCGCGGGCGCGATGCATCTGTCCGGATGGGAGGGGACGGTGCTGTTCAGCGGCGGGACGGATGGAACCGACGGCCCGACGGACGCGGCCGGGGCGATCGCGGATGCCGATACGGTCACGCGCGCGGAATCAGCGGGGCTTTCCGCGATTGAGTCGTTGAAGAACAACGACGCGTACCACTTCTTCAAGCCGCTGGACGACCTGGTGATGACCGGTCCGACGGGAACCAACGTCGCCGACGTGGCGTTCGTCATGGTAGGTGCGACGTAGGCGGCGAAAAAGCCATCGGGCGCGGTCAGGATTGCGAAATGCGGACGTTCGGGTATTATTTCTGCCCCTGACCTGCTTCAGGTCTCCGTATTGACAATGGCAACGCCGATCCCTACCATCAGCACGCTGATCAGAAGCGTCGCCGAGACAACCTCTCCCAGCAGCACGTCGCTGAACAGGACGCCCACAACCGGCGTAACGAAACCGAACACCCCGAGGCGACTGGCTCTGTAGCGTCGAAGGAGCGTTACGGATACCAGAAAACAGAACCCGGCAACCACCAGACCCTGGTAGAAGATCGCACTGACGATACCCGGGCTGATAACGGTGGCATTCAGGTCTTCCAGCAGAGCGCTCAGCACAATGAACATCGGCAGGCTGAGCGCAGCCTGCCATAGGAGAAGACGAGCGGGATGAATGTACTGGGTGAGTTTCTTGGTGTAGACCTGCCGGGCTCCAAGCAGCAGGCCGCTCATCAGAACCATCACGTCTCCCGGCAGATAGTCCAATCGTCCACCGGCCAGACTGTCGACGAACACGAGCACGACACCCGCAAAAGAAAGGGTCATTCCTGCAATCTTGAGGCCGCTCAGCCGGTCTCCAGGCATGAAGAGGTGAGCGAAGACGGCTGTAAAAAACGGATACGTGGATATAAAGACGGTCGACCGGCCGGCCGTCGTGACGTTCGTGCCGGCATTGAGCAGGTAGATCTGCGCGACAAAAAGCAGTACCAGCTGAAACAGACCTCGTCGTTCGCCGGATCCGGGCAGGAGCGGGACGCCGGAGAAAAACGCCCACGGGATTACAGCCAGACCGCCCAGCAGAAAACGGGCGGCCGCCAGCGCAAGCGGAGGCAGGCCGTCCAGGGCGATTTTGATGGCGATGGAGTTGCCGCCCCACAGGATGGCGGTAAGCAGTGCGAGGCTGCCGGCCTGAAGGGTCAGGCGTTCGTTTAGCACGTTCACGGCGCCGTTGTCCGCTCGGCGGGGAAGCGCCGTCGTACGAGAATGTATCCGACGCCCAGCGGCACAAGAAACCAGGGCAGTTGCAGCGTGCCCGTTGCTGTGCCCGCCTGCCCGATCACCCCACAAAGGATCACGACGTTGCAGGCGTAAGCCGGAGCGGGCGGCGCGCTGGAGACGCCGATCCTGTGGAGGAGACGATCGAACCGCGCGGGGCGTATGCTCCTGAGGTGGTTCCCCCCGAGGACGGCGGCGAGTGAAAGCAGGCCGGCAAAAAGGTTCGTACCGCGGTCTATCCACCCGAGGCCGATGCCCAACAGCAGGAGATGGCTGTAGCCGAACAGGAGGACAGCGCCGTTTCGGAATGGATCGTAAAGGCCGATGTCCTTCAACTGACGCACGCGGTTTCTGTCGACGTAAGGGATCAGTCGAAAGAAGACATAGACGAGGGTCATCGCGCCGGGATGCAGAAAAACACCCACGCGTTTGTTCAACTCGGCGTCGATCCGTCCGAACGCGTTCCAGTGTACCGGGATCCGTTCGGGAAGATGGTCGTAGGCCAGATAGCTCGCCAGAAGCGCGAGCAGGATCCCGGCAAAGGGATCCCGTTGAAGGACGCTCATGTCTGGGAGAACCGTAGGTTCGGGTGCGCGGTCGTCGCGGGGCCGGGGATCCCTGTCGGATTTCGCCCCTGGCGGACCGGACGCTATCGTCGCCATGAGATTGACGCGACGGCGTGCAACGCGGTTGGTGTACCTGAAAATCGCTACCCGCCGCGCCCGGCGAATTGAAGACCTCGGCATAATAAGGGGATTCCTGAATCATGTCAAGGTATTCGAGGGCGAACCGAGCCGGAGCGGTCCGGGGTCGTCGGGAAGAAACTTCGGAATAACTCTTACAAATGGAGGCGGTCGGTTGAAACGGACGATTGCTGTAGCATGTTGCCTGGTTCTCTGGTGTGAGGACGCAACTGCCAGAGACTTCCTGGCGGAGATCGGCGCGCATGGCGCTCACGGACGTGCCGACTCCGCGCTCGCAACGGCCCATCTGTTCGCAAAGACATTTCCTGACAGCGCGAACGCTCACGGCGTCCTCGGCATGGTGTACGCGCAGTTGGGACAGCCGGAAGGCGCAATCGATGCCTTTGAGACGGCGATTGAGCTGGGACCGAATCTTGAAGCGCCTTACGACGCGCTATTCAGGATTCATGCGCAACTCAACAGGGGTCCCGAAGCGCTGGACGTATTGAACCGGGGAATAACGCAGATTCCGAATTCCGTACTCCTGCTGATGGACAGGGCCATACTCTATCAGGAGGCCGGCAATCCCGGGCTGGCGGTTCAGGATCTGAGGGCCGCGATTTCACTGGATCCCGGAAACATAGAAGCCTACCAGTCCCTGGCGGGGCTGCACGTCGCGCTGAAGGACCCCAATAAAGCGCTTTCGGTCTTCGATGAGGGACTGAAGAACAACCCTGAAAGCGTGGTTCTGATGATTAATCAGGGGCAGATCTACGCGGCATTGGGTAGACCTCAGGATGCGAATCTGTTGTACGAACGGGCAATTTCGGTGCTGGAGAAGGAACTCGAGAAGAATCCGAACGATGTTTCCCTGCTGGTTAACAAGGGCGCGATCTATCATTCGATGCGGCGAACCGAGGCTGCCTTCGCCGCATACCGGCAGGCTGCTCTATTGGCGCCGGACGATCCCGAGGTGCATCGTTCCATGGGTCAGATGGCTGTCGAGGTGGACTCACTGGAGGTCGCGAGGAGAGCGTGGGAGAAGGTGTCTCAGTTGGAACCGCGGGACCTGGATACCCGTTCAGCGCTGGCGCGCCTGTATACGGTTCAGCAGAAATGGGAACTCGCGCTGGACGAGTATCGGCTGCTCATGGAGATTGCGCCCGAGTCCTTGCGTGCGCGTCTCGAGTACGGAGTCGCGCAGGTTTATCTCCAGAAGGGAGATTTGGGGCAGGCGAAGTCGGCGCTCGAAGCAACGATCGGTTCGAACCCGAACGTGCTTGAACCCTACGGCGATCTTGCCCTGATCTACGCGGAACTGCAGGACCTGGACTCGGCCCTTGTGGTCTACAACAGGGCTTTGGCGGTAGATTCCACGAACGCCGGCGTACTCTTCAACATCGGCCTTGCCCGAACTTCGAGGCGGGAGTTCGATCAAGCCAGGCGCGCCTTCGAAAAAGCAATGGCGTACAGCCCGAACGAAGAAATCGCGGGCGCGGCGCAGATGAAAATCGACGAAATCGACGGGATACAGTCCGGAAAGCTCTGGGCGTACCATATTCTCGTTGAAACCGAAGTGAAGGCGCGGGAAATCCTGGATAAGCTCAAGGCGGGCGAGGACTTCAGAGTCCTTGCGCGCCAGCACTCCAGCGATTCTTCTGCGGAAACCGGGGGCGACCTGGGGTTCTTTTCGCCGGGCGATCTGAATCCGGCGTTTGAGGAAGCGGTGCTGAAATTGCGGGTGGGCGAGACCAGCGGGGTCGTACAGACACCTCTGGGGTATCACATTATCAGGCGGCTGAACTGATGACCGGACGTTTTGCCGGAATGGGCGACGAGGCGTTTGAATCGTCGCCCGTTTTTTGCGCGGGTAAGGATGCCGGAAGGATCAAGGTGCTGTTTCTGACAGGTTGTACGGGGCGAGGGGGGGCCGGGAACAGTCTCTTCTACCTGTTGAAACACCTCGATTCAGCCGTGCTCGAGCCACTGGTCGTCATGCCCAACGAAGGTGTGCTGAAAAGCAGGCTTGAGCAGATCCGCGTCCAATACCGTATCGAACCCCGGTTGAAGGAGCGTCTGGCGGAGATGCGGTTCCGGGGCCGGAACCGCGTCTGCACAATGGCGTCGATAGTTCTGAACGCGATCGACGGGATACGGTTTACGTTCGAACTGGTTCGCATGGTCGGCAGGGAGAATGTAGGGCTGATCTATTGCAACCAGATGATGGTGAAACTGATGGGCACCGTAGCCGGCATGGTGTCCGGGACTCCGGTCATCTGGCACTGCCGAACGCTTTACGGAAAGACCTTCAGAGGGTGGTTTTTCGACAGGCTCGCGCGGTCTGCAAGCGTGGTAAGAATCGTCGCGGTATCCGACGCGTGCGCGGGTAATTTCCCGTCAGTTAGAGAAAAGGTCCAGGTTGTATACAATGGCGCGGACCTGGCCAGTTTCAGTCCTGAGGCCGTTCAGGGCTGTGTGCGCAGGATGTATCGAATCGGACCGGACGAAGTGGTTCTGGGATTCGTCGGGCGCATCGTCGAGTGGAAGGGCATCGACATCCTGCTGTCGGCGATGAAGCGTGTGCTGGCGCATCGCAAGGACGTCGTTCTGGTGGTTGTCGGCGGGAGCCCGCAACGGTCGTTGGACCTTCTGGATCGCTATCGCCGCGAAGTGGCCAACGGACGGTACTTCGGACGGGTTCTGTTTACGGGATTCCGGGCCGACGTCCGACCGTATCTGAAGGATATGGACGTCACGCTCGTGCCATCCGTGGCGCCCGACCCCTGTCCCCGCAGCGTTATCGAATCTCTGGCGCTTGGAACACCGGTGGTCGGGTCCGCAACGGGCGGCGTCCCGGAGTTGATCAGGGATGGTTACAACGGATTCCTGGTGAAGCCGAACGACGCCTCCGGTCTCGCGGATACCATCCTCAGGGTGGTCGAGAACAGGGGATTGCGACGGCGAATGGGTACGGCCGCCCGCGTTTCGGCGGTTCAACGGCACGACGCCGTCGAGGTATCCCGGCGCGTTCAGGCCATTATATTCGAAGCGCTGAGCGTCTGAAGGCGGTTTGCAGATTCACTATTTCGTGGCACGGCATTCGCTACATAATTGGTGATTCTGCAATAAACACGACTCGACTTGAATGAAGTCAACATTAATAAAAACATATGTTTTTCTTCTCTTGTCGCTTAATCGCACACGCCGTATGTCCGGGAGGATTACGGAGGAGGCGTTGCAATTTTCCCACACATGTCGTAAAATTTCACACCTGGCGACGTTTCCTGTTACAACTGTCCTGATCTGCGTTATAGGGATCGGTATCCGTCCCTGTTATTCCGAATCCGGACAGCGCCCATACGATCTCGCCGGGTGCGTACGGATGGCATTGGCGTCGAGTCCGTCCATTCAGGCCGCCGAGGCGGACCTGCAGATCGCGGAGAACAGGCTCCGACAGGTTCATGCTGCGCGATTTCTTCCCAGTGTGGATTTTACATGGATATTCGGGCCCTCGCCGGAGGCGCGAGGCGACGCGCTTACAGGCGTGAGCAACTGGCGGCGGATGAGCGTGTTTACGAGCACCGAACTGTCGCTGGTTCAGCCAGTCTTCACCTTCGGTAAGCTCGATGCGGCAGTCGAAGCGGCATCCGGCGGGATCGGCGCGCAGCGCGCCGGACTTGACCGGTCCCGATTCGACCTGGAGCAGCAGGTTGCCAGGGCCTACTATCTGCTTCTGTTGGCAAATCAGCTAAGGGACCTGGCGCATGAGTCGCGGGCGGAGATCGACCGGGCGCGTCGAACGATCGTGGAAAAGCTGGAAGCGGATACAGGAGATTTTACGTATACGGATCTGCACCGTCTTGACAGGTTCGTGTACGACGTGGAGGAAAATGCAAACAAGGTTGTCAAGAGTCAGGCGCTCGCGCGGTCGGCGCTCCGAATTCTCGTTGGGCTTTCTCAGACCGATTCCCTTGTTCTCGCGGACGGAAGTCTGAGGCCGGTCGACGTTCAGATCCGTCCGCTGGAGTACTATCTGTCGCTTGTCGAGGGGCGACCGGACCTGGGTCAACTTCGTGAAGTGCTTCGGACGCGGTCGGCGCAGGTGCGCGCCGTCCGAACCGACCTGTTTCCGCAGGTTTTCGTGGCCGGGCGGTTCAGATACGGGATTGCGCCGAACAGGGACCGCCAGCGGAACCCGTTTCTGAAAGACGAGTTTAACGTGACAGAGTTAGGCGCCGTACTTGGCTTCCGGCAGTCATTGTCATTCGCGAGTACAAGAGCAAGAGTGAAGGAAGCCCGTCTGTCCTACGAAAAACTGGGCTATCAGGCCCGGTTGGCGGTGCAGGGCGCACGGCTGGAGATCGAAGGCGCCTATCGGTCGCTCATTGAGGCGAAAGCCAATATCGGTGCGGCACGGGACGCCCGTCGGTCGACCCGTCGGTGGTTTATTTCGGCAAGGGATGGATTCAACGCCGGGTTGGAAGAGGCGGGAGAGATGGTCGATGCGGTCAAGGAATACGGCATTATTCGCGCAAAGTACTATCAGGCTGTGTTGGAGTTCAATCTTGCCTGGGTGGCATTGCGGCGCGCGACGGGTAATTCGATTCTGCAGTAAACGGGGAGGGTGCAATGGTAGATAAGGCGGTGATTATTGCTGCCGGAATGGGCAGCCGACTGAACGGTCACGGACGCGGCCGCCCGAAGCCGCTGGTTAAAGTGGCCGGCGTCGGATTGCTCAAGAGGGCCATATTGACCGCGAAACGGGCCGGTATCTCGGAGTTCGCCGTTGTCATCGGCTATCGGGGCGACGAAATACGTGAAGCCGTCGCAAACGACCCGCAGATCGACGTGGATATAGACTGGGTTGAAAATCCGGATTGGCGGCGGGGTAATGGTCTCTCCGTTCTGAAAGCGCGAGATTATGTGGATGGCGCGTTTCTTCTGTTGATGGCGGACCATCTGTTCGAGCCGAGGGTAATCACCCGCATGCGGCGTCAGTTGCTGGGCGCCGGCGAATCGGCGTTGTGCATCGACACCCGGCTGGAAGGCATCCAGGATCTGGACGACGCAACCAAGGTCGTCCTGGAAGGCGACCGGATCCAGAAGATCGGCAAGGCGCTGAGCAAATACGACGCCGTGGATACGGGTATATTTCTCTGCAGTCCGGCGCTGTTCGACGGCCTGGAGCTTGCCATTGCCGCAGGCGACGATACGCTCTCGGGCGGCGTCCGCATCATCGCGTCCCGAGGTTACATGAAGGCGGTTGACATTGAAGGTCTGTTCTGGCAGGACGTGGATACACCGGACGCGTTGCGCCATGGGGAATCGGCATTGTTTGGCCGCCTGGGCAAGCCGACTGACGGAATTGTGTCGCGGAATTTCAACAGGAAGGTGTCCGCCTGGATTTCAAGAATCCTGGTAAAGACGCCGGTGACGCCCAACCAGATCTCAATCGCCGCAATGTTGGTGACCTTTCTGGCCGGCTGGGCGATGGCGGACGGGAGCCATTTGTACGTAGCGCTGGGCGGGCTGCTATTCCAGTTTGCGTCCATTATTGACGGCTGCGACGGCGAGATCGCCTCGCTCAAGTTTGCAGGATCCCGCTTCGGGGAATGGTTGGATACGGTTGCGGACAACGTATCTTATCTTGGATTCTTCTCAGGCGTCATATACGGGATGTACAAATTGACGACGGAACCGGTCGTCATCGCGCTGGGCTTCATCGCACTTGCGTTGAATGTACTCGCGGTCCTGCTCATCTGCGTTTACCTGAAGCAAAGCGGATCGGGAAGCATCGTAAGTTTCAATATGGGTTTTTCAAGCGAAGTACCGGAAGAGCGTCGCGGCTATTTGCACCGGATCTATTGCGGATTGAAGTTCGCGTGCCGCCGGGACTTCTTCGCCGCGCTGTTCTGCGTCCTGGCAGTTCTGAACTGCCTCGAGGCGATTTTCTGGATTTTCGTGCTTGGGTCAGGCCTGGTCGTGAGCGCTGTTTTCGGATTCATCGGACACATCTTGCGAACCCGCACCACGGAAGCGGAAAAGCTGGTTTCGGGAAAGGCGGATTGAAGAGAAAGATGCCTGCAGGCAAATTATCGGAGGATTGAACGGGTACCGAGCCGGCCGGAAGGGTTTTCTTGTGCCGGGTCGTTTTGTTTCTGGCCGAAAAAGGAACTGGATAAAATGAGAATATTGTCGTATATTATTGTGTTTTATGCCTTTGTTTGCTTATTGGGCGATGGTCTCGCCCGGGGTGCGGACCAGGCTGAACGGTTGCTCCGGTCGATGAAGGAACGGGACAGGTCAATAAAGGCGATCGTGAATTCGGAAACTGCCGGAGAGACGGCCGAAGAGCGGGAGCAGTTGAGGGCGATCGTCGAAGCCATGTTCGATTTCCGCCGGTTCGGCATGGTCGCGTTGGGGCGTCACTGGCAGCGGCGCACCGAGGCAGAGCAGGCTGAATTCGCGGACCTGTGCAGGCGTCTGATCGTCAGGAATTACGCGGACCCGAAGCTGTATACGAAATCCGAGAAAATCGAGTACGTGGGCTCGGAGGTCGACAGTACGGAAGGCGTCGTTCGGACGGTCGTCCATTACAAGGACGAGCAGAGCCACATCGACTACAAGCTCCACCCGGTCAATGAAGAGTGGCTGGTTTACGATATGGTGATTGACGATCTGAGCGTTGCCAGAAACAACCGGTCTCAGTTCTACAAGGAAATCCGGAAGTCGTCGTACGAGGGCCTTGTGAATAAACTCAGAGACAAGCTGAACGAGGACGAGGCAGACGGGAAAGGGAAGGAATGATTCATGCAGGATAGGTTGAGGTTTCTGGCGGACTTTGTCTATAGACGGCACGCCATCATTATTATCGTTTCGACTCTCCTTTCGATATTTTGCAGTTTCTTTGTCTATCGTCTGATCCAGCGCCTCGAGACGGATATCGCGGCCCTGATCCCCGAACACTATCCCAGCGTGAAGACGCTGGAAGATATCAAGGCGCGACTGGGTGGCGTGGGAAGCCTGGTTGTTCTGGCGGAGTGCGGGGATTTCTCTGCATCCAGGCGATTCGTGGAGGATCTGTTTGTTGAACTGAGGGCCGAAAAGTACTGGAAATACGTAAATTACGTCGATTTCAAGCGTGAAGTGGATTTTTTCAAGGAAAACGCGCTGCTGTATATGGATCTCGAGGACCTGGAGGACATACAGCTTCGAATCGACGATCGCATCCGGCAGGAGAAGCTGAAGTTATCCCCGATGTTTTTCAGTCTCGACGAAGGCGAAGACGACGAACCGCTGGATTTTTCGGATATCGAGTCGAAGTACAAGGAGAATGGAGACCGCGGGCACGAGGTATATTACACCAATTCGGACAGTACCATCGTTGCCGTGGAGGTTACGGCATCGGGAACGGTGAGCAATATCGGATTCGCCAAGGAGATGTACGGCGTTATCCGGGGTGCCGTGCAGACGCTTGATCCCGTATCCTACCATCCCGGAATGATCGTCTCCATTGGAGGGTCGTACAAGAACAAGATCGATGAATATAACGTCATTCTTGACGATATCGAGTCGACAGTCATTTTCGGCTTTGTAGGTGTCGTCCTGCTCCTCACGTTCTATTTCAGGCAGCCGCTGGCTGCTTTTTTTGTTGCGATTCCTCTCGTCATGGGGCTGACATGGGCCTTTGCCATTACCTATTGGGCGATCGGCAACCTGAACACGATGACCGGATTCCTGTTCGTGATCCTGTTCGGTCTGGGAATCGACTTCGGCATTCACATGTTTTCCCGGTACCTGGAAGATCGAATGGCGAATATGGATGTCAGACAGTCGGTCGAGACGATGCTGATTCAGACGGGGCAGGCGATCCTGACGGCCGCAATGACCACGTCGATGGCGTTCTATTCACTGACGATAACGGATTTCAAGGGATTCTCGGAATTCGGCTTTATCGTCGGCACCGGAATCATCATGTCGCTGGTGTCAATGACCATGGTCCTTCCGGCTTTTCTCGTTCTTGCCGACGAGCGCCTGAAGCTCGTGCGGATGCGGCAGGTGCTCGGACACCATAGGGGCGCCGGCAAGGGCCGTTTTCCAATGGCGCCGGTCGTGTTCGCGTTTGCGATCGCCGTTACAGTCTACCTGGCATACAACCTCGACCGGATCCAGTTTGAATATGACTTCACCAACTTGCGTTCGAATCTTGCCACTTCGAAAAAGGTGAAAGACAAGATCAACTCGCTCTCGAAATTCAGAGGCGAATCGCATTCACCAAGCGTGGTACTGGCCGACAGCAGAGAAGAGCTGGATGAAATCGTCGATGCGGTTAACGGCATGATCGCATCCGAGGACCCTACGCCGACAATTGACAAGATTCGAACGCTCTGGTCCTTCCTTCCCGAACAGGAGGACGAAAAACTGACGGTGATCGCGGAACTGCGCGAACTGGTGGACGGCGAGGGCGCGAAGTTGCTGAAGGGCGAGCAGAAGGAGCGAGTGGACGAGTTGCGCGAATTGATGGAAGTGAACAAGCTGCACGTGGACGACCTGCCGAAGAATATCCTGCGCAAATTTGCAACGGTAGACGGCAGCCGCGCCCATTTTGCCTTCATTTACCCCAGCGTGCAACTTCGGGACGGACGACAGGCAATTGAATTCGCGAACGACACCCACGTAATTACGACTGAATCCGGAAAGACGTTCTACTCATCCAGTTCCAGTATCATATTCGCGGATATGCTCAAGTTGATGATCCGGGACAGCAGGTGGGCGATCGGCATTACACTCCTGGTCGTCTTCCTGATTGTATTCATCGATTTCAGAAGCGTCCGAAACGGGCTGCTGGTTATGTTGCCGCTGATCTGCGGCGCCATCTGGATGTGCGGAAGCATGTTCCTGACCGGGATGAAGTTGAATTTCTACAATATGGTTGCCTTGCCCACCATCATCGGGATGGGCATCGATAACGGCGTGCACCTGTTCCACAGGTATCAGGAGGAAGGTGCGGATTCGATACCTGTGATCCTCCGGAATACCGGAGGCGCGATGCTCGTGTCGATGATGACGACGATGATCGGCTTCTTCGGCCTGATCATGGCAAGGCATCCCGGTTTGAATTCTATCGGAAAACTGGCCGTGATCGGCCTTCTGACCTGTTTTGTCGCGGCCGTCGTTGTCCTGCCTGCCGTACTCGAGATCCTTGATCGCTTCAAGGGGAGGCGGGGTCCGGTCAGAATCGGAAGTGCGCGGCCGTAACCCGTTTGCGGGCAGGATTCCGAACGGCTCGACGGCCCCGATCTCTCCCGCTGAAATCCAAATTCCGTCGAGGACAGAATACACGCGTCTTCACGTGTCCTGTCCTTTTTTTGTCTGCGCCTTGACGCGTCGGACGTGAGGATTTATCTTAGCAGCCCGTTGAAAAAGCCCATCCGGGCTACGGCCGGCCCTTGCGGTCGAAATACTGCGTTGCGCGCCCTCGCCGAATCGCAGGATGGGACTCGGTTGCGCGCCTCGTCTTCGACCACAATGGCAAGTGTTCCGACCCGGAAATAGATTGCCGAGATTCGGCCGCCGAGTCGCCCGGCTGGCAAGGCGCCTGAGCAAGGAGACCTGTCCATGGTCGCCGAGCGAAGGCAACGCCGCCAGACGGGATGAATCGGCGGATGAATGGTGACATATTTCCGGGACGGGACACCATGCCTCGCCTGCAGAGCGGCTTTTTCAACGGACTGTTAACCGTTCGTCGATTATCCTCGGTATTGCCGGCAGCCAGGGCGTCCGCCTATGGGTTTCTTGATCCCGTTTCTCGTCAGTCTGATTTCAGGTCTGTACACCTCATTGTGGGGCGCATTCAAGGACTCCCCCTATGAGGGCATGAAACGCCGCACCTTTCCCCGCAGCATCTATTTTCATGCCGTGATTTTCTGCGCCCTCTATTGGCTGCCCTTCTTTAGTGGAAACCTCCGCCAATTGAGCCTGTTTCAGGTCTTCTTTGCCATAATGGGGCTGGAACGGTTCCTCGCGGAACTGTACAAGGGATTCTTCAGATCCGAAGATCAGTCGAAATACGCCGTGCCGTCCAGAATCACGTTCTTCGGCAGGCCGGTTGCCAGCGAACCGTTGCGCCTCATCTCCGGCGTGGCTCTGGTCTCGGCTGTTTTTTCCCTGCTGTTTCTTTCGATGCGAATCGTGGACTTCACGGTATTCGCGACCGTCGCATTTTCCACGGGAATGCTGGTTTCCCTCGGCGGCGCATATAAGGACGCTCCCTTTGAGGGATTCGCGCCCCTGAAATTTTTCCGCTCCGCATTCGTGCTCGCCGTCTGTTCCCCCGTTTTCTTCTATTCAAACAATCCCTCGTCGCCGGTGCCGCTCGGCTATCTGATCTTCATGAACGGCGGACTGGAGCGGTTTCTGGTCGAGTACTACAAGACCTACGTGCAACGCACGATGTCAGGCAAGTTCAGGCCGGACCTTCCGCGGATCGCACGATGCATTGAGACCCGCGAGAAATACCACTACATGGCGTGGATCATTGTCGTCGGATTGGCGGTTCTTTACGTCTATGAGCTCAGGACCCTATGAAGCCATCGTGATCGGTTCGGGCCTCGGCGGCGGCGCCGCGGCGTTCGCGCTCAGCCGGGCGGGATTCAGGACGCTGCTGCTGGAACGCGGCGGGTGGGTGAAGCGGGATGCGCGGGACTGGAGCCCGCGCGGGATCCTGATCGATCAGCGGTACAAAAGCCGTTCGCCGATCGACGTGGAAGGCGACGGAGGCCTTCACTCCATCTATCCGAACGAAGCGGTCGGCGGCATGTCGGTGTTTTACGGCGGGGCGTCGCTGCGGCTGCGCGAGAAGGACTTCTCGGACTGGCCGGTCGATTACGCGGCAATGGAGCCGTACTATGCGAAGGCGGAACATCTCCTGGAGGTGCATGGTCAGGCGGGGTCCGATATTCATGAGCCGCCGAGGTCCGGGGCCTATCGATTCGGAGGGATTCAACTCGCGCCTCCGGCGAAGCGGATATACGAGGCCGCGAAGGCGCTCGGGCACCGTCCCTTCAAGATTCCGCTGGCGCTGAATTTCACGAACAAGGACCGGCCGGTGTGCATCCGATGTTCGACCTGCGACGGATTTCCATGCCGCATCGAAGCCAAGAACGACGTGGCCATGACGCTTCTGGCAAGGGCACAGACATCCGACCTGGCAGTCATGCCCGGGGTAATCGTCCTGCGACTGGAAACCCGGAACGGCAGAGTCGTGCGGGTCCGGTGTCTGGATGGTACTTCGAACCGGGCGGTCGATTTCAGTGCGAAGATCGTGATTCTCAGCGCCGGGGCATTGCAGAGCCCGGCCATCCTGTTGCGTTCCGGGCTGGAACGACTTGACAACCACCGGCTGGTCGGTCGATTTCTGATGCGGCACTGCAATGCCGTAGTGACCGGACTCTTTCCCTTTCGGACCAATCCCGACCGCATCTTTCACAAGCAATTGTGCTTTACGGATTTCTACGAAGACCTGAGGGACCGATTGGGAACGTCGGTGGGAACCATTCAGGACATCTACACCCCCGCGCCTGAGGTGCTGAGGCACTTCGCGCCTTTCGGATACGGAAACCTGACCGCCTTGATGGCACGTTACCTGCAGAATCTGCTCTGTATTGCGGAGGACGAACCCCAATTTGAAAACCGGGTGCATCTGACCTCTCGACCGGACGATTACGGAATTGAGGTTACCGGCGTCGTTCATCGATATTCGGACCGGGATCGCCTCCGAAGGAAATATCTGACTGACAGGGCCAGGCGCATTCTGAAGCAGGCGGGCGGCCTGTATCACCGGATTTACAACCTGGAGACGTTTTCCCACGCCGTGGGGACGCTGCGTTTCGGTAACCTCGCCCGTGACAGCGTTCTGGATGAGTCCTGCAGGTTTCGCGGCATCGACAATCTATTCGTCCTCGACGGCAGCTTTATGCCCACTTCAGGAGGGGTCAATCCGAGCCTTACGATCGCGGCCAACGCGTTACGGGTTGCGGATGTCATTCACGCCGAATATGGATAGGCGCCCGCTCTCCGGCCGTCGTCGGGTGATCGTGACGCCGCCTCTCAGGAATCGGGAAAATGAAAAAAATCTGTCTGGTGGGCTGCGGGACCATTGCCCGCCTGCACGCGAAGAATCTGTCGGGCGCCGCCGAGCTCTTTTTCTGCAGTCGATCCGAAGAAAGCGCGCGGCGCTTCAATATCGAGTTTCGCGGCAGCGGCAGCTTCCCGCGTCTGGAGGATGCGCTGGCGTCGCCCTGCATCGACGCGGTGGTCATTGCATCCCCTCCCGAATTCCACAAGGACCAGGTCATACGCGCACTCTCGGCAGGCAAGGACGTGATGGTCGAAAAACCGATGTGCGTAACACCGGAGGAAGTGGAAGCCGTTGGTGCGGCTGCTGCGTCGCATCCGGAAGCGCTGTTGATGGTGGCCGAAAATTACTACTACAAGCCGTTGCTCAGGAAAATCAGGGCATTGATCGTGGCGCGCCGGATCGGAGACATCAGGTCTGTGCGGGTGAAGAAGATGTTCACGCAGGCGACAGCCGGCTGGAAACGGAAGTACGGCGCGTTGCTCGAAGGCGGCATTCACTTTGTCGCATTGATTTCCGCGATATTCGAGTGTGCTCCGGAACGCGTCCATGGCCGGTTTCCCGGACGGCGCGAGGGAAAACCGGAGCGGACCTCGGTTGTTGAGTTGACCTATCCCGGAAACGTGACGGCCGAGTTAAGGTATTCGTGGAACACGAAGAGCCGCACAGGGGGTGCGTTTCAACACTCCCGGATTCGTGGCACGCACGGACAGATCGTGTTTGAGAGCAACGGCCTTTATGTGCTCCGGAAGGGGTATCGAGGCGTCCGGCTCTACTTTCCAGGTCTTTCGGATCTGATGGGGTATCGGGAAATGACCCGGGAATTTTTGCAATGCGTGGATGACAGGAGCCGGAAGCCTTATTCGGACTACGAGAGAGCCAGACAGGATCTGAGAATCGTCTTCGACGCCTATCGGTGGTAACACACGGCGCTCGGGCGCGTCTCCGGTCTGTCGGGGCGGCGGCTTCACGGGGTCCCGGGCCGGACGACGAAAACAGTTGACCCCATTCAGGCTTGTCGCTATATTTTCTGCCGGTTTCTTCCCCCAACCTCCTCCTTCCTGCGCAGTTTTCCTTCTCAACAGACTGCCCGAACCTGTACTTTCACGTATTCGCCTCTTCCACCTGACGGTCAGGATTGCCTCTCACGTGTTCCGTATGAGGGGCGTCTTGCCGCCCGGATTACGGCCCGGAAACGAAGCCGGGATCGACGCCGCTGGGAAGGACGCGAGGGATGCGCCGGTGAACGATCGTCTGAAGTCCTATCTCGATTCCTTTGTGCCCCTCATCGATGCTGAGCTCTTCAGGTTTCTGCCACAGGCCGAGCCATTCGGCTATCTCTACGAACCGATGCGGGACTATCCGATCCGAGGCGGAAAACGGTTTCGGTCCGTACTCGTCCTGCTGGCATGCGAGGGGTTGGGCGGCGCAGTGGAAAAGGCGTTGCGTACGGCGGCTGCGTTTGAGATGTTCCAGTCTTTCGCGCTTGTTCACGACGACATCGAAGACGGTTCGGAAATGCGCAGAGGCAAGCCATGTCTGCACCATCTTCACGGTGTTCCGCTTAGCGTCAACGCGGGCGACGCGCTGCATTCGAAGGTGTTCGAAATACTCGCGGGCAACCGGGAGATTCTCGGCGACGCCGTGGCGCTCGACTTGATACAGGAAATGCTTTACGGCGCCCAGCGTACGTTCGAAGGACAGGCGTACGACATCGGCTGGATCGAGTCGGGCGAGGTCCCTGAAGTAGAGGCGTTTCTGGAAATGCTGCGCCTGAAGACGGGCTGGTACAGCGGGAGGGGGCCATGTACCGCGGGCGCGATCGTTGCAGGCGCATCACCGGAATGCCAACGGGCAGTGGGCGCGTTCGGCGAACGAATGGCGGTCGCGTTTCAGATCAAGGACGATCTGCTGAATCTGACGGTTCGGGCCGAAGATGCGCACCAGGCCCCCGCGACCACCTCCGGAGGTTACGGCAAAGAACGAGGCGGAGACATCGCGGAGGGAAAACGGACCCTGATGGTGATCGATCTGTTTCACAGATGTTCCCCGGACGAACAGGATTGGGTGCGGGATATCCTGAATCGAGACCGTTCCGAGACGAGAACGGACGAGGTTGAACGGACGATCTCGCTGATGGAGCATTACGGTTCCATCGAACGGGCCGAAGACGCGTGCCGGGCGTGGGCGGCGGACGCGGAATCGCAACTGAACGAGATTCCTCCCTCCGACGCCCGGGAAACGATGCGGGAAATGTGCAGTTTTCTCGTAGACAGAGCGTTCTGAGTCAACTCTGCCCCGCGTCCAGCCTCATCTGCGGTTCGTATCCGATGACAATAAGCAGATTCCCGGCTTCCACCCGATATAGCATCTTACTCGATCACTAAAAAAGCAGGAGGGCGAGCGATGGAGTTCTTTATTGACACGGCCGATCTGGACGAGATTCGTGAGGCCAACGAGATGGGCGTACTGGATGGTGTGACAACCAATCCAACGCATATTTCAAAGGAAGAAGGCACGTTCGAACAGATCATACTCGAGATTTGCGGGTTGGTGGACGGACCGGTCAGCGCGGAGGTCGTAAGCACCGAGTGGAGACTGATGCTCGAGGAGGCGCGCCACCTGGCAAGCATACACGACAACGTGGTCGTCAAGGTACCCATTACGCTTGACGGACTGAAAGCGATCAAGGCCTGCTGCGATGAAGGGATCCGAACCAACGTGACGCTGTGTTTCTCCCCGAACCAGGCGCTGCTGGCGGCGAAGGCCGGAGCGGCCTATATCAGCCCGTTTCTTGGGCGCCTGGACGATATCGGGCACGTCGGCATGGAATTGATCAGGACCATTCGACGGATTTACGACAACTACGGTTTTGCGACTCAGGTTCTTGCAGCCAGTCTGCGGCACCCCCTCCACGTTATTGATGCCGCATGCGCCGGAGCGGATGTGTCCACGTTGCCGCCCGACGTATTGAAGAAGCTGCTGGCGCATCCACTCACCGACGACGGCCTGGAGCGCTTCCTGAGCGACTGGAACGCGTGGAAGGAGAACCAGCGCGACACGGTTGTCGTCTAAGACGGCTTGTGAACCGCCAATGGAATAGATCGGCAAAGAAAAAGGGCTTGTGCGCGCAATCACAAGCCCTTTCCTGCATATGGAGCCACCCAGCGGACTCGAACCGCTGACCTACGCATTACGAATGCGTTGCTCTACCAGCTGAGCTAGGGTGGCTGACATCCCCTGGAAAAAGTCCATCCGGGCTACGGCCGGCCCTCGCGGTCGAAATACGGCGTTGCGCTCCCTCGCCGAATCGCTGGATGGGACTCGGTCGCGCGCCTTGCCTTCGACCGCAATGACTATATCAATGGACTGCTAAAGCAATGAAAAACACGCGATTAACATCCAGAATCCGGAGCGCATAAAATACAACAGCGGCGTATCCGTGTCAAGGAT
This sequence comes from Gemmatimonadota bacterium, assembly GCA_028873695.1. GTDB lineage: Bacteria > Latescibacterota > UBA2968 > UBA2968 > JAAXHE01. The sequence continues at coordinate 127,703 of JAPPNU010000024.1, read as the reverse complement.
AATTCGTTTGAACCCGCCGCATCGGATACGACGAGATTCAGGGAGGAAGAGATGCGGGAGAACCTGAGGATGGGCGCGGCAAAGGTCGACGTGACGCCGCCGGCCGGACTGTCCATGGCCGGATACTCGGGTCGCACGAAGCCGGCCGGCGGTACCCACTTGCCGCTGTGGGCCAGGGCCTTTGTGTGCGAACAGGGTTCGATGCGGGTTGCGCTCGTGGTCGTGGACGCCGTCGGATTCAGCGAAGACACGACGGAACGAATACGGGATGCGATCCTGGAACGGACGGGAATTGCAGCTGAGGGAATCCTCGTTGCAACGACGCACACCCACTCGGGACCGGTAACCACCATGTTCCGCGACAACGCCCCTGACCGGTCGTATATGGCGGACCTGAAGGAACGGCTCGTCGACGCGGTGATCAGCGCATCCAATGGGCTGAAGCCGGTAACGGTCGGCTTCGCGCAGACGAGGGAACCCGGATTCCACCATAACCGGCGCAAGGACGGTCATCCGATCGATTCCATGCTCGGTCTGGTGCGCTTTTCGGGAGAGGACGGACGCACCGTGGCCGCGTGGGTGAACTACGCCTGCCATCCGACCGTCCTGACCGGGACGAATCTCTATTGGTCCCCTGACTTTCCCGGTGTGGTCTGCAATGAACTGGAGGAAGCGTGGGGGGGAACGTCCGCGTTCTTCAACGGTTGCCTGGGCGACGTGGGGCCGTACCGTCCGCAACAGAACTTCGCCGAGGTCAATAAGGTTGGCGGCGGGTTGGCGGGATCGGTGCGGAAACTGGCGGTGGACGTCAGGCAGACGGACGTCACCGGACTGGACGCGCAGCAGCTTTATTGCACGTGTCCGCTGGATACCCTGCCGACAGACGCGGACCTGCAGGAACAGTTGGCGCGCACCGGACCTGATACGTACCAGGCCGGCTGGGCGCGGGATCAACTGGCGATGCGAGCGGCCGGTGACGCGGTACCCGACACGGTGCGGCTGGAGGTGCAGGGGTTTCGGATCGGGGATGTCTCCCTGGCGTGTTTTCCGGGACAGCTATTCGGTTCGTGGGGGCTCGAACTCAGGCGTCGATGGCCTCACGACCGGCTGCTGGTTGTGAATCAGGCGAACGCGCATGCCGGCTATTTCCCGTCGAAGGAGGCGTGGGATGGAGGCGGTTACGAGGTCCGTTCCGCGTTCATGTTCAATTCCGATCTGCCCGCCCCGATGACGTGGGAGGCCGGGCAGCGACTGATCGACACGTCGCTTTCCCTGGCGTAGCGGGATGCGAATACGGATCCCGGTGTATTCGCCCGGAAATCCCCTTGAATCCGACAGCAAAAAGGCTCCGGGAAGAACCAGGAGCCTTTTCGTTTTTGCCGTAGAGTAACTTGTTTCGTCACTTCGGCTTGGGTTTACGCGACTGGGGCCGGATTGACTCGATGATAGTTGGGACGGACGGCGTTCCGATAATATGCAACTTGTAGTTGACGTTGGGGTCCGGCATTGCGATCGGCATGTTGAAAGCAAAGCCGGCCCCCGGGTTGGCGATAGGCATGTTGTCCATCGGCGACCTCGGTACCAACAGCTTCTCAAGCGCGAAGATTAACGGTTGCTTCTCGAGTTGCCGTTTTCGGGCGAGCCTCTGTTTTAACCCCTTCAGCCTTTCAAGACCGGAAGGACCCTTCGCGCCGTGCGGCGGCCGGATTTTCAGGGAATCGGCCGGCGCCGGCGGCGCGCCGACAGCGGGTTCCGCAAAAAAAAGCACTGAGGCAACAACCGAAAGGGTGCGGAAGACAATGCCGGGCATCGTCAGGGTCTCCTGCGGAAGACGGTGGATGACCTTGAGACGCTTCCACCGTTTCGAGGTTCCCTGAATCAGTTCGGCGTGCGGCCCCACAATCCGCGGCATGTCGCCTCGACGGCCTGCGTTGACTGTCAGGAGATCTCGGACCACGCCATCCACGCCTCTCCGCCGCGGATATCGTAGCCCCTGTCGCCGCTGCGGGTGACAAGTACGGGTCGGCCTTGAGACTCCGTCAGCTTGAGCACCGGGTAGGCGCGGATGATCTGCCGGCTGTCGGTGACGAAGACGTGCCTGCCTTCCAATTCACCCAACCCCGTCGCTTCGCCGGCGGTCACCAGGCCGGATTCGTCGTCGGTCACGAAGGTTTCGAGGACGGGACCGGACAGCGCCGCGACGTCGGATACGAGTGAGACTTCACCGCGTCGCAGACCCGTGCCGCCCACCAGCCAGGCGTCATCACCGGAAACGAAGCCGAACCGGCCATGAAAACTCAGCTGGAGCTCGTCCCTTCGGATAACTTCAGGAGTCTGTCCGCATCCGGCGCTGATCAGTGTGTCTTTCCCGACGTCCGTGGTGACCTCCACGACCGCGCCGAGGGTGGATTGGTCCAGGTAAGGGACGCGCACGGACCTGACGGCGTCACCAGCGGAATACACCGTTACGAAGGTACTGGCGCCGTCGTTTCTTCGGCGCACGATGTAAGGTATGGTGGCGCCCATGTCGCGGGCTTTGCGCTGTCCGAACCCCTCGCCAACAAAGATCTGTTCCGCTTCGTCCGCCGGGAAATGTAGCCGGAAAGGCGCCCCGTCGCCTGGCGTCCACGCGGCGGACCAGGGTGATGCTGACTGGCCGTTCCGGACCTGCGTGAGATCGAAGATATCCTGGTCGGTAGGGCCGGTCCGTATGCCCGAGAGCGTGAGGGAGCTGTCGGGTCCGTGCATGACCCAGTCGTGCCGGCTGCCTCCGCTGACGCGAAAGATGTCCACGATGTATTCGTCCTGGCCGCTGCCGACGGTGGCGATTGTCCGGCGGTAGGCCGACGTGCCCGGATAGACGTTGGAAGCAGCCTCCATCACCTTCGCGTGCGGACACGCCGAAAAGAGGTGAAAGGTTGCCCGGCGGCCGCGCGTCACCTGTTCTTCACCGTCCACCACCACCAGATTGTGCGCGAGGGTACGGTTGACGCCGTAACGGAGGTCTTCCATATCCCACAGATAGCCGAGATCGGTGAGCAGTTCTCGACCTTCCTTCCAGTAGTAGAGATTGAGATGGTCGTGGTGGTGGTGGCCCTTGAAGTCCGCACCGTACAGGATCACGGCGCTGCCGTTCCCCCGGTCTCCCGTGCGCTGTGTTCCGATGTTCAGGTAGGGTCCCAGATCATCTGCAAACCGGGGCGGTTGGTCCGGCAGCGCGGCCCACTGCCGGTAGAAGGCCGCCGCCGTGTCCAGGTTCCCGCCGTACCAGAACTGTGCGACGCGGCCGGCATAGCATCTTTCCTTCCTGGCGACGTCCCGTTGAAGCATGCGATGGTTTTCCGACGGATAATTGCGCGCGAGGACGTCGGCGAACATGGCCGAGAGGTGGCAGGGAAGCCGGTTGTCGGCCAGCAGGGGATAGTTCAGGTCCGGCAGAAGGGGACGGGCCATATTCTGCCATACCGCCCGGTAGCGCGGCCATCTGTAGAGGTCGATGCGGTCCAGCCGCGCCGGCGGAAGATCCACGCCGTCCGGATCCGAATAAAGTTTGAGGGCTTCGGCGATGCGCCAGATACCGGATAACATCATGCCGGCGTATCCGATGGACTCGGGCGTTCCTCCGTCGGGCAGCCACCAGTCCCGCACGGCCCTTACGAAGCCGTCCAGGCCGAAACGGATCAGAAGGGGGTCGCCGCAGACGATTCCAATCAGGCCTACGGCGCAGCGGTTCATCCCCGTTTTGTTGTTGATGACTTCGTCCGAGTAGAGCATTACGGCCGCGTCGAGCAGCAGGTCCTGTTCGATACGCCGTTTTTCCGCGTCCGACAGGGTTTCGGCAACCAGATCGTAGGCGAGGATGAGTTTTTGCAGTGAAGTGCCTTCCATCCCTCCGGAGGAGCCCCATCGCAGCACGCCCCAGTATCCGGGATGGAGCTTTCGGTTCGGTTCATTGCCCGGCGGGCACCACTCGTCTTCGGGCAGATTGTCGACCCGTGTCGCTGCGACTTTCGGATCGAAATCAGCAATGTCGCCGTACGACGAATGTACAAGATACCCGGGATGGACGTCGGCAAACCGGCTCAGGATATTCGCGGCGCCCGTCGCGTATTCCTGTTTTCCCGTCAGCGCGTAGGCCAGCGCCAGGTCTTCGGCCGTGTTGGCCGCGTGCCTGCACTGGTGGATGCGGGCATGTCCGGAGAAGCTGGAGTGAATGGCCGCGTATCCGTAGGCCTGCCACGATTTGCCGCCGTACAGTGTGATCTTCTGCCGGGGGTCGAAGCGGCTCTCGAATACCACGTCTTCCGGATAGTCGTCGTTGGGATAGACGGTACCGCAGCCCTTGCACCGGATGTACTCAGGGTCGCCCGGATTCCAGTCGTAGGCGCCGTGCATCGGCGCGAATTCGCACTTCGGACACATGGTAAAATGGGGGGAGTAAGGGGTCGTCGAGGGCACATAGGTCCGCGCCCACTCCCGCGAAACCGTCCCTGCAGCATCGACTCTCTCCAGAAGCGTCTCCAGGGCTTTTCGCGCCCAGGGATGGGCGGAGACGTTTTCTCTGGCGCGGCCGATATCGCTCCGTGAGAAGAGAGTCGCAGGATGCCTGACGTGAGACCGGTATTGGCGCCATCGGACGGTGTCCTGCATGTCCTGGACGTCGAATTCGCCGTGCCAGGTTTCCGGCCAGTCATTCATGAGGCGGGGTCTCCCCGTTCAGTCTCCGGATGATTCAATGGCGCGATCCGGCAGGCGCCGGCGATGCAACTTCCCGGTCTGGAGGCGGGAAATACACGCGACGCCCGGCGTTACGTGCGACCGGCGGCTGGTCTGAACCGGATCCCTCGGCGCGCCGGTCCGCCTGCTACGGCAACGGGAGACCCGTCGGCGCGCCAGCAGGCGGCTCCCAGGATGGTCCCGGAGTGTTGATCGTAGATGATGCCGTTCATCCCTCCGGCGACGGTGTTGACTTCGCGAACGGCGTGACCCCGGGCGGTGAGCAGGGTTCTGACGGTCGCGGGGATAGCGGGTTCGACTTCCAGCTCCTGGCCCTGGGTCCATACCCTGGGGGCTTCAACCGCTTCCTGCAGGGCCATTCCGTGGTCGATGAGGTTGACAAGGGCCTGCACGACCGCTGGAAAGATGCGCACGCCGCCGGGGGTACCCAGCGCGAAACAGGGTTCACCGCCCCGGGTTACGATGGTTGGCGCGTTGCTGCTGAGCATGCGCCGGTTGGGACCGACCGAGTTGGCCATACCGGGATGAGGGTCGAAGAGGGCCATATTATTGTTCAGGAGCAGGCCTGTTCCCGGGACAACGACCTTGCAACCGAATCCTTCGTTGATGGTCTGGGTCATCGAGGCAATATTACCGGCCGCGTCCGCGGTGGTCACGTGGGTGGTACAGGCGGATTCGGCTGAAGGCGGAGTGCCCGCGTCCATACGGGCCGCTTTCGCGAAACTGATATCCGCGCGTCGTTGCGCACCGTACGTCTTCGATGTAAGCCATTCGACCGGTACGTCGACGTGTTCGGGGTCGCCCATGTATTGGGTGCGATCGGCAAAGGCGATTTTAAAACATTCGGCGAGGACGTGGATGCCGTCCGCCGTGCCGAATCCGAGATCAGCTATGCCGAATCCTTCCAGCAGATTCAGGATCTGAAGGATGTGTACGCCTCCGGAGCAGGGAGGAGACGGGACGACGAGTTCATATCCACGGTACGTTCCGCGGATCGCTCTGCGCCGCACCGCGCGATAGGCGCCCAGATCTTCCATGGTGAGGATGCCGCCGGTTTCCTGGACGTGGTCGACGATCCGCTTTCCAAGAGGGCCGTCGTAGAGTACGTCGGCCCCGCCTTCCGCGATGTCGCGCAGGGACGCGGCGAGATCGGATTGCACCAGGCGGGTACCCGCGGAAAGCGGGCGCCCGCCTGGCAGAAATATGCGGGCTGTTTCAGGAAATCTGTTCAGGTGCCGTTCATTCTGCGCCACGGATTCGGCCAGATAACGGCTGACGCGAAACCCGTTTTCGGCAACCTGGATGGCGGGCTGAATGACGGTGTTCAGGTCCAGGTCGCCCCAGCGCCGGAGCGCCTCGCACCAGGCCTTGAGCGCGCCCGGAACGCCGACGGCCAGCGGGCCGGTCCTGTTGGCGTCGTCTACGGCCCGCATGTAGTCCGGCCACGCGTCGGAGACCGGGGAATAAAGGTCTGGCGTGGCCGCGGCAGGCGCGCTGGCATACGTGTCGAGGATGACGGGCGTCCCGTCGGCGAGGCGTACGTTGATCCAGCCCGCGCCGAAGAGGCCCACCATCTGGGGCTCGACGACGTTCAGGGCGAAGAGAGCCGCCACCGCCGCGTCGATGGCGTTCCCGCCCAGGGCGAACATCTGTGCGCCCGCGGCGGAGCCGATCGGATGGTTTGCGGCAACAACGCCGCGTGATCCGGTTGCCGGCTGTTTCTGTACCTGAAAGGGTGCGGCGGCTGTGTCGCGCCAATTTGCGGGCATGTCAAGGGTGTTGTCAGGGGTAAACGGCAATCGGGATGAATGATGTAACACGCGTTTTGGCGTCCGGGCCGGCGGAGTGTCAGCCCTCGAGTTGACGCGCGAGCGACAGAAAGGTCTGCCGGGCCGACGCGTTGAGGCCTTCTGCGAAGGGACCCGGACCCGTGGTTGTGTACGTGTTGGCGCGGTCCACTTCGTAACCACCTTCGGGCAGAAGTTCGTCCGTAGGAAGATAACCGCGTCCTTCCTGGCAGTAGCCCCATGCGATCAGGTCCGGGTCGTCAAGCCAGTCTCTCACGAGACCAAGCCATTCGGCAAGGACCTCGCCGGCAATCCAGGCGATCCGGCGCCCCTCTGCAAGGCGTATCAGGCCGACGGGCCATGGAACCGCCTTCACCGGTGGAATACCGCTTTCGAGCCGTTCGACCCAGTAGCCACCCAGATTCCGGTTGAGTTCGTCATCCGAACCCGCCAGCGTCCGCCAGTGGTCGGCGGGCGGAATTCTGCTCTGATCGCGCGGTGCGAGGAATCGACCCTGAGCCGCGGCGATATCCAGGTCCAGCCTCGCGCCTTCGCCGCGAAGCGTCCGCACAATGTCGCCCGCGAGATCTGTTCCGGCGGCAACCGTGTCGGAGGGCGTCGATTTCCGGAACCTGCCCCGGTTCAGGTCAGCCAGAACACGGGGTCTGACGTTTCCGGCGAGGCCCTGGATGAACTGGGAATGGACGTTTGCACCGAGTTCAGACCTGAGCGCTGCACGGCAGACGCCGGGAAAGTCGGCCGAGATGCCGTCCCAGGCGTAACCGTAGACAATAACCGGGTGACATCCGTAGCTGAAAACCACGCACCGGTCGCCGCCGTCCAGCGCGGCAACGTCGATCAGCCACAGGTCCGGGTTGTGTGCCCCATCCGGATTGGGACCCATCCCCATCTCTCCCGACGGGCCCCTTCTGCGTCGGTTGATGCCAACGGCCGACGCGCCCCTGAATTCGGTCACGGTAACCGGCTGAAGGTTTTCCACCGCCGCGAGCGCAACCCGGACGATGTTTCGGCACAGGGACTCGTCGTATGCATGGAGTTCGCGCGGTTTGGGCAAGGGCGTGGCATAGCCCTCGAAGCCGCCCATCGGGCCGCTGTGGGTGTGAGAGTAGTTGAGGATGACCGCTTCAAGCGGTATGCCGGTGAGCGCGGAGAGGTCATATCTGAGAGGTTCCGCGATCACCGGCGACAGCCCCACGAGGTCCACGGAGATCCAGAGTACCCGGTTGCCTCTGGAATCTTCCAGTACAATGGCCTGCGCAATGAGCGGATCGAGGATTTCTCTTCCGGGTGTGAAGCGAGGGCCGCGCCCTCCCATGGGCAATCCGAGCGGCGGGGTGGTTTCAATTTCGGCCCACCCTGCTCTGGCGGTAGACATGAGTTTCTCCGTTGAATTCTTGCGGAATTTGCAGGCCGGATTCACGCAATGCGGTACCGGTCGATCTTGTCCCGGTCGAGACTGACGCCCAGCCCCGGTCCGGGGGGCGGCAGAAGATGACCGTCATCGATTTTCAGGGTTTCGACGATGACGTCGTCCGCGTGATACACAAAGCCGTTAACGTCGCTGGCATAGCCCAGGTTACGCATGGCGAAGGCGAGATGGGCCTGTGCGGACGTCCCGATGCCGAGTTCGGGCATGCTGCCGATGATGCAGGGCAGGCGGGCGGCTTCGGCAATGGCGAAGATTTGCGCGGCGGGATAGATGCCCCCGGCTTCGGCCACGTAGACATTGAAGACGTCTACCGCCACGGCCCTGATGCATGCCATCGCGTCGGCGGGCGTCCAGACGCTTTCATCGGCCATAATGGGCGTGTCAACGTGATCCCTGACGTGCCGCAGGCCCTCCAGATCGCTGAAGTGAAGGGGTTGTTCTACCAGTTCGAGCCGGTAGGGTTCGAGGGACTTGATGTTGCGCACGGCCTCTTTGGCATTGCGCCAGCCCATGTTTGCGTCCACGCGCAGTACGACGTCGTTCCCCACGCGTTTGCGGACCGCCTCGACGGTGGCAAGATCCGCGTCCGAATCCATGCCGATCTTGGCCTTCAGCGTCCTGTATCCCTGCCCGGCGAGAGAGGCCGCCTGTTCGGCGATCTCTTCCGGTTCGCCCATAGAAAGGGAATGACTCAGCAGAACGCGGTCCCGGACCAGGCCGCCCAGCAGGTTGTAGACCGGGGTGTTCAGCGCCTTACCCACGATATCGTACAGGGCCATGTCCACACCGGCCTTCGCGGGCTCGGAGCGGTGCAGCAGGCCGTTCATCAGGGCGTGTATTTCCGCGATGCGGAACGGGTCCCGTCCCAAAAGGGTCCCGGCCAGCAGGTCGTTGATATCTTCGGCCTGTCCCCGTCCCTTGCGGTCCCAGATGCTGCAGATTTCGCCAATTCCGGTGATGCCTTCGTCCGTACGGATCTCAACGATCGCGTTTTCGGTTTCCTGGCTTCGCCCGAGACTGCTGGTAAAGGTCTGCGGTCGGGGTACGCGGATCGGTGTGGCCTCGACGTGGGTAATCTTCAAACCCGGCTCCTTTCAGTGGCTCGACGCTGTTCATACCTTGCCGATTGATTCGGTTGCAAACGAGGCGTTCCGTCGACGTCGTTTCGGGTTCATTCGTAGGGATCGAAAAACGTCAGATCCGCGCCGAAGTTGTCCATGGCCGCCACTTCGTCTCCCCGCAGTCTGACACGTATCTTCCGGGTACGGTGATGCAGGACGATTTCCCGTTCGACGAGCGGGAAATCGAATGTGATCGGACGGTTGAGCGCGGGCCGGGCGATGTAGAGATATCCGTTCGCCTCGCGCGGCGCATCCCGCGCGCCCTGTATGCTGATCCTCGAAGCATCTATCCATGAAGGGACCCGCACCCACAGCGGTCCGGCGCGCTTTACGCGCACGCGCAGGGCCGGATGCGTGTACGGGGATTCGATTCTCAGGGACGGCGTTTCGTGGTCGAAGAGCAGGTTGACACGGTGGCCCGCTTCGTCGCTTGACGCCACCGCCCGGTATGCTTCGCAGAGTGAGCCCACCCCTCCCCCCACGATATCCATGTTGAAGCTCACGTATTCCATGCCGATCGGACGGTGGCCGTAGGGGGCCGGAAAGCCGAAAGCGCCCAGGTGCCGGTTGGCGACGTCCCGTTTGCCGTCATCGCCGCCGGGATTGGGCGGATCGTGGATAAATGAAACGTCGCGCAACTGGGAGGGTAGAATGTGGCACCGCAGGATGCGTTCGGCGTCGTCGTAATACCCGGTATATCCCCACTTGCCCAGGATCAGAGCGGTTTCGAGAATGTCGCCGGAATTGTTGATTTCTCCCCGGTCGGCGGGCGCTTCGTCACCGCTGTTCTCGATGACCCAGCCCAGAGGATCGCTGAATGCACCGAGGCCGTTGTCGTAGAAGGTTTTTACACGGTTCATCAGGCGGGCGTCCGACGTCAGTTCGGCCAACTGGGCCAGGGAAGACATCACGCACGTGGTGGAGTGCGTATGGGACCCGAAGGCCTCGCGGTCGTAGTCGCCGTTCTCATTGAAATATTCAAGCGCTCTGTCTTTCAGGACGATGGCCAGGTCGAGTGCGGCGCCGTACCCCGTCGCCCTGTAATACTTCACGAGCGGCCCGATGGATCGTCCGAGACCCACGACAAAGGTGGAGCGATGGACCCGGAGTCCGAGTTCGCCCTCCAGGACGTCGTAATCCCAGCCGGTTACCGGACTCCAGTATTTCGGAATCGCGCGGATACTGGCTTCCGCAATCTCGCGGGCGCGTTCGGAATGCCGGAAACGTACCAGCGGGGTCAACGCATGAAATCCTTCCCGGCAATTGTGCGGTGTGAAGTTGACCCGCGGTCCGTCAACCCCTTCCCGGTTGATCGGCAGGGCAGCCGGGCCGCCGTAAGCCAGAAAGGCGGCATTGGCGTGGTTGTCAACGCAGCGTTCGTCCAGTTCGATCCCGATTGCGTCTTCGGCGTTGAGAAGCGCGTTGAGGTGGCGCCCGGGAACATGGGACTCGGAATGGACGGGACTGAAGCTTAGCCGCGCTTCCGGGAGCACCCTTGAACCGAAGAAGGGGACGTTGTTGTCATCCGCATTGAACACGTTGCACATGGTACGGCAGCCGAGGCGGATTGCGTCTTCAATATCGGTCGTGTTCACGTTACGGAGTCTGGACATCGGGAGTCCTGTTTTGCGGGTTCAGGCGATCGTGGCGAGGGCAGGATGCCTCCGCTCCCGGGAACGTCAACCACAACGGTCTCAAATCGGTTTCCCTCCCGGACAACAATGAACACATACAATATATCCATCGTCATGCCGCCCGGCAACACCCTCGCGCACGGCGGCGTCAACAGCGGAATTTGACTTGACTTTTGTGGCGTGTTGGTTGCTAATTGTCTGCCGGCCGATGCGTTCATGCCTGAATAACCGATGGCAGAAGGGGAAACAGCATGAAAGAAATGCTCGAGTTCTTCGCGGAAAACGGCTACGTCGTCGTACGTGATGCGCTGACGCGTGAGGAAGTCGCGGAGGTTAACGACGGAATCGCCGCCGACCGGGCCGCCCACCCCGAATATTGGGAACCCGCTCCGACGGCGTCCGGTCATCTTTCCGTTGGCTGCGACGCGCCCGAACTCCTGCACCGGACCGGGGCCCTGGACAGACTGACCTGTCATCCGTCCATCGCGCCGCTCGCGCGAAGCATTCTGGGTCCGGGCGCAGCCATGTCAGGGTTGACGTTTCTCAGGCGCGAACCCTGCGACGTGCAGCCCCCGGACGATCTTGACGGCGGCGATCCGTTGTGTCTCACGCGCGTGTGGCATCGTGAAGACAGCGGCAACGTGGAGGGCGCCCAGCGGAACGAATTCTTCGTGCCGGCGCTGCAGGTGATCTTCTATATGGAAGACGTCGACGCCGGATCCCACTGCTTCAGTATCATTCCCGAGAGCGTCGAGACCAAGCGAAATCTGCCGAAGACACACACCGGGAGCAGCGGCTGGGGCGCACGGGACAGGCTGAGAATCGACGACGCCGACGTCGGGTACGTCGACCCGGAACGTCCCGTCTGGATAGACGCCTTCGGACGGGAACTCACCCGGCGCAAGGGCAGGGTCGACATATACGGTGGCGGGGGTACTGCGATCGTGTTCAACAATTGCAGCTATCACTGCGGGTCCGTCCGGCACACCCGGCGTCCGAGACATACCGTTCACGTGCGTTATCGCCAGCCCGAGCCCGTTGCCTCCCGGCACGCGCTCAAGCCGCCGTGGGAAAGCGTCGCCCAGTTTTCGGCGGCGCTGCCCTCCAGACCCACGATCGGCAAGCTGTAAACCCGCCAGGCGCCAACCCCCGATCGATGAAATCGAGTGAGAGGATTACGGCATGTATATAGGGACACAGGTCGGATGTCGTCATGAGACCGACATAAAGGTCCTGTCGCAGTTGGGCGTGTACCACGTGGACCAGACGCCGGCCGAACCGTGGACCGAATGGTCGGCGGAGACGCTGATCCGGATGCGGGAACGGTTTGACAGGCACGGCATCAATCTCGAGATGATTCACATTCCACTCAGTTCGGGCAGCGCGTTCAGAAACCCTGCCGGCGCCGTGTTTCTCGCCCCGAGCGATGAGCGCGACCGGCAGATCGACCGGCTATGCGAAATCGTCCGGATGGCTTCCAAAGCGGGGCTGCGCGGTCTCAACTACAACATCACCATACTGGGTCACCTCCGGACCGAATCCCGTTTCGGTCGCGGGGGATCGCGGCTGTCGTCATTCGAATACGCAAGACTCGACCAGTCGCTCGGGGAATTCGAAGGCGGGGCGGCCGACGCCGATACGATGTGGGAACGCATCCAATACTGGCTCGAACGCATCATGCCCGTGGCCGAAGAATACCGCATTCAGATGGCCTGTCATCCGTCCGATCCGGGGATCGGCGATGCGACGTACCGCGGGGTGGCCCGTGTGATGGGGATGGTGGACGGGCTGAAGAAGTTCGTGGAACTGTACGACAGCCCTTACAACGGGCTGAATTTCTGCCTTGGTACGATATCGGAGAGCCTTGAGAACCCGGGCGAGGAGATATACGACGTTATCCGCTGGTTCGGCAGGCGCAGGAAGATCTTCAACCTGCATTTCCGGAATATCAGGGGTGGTTTCCGGGACTTTGTGGAGGTGTTTCCCGACGAAGGGGACGTGGACATGCTCAGAGCGCTGCGCACGTTCGGTGAGGTCGGTTACGAGTACATGATTATGCCCGATCACGTCCCGGGTATTTCCGGGGAGGAACCCGCGCAAGTCGCCTTCGCCTACACATACGGTTACATCCACGCCCTCTTGCAGGCGGTCAACGAGACTTGAGAAGCTGTTTTAAAATTCCTGGTGAGTCCCGAGCGCGTGCGAAAATGTGTTGGTCAAGGCGGGCAAATTCGCCCATATTTGGGTATACGGGTGGATTTGACCAACGCAGACCGACGCGTTTGCAGCCGCGCGAAGACCGCTGGGGGTTTTAAGACAGCTTCTGAAACGCCGTTCAGACACTGCGGACGTGGATGAGTTTCCACTCCAGGCTTGAAAGAGAAAATCTCAAAACGCCGTCCCTGATCGGGACGGTGTTTTTCTTGAGTGTGTCCTCTGCATTCAGCGCAGTCCTGAGACCAAGCTTCTTCAGGTTTAACGTTACCGTGACTGACCTGCGTTTGCCGCCCATATTGGAGACAACGGCCAGGACACCGTTTTCCGGGTGACGATAGAGGCTTGCGAAGGCGTTGGTCGGAGAAACGCTCACGTATCGTCGGTTTCGCCAGTAGGGTACCCATTCCGCGTTCCTGCGGTCGAACGCGTCCATCGCGCGCCATACCCTGGCGGCCAGATCCAGGTCCTCGTCCGCATTGTGCGGTCGGACGGGAACGTCGTGCAGGAGCGTGAACGCCCACGCCTGTTCGTAGGTGTACGCGGCGCCCGCGTGGAGGAATTCGGCGGGAACCCCCCACTGCCTGCCCATGAATTCCGCGCGGAAGGCGTCCAGGGGCAACAGCCGGGAGACGTCCACGCCGCTGCCGACCCCCTGGAATTGCTCTCCGTCCCAGTACCCGGTCGCCCACCCCAGGGTGGGCATGGTCATGCACGTGGAGTTGTGTACGTTGACGTGGCCGTCTTTCTTGCGGGACTTTACGATTTCGTAGATGCGCCGCATCGCGGAGCGCGCGCTGAAAATGGGAAAGGTCTGGGCAATGCTGCCGTCGGACCTTGTATGTCCGCAACCGTGTTCCGTGTTGCAGCAGCCGAACGGATATTCGGTGCCGTCCAGGTAGACCCCGTCGACGTCGAATTCATCCATCACTCTTGCGATGCCGTCGGTGAGCAGGTCCTGCCACGGGCTGTTCAGGCAAACCCGCCAGGCGGACTGCTCGGGCTGCGGCTGGTAGTGGAAGACGGGATATCCGCCCTTGGGCAGAATGAGCGCGTCTTTGCCCAGGGCCTGCCATTCGTCGATGATGTCCGAGATGAGGAAGCCGAAATAGAGCAGGATCTGAAGTCCGCGGTCCTTGCATGCCTTGACGATCTTCCTGACGTCGTCGGCGTGCGGCGTCCGCGTGTACGCTTCCGCGTCCGCCCAGTGTTCGAAGAGGACGACGGCCCGGACGCCCGAATCCACGCACCGGTCGAGGAGGGCGTCCGACACGTTCAACCGGGGACTGAAGCCGGTGGTGGATTGGCCGATGCAGAATACGCGCTGGTCCCAGGCGTCCTCCACGACGGGCTTGACCGGCGTGGCCTGAAATCCAAACGTGTATCGCAGTTCGTCGGTAACGACGCCGCCGGGGGTGAGGGGCTTGACGTCTTCGGTTCCGAAACCCGTGAATTGTCCGCCGTCCCGTCTGCCGGGAAAGAGTTTGATCGGGGTGGAGACGCAGTGGACACGCAGCCGTATCCGGTTCTTTCGACGGGTGATTTCTGTGACCTTCCGCGGATTGCGGGCGTGGAAGCCCGCGTCCGATTCCGAGAACAATGCGATACCGCGTTCCTCGTCTCCCAGCCAGACGTAGGGGCGAAACCCCATCTTGATACAGTCCTTCGACAACGCGCCGACGTTTCTGACCCCGCCCCAGCTTCCTGGAAAGTGGTAAAGGTATCCGGCGTGTTTCCCCCGAACGGGCAATTCAAGCGAGAGCGCGTCGAGCTGCAGGATCCTGCTCGCGGTGACAGTCCAGTCTGTTCGCGCCATGCCGTCGAAGTCGATTTCGGTTCTGGCGGTCACTGCAAGGCCGGCGGGGGATTCGAAACGGACATTGAAAACCACCTGATCTCTTTCTGCCGAGATCAGTTCGAGACGACCGTCCGTCCAACGTGCTTTCCTGCCGTTTACACGGGCAACCGGCGTTATCGGGTCGGCGAGCAGCTGTCTGCCGGATGAAGTCGCCCGGGTGGCGAACGTGGTTGTTGAAAAGGTATACGTTCTTCCCCAACAGGCAATCTCGAGGCCGTCCCCGGTCTCCGTAACGTTGAGCGGCGTCCAGGGGTCGGGTACCCGGCGCGAGATTCCGGCACGGGACCCCAGCCAGGGAAAGTCTCCCGGCCATTTGTCCTGAAGCGTCCGCGTTTCGAAGCGGGCGCCGAACCGGTCGATGAAGGTCGCCTTGAAGTCGCAGCATCCCGACGGTATGCCCTCTGTGTCGAAGGCGATTTCTTCGTGCCCGATGTTGCTGACGACCCTGGTTTCCCGCGTATCTCCCGAGCGTGTGCTGTACAGGACCAGTTCCACCTTGCCGCTCTGGGCGAGATGGGTTTCTCCGAGCAGGTGGACTCGGGCGTACACCTTCCGGTATTCATACCGGGTGTAGATCATGACCGTGACCGCGCGGGCGGGCGATATGGCTTCGGACGGGGGCATACAGGCCTCCTTCCTGCGGCGGACCGGAACGAGGGTTCCGCCAAGCAAAGTCGATCACATGTACCGAAGGCCGCGCTGGCCTCGCATGGCGCGTGAGGCCGCCGGTACGTATTGCCTGGCCGGCAGGCCGACGAGAACGCCGTTTTTCAGCCAGTTGAGATCCTCGCCGTAGAGGTGTTCTACCAGGCGGTTCTTGAGGCGGTTCAGGGTGTCGGCATAACCGGAGTCGCCGGCGAGGTCTCGTGTTTCACGCGGGTCGTTGACGACGTCGAAAAGCTGCGCCTGGTTTCCTACGGGATAGTAGATGAGTTTGAAACGTCCGTCGTGTATCATGCGCATCGCCGCGGAACCCAGTCCGTGTTCGCCGTACAGTTCGTCCCGGCGCCCGTCGCCGGCGAGGCTCTCCCTGTCGACCTGATCGGGTATTGGTATGCCCGCCAGGTCCAGCAAGGTGGGCATGATGTCACCGAACTCGGCCAGGCGGTCGTCCCGGGTTCCGGCTGGAAGCCGTTCGTCGCCCTTCACCGGCATCACGACCAGGGGTATTTTGGCGGACATTTCGTAGAACGGCGTCATGCACCAGAGCTCGTGTTCGCCCACCATGTGGCCGTGGTCGCTCGTGAAGACCACGATGGTGTTGTCCAGCAGCCCGCATTCCCGCAGGTATCCGATGACGATCCGGATCTGGTGATCGACGTGGGTGAGCGTTGCGTAATAGGCGCGCCGGGAGAACTCCCATTCGTGGTTTTTTGCGCGCGCCATCGCGAGGTTGTCCGGGTTGCTCAGCGTTTTGATATGGTAGGGCAGGTCATCGAAATCTGCCGACCAGTTGCCCGTGGCCGGTTCGTCCAGGGGAGCATCCCGGTAGAGCTCCATATATGTCTGCAGCGGCGTGTTGGGCGGGTGCGGCGCGGAAAAGGAGAGGTACCAGAAGCCGGGCTTTCGAGGATCCCGTCGGCGAATGTACTTGCACGTCTCCCGCGCCGCCCAGTTGATCGGATGGCAGTACTCGGGCAGGTGCCATGCTCGGGCGATGTAATCGTTCTGCGTCATGCCGCTCGCGTATTCCTGCCCTCCGTAACCCTGCTCGGCCAGAAAGAGCTCATAGTCGTCGGCCATCCCGTCGGGGATGTCATGATGAATGTGGCGGCCCTGCTCCTCCACCAGTACGTCATCGAAGCCCACGCGGCGGCGCTGCGGGTAGACGTGCAGTTTCCCCACGGCGTATGCCTGGTAACCCGCGTCGCGAAAGCACTGGGCGAGAGTGGGCGCATCCGGAAAGTCAACGCCTTCGGCGTACGAACGCATTCCGTTCGCCTTCGGACTCATGCCGGTGTACAGGGAGCGCCGGGCGGGAATGCAGGAGGGGCAGGCCGAATAGGCATTGGTGTAGCTGACGCCGCACCGGGCGAGATGATCGATCGTCGGCGTGGTGACGACGGGATGGCCTGCATCGCCGGTGAGCAATCCACTCCAGTGATCCGTACAGATCAGCAATACATTGGGCTTGTCGGACCTGATGAAATCGGGCATGGGCGACCTTTCGTCGGCTATTCAATTCGTATGAGCGTGTTCGTAGTTTCGTAAGGCAAGAATACGAGAATACGAGAATACGAGAATACGAAAAGGCGAGAAAACCATAAGACGAATGACGTATTTCCGTAGTTTCGTCTATTCGTAGTTTCGTTCATTCGTAGTTTCGTTATTTTCATGTTGCTTCTCAGGGTCTGTCGAATCTGTCCAAGCGCAGAAGTTCGAGGTCGACGGACGGCGTCCGGCCGGTGACCACCTGTGAGACGAGTTTGCCGGTGATGGGACCGAGCGAGATCCCGATCATGGCGTGTCCGGCGGCAACGGTAAGGTTTTCGAAAGTCGGGCTGCGGCCCAGAAAGGGCAGGCCGTCCGGGGTGCATGGGCGGAGGCCGCGCCATGTCTCGATGTGCTTCAGGCGTTTCGGGTTCAGGTGGGGCAGATAGCGCGGGACGGCGTTGAGAATGGCCGCCACCCTCCGTTTGTTGATGGAAAGGTCCAGACCCGCCAGTTCCAGCGTGCCTCCGAAGCGGAGCATATCGCCCATGGGCGTAACGGCCACCTTCGCCTCCGAGAGCGAGGCCGGAACCGAGGGGCAGCGGTCCGGCCGCTCGAAGGTGACGCTGTACCCCTTGGCCGGCTGTATGGGCAGTTTCATGCCGAGTTCCGCGACGATGACCGGCGACCAGGCGCCTCCCGCGAGAACGACCTCATTCGCGTTGAAGTCTCCCCGCGTGGTGACGACCGTGCGGATTCTGCTGTCCCGCCGGCGGAAGCCGATCACTTCCGTCGATGGATGTATCTTGACGCGTTTACCGTTTCCGGATACATGACGGGCGAGTTCTCTTACGAATTTCGCGGGAACAAGGTGGGCGTCCTGTGGATAGTAGACGGCTCCCGCGGCGTGGTAGTCGGCCATGGGATCCAGACGCTGAAGGCCTCCCGGATCGAGTATCTCTGTCCGGATTCCCTTTTCAGACAGGATGCCGGCCTCCTCGATACCGCCCTCGAGCCCCGCTTCGGTCCCGTAAACCATCAGGCCGCCTTTTTTCTCGAACCCGAAATCCAGGCCGTCGATGGCGGCGATTTCCCGGAAAAGCGCTACGCTCGCCAGATTGAGATCCCTCAGGGCGAGGAGAGACGGCTGCATGCGCGCCCGGGTACAGGCCGCCTGAAAGTGCAGCAGCCACCTCGCGAGTTCAATGTCCATGCGGGGTTTGATGTAGAACGGGCTTGCAGGATCGAACATCCACCTTAACGCCTTGCCGATGACGCCGGGCGCGGCGAGGGGAATGCTGTGGCTGGGAACGATCAGGCCCTGGTTGCCGTAGGAACTGCCCGTGCAGACGTCGTCTTTGTCAACGAGGACAACGTCCTTCCCCGCTTCCGACAGGTAGTGGGCGCAGCAGACCCCGATGGAGCCCCCGCCGACTATGAGGATATCGGTGTCGGTCGTCATTGAATGGATGCACTCGTCGCAGCCGGGCGAAGGAATCGGCCCGGGATCAACTCCGCTGAACTTTCCGGACTTTCACTCCCAGGACCGCCTCCCAGACCCGGGTCATTCCTCCTTTGTTCAGGTTTCCCATTCCCTGGTCCAGAGCCGCACGAAAAGTGCCGGCGGCGGCGGAGACAACGGGCAGTCGCACGCCCTCTTTTTCCAGGATCCCGGTGATGGCGTCGATGTCCTTGCGTGCGTTTGCCATCGGATATCCGGGTCCGAAATTCCGTTCGAGGACCAGAGGCGCGAAGGTGTCGAAGCCGTAACTCTGTCCGCTGCCGGTCATCACGGCTCCGCACATCTTTTCCGCGTCCAGACCGAGTCTGACTGCAAGTGGGAGCATTTCGGCAAGCGCGGCGCACGAGACGTTGAAAAGGGTGTTGTTGATGATCTTGGCAAGCTGCCCGTTACCGGATCCGCCCATATAGTAAATGGATGAACCCATCGCATTCAGAAGCGGCTCGACGGCGAAAAACGCATCCCTGTTTCCGCCCACCATCAGGGTGAGACTTCCATCGGCAGCGCGGCTGCTCATCCCGGAACAGGGCGCATCCAGAAAATGAACGCCGACACCACCTAGATTTCGTGATGCGTCGCGCGTGAAGTCGGGGTGTGTCGTTCCGCAATCGATGATGATCTGCCCGGCCCTCAGTTGAGGCTTGAGGCCTTCGTCTCCAAAAAGCACGGCCTCCACGACACAGGTATCGGGCAGCATCAGAATGATCCGTTCGCAGATACCGGCCACTTGGGTTACGCTCCCGGCCGTCCGCGCGCCGCAACGGGCGATGCGTTCCAATGCCTCGCCGTTCGTATCGTATGCGCAAAGTGGAAACCCCGCCTTCAACAGATTGCGGGCTATTCCGCCGCCCATTTCCCCCACGCCGATGAATCCCACCGGCGGTGGCGCAAGAGGTCTGCCCATCTTTCGTCCCGGTTTGGCGTTCCCTGGGTCGCGGTTGTCTCAGGCGCCGATGCGTTCGACTTCGAGGTCGTCGAACCAGCTTGTGCCGCTCCCGTCCTGGCGCAGGATGAGGTAGACGGCCCCGCTGTCCGGCGGCGAAGGTCCGCGGATCTCCACGCTGACGGGTGTCCAGTCATTGGTGCCCGTTAATTTCCGCGAACAGACGTAGGGATATTTCTCGGGTTCGTTGAAGACGCCCCAGCGCAAGGCCAGGAAGGCGCCGCGTCCCCGGACGTTTTCGGTCTTGATGTATACGGTCACGCGAAAGCCGGTTGAAAGGGTCCAGCGTTCGGTCCAGGCGCCATCGCTTTCACGATCCATGACCCACTCGGTGGGTCCGTCCGTCGTTTTGTCGATCTTTAGTGAAAACGGGTCGGAGCGTCCGTGGTCCCGACACCATTCCGCGCCCTCGCCCTCTGGAAGCCAGGGCCAGGGATCGGTGTTGCACGGGGTGGGTCTGTTGAGCAGCAGCCCGTTGGAGAAACTCGTCCTGCGTTCGTAAACGGGGAGTTCCTCAAAGCCATTGTACGAAACCTGGGGAACGGGCGCCGCACGAGCCATCATCCGCGCCGCCTTCGCGTCCGGGCAGAGCCGGATGCGAAAGTGCGGGCACAACGGCGCGTAGAGTTCGTCGCGCGCGTAGTGACCCGCGAAATGGACGTCGTATCCCCAGTTACAGACGCCTACCGTCGTGCGATCGGCGGTGTCGCCGACAAATTCAAAGGCGGGGTTGTTGCCCTCATCGTATGCCAGAACGAACAGGCCGTCCCGCTTGAGCGACCCCGGGCCCGGAATGCCCGTCGCCATATGGTTCAGCGGCATTTGCCAGACGGCGCCGTCTCCGGTTTCAGCCAGGAGACGCGAATATCTTTTCTTCCACATCCCCGGGAATTCGACGGTGGGTCCGGGGACGTCGTTGTACCACGGGTCGCAGTACTCGAAGGACAGGTTCTCCTCCCTGTCCAGCGCCTCCGGACTGTGGATATCCAGGTGGGCCTTGAAGTCGTAGACGTACGACCCGGAGGCCGCGTCGTACGTAAGCGTGAGTACACGGCGCGAGGTGGCCACGCCGCCCGGGTCCGCCGTGATTACCGTGAGTACAAGACGGTCGGTTTCCTGGCCCGTGACCTGGACGTCGATCAGGTCCGTGGTGGCGAGCACGCCGTGTTGGAACACCCAGTACATCTGCACGCCGCACACGAGCGGTCGGCCCCCCGGGGCCAGTTTCAGGTCCCGCAGGTTGACCGGCTTCGCGTTGCCGTTGAAATAACGGAGGTTCTGTTCGGGCTGTTCGATCAGCTTGTCTTCGAGACGCGCGATGGGCTCGTCGCGATCGCAGATCCATGTCTCGCCGGCACAGACGCCGCCGTGTGTTCGGAACGTAAAGACGCTGTCGTGGGACATGTTTGACTCCTCCGTGGCCTGAACGACCGACGGGCGATATGATAGGCGGGACGGACCCCCAAGTCAACCCATATCGGCAGGGCTGCGGGCTGTCAGAATGCGTGCGGTCACAAAACCGTTGATCATCGCGCGGGGCGCGCGTATCTTGACACATTCTCCACGTCGGAACGTATCCAACAGGCTGTTCAGGAGGCGCTCTTGGGTCGAGGCGGACAACTGGTGACGCCGGAGCAGGTGAGAAACGCCCGGCGGAACGCGACGCGGTTCGACTGGGCCTCCGCCCGGCGGGACGTCGCCGTCGAAAGGGCGAAGCGGTGGGTGGGCCTCGACGACGATACGCTCTGGACCATGGTCACGGGCCAGACGATCGGGCGCAGCACCAATGCGAGCATTGAAAAAGGGTGCCCGCAATGCGGCCAGGGGATCTACCGGCACGGCGGACGCTTCGAAGTCGACGTGCTGGCGGACCCGTGGAAGATCAGATGTCCTTCGTGCAATGGACGATTTCCGACAAATGACTTCGAGGCCTATTACCGGAGCGGGATCGCCGAAGACGGTCTGTTCGACCCCGATCGCGCGGACCGATCGTTGCTCTACAATACAGACCATCCCGATCCGGACGATCCAAAGCACGGGTTCGCCGTGGACGACGGGACGGGCTGGGCCGATGAGGAGGGAGAATCGTTCAAGCTTGTCGGAGTCTATGGTCACTATGGTATCTGGTCGGAGATCAGTTCCGCGTGCAGCGCGTTACGCGAAGCGTTTCTGCTGACAGGAGACCGCATATACGCCCACAAGGCAGGCGTGCTTCTCGCCCGCATCGCTGACGTTTATCCCGATATGGACTGGTCGTTCTGGGCGCGGCATGGATTCTTCAATTCCGACGGACTCAGCGGCAGGGGCCGGATCTACGGCCGGATCTGGGAGCCCGGCCTGCTGAAGGCATTCACCGAATGCTTCGACCTGGCCCGCACATCCTGGAACGACGAAGACGAACTGTTTCGGTTTCTCCGTGAAAAACAGCTGCGGCACGGCCTGGTCGAGCAGGGCGCCGCGGACGCGTTGAGCAGGCACATCGAGCGCAACATATTGAAGGAAGGGATCGATGCCATCCTCTCGGGGGACATCCACCATAACGAGCCCGGGGACCAGGCCACCATGGCCATGCTGGCGATCGCGCTTGACGACGATCGGACGGATGACTTGCTGGATTGGATTTTCAGGGAGGGTTTCCTCATAGGCCGCCGGCCAACCGGAGGCCACGTTCCCCTGCTCTTCGCTCGAGAGATCGATCGGGACGGCGTGGGATCGGAGGGGGCTCCGGGATACAGCCTGGGTTGGCTGAGGTGGCCCCTGGGAATGCGTTCGCTCGAAATGATCCTCAGGTCCCGACCGTCATATACGCGCTACCAGATCCGTGACTTTCCCAGATACCGGCAGATGTACCTGGCGTTCATGCGCGTGACGGCGCTGAATCGCTTTGTCCCTTCCATCGGCGACAGCGGGAGCACGGGAAGCCCCGGACTCGGCGGGAATGATCTGGAACAAAGCCTGTACGGGTTCGAACTGTTCGGAGACAACGAGCTTGCGCAGGCGGTGGATCATCTGACGGGCGGTGATCTGTCCAGGGTACACGGAGCAATTACGGATCCGGACCCGGAGGCGCTACGGGTCCGGGTGGCGGAAACGGTACGCAGGTGCGGTCCGTTGCGGCTGGCATCGGATGTAATGACGGGATACGGTCTGGCGATGCTCCGCGATGGAGAGGGTGAATACGAAAGGACGATGTGGCTGTATTACGGTCGTAATGGGGGCCACGGACACGCTGACCGCCTCAATCTGGGACTCTACGGCTTCGGACTGGATCTTCTGCCGGACCTGGGATATCCCGAGCACGCCCGGGTGTGGCCCAAGCGGTCGGGCTGGACGAACCATACGGTTTCGCACAATACGGTAATGGTGGATCGAAGTCCCCAGAAACGCACCTATTCAGGCAAGGTCGGTTTCGCGGGATTCGCCGAAAACGTGCAGGCGGTCTCCGTGTCTTCTCCCGACGTCTATCCGCAGTGCCGCGCCTACGGACGGTGCAGCGTCCTGGTCCGGGTGTCGGAAAGGGATTTCTATGTCGTTGATCTGTACCGCGTGTCGGGCGGGTGTTCACACCATTTCCTGTTCCACGCGGCGGAAGGAGACGTGACGACGCAGGGGATGGTCTTGCAGCCTCAGGCTCGAGGGACCTACGCCGGAGAGGACGTCGGTTTCGGTGAGTTCTACGATGGAACCGTTGTGGACCTGAACGGATACAGGGGCAGTGGTTTCCAATATCTGTACGACGTCAGGCGGTGTCCTTCTCCGGAGCGCGTCGTTTCGGCGGACTGGAGGGTGAGAGACACCTGGAAGGTAAAAGCGGGTTCCTGCGCTGACGGGAAGCCGCCAATGACCGACGTGCATCTCCGGTGGAGTATGTTCAGTCCGCCGGGAGAAATGGCGCTGTGCCACGGGGACCCGCCACAGAACAAGCCGGGTAACCCACGCAGATTGACCTACGCGGTCGCCTCGCACGAGGGGAAAGACATGCTTGACTCCTCGTTCCTGAGCCTGATCGAAGCCTACGACGGCGTTCGAGTTGTCAACTCCGCGGAGGAACTCGAGGTACCCGGCGCCGCCAGAGCGCTGAAAGTCCATCTGCCGGGCAACCGGGTCGATACGTTGATTTTCGGCCACGAAGGTACTCTCGTGGAGGTTGACGGACGGATCAGGTTCGACGGGAGTCTCGGCGTATATTCGGAGGTGAACGGATTGCCTCAATGGGCTGTGTTGACGGGAGGCACGTTGCTTGGCACCCATGATCGATCCATCCGGAAGCCGTCGGGCGTTTGGCGAGGCAGGGTCGAAGCGTTCGAGCCGGGCCGGATCTGGACGTTCGAAGAGCCGCCCGCGGACCCGCTCGACGGCGGGTACATATCCATCGAGAACGATAACGAACGCGATGCGACCTACCGCATACGCGAGGTACGACGGGAAGGCGGCCGAACGCTGATCGACGTGGGCAACGTGGATTTCGTGCGTGGAATGGTGGACGAACTGGACTATTCGCAGGGATTCCTGTACGATTTTGAAGTGGGCCGGCAGTTTCGCGTGGTACGGACGTACGAAGCCCGATGGTAAGTGGCTGTTTTGAAATCTCAGGAGAAAGACGGTATGGCCGAATGGCGCGACGATGCCGGACTTTTCGAGTTGATGCGGCGTGAACTGTTCACCGCCGTGGTCGGCGACGCGATGGACGAGGTGGGTCTGGTCAGGCAGTTCCTGCCGCCGGAGGTTCAGCCCCTGCGTGACGATATGGTCGTGGCAGGCCGTGCAATGCCGGTCCTGGAGGCCGATTGGACCGACCGGGACGGCGGTTCCATGGAAGATGAAGGGCCGTTCGGTCTGATGTTCGAGGCGCTCGACGATCTCGGTCCGAACGAAGTCTACATTTGCACGGGTGCATCGCCTACCTATGCGCTCTGGGGCGAACTGTTGAGTACGCGAGCGATGAAGCTGGGCGCGGCGGGCGCTGTTCTGGACGGATTCAGCCGTGACACGCGGGGCATTCTGAATTTGAACTTTCCCACGTTCTGCGCCGGCCGGTACGCTCAGGACCAGCGGGTGCGTGGTCGCGTGGTGGACTATCGTTGTACGCTGACGCTTTCAAACGGCGCCGGTGTGTCACCGGGGGATATCGTGTTCGGCGACCTGGATGGCGTGGTGATCGTACCCACCGCCGCCGAGGCAGACGTCATTGACCGGGCACTGGACAAGGTAAGGGGCGAAAACCGCGTTCGCGAGGCCATCGAACGAGGGATGTCCGCGAGTGAAGCGTTTGAACGGTTCGGTATCATGTAGGTTCCGGCCTGTTTACCGGCAGGTCCCGGGAGGGTTGTTGAGTGAACGTCGTTCCCGTGGAATTCATACGGGTGATGCCGGAGGACATGCGGAAATTCATGTCCGAGATGTATTGCCGGGTGGGGATGTCCGCGGACCGGGCGCGGCTGATGGCCGAACTCCTCGTGGACACCGATATACGCGGCGTGTTCAGCCACGGGACGCGGCAGTCGGCTCGCTACCTGCGTCTCCTGCGCGACGGAGACCTGAATCAGAACCCGGATAGTTCCATTGTGCATCAGACACCGGCGACGGGCACGATCGACGGGGACGGGGGGCTGGGTCATTTTGCTTGCTGGCGGGCGGCGCACCTCGCTGTGGAAAAGGCCGCGGCCGTTGGACTGGCGGCTGTGGCCACGCGCAACCATTTCCATTTCGGCGCTGCCGGCAAGTACTCCCGGGTCATTTCAGGCGCGGGCATGGTCGGCTTTGTCGTGTCGTCGCATGTCCGGCAACTGTCGCCCGATCAGGGGATCATGTCCGCCAACGGCGCGTCGCCGATGAGCTTTGCGGTTCCGTCCGGCCGGGAGCATCCGCTGGTCCTGGATATGTCGACGGCGGTGGCGCATTCACGGAACGCGGATTTCGAGACCATTTTCCATCGCATGCCCGCGACGTTTTTCAAGAGTCTCGGCCTCGGCGCGGTCTGTCACGCCCTGGGGGGTCTGCTGGCGGGGATTCAGACGCTTGACGAGGAGGGAGCGTCATGGACGGCGGTGAACCAGGGATCGTTCATCCTGGCCGTAGACGTCTCGGCTTTTGCGCCTCGGGAAACGTTTCAGCGACAGATGGATGACTTTGTTACGGCCGTGCGGGGGCTTCAACCGTTTCCGGGCGAGGATCGCGCGCTGCTACCCGGGGCCCTCGAATGGGAACGGGAGCAGAGCTGGGCGTCAGAGGGTATACCCGTCGGTCCGGATCACCGGCGGGATCTGGCGGCGGTTGCGGCGGAACTGGGTGTGGAGACGCCGTTTCAGGACCGCGCTGAACGGACCGGTTGAACGCGGGTCCGGACGTTTTCGGGCCGTTGCCAGGGAGCATCGGGTGTACCAATGCTCCCGGTACACAAGGCCAGCTGCTCCGGTTGAAAGACAATCAGTGACGCCGTCGCCGAGTCTGACCGGATTTTTGGCTGTCGCACCGTGGAAGGGAAATATGAAAATCAGATTTGCACAATACGGAATGCTGCACCCTCACGCCGCGGGCAAGGCGGCGGTAATGAGGGAAAACCCGGACGTACACTTCGCTGGTGTCTATGAGCCGGATCCGGCCGTGCGCGCTTCACGCGGCGCAATGGAGGCGTACAGGGGCGTCAATCGGTACAACACCGGGGAGGAGATGCTCGACGACGATTCGATTACCGCGATTGCCGTGGAGGGCGCGATCGCGCAGAATCTTGGGTTCGCCCGAGAGGCGCTGGCGCGCGGTAAACACGTCTGGCTGGACAAGCCGGCGGGAGACGACTGGGAGGAATTTCAGGCGCTGGTCGCCACGGCGAAGGAAAAGGGACTGCTACTGCAATTGGGATACATGTTCAGATACAACGCCGGATTCCAGTTCATCCTGGACTGCGTGAAATCCGGCAGACTCGGGGACGTTTTCTCCGTTCGGGGGCGCATGTCCACGCTGGTTCCCGATGACAGGCGTGAGGGACTGGCCGTACACAAGGGCGGCATTCTGTTCGAGTTGCTCTGCCATCTGATGGACATGGTCGTTGCCGTTCTGGGACGACCGGACCGGGTGACGTCGTTCCTCAGGAATGAGCGCGGAATCGTTCCGGCCTTCAGGGACAATACCGCGGCGGTCTTCGAATACGAGAACGCGATGGCGATCGTCGAGTCTTCCTCGCTCGAGGTGTCCGCCTTTCCGTCGCGGCGGTTCGAAGTGTACGGTACGCGGGGCAGCGTGGTCATGGAGCCGCTCGAGCCGGACCCGGTGGTCCGCCTCTGCATGGACGAGACGCGCGACGGTTTCAGCAAGGGTTGGCAGGAGGTGCCCGTCAGGAACGAACCAAGGTACGTCGGAAGCCTGCGCTCGATGGTCGCCGAAATCAGAGGCCGGCGACCGCCCGTCCGGTCACTTGACCATGAGTTGATCGTGCAGGAAACGGTCCTCAGGGCCGCGGGCGTTCTTCGGGATGCAGTGTGATCGTCATCCGGCGGCGGGTATGCAGAAAATTTCGTCCTGCGAACCAACAATTGGGAGGATACCATGGGTCTGTTGAGGCATCTCGCGCTGCGCTGCGCCGATATGGAACTGTCCAGGCGGTTCTACGAAGAGGTGATCGGCTGGCGTTTCATCTCCCGCCGAGCACACGGCGATGCCCTGGACATGAGCGACGGTACGAACAACATTACGTTGATTCAACAGCCCCGGGATTCGAATCGACCACCCCTCGACGAGGGAAACGAGTACATTCATTTCGGTGTGGTCGTAGATGATCTGGACGCGACGTGGTCCCGCATTATGGACTGGGGAGCGGAGGTGGTGCGTGAAAACGTGAAAGAGCGCAACCCGGTCGATCCGGACGTGCGCCCGCCGGTTTCGTTCAAGGTCCTGGATCCCGATGGAAACGTCGTCGACGTCACGTGCAACAGGAGCGAGTGGGTCGGGGCGCGTGTGGATTAGGTTTTTCGCTGCGAGCCCCGGCGCGGAGAATCGAAGCGGCGGATTTCGTCCCGGATATCGGGACAAGCGTATTGACTGAAATTCGGTTGTTGACGGCCGGCCGGTAGAATTCGACGGGAGGAACGAAATTTCGCGCATGATCCTGATTACCGGTGCGCCCGGTTGGCTGGGCACCCGACTGGTCGAGACGATCGTCAATGGAAGCGCCGGTATGCCGTGGCTTACGGAACCGTATGCGAATCGCCGCATACGGTGTTTTGTGTTGAACGGGGTGAACTCGAAGGAATTGCGCGGCTTTTCGCGGAGGGTAAGCGTGGTGGAGGGCGACGTGCGCGACAGGGCATCGGTTGGGCGGCTGTTCGGAGATGCCGAAGGCGCCACGCTCTTTCACCTGACTGGCGTCATTCATCCCAGGCGGGTCAGGGACTTCTACGACGTGAATACGGGCGGCGCACGCAACGTCGTCGACTGCGCGGTGGAGCACGGCGTTGAGCGGCTGGTGATGATTTCGTCCAACAGTCCTGCGGGTCATCACGCCGGAAACGGGCGCCTGTTTGACGAGAATTCGCCGAATCGGCCGTATATGAGTTACGGCAGATCGAAAATGCTGGCGGAAGAATTCGTCAATGCGGCGCACGCGTCCGGGAAACTTGAAACCACGGTACTTCGGCCCTGCTGGTTTTACGGTCCCGGTCAGCCGCCGCGGCAGACACGGTTCTTCAAGATGATCCAGAACGGGCGCGTGCCCGTCGTCGGCGGGGGCGAGAACAGACGTTCGATGACGTATATCGACAATCTCTGTCAGGCCATCCTGCTTGCCGGTCATATCGAAAGCGCTCGCGGACAGACCTACTGGATCGCAGATCGAAAACCCTACACGATGAACGAAACGGTTGACACCATCGAAAGACTCCTGGAGCATGAATTCAACCTGCCGGTCGCGCACGGGAGGTTGAGACTGCCGGGAATTGCCAGTGAGTTCGCGGTGGCAATCGACTGGATCATCCAGCGCGCAGGACTGTACTGGCAGGAGATGCACGTCCTGTCGGAGATGAACAAGACCATCGCGTGTTCCATCGAAAAGGCCGAGCGGGAACTGCGCTATTGTCCTCGAATCGGCCTGGAGGAGGGCATGCGGCGGTCCATCAGGTGGTGTATCGACCGGGGGCTCCTGTCGTGAAAGGAAGGCCCCTGGTTGTCGTACCGGAAGGATTGGCCGGGGACGCCCGCGGAAAGACCCTGCCCGAACCCAGTTTTGTTTTCCGGCAGGTCCTGGACTATGTCGCGAAAATCGCGACGCCGGCTACCGTCGTGTATCTGGCGCCCGCGAACCGGTTTGGCGGCGATGTTTTCGAACAGGAGGCTGCATACACGTACCTGACTGCCAGGTCGGCTTGCCGGCGGATTCACTGTCCCGTCTATCGGGAGCCGGGATACGTTGATACGCTCGGCAATGCGATCCTGCTTCGAAGATACCTCATCGGCCGGAATCGATGGCCGCCGGGCCCCGTCGACCTGATCTGCGCCGACCTCCACTCCTACCGCGCGCGTTACTGTTTCGCCAGGTCGGGCTACCGCATTGCGCGGGTCCACCGGGTGCCATTCAGGGTCTTTTCCGGCGAACGCGTTGTCAACCGCCTCTGGTACTATAGGGTCAGACCCGCGCACCTGGTCTACGAGCTTTCGGCGATGGCGCGCGACGTCATTCGCGGCGCAATGTTCCGTTCCGGAAGCGGGTTGCCTTGATTCGGAGGGAGAATTGTGGGAAATTTCCGGGACAGGTCGCTACGGGCAGGCAGGTCTTTCTCATGGCAATGCACCTGGTAACCGGCGGCTCGGGGTTTCTCGGAAGCCATTTCGTCCGGCGTTTGCACGCACTGGGCGAGGGGGTACGGGTACTGGATGTCATCGATTCGCCCGACCGCCCTCGCGGCACGGAGTTCGTTGCCTGCGACATTCGCGACCGGCGCGGCGTGCGGGATGCGATGACGGGTGTGCAGTTCGTACATCACAACGTCGCCCTGGTACCTCTGGCGAAGGCGGGAGGAGAATTCCGGAGCGTCAACGTCGGAGGCACGCGGGCGGCCGCGGACGCGGCCCTGGAAGCCGGTGTCAGCCTGTTCGTCCACATGTCGTCCTCGGCGGTGTTCGGCATCCCCGAGGCGTGTCCGATTACAAGCGCCACGCCGGCGGCGCCCGTAGAGCATTACGGTCGCGCGAAGCTCGCGGCCGAGCAGGAGGTCCTGGCGGCAGCGCAAAACGGGTTGCCCAGCCTGATTCTCCGGCCGCGGACCATCCTCGGGCCGGGCAGGCTGGGCATTTTTCAGATCCTGTTCGAATGGATTCGCGACGGCAGGAACATCTACGTCATCGGCAGCGGCGACAATCTCTTTCAGTTTGTCCACGTCGACGACCTGGTGACGGCCGCGTTGCTGGGCGTGGAGAACGGGACGCGGGGCACATTCAATATCGGCGCCGGCCGGTTTTCGACACTGCGGGACGATCTTGGCGCAACCATCAGACACGCCGGCAGCAGGACTGGAATTGTGGGATTGCCGGTCGGACTGACCGTGTCAGCCCTGAAGCTTCTGGATGTTCTGAAGATCTGTCCGCTCGCCCCCTGGCACTACCTGACCTACCACAAGCCATTCTATTTCGACCTCTCGGAACCGATGAAACAGCTAGGATGGAAGCCCCGGTACGGAAACGCGGAGATGATGATCCAGGCGTACGACTGGTACATCGAGCGTGGATCCCTGACACCCGACGCGGGCGCGAGGTCCATTCACCGGGACCCCGTGAAACAGGGCGTACTCCGGTTGCTCAAATGGCTGTCCTGAACATGCCGCGGCCTGAAACAGGGAGTTTCGCCGGCGCGACGCCGTTGCAGAATCCGGGAACTCCGGCAGGTTTCGGTCGTTATTCCAATCAGGCATTCAGGACCGGGTGGACGGGTGTATTTTAAACAACCTGACGGCTTAATGAACAATAAAGCCCGGCGACAGCGCCGGGTTTTTCTGCACCTGGACTCGATCGAGGGTCGCCGCGACCTGGTTTCACGGGAGACCCGCGAGCGGCGGTGTTTGGTTCCACGGCGAGACGATTCAACGCGAATGGGGGCGCGAAGGTGAACGCAGTGCGCATTCTGACTCTGGTTCTTCTCTTGCCCGGCTCAGTCGGGGCTGCAACGCTGAGCGGATTCGTGACGGACCGCAACAGCGGAGAGTCGCTGCCCTACTCGAACGTGGTTCTGCGAGGGGTTGCATCGCCGTTGGGCGCGCTGAGCAACGTGGACGGGTATTACGCGATCCAGCACATTCCTCCCGGCGAATATACGTTCGTGGTCTCCTATATCGGGTACCGCAGCTTCGCGGATACCCTTCGATTCGCCGGCGCAGAGTTGCGGGAACTGAACGTGCAACTGGTCCCCGAGCCGATTCTGTCGCGTGAGATCGTGGTGGAAGGGGACCCGTACGAAGCGGAACGGAACGTGCAGACGGGTTTTGTTACGCTTGAGACGGCGCAGTTGCAGGAATTGCCCGCGGTAGGCGAAACGGACCTTCTGCGCAGCCTTCAGTTGCTCCCCGGCATACAGGCGGCTTCCGATTTCACAAGCGGGCTGTACATCCGCGGCGGCGGGCCGGACCAGACGCTCATCCTGCTGGACCAGATCCCGCTGTACAACCCGACCCACGCGTTCGGCTTCTTCTCCACGTTCAATCCGGACGCCATCAAGGACATGAGCCTGCACAAGGGCGCCTATCCGGCCCAATACGGGGGACGGCTCGGTTCCGTCCTGGACGTGCGCAATCGTGACGGCAACCGGAAGGGATTCGAGGGATCGGGCGGCATCAGTCTGATTTCCGCGCGGATGACCCTGGAGGGACCCGCGGGCAACGGGTCCTGGATGGTCTCCGGCCGGCGGACGTACCTTGAACCGGTTCTTTCCCTGATCCGGGACGAGGACACCGAAGTACCGTACTACTATTTCTACGATACCAATGCGAAATTCAATCGCGACATCGGTGACGGCGACAAGCTGATGTTCAGCGGATACTTCGGACGCGACGACCTGGAACTGGACCTGGATGACGGGAGTTTTTTCAATGTAAGGTGGGGCAATACCGCATTCACGGGCCGATGGACCCACGTGTTTTCCCCTGCGGTCTTCGGCAATCTCGTGGTATCGGGAAGCAAGTACGAAAGCAACACGGAATTGCGCGTGATCGAGACCCCCATTGAGTTTTCCAACGGGATCCTGGACATCACGGTCAAGGGGGACCTGGACTTCTTTGCGAGCAGCAGGCATTCCCTGAATTTCGGGTTTATCGGCACGTGGTTCGACTTCGCGTACAAACAAAGCTTCAACCAGGACGATCAACTGGATATCCGTGAAAGGCCCTTCCTTTTTTCGGCGTATGCGCAGGACTTGTGGCAGCCGCGGGCGGAAACGAGCGTGAGGCTGGGCGCGCGCACGAACTACTTCAGCGAAGGAAACAGATTTCACGCCGAACCCCGGTTCGCCCTCAGCCACGGGTTCACGCCAACGTTGAAGCTGAAACTGGGCGGCGGGTCTTACAGGCAGTACCTTCAGCTGGTGACCACCGAGGCCTTCAGCGGCGGCGACGTCTGGGTGCCTCTCGACAAAACCGTGGCGCCCGGTCGTTCCTGGCAGGGGGTGGCGGGTCTGGAATGGGAACCGTCGAAGCGGTATCAGTTGACGTTGGAAGGGTACTTTACGGATTTCGCCAACCTGGTGCTTTTCGACAACAACGTTGCCGTCGGCTCGGACGCGGGCACTTCCGAAGACACCTTTGTTAGCGGGGGAACCGGTGTCGCATCCGGCGTCGAGTTCTTCCTTCAAAAGCGCACGGGGCGGGTCACCGGCTGGATCGGATATACGCTGGGATGGACCCGGCGGCGGTTCGCGGAGTTGAACGGCGGTAAGAGGTTTCCGCCCAAGTACGACCGGCGGCACGATCTTTCATTCGTCAGCAACTGGCGGGCGGGCAGGTGGACCCTTGGCGCCAATCTGCTGTACGCCACGGGACAGGCGTTTACGCCGGCGTCGGCGGTATACAGATTGAGGCGGCCCGCCGAGCCCGAAGCCAGAATCGAGAACTATGCGCTGCCGGCGGACCGGAACAGCGCGCGGCTGCTGCCGTACCACAGGCTGGACCTGAGCATCAAGCGCGGGATCCGTGTCTTCGGCGTGGACGCCGAGGCATATATTCAGGTGTTTAACGTCTACAGCCGGCGCAATGAATGGTTCGTCCAGTTCGATCCTGACGCGATTCAGGCCGCTCCCGAGGTCGTGAAGATGCTGCCGGTCGTACCCACGCTGGGTATCAACTATGCCTTTTGATGAACGAATTGAATCGGGGGAAACATGGATAAACAGGATATACAGGATAAAAACCCGAATTAATCAATTCCGAATTCTATGAATTTTATAGTGTGAACCATTCACGAAGATCGGCGGTTGTGTTCAACAGCCGGTTGCAGCTCGACAAACTCAGCGAGGTCTTCGTGACACTGCATCAGAATAAACGAGGAATCTGATTGGTGACTGTGACGCTGTGCGGTCTACAGAGGTAAAGACGCATCGCTTTGGCCCGGAAACGCGAGCATTTGTCTTAACCTTGGCACTCTTGCTGAATTGGGATCTGATCTTGCTCCTGGTTTCTAATCCTGCTTAGTCGTTTAAATCCTGTCAATCCTGGTTGGCCTTTATCCTGTTCATCCTGTCCATCCATGTAAGCATTTTCTGGTTTCAGCAATCATAATGCACTTGAAGAGGGGTTAGGTTTAATGGTCTCGCGGAACACAAATATAGTCCTGACGGTGGCGTCGTGCCTTCTGATATCGGCCTGCCATGCCGAACGGACCCCCGAATCGTTGTTCGGCCCGGACGCGGCGGGCAAACTCGTGCTTGACGGTCTGTTGATTGTGGGCCGGCCGCTTCCCCCGGTATTCGTGACGCAGACCGTGGCGACAGGCGATCGGGAAAGCCCGAGACACGCCGTGGTGTCGGACGCGGTCGTCGAAATACGGCAGGCGGACCGAGTCTTTCGGTATATCCGGGATCCGGATGCAGGTCCGTTTCAGTATTCGCCTCCGGCCGATCCTCCGGTGGTCGCCCCCGAAACAGAATACGTCATGGTCGTAACCGCAAACGACACGACGGCTCGGGCGACGACGGTCACGCCCGGTGCGTTCCGTGTGCGTGAGGGCGTCGTTCTGGATCAGAAGACCGAGGAAGTCAGCCGGAAGCTGAAGACGTTCGCTGAAGCGGAGGATGGCGTCTTCCGCGTTCCGGAGAACCGGGTCGTGTACAAGACCGGGTTTCTCGAGGCCAGGTTCGATCCGATCGACGTTCCCGGCTATCAGGTTGGCATTGCCAGCCTGGATGCGGACGGCGAAGAGGTCGCGCGGGAAATATCTGAAGAATCGCCGGAGCGCACGGGAAGTTCACCGGCGATCGAGTCGACCGAGGGAAGCGTCAGGCTGCCCTGGTTCGCCATCTACTACACCGGGCGCCACCTGATGCGGATCTACGCGGTGGACAGGAACTGGTACGACTTCGTGCGCTCGGGCCCGGAGGCGCAGGAGAGCTGGTACGGCGGGCTGGCGGGCGAGAACTTCAGGCGGCCGCTCTTCAACGTGGAGGGCGGGATCGGTCTCTTCGGGTCCGCATCCGTGGATTCTCTTGGCTTCGTTATCGTCGAGGAACCCTGAGCCGTTGTCCTGCTTGTGCTGAGCCTGTCGAAGCAAGCCTGTCGAAGGGTTGTTGAATCGCGGGCATTTCGACAAGCTCAATGACCACGCATAATCAGTTTAATGGACGTCACAGAGTCGCTGTAAGGAATCCCGTGATCTGCCCTGAGTCGCTCCCTGAGCTTGTCGAAGGGTCGGCGAAGGGTCAGAATGGACGCACGACGTGTTGAAACCGTGGAAGCGTGTTGATTGTTGCGAGAAAATAACCGAATTGAAACTCGAATTTCAGTCAAACCCGGCGAATCCTCCGCTGGGCTTTTTCTATGATGGCAGCGGGCGACCGAACGACCTCGTGAATTCGATGAAATCGGTGAAATCGACCACATTGTCTCCATTCAGATCGTAGGTTGAATCGCCAGTGTTAAACGCCGCGGTAAGGGCGATGAAATCGCCGAAATCCACGCTGCCGTCGCCATTGAAATCGGCCCGGGGATCGGCGTAGACGACGACGGGAGGCGGCCGCTCTTCCAGCACCTCCAACGTTTGGTTCGGTTCAATGTCTCTGATCGTCTGAACGATTCCACTTGGCCATCGGATTTCGATTGAGTCAATGACGGCGTTACCGCCAATGCCGAACGTGGGCCACAGGCTGTTCTGCGAGAAGCTGCTGCCCCCGCTTGCAACGTCGCGGATCTGGGTCCCGCCGCCCGCGAAGAGACGGATTCTGGCGCCGATGGCCGACCGGTTGCTTTCCGTGCCTTCCAGTTTGAGGCGGATCCAGTTGTTGTCGTCGAATTTTTCCGTAAACAACATGGGATACCCCGTCCGGAAGTCCGTTCCGGCATTGGCGACGAAGATATCCACGTGTCCGTCGTCGTTCACGTCGCCGGCGGCGACGCCCACCGCGATCGTGGGAACGTCTGTTCCGTCAATCGTCCGCAGGCCGAATCTGGCCGTGGAATCCCTGAACGCTCCGGTCCCGTCGTTAATCAACAGGTAACCGGGGTTGTCATACGCCTGGAGCATGTCGAAGTTGCCCACGTAGTACAGGTCCAGATCCCCGTCGTTATCGAAATCCGTAAAGACCGTGCCCCATCCGAATTGCAGTTTGGCCAGTGTGCGACTCTGCGCGACTACCAGTTCCTCGGCGATGTTCCTGAACACGCCCTCGTCGTTGCGGAAGAACCCGTGCAGATCGTATTCCTGGTGCCCCTTCTTGTCCACGAACGAGCCGCCCACGTTGGTCGCGAACAGGTCGAAGTCGCCGTCCAGGTCGTAGTCTCCGAACGCGAGTCCCATCCAGCTTCCGGTAATGCCCAGGCCGGCCTCACGGGTGACGTCGGTGAATCTCAGATTGCCGTCGTTCCTGTGAAGCCGGATGGGAGACCATTCGCCCGCCAGTGCGATGCCCTGGTCGTTGGCGGTAAACAGGTCGGGATCGCCGTCGTCGTCGTAGTCGCAGAAGCGGGCGGACCATGTGTACGTCGCCTCAGTACCGGTCTCGTCGGTGACGTCCCTGAAGGTCAGGTCCCCGTTATTGACGTACATTTCCCCCGTACCCACAATCCTGTTCATCTCAACGCCATCCTCGCCCCCCGCGCCCCCGATGTAGATATCCACGTACCCGTCGTTGTCCACGTCCGCGAACGCAACGGTCGACGAGAAGTAACGGGAGACGATCCCCGCGGATTCGGTTATGTCGGAAAACGTCCCGTCGCCATTGTTCAGGAAGAGATAGTTCCGGCCGTCCGTGGCTGCGAAGAGGTCCGCGTCGCCGTCGTTGTCGATATCCGCGCTGGCCACGCCGTGTGTCTCCGTCTCGACGTTGACGCCGGCCCTTCTGGAGACGTCGGTGAACTTGCCGCTCCCGTCGTTTTCCAGGAGGTAGTTGCGAAAGCCATGGCCGTTTGCGACGTAGACGTCCAGGTCGCCGTCGTTGTCGTAGTCGAACATCGCCGCGCCGGGGAGCCCGCCCATCTCGTCAAAGGGGCTGACTTCGTGCGGGAAATCGTAGAGGATCGTGCCGTCTTGCGCGACGGCGGCGGAACCAAGAAACACGACACCTGCCAACAGAATCATTACGCGTCTTATCATGGGCGGACCCTCCAGAGAATACCCGGCGTTTTTCGAAGAAAAATAACGCGGAAACGGGTAGATCTGTCAAGGATTGATCGGAAAATCGGCGAAGGGGTCTAAGCCCATCCGTGGACGTGGTGGCCCCCGCCGGGAAACCAGATCAGATCGACGATAAACGAGACCAGAACGCCGGTGGCGCGTCCGACGATGATTCCGAAGAAGAGGGGACGGAAATAACGATACAGCTGTACGCCGCCAACACGCATGACGATGGCCTTGAACAACCAGACGATGAGGATGGCGGTGATTTCGTGCAGCAGGCTGGTTGTGGTCACTATGAATCCCACGGGGTGCAGGGGCCACCACGGCAGCCGGTAGCGCAGGAGCGTGAAGGCCGCCATCAGGATGCCGCCGAACCCGAACAGCACCAGACGTTCCCACGAAGCGGGTTCGGGCGATTTGATATTCGCGACAACGGCGTCGTACAGGCGCGGCGCGTATCTCGTGAACGGGTACTCCGTGAAGTTGAACGCGCCGAATTTGTACCCGAGGAATAGCACCAGCCAGACGTTCACGGCCAGCGCGGTGAGCAGGCCTCCGAGTACGGCCCAGAAAAGCACGCGGCGGTTGCCCTTCACGCGGTCGATGGCCTTTGCGCCCTGGGAGAGCGCCGGCATGAAATACATCCATCTCAGGGCGTGCGACGTGGCCGAGGCGGTAAGGACCCTCGCGGAGATGGTTTCCGTGCCCAGGATCTGATAGCCCATATCCAGGGGGCTGGTGGGCAGGCCCAGGTACAGCGTGCCGGACTCGCAGACGAATCTGGCCAGCGCGATGTAGATGATTATGGAAGCCGGAACCGTGATGGCCATCAGCGCCATTTCGATCCCTGCCTGGTGCAGCCATGCGACTATGTAGAGATTGCCCGCGATAAAGCCGATGACGGCCGTGCGGTACGAGAGCATCTCCCCGGAATCGTCCACGCCCGGTTCATTGAAGAAGGCTTTGCGGAACACGTCCCTGAGATGGTGGCGGGCCGCCCAGAATCCCCATCCCACGAAGACGAACAACGCGCCCAGGCACTGCCACTGGACGAGCGGATCCCCCCATCCGCCGCCGGACTGGTGCATACGGCCGAACTGAAAGCCGGTCTTGCGGATCAGCGCGATCTCGGACATCAGCAGGAAGTGGAAGAACCAGATCGAGAAGAGGATTTCCAGCTTCACGAAGTAGCCGAAGCCGATCGTGTACGTATTGATGTGGGTGAGCAGCGGCGGAAAAACCCTGGCGAAATAGAACAGGCCCTTGTTGGGACTCATGCTGATGCGCGGCCACGTGGGCTGAAAATACGAAATCATGTTCCAGGAGATTATGCCGAAAGCGATCCAGAAGCCGATCCAGAACAGGCGCCCCTTGAAGTAGTCAGGCCATTTGTTTCCGCCCGACGCGTCGTGGACGTCATCTACGGTTTCCAGGATGGGCGCAAGCAGCGGGTAGTCCAGACGTTCGTATTCGACCCACTGCCTTCTCAGTATCACCGTGATGCAGGCGCAAACGGTGAATCCGGCGAGAATGAGCGTGAGCCACCAGAAAAGCGGGAGATACCAGACGTTCCAGGGTATCGCCGCGCCGCCCGGAAGACCTTCGTAAAGCAGCGTCGTCTGATTGCCGTCGTTGGTTGGAAACAGATAGTCCGGAAGGTGAGGCTGGACATAGTCGATCCAGCCGTTTTCAGGGGTGCTTCGATAGTACGGAACCGCCATCAGACCGAGCCAGATGCCGGTAAGACCCCTGGCGGGGATCATTGCGGCGACGAGGCCCATTGCAATGATCGTGAGCATTTCGGAGGGGCCCAGGCCGGAATATCCGGGCCTGCTGCGAAGGATCAGGTTGAACGTAAGGACGACAACGAAGACGGCGAAGAAGGAAACGGGAAGGTGGGTGATATTGACTGCCGACGTGTCCGCAGCGGTGCGGGAATAGGCAACCCAACCGCTGCTGAGTGCCGATACCAGCACACCCATCCCCACGGCGCGGAGCGTGATCCCCCGGTCCCGGCGGTCTGCTTGCGATTCAGTGGAAGGTTCTTGCGGTTTTGGGAGTGCCATCTGGCGGGATTGTTGTTAGATTTAGGAATTGCCCGAAGGGCGACGGGTTTGTCTGTGGGGTGCATAAAATATACGCAAGATGGATTTTAGTCAAGGAACGCGCCAATGAAGCGGTGGATGCTATGGGTTCTGATATCGGTTTCCGGGCTTGCTGGCGCGTATGCACGCGGGAGTTTTCTCGATGAACCGGGACTTCTCGCGGACTATGACGCGGAGATTCGCAGTGAGGACGGCAGGCTGGACGTAGAGCGCATGATCGCCCGACTGACGCAACTCAGATTGGATACTTATTTCTATCTCATCTGGCACAGAGAAACAGACTGGGAGGATCTCAAGCTGTTCCTGCCCGCGGCGCGCGAGGCCGGCATCGACGTCTGGGCCTATCTGGTCCCGCCATCGGAGAGTCCGCCGCTCTACGGTACGAGGTATTCGGAGCCGTTTCGCCTGGATTACGTCCGGTGGGCGGAGGAAATCGCGAAGCTGGGGCTGGTCCATCCGAATCTGAAGGCGTTCGTCATCGACGATTTTCTGGCGAACGCGCGGTTCTATACCCCGGCATACGTTCAGGCAATGACGGAACGCGCGAGGCTGTTCAATGCGGAAATGCGTTTCCTGCCCCTGATGTACTATCACGAGATCGACCGTGAGTTCGTCCGGGACTACGGTCCTCTGATCGACGGCGTGGTGGCGGCGTACCCCCCGGATGCCGGCGCCGTTCGTCGGGCGTGGCGCTTCCTCAACGACCGGATCGACGAGCCTGAGCGGCATCAGATCTCCTGGCCGTGGCAGACCCGGTCCGCCGCGGGCTCGACAGCCGCCATTCGCCGTCAGTTACGCGTCATTTCAAACGAACGCGCGGTGATCCGGTTTTACCAGCGCGACGACTATACCGGTCCCACCACCGGGTATCATTTCAAGGAACTTCTGGTTGGCGGACAGATTGCGTGGGCCGAAGACGTCGGCGGAGGCGACAGGGAATGGCAGAACGTAACGGTGGATGTCTCACGTTTCGTGGAGGGAAAGGTCACGGTGGACGTGGTCTTCAGGGTGTACGACCGGAAGGGCGTATCCAATTTCGGCGTGGAGGTGGCGTTTCACGGAATCGAATTCGAAGGTCTGTATGAAGATGGGGACTGGTCCATGGAACAAACGGGACCCTGGCGGGTTTCAACGTTACCGGCCTATCCGGGTACGGGTCGATTCCGGATCCCGCTCGTGGTGATGATTGCGGCCCACGCGGGCCAGTTCGAGAAACGAAACGGTCCGCCGGCAACGCCGGCACGGATCCAGGACAAGGTGCGAATGGCGATCTCGCAGATGCGGAACGGATTCGCCGAAGGGGTGGTTACCTATTCACTGATCAAACGGGTTGAGGATCCCATATATCAATATATTAGGCAACTGTTCCTGCAGACCCGGGCGTCGGCCGGCGCGGATTTCGACGACAGCGGCAGCGTGGATTTCGGTGATTTCGTGAAGTTCGCCGAGGCGTTCGGGCGTAACTCCGGGCGATTCGAGTCCCCGTTTGCGAAATACGACCTGGATATGGACGGTGTCGTGGCGTTCGGGGACTTCATCCTGTTCGCACGGGCGTTCGGCGGTCAGGCGTCGTCTCAGGCCGTCGGACGTCGGTGAGCGCCCGCCGGTGGATCACTCCAGAGCCTGACAGGGTGGGGCAGACATTCCTGTCAGCCATGATCCGCTAATCTCAAACGGGAAGGTTTACAATTGATCCGGTACAGGGTATATTATCTCGTGTCTCGGCTCTATGACGTCCTTGCGACCCCTGATGGAGGTCCGGAATGAAGCGACTCTTTTCGTTTCCCTTGATTCTCACTATGTTATTTAGCGCGTGCGGCGGGAATGAAGGCGGCGGCACGACGGGTCCCACAGACGGAACCGGCGGTACCGAAGGCGGGGGTTCCTCTTCATCGGCCAGCCGAAGCGAGCATGCGCGCCAACCGCGGGCCGGCGGCAACTTTCTGGACGTGGATTCATTCCCGTTGGACGCGATCACCTCAGGCTGTGCGGGCGCCGATTGCATACCGGCGGTAACCGATCCGGATTTCGTCAGTCCGGGCGACGCGGGAGCGGGGTACCTGCGGGACGACGATATCGTCATGGGGATCGTGATCAACGGAGAGCCGAGGGCCTATCCCCACAACATCGGCTGGTGGCACGAAATCATAAACGATTCGGCGGGTGACGAGAGCGTGATCGTGACGCTCTGTCCGCTGACCGGTACCGGGATGGTCTTCAACGGCGTGGCCGGGGACGGCGAACGCATACACGTGGGCGTGTCCGGATTGCTATTCAACAACAACCTGATCATGTACGACCGCAGAGACAGGCAGTCGCTCTACCCGCAGATGATCTACAAGGCGGTACTTGGCCCCCGGCAGGGCGAGGAACTGGAACTGCTGCCAATGACCGAGTGCACGTGGGGATACTGGAAGCGGATCCATCCCGATACCCGCGTAATCGACGCAAATGGAGCCGGCTATCCGATAAATCAGTACACTCAGTATCCGTATATCGACAGAGGACAGGACTATCGGACGGAAAACGGGTATTTCATTTTTCCGAAAATGGACACGGACACGTCAGTCCTCTTCGGCGCCAAGGATCTGGCCATGGGCGTCCGCTTCGGGGAGATGGTCAAGGCCTATCCCTTCCAGGCAATGCACGACGAGGACGTCATCAACGATGTGATATCGGAAGGAGCCAGACAACATCCCATACTGGTCGTCTTCTACCGCGACGCCCAGCTGGCCATTCCCTTCTCGCGGGACATCAGCGTGAACGGCCAGGCGACGACGCTCACGTTCGAAAAGGTGAATTCGACCGAGAGCGCCTATCCGTTCATGGTCAAGGATAACGAGACCGGAACAACGTGGAACCTTAAGGGAGAGGGCGTGGACGGGACACACCAGGGAAAGCAACTGACGCAACTGCCCTCGCACAACGGATTCTGGTTCGCGTGGGGCATCTTCTGGCAGAACATCGGCATTCACTGATTTTCAGCTCAATCGTACATACTAAACCCGAATAAGGTTGTACCAGGAGGCTTGAAGGGATGTTCGGCCCGGAAATCGATCTCAAGAGACGGCCCTCTCCGGGGTTCCTGCGGGTTCTTGTCCTTGTCGCAATCGTATGTCAAGCCGCATCGGCCAGGGCTGACGCGATATCGCCAGGGGAGGTCGACGGGGTCTACATCCGCAGCATGAAATCGGATCACCCCGATTCGATCAGGCTGGCGATCGGTAGACTGGAGGGCGCCCTGAATACGTATCCCAACCCGGCGCTACTTCGTGTGCGTCTCGGAATGCTCTATCTGAAGGCGAAGGATACGCAGCGCGCGCGCGCCCGTTTCAGAGGCGCTCTGGTCCAGGATTCAACGCTCGTTGCGGCACGGTACGGACTGGGACGGGTCTATCTGGAACTGATGAATAACCCCAGGCGGGCGCTGAAGAACCTTGAACGCGCCGTACGCATTGATTCCACCTACGCGGACGCCCATCAGTTGATGGGACGGGCACATTTGAAAATGGGCAGGAAAGAGGAAGTGCTTGCCTCGGCGCGGGCGGCGCTCCGCCACGACCCGAACCACGCGCCCACGTTCATGCTGCTGGCCGACACCTATCTTTCGCTGGGAAACACGCCAGTAGCCATCAGGTATTTCCATGAGTTCCTTTCGCGAGAACCCGACGACGAGGAGTCGGCGTTCGACTTCGCGATGCACCTTCTGAAGATCGAGCGGTACGACGAGGTGCTCCAGCTGGCTGCGTTGATGGGCCGGGAGCGCGGGTTGCCCCTTGAGGCCCAGGTATTGGCCGCCTGGGGGGATCACGAGGAGGCTCTCGGGGTGTTTGAAAGGTATATCTCGCTTCTCCCTCCGGAGGAACGGTCAGCCTATTACGATATCTCCAACGTCGGCGGACCGGAGGATGTTGCAGCCTACAGGAACACGCCGCCGAAGGATCGGGAGGCCTTTCTCAGAGGGTTCTGGCTCCAGCGGGATCCGTTCAAGACGAGCGGCGGCGCGATGCGGCGCGTGGAGCACTACCGCCGCGTCTGGAGGGCGATGACCCTGTATGGAGGAATCGCGTGGCCCTTCGATGCCCGCGGCCGCGTGTTCGTCAGGTACGGAGAACCCGACTGGAAGTCCAGCTGGAAGGAAGTCAACGCGCAGGTACCCATCAAGGTACAACGCGTACAGGAAAAGCTCGCGTTTCAGCTCTACGGAAGGCACGGTATGGACATGACGTTCATCGGCCCGGTGTATCCCATCCGGTCCGACCGATCGGCCGAAAAGCGGCTCCATCAGTCGGAGTGGCGGACCAACAGCAAGCCGTTGGGCGGCCCCGAAGAAACCGACGTGGGACTTACGTTTTACAAGCCGGTCACCACGAGCATGGACTACTCCAGGGTGGGATGGGAAGTCTGGGTTTACGCGGATATCGAGAACGGTCTGGAGGTCGTGTTTACGGACGAGTTGTACAGCGGCATTTACGATTTCGCCCCTGAGCCCACGCCGGACGGGTACGATCTGGACGAGCTCTCCATGCAGCGTATGGGCCCGATGCGCCGCCTGATGACGCGGTTGCCCAACCTTGCGCCGGGCGCCCGGGTCGCGAGAATCTCGAAGGATTTGCCGGAGCGGTACGATCTATCCCATCTGGATCCCATGGAGTTCTACTACGAAGCGCTGACGTTTCGCGGGCGCAACGGAGAAGCGGACCTTCAGTTGAATCTGGGACTGCCGCTGGACAACGTCCTGGTGGACGGCGACCGCGACACGACGGTGACGTTGGAGAGGCGCATCGCGTTGATCGAAGACCGGACCGAGGAGGTGCGGAAAACCCGAGATCGGCTGGACCTGCGGATATCGCCGTCATCACGAGGGACCGGGTTGCTGGCGGTGGACCGGGTCGATCTGACGGCGGCGCCCGGCGCCTACAGACTGGCGCTGCAGATGTCCAGGCTGAATTCGAACCGGCTTCAGGCTTATCATCAGGAGGTCGAGGTACCCGACTACGACAGCGGGGAGTTGCTTCTGAGCGATCTTCAGGTGGCGTACCGAGTCGTCGAGGCGGGCCCGGGGGCCGACCCGAAATCGGTTCGGGGGCAATGGCAGATCGCCGCTGCGCCGTCCCGGGCGTTTCGGTCGGGTGAACCGGTTTACGTCTATTTCGAGATATACAATCTGACGCGGGACTCCTTCGGAAACACCCGCTACGAGGTGGGGTACGAGGTGCGCCGCGGACGGAAGAAACTGAATACGCTCGCCCGGAAGGGTTCGGGTGAAGTGGTTTCTGTCAGTTACGGTCAGGTGGGCGCGTCGCCCCACGAGTCCGACTACGTCGAATTGGATTTGCGAAAGGGCAAACCCGGCCGTTACAGGGTGAGGATGACGGTGAAAGATCTCGTGAGCGGCCGGGAGACGGCTCGCGAGGGCCGTTTCCAAATCCTGGAGAAATAAGCCGGGGGTTTTCGGTGGTCATGTTCTTGAAGCAGGGACGAATCGCGGTTGATCTGCGATTCGTCCCTGTGTTTATCAGGGCTGAGTCTGTTTCTCTGGCGGCTGATTCGTCTTACTGACGCACCCCGCATACGGTTTCAGATGTTCCGTGGGGTGCTCAATAAAATCGCCTCCGCTAACGGCCGACAAAAAAAACTTGACAAATGCATTTGCTCCAACTAAATTTTATGGAATCTTTAAAAAACAGGGAAAGTGCGCCAATTTCAAATCAACACGCGTAATCGGTTAAAAAAATGTATTATTCACACTCCAGGCCAATGTTTGGCGAACACCGGGGCGTAATCGCATGATTTATTCATGTTCAGGATTGTGCCCCTTTTTGTTTACCCCGTCACGCAGGGCTCAAACCGGCTTTCCCGCAGGTAACCATGTTAACATTTCCAATCACGGTGGAGGGTTTTTGGGGTCGTCTGACCGCTGACGGCTTATTGCTGCCAGCTTTACGGAAAGGAGGTCGGCTATCGAGAAGAGAGGAGTCTGCTTCGCAAATTCCGTTCGTGGGTCGCAGTGATGGGCGGAGGGGGGTTTCCGCATCATTCACTCTCATATGGGGAGGTGAGTAGATGAAAGTTGTGCGTATTGCTTTTCTGGCAGTTTTTGCGCTGGCCGCGTTTGGTCTGTCGAGCAGCGCATTGGCCCAGGAAGGCAGATGGGCGGTTGGC
This sequence comes from Gemmatimonadota bacterium, assembly GCA_028873695.1. GTDB lineage: Bacteria > Latescibacterota > UBA2968 > UBA2968 > JAAXHE01. The sequence goes on along the minus strand of JAPPNU010000024.1, from coordinate 83,222 downwards.
GGGATCGCCGATTACAATATCCCGATGCATCGGCTCGGAGAACGCTGGGACGCCACCGGCAAATACGGTGCAACGTTGAGTTACGTGGCCAGCCAGCGCACCGTTATTGAAATCGAGTACAATTACTCGAAATTCGAAAACGGAAAACCGGCATCCGATCTCTGGGTATACCCGATCGACGAGCAGGAATACCCGCACCCGAACGGCCGGTCCGAAATCACGTGGAACAACCTCATCGTGAACGGGCTGCTTTTTATCGGTGAAGAGAACGCCACGCACGGGTTCAAGGCGAGGGACTACAGGTATTATCTTTTGGTTGGCGGCGGTCTCTATCGCTATTACGCCATCAACAGCAACCTGGTCTATTCCCGCCAGACTAACGATCCCGTTGATCTGGACTTCGTAATGGAAGACCAGGTCGATCAGCGGTACACCATTGGCGCCAATGCCGGCGCCGGTGTGGAGGGTTTCGTCACCCAGAATCTGGCCGTCGACCTGCGCGCGCGATACAACTTTGTCGTGGGTGAATTGCGCAATATGCTCTTCTACGGGCTGGAGAAGGTGCGCCCCATACACATGGTCGACATCGGCGTGCAGATGAAGTTTTACTTCTGGCGTTAATTTAACGCAGCCGGGGTAACAACCCAATGAAGGAGGTATCACAATGAAGCGTAAGCTTCTGTTTTTCGGAATCGCAGTTGCCGTCGCGGTCGTCGGTTTCGTTGCCGGCGAGTTGCAGGCGGGCGTCACGGGAAAGATCAACGGCGTGGTACGCGACCAGGCCGGCGAAGTCCTGCCCGGCGCCAACGTCGTCATCAAGGAACTCAACCTGGGTTCCACGGCCGATGCCGATGGGTATTACGTGATCATCAATATCCCGCCCGGCGTCTATACGCTTTCAGCGTCCCTGATCGGATACGAGACCGTGTCCCAGACGGGCGTAGACGTGGTGTCGGACCAGACCACCACCATCAATTATAACTTGAAAGAGACCGCCCTCGAACTGGGCGAGTTGGTGGTAACGGCGGGCCGTCCGCTGGTGGAGCCGGACAAGACCACCAGCAAGTACACGGTGACGCTCGAAGAGACCGAGCGGAACCTGGCGGCCGCGCGCAGGACGTCCGAGTTGCTGCAGTTGCAGCCGGGCGTGGCGGTTGACGGTTCCAACCGGATTCGCGGCGCGTACGTCGACGCCGGCTGGTACGCCAACGACGTGGCGTACGTCGTGGACGGCGTCCGCATGAACCACAACGACGGCCGCGGCCGCGGCGGGCGCTACCGCCAGGTGAACCGCGGCGCCATCCAGGAATTGTCCGTGCTGACCGGTGTAACCCCCGCCGAGTACGGCAACGCACAGGGCGGCGTGGTCCAGATCATCACCAAAGAAGGCGGCGGTGAGGTGAACGGCTGGGGCGAGTTCCGCTACGAGCCGGCCGGCAAGAAGCACTGGGGCGAAAACGTCTACGACTCCCCGCAGCACCAGGACAAGGTGCAGTGGGACAACCCCGTCTGGGCCAATGAAAAGTTCCCGGACCTTTCGGACAAGATCAACAATCCCATTTTCGAAGAAATCGCGGGCGAACTGATTCACGTCCGTACGAACTACACGGAGTGGACCGGCTTCGGCGTCGAGGGCAACCTCTCCGGCCCGATCGGCGACAAGGGGTCTTTCGTGGCCACGGCCAAGCACGAACGCTACGCGGCCGTTACGCCTCGCGCAGAACGCGTCGGTTTCTACAATGACCGCGGGGGCTTCCAGGACGATCCGGGCAATATCAACGTTTCCGGAAGCATCACCTTCAAGCCGACCGCCAACCTCAAGTTGAAAGTCGGCGGGATGTACCTGGGTTGGGACTGGTACTCCAACGGTCGTCCGGATCTCTTCGGCGGGCGTCACGGCGACGGAGGCTGGGGTGTGAGGCGAGGGTCGGGTCGGGATCTGTTCCTGCCCGAGAAGTGGTCCGCTGCCGGACTGCACGACCTCAGGGAAGAATTGCAGTACGCGGTGTTTACGCACACCCTGTCCCCGAGGACCTTTTACGAGGTGCGGGTTTCGCATTCCCGCTCGAAAATGGATACCCTCAGCGGCACGCACGAAACAACCGGCGAAATTTTCCGGGACCAGGCGGGATGGTTCAGCATCGGCCGGCAGTCAGCTCGATATGGTCAGTACGACCGGCAGCGCATCGGAGCGAAGGTCGACCTGTCGTCCCAGATCACCAAGGGTAACTTCATGAAGGCGGGGGTCGAGTACCAGACCAGCGCCATCACGATGATTCTGCGTTACGATACCACTCCGGCAGCCCGGAATCTGCGAATGATCGTGAACGAAGGCCAGATGGGCGAAAAGGTGAAGCCCTTCTTCCTCAATGCCTATGTTCAGGATAAGATGGAGTTCAAGGGGATGATCGTGAACCTGGGCGTCCGCCTGGACACGTTCAACCCGAACTCGCGGCAGTTGACCTTCGGCGCATTTCGCGGAAGTTCCATGTTCCGCTATTATACCCGCGCGCGCGACTGGGCGTACCAGGAGGGTTCCCTCTGGGTCACCGACGCGCCGTGGCACGTGAAGTTCAGCCCGCGTATCGGCGTTTCGCACCCCATCACGGAGCGCTCGCAGATGCGGTTCTCCACGGGCGTGTTCCTCCAGTGGGCCGACCTCTGGTACTATTTCGGTGAGGACTACTGGACTTCGGGCGACGCGGGCGACCGCGACGTGAACGAGAACGGTCGGATCGACGCCACGGAGCGGTTGAACAACTTCCGAACCACCTATTCGGGCCAGAACGGTCTGCACCTGCTGCAGCCTGCAAAGACCACGGCCTTCGAAGTGGGCGCCGACTGGAACTTCGTGAGCGATTACACGGCCACGTTGACGGCGTACTACAAGAGCGAGGTGGACCATTTCACGTCCTATCCCAACGAAACCTGGGTCGGTCCGCGGGATTTCGGGATTCCGTATTCGCGGACCCTGGACAACGGCGCGTACGGCGACACGCGCGGCGTGGAAATGTCCATCCGCAAGTCCTTCTCGCACAATTTCTCGTTTAATGTGGCTTACAACTACCAGTGGTCGCAGATCACCACGGGCAAGCTGGGTAACGTGATCCGCAACGTGTACATGGACTCGGCAACAGTAGTCCATCTCGCCACAACCAACGCGTTTACGGACCGCGGTATTACCGTCCCGAATTTCTGGGTCTATTTCGATCCACTTCCCGACGGCAGCGAAGCCCCCCGCCGGCTGACCGGCGACGACCTGGTCAAATATGCGCAGCAGGGCCAGCGATTCCACGATGGCTCGCGGGCGAAGGGCGGCCAGTTGGGCACGGGCGTGTGGGACGGCCTCCGGCCGGTTGACAACCCCGCCCTGGCGGACTGCGGGCCGAACTGTTCGGTCAAGATCAACTCGGGTAGCTATACCACGCTGTTCTTCCGCCCGAAGAGCGGCGACCGGCGGAACTTCGGAAGTTTCTCGCTCCTGGCGTCCTTCCCGGATGACTTCGAGTTCGGTCATTCCTTCGTCGGCACGGTTCTGAAGAACCTGCGGCTGAACGTCACCTCCCGTATCCAGACGGGCGGCATCTTCAACTATGCCCCGCCTGAAGGCGGCAACCGGTACTATCGCGACCGGGCGCTGGATTCGCGGACGGACCTGGCAATCGAAAAGACGTTCAACGTGACGGGTCGGGTACAGCCCACGCTGTTCGCCGACATCAGGAACGTCTTCAACCAGAAGGACCGCACCAGCCCCACGAACAGTAACCTGTGGGCGTATATCGGATTGGACGGACCGACGCCGGACGACAAGAATTACCTGTTGTACGGCGACAGCCGGGATCGTTCTTACGCGCATTCGCCGCGTCTTGCCCAGTTCGGGCTGCGCGTTAACTGGTAAGGAAATGGCGCGCCGGAAGCAGCAGCATCGCTTCCGGCGCGTTTGCTCCGCAGTGCTTTCGAATGGAGGCAGAGAAGGATATGAAACGATTGAATTTCATTGCGAAGGGGTTGGTTGCCATCGGCTGCATCGCGCTGGTTGTGGTTGTATTTCAGCCAGTCCCGGTCGATGCGCAGGCCACTCCCGATAATATTTCCAGCAGGTACAACCTCAGGTCGCTGATTTCCAACAGTTACAACAATATCGGCGGCATGGGCGGCAACCAGGAGTGGGGGCGCGGGTACAGGCGAAACGCCTATCCCTGGAACGGCAACGGTCCTGGTTCGTTCGGCGCCGTGCTCTCCCAGTTCACGTCCAACCAGAAGTCGCAGATGTACAACGACTACAAGGTCTCGGGCGGCGAGGGTATCTGGATCCTGAACGCCGATGCGGGTACCGTAACGGTTACGGGTCCTCGCGAAAACCTGCAGATCGTCGAACACAACCAGTCGTTTCCTTACGATCCGGTGGGCAATCCGGAGGAGAATTGGGGGCAACCCAATCCGCTGAACCAGCTCGCGGAGCTGCCGAACAGCGCTATTTCTCCTGGGGAACAGGGCGCCGGGGGTTCCCTCTCCAATTACTGGCCGGGGATAACCGCTGACGACAATGGAAGTCTCTATGGCGCCAACTGGGATCCGGTAACAACGCCTCCCGCCCACATCGCCAACTATAATCTCGGTGCGCACAACCTCGTGGACGTGAACATCCCGGAAGAGACCATCGTCGCCCAGTGGATCGACAAGCAGAACGGGTTACGGATGCAGAGGCGGGTGTACAGCTGGTCAAATCCGGATTTCGATGACTTTTATATTGTTGACCTCACCTTCACCAATATCGGTGACTTCGACGGCGATGGCGTGGGTGAAGCGCCCGGCCCAATCAACAACCTCTACATCGCGTTCAAGAACGTGGCGGCCATGACGGCGATGGGCATCCTCGAGGAGTTCGGATGGAACTTCTACGCGTCAAATGCCCGCGGCATGGACGATACGATGTGGTTCACGGAAGCCGACGGCTATCCGAACGCCTACTCGCAGAACGGGGCGTTCGCGGGCGAGGATATGCGCGCCGTGATCCGCAGGGACTCCGACAACCCATTCTCGTCGCACGACGACACGGGCGACCCGTTCTTCAAGGCGATCGTGCCTTCCAACTACAATATTCTGCAGACGGAAGGCCAGCCGAGAGCGCCAAGCACCTATTTCATGGCGCCGCTCGCCTACGCCGATGACGCGGGCAAGTTCTCGTTCAACGAGGCCGACCGCGGCAAATACGTTCAGCCTGGCGAAGACATGCAGCCGCGTTCGTTCCAATGGTGGCTGGCGCGGTCGACGGGCGACTTCGACGACCCCACCTATACCACGCACAGCGCCGCCCAGTTGGCCAGCGTCATAACAACGACGGGCTTTCAGGCCAATCCGGACGAGGGCGACATCTCCACGCGCAAGGTATTCCACGACATGACCGTCTACGGGCCATACAACGTGGGCGTGGATGAGTCCGTGAAGCTTGTGTTCTCCTGGGGAGCGGGGCACCCGTCGCTGCTCGCGCCGATTCCCGCGAACGAGCAGGACATTGGCATTCTGAAATGGGACCGTTCCAGCGACAGTCCGGAAAATAAGATCCAGAAGGTCAAGACCGACGGCGAGAAAGCCGCCCTGGAGAATCTGAAGTTGGCCCACTGGGTGTACGACAACAACTACCAGGTGCCTGCCTCGCCGACAGAGGCGTACATCTCGGCCGACAATCTCACGTCTTCCACCAAGGCCAAGCAGCTCATCAGGTGGGGCAGGGAGTCCGAGTCTGCCGTCAACCCCTACACGGGCGAGCAGGATATTCTCGGCGTCCGCCTGTACAAGTCCGAGTGGTTTTCCTGGGGTCCCTGGGAGCTTTACGGGATCATCGAAAACGGTTCCAGCGGGTCATCCGTCAGCCCGGCGGGGCTGCCCCGTGGTGAATGGGGCATCAATGCCAACGGCGTCTATGAGTACGAGGACCTGGAAACCACGGCCGGCTTTTCCTACTTCTACTCGGCGCGGCCGTACGCCAGGGGCGTGGAATCCTACACGTGGAACAGCGGGATGACCATCGACGATATCCCCAGCGCACGGGTGCAGGCCAATATCAGGAGAGGGTATGAAAGCGGCTGGGGCCCCTCGACAGCCAGGACCTACGACGGCGACAACCGCAAGCCGTTCCAGGCCCTGTTATCCGGTCTTCCGGACGAGGTGCTCATCGTGCCGAACCCGTATTACGTGGACGGCGTGCACCAGTATCCCAATTCCCGCAACCTTCGCATCGTGGGTCTGACTGCGGACGCGATCATTCACATTTACTCGGCCTCCGGCGACCGTGTTGAAACCACGGACCGGACCCCGCTCACCAAGGGCGAGACTGAGTTCCGTCAGATCTCGTTCAATATCGCCGGCGAAGTGCAGACCGGTCTGTACTATTTCGTTGTCGTGTCCGGCGGAGAGACCCGAAAAGGCAGCTTCGTGCTGATCAAGTAGCGGGCTTAAACTAGGAGGAAATGACGTGAAAAGAAGCATGCTAATCATTGCGTCGGTCTTGGCCCTGCTGCTTGCCGCTTCACCGGCTCTGGCCGTGAAGTGGGGCGGGGTGACCGGTGAGTACGGTGTCAAGAAAGTCAATATCTCCGGGATGCAGTTCCTGAAGATCGGCCAGGGCGCGCGCGCCGTGGGTATGGGCGACGCTTATACCGCCGTAGCCGACGACATCAACGCGATCTTCTGGAACGGTGCGGGACTCGTGCACGTGGAACGCGTGGCCTACCAGGCGAACTGGACGCGCTTCCTGCTCGATACCCAGCTCTACTCGGCCACGGCCGTCTGGAACACGCGTTCAGCCCGGGGCGAGGTGCTGGGGCTTTCGGTAATTTCGCACAACCCGAAGCCCTCGAAGGAGACCACGATCTATCAGCCCAACGGAACCGGGCAGGATGTGGTCGTACACAATATTTCCGTCGGTCTGCTGTATGCGATCAAGTTCACCGACAAATTCTCGTTCAGCGCCAAGGCGAATTACGTCCAGGAGAAACTCTACACCGTGAAGACCACGGGCTTTACCGTGGACGTGGGCAGTTTCTTCTATACCGGCTTCAGAAGCCTTCGTATCGCAATGGCGTTCAAGAATTTCGGTCCTGACCGCACATCGGGGGATCGCGCGTACCTGATGCCGCTCGTCTACAATATCGGCGTGGCAGCCGAAGTTTACGGCGAAAAGGGCGATCCGTCCTACCTCACCGCCTCCGTGGAGAGCGCGTTCTTCGTGGACTTCGAGCAGCGGTGGCACTTCGGCGCCGAGTTGTGGCTGCAGAATGCGCTCGCGTTGCGCGCGGGTTGGAAGTGGAACTACGACCTCGAAAGCATCGCCGTGGGCGCGGGCGTGAAGCAGACGTTCGGCGGACGCACGATCACGGCGGACGTTGCGGTGTCACTATTGCAGCAGAACGACGGTGTCGTTATGTTCGATCCGCCGATTCGCGTTTCTGTCGGTGGCACGTTCTAGCGTCGCCTCCTCAAAGTGTTGGAGACATGACGTAATCCGGCGCTTTGTCGGCGTATGAACCGGCGGGCGGCGACCGGGACTTTTGAACCCGGTCACCGCCCGTTCTTTATTCATTTTGCGCGATGCGATGGAGATATTAGCCCAACAAACCTCATTGACATGACACCTGATCTGTGCGATCTCGTCGATTCTCGTTGACTCCCGGAATCTCTTCCTGACATTGGAGGGGCGCCCCTTGTGGGTGCCCGCTTCACGGAGGGTTTGATCCCGCAGCCATGGCGAAACGCAACTCCCTGAAACGCAAGGCGCCCGCGGTTACGGCAGTACGTGCGGATGTAAGGCACACGTGGGCGTGGCCGGTTCTGGTGGGCATTGCGGCGTTTGTGGTCTATGGCAACGCGCTGACCAACGGGCTGGTTTATGACGACCAGTTTCTGATTGTGCGAAGCTGGCTCGTGGAACGGCTGGATTTCGGCAGCGTATTCACCACCCACTACTGGGCGGGTTATCCCGGAAACGAAACCGGGCAATACCGGCCCCTGACGGTGCTAACGTTTCTGCTGGACGCGCTGGGAGGGATTCATCCGTTTCGCTATCACCTGACCAACGTGCTGCTTCACGTTGGTTGCAGTCTGCTGGCGTGGATGCTGTGCAGGCGGGTGGGCCTGGGCCGATTCGCGGCGGGTTTTGCGGGCCTGTTGTTTGCGGTGCACCCGATCCACTCGGAAGTGGCGGCGGGTGTGACATTTGGCCGGTCCGACCTGCTCGCGGGGGCCTTCTTGCTCGCGGGCATGTTGTTATATATTCGAAGTTCGCGTTTCCGCGCGGCCTATGTGTTTGCGCTGATTGTTTTTTTCTGTGGATTGCTCAGCAAGGAAAGCGCGCTCGCGTTGATGGGCATGGTTGTCGTCTATGATTTTGCGATTGGGATGGGAAGTGTAAGGGGCGGGAAACCATCGGGCGAGGATGGCGCAAAAAGACGTCCGGCGCCGGGGGTTTCGGCCCAACCGACGGAGGATACGCGGTGGCGGGCAGTTTTCAACGGTATTCTGCACGTCGTCCGGACGAGATGGCCGTGGTGGCTTGGCTTCGCGGGCGTATTCGCGATCTGTCTGGTCGTACGCAACGCGGCGGCAGGGCTGGGCTTTACACCGGGCGGGATGTCGGAACTGGTGAATCCACTCTATGGCGCATCGTATGAGACACGCGTTTTGACGGCCGGGAGGATCTTCTGGCACTACATGACGCTTCTCATATTGCCGTGGCGGCTTTCCGTGGATTACTCGTACAATGCGATTCCGGTTGCCGCTTCACTCCTGGAGCCGGACGTGGTCGCGGGACTGGTGTTGGGTCTTGCGGGAATGTGGCTGTGGGTGCGATCGCTGGGTAAATGGCCGCGGTTATTTTTCTGTGGGGCGCTCTTCTGGGTACCTTATTTGGGCGTGTCGCAGACCGTGGTGCTGCTGAACTCGATGGTCCAGGAGCGGTTTCTGTATATCCCCGCACTCGGCGTATTCGCGATAGCGGGGATCGGCGCAGAGCGGCTGTTCAGGAGGTTCGGGTTCGGCATTATTATCGCGGCGTGTCTCGTATGCATTGGCTATGCCGCGCGTACGGTGGTGCGAAACAGAGATTGGAGAGACGAATTCAGCCTGTTTTCCAGTGCCGCCAGCGCATATCCGGCCAGCGCCAAGATGCACCAGGCGGTGGGGCAGGTGATTGCCGAACGCGGACTGATGGATCGAGCTGTTCTCGCCTTTCAAAGGGCGCTTTCCATCAGGGAAGAAGCCATGACTTACAACAACCTGGGAAACGCGTACGGCGTGAAGGGGTCCCTTGAGCATGCGGTTGCGGCATACCGGAAAGCCGTGGACCTTAATCCGCAATTTGCCGAAGCGTGGATGAATCTGGGCGTGACTGCCATGCGGGCAGGCGAGCCGTCGGTCGCCGTCGAAGGATTCAGGCGTGCGTCGGTTCTGCTGCCGGAGGAGACAGAGACTCACTTCAATCTCGGCGTGGCGCTGGAGAAGACGGGTAAGCCGCACGAGGCGGCGAAGGCATATCGAAGATCCGCGGCGTTGGGCGATGCGAAAGCGAATTTCAACCTGGGTGCGGTGCTTCAGGCCCAGGGGAAGTCAGTGGACGCTGTCGCGGCCTACGAGGCGTTTCTGAAGCAATGGCGGGGTGATCCGAAGGTCTCCTCAGAAGCCCGCCGCCGGATTCGCATGCTGGCGGAATGATGGCGGATTTCGTTTTCAGGGCCAGATTCGGCTTTGATTTTACTTACATATTCCTTATTGTATTACAAGAAGCAGTAATTGATCGAGTGGAAGTCGCCCCCCGGCACGTCTGCTAGCTCGGACCATCGACGCGTCACCATTCCCCCTCGCTCCCTGGGAGAGGGGGTAGGGGGTGAGGGCCTGCTTTTCCGCTTTTCTTTGGGTCTTTGTGTCTCCGTTTGAGCTGATTTTGTTTTTGATCTTCACTGGCCACTGCCCGCTGCCTTTATCTGCTTTTCGCCTCTATTCGCGTCTATTCGCGTTATTCGTAGTTATGGATTCGCCTTTTCGTATTCTCGTCTATTCGCAGTTTCGTCTTTTCGCGTTTACCGAGGGTTGAGCAATGAACGAAGTGAGGGAGTTGTCGGAGCGCCAAGCGCGTCTTGAGGGCGTCATAGAACAGCTTGACCGTCGTCTTGACTCCATAGAGCGGCGGTTTGATTCCGTAGAACGGCGGTTTGACGTGATAGAGCGGCGTATTATTGCCCTTGAAACGAGCATTCGCCAAGGATTCTTCTGGCTGATCGGACTGATGTTCACGTCGTGGCTGTCTATCGTGGGGCTGATTCTGTGGAAGTTAGGTTGATAACGAAAACCAAGTTGCGATTGGTTCCCGTTTGTGGACGCCTATCACCACTGCCTATTGCGCGCAATTACGCTTTTTTCGTTGTTATGCCGTTGCCTTGATGCCTTTATTCGCGCCATTTCGCGTTTTTCGTAGTTGTGGTTTCGCCTTTTCGTATTCTCGTCTTTCGTCTTAATTCGCCTTTTCCATTTTTGGACCGACTGTGTCGGGAATCGTGAGTATGTTTCTCAATCGACATGTTTTGCGTTTATTCGCGGTCTGCTGGATTGGGCCGGGGCTGGGGTCTCCGGGTCCTGCCGAGTCCAATAGTCTGAAGGTGTGGACCGCCTCCTACGAAAACGGGCAGGCGGCACTGACCGAAATCTGGTCCGCGGATGCAGCGGGAACCGAGCGCAAGCTGGGCGCCTTTCCAGGCGCGCAAGGACAGTTGGGCTGGTCCTCGGACGGACGGCGGCTGTTCTATAAGGACCGCCCGTTGCGGGACTATCGTCTCTCCGGGCTGGGACAGGCAGCCGTGCCAATGGTGGAGAGTCAGATCTGGGAGGTGATGGTAAACGGCACAGTGGTCCGGCGTCCGGGAGAAGTCGAATTCGGGCACCTTGACGTTGAGTGGGCTTCCGCACAGAACGGGAGTCCGGGAAACGGGCCCAACCGCTCGCTCTCGGGCGTTGAGAAGGCGATGATGACCGTGAAAATGGCCTACGGGTCTCTTCATCAATGGGATTTTCGTCAGGCACAGCGTCTCTATCGTGATGCCGCCCAGCAATTCGAGGCGCTTGGGCGGGGCCACCTTCTTTATTCAAAGCCCGCAATGGCCTATGCGAAAATGTTGGCCGGCAGGTCGCGGATGGCGGCTTCCGAGGGCGCCCGGTGGGTTGGCAGGGAAAATCTCTCCGCGATTGGTGAGATGATTCGCGAGTACAGGCGACTCCATAACGGCAATTCACCGGTCAACCTGCAGGTCCTGATGGCGTCTGCGCGCGCGGGCGGATTGGACGAAGCGGAGGAACGGATCCTCAAACAGGTGTTCAGATCCCCTGAAGACCGGAAGAAGCGCCCGGTCAGCTATTTCTATCGATCCGTCGCCGCTGACGGCGAGGCAATTGTGATCAGTCCCTATCACCGTGGGCGGTTGCTGGAACTGGTGCGCCAGGGGGACGGTTTCGACGTGGTGGACAGGGTCGTCGGACAAGCCCAGGTCGATTCCTTACTGGACGTGGGCAGCCGGATGCTGGAAACGGCCCCCACGGCGTCCGTGCCGGTGCTGCAGGTGGTCACGTTGATGGCGCCGAAGTTCGCGCGCGGGCATTCCCGGTTGGGTTACGCCTATTTGAAATCCAAAAACCCCGACGCCGCACTGCATTCGTTCGAACGCGCGATTCGTCTTGACCACAGGCTGTCAGAAGCATACAACGGACTTGGTCTGGTCTACGAAAAACGGCCGAAAGCCCGGTACGACGCGATCAGGTTTTATACCAGGGCGCTGCAGTACAACCGTGACTACCTGGAAGCGCGATTCAATATCGCCCGGCTTCGCCGCAGCCTGAGGGAGCACGACGCGAAATACGACATTGAGAAAGTAATCGATATAGATCCGACGTATGCCCCCGCCTATCTGCTCCTGGGGGAGTGGTACGAAGTCCACGAGGAGGACTTCGAACGGGCGGCGCTCCTCTACGCGCGATACATGACCCTGAAACCGGAGGATCCCGAAGGGCGGAAGCGCCTCGCCGCGGTGTATCTTCGGTCCCGGAACTACGAACGTATCGTGGATCTGCTCACCGATTTTGTCCATGAAAACCCGGATGAGACCGGAGTTATGGCCGTGCTGGCCCAGGCCTGCGTGCAGTTGGGACGGTTGGAGTGGGCGGACCGGTACTTCAATGAGTTCCTGCAGGCGGCCACTCCCCACGAGCAGGCGTTGTATCGCGATCCGCTCCTGTTGATGTCCGGTGAGGAACGCGAGGCGTATGAACAGGCCGATGGCCCGGATCGCGTCGAATTGGTAAAACGTTTCTGGACGGCCCACGACCCGGACCTTACGACCGCCATCAACGAGCGCCTGCTGGAACACTACCGGCGGGTCTGGTACGCGCTTGGCGCCTATTCGAGGGGCAAGCAGCCGTGGGACCGTAGGGGCGAGGTGTATATCCGGTTCGGGGAACCCGATTACCGGTCGACCTCCGATATGAAGAATTACAACCAGAGCCTCAAGGTGCAGCGGGTCCGCGAACGCATTGCCCGGCAGATGTACGGTCAGGCCGCCCTTCAGATGACGTTCATGGGCGGGCCGGTGTACGCGGTGCGCAGCCTGAAGTCCAATCTCAGCGGGGGCGCGAACCTGGGCGACGGGTTCGCAGGCGACCGTCAGGTCGCGGATCTCAGCATTGCCGCGCGTAACTCTGAAGCTTCCCGGGTTGTATCAGGGGGTCAGGCTCAGCGGACGGGAATTACTTTTGAATCGGGGATTACGGCGAATAATGAGGTCTCGGATGCGTCCCTTGAATTACTCCGTTTCGAGAACGTCCAAATGAACCAGGGCGCCCTGGCGGTGGGTGACTCCCCCAACGATTTTGCATTCAAGGCCGTATCCTCACAGGACGACGCCTCGATGGTTCCGTGGGAAGTCTGGGTCTATACCGACGTGAATGGGGGCATCGAAATCACCTTTACAGACGAACACATGCGCGGCGAGTTCGACTACGCGCCCCCACCGATGGACGTGCGCATACCCATGCAACAGTTGGCGCGGTTCAATCAGTTCAATCCGCGGTCCGTGGCTACACAGGCGGCCCTCGTAACGCCGGACTACTACAAGCCGCCTGAGAACAAATCGCCGCTGGAGTTCTATTACGATCTGGCCAACTTCCGGGAGGACGATCCGGGCGCCGGGTCCGTTCTGGAGGTCTATTTCGGCGCTCCTTACAGACTCGGGAAGTTCTCGCCGGACGACGACGCAACCGAGATGTTTCTTGAACGTTCCGTGGCGTTGAACAACCCCCGTACCGGTGCGGTCTATCGAAGACAGGGAAACCTGGTATTCCGCGGCGACGGCGACCTGACGGGCATGCGCGGCGGCTTTGTACCCGACCTGGTGGGGCTGGACGTCCCGCCAGGTACGTACAGGATGGAGGTGCAGGTCAAGGACAGGTTGTCCGGAAGGCAGGGCCGATACCGCCAGGAAGTGGTCATTGACAATTACGACAGGAAATTCCTGCAGTTGAGTGAGTTGCAGTTGGCGTATTCGGTCGCCGAGTCGGACGAAGCGGGGAAATTCAGGAAGGGCGGTCTCCGCGTCATTCCGATTCCTACGCGTACATTCGGCAGGAATCAGGGCGTATTCGTCTATTATGAGATTTACCGTCTGCAGAAAGACGAATTCGGCCAGACGCGATACAAGGTGGAATATTCAATTCGACCCAAGGGCGTCCAGGGGCGAAAGGCCAGCGGGGTGATCTCCCAGTTGGTGCGTGTGCTCACCGGCAAGAAGCAGGAACTTGCGGTCGGGTACGAGCAAATTGGCAATTCAGAGTCGGAAGAGGTGTACATGGAGCTGGATCTGAAGTCCACAAAGTCCGGACAATATATCCTGGAAATCGACGTGACCGATCTGAACAGCGGGCTGACATCCACCAGAGAGACCGGATTCTACGTTCAATGAGTAAGAGCGAGGAGAGAGGGAAGATCAAAGGCGAAAAGCAGTGGACGGTGACAAGTAATCAGAATAGTCTTAGGTGAAAAGGGGGGCGCCCACGAGGGACGCCCCTACAATTTCAAATAAGATTCCTGCTACATCGCGAATTGTTCGCCCCTTACCGTGCAGGGACGTCCCTTGTGGGCGCCCATCCATAGCAGCCCGTTGAAAAAGTCCATCCGGGCTGCGGCCGGCCCTTGCGGTCGAAATACTGCGTTGCGCTTCCTCGCCGAATCAAAGGATGGGACTCGGTCGCGCGCCTTGTCTTCGACCACAATGGCAAGTGTTCCGCCCCGGAAATAGATTGCCGAAATTCGGCCGCCGAGTCGCCCGGCTGGCAAGACGCCTGAGCAAGGCGACCTGCCTACGGTCACCGAGCGAAGGCAACGCCGCCAGACGAGATGAATCGGCGGATGAATGGTGACATGTTTCCGGGACGGAACACCAAGCCTCGCCTGCAGAGCGACTTTCTCAACGGACTGATAGCGGAGGCATCCGTGAAAACGCGCGCGGCGCCTTTCGATCTCGAGGAAATGGTCGAGGGGTTTTCCGGCTATGACCGGTCGCATAATCAGGGCGGAGGGCAGGCCGACGCGCCGGATTCCGGAAGCCTGGGATGGGGCGAAAGCGGCTTCCTGGATGCGTACGTGAAACTGTACGAATCAACCGGAGACGAGCGATGGCTGGAAAAGGTCGTGGACCATTTCGACAGGATGATCGGTACAGTTCAGGACCACTTTGCCGACGGGCACGCCACCTGGGTTACACCAACCTATTCGGTGGCGCTGGTGAGAACCGGACCGATGCACAACCGGGGAACGGCCCGGATCACACCTGAAGAGGAACGGGTGTGGGTTACCCGTGGCGGCGCTATGGCGAAGGATAGCATCTGTATCGTGGAGGTCCTCGCGGAACGCAAGTACGCCGTACACGAGTATGGGACACGGAAGGTTCTGGCCGGCGGCCGGCTTAAGCCCGGCGGAACGCTAAGAGGTTTTGCGCCGTTCAAGATAAGCATTGAAGGCAAAGTGCGCGCCGGCGACCGGTTCTGGGTGCAGGTTTTCGCGGGTGAGCCGCTGGAATATATCGTCCACCAGGGGATGTTCCTGCATCCCGTGAGCCGCTTTATCGAACACGCCCTGAAGGATGCGGACCTGAAGAAGAGGTTCGGCTCCAGCGCACGGTCGTATCTTCGATTCATCGGACGGCAAATCGCCGACAAGCACGAGCGTGACTGGGTGGATGCGTCCCCGTCCTCGGGAGGATATCGGTTTTCTCCCTGGATGACGGAACGGTTTCCGAACCGGATCATGCCGCACAATCAGTATCTCGCGCTGGGACGGGCGTACCTGTCGTTGCAGAATGTATCGCGCAAGCGCCTGTTTGCGGACCGGGCGCAGCGGATGGCGAGGCATTTCAAGCGGCATCTGTGGAAGACGGGTCGGGCGTACACCTGGTACTATTGGGACTGGATCGAAGGCGGCGATCACGGGCACAGCGCCATTGAAGATACCAGCCACGGGCGCATCGATATTGGATTCGCAGTCGATGCCTGCCGGCGGGGCGTCGTGTTCAACAATGCCGATATGAAGCGGTTCTCGCGCACCTTGCTGGATCAGATGTGGAACGGGTCGGTGGATGATCCTGCAATTGGCGGACGCGTGGACCGAAAAGAAGGGGATAGTACGCCGTGCGCGGACTGGATCGATTTATGCCAGTGGAATCCCCGCGTATGGGACGTCATGTGGGCCGTCTTCTGCAAAGCCGGGCAACCCGTACAGATGATCCCGTCCATTCTGCAGGGGTGGCGCAGGCTGGAGGAAGGCGGTAAGAGGTAAGACGTTAGGAAGGAGAAGGATCTGATGGCCCCTTCTGCGATCAATTCTGGTCCGTTGACTTCAGGGGAACCGGATGGGGCGATCGATGATCTGAAGGTGGAGCGGACATTCCTGTCTGCTCACTTAGATCCTGCGCAGAGCGAAAAGCGGAAGAGGCGCCACGTCCGTCGTAGGGGCGTCCCTTGTGGGCGTCCGCCTTTCCGCGGCCGTTTGATCTGGCGTCTTTACCTTGCGAGCATTTCCCGGACGTTGTAGGGGCGCCCCTTGTGGGTGCCCGCCTTTCGGTCGCAGTCATATCGGAAAAAGGAGATATATTGTGACTAAAATGTTGTCAGTTTTCTTCGCAGCACAGGTGCTGGCCGGCGCGGGGGCCGGCGACGTCGAAGCGCAGCATAGGCCGGTCTACTTCGTCACCGCGGGGTTCGCCGCGCCCGCATCCAGTTCGGTGTCGGACGTCTGGTATCCCGGCATCGGTCTGGGCGCCGGTGCGGAATACTTCTTCCACCCCAGCCTGGCCGTTCAGGGTCATATCAATTATGTCCGATTCGGCTTCGATCAGGGCAAATTCAAGGCGGAAAACGATGCTCTCGGCGTGGTTACTGATACAAAGGGCGGCGAAAAACACCTGTTCAGCGCATTTGCCGGTCTGAAATATACAAAATCAATCGATTCGGACGATCTGGATGTAAGGGCGGTCCCGTATGCGGTTGGCGGCGTGGGTATATTGTCCTATTCAGAAGCCGATACGGAGGTCGTTGAGATTGGTAACCAGGTCTTTCACGTTGACGGTCAATCCGGCGCCGGGTTTGCGATAAACGCGGGCGCGGGGATCGACATACGTCTGACGGACCGGGTACATCTCTTTGTCGAAGCACGGTTCGAGGCCGGTTTTACGTCAGGAGAGCGGGGCAGCACCCAGCTCTTTCCCGCTCGAGTGGGCTTATCCTTCGAATAACTTCAGATGCGGTGAGTCCGCGTACCAGGAGTACGTTTCCCGCACAAATCCGCTGATATAACGATTATTAACCTCAATCCGAAAAAAACAGCAACGCGGCGACGCGATAAAACGCTCCGAAACGGGGCTTTATCGACGTATAGAAGGATGTTTTTTCCCTTCACGTCCAGTGTCCTGGTGTATCCTGATAATCCGCAGTCTAATCGCCTTTATTTACAATCACATATTCGAATTAACGTCACCGAAGACTTACGAATCAAAGTTAAACGTGGAGTACGTCTTGAAACGGCCTGAGGGACGCAAGCGAACCGGATGGCCCCTGGACGTGTCGGCCCTGCTGGCGTTGCTGGCGGGGCTGTTGATTTTATTCCAGTACGTGACGCTGGATAAATTCGGCATTCTGCGACCGGGTCTGAGGTATCAAAGTCTTCAGGGGTTTCTCACCGTTGTATCGCGGTTCGTGGTTTTCAACGCCGTCGATGCTTTGCTGCTTCTTCTTATTCTCTCAGTGGGAATATTGCTGATTGGTATGGAGTGGCGCGGGCGGCGGCTCTCGGTATTTTTCGAACATATATTCGCAAGCGAATGGCGAACGGTCGTGCTCCTTGTCCTGGGGAGCCTGATTCTGGTTCGTTTTTATTTTGCCGGAGGGGATTTTGCGCACGGCGCCGATACGTATCTGCACGTGACCTACGCCTGGCTGGCCGCAACGTCGATATCGCAGGGCGAGGTGCCGATCTGGACGCACTATTTCTGCAACGGCACGCCCTTCCTGCAGTTTTACGGCTTCCTGTTCTACTACCTGGTCGGTCTGGTGAATCTGGTGCTTCAGGCGCCGCTCTCTTCGATAAAATTCGTGCTTGGCGCCGCCCATGCGCTATCCGGGCTTGGCGCGTATCTTTTCGTCAGGCGGCTGACCGGATCGCGGCAGGCCGGGGTGGCGGCGGGGCTCGCGTTCGTCGTGAGTTTCTGGCATACGCAGCAGGTACTCATTATGGGCAGGCTGCCGCTGTCGTTGTTCTATGCCCTGCTGCCGTTGCCGTTCTACTTCTGGGAGGGGCTTCGGAATAATCCGAATCGGCTTGCCCAGGCCGTTGGCGGCGGCATCGCGCTGGGTTGTCTGCACGTTACGCATCCCGGTTACGGCTTCTGGGCAACGGTTTTTCTGCTGATTTACGCAATTGCCAGGTACCGGATGACAAGGAGCGAAGACGCGCCTTTTTCGGTCCGGCACGGTTTGCTGCTCTTCGGCGGGGGCGCAATGCTGGGCGCTTATCTGACGGTTCCGATGTATCTGGAACGGGGATTGACGGGGCTCCACGCCGGGTTCTATATGTCCGATTTTCCGGCGCCCACGTGGCGGCATCTGCTGCTCTGGTCAAACTACCGCTTCCGGTTCTTTGAGGCCCAGGACCACTGGTACGGCGGCTATCTCGGGGTGAGTCTGGTCGCGATTTCCCTGTGGGGATTGGTACGGATTGTCCGCAGCGGCAGTACTGAAGTGCGAACTTCGGGATTTCCGGTCGGCCTCTGCATGATCGGGTCCCTGCTTCTGGTATTCGGTTACCGGTGGCCGGTCCTGAATTCCCTTGGGGTGGTGCAGGCGATGAACGCCTCCCGCTACCTGCTGTTTGTGGTGTTCTTTGTCGCCGTGCTGGTCGGGTTGTTCACGGCCGCGCGGGCTGCCGGGCGGAAACGCCCCGTCGGGGTCTTCGTGGCAATTCTCGTCGTGGTTCTGGCGGACCTGGGGCCAACCACCTTCCAGCAACCCTACCGTTCTCCCGGCGCGGCTTCGAGAGTCGGCCCGCGCGCCTTGCAGGACCTGCGGCGGGACCCGAACGCCTGGCCGGTCGCGAAGCCGCTGCCCCTGGAGCATCATCCTGTTTACAGACGCTTCCAGGAAGAACTGGCAACCTATGAGGACGGACAGCTTCCGGGCTATCGGCTGTTCCATACGACCAACAGGATCTACTACCACTTCATCATTCCCTGGTTAGCCCTCCGGACGGGCCTGTCGACGCCTCTGGATACGTTCACGCAGTACCCGCTGTCGGTACCTGCATTCGTCCGTCGTTTCCAGGATCTGCTTCACCTTTCGCTGCAGCGTCTGAAAGAAGGCTCGGGCCTGAACCGGATGCGGGAGTACGATATCATCCGCGCGGGACTCTTCCTGATGAACACCCGCCATCTGCTGTATTCACATTCTGAGCAGGACCTGATTTTTCATGAAGAGTTCCCTGAAGCCAGTCCTGTCGTCGTCTCGTCGAAAATCGCCGGATGGCCCTATCCGGTTCGTGAACTGGACCGGGCCCGCGCCCGGTCCGGGTCGGACGTGGATGAACGGGAAGCGCGCAGGATGCAGAGCATCGCATTGAGCAACTTCGTGAAGTTGCTTCAGGCGATGGAGGTCGACGTAAGGAACCGTACGTGCGAGCGGATTCTGGTGACGGGCGGGCACGCGACGGAGGATTTGGGCACGTCGCCGCGTGTGGAGGTTCTGGCGCATCGGGTGTGGAACCAGCGGGTCGAACTGGTCGTGCGCGCCAGCGCGGCCTGTTTCGCCCGGCTGGCCTATACGGCCTATCCCCATCAGCGGATCACGCTGAATGGCCGCGACGTGCGGCCGTACACGACGGCCGGTCGATTTGTGGCGCTGAGACTCGGTCCGGGCGAGAGCAGAATCGTAGTGGAACCCACGCTTTCGCCGCTGCGGTTCTCGCTGCTGCTCGTGGACGTCGTTCTGCTGCTGGCCGCGGCGTTGGTATTGGTGGGGCGCAGGATCGTGCAACGAACGTCGCGGTGACCGTTCCACCCGGTCCCATCGGAAAGAGCCATCAGCATTCAGCCGTAAGCCAAACCAGATTTGGGCGCCCACAGGGGACGCCCCTACAAGATCAAATATCCACGAATTGAACGCTCAAGGTTCGACGACGGCGTCACAGTTGTAGGGGCGTCCCTTGTGGGCGCCCGCCTCCCGGCTGCACAAAGAGCGGAAGATTATGCAACGTAAAGAAGACCGAACGGGATACGGTAAGTCGATCGTCGTGGTCGGGTTCTTTTTCGGCCTGCACATACTGTTCGCCTTTTGGCAGCCCGTGTCAGTCTGGGGCGCGGACTTCCTGAGCTATTATGACATCGGCACGCGGTTGGCTTTCGTCCTGTTGAGTGTCGCGTTGCTCTTGCTTGCCGCGCGGGGAAGTCTGGGACGATGGACGTCGGCCGTTTCGCGACGGCGCGGCAGCGACCCCGACGTCTGGCGTTCCGCCCTCTCCTGGGCCCTGCTTATGGTGGGCGGCCTCCTGGTTTTCTGGGGTATGCGTTCCGCCGTGCATCTGCTTGGCGACGGGATGATGCTGATGCGCGAACTGGAGAATTTCTGGTCGGAAGTCCCGAGGACGGACCGCGCGCCGCTGACGTTCTGGATCGTCAGGGGGCTGCATCGTGCCGGGGGGTCCGCCTGGATTTCACCCGAGACCACGTATCGACTATTCAGTTGTCTTTCCGGAATCCTGTTTCTGATTGTCGCGAGATATGTTGCACGGCTCCAGGGAAAAAACGCCCTTGAGCGGTTTCTGATACTGGTCCTGCTGCTCGGGGGCGGGTATATGCAGCTCTTTTTTGCATACGTTGAGAATTACGCGTTCCTGTTTCCGTTCATGCTGCTTTACCTGCTCCTGGGCATTCGCGTAATCGAAGGCAGGTTGGCGATCTGGTGGCCGGCGGCGTTGCTGGGCGTTCTGATGGCGCTCCACATTACGATGATGACGCTCGCGCCTTCCCTTCTGGCGTTGGCGATCCTCGAGGGCAGGACGAAACGTCTCTCCGGTACATCCGTTCCCGGACTGTCGGCCGCGAAAGCGGGGTTCGCGATCCTGTTGAGCGCGGTCGTTTTCTTCGGTACGCTCCTGCTGATTCAGTTCGACCTGATCGCGTATCTTCAAAAGAGACAGGGGTTTTATATCCTGAATCTGTTTGCGGAACCCGGGCCCAAACAGCACTACAGCCTGTTTTCGTTCGGGAAATGGGTTGATCTGGTGAATCAATACGTCCTCGTTGCGCCGTCTTCTCTGATGGTCTTGCTTCTATGCCGGAGGACGCGCTGGCTGCAGGGGCCCGATCGGCAGTTTCTTCTCGTTGCGGCGCTGTTTCCGATTCTGTTTACCGTTGTCGCGAACCCGGAACTTGGCGCTTTCAGGGATTGGGACGTATTCGCCTTTGCGGCATTGCCCATGACGTTGTGGGCGGCGCTTACTTTGGTCCGCGAGCTTCGGGATCGGACCGTTTCGGCGGATGCCGCCGGATTGATCTGCGCGGCAGGCGTCTTGCACGCGGTGTTCTGGATAGGCGTTAACGCGGACGAATTGTCGGCCGAAGCGCGGTTTTCCACCCACCTGAAACGGGGATATCTGTCGGCGCACGCCCGGTCGCACGGATGGGAGACACTCGCGGTATACCACAGGGATCACGGCAGGAACGGGCAGGCAATCCGGGCGTACGAAGAGGTGGTTGAAGCCGATCCGGAATTCGCGGGCGGCTACTACAATCTCGGCAACCTGTATTACGACTTGAAGCAGTACGAGCGAGCAGCGGCGTATTTTCGGAAGGTAATCGCGCTGAAGCCGGACTTCGCGGAAGCGCAGTTCCAGATGGGCAATGCCCTGTACGGTCTGAGGGAATATGACAGGGCGGCGGGGTATTTCGAGAAGGCGATCGCATTGAAGCCGCAGTTCGTGGCGGCCCATTATAACGTGGGCGATCTGTACTACAGAACGGGACAGTTCGACGCGGCCGTCGAAGCCTACCGAAGAGCGATTGCTCTGAATCCCGGTTATGCCAGGGCGCATTCGAATCTCGGGAACGCGTACCACGGTCTGAGGGACTATGAACAGGCCATTTCCGCCTACGAGCAGGCCGTGGCGCTGGACCCCGGGTACGCCGAGGGCTACTACAATCTCGGCGTTGTCTACCACACGTTGGGGGACGTGGAGAAAACCCGCACGTGCTTCAGAAAGGTCCTGGATCTGGCGCCGCGCCACCCGCAGGCGCCGGCATTGAGATCCTGGCTCGCCATGAATCCGGGGTGAGGACGCTTGAGAAGGGGCCGGCGTTCACTTTGCATCGCCTCAAGTTAACTACGCAAAGACGGTTACCACAAATGGCACAAAAACACAAAATGGAAAAACGACCCCGCTAACCGGTGTATAGCACCACAAGCGGCTGGATTCGGGACGGGCCGGAGAGGATTTTTTTTGCCGCTTCGCTTTTGTTGTTTTCTGTGCCTTCTGTGCTTTTTGTGGCCATTGTTCCATCAAGAGCAATTACCACAAATGGCACAAAAACACAAAATGGGAAATACGACCCCGTTAACCAGTGAATAGCACTGCAAGCAGCTATATCCGATACGGGCCGAATAGCTTGGATACGTCGACGGAAACGAGCGCCCACGTAGGATCTCCGGCTTCGCGAGCACGGTGGGTCTCGATTGGCGACTGATCCGGAATCGGCTCACCGTCCATCAACAATATATCGCCAGGTTTCCATACGGACTTCGGGCGTTTCGTCGCAACCCGGTTTGGCTCTTGTGTCCTTTTGTGCCTTCTTTGCTTCTTGTGGCCATCGACTCACTGCTGAACCACTTAACTACGCGAAAGAAATTACCACAAAAGGCACAAAAACACAAAATGGCAAAAACGACCACGTCGAGCGGTGGATGGCACCGCAACTTGGTGAGGGCATGAATAGAGACGAACAGCGTATTCGGGCATTATGTGATAGAGTGCGACAAACGGCTTTCGAACTTCACGTTCATTTGAGGGGTGGGCATCTTGAAAAGGTGTATGAGAATGGAATGGTACATCGATTGAGGAAAGGCGGCCTATTCGTTGAGCAGCAAAAGCCGCTCCTGGTACGCGATAAAGACGGTACGCTCCTCGGCAGCTTCTTCGCGGATCTGTTCGTCGAGAACTGCCTTATAATTGAACTCAAAGCTGCCAGGACTTTGGCCCCTGAACATATCGCTCAGACGCTGGGTTATCTCCGTGCATCCGGATTTCAAGATGCTATGGTTATCAATTTCGGCGCACCGAGACTCCAGGTAAGGAAAATCATCCTGTAGACAGTCAATCTGCCACAAGATGCACATAAACACAAATTCATCAAAGGCAAATACCACAAAAGGCACAGAAACACAAAATGAAAAGAATTGAATTCTGCGACCCACTGAATGGTTACGAGCAGCCCCACAGTTCCATCCGTACTGCGGGCGTTTCTTAACACCCTGATTGGCTTTTGATCCTTTTTTGTGCCTTTTGTGCTTTTTGTGGCCATTGTCTTGCTTTTCCTGGTCGTCCGGATCGCGCGGGAACTCCCTTGCGTAATCGCAGTGGAACGATGATTGTCGCATTTCAGGTTTTCTGTCCGCCTCATGGTTTTGTGTTTGACAGCGGCGGCATTCTTTTGTACGGTTTTGTCGATGCGGGCGGTAATTCCATTCCGGCGGGGGAACCATGGTTTCGGATGCTCAGAATACCCGGTTCGAGGAAGATGGCTTTCTTGTGGCGAAGGCGTTGCTTTCGGCAGACGAAGTGGCAGCGTGTGAGCGTGAAATCGAACGGCTGCATCGAATGGCGGTAGACCTGGCGACTCGCGGCGATTCCTCAGCCCGGCACTTTCAACTCGAGCCTTATGCGAAAACCGCGACCCGAAAGGGGTTGCCGGTTCCGCGTAAGATCGAACAGACGCGAGATTTTTCCGGGGTTTTCAGGGATCTGGCGGCGCATCCGGAGCTTATTCGCCTCGTCGGGTCGCTTCTCGGACCTGACCTGCTTCTGTTTCGGAGTACCCTGATGCTGAAACCCGCCTTTCATGGGTCGTCGCACGGGTTGCATCAGGACTCCGCGTACTGGCCGATGCAACCCCCGGCGTTGGTAACCGTAAGCATCGCATTGACCGACGCCGGTCCGGAGAACGGGTGTATCCAGGTCCTGCCCCGTAGCCACAGGTGGGGGCTGCAGTCCTGGGGACACATCGCCCGCCGCCAGGATGAGTCCCTGACGGACCGGGACGACGTGGACCTTTCCGGCAAAGTTGACGTTCCCCTCGCCGCGGGTGACGCGGTGCTGTTTCACTCACTGACGGTTCACGGGTCGGGTCCCAATCCGTCGCCGCACCCGCGTCACACCGCGCTGTATGCCTATTTTCCGCCGACGGTCCGTTATGTGCCGGGCGAGAAGGGTCCGCCCGAAAAGGCGTTTCCGGTGGTCTCCGGCCTGGACGGGAAAGATACCATGACGCTGACGGCGGATTCGTAACTTCCGAAGTTGGACTTGCGGGGAATGGAAGCGACAGGTGAGAGGACCCGTATTCAGGCGTACTTCAACGATTGAGCGATCATGGATAGGGAACTGCACATCAGGCCGAGGTATTACCGGTGGCACGTGGACCCCGGTGTCTCCTGGGAGGAGAAGAATACGGACTACGCCCATCTGGACTGGCGCGTTCCCGTTTCACAGTCCGCGATGGTGCTGGTGGACGTATGGGAAGAGCATTACCTGAAGGAACCGGCGGAGCGGGCGGACGCGATCGTGGAGACGCGCATCGTGCCGCTGCTCGCGGCATGCCGGGATGCCGGAATGCGGCTGATCCACGCGCCGGCCCCGGGGCTGGCCGAACACCATCCGGCGTGGGTGCGGTTGATTGACCCTGCGCAGCCGTCGAGGGGATCGGGGGAAACGTGGCCGCCTCGTGAGTTCAAATCCAAGGCCGGAGCCTACGCAGCCTATGCCAGACCCGAAGAGCCGCGAGAGCCGGAAATCGTCGAAATGCGTTCCAGGCGCCGGATGCATCCGCTGGTTCACGTGGAAGACGGAGAGGTTGTCATCTACAACGGGGAAGAGTTACACCGGTATTGCGAACGGGAGGGGATCCTGTTTCTGTTCTTTCTGGGGTTCAATACGAACGCGTGCATCCTCCTGCGCGACTACGGCACGATTGAAATGAGCAAACGCGGCTACGAGGTCATCATCCTGCGGGATTGCGGAACGGGCATGGAGTCGTACGAATCTCAGGACGGGTTGTGGCAGACCCGCGGCGCGATTCTGTTTCTGGAGATGTTCGGCAAGTACTCGGTCACGTCGACGGAGATGATCGAGGCACTCCAGTGTGTGGAGTCTGGGAATTCGTGAAATGACAGGCGCTATATCGCAAGAGCATTACGACGCATAGCGGCGCCGGGGAGCGTAGAGTGGAGATTTCGGTATTTGTGGATGAAATCGATCGGTACGATCCGGCGCGCGCGATAGCCCTCGCGGCGGAATGGGGGGTTTCGCACGTGGAGTTGCGTCAGCTTGCGGGCGGCCGGTTCCCGGCCGTGGAAGACGATGAACTGGAAGCCTTCCACGCGCGCGTCCGCGACGCGGGTCTGGGCATTTCGGGCGTTTCTCCGGGCTTTTTCAAGGGGCCGCTGGAGGATCCCCGTATCGACGAACACCTGCGCGAATCGCTGCCCAGGGCGTGCGAATGGGCGTTGCGACTCGGTACGGATCGGATGTCCTGTTTTGCTTTCGAGCGGACGGCGGCGCCGCGCCCGCCCGCGGCGGTTGTGGACCGGCTGGGACAGATGGCGGACATTGCGGCCCGGGAGGGTTGTCGTCTGGCGCTGGAAAACGAGGCGGTCTGCTGGGGGGCGACGGGCGCCGAGGCAGCCTCTCTGATTCGACAGGTGGGCGAAGACAGAATTTCACTTTGCTGGGACCCCGGGAATTCCGCCAGGGCGGGCACCCGCTCTCCCTATCCGGCGGAATACGCGGATTTGAAGGAACTGATAACCCACGTACACGTGAAGAATTTCAATCCGGACACGGGCGGCTGGTCCCTGGCCGAGTCGGGGCTGGTGGACTGGCCCGGGCAGTTGGATGCCCTTTGTGCCCACGGGTACAGCGGCTTCGTTGTGGTCGAGACGCATCTGGACATCAGCCCGGATGCGTTCGAGGTGGCCGATCACGGGTTCAAGGGACTGGCAGCGAACAGTCTCAGGAATCTGGAGTATATCAGGTCGTGCCTGGGCGTGCCGGGCAGGGATAACAAATGACACAATGGAGGGAGGAATGGCTGAAGCGATTCGTCTGGGTCTGATCGGTTGCGGCGGCAATATGCGCGGCGCACACGTGCCGCGGATTCAGGCAGAGAAGGACGTGAGGCTGGTTTGCGTGGCGGATCCTGTGCCGGAACAGGCCCGTCTGCTGATGGATCGATACGGCGGCGAAGTGGCCCATTACGAGGACTATCGCCGCATGGTTCAGGAGGAGGCGCTCGACGCGATCTTCATCAGTTCACCGCATTCAATGCACTTCGAGCAGGCGCGGCTGGGGCTTGAGTCGGGACTGCATGTGCTGGTGGAGAAGCCCCTGACGGTTTCTTCAGGGCATACGCGGGACCTGATTGACCTTGCCGCGGAGAAAGAGCGTTTTCTGCAGGTGAGCTACCAGCGGAACTACTTCGCGCCGCACGTGTACGCGCGTGAGCTGATTCAGAAGGGGCATATCGGCGAGTTGCGCGGGTTGGTGTCCTACGTGACCCAGAATTGGGGGGGCGTGAAAGGCTGGCGCCTGGATCCGGTGCTATCCGGCGGCGGCATGTTCATGGATACGGGCAGCCACCTGGTCGCATCCACGCTGTGGATTACCGGACTGGCGCCGGTGGAAGTCGCCGCGTTTATGGATTACGGCAGCAAGGAGGTGGATATCAACGCGGTGCTGAACGTTCGGTTCGAGGGCGGGGCATTGGGCACGATCAGCACGTTCGGCAACGCCAGGGATCACGACGAGCGCATCGCCATCCACGGGTCGGAAGGATGTATTGTCTTTCATCTCTACCGGTGGGACGTCAAGGCGGTACTGGTGAACGACGAACCCATGGCAATACCGGAACGGATTGTCGAAACCACGCCCGACGCGGCGTTTTTCGACTGGATCCGGAGCGGCGGAAAGGGGTACGAAGTCCCTGACTTCGCCCTGCAGGTCGCGCGGCTTTCGGAGGCCGCATATCTGTCCCTGGAACGCAGGACGCCGGTAACCGTGGAGACACACTGATCGCTGGAGGCGTCGATGTCAGAGAAGATACGTCTGCGAGGCAGATATTACCGGCAGCATCCGCCCGGCAGGCATCTCGGCCACGCGGAGCAGGAGCTTGAACTGGGCCTGGACGATACGGCGTTTTTCCTGGTGGACGTCTACGGAAAGGGCTATGACCCTGACGACGATCCGGGGAACGTTCCGGAGTTGTATCGGGCTGCAGTCGAAAAAAACCGGAAGATTGTGGTGGATCACATCCGCCCTGCAAAAGACGCGGCAAAAAGCCTCGGACTTCCCGTCGTGTACGTAACGAATTACCTGGCGCCCTCGACAAACGATCGGACGGAGTGGCGCAATATGTCCATCCGGACCTCCGGTGTGGACGTGCTGGATGCATGGCCGGAACCGAATGATATCCTTGCGTTTTCCGACGTGATTGCTCCGGAAGCCGGCGAATATCTGGTAAAGAAACAGATGTACAGCGGCTTTTTCGAGACCCACCTGGATTCGCTGCTGCGAAGTCTGGGGATCTGCAACCTGGTGACGGTCGGGTTCGACACGCGGGTCTGCATGGGAACGACGGTCACCGAGGCCATGTACCGGAACTACCGCGTCATCGTGCTTCGGGACTGTTGCAGTACTCTTGAATACCCGGAAACCGAGGCGGACGGGTTGGCGGAGTTTTTCGGGATCCGGTTTATTGAAGCGAACGTCGGCTACACATCCACGTCGGACGCATTTGTCCGCGCCTGCGGCGAGGTCTGAATGGGCGCAAGAAAGGCGGTTCTGAATGCGATAGACGGAGATTGGATGGCCGAGCAGGCGCTCAGGCTGGTGGAGATCCCAAGCGTTACCGGCGATGAAGCCGACGTCTGTGTATGTTTTGAGGAGCAGTTGGCCGATCTGGGCCTTGCCGTGGACGCACGCGAGGTGACGCCGGGACGGCGAAATCTGTACGCCGCGATCCGGGGGACGCACGACGGGCCCACGCTGCTGCTGAACGGCCACCTGGATACGATTCCCATTGGCGACTGCACCCCGGTCCGAAGGGAGGGAGACCGCATTTACGGGCGGGGTTCAACGGATATGAAGGGCGGCGTGGCGGCTATGCTCGGTGCGGCAAAGGCGCTGCGGGACGCGGGAGTGCGTCTCAAGGGCGATCTCCTGGTCACCGGTGTGGTCGGCCACGAGGAGCCGGAAGCGGAAAAAGACGGCCCCCTGGCGCTTGTGGCGGACGTGAACAGCGGACGGCTCGGTTGCGACCGTATTCTGATCGTGGAGGGTGGAGACGAACTCTGGGTGATGAGTATGGGGTCGATGGTGTTTACGATTACGCTGACGTCCGAACGCGGCGGCACCCACACGAACTACGTACCGTTTCCGGAAAACCCCATCCGCCACGTGGGCGACCTGATCCGGCGAATAACCGACCGTCAGCGGGAGCTGGACGCCGGCGACGTGCATCCCCTGGCCGGACCGGAGCGGATCGATCTGGGCATCGTGCAGGCCGGAGATTACTTCAACCGGACGCCGGGCCGGTGCGTGCTCACGGGTACGCGGCGCTGGCTTCCGGGAAAGACGATGTCTTCGATTCTGATTGAACTGGAATCCATGGCCGAGCCGATCGCCAGGGCAGGGGAAATGAAACTCGACGTCGACATGGCGCTCCAGCGTGAGCCTTTCGAAACGTCTCGGGACGATCCGGCGGTTCAGGCGGCTGCCGAAGCCCACCGGGAGGTGGTCGGCGCGGACGTCAGGTACGTGGGAAGACGGCTGGTGGGCGATGCCAACATCTATATGAACGAGACGGGAGTGCCCACCTTCTACTACGGTCCGTCCAATGAAACCGCCCATTCCGACGGCGAGTGGGTGTCTGTGGCGCGTATCGAGGCGGCGGCAAGGGTCTACGCGCTTATGGCGATGAATTACTGCGGCGTGGTGGACTGACGCGGTGCCGGGAACTGGAAACCGGAGGTGATTCGGTGATTTCGATCGAACGGAGATCGGGCGGGGGGATTCTCACGGCGCGTACGGCGCGCTGGGCGAGTGAAGAGAAACAGGAGCGCCGGCCGGAGACATTCGGCGCGGAACACAATCCCACGGGAAATCCGATAGGCGGAGGCGACGGTTACGCGGACGGGCTCAGGAGCGGCGACCGATCCGTCCGAAGTTACGATGATCTGGCGCGGGCGCTGGATGAAGTGGAGGCGGGCGACGTGGTCTTCGTAGCGGCTGACGCCGAAATCGATATGGGCGGTCGGCCGGGTCTCGGTATTCCGGAAGCGGTGACGCTGGCCGGCGACCGCGGCGCAGACGGCTCGGCGGGAGGTCTGGTCTACTCAAACGCGCCGGATACGCCCTTTCTCTTCAGGACGGAGGGGGATTGCATCCGTGTCACGGGGCTGCGCCTTCGGGGTCCCTACCCCCACCGCGACCGGGCGGCGCATTCATCCAACGGAATTCTTACCTCCCATTTCTCGCTGGAGATCGACAATTGCGAGATCAGTGGTTTCAGCGTGGCGGCAACCCGGTTCGACGACGGCGCCACCCGGGGTTACGTGCACCACAACTTCATCCACCACAATCAGAAGGGCGGCCTGGGCTACGGCGTGAGCATCAACGGCGGCACCGTGCTGGTTGAGGCGAATTTGTTCGACTGGTGCAGGCACCATATCGCGTCCAGCGGCACGCCCGGTTCCGGCTATGAAGCGCGTTACAATATCTGTCTGGATCACGCCAACGGCCATCTCTTCGATATGCACGGCGGGCAGGACCGGGGAGACGCAACGGAGATCTCCGGCGATTGGATGGATATTCATCACAACACGTTCATCGCACAGGACGTTCGCAGCGTGGTGATTCGGGGTGCGCCCTGCCAGGATGCCCGCATTCACCATAACCGCTGCCTCAGCCCGCTGCCCGAAAACGTGGTGCGGGCCGGCGGAAATACGCGGGCGTTCCGGAACCTCCTGGGGCCGGACGGGCGGCTGGTTGCGAATCAGGGGACGGGAACATGAACGGTCGCAAGGACCATCTCGGCGATCCATTGCCGGATCGTGCGGTTCAGCGTCTTGGAACCCGGCGGATGCGCGGCTCCGTAACCGACGTGGCCTATTCCGCTGACGGCAGGCGCGCGTTCGTAATTGGCGGGCAACACCTTTGCGTCTGGGACCTGATAGAGGGCAGCCGCATTGAAAACCATCGGATGTCCGACCATCGGCTGGCGGCGGCGACCTGGAGCCGCGACGTATCGAGGGCGCTGATCGCCGATGGGGCGGGCGTGGTGAGGGAATGGCGCCTGGACGGGAACACGCGCGAATCGGGCCGATTTGAAACCGGACGGACGTCGCTCGTATCCCTTCGGTATTCGCCTGACGAGGACCGGGTGCTGACGCTTGACCGAGAGACGAGCACCGTGGAGGAGTGGGACCGGGCGACGGGCGGGCGGCGCATCGCGATTTCAAATGCGGGCGAGCATTTCAATCTCTGCCTGTATGGTCCGGACGGACTGACGGCGCTGGTGGCCCACCAACCCGGCAACAACGTCTACCACTACGACCTGGCGACCGGCGTACTCCTGAAGGTCTTCGTGGAGGACTACGTCTGCTACGACATGTGCCTGTCCGCGGACGGTGAGCGGCTGCTGGTGGGCACGCGTCACATGTCGAACGAGTGGCGCCTTCGCGATTACGAATGCCTGGAGACCTTTACGGGACACCTGGGGCACGCGGTGCCGTCCGTAGCCTATGCCCGGGACGAGCGGCAGGTCCTGACCGGATCCAGGGACGGGTCGATCCGGCTGTGGGACCGTCATGCGGCTACGGTTATACGGCGATGGTACCCGCATCAGAACCATGTAAACCGGATCCGGGTTTCGCCCGATGGAGACTGGGTCCTGTCCCACGGCGGCGACGGGCTGCTGGCGGAGACCGGCATGGCGACCGGGCGGCCCCGCCTGCAGTGGGAACGTCACATGGCGGGTGTACGGGCGCTTGTCGTTTCCGCCGATGGTTCAAGTGCAATATCAGGGTCGACGGACAAGACGATCCGGTGGTGGGAAACGGAAGGCTGGACGGCGGCGCAAACGGTGGAATGTCCGGGCGGCGAGGTCCACGCGCTGGCGGTTTCTTCCGACGGCGCGCTGGTTGCGGCGGGATGCAAGGACGGCAGCGTACGGGTATTCGAATGTGCGAGCGGAAAGAGCGTGCGCGCGCTGGAGGGACACCGCGGATATGTTCGGGCGGTGGCCTTTGCGGGCGCCGCGGAAGTTGTGAGCGCCGCCGACGACGGGTCGGTCCGCGTGTGGGATGCCGTTTCCGGACGGCCCCTGCGCACGCTCGAAGGGCATCTGGGCGGCGTGCTGGCGCTGGCGGTCTCGGCGGACGCACGGCAACTGGTGAGCGGCGGACGGGACGGCGCCCTCAGGGTCTGGCATCCGGCGACCGGGGAGTTGGATGCGATGGTGGCCGCGCACCGGGGTTGGGTCCAGTCCGTGGCACTCAAGCCGGACGGCCGTGTGATCTCCGCGGGCCGAGACGGGTGGGTGGTCGAGTGGGACATGATGGACGGGCGGGAGGTGCGTTCGTACGTGCATGGAGACGGCGTGGAGGACGTCCTGTATCTTTCGGATGCGGGGTCGATATGTCTGGCAGGACAGGATGGCAGGGTGGCGGTCTGGCAACCGGGACACGCGGCTCCCGAGGCCGAGTTCAAAGGACACGAGGGGGCTGTGCATGCGCTGGCCGCGACCCCGGACGGACGGCTGCTGCTGTCTGGTTCCGCCGACACGACCGTACTGGTCTGGTCGCTGACCGGACTGCCGCAATAGCATAGCAGCGTGACGTTCGCGCCATCGATGATTGCGGGCGCGTGGAGCGGGAATCCGAGAATGTCTGACTCGACCGTAAAAGAAAGGGATCTCGACGCGGTGATGCGGGACGGCACGGTGCTGCGCGCGGACGTGTACCGGCCCGACAGACCGGGTCGGTTTCCGGTGTTGCTGTGCAGGACGCCCTACGACAAGAGTGGTGAGAAACAGCTCGAGATTGGTCCGAAGATGGCCGAACGCGGCTATATCGTGGTCATGCAGGACGTGCGCGGACGGTATGCTTCCGAGGGATCGTTTCAGCCCGGATTCTACAGCGCCGATCACCGCGACTCGGAAGACGGCTACGATACGGTGACGTGGTCGGCGGGATTGCCCTGGTCCGACGGCAGGGTGGGGACGTTCGGCAATTCGTACGACGGGTGGACACAGTGGGAACTCGCGCACACGCGCCCGCCGAACCTGGTAGCGATGCTGGCCGGCGGGATCGCGGCAAACCTTCTGGACAGGGAACTGAGCGGCGTGCTTCGCCTCGGCCGGGTGATGGATTGGACGATCAACAATCTGTCCGTGGATACGGCCCGTAGGGCGGGCCATTCGTGGAAGGAGAGGGCGAAGGAGGACGCTTCGAAGAACTGGCAGGACCGTGACCGCAGCAAGTGGCTCTGGTACCTGCCGCTGATGGACGTCCCCGAAGACGTTATGCCGGGGATGGGCAGACACTGGCGGCGGTGGCTCGCGGACCATGCGGCGGACCACTTCGGCTTTCAGCGTAAACACCGGAGCGTAGACGTCCCCGTGCTGGGTACGGCGGGCTGGTACGACCAGCAGATCGGCATCTTCAAGCACTTTACGGGAATGCGTGAGAACGGCGGGAGCGAACGCGCCCGCCGGAATCAACGTCTGATTATCGGTCCGTGGACCCACACGCTCCTGGACCTGGGTCGACAGGTCGGTGAGCTGGACTTCGGCCCGGAAGCCGTGCGGGACTTTTACGAAATTGCGGATGCGTGGTTCTCACGCTGGCTGAAAGGGCAGCGGAGCGAGGCCTCGGACTGGCCGCCGCTGCAACTGTTCGTGATGGGGGCCAATACCTGGCGCGGCGAGCAGGAGTGGCCGCTGAAACGGACGGTTTATACGTCGTTCTACCTGCACAGTTCGGGCCGTGCGGACCTGTCGTCGGGGGCGGGGTGGCTCTCCCGGGAGGCGCCGCGGGAGGAGAAACCGGACGCGTACGTTTACGATCCGAGAGACCCGTTGATGACCCTGTACACCCCGGGCGGCCAGCACGCGCCCATGGACCAGCGGGGCCTGGACGGACGCCGCGACGTGATGGTGTATATGACGCCGCCGCTGAGCGCTCCCATGGAGGTGACCGGGCCGGTCGAAGTGCGTCTGTTCGCGTCTTCATCGGCTCGTGATACGGATTTTGTCGCCAAGTTGATGGACGTCCGGCCGGACGGATTCGTCCAGGAACTCTGTCACGGCATCGTGCGCGCCCGGTATCGCGAGTCTTTTGATAACCCGTCTTTGATCGAACCCGACAGCGTGTACGAATACACGATTAAAGTGAATCCGACCGGCAATCTCTTCAAGGCGGGGCACCGGATCAGGCTGGATATTTCCAGCAGCGATTTTCCGAATTTCGACCGGAACCACAATACCGGCGGTGAAGACTACCGAGAGACGGCCCTGCAGACCGCGCGTCAGCGGATCTTCCACGACGTGGA
This sequence comes from Gemmatimonadota bacterium, assembly GCA_028873695.1. Classification (GTDB taxonomy): domain Bacteria; phylum Latescibacterota; class UBA2968; order UBA2968; genus JAAXHE01. The sequence goes on along the minus strand of JAPPNU010000024.1, from coordinate 49,777 downwards.
CCGGCCGTCGCGTGTAATCTTACCGGTGATACCCTGAAACGAAGGAGGTTGTCGTGAGCGACGTCGTGATCTACCACAACCCGAGATGCAGCAAGAGCAGGCAGACGTTGAGTCTTCTGAGATCGCGCGGTATCGAGCCAAGAATCGTCGAATACCTGAAGACGCCTCCGGACGAAAAGACGCTCTCCGGCATTCTGCTGAAGCTGGGCATCCGGCCTGCGGACCTGGTCCGAACGAAGGAGGATGAATTCAGGGAACTCGGCCTCAAGGACAAGGCGAACGATCCGGCGGCGCTGATCCGTGTAATGACGGAGCATCCCATCCTGATCGAGCGGCCGATCGTCGTCAACGGCGACCGGGCGAGAGTGGGCCGGCCGCCGGAAGACGTTCTGGAGATTCTTTGAGGAGGGCCGAAAGACGCCGCGCCGATGGATCCGGGAATCGAACCCCGCCGGCCCCTCTCCGCGGGGTTTCGATTGGCCGCTCGGGGATAGCCATTGCGTCCGATATTCCGGAAACCTGTATTTTCCGACGCGCGGCATGGCTGCAAGAGTCCCTGCAATCGACCTCATAAAGGAAGGGCGCCCGAATGGCGGCCGCGAAACCTGTCGTTTCGGCCGAAGCGTTGAAGACGCGCCTGGAGCGTTTTTCGCGTCTGTCGCTGGCCGACCTGCCCACGCCGCTCCTGGACTGTCCCAGGCTCTCCGGGAAGCTGGGAGGACCCCGTATTCTGGTCAAGCGGGAGGACCTGACCGGCATGGCCTTTGGCGGCAACAAGGTCCGGGAGTTCGAGTATTCGGTCGCGCCGGCGATCCGGGAAGGGTACGACGTTCTGTTGCACGGGGCGGCGTCCCAGTCGAATCAGTCCCGTCTGACCGCGGCGCTGGCGGCCCGGTACGGGCTGAAGGCCGTCATGGTCGGACGCAGGGACGCGCATTCCCGTCCCGTGAACGGAAACCTGCTTCTGGACCATCTGTTCGGCGCCGAGGTCCACCTGGTCGACCGGGCGGAAGAGAAGGACCGGGTCATCGGGCGCCTTAAGGCAGAGGGTCAACGGGTCTACAACACGAGTACGGACGGATATTATCTGCGCAGCATCTCGTACGTCGACGGGTTTCTGGAACTGTGGGCACAACTGCGGGATCGCGACGTACGACCGGACGGGCTTTACGTCTGTTCGGGGGTGCATACGCACGTGGGGCTGGTCGTGGGCGCCCGCGCGCTGGGAGTTCCGCTCCGCGTCGTCGGGATCAGTCCCAGTCCCCAGGATGACGAGAAGGACGCGGCGAACCTCGCCGGTGTGGCGAATACCGTGGCGGAAATGCTGGCTCTGGACCTGACGTTCACCGGAGACGACTTCGAGAGCCACGGGGCCTTCGCGGGCGATGGATATGGCGTATTGACGGATGCGAGCCGGGAGGCGGTGTTGTTGGCCGCTCGCACGGAGGCGCTGATTCTGGATCCGGTCTACACCGGCAAGGCATTCGGGGCGATGATCCGGCACATTCGCGAGGGTCAATGGCGGCCGGAACAGACGGTGGTGTTCGTGCATACCGGCGGAACCCCGGCCCTGTTTGCGTATGCGGAAGAGATACTGGATTCGAACCCGTCGCGTCCGCGGTGAGCGGAAACGGTCGAGTGAACACCGGAAATCGCGGGGAATCGAAAACGGGTATCAGAATGTCGGAAAACATACCAAACGTTCTGGCCGGACGGTATGCGAGCTCGGAGGTCAGGGCGATCTGGTCCGAGGAGGGTCGAATCGTGCTGGAGAGGCGGTTCTGGATCGCCGTGATGAGGGCCCAGCGAAAACTGGGTCTGGACGTGCCGGAAGCGGCGATTCGCGCCTACGAGGGGGTGGCGGACCACGTGGACCTGGACTCGATACAACGCCGGGAGGCCCGGTCCCGGCACGACGTCAAAGCGCGCATCGAGGAATTCTGCGAACTGGCCGGATACGAACATGTACACAAGGGGATGACCAGCCGCGACCTGACGGATAACGTAGAGCAGTTCCAGGTGCTGCGCTCATTGCAGTACCTGGCCCCCAAATACGTGGCGTTGCTGTTGCGTCTGAGCCGGCGGGTGGATGAATGGAAGGCGATGCCCATTGTGGGCCGCACACACCATGCCGCGGCTCAGCCCACGACGGTAGGCAAGCGTTTTGCCATGTTCGGTGAGGAAATGCTGCACGCGTTCAGGCGATTCGAGCACCTCGTGGAGAACTACCCGCTCCGGGGGCTGAAAGGCGCGGTGGGGACGTCGCTGGACCAGCTGACGCTTGTGAACGGAGACCATCGGAAACTGGAGGCCCTCCAGGAGGAGGTCCGGGTCTACCTGGGGTTCGCTCGCGAGTTGAACGCGGTGGGGCAGGTCTATCCGCGGGGTCTGGATTTCGAAGTAATCAGTTGCTTTTTCCAGATGGGCGGGGGTATCTCCAATCTATCGCGCACGTTGCGACTGATGGCCGGCGCCGAGACCGCAACCGAGGGGTTCGCGAAGGGCCAGGTGGGCTCTTCAGCCATGCCCCATAAGATGAATACTCGGAGCACCGAGCGGATCAACGGCCTTCAGGTGCTTCTGGGCGGATACGTCCATATGGTCGGCGGGCTCGTCGGGGACCAGTGGTTCGAAGGCGACGTGTCGTGTTCGGTGGTGCGACGCGTGGCGCTGCCCGACGCCGTATTCGCGTTTGACGGGATGCTGGAAACCGCACTGCACGTGCTGGACGAAATGGGCGTGTACGAGGCGGTCATTCAGAATGAACTGACCAGGTATATGCCGTTCCTGGCCACAACCACGCTGTTGATGGCTTCCGTCCAGCGGGGCGCCGGCCGCGAACACGTCCACGCCGCCCTGAAGGAGCACGCGGTAGCCGTGGCGCTGGAAATGCGCGAGGAGGGCCGGGATAAAAACGACCTGGCGCAGCGCCTTGGAGATGACGGCCGGATCCCGCTTGCGGCTGAGGAAATCCAGGAGATTCTGGGTGAGAGCGAGCGCTTCGTGGGTCAGGCGGAGGCGCAGGCGGAAGGATTCGTGAATGCGGTGGATGCATTGGCCGAGCGGTACCCTGAAGCCGGCAGTGTCCGGAAGGGCAGGCTGCTCTGACGGGTTGTTCCGTTACGCCTCGCCGCTCCCATCCAGCCGCTCTTTGAGCATGTAGAGTGCAATAACGGTCTTCGAGTCGACGATGCGTCCGTCGCCGGCCATGCGAAGGGCTTCCGCGAATGGGATGGCGTGCGGGCGGATGTCTTCCGATTCGGCTTCCAACCCCGCGTGCCTGCGGATGCCGTCCAGCCTGTTCACGCGGGCGAGATAGAGTTCGGTGCGTTCCGACGTGCCACCCGGGCTTACGTAGACGGTGGTGAGATGTTCCAGCTCGCCTTGCAGCGCGTATCCTGTCTCTTCGAGTATCTCGCGCCTGGCAACGTCCGGACCACGCGCGTCCTTAATGCCTGCGACGGTTTCCAGGATCCAGCCCTTGCCGTCCCGTTCCGATTCAGGATAGCCCGCATACACGGGATAGCGGAACTGTTCGACGAGGACGACTTCGTCGGTTTCTCTCGCGTACAGGAGCACCGCGACGCTGTCGCCCCTGCTGAAATTCACCCGTTTGACGACGGGGCTCATCCGGCCGTCGAAACGCTCGTGCGAGACCTTGGCTTCTTCCATGCAGAAAAGCACGCGCCCGTGGGGAGAACGGAATTCGTACGGCGTGGACCGGCTGCTGACTTCGACTTTCATGAAAACGCTCCGTTCGCATCGACGTTTGGTTTCCGTTACCCTGAAATCTATGTCCGTCCCGCCCGTAACGCAACGCTGAATTTTCAAATCTGAAAGGCGCGTCATGGCCGGCCGACTCGCATTGTTTGGCGGAGACCCCGAGATTTCAGGCGGGATTGCGGAACCCTGGCCGCAGTTCGACCAGACTGAAGAGGCCATGCTGTTGGAGGTGCTGCGCAGCCGGAACTGGAACCACGGCCCCAGGTGTCTGGAATTCGAGGAGAAATTCGCACGTTTTCAGGATGCCGCATACGGGGTGGTTTGCAACGGGGGCACGAATGCGCTGGAAGCCGCGTGCCGAGGCGCGGAGATCGGGATCGGAGACGAGGTGATTAGCAGTCCGTATACCTTCCATGGCACGTGTATGGGCATTCTGGCAGCGGGAGCGACGGTGACCTTCGCGGACGTCGCTCCGAATTCGGACAATATCGACCCCAATGCGATTGAAGCGGCGATTACCCCTCGTACGAAGGCGATCATGGTTGTGCATTTCGGCGGGCTGGCCTGCGATATGCGGCGGATCCGGCGCATTGCGGACCGTCACAATCTGGTCGTGTTGGAAGATGCGTGTCACGGCTGGGGTGCGGCGTACATGGAGAAGGGTCTGGGAAGCTGGGGTCTGGCGTCGGGATTCAGTTTCCAGCGAAGCAAGAACATTACGTGCGGGGAGGGCGGAATCGCGCTGACGAACGACGAAGACGTGGCCGACCGGATGAACTGCGTGATCAATTCCGGACGGGCCCGGTTCGACCGTGCGCCCGAAGGACTCCGTTGGGGCGGCAACCATCGAATGACGGATTTTGCGGCCGCGATACTCTTGTGCCAGTTGAAGCGGGTCAGAAAGCAGACCGATATCCGGGAACAGAACGCCGCGATGCTGACGCGGACGCTGTCGCGGATCGACGGTATCGAGCCGGTTGAACGGCTGCGTGAAGCGACACGGGCGAGCTGGCACATTTTCAGCGCCAGATACGAGCCGGACGAATTCGAAGGGGTATCCCGGGATCGGCTCCTTCAGGCGCTGCGGGCCGAGGGCGTGCCCGCGGGCGGAGGTTATACCGAGCCGGTCTATCGGAACCCCGTCTTTCAAAACGACTGGAAAGCCGGTTCCTACAGGCCCTTCGCCTGGACCACGACGGACGACGCGCCGGACTATCGGCAACTTTGCCTGCCGAACGTCGAGAGGGCCTGCAAAGACCGGATCTGGTTGTCTCAGACGGTACTGCTCGCCTCCGAAGCGAAGATGACGGATCTTTGCAGGGCGTTTGAGAAGGTGAGAACGCACGCGGCAGACTTGCGGTAAGCGATCTTAGGCAGACACAATCGGCGAGTCCCTTCCCCATTTGGAGCAGTCGATGGCATAACCACGAAATCAGAGAAAGAACGCGTTCTGTCTGGAACCGGGACAGCCTCGATCCTCTGTATCATCGCTACGAGCGGTGAGGGGCGGCCTGGTTTTGCTGTGAAGGCGGCGCCTTGTGGGTCTATCCCAATTTTACCAGGATCAATGTTCCAAGCGTCAGAAGCGTTGTGACCTGAATGCCGATGATCCAGCGCAGGGTTGCTTCGATATTCGTCAGGCGGCGGTCAAGCTGCTCAACGATTCCCTCGACGCGGGACAGGCGGGACTCAAGCGCCGACAGACGGGCGTCAAAATCGGCGTCGGCGGGTGTTGCGGTTGCCATAAGCGTTTCTCCGTTCGGTTGGGGCTTTCGGTGTGGGTTGTTTCGTCTATGACCAAATATAGAGAGTTATCCAGACCCTTTCAACTGAAAAACAGAAGTTACTTGAATGTCTCCGCCCCATTGTGAATGTCCGGACAATCGGGCATTTTTCGCGCTGAAGGCGCCTGGATGCCTTGCCGATGGGTGTTCGCGACGTCATTTAGCAAACCGGACTCCTGAAAGGAGGCGAAGGGCGGGACATCGAACGGAACCCGTGATCGGACTCGGCATCGGGCGGACGGGAAGGCAGAATGTGCGGAAGTTAATCCACTGCTGTATCAAGATGTGGTTGTGAATATTCATTATCTCCTTGACTCTCAGGTATTGAAAACAGATCCACTCTCGTTAGACTACACGTTTTCGACCTGCGAACCCCGACGACGCCGGAGGTATTATGTTCGAAAGTGCTGTTGGCCTGAAGAAACGAATCCGCGATGGAGAGCAGATTGTGGGAACGACGCTGCCGCTGGATGCGACGCGGGAGCGTTTCCTGCGGGTGATGGATGGCGGACCCTACGATTTCGTGTCTGCCGACAGCCAGCATTCCGCGCTCAATGAAGAGCGGCTGGCGGAATTCTGCGGCATTGCCGAGGAATTGGACGTTTTCGTTCAGTTTCGCATCAAACACACCAGGAACGCCTACCTGATCGGGAATTACCTGGACCTGGGACCGTGCGGAATCGAGGTGCCGCAGACGGAGTCGGATAAGACGGTGGCGGAGGCGCTGGGCGCGTTCTATTTCCCGCCCGCGGGTATTCGCAGTTACGGCGGCCGCGCCCGGCGCGGCGCGTCGGATTTCACAGACCCGTTCGATTACGCGGGCTGGTGGAACGCATACGGGGTGCTGTGGCTGCAGATCGAGTCGGTTGAGGCCGTGACCCGCGCGCATCTTCTGGCCCGGACGGGGGTCGACTGCCTGTCTTTCGGTCCCACCGACCTGACGTTCAGCCTGACGGCGCACCCCAACCACGCCCTGAAGTCGGTCGATGACGCCGTGGCCTACGTGGCGAAGTCGCTTCAGGGTTCCGGGGTGGCCGTGTGTCACCGGACCGGCGCGGCGGAACAACGTTCGAAATACCTGGACATGGGCGTTACGGTCATTCTGGAGCCGCCCCCGGTCTGAGCGTGCCTTCGCGGTGCGGGGGCATGGTATCGGATGCCGTGTATCGAAGGGGGAGGACCGTCATGACGGAGTCGTCGGGACCACGCGGTGAAGTCAATGTCGCGGATTTCTACGACCCGGAATCACCCACGTGCGGGATTGCCGAGGCGATCGCTTCTCTGTCGCCGGGTGGAGGAAGGGTCCGCGTGCCGGCGGGCGCCTACCTGTTGAGGCAGTCGATTTATCTGCCCGGATGCGTGAGTCTGGTCGGCGACGGGCCGGCAACCGTCCTGGCGATACGGCCGCCGGAATCGGTCGCCCTGAAGAAAGACGTACGCGAGGGCGAGCGTGCGTTCGATTGCAGCACGCGCCCGCCCTTCCATGAGGGCGACGCCGTCGGGCTGTGCGATGACCGGCAGACCGGCTGGCACGGTACCCACGGCATCGTGCGCGAGCGAAGCGGCGCCCGCGTCCGGATCGACGCGCGGGTGGAACGGGACCTGAAGGTGGCGGACAATGCCCGAGCCGTGCGTCTCTTTCCGGCGATTTACGCGCTGGATGAGGTCGATATCGAGATTCAGGGGCTCACGATACAGGGTCCGGAACAGTACCGGGGACCCTGGTGGGACTTCACGTACGCTGCCGTCCATCTGGTTGATTGCCGGCGCGTGAGAGTGGTGAATTGCACGGTGTCGGACTGGCCGAGCGACGGTTTCGGCATTCAACGGGGCAGCGACGCCCAGGTGATGCAATGCCAGGCGCACGGGTGCCGTGGTCACGGGTTTCATCCCGGCACGGCCCTGCGCGCGCGCGTCTGGTCGCACAACATCGCCGAAGGCAACGGCGGCGACGGCTTTTTCTTCTGCGCCCGCGTGCACCATACCGTGTGCAGCGACAGCGTGTTCTCCCGCAATGGTCAGCACGGTATCGGCGGGGTGGCGAATGGTGGCGATCACCACAATATCGTCAGCGACAACGTCTGCGCTTATAACGGACGCAGCGGGATTGACGCCAGCCGTGGCGAGGAGCAGGTGCTTTCGGGTAACCTGCTGTTGAGCAATTCACAGGAAGCGCCGGGCCGATGGCCGGGGATCCGGCTGCACGACCTGGACCGGACGATTGTGCGGGGCAACCGTTGCGCCGACGATCAGACGGTTCCAACGCAGACCTGCGGCATCGCGGAGAGCGGGTCCAGCGACTACAACCTGATCGGCGGAAATATGTGCGTGGGGATGCGGGAACCGGTTGTGGTGACGGGCTCGAACAGCCGCGCGGAGGGGAATCTGGTCTGATCGATGGGGGGCATGGTCCATCCGGAATTGACAAACGGAAGGGCGCAATGACTCGCCGGTCCGGTACTTCGGGCCGGCGAGTCTTTTGGTGCGCCAGGCATGGCGCGAAGCACCGGGCGAAGCGCCGGTGCCTTGAACCGGTAAGGGAAACCGAGCCGGGAAGTGACTGGGAGGGTGAGAGTCCCTCCAGAGGCCGTGGTGACCGGAACTCTTAGCCGAACAGCAAGGGCATCGCCGCGAGGCGGTGTCTGAAGGAAGCTGAAGGCAAAGTCCCGGCCCGAGGAACACGAACCGCATATGAGGCAGCCATTCGGGGGCGAGGAGGCCAAAAGATCTGAAGCCCGATAGTCACCCGGACCGGATGGAAGTAGATGCGGCGGGCAGATGGGACGAAAGTCACGCGTCTTACCCTGGGAGATCTGCCGTACACAGCGACGGCAGAAGTCAGCCGAGGCCATAGTAGCCGTTGGGAATCGGACGGTGAAGGGCCGAACAAGACAAGCCGAATCGGGACGGAGTGCTCGATGACCGAAGCAGATGCAGACAAGAAGGCTGAGAGGCCGGACCGGAACCGGGGAGGTAGCGGCGGCACCGCGAGGGACCCGAAATCCGGGCATCAAACGGACACGGCGCGCAACGGGATGACCGATTGGCAGGCAGCGATGGTGATGGAGGAGGTGGTCAGCCGCGAGAACATGCTGAATGCCTATCGCCGCGTGGTGCAAAACAAAGGGGCCGCAGGCGTGGACGGCGTGAGTGTGGACGGCCTGGGGCGCCAGTTATGCGCGCGGTGGTCACAGGTGCGGGAAGCCCTCCTTGAGGGGAGCTATCAACCGGACGCTGTCCGGAAGGTGGAGATCCCGAAGCCGGGAGGGCGCGGCACGCGTATCTTGGGCGTGCCGACGGTGATGGATCGTCTCGTCCAGCAAGCGCTGCTGCAGGTGCTGCAACCGCACATCGACCCGACGTTCTCGGAACTGAGCTTCGGCTTCAGGCCCAGGCGAAGCGCACACCAGGCCATTCAACAGGCCCGGTCGTTCGTGGCTGCGGGATACCGGTGGGTCGTGGACATTGATCTGGAAAAGTGCTTCGACCGGATCAACCACGACGTGCTGATGTCGCGGGTGGCGCGCAGGGTCGGGGACAAACGCATCCTGCACGTGATCCGGCGCTTTCTGCAGGCGGGGATGATGGCGGGCGGCGTGGTCTCGCCGCGAGGCGAGGGAACGCCGCAAGGGGGACCCCTCTCGCCCCTGTTGTCCAATATCCTGCTGGATGAATGGGACAGGGAACTGGAGCGGAGGGGACACGCCTTTGTCCGCTACGCCGACGACTGCAACATCTATGTCGGGTCGAAACAGGCGGGCGAACGCGTGCTTGCCTCCATACAGCGCTTTGTGCACACCCGGCTGAAGCTGAAGGTCAACCGGGAAAAGAGCGCGGTGGCGCGGCCCTGGAAGCGCACGTTCCTGGGCTACAGTATGACCCATCATCGCCAGCCGAAACTGCGCGTTGCCCCGGAGTCGGTAAAGCGGCTGCGGGAGAAACTGCGCACGACCCTGCAAGCAGGACGGGGGAAGCGCCTCGAAGCAACCATAGCGGCCATCACGCCGCTGCTTCAGGGATGGATGGCCTACTTCCGCCTGGCGCAGGTGAAGGCGTGCTTCGAGGAACTGGACCACTGGATCAGGCGACGGATGCGTCGCATCCTGTGGAAACAGTGGAAAAGACCACGCACACGGGCGAAACAACTCATCGCCCGAGGCATCGACAGGGAACGGGCGCGCCGCTCGGCATACAATGGCAGAGGCCCCTGGTGGAACGCGGGTGCCTCCCATATGAACCAGGCCGTGCCCATACAATACCTGTCACAGCTTGGACTCGTAAGCCTCCTCCAGAAACACCTAAACCTGGATGGCTCGTCTTGAACCGCCGTATACGGACCCGTACGTACGGTGGTGTGGGAGGGAAGGGACCGTAAGGTCCCTCCCTACCCGATTGTTTCGGATTGGAACGCTAGACAGCTGCGAGGAGCGCGCCGATGGATATTTTGGAAAGGACCTCGCCCAGCAGGATGGCGGTCGCGAAAAGGCCGATGGCTTTGCCTCCGCCCACGTTGCATGCGACGGCGAAAGCGCGGTACATCAGCAATACCGTCCAGACGAGCAGTAACAGCGCCAGAATGACGGCCAGGACAAAAACGGCGAGATCCAGCGGGCTGACCTGCGCGAAGGACGTCAGTACGCCTCCGGAAGCGCCGGACCGGAACCGTGTCGGACCCTGCATCAGCTGCCCGGCGAGTTGGTCTGTAACGCGCCGGAATCCGGGAAGGAGCACGCAGAACAGGGTGATCGCCATCGGCACACGCGCAAGCGCCTGTGTGCCGAAAACGTCCAGCGGTCGGATCCTGCTCCGGGATATCAGCCGCCCCGCGAGATATGCCAGAACGCCCATCACCAGCCAGTTGATCAGGTTTTCGGCGACAAAGACCCACGCCGGCGCCGGCGGGCCCGAATGGAGGTCGACAACACCGTCGAAGTGGTGATTCGTTGCCGCGCCAACAAGGCTCGCGATCGTCATCACGACCAGCCCGATGCCGAGGGCGGTCCCTCCCGCGACGTAATAAAACGGATTGAAGAGCCACGTCTTCAGCTTGTTCGAGGGTGTACTTTCCGGCATTTCCATTGCGACCCCCTGAGGAGGCACATCGTCGCGTCCAGACGCGGGTCAGTCCACGCCGATGTTGCATTGGTAGGGGCGACCCTTGTGGTCGCCCGCCCGGTCTCTCACGTTCCGACCTCGGCCAGCGCGTTCTGTACGGCTGCTTCGAGGGCGCGCAGATCGCTGGCGACGTCCATGAACGTAAATCCCTCGCGTATGCGTTTCCGTACGATCTCCAGGTCGCGCTCCGGCATCCCGTAGGGCTTGCCGGCTTCTTTACATCCCGATACGAACGTCTGAATGGCTGCCTCGTGGTCCGGATGGCCCCGGTTCACGCCCATTGAAAGGGCCAGGTCGCCGGGCCCGAGGAAGCCGACGTCGATTCCCTCGACGGACATGATGGCTTCGGTGTTGTTGATTCCCTCCATGTCTTCAATCTGGGGTACGATCATCACCGCGTCGTTGGCGCTCAGGCGATATTCGTCGCCGTACACGGCGACCCTTCCCGTACCGGCGGAGCGGGCGCCCGCGGGGGGATAGCGCATGGCCTGCACGAGGGCCTCGGCCTCCCGGGGCGTGCTGACGTGCGGCACGATGATGCCGTAGGCGCCGGCGTCCAGGATGCGCGCAAGAGAAACCGGATCGTGGTCCCACGCACGGACGAAGGGCACGGCGCCCCGGGCCTCGATCGCGCGGAACGTGTCCACGATCAACGGGATGTCGAACGGCGAATGTTCCGCGTCTATCGCCAGCCATTCGAAGCCGGCGGCCGCCATGACTTCGGCGGCGAGGGGCGAACCCAGGTTCAGCCAGCCTCCCAGGGACAATTCGCCCCTGAGGAGTTTCGCTTTGACGGGATTTTCCACGGGGTCTCCTTTATTGACGGGATACTCAGGATGGTGTCGGTTCAGTCAATACTCGACGAGGCCATTTCGTATTCTCCCTGGACGCCTTTCACCGTATTCGACGACTGCCGCTTGAACACCTTGCCGAATGCGCCCGCCAGGCGCAGGGCCTCGTCCGGGTGATCGTCGATGAGGTTGTTTTCTTCCTTCGGATCGTGGAGAAGATGGTACAGTTCGTCGGCTTCGCCCGCGGGGCGCTGGATATAGCTCCACGTGTCGTCACGGGTGCAGCGGTCGATTCCGCCGTGGTAGCCGGTGATCATCGCCCGCCGGTGTTCGCCCGTATCGCCCTCGAGTACGGGCATGAAGCTCCGGCCCGCCATGGCGTCTGCGCTGCCGTCCAGACCCAGCGCGTCGAGGAGGGTTGGCAGCACGTCCTGGTACTGTACGATCGCCGACGTCCGACGACCCCCGTGTTTCCCTCCCGGCAGTCTGACCATGAACGGTACCTTTAGCAGCTCGTTGTACATCCGGTCCGCGCCCTTCAGAAATTTCCCGTGGTCATTCAGGGGATGCCCGTGGTCGGCCAGAAGAAAAATGACGCTGTCGTCGTAGTATCCCAGGTTTCCGAGGGCGTCGAACAGCCGCCCCAGGCAGTGGTCCACAAATGCGCATTCGCCCGCGTAGAGACCCTGGATATGGGCGACCTCGTCCGATGAGGCCCAGTCTTCCGACGGTCCGCCCATCGGCATGATGAGGCGCGGCCCCCGGTACCCGGGATCGGTGTAGCTGTCGAATTCCGGAACGGGATTCCACGGTTCGTGAGGGTCGAACGAATCCACCCAGAGCATCACGTTTTCGTGCGTCCGGTTCGATTCCAGCCAGTTGACGGCGCTGTCGACCACCTTCCACGCGAATTCGTCCTCCTTCGAGTGGAAGCCGTCGGTGTTGGCCAGAAATTGAGAGACGCGCCGCCGCCAGGTATCCGGAAAATTCCCGTTGACGTAGTCATCCAGATTGCGCCGGGTTGGCGCACTGATCCAGGGATCGTATTCCTGGCCGCGGATCCAGTCGTAAGAAGCGAAATCCCGGTGGTAGTTCATTCCGGGAGCGCGATAGTGGTAGGTATCCGTGACGAGCCCGCAGACGTATCCCTCCTCCGAAAGGATCTGGGCGACGTGTACGTCTTCCGCGGTGAGGGGTTGCCAGCCGCGGCTGTGCAGCGTGCGCTGGCCGGTCATCAACTGGCAGCGGATTGGAATGGTCGGCAGGGCTTCCGGATAGGCGTTGTCGAAGACCACTGCCTCCTCGGCGAATGCGTCGATATTGGGCGTTCTGCACGGGTCGATACCGGGAAATGGCCCTACGCCGCGGTTGTACAGGCTCACGTGATCCTGTCGAAAGCTGTCGAGCACAATGAAGACGACGTTCATGATGTCACCTCCTTTTCCATGGGTTGCCGGCAATGAACGTCTCGACGTCCGTAATCTTCATGAGGCGCCTCGTTTTCGGGTGTGGGGATTGAAGCGGACGTTCAATATTGCCCCTGGGCCAGGGTCCGTCAAGTCGTATTTCCGTGCCTGAAACGGGTTTGGCATCTCACGTCCGTCGTTCACTTTTCTCTTCACTTTGTGGCAACGGTCGCGTAAGTTCGAGTGAGCAGGTTCCATTTCCGGGCAAGTGCAATGGAGGGCGGACCTTTGGAAGGAAGACTGAGGATCCCGGATGCCGAAATCGCGGAAATACTGTCTGCCGAAGAGGTTGTCGAGAGCTGTGACAGGGCGTTTCGCCTCTACGGGTCGGGAGAGGCGCTGAATCCGCCGCGGAAAGAAGACGTGCGAAGGACGGAAGGCGCGGACCTGTTTCGCCTGGAGATGCCGGCGGAGTGGCCCGGGCGTTACCGCGCGAGGAAGGTGATCGTGGAACGGTCGGATGTCGCGTCCGGGCGGCTTGCGGGACGCACCGCGGTCATCGAGTTGGATGACGTTGCCACGGGCCGGAGGGCCGAACTGGATGCGGAATATCTGACCAATATGCGGACGGGCGCGGCGGGCGCACTCGGTGTCCGCTATCTTGCCGCCAATGCGGAAGTGCTGGCGATTGTGGGTACCGGGCGCATCGCACGCGCGCTTGCCCTGTGCGCCGACGCCGCCCTCGTTCCGCGGGAGATCAGGGCGACCAGCCGGAGCGCGGCCAACGTCGCCGCGTTCGCAGCTCACGTGCAACCGAGGGTGAACGCCCGTGTTCGGAGTATGAACGCCATTGGCGACTGTCTGGCCGGGGCGGATGCCGTACTCACGGCGGTTCCCACGCCCCGTCCGATTCTGGGTAGGCGGGACGTTGGCGACGCGGTGCATCTGTCCGTGATCGCAGGCGACCCGAGGACGGCTCAACTCGACCCCGGCCTGTTGAGCGGCCGGGAGGTGGTTGCGGACCATCCCGAACAGGTACTGAAGTCGGGAGATTTCCTGTTGGCCGGTCTGGGCGGGGAACGCTTGGTCAGAGGCGGCGAGGGGCGCGTACTGACCATTGGAGACGCGGCGCTGGGCAGACTGGAAGACCGGCGCGGCCAGGGCGCGATCGCCTATTTCACGGGAATGGCGATCCAGGATCTGATGGCTGCGGTGCAGGTGTATGAACGCGTGACAGGGCGTTGAGCCCCGGCGCTATTCTCACGAATCCGGATCGGCGGTTTCACGCTTCGATCGGTTTTTCTTGGATGCCTCCCATAGCCGGTCCATTTCTTCCAGACCGGCGCTCTCCGGGCTTTTTCCCCTTCTTTCAAGTTCCTGTTCAATATAGCTGAAACGGTTCTCGAATTTCCCGATCGTCTTCCGCAGCGCTTCTTCCGGACAGACCCGCAGAAACCTGGCGAGGTTGACCAGAGAGAACAGGAGGTCACCGAGTTCTTCTTCCATGCCCTCTGCGTCCGAGTCCCGACGCGCTTCGAGAAACTCGTCCACTTCTTCGCGCACTTTGTCAACGACCTCCTCCGTATCTGTCCAGTCGAAGCCGGAACGGGCCGCCCGCTCCTGAACGCGCCGCGCCCTGAGCAGCGCGGGTAGCTGCCGGGGTATGCCGTCGAGGACGGACGGACTCAGACCCTTTTCCCGCTTTTCCCGCGATTTGATGGCTTCCCAGTTTTCGACAACCTGTCCTGGGGTGTTCGCCGAGGCGTCTCCGAACACGTGCGGATGCCTGCGGATGAGCTTTTCGGACGTGGACGCGGCCACGTCTTCGAGGGTGAACCTGCCTTCCTCACGGGCAAGCTGCGCGTGAAAGACGATTTGAAGGAGCACGTCGCCCAGTTCGTCCCGCAGGCCGTCGTCGTCGTTTCTGTCGATGGCGTCCAGGGCTTCGTAAGTCTCTTCAATCAGATAGGGTTTAAGGCTCTGGTGGGTCTGCTCGCGGTCCCAGGGACATCCGTCAGGGCCGCGCAGCCGTGACATAAGCTTGACGAGTCGATCGAGTTCGGACATCCCGGGGTCCCTGTTAACAGTCCGTTGATGAGGTCGCTCTGCCTGCAGCCCGGACGGACTATTCCAACGGGCTGTCAAGGCTGGTGGAAGACCGGGCGCTGGAGATCGCCGCTTGCGGATCCGGGGAACGGTCGACGCTGCTGCGGGCAGGCGCTTCGCATGCCGACAAACTACGCTTGAGGGATCGGCGAGTCAACGGCTTTCGGGATCGCGGCGGCGTAATCAATCGAAGTTTGCCGTTGACAAAAGCCGGGTCGCGATGTATGTTTTTCACCGTGAACCGGCATCGCAACATACTGCCGCACTGCAATTAATGCATTCAGGTAATCCGGCGTTCCAACGATCTGGAGGCGAGTGAATGAGCAAGTCTGTCAAGGAAATCATGCGGAAGATGGGGAACGACGAACTGAAGGGCCAGGAACAGGAGCGATTCAGGAAAAAGGCGGAGGAGGTCTCGGAATATTACGACAACGTGGGGGAAAAGTCGGAACTGGAAAAGAGGCACGACCGGTTTCGCCAGCGCCAGGAATATGCCAGCCGGCTTGGCCCCGCGGCCGAACGCCTGCCGATCCTCACGAAGGAGGAGCGGGAACGCCGCGAAAAGGAACGGCCCGTTCGAAGGGCGATCCAGTTCGAGGGTCCGATCGGAAAACTCATTGAAAAATACAAAGACCCGAAAGAGGTCTTCAACCACATGTCGCACGGGCAGTTGATGAAGTACGAACTGGTAGAGGAAACCGGTTGCATCTACGAAAAAGGCAAATTGATTTTCGACGGCGAAAAGCTCGTGGCCGGCGATGATCAGGGGCGTTGATCGGGCATTTCCGGGAGACGGGGCGCGTGCGGAATGCGGCGTCGGAACCCGCGCCGTCATCGATGCAGGGTAAACCGTCCGGTCACCCCGCAGACGCAAGCCCCGTTTCCGTTCGACGAATCCGTCCGCCATCGCGTTTGACAAAACCCTTCGGATTTCCGGGCTCCGAAGGGCTTCTTTTTTGGCGGCCCGTGCGAATACCCGCCCATCCGCCGCCGGATCAGGAATTCATCGCCGCGCGCTTGAACAGTCCGTTGGAAAAGTCGCTCTGCAGGCGAGGCCGAAGACAAGGCGCGCAACCGAGTCCCATCCTGCGATTCGGCGCGGGAGCGCAACGCAGTATTTCGGCCGCAAGGGCCGGCCGCAGCCCGGATGGGCTTTTTCAACGGGCTGATAAGCAGGCTTCGAGGTACTCCCGAATCCTGTCACCGCATTCGGGATCCTGCAGGGCGAAGTCAATAAACGCCCGGTAGTAACTGGCGTGGCTTCCGATGTCGTATCTTGTTTCGTCGGGTAAGAGACGCACGCATCTGACGTGTTTTCCCCGGCGTATAAGGCCTCGAATGGCTTCCGTGACGCCGATTTCCTCGCCTGCGGCCCGCGTAAGCGCACGGATTTCGTGGAAGATATCGGGACTGAACACATAGCGGGCGCTTACGGCCATGAGGCTGGGCGCTTCGTCCACGCCGGGTTTTTCCACCAGATCGCGGATGGCGAAGCTGTTTGCGTTCAGATCGTCCGCCGGGTCCGGCTTGACGATTCCGTAGCGTCCGACCAGATCGGAGGTGACGGGGCGGACGCCCACGGTACACGCGGACCCGTATTCGAGGTGAGAAGCGATCATACGAGCCAGAAAGTTCGGCGTATGTCTGGTGTTGATGATCGTATCGCCGTAGGCAACCGCAAAGTGCTCGTTGTCCACGAAACTCTCGGCAGCAAGTATTGCGGCGCCCGTGCCCCGGGGTCTGTTCGCCGGGGTCAACGCCTGCTGACGGGTATAAAAGAACTCGATGCCGCGCAGGCTGTAGTCGAGTTGACCCGTGTCGTTGGCGCCCTGGTTCTGGTCGGACTGGGAGGCGAGATCGACGTTGTTGTCGAACTGGTCTTCAATAATCGTCTTGCTGTGGGAGGTAATGAAGAGACACTTCGTCAGATTCGCCGCGGCCATCTCCTCGACGACGTGCTGTATTGCCGGATACTTGCCAACGGGGAGCATCTCTTTGGGCAGGGCCCTTGTCGTGGGCAACAAGCGGGTGCCGAGCCCGGCAACCGGAATGACGACTTTTCGGACGTTCATACAGGAACCTTCCGGGTAATTGACGGGCCGCAAAGATAAACCTGCGCTGCCGCGTTGTCAATGCCGAAGCGTGCTGAATTTCCGGGCTTGCGAACGTGCTCCCGGCCCGTGCGTCAGGCATAGAAATCCTTTGCGCGCGAGGCGCATATTCGATAGATTTTCCGAGTGATCCCTAGCGGAAGGTGTGACCATGACGTGGATTATCGCCCTGTCTCTCACGATCGCTGCATTCGTACCGGCGGCGCCGCTTGACCCACTCCGTGTCGGGGCGCAAGAGGACATCGAGGGCGGTCGGCCGGAACGCGCCGTTGCCGCGCTGAAGCGGGTGATCGATTCCGGAAAGGAAACGGCGCGGGATTATGTCCTTCTCGGACATGCGTATCTGGATGCCGGCGATCGGAAGGCAGCCGGAAAGGCGTTCAGGAAGGCGGTGAAGAAGGGCGAAAAGGCGGCGGGGTACAACGGGTTGGGCATCGCCTTCACGGCTTCGAAGCAGGGGTACAGGCGCGCCGAGTCGTATTTCAAACGAGCCTTGAAAGCCGACCCGGACATGGCCGAGGCGCAGTACCGCCTGGCGTGCGTCTACTTGGAAACGCGGAAGCGCCGGGCGCGGGAAGCATTTGAGAGAGTGATTGAAATCGATCCCGGCTACCCGGACGCGCATTACCGGATCGGACTTCTGCTGGAGGACGGTGGCAAGCGGCACGATGCGATTTCTGCATACCGGCGGGAGATTGAGGCGAATCCCGCCCACCCCCTCGCAGGTATCCGGCTGGCCCGGATGTGGCTCTCGCTGGGCAAGACCGGGGAAGCGGTCAACACGCTCTCAGGGTTGCTGGCGGACGTTGGCGACGCCCGTATTCCGGCCAATCGCGATCTTGCCGTCATTGCCCTGATGAATCGTGACTTCGAGCGCGCGAACGAACTGTTCGGAGTCTACTTCTCCTTTCTCCCGGAAGCCGAACGGCGCAGGTATCGAGACATAACCCTCGTGGCGGACGACGAGGATCTTGCGCGCTACGAGGCGGCGTTGCCCGAGGAGAAGGATGCGCTCGCCGCGCGGTTCTGGAACCGGCGCGACCCCACGCCCCTCACGCCCGAAAACGAGCGGTTGCTGGAGCATTATCGTCGCGTGGCGTACGCGCTGGAACATTATACCCGGCCGGACGGCGGCTGGGACAGACGTGGCGAGGTATTCATCCGTCTGGGAAATCCCGACCATATCAGCAAATGGGACGATATTCAGGCCGAACGGAATCGGGAATTGCAGGAAACACGAGTGAATTTCGTGAACCGGTCCCGGATCGCGCTTCCCGTTTCGCCCGGGCTGCCGATCTTTCCGGTTGCCGCGAATGCCAGGTGGGAATACTGGATATATACACAGGTAGACGGCGGCATCGAGATCACCTTCGCTGAAGTCTTCAAGGGCAGGCGGTACGACTTCGCGCCGCTTCCGCTCAGTGCCGCGCCGCACGTCGGCATCCACCTGGCCGGTTTTCAGGGCGGGGTGATCATGCAGAACGTCGTAGCGAGCCGGCCGTCGCGCTACTCGCCCGATTTCGCCGATCTGCCCATCGACTTCTACTACTATCCGGCGGATTTCAAAGGGCCGGAGTCCAGGACGCGACTCGAGGTCTACTACGGGTTGCCGGCATCCGAGGTGGTACGACTGAACGTGGATGAGAAAACGGATCTCATTCTGCTGGATCGGGGCGTTACCTTGTTCGACAGCCTGTGGAACGAAGTCTATCGGGAGGTGGATCAGATGGCCTTCAAGGCCCCCACGGACCAGCAGGTTTCCGATGGCGCGTTCATTCCCGGCGTAATGCCGGTGGACCTGCCGCCGGGCACGTACCAGATGGCCTTACAGGTGAGGGACGTGGTCTCCGGCAAGTCCCAGGTCTATCAGCAGGCGGTCGTCCTGGAGGACTATCACAGGCCATCCGGGCTGCTGATCAGCGATATCGAGCTGGCCTTCGCGACGGAGCCGACGGAAGAAACCGCGGGAGATTACGTGAAGAACGGCCTCAAGGTGATCCCGATGTCGTCGCTGGCGTTTCGAAGCCACCAGAACGCGTTCGTCTATTTTGAAATTTACAATCTGAAACAGGATGCCTTCGGTCAGACGCGCTATCGCGTGGAATACACGCTGCGGTCACATCGGGACCGGGCGCTTCCCGCGAAGATCCTGCACGGTCTGGGACGGGTGTTCAGGCTGTCCGAAAAGGACCGGGAAATTGTGATTGCGTACGATCAGGCCGGCAACCGGCCGGATGAGGTGGCGTACGTGGAACTGGACCTCACCGAAACGCAGGAAGGCAGGCAGTCGGTCAGGGTGGCCGTAACCGACCTGATGGCGGATGAAAGGGCGTCGAAGGAGATCTCATTCAACATCGTTCCGTAACAGTCCGTTGATAAAGTCGCTCTGCAGTCGAGGCCGAGCAACGCCGTATTTCGACCGGAAGGGCCCGCCGTAGCCCGGATGGATTTTTTCAACGGGCTGTTGGAGTCAGACCGCGCGGATGTCTTGTGATCCGCCGCACCGTACATCGTTCATAGCGTCCATTGTCGGGAGCAACATGGCAGAAAAGGCCAACTTGTCGGTGATTCCTTCGGTTGACTCTGTATTGGCCGAACCTGGGATACGCGCGATGTATGAATTCTGCGATCAGGCGCTGGTCGCGCGATTTGTGCGGGAGGAAATCGACGCCGCGCGTCAGTCCGCGCTCAGCGACGGGACAGTTGTCGAATCCAAGGATTCGCTCGTGGAGAGGATAACGCGCCGGGTCTGCCTGCGGGTGGCCCGCTTGACCGAACCCGGTCTCAAGCGTGTCGTCAACGCCACGGGAATCGTGTTGCACACGAACCTCGGGCGCGCGCCGCTGGCGGATGCCGCCGCCCGGGCGGTCGCCGGAATCGCCTCGGGGTACAGCAATTTGGAGGCAGACCTCGAATTCGGCCGTCGCGGGTCCCGAACGGCGCTGGTTGAAGAACTGCTGTGTGTGCTGACGGGCGCGGAAGCGGCGGCTGTGGTCAACAACAACGCGGCGGCCGTTTTGTTGACGCTGAATACGCTATGTCTGGGAAGAGAAGCGCTGGTCTCACGAGGCGAATTGATCGAGATCGGTGATTCCTTTCGCATTCCGGATATCATGGAGCGCAGCGGCGCGGTACTCGTAGAAATCGGCACAACGAACCGGACGCACCTGCGGGACTATGAGGCCGCGCTGACCGACCGCACCGGCCTGATGCTGGCGGTACACCCGAGCAACTACAAGGTGATGGGCTTTACGGCCTCGGTTTCACTCCCGGAACTGGTTGCGCTGGGCCATCGGCGCGGCGTGGCCGTGGTCCACGACCTCGGAGGGGGCGCGCTGGTGGACATGGGTGAGTTCGGTCTGCCGCACGAGCCCCTGGTATCGGACAGCGTCGCTGCCGGCGCCGACGTGGTCACGTTCAGCGCCGACAAGGTGTTGGGCGGTCCGCAGGCGGGTATTCTGGTGGGGAATGCAGACGCTGTCCGGAAGATCAGACGAAACCCGCTCATGCGGGCGCTGCGGTCGGGAAAACTCACGTACGCCGCACTGGCGGCGACGTTGAGACTCTTCCTGAACCGGAAGGATCTGTTACGGACGCACCCTGCGCTCAGGATGCTGACCGAGCCTGTTTCCGCACTGAAGCGGCGGGGCCGGCGGGGCCGGGGGGGGCGGGGGGGGGTGGGCCCCCCCGCGGGGGGGGGTGGTGGGGGGGGTTTGGGTGGGGGGACGGGGTGAGGGGCCAATCCCCCGGAGGGAAAACGCACCGCG
>JAPPNU010000024.1:0-28964 GCA_028873695.1 Gemmatimonadota bacterium | reverse complement strand
GGGGTATTTTGATACTTTACCTCACCCGTATTTATCTTTACCGCCCCCACCCTGCGCCCTGTCTGCTCCCCGAGCGTTTTCCCCCCCTCACGGGGGGGGCCTGGGGGCGCGGGGCGCGGCTGAGTCAGTTGCGCGACAGCGGGCTGCGGGTTGAACTGGTGGATTCGGTTGCGCAGACGGGTAGCGGCGCAATGCCCCTGGAGGAAATCGCCAGCGCGGCGCTATGTGTGTCTTTCGTCAACGATGGGTCCGTGGCCGACCTGGCGGCCCGGCTGCGTTCGAACGATCCGCCGGTCATTGGATACGTGCGGGACGATCGGCTGTTTCTGGACCTGCGGACGGTGGCGTCCGGCGAGTTGCGCCTCGTCGAGGCCGCGCTGCGGCGGTCGGCGGGGATCGGTGTGGAGTCAACCTGATGTCGCACGTGATCATCGGTACGGCGGGACATATCGATCACGGCAAGACCGCGCTGATCAAGGCGCTTACGGGTATCGATACGGATACGCTCCCGCAGGAGAAGGACCGGGGCGTGACAATCGATATCGGATTCGCGTACTGGAAGGACCACGTCACGATCATCGACGTGCCCGGTCACGAACGGTTCGTGAAGAATATGGTGACCGGCGTGTGTACGGTGGATCTCGCCCTGTTTGTGGTTGCGGCGGACGACGGGGCCATGCCCCAGACGCGGGAACATCTTGGTATTCTGAATCTTCTGGGCGTGCGGCGGGGTGTTGTGGCGCTGAATAAGGTGGACCTGGTGGAGCCGGATTGGGCGGAACTTGTGGAGGAGGACCTGCGCGACCTGTTCCAGGGCACGTTTCTGGACGGCGCCCCGATCGTACCGGTGTCGTCCGTGACCGGCGAGGGGATAGAGGACCTTACGACACTGCTGGAGGAAGAAATCGGGAAGGTGGAGACGCGTCCCGATGGCGGCGTGTTTCGTCTGCCGGTGGATCGGGTGTTCTCCGTCAGGGGATTCGGTACGGTCGTGACCGGCACCGTACTGTCAGGGAGGGTTCGGGCGAAGGACGTGGTGATGCTTCAGCCGGCAGACCATGCCGTACGGGTGCGCGGTGTGCAGGTACACGGCAGGGAGGTGGAGACCGCCCTCGTTGGCCACAGGGCGGCGATCAACCTGGCCGACATCGAGGTGGACGAGGTCGCGCGGGGCGATCTTCTGGCGCAGCGGGGCTACTTCAGTTCCACCTATATGCTCGACGCGCGGCTGCGTCTGCTGAAGGATGCGCCGACGTCGCTGAAGAACCGGGCGCGGGTGCATCTGCACCTCGGTCCGCGTGACGTGCTGGCGCGCGTGGTTCTCCTCGAAGCCGACGAATTGCGCCCCGGCGAGTCCCAGTTGGCGCAGTTCCGCCTGGAATCGCGCGGCGTGGCGGCCCGGGGCGACCGATTCGTGATCCGACGTTATTCGCCTGTGCAGACTCTTGGCGGAGGGGTGGTGCTGGACGCGCAGCCGGTCAAGCATCGCCGCTTTCGAAAAGACGTGCTGGAACGGCTGCGCGGGTCCGAAGTTGAAGACCCGACCCGCGTGTTGGGCCTTCGCCTGAAGGCGGCGGGATTCCGGGCCGATTCCGCCAGGGACCTTGCGGCGGCGCTGGGGCTTTCTCTTTCCGAGACGGACGATCGGCTTCGGGACCTGCTGGATCAGGGAGACGCATTCGGCTTTCGTCACGCGGGAGAGGCCGTATACGTCCATTCGGACTGGTGGGAGACACTGCTCACACGGATAACGGAAGCACTGTCGACCTACCACGATGCAAATCCTCTGAAGGCAGGGGTTTCCCACAGCGAACTCCGCCCGCGGGTCGAGGGAAAGCCGCCCACCGGAATATTCGAACAGGCGGTCGACCATCTGCTCTCGGAGGAGATCGTGTTACACGCGGGCCCCCTGCTGCGCCTGGCCGGTCACCGGATCCGATTCTCGGGAGACCAGCGCAGGATCAGAGAGGAAATCCTGGCGCTTCTGCAGGCGGGACGGGCCGCCCCTCCCGACCTGAACGAGATTGGCGCAAACCTTTCGCAGGATTCCGGCGATGTACCCGCTGTCGCGGCCGCCATGCAGGCGATGGGAGAAATCGTGAGGCTGGACGAGAATCTGGTCTTTCCGCCCTGCATGCTGGACGAGATCGAACAGGGGCTCGTCGGTTACCTGCGGCGAAACCGCGAAATGAGTGTTTCGGCTTTTCGCGACCTGGTGGGCACGACGCGCAAATACGCCGTCCCATTGCTGAACTATTTCGACAACAGGGGCGTCACCGTGAGAAAGGGGGACGTCCGGGTTCTTGCCGGGTAGATGAAGGGTCCGGTCAGGGGAACGTGTCGATTGACATTGCGCGGCTTTCGGCGGCATTTCGGTTTCCGGGGCGCGGCATTGTCCTGCAAAGCGGCCGGAATTCGGGATCCCCGAAAGCCCGCTTTTTGTGCGGGAGTGGATGGGGCACTGGTGGCCCTCGCGGGCTTCAAACCCGTTGCGGCGCGCTAATCACGCGCTGGGTGGGTTCGATTCCCACACATTCCCGCCATTGTCCGAAGCGGAGGTCTCACACGGGGCCTCCGCTTCTGTCAACTTTGATTCGTAAGTCTTCGGGAACGTTAATTCGAATATGTGCTTGTAAATAAAGGCGATTAGACGGCGGATTACCAGGATACACCAGGTCACTGGACGTGAAGGGAAAAAACGTCCTTTTATACGTCGATAACGCCCCGATTCGGAGGGTTTTATCGCGTCGCCGCGGTGCTGTTTTTTTCGGATTGAGGTTAACCTCAATTCCAGTCGTTGACAGGAAAGAAGCGAAGATGTACCTTCGGTTTTGGAATTTCGAATTGCAGGTCTACCGTTGACTGAACCGGGAAGACGAGAATACGTGAGGTGCCGGATGGCAAGAGGTGCAGTCGTTCTGATCCTGGTCGTTCTGAATGCGAGCGCCGCCGGGGGCTGGTGGGTCCGCGGGCACGGCATCCTCAGCAAGGCGGCCGTGGCCTCGCTTCCGGAGCGGATGCCGGGCTTCTTCCGGGCCGGGGGCGACGCGATCGCACACTACGCGTGGGACCCCGACCTCGCGAGGAATCGCGGAACGCCGATTTTGCGGCGTGCGGAAGGTCCCGAACACTATTTCAATCCGGAACGACTGAAAGATCCTTCGCTGCCGGCAGATCGCAGCAGGTTTCTTGAATCGTGCGCGGACCAGGGCATCGCGCCGGACAAGGTCGGTTTCCTGCCCTGGTCGGTAGCCGAATGGACGCAGAGGCTGGCGGTGGCATTTGCAGAGCACAGGCGCTGGCCGGACAATCGGCACATCAGGCAAAAATGTCTGATCTACGCCGGGTTTCTCGCGCACTACGCCCAGGACCTCTGCCAGCCGCTGCGCGTAACCAGGTACTTCAACGGCCGGCCCGGTCCGGACGGCGCCATTCAAGCCAGGGGGATACAATACAAGGTCGACGATCTGATCCGCAGGATCGACCCTGGGCCCGGCGACCTGGCATCGGGCTGGGAGCCGGTCGTGCTGGACAGCCTGATGTCCGGAATTGCCGCACAGATCGAAAACAGCAGGTCGCTCCTTGACGCCGTGTATGGCCTGGAGGGTCGATTGCCGCCCGCGGGTGGGGGCGAGTGGACGCCGGTTCCCGAGGTGGTGGCCTTCGGCATGGAACGAGCGCGGGCGGCGGTGAAGTTTACCGCGTCGCTCTACCTGACGGCCTGGCATCTGTCCGAAGGCCTCGAATTCGAGGATTGGGTGGTTCGGGCGGACTGACGGGAGGCAAGGTGAGAAAAACGTCCCCGGGTTGTAGCGGCCGTTCTGATTTGTCGTAAAGGCGTGCGGATGAATTTCCTGATGATCGCCGTCGACAGCTTGCGAGCGGATCGACTCGGATGCTACGGATACGGCCGGCCCACTACGCCGTTCATCGATGCGTTTGCGGGCCGCTCGGCGGTGTTCGAGAACTGCTATGCGCCGTCCATACCCACGCAACCCTCGTTTACGTGCACGTTTACCGGACAGTGGTCCACTACGCATGGGATCGTGGCGCACCGTGGACGCTGGTCCCTGGGCAAAAACGCGCCCTTTCTGCCTGAATTCCTGCAGCGGGCCGGGTACGCCACGGCCGCGGTAGACAATCTGGCGGAGCATCACAAACCCTGGTTTTCCCGGGGATTCGACGTCTGCCTGAATCCGAGGGAGGCGGGTAGTTATCCGGAATGCTTCCGGTTCAATGAGCTGGCCGTCGAGTGGCTGAAAGCCCATGGCCGCAAGCCGTTCTTTCTATTCGTACATTATTGGGATCCTCACACGCCCTACATGCCTCCGGTGGCGTACCGGGATCTTTTTTATTCCAGCGATCCTACGGTAGAAAACAGGGGCAGTCTGGACGAATTCTACAGGCGACCCCTGAGAAGCTGGTGGACGACCGGCTGGCTCGGGCGGATGGCGTCCGAATGGCCGGATGCGGCGGGCGCGCAGGTCACCGACGTCGAATTCGTACGCAGCCAGTACGATGCCGAGGTGAGATGTGTGGACGATGGAATTCAGGAGTTGCTGGAGACGATCGAGAAGCTGGGTGTCGCGGAAGAGACGGCGGTATTCGTTTTCAGCGACCACGGCGAGGAACTGGGTGAGCACGGCATCTACTTCGATCACCATGGATTGTACGAGAGCGATATACGCGTTCCGCTGATAGTGAGGTGGCCGGGAGTCGCGGACGAAGGGAGCCGCATCCGGTCCCTGGCTCAACACACGGATCTCGCGCCGACGGTCCTCGAGGGCGCAGGGCTGCCGGTTCCGCGCGGGATGGATGGGCGTTCGCTGCTCCCGATCATTCGCGGAGGATCGGATCGCGATGGTGGGGAACTGCTGCTTTCGCAGGAATGCACCTGGATGGCGAAATGGGCTGTGTGCGAAGGCGGGTGGAAACTGATCGCCGCACTCGAGCCGGACTTTTACGGTAATCCCATGCTGGAGCTGTATGACCTGAGCGGGGATCCTTCGGAGCAGCGGAATCTGGCGCGGGAACTACCCGACAAGACGCGTGAAATGGGTGACATTCTGGCCGCGGAATTGTCCCGGCGACTGGCTCGGGCAGGCAGGACCAGGGATCCCGTCGAAGCGCATGGGATTACGCTCGGCAGCGAGATGTTTGCCTGAATCCCGTCAATTCGCGTTGGGCAGGCGCCCTGGGTCCAGGTCAAGGGGCAGGATTCCATGCGTGACTACAGTAAAGTCGTTGAACGCACCGAAGCGCTTTCGCACCGGGACTTCCGGATCGAAGTGCTGGATAGCGTTGCCGGCTATCCGGTCTTTTGTGTAACGCTGGGTAAAGATCCTTCGCTTCCTGCGATCTACATCAACGGGGGAACCCACGGCGACGAACCGGCGGGAACCGAGGGGGCTCTGGCTTTTCTGGAGACGGGATGCGAGCAATGGCTGGATCGATTCAGGTTTTTCGTGATTCCCTGCCTGAATCCGTGCGGTTATGTTCACAATACCCGGTCAAATGCGCAGGACGTGGACGTCAACTGGGCGTTTCTTCGCGACGACGTTCCGGAGATCGGCCTCTTGAAGCGTTTTATTCGCGGGAGGAAGTTCGCGGCGGTAATGGATCTGCACGAAGACTGGGAGAGCCCCGGGTACTATCTCTACGAACAGGTTCGCGGACTGGTGCCCGCGGGACCCTCGATCACGAATCAGGTGTCCCGGTTCTGTCCGCTGAATACACGGACGACAATCGAGGGCGAAACCGCGCTGAACGGCGTGATTTTTCCGAATCCGGAGGTGGAAAAGCGGCGTCTTGGCGGAGGCGTGCCGATCGTGCTGTTCAAACAGTCGTATACCGATCGACTGATTACGTCCGAAACGCCGTCGACGCTGGCAATGGAGGTACGGGTCCAGGCGCATCTGGTGGCGCTGGAGACCATGCTTGAAGTGCAAGCCGGAGGATAGCGCGTGGAAGGGTCCGACCTGAAATCGGCGAGGATGAAGCAGGCGTACCTCATCCGTGTTGAGGACGTGGTGGAGCCGTCGATGTCGGTCGAAGACTGGACGGACTTTGAGAAAGGCGTGCGCCTCTTCAACGGCCGGGAGCACTGGGAGAGCCACGAGGCCTGGGAGCAGGTCTGGCGCAGGCACAACGAGCCGAGCCGTATTTTCTTTCAGGGTCTGATCCAGCTCGCGGCGGCGTATCATCAGCTGCAGAGAGGCATTTATCACGGGGTGGTGAAGCACTACAACAACGCGTACTTCAAGTTGCGGCAGTTTCCCGTTCAGTTTCTGGGTGTGGACGTCGGCGCGCTCAGGCGGAACATAGAAAACGGGCTGGCGGAGGCGGAGCGTCTGGGGCCGGAACGTTTGGGTGATTTCCCGAGGCATCTGGTCGCGAAGGTGATATTTAATCGGCCTAACGACGGTTAGTTGTTTTTGTGACACGACAATCCAATGCAAAAGGAGCCCCGGACGTCTGCGTCCGGGGCTCCTTTCGATCCATTTGACGGGGGCGTAAATCAGTTGCCGTTGGACCCATTGTCGTAAAGTTGAGTAAAGAACTCGAGAGCCGCCCTGAACGACACCACCTTGACGACCCGCCCGCCGTGGTCGACGACCGGGACATGCCGGTAGCCGTGCAGGTCCATCAGATGCAGCGCGTATCCGATGGGATCCGACAATCTCATGGTTATCGGATTCGGCGTCATCACGTCTTCGACGGGCGTGGTTGCCAGATCGACGTCGTTCCCCACGACCTTTACGAAGAAGTCACCTTCCGCAAGGATGCCCCGGAGGGCGACACCGTCTTCGGAAACCAGAAGGCAGCCGGCCTCTTTTTCCTCCATCAGCAGCATGGCCTCGAGCATTGAAGCGCCAGGTGCGATGAATTCCGGGGTGTGAAGTTTCACCGTGGAGATCGGATCGATGACCAGGCGCTCGAACTCGCCCTTCGGATCGATCGGATCCTCTTCCCCGATTCCCGGGACGATATCCGGGATATCCGTCTCGACTTCCTCCACGACGTCCCGCTCGACAGGCACGCTGTCCTCTTCCGATACAATCCACGTATCGGCGGCGTTGTAGAGCGTGGACAGATCGGCTTCCCCGTGCTGTATGACGGCGGCGCGACCCTGTGAGAGGATTTCCTCCTCGTAAACCGGTCGTTCCACGCAACGGAGAACCCCCAGCGGCACTGGAAAATCCGGATACTCCATGCGGCTGAGCATGTACGCCAGCGCGGGCGGATCCGAGGACTCGTCGTGCATCAGCAGGTCGTCTTCGGATGTGCCGTTGCCCAGCGTCACGACTTCCGGACGCAGGTCGTTCATCCGGACGCCCTTGTCCCGCTCCTTGCCGAAAATCATCGGCTGACCGTCTTCGAGAATCAACGTATTGTCGTCCTTGACGTCGGCTTCGGTAATGTGGAACCACGCGCCGTCGTTGTAGATGTTGCAGTTCTGATAGACCTCGACGAACGACGTGCCCTTGTGCGCGGCCGCCCGTCGGAGCATCTCGGCAAGGTGCTTGGTATTCCTGTCGACGGAACGGGCGACGAAGGTGGCCTCGGCGCCAATGGCGACGGAGATGGGATTGAAGGACTGTTCGATGGAGCCCATGGGCGACGAATACGTCTTGTGGCCGGGCAATGACGTGGGCGAGTATTGTCCCTTGGTAAGGCCGTAGATGCGGTTGTTGAAGAGAATGATGTTCACATCCACGTTTCTGCGCAGAATATGCAGCAGGTGATTTCCACCGATGGACAAGCCGTCTCCGTCCCCTGTGATCACCCAGACGTGCAGGTCCGGATTGGCCACCTTGAGGCCAGAGGCGAGGGTCGGCGCGCGCCCGTGAATGGAGTGCACGCCATAGGTGTTCATGTAATACGGAAAACGGCTGGAACAGCCGATTCCGGAGATGAAGACGATCTGCTCCCGGGGAATGCCGAGTTCGGGAAGCACCCTCTGCATCTGCGCCAGTATGGCATAATCCCCGCATCCCGGACACCAGCGGACCTCCTGGTCGGAAACGAAGTCTTTGCGGGTCAGTTGTAGAAGCTCCGGTGTGGCTTCGGCCATGGATCGTTCTCCAGATTCAGGGGTACGGTCTATCAGTTCGTTGAGGAAGTCGCTCTGCAGGCGATGCCGGGCAACGCAGTATTACGACCGCAAGGGCCGGCCGCAGCCCGGATGGAGTCTCTCAATGGGCTGCTAATCCAGCAACTCGTCGATTTTGTCCGCAATTTCGGAAATCTTGAACGGCTGCCCCTGGACTTTGGGGTAGCTGATGACACGCAAAGGATACCTGGCGTTGAGCAAGAGAGAGAGCTGCCCGCCATTGATCTCGGGAACCAGGATCTTTCGATACCGCAGAAGCAGACTCTCCAGGTTCGCCGGAAACGGGTTCAGATACCGGATATGGGCATGGGCAACCGACCGGCCGTTGGATGCTGCGCGGCGTACCGCGGAGCGGATTGATCCGAAAGTGCTGCCCCAACCGACCACAAGCAGATCGCCGGCCTTGGGCCCGAACACATCCTGCGCTGGAATCCGGTTGGCGATTCGCGCCACTTTTTCCGCCCGGACCCTGACCATGTGTTCGTGGTCTTTCGGATCGTAAGAGACGTTTCCGGTGCCGTCCTGCTTACCCAACCCGCCGATTCGGTGTTCCAGGCCGGGCGTGCCGGGAAGCGCCCAGGGCCGCGAGAGGGTCTGCACGTTCCTCGTGTACGGCTGGAAACCTTCAGGGTCCGTTCGATGTTCGACGTCGATGGTCTCGATGTCGTCGGGATCGGGGATCTTCCAGGGCTCCGAGCTGTTGTTCAGATAGCCATCGGACAGAAAGAAAACCGGCGACATGCTTTCAACGGCGATGCGGAAGGCCTCGATCCCCAGGCTGAAGCAATCGGAGGCCGTGGCCGGTGCGACAATGGGTATCGGACTCTCGCCGTTGCGGCCGAACATGCATTGGAGCAGGTCGGACTGTTCCGTTTTCGTAGGAAGCCCCGTGCTGGGCCCACCCCGTTGAAAGTTGGCGACGACCAGCGGCAATTCCAGCACGAGAGCCAGGTTGATGGCTTCGCTCTTGAGCGCGATACCCGGTCCGCTGGTACCCGTTGCGGCAAACGCGCCGCCGAATGCGGCGCCGATGGCGGAGCCGATGGCCGCAATTTCATCTTCGGCCTGGAACGTGCGCACGTCGAAGTTCTTCAGGGCGGCCAGCGCTTCGAGGAGGACGCTGGCGGGAGTGATCGGGTAGCTCCCGTAGAAGAGTGTCTTGCCGGCCTTGTGCGCTGCGGTGACGAAACCCATCGCGGTGGCCTGGGCGCCCGTAACGGCGCGATAGGTACCGGGTTCGACCACGGCTTTGGGAATCTTGTACCTGAACTGGAACTGCTCGGTCGTTTCGCCGTAGTTGTAACCGGCCTTCAAGGTTGTTACGTTGCCTTCAACGACGTTCGGTCGGCTGGCGAATTTCTCTTCCAGCATGCGGATGGTCGGTTCCAGGGGGCGGTCGAAGATCCAGTATGCAAGTCCGAGGGCGAAGCAGTTTTTCATCATGTCGATCTGCCGGTTGGACAGACCTTCGACACCGGACACCGCCCGTTTGTGCAACGTTGTCAACGGTACCTTGCAGAGGCGATAGCCCTCAAGCGATCCGTCTTCCAGCGGGTCCGTCTCGTAACCGGCCTTGCGCAGATTGTTTCGTGTGAAGTTATTGGAATTGGTAATGACCACGCCCCCCGGCGGCAGGTCCTGGAGGTTGGCCCTGAGCGCGGCGGGGTTCATGGCAACGAGCACCTGGGGCTCGTCTCCGGGCGTGTAAATGTCTTCGCTGGATATGCGGACCTGGAATCCGCTAATGCCCGGCAACGTGCCCGCGGGAGCGCGGATTTCGGCGGGGAAGTCCGGCATGGTACTGATGTCGTTGCCCACAATCGCGGACGTGTTGGCGAATTCTCCCCCAATAAACTGGCTGCCGTCACCGGAGTCGCCCGCGAACCGGACCGCAATGGACTCCACCTCGTTCAACTCGTCCAGCAATTCTGCTTCTTCGTCAATTTCCTCGACGGCTGTTTCGGCCATCAGTATAAACCTCCGGGTTTCTTAGGGCTGCGGATCCGATTTCGTAACTCAGGCGAACTCACGGTTCGTTGATAAAGTCGCTGTACAGGCGAGGCCGAAGACAGGGCGCGCAACCGGGTCCCATCGAGCGATTCGGCGAGGGACCGCAACGCGGTATTTCGGCTGCAAGGGCCGGCCACAGTCCGGATGGTCTTCTTCAACGGGCTCCTACGCACCGGCTCGGGCTTTGGCGAACACGTCCGGCACGGGCGGCTGGTTGTAGATTTCCTGCGGGAAATAATCGCAGATGTATTTGATAATGGCATAATAGGTCAACGTACCCAGGACCTTGCCCTCTTTGCTTGTTACCGGCATGTAACGGTAGCGGTTGGAGACGATCACCCTCGTCGCGTCCAAAATGTTCATGTCCGCGTCGATGGTTTCAGGGTTGGGCGTCATCAGGTCGTCGATCGGTGCGTTGCCGCTTTCCGGGTTACCCGCCACTTTCTTCATGATATCGCGTTCGGTGAAGATGCCGATCAGCCGACCGTGTCTCATAACGAGCGCGCATTTCCTGTGGCTCGCCTTCATCTTGGCGAGTACGTCTCCCGCTCGCGTGCCATGTTCCGTCTCGACGTAATACGAAAGGTCGACGTGGGTGATCGGCGCGTTGTGAATACTCTCTTTAAGGTCCATCCGACCCCTCCGGAATCGATGCCATCGACCCTGGCGCGCGCGGGCAGCCAAATCCTTGTACGGCGTGAATGGTTTATCCGCCCGGCTGAAGCCCGCGGGTCCCTCGCTCAACAATAAGCGGGGCTTATCCTATCTGGCTTTAATATATGGTATTCAGGCTGTTATGGCAAGACGAATCCATTAGATATTTTTGTTTAAATTGTCCTTATACTGTATGTTGGTTTATAATGAGGTCCGGGACTCACAACCATAAGCGGATCTGAATTAGCCGGTAAGATCGGGTTGGTTACACGCACCGTCCGCGCATCCGATCCTCATCAGGAGCCATTTGATTTCCGGAGATTTAACGTCTATATTGCAGCAGGGCTTTCAGGAACCGTCAACCTCGATTCCCGGGCCGGGAAATCGGCCGATCCGCACAATCCTGTCTCAGAAGCTGTTTTAAAATTCCCGGCGGACTTCGCGCGGCTGCAAGAGCGCCGGTCGGCGTTGGTCAGATCCACCCGTCGTACGAGATCGAGGCTGCGCTTGCTCGCCTCTCATAGCCGGATTTTCCCGCCTTGATCGCCACTTTTTCGCTCGCGCTCGGGAACTCACCCGTAATATTAAAGCAGCTTCTCAGCGAATCCATGTGCCGTTGCCCGCCGGTACCCAATTCCCGCCATCCGGTGTGTCAGGGGAGCTTCGTTATGCGCGTTGGCATTCTTTCTTTGATGCACGAGTCCAATACGTTCATTGGTACGCCAACCACGCTGGAGATGTTCCGGTCAAGCCGCATTCTGATCGGAAACGAAGTGGCGGACCTGTTCGAAGACGGGCTGAACGAGGTAAGCGGTTTTTTTCAGGGTCTGGCCGAGTCGGGCATTGAAGCCGTGCCGCTCTTCTACGCCGGAACGGAGCCCTCCGGCAGGATTACGAAGGGCACCTGCGACGCGCTGATGCAGATGATGTTCGAACAGGTTGAACGCGCCGGCGAACCGGACGGCTGGCTGGTGGCGCCCCACGGGGCGAACGTGGGTGAGGGAGAGGACTACTGGGACCTTGACGGATACTGGCTGTCCCGCCTCCGGCGCATTGTCGGCGAGGGGACGCCGATTATCTGTACAATCGATCCGCACGCGAACCTTTCCGAGAGGATGATAGAAGCCTGTGACGCGACGATTGCCTATCGCAGCAATCCGCATCTGGACCAGAAAGAGGTGGGACTGCAGGCGTCGCGATTGATGGCGCGGACGTTGCGCGGCGAGGTCAGGCCCACGCAGGCGGCTTCGTTTCCGCCGATCGCCATCAATATCGAACGTCAACTGACGGGCGCCGCTCCGTGCCGGCCGATGTATGATCTTGCCGATCGCCTTCTGGACCGGCCGGGCGTGTTGTCGAATAGCATCGTGTTGGGATTCCCGTACTCCGACGTGCCCGAGATGGGCGCCGCGACGATTGCCGTGACGGACGGAGACGTATGCCTCGGGGAAGCCGTGGCAGGAGAACTCGCGGATTATCTCCACACCCGTCGCAGCGACTTCAAGGGAGCGTTCATCGGTATCCGGCAAGCGGTCGACGTTGCGGTGGCTGTTGACGGTCCGGTCTGCCTTCTGGACATGGGCGACAACGTGGGCGGCGGCTCCGCGGGCGACGGCACGATGCTTGCGCATGAATTGCACGGGCGCGGGGATATCAGGGCATTCGTGTGCCTGTACGACAGGGAAGCCGTTTCCGTCGCGGCCGCGGCGGGCGTCGGCGCCCGGGCGACGCTCCGGATGGGCGGCAAGACCGACGATTTGCACGGTCCGCCTCTTGAGGTCTCCGTCACGGTAAGAGGCGTTTACGGCGGCCGGTTCAGAGAGTCCGAGATTCGCCACGGAGGCCGGACGGCGTTCGATATGGGGCAAACGGCGGTGGTGGACACGGATAACGGATTGACCATCAGCCTGACGTCCCGGCGGGTCGTCCCGGTAAGTCTGGGCCTGATGACCAGTTGCGACCTGCGCCCGGATGCCTTCGACGTTATCGTTGCCAAGGGGGTACACGCGCCGGTGGCCGCGTACGCTCCCGTGTGTACGCGTCTGATCCGTGTCGATACACCCGGCGCGACGGCCGCGGATATGCGCAAATTCGAGTTCCACCATCGCAGGCGGCCGTTGTATCCGTTCGAAGAGATTTAATCAACTTGCGCAAAAACAGGAGGCCAGCGGGTGTCCATTCTATTCGAAGAGATGACCAGGGAAGAGATTCGGGAGGTCGCGCCGACGGCTACGGCCGTCCTGCCGACGGCGGCCATCGAGCAGCACGGACCTCACCTGCCGGTGTGTACGGACGCCGTTCTCTGCGGGACGGTCGCGCGTCAGGCCGCGGAGCGCGCAAACGGAAAGGTCCCCATCGTGGTGGCCCCCACGCTGCAATTCGGCAACTCCCACCATCACTATCCGTTTCCGGGTGTCCTGTCATTCAGGACCACCACGTACGTCGGCGCAGTGACCGATGTTCTTGAAGGCCTTTCGCGAAGCGGTTTCAAGCGGCTCGTGGTGTTGAACGGCCACGGGGGGAATTGCAACCCGAACGGGATGGTGGGACAGGACTTCGTGAACCGATTGGGCAACCCGGCGGCCGTGGCGACCGGCGATTACTGGACTATCGCGCGAGAGGCGCTCACCGACGTCATGCCGTCGTCGGTCATCCCGGGTCACGCCGGGCGGTTCGAGGCGGCAATGATGATGGCGGTCCGGCCGGACCTGGTGAACCGGGAGGCATTGGACGCAATGAGCGACCAGCTCCACGACGATGCCGGTCTGGACGTGGGCCTGTCGGGCGCGGTGGTCCAGGTCCACGGCGAATGGCAGGCGGGCGTGGGCTACACGGACAACCCGGCGGACGCCACCGTAGAGGACGGGCGGGCCATGCTGGAGATAATCGTAAGCAACGTGTCCGATTTTTTCGTTGCGTTTCATCGCGGCAAGCATCCAGCCTGAAGCTGCTGCATTGTGCTCCACCTGAAACCTGCCCAATCTTTTGAATTCTCCTAATATGAGTCCCCATTTGTCGGCCGCGAAAACGTCCGTTTCACAGGTAGAATCATGGAAAAACCCAATGTCGTCGTCATCGGCTATGGCTTTGCCGGCCGCTGCTTCCACGCCTATCTGGTGGGACTGGCCGGCGGCCTGAACCTCTACGGCATCGCCACAGGCCGGCCGGAGGCGCGCGACGAAATTCAGCGCGACCTGGGGGTAAAGACCTTCCGCCACTTCGATGACGTGTTGGCCGATTCAGCCGTCGATTTAGTCGTCCTCGCCACACCCAATGACCTCCACGCCCCGCACGCGATCCAGGCGCTGGCAGCGGGTAAACACGTCGTCACCGACAAGCCCATGTGCCTGAGCATTGCCGAGGCCGACCGGATGATCGCCGCCAGCCAGGCGCACGACCGCTTGCTCAGCGTCTTTCAGAATCGCCGCTGGGACGGCGATTTTCTCGCCGTTAAAGACGCGCTGGGCCAAGGGTTGCTCGGCCATCTCTTTGTGCTGGAGATGTTCTGGGGCCAATACGGGCCTCCACGCGGCTGGCGCAGCATCGCACGGCACGGCGGCGGCAAGTTCTTCGATTTGGGCGCACATCTGGTCGATCAAGCCCTCCAGCTCATCGACGCGCCGCTCGCAAAGGTGTACGCCACTTTCCACTCCGGCGACCCGCTCGGCATCGACGTCGAATCCCACGCGTTGGCCGTGCTTTACTTTGCCAACGGCGTCGAGGCGCGCGTGGAGACCTCGTCGCTGGCGGGCAAAGCCAAGCCGCGCTGGTACGTGCTGGGCACGGAAGGCGCACTGGTCAAAGAGGGCGTTGACCCGCAGGAAAAGGCTATGATCGCCGGCGACATCGACGCGGCTGAAGAGGCGCCCGAGCACTACGCCCGCCTCTATATATCAGCCGAGGAAACGATCATTAAGACGGCGCCCGGTCGCTGGCGCACCTACTACGAAAACATCGCCGACGCGCTCGCCGGCCGCGCCGAACTGGCCGTCACTGCCGAAAGCGTGCGGCAGACCGTGGTCGCCATTGAGGCCGCCCGGCTCTCCGCTGCCGAGCAGCGGCCCGTAGCTCCGGAGGAAGTCGGGTGAAATTGCGGCCGGTCAACTACGGCAAGGAAGCCAGCTTTGAGGTCCGCACGTTCGACGCGGAGATGCCCCTCGACGAATACGCCAGCCAGCCCAAACACTTTCGTTCCGATTTCTCGTTTCGAAGGGTCGATACGTACGTTATCCGCTGGTCTTGCCGAAATTCGCGGCGAATGTCACAAAATCCGCGAAATCGACCTTGCCGTTGCCGTCAAAATCCCCGATCAGTCCGGTCGACGTTCCGCCTTCGCTGTCGGGAGGCGCTTCAGAGGACCAGAGAAGATTCCCCCGCTGCCCCAGCGTTTTGGCGACTCCGTTGCCATCCGCATCGAGAAAGGCCCGGAACCTGCCGCCTTCGACATTCAATACCCCGGCGCCCGTCGAATCGGCCCCCATGCCGACCACAACCCGCCCGGATGCATTCTTGAATCCGATTATTCCGTGCCCGTTCTCATTGGCGCCCATGATCGACACCTCATCGTTGTTGCGATTGCCCGCGACGACCAGGCCGTCTCCGTCCGTGTCGACGGAGAATCCCGCAGCCGGCCCGGATTTGTTCCTGACGTCCATCCAGCCATTGGCGTCGTCCGACTTGTCCGCACCCATAGCGGCAACGACTCCGCCCGCCGCATTCACGATACGAAGGGCGCCATGCCCATTGTCGTCGATACCGAATCCGGAAACCAGCCTTTTGTCCGTGTTGAACACGCCAACCGCGCCGTCCCCGGCATCGTCAAAGGCGAGTGCGGCCGCCGAACCCTTTGCGCTCTTGACGTCGACAACCCCGTTGGCTTGTTCAGACCGATCGGCG
The DNA here is from genome assembly GCA_028873695.1 of Gemmatimonadota bacterium. GTDB lineage: Bacteria > Latescibacterota > UBA2968 > UBA2968 > JAAXHE01. The sequence continues at coordinate 13,291 of JAPPNU010000024.1, read as the reverse complement.
CCAATGGCGGCGGTGACGCGACCGGCCGCATTGAGGACCCCCATGGCGCCGTGCCCCCTTGGGTCCACCCCCACAACCGAAACAACGTCACCGCTGCCGTTCCGGACCTCGAGCAAACCGTTTCCGGCCTGACTCGACCCGATGGCTGCGACGAGCGCCCCGTTTGTGTTGATGATATGCACCGCGCCCACTCGCAGCGTATCGCCCGCGTTGAGGGTTTGCTCCTGAGCGATCTTGCTCAGTTCACCATACCCGGTTTCGGGTAACGGGAGTTCCGCCCCGATGGGCGAAAGGTCGTCAAACCGCACTTCGCCCCGGTCCGTGACGTGTTGTAGGCTTATCGAGGTCAGCTTCGCCGGAAGGATCCGGTCGAACCATTTCGATGCCCGGGTCAATGCGGGCGACGCGCTGAACAGGAATATGACGACCAGACCGGCAATTGCCCGCTTCTGCCAACGCAGCCTTTCTTCCAGTGTTTCCATTCTTCCTTTTAGGGTTTCAAGATCCATTTCCTTGCCCCTTTCAAAATGTGGGCAACACGGTGATTGGCGATAACCGATAATGCAGCCGATCATCGCCTGTGAATAGACGTACAGCGGCGAAACATGTTACGACGTGAATTCCCCGGTATCACCTCCTTTCAGAGTGGTCCCGGCATCGTAGAGCCAGATGCCGACGCTGCCACCCAATGCCAGGCCCGTTCCGTCCGGCGACCAGACCACGTCGCGCACGTCTCCTTTGCCCAAACGCATCAGGGCCCCGTCGGGCAGATTCCAGCGATTGTAATCCTGTGCATGGGCGGCCTGTGCAAACAGGGCAGCCGCCAGAAGCAGAACGGTACTCAATATCGATGTCCTGTTCATCTGAACGCCCTTCCTGACCAGGTATGACTGCGACGAAACGGTTTGACATTGATCAAACCGCACGGCCCGTCGCTCTGCCATGCCCGGGAATGTCGTTCACGTGGGTACCGGCATTAACTGACAGATTCAAGCGCAAGGCACGTCGATCTGCCGCGACCGGGCCGTGAACCCGTGATTATGATGAATTACCGGGAAATTGAAGCGGAAGACACGTCGCCGAACCACACCCCGAACTGAGGCTCACGTGATGCCCGTACTTGACCGGGATTCAGGCGCAGGGCGCGCCGCTCGGCCACACACGGACTGCGTATCACAAGATAGGTGAACTGACTGTGGTGACGGCGCAGGGCGCGCCACCCGATCACACTCAGCCGGGAGACTCACGTGGTTACGGGGTGGAACCTGTGACTATACCGTATGAAGAGACTGTGCTTGATGGGATTCAGGAATTGACCTGGAGGGTGTGACGGCGACATGCAAAGCCTGGGATGCGTGCTTCAGCATGACCGCTCGATCACTTACACAGCGAAGCGTATGATTCCTACACTTGCCCCGAACCACAGTTTCTCACGTAGATGTACAGCGGTAAAAAGCTTGGCGACGTGGATCCGAATATCACCACCTTTCCTGAAACTGTTGAAACGCAATTAATGGGCGTAGGCCGTTCCCATGATACACGCTGGGTTGAATTCCAACTGTACACGAAAGACTGGCGCCGCTAATCCCTTCTGTCGACAATATAAACTAATACCCGGATTTAACGGTATTTTAATTCATAAACCGGAACCTGTCAACAACTAACTGAACGCAAAATGAATGACCGTAGAAATGCGAAAAACGGGAGCCGGCGCCCGGACGTTGAATCCGGTATTCACGAAGCGCCGCCTCCGCACGTCAGGTCCGCGTGAGCGAAGTGCCAGTCTTCAACGTGGTTCAGGACGACGGCGGAGGTCAGTCTGCCGTCGTTTTCCAGGCCAAGTGTATTGTGAATATCCACGATTTTCTCATTCGAGTGGATCCGGTTTCGCACAAACGCATTCCATGCGTCTGCGGCGCCTCGGTCCACGCGCCCTTCGTTCCGCTCGAGAATCCAGGCTTCGAAGTCGAGATAGGACGGCGCGTTGTCCCGGATGAATCGTACGGCGTCGTGCGGCTGGATGTTCACGGCGCGCAGCGCGCGCGGGTCCAGGCCGTCTTCGGTCATTTCAGGATAATCCGGATGCAGCAGGCTCTGCGACTTCAGCAGTATCTTCAGCCAGGTCCGGGGGAGTTGGCAGACGTTGAGCGGCCCGTAGTCCAGGCTGGAGATGAGGGGCACCACGCGGCCACCCAGGGCGGAGAATTCCCCCTTCAGGTCGCGTTTGTAGAAGAGCGACCAGTCCTGGAGGCCGTTGAGTACCACGGCTGACGTGATCGCGCCGTCGTTGGGAATGCCGATGTCCCCCGTGGTTTCTTCGAGCTTGTCGGGCCGTGTGTGAATTCGTGTGCGTACGGAATCGTTCCAGTCGTCGATCGCCTTTCGGTCGAGCGCTCCATCGTTTTGCCGCAGGACCCATGCTTCGAACTGCAGGTAGCCGGGCACGCTTTCCCGCAAATAGGCCAGGGTCTTCAACCTGTCGAGATTCAGCACTTCGAGAACGGATTTGTCCAGGCCTTCACTGACGTCGGGGTACTCTTCGTCGAGTATGCCCGCGTTCCGGAGCAGCACCTTCCACCAGGTCCGCGGAAGCTGGCAGACTTCGAGCGGTCCGTAGCACAGGCTGCTGAGCAGGGGGATCATAGGAGTGGTCTCCGTGAATAGGGTCTATAGTCGCCGTACAAAGCTTCGGAATGGTATATTGCTGAGTCTCCGCACGATCAATCGCCATCCTGACTTTCGATTTCCATCATTCCCAGCGCCGCCGCCGTCCGGATGACAAAGGCTTTCTCCTCGCTTGTGAGCGGACGTTGCGGCGGACGGGGATCGCCGCAGTCAATGCCGAGTTTCTCGGATATCAGGGCCTTCATGGACGCGATATACCCGGCGCGGTTGAAGATCGTGTAAAGTTCGGCCGCCCGTCTCTGCTCGGTCTCGGCGAACTTGATGTCGCCGTCATGGTACGCGGTCCAGATATTGACCCACACGTCCGGAGACAGCGCAAGGGGGCCGTCCACGCAGCCTGAGGCGCCGATGGTGAGCGCGGGAAGGAGCAGCGCGGCGCTGCCGATGAGACACGAAAGGCCCATGCTCGCGAAGTGGCGCGTGTTTACGAATGCCGGAGCTGAATGTTTCAATCCGGCGAGTTGGGGTACATGCTCTCTGATCTTCCCGGCCAGTTCAAGGGTGATCTCGACACCCGTGGCGCCGGGGAGGTTATAGAGGAAGAGCGGAAGGCCCGCCGCCGCGCCCACCGCCCGGTAGTGTTCGACGATTTCGTCGGGTCCCGGCCGGTAAAAGAAAGGAGGCACGGCGCAAATGGCGTCAACACCGGCATCCGCGGCGTTTTCGGCCATCCTGGCGGCGCGAACCGTGGTGGGCGCGCCAACGTGCATGATGATTTTCGCACGGCCCGAGGCCTGATCGGCGGCGGCCTTGGCGATGCGGGCGTTTTCCACGTCGTCCAGCAGGACGCTCTCACCGGCGCCGCCGGCAACCCAGAAGCCGTGGGCGCCCGATTCTATATTGTATTCCACGAGCCGGCGGAACGCGCCTTCGCCAAAGCCGCCTTCCGGTGTCATCGGCGTGATCAACGCGGGGTAGATGCCGCGAAATTCTGTCATTTCGGGTCTCGTCGTTGGATGTTGGTGAACTCAACTCGACTTCCACCGTCGCCACGTCCGACCGGGCTAATCAGGTTTGGCGAGACCGGCTTGAGCCTGAACGTCCCGGGCGAGGTCCTTTTCGACGACCGTCTTTCCATGCCGAACGCGCGTGACGTGGCCGCCGATCTCACACCTTGCCGCGAACGAAACGAAGATCTCCTCATCGGTTCCGCTGACGGAGAGTTCCACGTTGGCGCCCGTCACGGTGACCTTCGCGTCGCTCATCGCACAAAGGGATTGGTCCCCAATCTGTATGAGATGCAGGAAGAGGTCCTCCGTCCTGGCCGCGCCCGGTCCGACTTCCACCCGCCATCGGCCCATCAGTTCGGGGACTTCCTCGTAGTGCATTCTGCCAATCGGATATTTGTTTTCGACGATGAGCTTTGACGGGCCGGCGTCGATCGCATAGTTGACGCCATCGGCCAGGAATTCCCTGCCGGGTCCGCCTACCTTTTCGAGAGTGGCGTCTTCGGGCAAGAGCGTCCGGACGAGAATGCGTCCCCGGTCCTGATCCGACCGCCATGTGCCGCCATCCACCACGGGTTCGTTGGCATGGTGCATGAGCCAGGTTTTGGCAAAGCCGGCGCGGCTGGACGTGACGCGATCGAACACGACGAAATGGTCAGGCGGGAGAAAGATGAACTGACGGACCATGAGCGCGCATTTTTCGGCATTGTAGACCGGGGTGGCGTCCGCGGCGACGTAGGTGAAGTGGGGGTTGGTTTCGAAGGCGGTTATTTCGGAACCGACGGTTTTGTTCTGCCCGCCCGCCTGGCCGAAGACTTCCCCGTTCCAGTACGGCGATGGCGCCTCGCCGGGCATCTTGATCAATATACAATTGTGGGCGACGGTCTGCGCGTAGTAGTTCTGCAGGTTGTCGGTGTTGCCCATGCGCGTACCGCTGTCAAGCGCAAGGAATCCCTTCTTGAAAATGGTGAAGTGCGTTGCGTCGTAGTGGCGGTGGCTTCTCAGGCTGCCTCCGCCGCAGAAAAGGGCATAGGCGTCGTGGTCTCCGGAACCGGAACGCATGAAGATCTGACCCAGGTTTTCGAAGTGTCGCGCGGGCGGCAGGACGTCCGGACCCGCTACGGGCGGCGCGCTGTCCAGACCGTCGAGCAGAAACGGGTAGATGGGCCACTTGTCGAGGAGAAACCCGCCGCCGGCCATGTCCCGTATATATCGCGCGAGTCCGGCCCACTCCGGATGGGTCCTTCCGAACAGGTGCATAATGTGCGACATATGCGTGTACATCCAGTTCGTCCGCATGCTGTTGTCGGTATGCGTGTTGTCGCCGTAGCCGAACTCGAGGGCTCCCGGCAGCCAGTTCCAGATTACATAGTTGGGAAACATCCGGATGTGCGGCCAATCGCCGGATATGTCTTCGCCTGTCGACGAATGAAGGGTATGGATGAAATTCCATTGCGCCAGCGGGTATTCGCCGAATGCGTATCCGAGCGTGGGCGAGGCTTCTCCGCCGTCGTCGCCGCAGGCTGCCGCGCGGTGAACCAGCAGCCTGACGTGGTCGTCATAGCCTTTTTCGAGAAAACGGGCCGCCCTGTTATCGTCGACGCCTTCGTTGTGGAGCAGGAGCCCGGCGAACCAGGCCAGGCTGGGCGCGCCGTAGAAGCCGCTGCGGTGGTCCGAGCCATTGCGGCGGCGGATGCCCGGTTTGTGCAGCGCTTCGTCCACGTGGTCGAGCAGTCGAAGGGCGATCTCACGCCTGTCATTCGCATTGAGATCGTCCCAGATCCAATCGAGCGTTACCAGGCACGCGGCGCGGCTGGCGGCGTACCAGTTTACGGACTCATCTGCGGCGTAGCAGGCGTGATAGTATTCAGCGCTGGCGCGCAGTTCGGAAACGAGCCGGGCCAGCCGTTCGGCAGCGGGCTCCAGGAGATAGACGATGGCCGAACACATCATCCGGTGGCCCCAATCCCGCACTTCCGTGCCGTCGGGCAAGGGCGGCGGACGTTCGATGACAGCCCATCCCGTGTCCGGGGGACTCGCCTCTGCGAAGGACCTGACGTTGAGGTAATGATCCCTGTTGACGGTCGCCGCGCGGGTACGGATTGCCGGAAGCGTGTCCCGGTTGATGAAGATCCGCGGGTGGTCCGGGCGTATTCGGGCCTTCCAGTCAGGGTCGGTTTTCACGGAGGGGTTCCAATTCTCCAATGCGGTTACCCGGGCCCAAGGCGCCAGAGTTCATGTCCCCGGGCAAACAGGATCCCGTCGCCCGCGGCGGCCAGAATCGGGTTCTGTCCGGGGCCCGCCGTGTGCGCGACGGTGAGTGCCGCGGCTTCGGGGTCGAGCCGAACGATGCGGTTGCCGTGGGTGAAGAAGAGATCGCCGTTCGCGTCCGCTACCATCGGCCGGTTGTGGGGCCTGCCGCCGGCGAGCGGATCGTCGACGCGGTTGACGTCGTGATCCGATAGGCGGATCACGAAAAGGCGGCTGCCGCCGTCGTGGTCGTCGGTCCAGAAGTAGACGCGGCCGGCGCCGCGTCCCATTGTAATGAGACTTCGGGCGCCGTCAATCTCCCGTTCGAACAGGACGGTTTCGGTTTCCGGGTCGAAGATCAGAAAGCGGGCGTTGCCCCGGGCGGGCCGGATATAGCCGTCCGCGATGATGCTGGTGCCGACGTACACGTGTTCCGGGCCCACGGCCAGACCCAGAATGGAATGGTCGGGTACCAGGTGCCGGAAGGACTTGTGGCTGTCGTCCTCGGGATTGACAACGGTAAGCGCGCCGCCCCGGGCCCCGTAGTCCGGCATGGATCCGATATAGAGTCGGTTTCCCGGCCCATTGAGAATGCCGGTGACGGGGCGGTACTGTTCGTCGCCCATCGGGCCCAGATTCCGCGGGTTGTCGCCCTGTTCCGGGCCGGGCCGCCAGGGTCGCTTCGGATCGTATGCCGTAAGGACGTTGTGGGTATACGAGATGCTGTAGACGTTGCCGCCGGCTTCGGCGCTGCCGTAGATTTCGCCGGAACCGTTGTACGTCAGGCCCAGTACATCCGCCCGTTTCATCCCGGGTTCCACGCGCGTGAGGCAAAGGCCCAGATGGGCCGAGCAGTAGATGTTTCCGGATGAGGCCGGCAGGACGGAGAAGATGCCGATCGGCGGATTCTCGATCTCGGTCCGGTGGAGATCGAGTTCGGCGGTCCCGATATCGCAGATGCCGTAATACTGCGAATGGCCGGCGAAGAGTAACCGATGCTCGTCAAGGAAATAGTAGTTGCCGCGGCTTGGAACGTGAGGGATGCGGCAAACGAGGTCGGCCGTGCGCGATGCCAGGTCCACGGCGTAGATGAAGCCGTCGTCCACGCTCAGGAAAGGGCGGCCGTCCGGCGAGGCCATCAGGTTTCGTCCGGAGGTGATCGCGGTCTTCACGACGAAGGCGTCGAGGAAGCGGAGGTCCAGCGCCGAAAATCGACAGATCTCGATGCCGCCTTCCGGGTCGCCGAGCGTCACGAGGAACTGGTCCCCGAGCCGCAGAAAGCTGCTGTAGGCATCCGGCCGCCCCGTAAGGTGGGGCGCGGACGCGACCCTGACTTCCCCGGTGCGAGGGTCGAGGGCATAGACGCCGTGCTGGAGGCCGTTGAGAATGCCGATGTGTCCGCCGTCGGTAACACAGGCGGCGAAAAGCTGATGGTTGCGTTTCGCCACGGGGACTTCCCGGTATTCGCCGGTACCCCGGTCGAAACTCACGCAATTGCCGGAGGGATAGCCGGGCATGTACAGCCGTCCGTCCGGACCTTCGACCACGTCCGTGAGATGGGAGTTCTTCGCGGATGGACGGTGGGTAGGGACGGCTTCCCAGGACTCGGTCTTCGGGTTGAAGCAGGCGAGTTGCCCCGGACCGTTCATCCCGAACCAGAGCTTGTTGTCGGAAAGGAGACGGACTTTCCACGTTCCGCGGCCGTCCGGCTGGGCGAATGACGCGTATTCGTGGCGTTCGAAGTCGGTGCGTACCAGGGCCGGCGGTCGACCCGGGACCGCGGAAAACATGGACTGGTAGAGTACGCGGCGACCGAGTCCGGGGTCGAAGATGAGTTCCCCGGTGGAATTGGACGGCGCCAGAAAAGGAACGTCACAGATCTTCGAAGCGTTCATTCAAGGTTTCTTTCTGTCAATTTCAAGATATCTCAAAATCGCGGCCGTTGACGCGAATCCCGCACCCCCGTTCCTGCAGCGTCACGGCGGGCGGCGTATCGCCCATCGCAAACACCCACCAGACGCATGGCGCGGACGGGTCCGCGCTGGCGCTAAGCGTGAGATGACCCCTGGATCCGGGAAGGCGGTCGACGTTTTCGTCCGTGATCCGCGCATGGGGCGAGCCGATCCAGAGCGTCAGGTCGGGCGCATACACGCGCGCCGTATTGTCCTGCACCCACCAGGCGGCGTCCGGGTGTCCGTGCCAGTGATAGTCGATGGACTCGATCGAGGCGCCTCGCACGCGGTCGGCGAGGACCACCAGATCCCTTCCTGAAAGCCAAAGCGTTCTGACCGCCCGATCCAACGCCAGCGCACCGGGATAACAGGCGGTCAGGTCCAGTTCCGCCATACGCGTCGTTCCGTTGCACTGTCGCAAAACGACCCGCCGCTCGGGGGGCTTCGCCGTTTGCGCGGTCCCGTTGATGACGGGCGCATTGTGTGCCGTGAGACCGAGGGTGAATTCCCGTTCTCTTTTCTTCATATATTGCTGATAGCCCGGGTCCGATAGCGGCCAGCGGCCCCGCGCGCCGATGACGATGGAACCGTTGTCGTTATGGATGTGGCCCATTCTCGAGTTGCTTGCCGCCATGGCCACGGCCAGGTCGTCCGGTTCCCATCCGCTCCTGAGTACGACCGCGTAGTGCGCGTCCATAGCCCCCGCCCCGGGCGGTTCACATTGACGATCGTCGTCGACCCCGTGGAGCGCCGCCAGGGCGTCGGCGCGCAGCCGGCGAAGGCCGCAGTGCTTCAGGTACCAGCCCGTACGCGGTGACGTTCGGTACCGGAAGAGTTTGGCGTGGCCGGATACGTGGAACGGCATCTCAAGGGGTTCGACGTCGCTCAGCCGGGCGACATTCGCGACGTCGCCCGGCGCTCCGAGCGCGATGGACTCGTCCAGGACGTCGCCGAAACGGGGATGGTCCATCAGGGCGGCCCCCCTGCCCGGTGAGATCGTCCCCAGCCAATCGGCGGCGAAGTCCAGGATGTATCCGTCGTAACCGACGCCTTCCGAATGACCGGTCTCGCGCAGGTCCAGGATCGCCCCCAGGATCGCCTCCAGCCTGCGGTTCAACGCGTCGGCGGACGGATGCGAAATGCCGTTTGCGGCCAGGGCGAGGCCCACGGTACCGATGAACGGGATGTTGTGCAGCGCAAAGTGGGGTTCGTCCAGCGCGAGGACGTCGTCCTTGCTTTCGAATTCGCCGTGCCTGGCGTCGGACAAAGGGAGCGTGTCTTCGACGTGGCGGAGAAACGCCCGCTCGATTTTCCGCCGCAGGCGCAGGGGCAGCCAGTCCCACCGGGTGTGGGCATGCCAGAGGATGCGCATCGCATGACCCGAACTCAGATCCGGTATCGGCAACTGCCGGTAGCACGGCCACTCGGCCAGCGCGTCCAGGTCGGCAACGGCCAACCGGCGCGCACGTTCATCGTCGAACCAGGACGCCGCCCACCCGAGGCACAGGATCCGCTCTTCCAGGCTCCACGTCATCCAGATGGACCATGGATACGCCTGAATACCGGGGATCGGTAAGCCTGGCAGGGTTATCTCCCGGATCGGCAGCGGGTACGCGATTTTCCGTCGAACCCTGTAATAGTCGGCAATCAGATGGGTCTGGGGCTTGTAACCGCCGGCGCGCCGGCGTATTTCGGTTTCGATATGCTCCCGATGCATCATCCGCCTCAGTGGTCGTATTTCTCCGGTCCCCAGTCGATTTCCTGATGCTGCTGCTTCAGAATGACGGCCTTGTGAGCCGGTGCGTTGTTCATCAGGACCACGCCGGGACCGATCATCGAGCCGGGGCCGACAATGCGGCCCGGCATGAGTATGGTTCCCACGCCGGTGCGCGCGTAGTCGCCGAACAGGGCGCCCGAGAATCCGGGCGCCGGATGACGGATGCCCTTCACTTCCACCTGCGTCGGCCCGTCGTCGAATCGAAGCGTTCCCACCTGGGTGCCGGCGCCGAATTCCGCGCCTTCGCCGTAGATGCCGGCGATTTGCATCTGGTGGGTGATGCGGCCGCCTGCCAGAATCACGCCACTGAACTCTCCGAGAAAGGTGATGTGGTTGTTGCGGTCGATAAAACCCGAGACCTTCGCGAAAGGCCCGATCCGGCAGTCCTCTCCGATGACCGTGTGGGAGGCGATCTGGGAGCCTTCGAAAACGTGCGTGTTTCTGCCGATCCAGGCGGGACCGCTGATACGGGCCCCGCGTGAGACGGTCGCGCCTTCGTCGACGAACACCGGTCCGTCGATGTGTGCGTCGGGATCGACCCGGGCCGTGCCGGCTATGCTGGAGGCCCGCAGACGGAGGGCCATCTCCCGTGCAGCCAGACGGCAGACCGCCAGGGGCTCCCAGGGCATGTCCATATCGAAGCAGACTCCGTCGGTGCGGACAGCGGCGGCGGCGCGGCCTTCCCGGTTCATGAGCGCCAGGGCGTCGGCGATTTCGTGACCCTCAGGGGGCGTGATACCGTTTTGCACACCGGTTACGACGTCCGACGTATTGCCGAGGTCCTGAAGCGCGTCGTTCCGGAATACGTAAAGGCCGGACAGCGACGCGCCGGTGGACGACCGGGGCTTCCAGGTGTAATTGACGATATTTCCCCGGCCATCGGTTTCCACGCGAATGCGCCGGTTGAGCTCCTCGCTGTGGTGGACGGCGGCGACCGATCGGTCGGAGAAACCGCACAGGAGTTGGGAAAGGACCGTCGGCTCGAAGAAGACGTCGCCGTACGCGACCAGAAAGTCGTCGCCCCCGATAAAGTCTGCCGCGGCGCAGACGGCGTGGGCCGTGCCGAGTTGCTGCGGCTGCTCAATGTAGGTGATTCTGCAACCGAACCGGCGGCCGTTGGAGAAGTGGCTCCGTATCCGGCCCTGCCGGTGTCCGACGACGATGCCGACGTCCGTGATGCCCTCGTCCACGATACGTTCGACGACCCACTCCAGAAGAGGCCGGTTGCAGATGGGAAACATGGGTTTGGGCCGGTAGTGGCTGAACGGATAGAAGCGGTCGCCTTTGCCGGCGGCCGGAATGATGGCTTTCACCTGGAAGCTCCTGGCGGTTCAGGTTGTTGTTCCGGAAGCGGTTTGGAAGCGTCCGGTTCCGTTCCGGCTACCGTATTGGTTCCGGATCGATGGGTCCCACGGGCACGTACGTGAGGTCCTCCGAGAAGACGATCTGACCCTCGAAGACGCGCGCGGCCTCTGCCACGAGGCGCTCCCGGACGCCCGGCGGTTCCAACTGTTCGGTAACGTGGGTCAGGATGAGCGTGCCGACGCCCGCCTCACGGGCGGTCCGTGCGGCGTCCAGGTGTCCGGAGCAGCAGCCGGTGATGCGCGGGTCCCGTTCCACGTCGTTGATCAGGTGGCACATATGGATGAGCACGTCCGCGCCCCGCGCGAGGTCTGTAAGGCTCGTCGTGGGCGCCGTATCTCCGCCGAAGACGATCGTCCCGTACCGGGTGTCCAGCCGGTAGGCCAGGCACGTGAGCTGCGGTTGAACATGTACGACTTCAGCGGTCCGGACTTCCCAGTTCTCCGCTTGAATGCGCGAGCCGTCCGCCACTTCGGTGACGATGGGTTCGGGGCGTTTCCGGGGAAGGACTCCGCCCCTTCGTTCATAGACGAACTCGCTGCCCGGGTGTTCTGTCCTCGCCTCGAGGTCCGGCCCGAAGGCGCCGTCGAAGCCCAGGAGCCTTTCCGACATGCGTGTCAGCGGGGCCGGTCCGTAGACGTGGAGTTCGGGGATCTTTCCCGCGCCTTGATCCCACCGGGTGAGGACGATACACGCGTAGTCCACGCTGTGATCGTAGTGGAGGTGGGTAAGAAAGAGGCGCGTCAGCGCCTGGGGCGGCGTCCCCGCTTCGAGGAGGCGTCTTGCAATACCCGGACCGCAGTCGAACAGCAGGACTTCATCGTCGAACGTCACGAGATAGCCGGAGCCCGCACGATGCGCGAGGGGGGTAGGGGTTCCGGTGCCAAGGAGAGTCAGTTTCAGAGACATGGCAAAGGTTTCGCAGTCTTCACGTTTTCCGAGAACCTGACAGCCCGTTGAGTAAGTCCATCCGGCCTCGCCTGCAGAGCGACTTTCTCAACGGACTGCTAACGGTCCACGTCGGCTTCGAAGTGCCGGATAAAGGGGGCGAGTTCTTTCCAGAATGCCTCGGGTATATCGACGTCTCCGGCGCGGGCGTTCGCCCGGGCTTCCGCCGGGACGCGGGCGCCGGGTATGGTGGCGGCCACCTGAGGATGGCGCGTGCACCATTGCAGGGCCGCGGCAACCATCGGCACGCCGTGACCGTTGCAGAGGTCCTGGATTGCTGCAACGTGGTCCAGGCAGGTCCGGCTGAAGCTGCGGGCAAGGTAATTGACGCCATCCACGGGACCCGTGGCGAGCAGCCCGCGTTCAACCGGTGTGGCAATGACGAGACCCACGTCGTGTCTGACCGCCGCCGGAAGGATACGGTCGCCGGCAAGCTGATTGATCAGGCTGAGCGCCTCGGGAACCACGGCGGCATCGAACTCCCCGGTCTCGATGTACCGGGCGTTGGTGTGCGGGTCGTTGGTGGCCGTGCCGACAAAACGCGTCACGCCCGCATCCTGGAGTCTTCGAAGGGCGCCGAGGGCACGGTCCTTACCCATGACTTCCTCGATGGGAATGTCCATCGCATCGTGGATATAGAGAACGTCGAAGGCGTCGATTCCCAGACGCTGCCGGCTCTCGTCCACCTGCCGCATGACGGCATCGTAAGAGTGGTCCCGGCCGTCGGCCGTCTGCCCGACCTTCGTGGTAACCGTACACCGTTCGGCCAGGCCAGGGCGTTGCCTGAGGGCCTCGCCGATTATGGATTCGCTGTTGCCCGAACCGTACAGCGGGGCGGTGTCGATCAGCGTCGAGCCCGCTTCGATCGCCGCATGGACCGTTGCGACTCCCAGTTCGCCCTCCATATTGCTGGAACGCGCGACGCCTTCGTCAGAACGTGCGGGCCCGTCTTCATCCCAACCGTCCATGAAGTCGTATTCGGTTGCCGCACGGTTGGGGTCGGCGATACCGATAAAGCCGGTACCCAGACCCACGATGGGGACTTCCAGGCCGGTTCGGCCGAGTCTTTCGGTCTTCATCGGCAGACCCTTCAGACGTTCGGAATTGCGGAATCGGCGACGGGCTTGGGGGGCCGCATTCGGGGCGGCGTCCAAGATAGCATGCGCCCGTTACGGGCGCAACAGGCTTCTGTTCGTCGGGTCAATATACCCATTCCGGGCTTGCCTTTGGTCACTGGGGATATTATCATAATTCCGTTCTGCGCCGGTACAGTTTCAACCATAACAGCCCGTTGAAAAAGTCCATCCGGGCTACGGCCGGCCCTTGCGGTCGAAATACTGCGTTGCGCTCCCTCGCCGAATCGCAGGATG
>JAPPNU010000030.1 GCA_028873695.1 Gemmatimonadota bacterium | reverse complement strand
CTGTCATTGCGTTACGGTTATTTGCGTAACCATAATATAATACAATGACTTGGGTTTGGAAACTACCTTTTTTATGAATAATTCAGGCTAGGACGAAGTGGTTTTCTACAGCCGAAATACAACAAAATAAGACGCATTACCCTTGCCAACAGAGCTTTGGTCGTCTTTCCTGGCGATGTTGAAAATCTTTCAGAATCTAACGGGCAAGGGTTTCTGTCGCCATATTCTGGTGCTACTGTTCCTTTCGATGAAGACTTGATAGATTTCGAATCTCTTGAGCTTGTCCCTTCAACAGAAGAAGACGTAATGAGAGTTTTGGAAGGGCTGCCTTCTACGTTTATCAAAGACTACGATTGGGGATTGGGTCTGAGGAAGGAATATAGGTTCATCGTCAATGCAGTGGAGAAACTCTCAGATTGCACTGAAATCGTGATTTCTAACGTGCATGAAACCGGTATTGATCACCAAAAAAAGCTCTTCCACATTTCCGCCAAGGACTTCGAGACAGCCCGAAAGGAAATAGACAACATCACAAACACCAGCCGAACCGCCGCACAGTCTGTAAAGGACGGCAAGATCCACAATCTCTTGGCAGAGAAAATCGGAGAGCCAATGGTCCCGGTGACCATCGGGCGAAGTCCATTGCGAAAGCTATTTACTGCCGTAGCGCAAGGCCAAGAGCCACTGTCGGACGATGAACAAGCAGTGGTGGTCCGAGAATTCGAGAAGAACGTCACAGCCATTGCCGAGACCGAGCCTGATCGGCTCGCAAAGCTTCAGCACGATATCGAACTCGTTACTCTTGAGAAATTGATCGCGCGTTATGAGGAAATGATCACCGAAAAGCTCAGCGAAAAACGCTGGCAAGATTTCTTGAACGAGAATCCATTTATCCTGAGTTTGGCATTCGGCTATCCGATCATCAAGGTAAGGGACCAAGCCTATGTTGGCGGACGAAAAATATCGGGGTCGGGCGACAAGATCACCGATTTTTTGGTCAAGAACAGCCTGACGAACAATTCCGCAATCATCGAGATCAAAACTCCTCAAGAGAAATTGCTCAAAGTGGAGTATCGCGACGGTGTGTACACACCTTCAACCGCGTTATCCGGATCCATCATACAAGCGCTCGATCAGAAATATCGGTTCGAGCGCGAAATAGCACAGTTCAAGGAAAACAGCAAGATGCCTGACATTGAGACGTATTCTGTTCACTGTTGCTTAATCATCGGAAAAATGCCTTCAGGTGATGATCACCAGAAGTCATTTGAGCACTTTCGCCGAAATTCCAAAAACGTCGATGTGATTACGTTTGACGAACTCCTGGAGAAATTGAAGCAGCTATTGGGTTTTTTGGATCCAAATCATGCAGAACCGCCCGCTCCTGTGTATCTAAAGGACGAGGACCTGCCGTTTTGATTTCTGCTATCTGGACGAGACGGATGTCGCGACTAGAAAACTCCAACTAAGAGACAGAGGGTTACAACGATTGGAGCAATTGATCCGCAACACGCGGCATCAAGTATCGACCGCCCCATAACCAAAACCTCCTTCACAAATGACGTTTATGTATAACCTACAAGCAGCCCATCCCACCTGGATCGGTTGCTTTTCTCTTCCGATGTTTTTTCTCCACAGATGCCGGAGTATTGTATTACAGTGTATGACGATATAATACGTCGTATTACGTAAATGTCGGGCGTGGCTCATGGATCCGCGCCTTGCACTACAGACTGGCGTACGCAAGACCCCATTCAGCCCGATCCGTCCGCATTCGGCCGGGTCTTTTCCGTTTCCATTTTAGCATTTTCCTGATTACTTTGCTGCTTTCGAAGACGATTCTCGATTCGGCGGGACCGAAAGGAATTCGTGAAATGAAGACCGGCCGTACGCTGTATAAGGATGAGGAAGTCCGCAGGATGGTGGACCACGTGGCGCGGTATCCGGCGGCGAAGAAGATCGTCGACGAGATCGTCGGCAGGGCGGAAGTCTGGGCGAAGCTGGACGACGCGTACGTTCGCGACCTGCCGCCCCCGGCGGACATATTCCGCGGGTTTCTGCCGTCGTTCGACGGGTGTCCGGTCCACGGCGAGGCGGTTTTCCAGGCGCCCGGCGGACCGTGGCAGGTGGATATCTTCAACCGTCCCTGGAAGATCAAGTGCGCCGTGGGAGGCGAGGAATACCCCTCGAACGACTTCATGGCGTATTACCGGACGGGAGACCGCGCCCTGCTTACCGGCGACTATGCGGACGACGGGACGGGATGGGACCCGGGGGACGGGCGGTCCCGGTTCTGGTTCGTGGCGCATTACTGTTACAGCCTCTGGCACCGGCTGATTCCGGCGCTGCAGGACCTCGGACGCGCGTATCTGATCACCGGAGACGGGCGGTACGGCCGCAAGGGTGCGATTCTGCTGGACAGGATGGCCGCGCTCTTTCCCACCATGGACCACGCGGCGCAGTCATGGTACGGCCTGAATTATCAGGTCGGATACACCGGGCGCTTCCTTTACGCCGTTCAGGAGTCGTTCAACATCGGGCTCTACGCCGAGGCGTACGACGATTTGTTTCCGGCATTGCAGTCCGAAAGTGATGTGCACGCGTTTCTGAACAAAGAACCCGATGCGTTGATCCGGCACGTGGAAGACAACCTGGTGCGGCAGTCGGTGCGGGATATCTGGGAGGGAAAGATCCGGGGAAACTACGGGCTGCACCAGGCCTCCGCGGTGAAGGCGCTGGTGGTGATCGACGGCGACGCGTTTACGGACTGGGCGATCGAGAAACTGGAAACATTCACGGGGTGCGGGCCGACCACGGCGGTCTGGGCGTACGGCGTGGAGGGATGGGACCACGCGCTGGACAATTTCCTCTTCCGGGACGGCGTCTCGTTCGAGGTGGCCATCGGTTATTCGGCCGGCTGCTGGACGCGCTACATGCTGGATACGGACCTGGTGCTGAAGCGGCTGGGCAAGCGCAGGCTGCCTGGGCGACACGTGCGTTCGCTGGGCAGCTGGTCCCGGCGGCTGGCGTGCTGGGGCGGCATTATGCCGTCGATCGCGGATACCGGCGCCGGGGTCACCTATCCCATGCTGGACGTATCGTCTCTGCAGCGGTTCTTCAGGGGCTACGGGTGGCCGGAGTATGCAAGAGCGCTCTTGAACGAGGGCGTGACCGGTGAAAGCGGGTTCAGGAGTTACGATGACCTGTTCGAAGTGCCGCTGACGCAAGCCGAACTGGAGCGCGCCGCGGGCGACCTGCCGCAGTGGCCGGAAACGAGCGATAACCTCGGCGGGACGGGATTCGTGATCCTGCGCAGCGGCCGGGCGGAAAACCAGCTGGCGGCCGTACTTCAGTACGGGCACGCCAACGCCGGGCACGCGCATCGGGACCGGCTGAACCTGGAGGTCATCGCTGGCAACAAGCGGGTCGTGCCCGATACGGGCTATCCTACCCATGCCGCCGAACATCCGGACCCGCCGGCATGGGAGAAGAATACCGTCAGCCACGTCACCGTGGTGGTGAACGAGAGCCGGCAGGACACGGCCGACGAAGGCCGCCTCGAACGGTTTGGAGCGGTCCCTCACGTCCAGCACGTGGAACTGTCCGCGCCGCGGGCCTACCTGGAGGCCGACGTGTATCGCAGGGGGGTGACGCTGCTGGAACTGGCGCCCGACCTGCAGGTACTCGTGGACCTCTTCCACGTCAGGGGCGGTTGGGCGCACGACTATTCGTTCCACGGGTTCGACGGGACGTTTTCAACCTCGGGCGTAGCGTTTCAGGCGCAGGACGGCGGCACGCTGGCGGGGCCGGCCGTTCCGTTCCGGAAGCTGTACGACGATCCCGAACTGGAACGGCACGCCAGCCTGCCCGGGCAGCCGGGGACGAACGGAAAGCGCAGCTACCACTCGTATCGGGGCAGCGGCTTTTCCTACCTTTATGATGTGAAGCGCGGGCAGCCGGCGGGCGAGTTCCGGGCCGATTGGCGGGACGAGGAGATGGGACTGCGCATGGTCGTCCCAGAGGGCGTCGCGCAGGAAGTCATCACGGCCCACGGGAAGCCGCCCAGCAAGCCCGGCGCGGTCGAACATCTGGACTACGTCCTCCTGCGAAATCGTGCGGGCCGCCGGCAGGACGCCCTGAACAGCCTCTTCGCCGTTGTGTGCGAAGCCTATCGGAAACATCCGAAGTTGACGGGCGTCCGGCGCCTGGGCCTGGTCGAGGGCGAGGATGCGATCGGACTGGAGATCTCCTGGCAGGGCGGGAGATGTCTACTGCTGAGCGCAATGTCGGACGAAGCGAGATCCGTCTTCGAGGACGGAATTGAACTGGACGGAGGATTCGGGGTATTGAACCTGGACGCGAATGACCGTCCTTTATGGGCCTGCCTGGCGGGACGGCGGTTGACGTTTGAAAACGTGGACGTGAAGGGAACCGGCACGTGGCGCGGTCGGATTGCCGGAATCGACGCGGACAACTGCCGGGTGACGGTGACTTCGGACACCGGCGGAGCGCCTCCCGCGGGCGAAACGCTGATGGCGTCGAATCCTCCCCACGCGTGTAACTTCCCGATCAAGTCGGTCGAAGCGTCGGGCGACGGATGGCAGTGTTCGCTGGACGCGGAACGGCTGCACATCGGACGGTTCGTGGTGGAAGCGGAGACGAGCGACGGCCTGCTGACCCGGACGTGGATTCACAGGGAGTGGGAGGATACGGAAGACTCGGGATGCCACTATCTAAAGGGCGCACGCCTTGCGTATAAGGAACGGCTCCACACGATCGACCGGGTGATACCCCGAGAGGAGGGCGGACACAGGTTCGTCCTGCGGGATGCGATTCCATGGCCCGGCGCGCCGGACGACCTGCCGGTGATCTACGATCTGGGACCTGGGGACGCGTGCGTGGTGCGGCCGATCGTGTTTGCGGCGCTTTGAGGGAAGCGGACGGGCGGAGACTCGAAACCGGTGTAACATTCAATCGATACGATACGCGAAAAAAGGTTGAGGAGGGACGCAGATGACGCAGCGCGTGGGTGTGATCGGCCTCGGCATTATGGGCAGCAGCGTGACGCAGGTCCTGCACAGGAATCCGCTGGTCGAACTGGCGGCGTTCTGCACGCTGGACGCGGAAAAGCTGAGCAGGGCGCAGGACGAGTTTTCGGTTTCCGCGGGGTATGTGGATTATCACGAGATGCTGGAGAAAGAGACGCTGGACATCGTCTATATCGCCACGCCGGACTGGGCGCATCTTGACCCTGTCGTCGCATGCCTGGAGGCGGGTTGTCACGTACACGTCGAGAAACCGATGACAACGGACCTGGGCGAGGCCACCGAAATCGTGGAGGCCGTGAAGCGCACCGGACTGAAGCTCCAGGTCTCGTACAACCACCGGTGGCTGGCGCCGTACAACGCCACGTGGAACATGATCCGCGACGGGGAAATCGGCAGACCGCTGATGGGCTACGCGCGCAAGAACAACCCCATCTCCGTGCCGACGGAGATGTTGCCATGGTCAGCGAAGTCCTCGCCTGCCTGGTTCCTGTCGGCCCACGATATCGACCTGATCTGCTGGTGGTTCGATCAGAGTCCCGTCGAGGTCCACGGATACGGGATCAAAAGCGTGCTGGCGGCCAGGGGAATCGATACGTATGACATGATGCAGGGGCTCGTGAAGTTCGACGGCGGGTCCGTCGCAACGTTCGAATCGGCGTGGATCTACCCCAATACCCATCCTTCGATGCCGGACTCCTTCATGCAGGTGATCGGGGAGAAGGGACACGTGAATCTGGACCGGAAGGCCGAGGCGATCGAAATGAGTACGGAGGAAAAATTCAAGTGGCCGCGGTCCCTGCTGAACTACCAGGTGTTCGACAAATGGGTGGGGGCGTTTCCGTCGTGCGTGAACAGCTTTGTCGACGCCGTCATAGAGGATCGGGCGCCCTTTGTGACCGCGCTGGACGGTTGGCGCGCCACGGCGGTGCTGGACGCCTGGCACCAGTCTATCGAAAACGGCGGCATCGTGCGCGTGGCGGATGCGCCCGAGTGGCCCTAGAAGAGAGGTCTGAAGAATGACAGGTGGAGAGAAACGGATCGGGTTTGTAGATGACAATCCGGAGAACTTCCACGCCAACGTCTACCTGAAACTGCTGCGCAACGAACTGCTGGATCGGAGTTTCGTGGTGGCGGGATGCACGGGGTTGCGGCCGAGAAGCGGCAGGAAGTGGGCCGAGGCGAACGACGTTGCCTGGTTCTCCGACGCAGCCGGATTGAACGAGGCGGTGGACTGCTTCATGGTACTTGCGCCGTCCACCCCGGAGACGCACCTCGAACTTTGCCGGCAGGTATTTCCTTTCGGAAAGCCCACGTACGTGGACAAGACATTTGCCCCGGACCTGCCCACGGCCAGACGGATTTTCGCGCTGGCCGACAGGCATCGGGTGCCCATGCAAACGAGCTCCGCGCTGCGCTATACCGAAGTGCAGGACTACGTGGTAGAGGTCGGGCACAGGCAGGTCAGGCACATGGTCACCTGGGGCGGCGGCAGGTCATTCGGAGAATACGCGATCCATCCCCTCGAACTGGCCGTCAGCTGTATGGGACCGGGCGTGCGCCGGGTCATGCGCCGGGGGGCGGGAAAACAGTCGCAACTGCTGCTGGATTATACGGGAGGACGTACCGCGGTCGTGAACGTGTATACGGGGTCGAGTACCCCCTATGCGGCTTCGGTAACGACGACAGAAGCGACGCGTTTCTTCCAGGTGGACTCAAGCCGAATTTTCCTGAATACCGCGGATGCCGTGCTGGACCTGTTCGAATCCGGTAAACCGGGTATCGACCGGAACGAAAGCCTCATCATTCGCAGGATACTGGACGTCGCCGGACAGAAACGGGTTTTATCGGGATTCGTGAATCTGTAATAAATACGGGGAGACGGAAGAGGGTCGACGGTAGAAGAAGCCATTGCCAATATGTCCCTCCGACTCGCCTGCGGCAGGAGAAGAAACCTTGCATGGCAGGCAATCTCTCCCCTCTTCCGGCTCACGCCTCGCCGGTTTTTCAAGGATCACGCCGTAGGCAGGGAATTGGGGGAAAAGGGGTTTTTGATTTGGATTTCCGCCTTTTGGTTTTGGTTCTTGGCTGATTGCTGACGGCTGATAGCTGATAGCTTCCTTCGCTTCTTCACTCCTCCGCTACAAACTCAACGGCTTTGAGCAGGGTGACCGCGTCGCAATCCGTAGCCGGATAATCCCGAACCGTAATAGATACTTCCGTAGCGTCCTCGATTTCGTACCCTGTATCGCCGCACAGGAGATAGGTGCCTGGAAGGGTGTCGGGATCGGGAACGGCGTTCCGCAGGTGGTAGGTGCGATCGGTGACGCGGGCGACGTCGAGGGCAACCTCCTCCCTGTCCACGGTCAGCGCGTGCCCGTTGCAGCGCAGTGCGGCGCCGCGAAGCAGATAGGCGCGCAGCAGTCGGCCGTCGTCATCCACCGACGCGAAGGCGAACCGGCCCGATACGCACACCGGGCCGACCTGATGGACGCCGCCTCCCGGTGCGGAGAGGATGTAGTCCGTACATCCCTCACGGCAGACGGAGACCGCCATCGCGCCGGTGTCCGAATCGTCCAGCTCCAGTTGGGACGACAGGACGGGCGAACGATCCGTGTAGGGTGAAATGACCGCGGCAAACCCGCTCTTCAGGTGCGTATCGCCGCGACGTTCCGCCAGGACCTGCTGCACGGGCGGGGCGTTGAGTTCTTCCCCCAGGTCCGAGCGCCAACCCGGCGCGTCCACGAGCAGCAGGCGATGGACGGGGTTGAGCAGGGTGAGCTCGATTCCCACGCCGTTGTTGTCCCAGGTTGCGGTGAACGGACCCCGGGGCCGGGCTGCGCGGATATTGGACAGCCATTCGATGTGATCGTCGACGGGTCCGGGGGCGGCGCCGAAAATACCCTTGAGGCGGCCGTTGCTGTGAAAGCCGTACTGGTGGAAGGCGCCCCCGGCGATCCGGAACAGGTCGACAGCATAGGTCTGATCACCGGGGACCTGGACCAGCACACAGGTGCGCCGGTACAGATCGCACTGTTCGTAAGGCGCCGCCGACGCCTGCACGACTTCAACGCCCGCGCCGGTCCCGAAGAGTTCCAGTGCGGCGGGCTTGTTGTCGCCGGCCTGGTTCCGACCGTCCACGGTGACGATGTTGTGGGCGAGTGTGCTGCCGGTCCAGGCGTTCCTGGGATCATCCCAGATATACCCCCTGTCGGCCGCCATCTCCCGGCCATGCGCGATGTAGATGATGCCAAGGGTATCCCGGTGGCGATGGCCGCCGAACGCGTAGCCGTTCAGATACAAGGCGGTATGTCCCCGGGGATTTCCCGCTCGCAGAACGCCAACGTGCCAGCCGGGAAACCATTCCGTACGGTGCGGCAGGCCGGTCTCGTCGTCCGCCTTCAGATCGGGGTCCCGGTGCCAGAGGGCGTATTCCTCCCCTCTTTCCGACAGCGGCGCCCCCTGAGACATCTCCAGCAGACCGGCGTAGCGGCTGCCGTAATGGGCGGCCAGGATCTCGGCGTAGATGGGTTCGATGCTCCGCCCTTCCCTGGAGTCTCCGATAACCGGTTCCTCCAGGTTCGGGTCCAGCATGCGGACCATGCTCTCCAGCGCCAGGCGGTAGCGGTCGAAATGCCGGAATGGATCCAGGTTCTTTATTGCGGCGCCACTCTCCGGTTCGTATCCGTCCGGGTCGGAGTACCCGACGAGCAGTTCCGGAATCTCTCGCAGCAGGTTGAGGTGCATGGCCGAATAACTCGGCGACTCCGTGCAGAAGCCGTCGAAATGGAAGGCGTCGTCCATCAGTAATTCGAACCCCTCGATTGCGCGGCGCACTTTCTCCGGCTTCCCGAAGAGAACACCCACCGCGGCGCTGAGCGCGCGGCCGGGTCCGCATTTGTTATTGATATCATTCCAGTTTTCGGTGTCTGCGCAGCCCGCGAGGATCAGGTCGTCCACGATGCGCCGGTCCATTTCCCGCGTGATGACGGGTGAACCGTCTGAATGCCGGGCGCTCCTGACCAGTTCGTAGGCCAGCACGACCGAGAGAAGGAACCCCCCGTCGGATCCGCTGCACCCGAACCGTCCGGCGCCCCAAAAGCCGTTGTTGAGTACGGCGTGGTCACCCACCTGGTGCCGGCCGTCAAATGCGGAGATGATGGTTTCTGCGGGGAACCGGCCCGCGGGGGGAAATTTGCCCAGAGATGCCGCGGCCTCCGCCGGCGGACAGTCCGCAACGGTGCCGTCGTAGGAGTGGAACAGCCAGTTGGGATACCGACGCGCCATGCAGTCCATGATCCACGCGCTCCACCGTGCGAAACGAACGTCGCGAGTGAGCGCGTATAACTTGGCGAGTGGCAGCATCTTTTCGAAGCACCAGCGGCCTTTCTTCGCGCGGATGACGCCGGTCCAACTCGTATGCACCGGCGTGCGGACCCATTTGAACGCGTGTTCGCCGGATCTGTCGTCAGGGTGTGCGCGTTCCGCGTCGGTGAGATAGAACGTGAACGTCTGGTTCATCCGGGGTGCGCTAACGCTGCCGGTCTCGGGATAATCGGCGTTTGGATACTCCGTTTCGCAGTATCTGCAGACGAGCCGGTCAGGATCGGTCGGGTCCCAGTCGTAGATGCCGGTTTCGCCCATGGACGAGAGGCGGTCCACACAGGCCGGACAGTTCTGGCCGTACTCCGGCCACGGCGTGAGTTCCGGTATCATCGCTTCGACGAAACCCCGGTCCTGGCTGATGAGGTAGTCGACCTCTTGCTTCCACCCTTCGACGATGGCCTGCGCCCAGGTATGGCGGCGCACGTTTTCGCGCGCGCGTTCGACGTTGAGAAGCGGCATGACAACTCCTGTTCGATTGGAATCGGCGAGACCCGCCGGGGAGCGTTGGCTGAACGTCTATTTCTCCATGAACGGACCGTTCTGTTCAATACGCTTCAGTGTCTCCTGAAACGCCCCGGTGCCGTCGTCCTCCCACACCTCCAGGCGGATGCCCCGGGTATTGCCTTCGGGAAATCCCGTGACGCGAGGCACGTTCGGAAACCCTTTCGTATAAAGTTTGTTCCCGCCGGGCAGGTGCAGGATGCCGATCGTGGTTGGGACAACCGTGGGCTTGTTGGCCGCGCATTCGGCCAGGGCGTCTTCATCGACCTCCACGCCGAGGCCGGGACCCTCCGGTACCGGAGACGAACCGGCCGCCACCTCGATCCGCTGTCTGACAACGTCCTGGTCGTACTGGTCGTCCAGGTTCGTGCAATGGGCGACGTTTGGAATCACGGCGCCCATATGCAGGGCCATCGCCTTGGTCAGCGTGCCGCCCGTAAGCTGGATGACCGAGGAGACATTGGCCAGGGCCGCGGCAAAACCGCGCACTAGAGTGGGGCCGATTCCGCCTTCGCCGATCATATAGGCGTCGGCGCAGCCCCGGATGATTTCCTGCCCGCCGCCGAGTTGCGGCACGTGCATGAGGAGCGGGAAGCTGGTCTTCTGCCGCAGCAGGCGCCACCCTTCCACGTCGGACAGAACGAGGGGGTCCTCGATCATCCCGACCACGGGCGAGTCTTCCAGTTCCTTCAGAATGCGCAGGACGGCGGCAAGCGGCCGGTTGTGATTGAAATCGTAGTGCATCTTGAATCCCGGCGGCGCCACCTCCTCTACGGCGCGAGTCTGTTCGAAGACGTCGTAATAGGCGCAGGTATGGATCTTGAAGATCATGTATCCTTCGCCGACGGCCCGTTGGACGTCTTTGGCCAGGTCTTCCGGCGACGCGGGCCGGGTCCACGCGGCTACGGGTACCCGGTCGCGTATCCTCTGGCCCATGAGTTTGTAGGCGGGTATCTCGAGATGCTTGCCCATGGCGTCGTACAACGCCCCCATCAGGCCCGAATTGAGATTGGCGTTGATGAAGTCGAAGGGATCGCGCCCGACAAGGTGTTCGACGGTGGACAAGTCGGGCGCCTCACAGCGCGCGTCGCCGTACCCGACGATGCCGTTGTCCGTTGTGACTTTGAAGATGGTACGGTGGTTCAGGTTGATGAAGCGCGTTTTCTGATCGGCATTGCGTGCCGCGATCTTCGGGTAGATCGGGATGATTTCGACGTCGGTGATTTTCATGGTGATTTCCTTTAGCGTGAGGATGACCGGCGGGACGTGAACATAAAAACGCGCTTACTTCGCTTTACGCCTTGACGACGTGAAGAAAGCCGTCCTCCGAACAGGCCGCGATTTCCGGGACGCCGTCCCCGTCGACGTCCGCCGGGACGACGTCCAGGACGGGTCCGCCGGTCCGAAAGCGGCCGAGGGGACGTCCGTCCGCATTGGCGAGCAGGTACACGGTCCCATCCTCGACGCCCGCGGCGATTTCGAGCTTCCCGTCGCCGTCGAAGTCCGCGGCTGCGATGCAGCGGACGACTTCGCCGAGGTCGGTTCGCCAGTGCAGCGTCCTGCCGTCGCCCCGGACGACGTAGACGTTGAAGCTCATGGAAGAGGCGACGATTTCATCCACGCCGTCGCCGTCCATATCCGCCATCAGGACGCGGGTGACTTCATCGCCTGTGTTGAATTGCGAGAGCAGGACCCCCTCCGCGTTGAGCAGGTGGACGTGAGTGTCGGCGCCGGCGAAGGCGACTTCCTTCAGCCCGTCTCCGTCCACGTCCCCGGCTGCGGCGCCGTTGGCGCGGGGCCCCGTGGCGGGATGGTAGGACCACCGGATATCGCCGCTCCCGTCGATGCAGTGCCAGCGGTGATAGTCCGTTCCGGCGATGACTTCGGCCCGGCCGTCGCCGTCCAGGTCCGCGGCGCAGCCCGTGGAAGAGGGACGGACCGTCATCTGGTGCCATAGTTCCTTCCCGTCGTGGCTGAAGGCGTAGTAGCGCCAGGATTCCACGGCGGCGATGATCTCGAGGCGTCCGTCACCGTCGATGTCGCCGGTGAAGACGGATCGCACCACGGGATCCTGGAAGTAGAAGGGAATTCTGTAGTCCCACCGGAGGTTACCCGTTGCATCCAGAACATACACGCGTTCGTCTTCCGAGCCGGCGATGACTTCGGCCCGGCCGTCGTTTTCAAGGTCCGCCGCACAGACGGAACGGACGACCCCGCCAGTGGGATAACTCCAGAGCGGGCTTCCGTCCTTGTAGGCGTGGATGGATCGGGTGCGGCCGCCCGCGATGACTTCATCCCTGCCGTCGCCGTCCAGGTCCGCGGCCTGCAGGGACAGCAGGGGGTTTTCCTCCCCGTGAGACCACGTGACGGACAGGTCCGGAATACGGCCCCTCCTGCGCGGGGTCCGGAAGCGGGGCGCGAAGCTTGTTGCGGTCTCTACGGCTGCGGCGCGGCGGATTCCCGAGAGGGCGGGAGGGATCAGCGCGATGCCGTGCCGGCCCCCGGGCACGCGGAACGTGACGGCGTCCCCGGAAACGTCGGCGTCGACCGGCTGCCCGTCCACTTCGACCACCGTCCCGCTTCCGGCGGACAGCGCGATCTCCGTCGGACCGGAAGCGACGACCGCGCCACGGGCCGCCGCCAGGTCGTATTCGAGAGACACGGGACGATCGCTCCTGAACGCCGTATCTTCCCAGGACACTTCCGTGCCGTCGACAATGGCAAGAGCAAGCGGAGATATTTGAAACTGTGCGGCTGCGACTCGAGGGCCGGAGGGCAACGCCGTTGCGGTCCGGGTCCGCCCGACGCCCGCGAACACGGTTTCCGGACCACCGTCAATGCGCACGGCGTTGTCGGCGATCTGCGACATTTCAAAGCTCAATGGGCCGCAATACAGCAGGTTGAAGAACCGGTAGGCTTCCCCTTTCCCGAGTCGCACGTTGGCAATCTGCTGGAGGATGCGAACGACGGGTTCGGCGTGTTCGTATCGCGCCCAATTCTTGCCCGTGACCGCGTCGTCCTCGAGCCTGAGTTCGGGCCCGGGCAGGCCATGGATGAAGAATCGCTCGCCGTTCTGCTCGGCCGCGAGGCCGCCTTTTCGGAGCTTCACGTCGCCCAGGGTCTGCCAGACGGCGCGAAAACTGTATTCCGCATCTTCCAGGGCCTCCATCTCGTCGACAACCAGGAAAAAGGCCCCGCGGCTCCACAGAATGTTACGGCGCCAGTCCACGCCGCTGTAGGAACGAAGCGTCGTCTGGGAGAACCCGGAATCCCGGTTGGCCGCAAATCGTTCGAGTTCCACGAAGGGAGGAATTTCGGCCGATTGCCCATCCTTCAGGATGAGGACGCCGTTGTGGAATTTGGGCAGCGATTTGATGTAGTCGCAGTCGGCCAGCCAGATGCGGTGTTTCTGGGTGAGGCGGCAGATCGAGTTGCCGTCGTAATGCTTGTGACCGCCGTTGGACAGACCGTCGAGGAACAGGTACTGATTCTCAGGAGCGAACCCGTCCCGGAAGACGACCTTGTCGAAGGTCCTGTCCAGGGGCAGGTGGTCGCTGCCGTTCGTTGAATCGTAATACCTGGGATCCACCGGGTAGGCCTGCGCCCCTTCCAGGTCGACAGGCTCAACGGGTTCCACGTCGCGGCTGTGTTCGTACGCGTGGGACCGCGGCGCCAAGGCTTTCTTCTTGTCGAGCATCCACTGGTAGCGGCCGTCTCCCGTCACACAGACCATGGCTCGCAGATAGGGTACTTCCGTCCAGGTGCCGAACGGGGAGGACGTGTCTCCATTGGGCACGGCGCAGCCCAGGTTGTCCGTTGTCAGGATGGCGTAGTCGCCGGCGCGCTGTGCATTGCCGGTGTCAAAAAACGTCATGTCGCCGGTGCTGAGCGTATAGCGCATTGCGTGGAAGTGCGTGCGCCACTGGTAGTGGCCGCAGTCCTCCAGCGGCTTGAACGCGTTGACCTGCGCCTCGAAGCATTTCTCCGAAAGGGCGAGCCACCGGTAGGCCTGGGTGGCTTTATAGTATTTCTTGAAATAGGCGCCGGCGTAGTGAAGGCCGAGAGCGGCGTACGTCGCGTGGTTGTGGCGGACGTGCTCATCGTCGACGTTGCCGACGTGCGAAACGCAATCCGTGATGAACTCAAAAAGGATACGGGTGATCCGCAGGCGGTCGTCTGCGGAGATGACGGGACTCTCTTCCACGAGGTCCCACCCGGGCATGACGTACTGCAGCGCGAAATCCGCGTCGAAGCCCCATACGCTGCCGTAATTGTCCGGATCGGACAGGACATGGTCGTACATCCGGAAGACCAGTCGTTTGTAGATTTCAGCGTAGACGTCGTTTCCGGTAAGCCCGTAGAGCAGGCCCCGCTGCCCGATCCTGCTCCACAGACCGGTATGGGAACCCCGTTCGAGGTCTCCTTCGGCTTCCGCCATCTCAGCGTCCGGCTCCGGTTCTTCGGGAATTCCGGCGCCGTTCCGGGCATCCGGTCCATACTTGACATCGAACACGGGGCCAAGAGCCACGGTCGATCCCGATTCCATGCGGTCGAGCAGCAGGCCGGCTGCGGTTTCGACCCCGGAAAAATCGCTGCCGAAGACCCCGGCGGCGTTTCTGCCGTTGCCCCAGGGATCGTGAATCGTGTGCAGAAGATGACCGCCGGCGCCGGGGAAATGATCGTCCGCCGGGGTGTAGCTGTATCCGTAGAGCCGGAAGACCGCCCTGTTGTTGTTCAGGTTGCCCAGAAGGATCAGGTTCCTCCGGGGCGTCGTCGCGGCGGCGTTGTGGTCCAGGATGGGCAATTCGGCGCCCGACAGGTCGCGGACTTTTCTCCGGATGGCCTCGGCAACAGCGTGGTACCTCTCGTCCGACGGACGTACGATGGCAGACGTCGCGCGGCCGTCTTCCACAAGCAAGGTGTCACGGTAAAGCGGTTTGGGTCGCCTGAGATTCTTCAGAGACATTCTCCGCTGCGGCATGACGGACCCCCATAGTCGATACGCGTTTAGCAGTCTTCAAGTGAGATGGAAATGTCGCACGTTGTCATCTCAGACCCACGTATGCCTATTATCCTTCGATGAGTTGCTTCAGGTACGCGATCTCATGCGCAGCCGTCTCGTACGGCGGATGATGGCTGCCGTGTTCGATCGAAATATAGCCGTCAAAGCCCTTGTGTTGCAGGCGTCGGATGAACGCGGTGAAATCCACGTCGCCGGCGTCCAGAAACGTGAGTTCCGGCCAGCTTCCCACCCAGTTGTGGGCGTGCAGGTGGACAACGTGTTCCCCGAGTTGCTCGACGGTATGGAAGACGGATTCGCCGACGAGAGGCGTCTGGAGGTTGACTGTCAGGTTCTCCATGCCCACGTCGCCGAGCAGTTTAAGCGTGCTCAGGCTGGTATCCGTCAGGTTGGGCCCATGATGAATCACCTGGTGCGTTTCCAGGGGGAAGACGATATTGTACGGGGCGCCCATTTCGCAGATTCTCTGAAGGCCCCGTACACAGGCGTCCCATTGCCCGGCGGTGGCGTCGGCGCTCCCCACGTTGCCGGTGTAGGTGCGGATGAAGGGACAGCCGAGTTCGACCGCGTATTCGATGAACGTCTCGGCATCCCGTATGCTTTGGTCCCAGGCGCCCTGGCCGGTGGTGAAGTCGAAGTAGGGGCAGATCTGCACGATCTCGAGGTCGTGTTGGGTTGCGATTGAGCGGACCCACGCCAGGTCCGCGTGGCGGAGGTACTGCTGCCAGAGCTCGATCCCGTCGTAACCCAGTTCAGCCAGGTAGGGGATGGCTTTTTCTTGATCGGCCTGGTCGTTGCCGAATGCGTTTGTGCAGAATGCAGATTTCATAGGCGGCAGGGATGGAAAATACGCCGGGATGTACGCGGAAAACTCCTGGAATTCGACCTGACACAACCTTAAAATAGATTCGCGCGAGCTGTTATCAAACAGGTATTCGAACGAGTCCATCATGCAGAAGGGAGGAACCTGTGTCCGGACCCTTTGACTACGGAATCATCTACAACTGGGACGGGGCGCCCCACGGCTATTCCCCAGTGCCCCAGTCAATGGAAGCGTTTCTTGAGAAGGCCTACGCGCCTCTCGAGGAGACGCAGGTGGGAGCGTTGTTCTGGTGCATCGGCGAGCACGCCGCCCGCTGGCCGGATTCCGCGCTTGAAATGCTGGGCGACGTCCACGGGCGAAAGTACGAGAACGTGTCAGCCTACACACACACCGAAAACATCCGCCTGATGCTCGAGCGGGGAGAGGACCCGCACGTCTCGCTGATCGAACACGGCCGCGCCCAGGGCATGGCCGTTTACGCATCCGTGCGCATGAACGACAACCACTTCGACGGGGCGCAGGTTGAAGACCTCCCGTCGCTCCACCACAGCGAGTTGACCCGGATGCGGCGGGAACACCCGGAGTGGGTGCTGGGCGACCGGACGTCGGAGTGGTTCGCGCTTTCGTGGAATATGGCGGTCCCCGAAGTCCGCGAGCACCGGTATACCCATATCGAGGAGGTCGTCACGCGGTACGACTGGGACGGCGTGGAACTGGACTGGCAGCGGCATGCGTTCCACCTACCCGAGGATGAGGCCTACCGGCTGAGGTACGTGCTTACCGACCTCCAGCGCCGGGTCCGGCAGTTGACGGATGACGTCGCGAAGCGGCGCGGCAGACCGTTCTATCTGGCGGCGCGCGTGGCCGGCTCGCAGGAGATGTGCCGCCGCATCGGCTACGATATTCCGGTGTGGATCGACGAGGGACTGGTGGACATCCTGATTCTGGGGGGAGGCGCCGTAACCGATGCGTCTCTGGAGGTGGCCGCGTTTGTGGAGATGTGCCGGGACCGGGGGATCGCCGTGTACGCGGGATTCGACAGCGGATTGCCGGACCCGTTCGTGGGCCCGGAAGCGCTTGAAGTCAAGGATCGAATGCGCACCCGGGCGATTGCCTCCCGCTACCATCGCGCCGGCGCCGACGGCATCTACGTGTTCAACTGGCACGCTAACCGGGACATGAAGCGGGAATTGCTCTCGCAGATCGCCTCGCCCGAATCGCTCCGCCGCACCGACAAGATCTATGCGGCCACCCACCGGTTCATTCAAAAAGAGGGACCCTGGCGCGGCGCCTACCGCATCGACCGGATCCTGGGCGAGGTGCCGGTCGCCCTCAAGAAAACGATGACGGGTGAAATGCCGGCTATCACCCTGGACATTGCCGACGACGTGGAGAGAGACGGTCCGTCGCACCTGGAACTCCGCGTCCGGCTCGACCAGTGGGTGGTCGGCGATCGTGTTCGGGTATGCTGGGATGGCCGGGAAATGGAAGCACCCGAATTCCGTTACTGCGTCATGGACAACACCAATCCTCCGGGCGGCGCCTTCCAGCCACCGCCCGGCATCCGCCGCATTTCCGACGTGAGTCGCGCGGCGTGGCTGTGCTTCCCGCTGCGATCCACGGAAATCACCCGGGGGAAGCACGTCGTCAACGTCGGGCTGGTGGAACGGAATCCGCAAATCGCGTGCGACCTCATCCTGACAGACGTTGAAGTGGTCATTCGCTATTGACGCCCTGTAAAACCGCAGTGTAAGGGCATGAGAATTTCTGACTGGAGGGAGATACGATGGCCGTTACCGATTCGTTGCGCGAAAGGGTCCGCGCCGAGTTGCCGGAGGCCGGAGAAATCGTCGACGCCGCACTGCGGGAGAAGGTCATCGAGGCGTGGGCGACGGCGCTGGCGGCCAGCAGCTTCGAGGCGATCGCCGACATCAGGCCATCCGGAAACCCGGATACGCCGCCCCTGAAGAAGGGGACGCAGACCGACCACATCCGTGGCGTGACCCGACTCGCGATGCGGATGGCCGATGAACTCGTCTCGATGTTTCCGGATCTGAACGTCGACCGGGACATTCTCATTGCCGGCGCCCTGTGTCACGACGTCGGCAAACCCTGGGAATTCGATCCGGAAAACCAGGCGCGCTGGAAGCGGACGCCGGGCGCGGCAGGGTGGCCCTCCATACGGCATCCGGGCTATGGCGTACACGTCTGCCTCAGCGTGCGGCTGCCCGAAGCGGTGGCGCATATTGCCGGCGGGCATTCGGGGGAAGGAGAACTGGTGGTGCGCAGCCTTGAGAATACCATCGTAAACGCCGCGGACTACGCCTTCTGGCGGGTGCTGCGGGCCGGGGGGCTGCTCGAGGATGACTGACGGATCATCCGTTCCCTGGCAACCGAGTCAGGGGAAAAAATCAGGTTAGGAAGCGATCTGAACCCGCTTTACTTCCCAGCGGATGGTTCGAACGAGGCCGGGTAACTTGTAGGAAATGTCCCGTATTCGACGAAGATTTCCACGTCTTCAACCACGATCCCGCCTTCGAATCCGGGAGGCCTTTCCTGCAGGGACACTTCAAGCACATTCCTGCCCTTACGGGGACGGACGTCTTCCAGGTCGAATTCAAGCAGTTGTCCCGCGTAAGGATCCCGGGACCGGATCGGCGAACGTCGACTGGACCTGTCGTCCAGCACGGCGCCGTTCAACCGGATCTCGAGTCGGTCGGCCGTAACGAGATTGCTGACGCCGATCCTGAGGCGGATGCTCCGAATGCGGTCATTTTCAGGGTCGTCGGCGATGTTGAAGGGGATCTGACAATATCTCTTTGGGTCGGGTGAGGCAATCTCGAGGGGCAGAGAGGCGCCGTAGTCGTATTCGTCTGCCGCGTCGCACCGTCGGCGCAGGAAGTAGTGCTTGTCGGCTTCCCGTACCAGGTCCGCATCGCCCAGTTGCGTTAGGAGACTGCGGCCGGACTCGTCCAGGGGCCAGGGAAGAAACCAGGTGTACAGGCCGTCGACGCCCAGTTCCCGGAAGTTCGCGGCGGCGGCGTGCATCATGGCGGCGGTCGCGTTGGCGGCCGTATTGAACCGACGACTCTCGTCGCTGCAGTAGGGCTGCAACATGCCGTAGACGGAGATATCGTGCTCGTGAGCGGCCTCAACGAGCCAGCCGACCGGCATATTGGCGTCCAGTACGAAGTCCAGATAGAGCATCGGAACCAGGAAGTCGACCAACCCTTCCCGAAGCCACGTCCGCACGTCCAGCCCAGTCTTCAGGTTCAGTTCTTCCGTGGGATAGACGCGCGCGCCGATACAGGCAGGACCCCCCTGCCGGCCCCGGACGATTTCGGCGGTCTCTCTTACGAAATCCGTCGTTACCGGAGTGTATTCGGACACGTCTTCCGCCCTCAGCCAGAAGGGACATCCGCCGGGGGAGGCGGCGAAGTCCAGTTCCACGCCTTCCACGGCGTACCTTGTCGCGAGTTCCTTCAGGACCGCCTTCTGATGGTCGCGCACCTCGGGATGGACGAACCCCCGCCCTCCGTTATTGAGCGCGTGTTCCGGCGCCATGCCTCCGTAACCGCCCATCCGCAGGCTGGCGATGAAGTCCATGCCCTTCTCGTGGGCGCGGTCGATCAGGACCGTCAGAGGGTCCAGGCCGCGGGCGATGAGACTTTGCATATTTTCCCAGGACCGCCACTCGTGGACATGCTGGAACGGTCGCAGATCGTCACCGAACATGCGGCCGATCCTGGAGGGATAGAAGAGACCGTCCGCACGGGAGACGCCGTAGACGAAGGTGTCCACGGCCGTGCCGGCGACTTCGTCTACGGGCATCCAGGCGTCTTCCAGCCTCATCGGCGGTTCGAAGACGAACAGATAGTAGTGGCGGGCGTCATTGAAGTAGATCGTGCGCTGTTTTCTCATCGCTGACGTTTCCCCTCGTGTCCGATGATGTTTCTCCTGTTTCAACGGAGTCGTTCCGGCTCCATTACTCCCCCGACGGCTCGGACGGGCCCAGGTCCGGATCGTCCATCCGGTGAAAGCTCCTTCCCATCAGATACCTGATCTCCAGTTCCACGTCGCGGACATAAACGTCCGGTGTGACGTCCGGGTCCCGCTTGAGCATGTGAACCTCGAGTTCGTTCCGGCCCCGGCGCGGCCAGTTTGCGCGGTCCGGCCGGAATACGAACCAGTATCCGCAGCCGGTCCGGTATCGCGGGGCGCTCATGCGGTACATCTCGTTGATCCTGCGCATTTGCGTGTCCGGAAGATCCTTCCCGTTCAAACGGAAACGGAAGCGGTCCTGTTCGGTGGTATTCATGATCCGCACGCGCAGGACAACGTCGTGCACCCGCCCGGTTGCATCCCAACGGGGGAGGTCGTCGCTGACCCTGATTGAAACGCGGGCCGGTTCTTCCAGGGTCAGCGCCGCGGGCAGGCCCATGGCAACGCCGGGTTCGGTGACGGGCCTGGGGTACCGCCCGGTCTCGGTCGGAACGTAGTAGTGCTTGTCCTTCGGGGCCATCACGTCCGCGTGGGGCAATTCCCGCAGCTTCTCATAGAATGACGCCTGGTAGGGCCAGTTGCCGAACCAATGGGCCAGGTAGAGGCCGTCAACCCCCTGGGCCCAGTAGTTGCAGGCCGCCGCCCGGATCATTTCAATGGTGGCTTCGGCAAGGCGGTCGGAGTCCACGTGGCTGTGCAGCGCGGCGTGGACCCGGCATCCTGTGCCTTCGGCCGCGTCGACGAGCGGGCCGAAGTCGATTGTCGAATCGAGCAGTTCCGGCGTTGAAAATGTCTGACCGATCAGGACGTCTACGATTCCCCGCCGAAGCCATTCCCGAACGTCCAGGCCCACCTGCAGGCATCCCTCGAGGTCGGCCGGAATGCGTACGGCGAGTTCGCGTTCGCGGCCGCTGTTCTTGACGGCGCGATGGACCCGTCCGACCCATTCGGTCATGATTTCGCTGCCCTCTTCAACCGCGTCCGGGTGGAAATAATACGGCGTGTAGTTGAGTTGCAGCTCGAAGCCGTCGACCGGATAGACGTTCAGCGTTTCCTCGACGATGGCGAACCGTTCTTCCCTGACCTCCAGGTGACTGAAGTCGAGGCATGTCAACCCGGGAAACCCTGGGTCGAGGTCGCCTCGAGCGCCGATTTCCAGGTGGGCGTTTTCAAACCGGAAGTCGGAACACCGGACGTCCTCGCCGCGGTCCCCGCGCCCCTGCTGTACCAGCAGGGTGGGATAGACGAGCATGCCCTTTTCGTGGGCCCGGTCGCAGATGAGGCGCAGGGGATCGTGGCCTTCCCGGATGAGACGCATGGCGTTCCGATTGGCCCTGTCGAAGATGAGGTGGGGCCATTTATCCACATTGTGGCCCCAGATTTCTGCGACTTTCGTGTCGTGAAGGAACGTGCGGCCGTCGCCCAGGCAGAACATGATGGCGTCCACGGGCGTGCCCGCCAGTTCGTCCACGCCAGCTTCGAATTCCTCCTTCTGCATCGGTGGCTCTTACATATAGATGAGAGGGTGGCGTCCGTCGTGGTAGAACATCAGGCGCGGTTGCGGCATGTAGCGGTCCTTGATTGAGACAGGGCTGTCGGCTAACCGCGGGACCTCTCCCCCCGGCCCCCTCTCCTAGAGGAAAGGGGGAGGAAAACCGGGGATTGCGTGCTGGTCGTCCAAAAACACGCTCATTGACTGGAGAATACCATGCAGGCACATTCGCGAACCCTATACTATCGACCCATGTTCCCCTTCCTTCAGGAAGGGGGTAGGGGGTAGGTCGAGTCAGAGTTCGATTTCTTGAGTCATCTGGCTCGAGATCGGGATGCTCCGCCCGGCTACCGTAAGATGGCTGCCCTGGTGAACGAAGGCCCTCGCGGGACGGCTCTCCCTGTATTCGATGGCGGCGGTCTGTCCGGAGAAGGAAATGTCGTCAGTTGCGACGGCGACACCCGGAGCGGCGTGAAACACGAGAAGGCGACGGTCTCCGGCGACAATCTGCAGCGCGCGGGGCAGAACCGGTGATTCTGCGCGGCCGTCAATCCGGCACTCGAGCGTCGTCACGCTCGCATCGGGACGAGCGCCCCGATACGGCAGCAGGAGGACGTCGAACGGGACGACAGGCTCCGCCACCCCCCAGCCTCGCAGGGCGATGAAAAACCGGTCCGGCCACGGCGCGGCGGGCGGATCGCCGGAGTAGACCGGGATTTCGCGCACCATTTCCTCCAGATAATCGATCCCGCTGAACGCGTATTTCAGCTGTCTGGGATTCGCGGGGGCAACGAGGATGCCCGCGCGATCACCTTCGGCGCAGGCGACCGTATCGTGCGTGGTGAAGGGGTAGACGCTGTGCAGGTACCAGAGCGCGCTTCTCCGGCGATGCGAGCACGCGACGGCGTCCGAGACGAGGAAACCCCACGGTTTGAAGAAGAGGATCCGGCGTTCGATCACAACGCCCGCGCTGGCTTCGTATGCGCGGTGCCGACCGGAGAAGAAATCACAGCGTCCGGTGCTGCCGAATTGAATCTCCTCGCCCCGGATATCGGGACGGGCGGAAGGCGCGCCTTCGATGACGACGTGGTTGTGCGCCTGTTCGGAGCGGAAATACATATCCCACGGGGCGTCGTAGGGACCGAAACGGGAGACTTCAGCGACCAGGGGTACCCCGAAGACATAGAGATTGATGTCCAGAATGCCCATGTGGCTGTGGCCGCCGGGCCACTGCCCGTGGTTGACGAGCATGAACGCGTCGTCCGGTTCCCATCCCGATCGCATCACGCAGAATTCACTGGAATCCATGCGCAGGCTCTCGAAACCGGGTTTCACCGGTTCGGGACCGTTTTCGTCCAGCTTGTCGCGGATGGGCCAGAGATACGTGGGGTCTCCGGTGAAGTCGCACGCCTGCTTCAGGATGCCCGTCCCGTCCATGAAACTGCCGTCGTTGATGCCCGGCATTTCGCCCCCCGGCCCGGACATCTTGAGAAACCAGGCGTATGCCTTCGAAGTACGCTCCCGCCAATCGAGCGTCGCCCGCGACTGGAGTTCCGGATTGGCTTCGGCCAGAAGGGTAGCCTCTTCCAGTTGGCGCAGGCACCCGCTGCCGTATGAATAGCAGCGTTCGCTGTGGCCGCCGTCGGCGTAGTAGTCCTTCTCCATGTGCTGCTCCAGGAAGTGCGCGCCGACGGTACGGAAGGATTCGGACTCCCGGAATTCGGGCAGAAGGAACCCGATAAGGATCATGGCGGAGATCCCATGCGCCTGCCAGTTTCCCTCGCGGTAGCCTTTGGCATTCTGTTCCAGCGTCAACCAGCGCGCCGCCCCGAGCAGCGACTTGAAGAACAGGCGAATATGATCCGGGGCAAGCAGGCGGCCCATATCCATGAGTTTGACGGCGTCGAGGAAGTTCAGAAACCGGCGGGTTCTCCCGGAAAGCCCAAGTTCGTAGAAGACCGGATGCATGCGGCGCGCGCCCGTGATCTCGTGCCGGACCGCGTACCATTGCCTGATAATCTCAAGATAGGCTTCGATGTACCGCGCTTCGCCCGTGTCCACGGCGGCCCTGGTCAGGCAATCCATCCAGCCCAGGTAATGAAAGCCGTATTTGGACTGGTCGCCGAACCAGGCGTTGAACGGGACCGGCCTGGAGAAGTCGATTTCGACCTGTCCGAATCGCCGGCGCCCCCCGTTGACGATGGTGTCCGCCAGGCCGGTGTTTGCGGCAACCCTTGACCTGAGTTGTTCCAGCGAACCCCCAAACGGGTTGACCGGATTGCCGCGGGAGAGGAAATGCCGCCACCAGGCGCTGTATGCATCGTCGTAGCGTCTTGCATCCACAGCGGTCCGGACCGAATCAAGCCCGGGATGGTCGGTGTCCAGGGCTTCGAAGAACGAGGCATCCGAGATGTGGACGAGTCTGTAGGGAAATTCGTCGTGATGGAACATGAAATACCCTCCTGAAGACGCCTGTTACGGCTGGAACGGGCGCCCGGTCCTTTTCAAGTCCTTCGTGATGCCGATCTGGCAGGTGACGTACGCGTTCTCTCTTCTGAAACCCCGGGTATTCAGCTGCCCGGCCGCATATCCCGGGCGTGCGTCGCCGATGGTACCCACGATCAGGTTGGCATGTTCCACCGTGGTATCGTAACGGTCCGCGATGAGACCGACCATGTCCGTCCAGGCGATTTTCAACGCTTCTTCCCAGTTCGCGCCCATACCGCTGGTGAGGATCTCGCCGGCGGTTTCCACAACCGGGCCGCCCGCCGGAAAGCCCGGCGAGCGGTCGAACCGCAGCGTGAGCGCGGAGTCGATCTCAACGCCGGTGCCGGTCAGTTCGCCGTCCCCCATGCGGGCGTGAACGTCGCCCACGTAGAAGTGGCCGCCGTACCGTTGTGCGCGAATATGTACGATGCTGCCCGGACAGATGGAATTATAGTCCATGTTGCCGCCGTGGTTCCACGGACCCGGCGTCTCCGAGACGGGCGCGAGTTGCATCACGCCGATCATCGGGCGGACCGGCACGACGAAGTCCGGAGGGAAATGCAGGAGGCCGTCTTTGACCGGAGCGACGGAACGCAGGCTGCCTCGGAACGGTCCGCCGTTGTTATAATAACCGTAGGGGCCCACTTCGATTTCGAGGACTTCAATGGAGACCCAGTCGCCGGGTGCGATGCCCTCAATAAGGAACGGTCCTCCCTGGCGCGAGCCTCGCGGCGTCGTGGTTTCGGGAATCACGCCGGGCTTCAGGTCGCCGTCGGCGCCTCCGGGTGTTTCGATCACGAGCGTCTCGCCGAGCTCGATCGTGCCGCGAACCTGGCCGCGTTCCGCGGCTTCGGATCCTGTCAGATAGGGTTCTCGGGTAAAACGGCGCATGGGGATTCTCCTGTTCTGAAACACGTTGGGGCATCCGCGACCATCGTTGCGTGCCCGCATCCGGGTGTTCGCCGGCGGGTGCCACCTGTAACGCGTTGTTTAGTGTTCTGTCCCGGAAATAAGTTGCCTGAATTCGACCGTCGAGTCGCCTGGCTCGCATCCTTCGACAAGCTCAGGAACCAGCGCCCGAGCGCAGGCGACCTGCGTATGGTCGGCGAGCGAGGGCACTTCGACAAGCCGTTTCGACAAGCTCAACGCAAGCAGCGCAAGCAACGTAGCGAGACAGGATGAATCGGCGGTCGAATGGTGAGGAATTTTCGGGACGGGACACTGGGTCGAAACTGAAATCACACGAAAATCACTTGTATATCCGTTCCGGGTGAGGCATAATAGGGATTGACAATCGGAGCGTCAAGGTCTTGCGGCAGGGTCATTCGAACAGGAACGGCAGGCATGCGGATCGATGCGCATATGCACGTCGCCGGTCATCTTGCGTCCGTGGGCTGGCGGGGCAACTGGACCGACGACCGGGTGGTGATCGAAGCGGCGGACCGTCTGGAGATCGATCAGCTCTGCTGTTCGATACCGATTCAGGGATTGAAAAACCCGCGACCGGACGGCATGCGGGAGGTAAACGACAGCCTCCTGCACGCCATGCGACGGTTTCCCGGACGCATTCTGGGATATGCGTTTCTGGATCCCCGGTTCCAACGTGAGGCGAGAGATGAAATCGACCGGTGTCTTCTGAAGCTCGGTATGATGGGCGTGAAGCTCTACAACCAGTGCAGGTGCTGGGACCCCGCGGTGTTGCCCATTGTGGAGCGGTGCATCGATCTGGGCGTGCCGATTCTTCACCACGGGGGAAAGCAGACGCCGGTTTCCGGCAGGCCATGGCAGACGTACCGCTCGGACAGCGCGGACTTCGCGCGGTTGGCTCGACTGTATCCCGACGTTATCATAATCGAGGGGCATCCGATCGTGGGAGACTGGGAGTGGGCGATCAAGACGCTGCGGGACGTCTCGAATGTCTACGTGGATACCAGCGGAAGCCTGAACGACGACGGATTCATCGAGATGGCCGTGCGCGAGTTGGGGGCGGCCCGCGTGCTGTTCGCGACGGATGTGGCAATGGAGGCCGGTGTGGGCAAGGTGCTGGGAGCGGCGATCACAGCGCGCCAGCGCGAGGGAATCTTTGGCGAAAACATGAAACGAATCATGCAGCAGCGAGTGTAATTACTGAACACGAAGCGCTTGACGGTACCTCAATTTTGTTTATATTCCTTGTGCTTGCCCGGGAGTATCCGAATTGACGGATTGTTCCGTCGTGAGCTTGGAAGCCGTCTTAGAAGCCGTCTTAGAAGCCGTTTTAAAATTACCGGTGAGTTCCCGAGCGCGAGCGAAAAGGCGGCGGTCAAGGCGGGAAAATCCGCCCATATTTGTCTATACGGGTGGATTTGACCAACGCCGACCGGCGCTTTTGCAGCCGTGCGAAGACCGCCGGGAATTTTAAGACAGCTTCTTAGAATTCCCAGCGGTGTTCGAGGGAAGAAAAGGGACCTCCAGATGAGTTTTCGCGACCGTGTCGTATCGGGGACTGCCAACGTCGCGTGGAATGTCTTCCAGAGTGTGAATACCAGGCTCCCCGAGGGTCAGCCGTTCCAGCCTGCATGGGCGTCGGCGCCGCTTTTGAAGAGCTATCAGCGATCCATGCCGACACTCGGTTTCCCGCGCGAAACCGATTCGCTGTGTCCTGATTGCGTGAAGGAGGTCCGGACCGCCATCATCGAAGGCACCCGGGACATTGGAGAACTCGTGCACGGCAATCCCGGTGAGATCAAGGCGCAGATCCTCGAGGAAAACGGATGCATTCTGATGCGGAAGACGTGTTCGGTCCATGGCCCGTATGAGGACGTACTCTCAATCGATCCGGAATTTACGCGCATTATAGAAAACCGGTTTCCGGGGCGTGATTACAGCACCTGGGGAGACGAACACATCCACCGCCACGGCACGTCCAGTATCAAATACGGGCGGGGGGCGGTGCTGACGATTGACCTGACCAACCGCTGCAATATGATGTGCAATCCCTGTTTCATGGACGCGAACCAGGTCGGTTACGTCCACGAACTGACGATGGACGACGTAAAGCGGATCCTGGACGCATCGATTTCCTTCAAGCCGCGCCGTCAGATGTCGGTACAGTTTTCGGGCGGAGAACCCACGATTTCGCCCCATTTTCTCGACGCGTGCCGGTATGCCAAAGAGGTCGGATACTGGTGCGTGCAGGCGGCGACCAACGGGCTTCGTTTCGCCGAAGAACCGGATTTCGCGTTCGAGGCGAAGGCGGCCGGTTTCGACATGGCGTACCTGCAGTTCGACGGCGTAACCAATGCGGCCAACCAGCACCGGCACATTTCCAACCTGTTCGACGCCAAGCTGCTGGCCATGG
Source organism: Gemmatimonadota bacterium (assembly GCA_028873695.1). Taxonomy (GTDB): domain Bacteria; phylum Latescibacterota; class UBA2968; order UBA2968; genus JAAXHE01. Next base: position 10,181 of record JAPPNU010000030.1, on the reverse strand, counting down.
AGAACCTCTCCCGCGCCGGTATAGATATCACGCCCGTCACGACCGTTTTGAACTCCATCAACAACGATCAGGTAGGGCCGATTCTCCAGTTCTGCATCGACAACAGCGACAAGGTCGGTTCGATTTCCTTCCAGCCCGTTTCGTTTACCGGGCGCGACGAGGATATCTCCGACGAGATGCGGCATCGGCAGCGCTATACCATTTCACACCTCGCCCACGATCTCCAGTCGTGGTCCGGGGGGAAGATCGACGCCCACCGGGATTGGTACCCCCTGGGATCGGGGACGCTGTTTACCACGCTTGCCGACCATCTGCGCGGGCAGGACGTTGAGTTCGGGGGACAAACCTGCTCCTGCCATCCCAATTGCGGTTCCGCCGTCCATATTGTCGTGAACGAGAAGACCAGGCAGTGGGCGTCCATTACCCAGTTCTTCAACCAGGAACAGTTCATGAAGGACATCGAGGTGATGACGGACACCGCGCGCGACCCCGGATGGATCAAGATGCAGGTGGGCATGTCGCTGCTTCGGAATTTCAACCCGCGGAATGCGCCGGCCGGGTTCGGCATTCAGGATCTCGCGCGCATACTGGACCGCAGGGTGGGGGGTTCCATCAGCGGCGGTCCGAGGCCGGACGACAGGCAATGGCGCATCATGTGGGTGGGCGGAATGTGGTTCCAGGACCTGTGGACCTACGATTTCCGCCGGACTGAAATGTGCGTGATCCCGTACGGTACCCAGGAAGGCGAAATCTCCTTCTGCGCGTACAACACGGGGGTCGGATGGCGTCAAATTATAGAGAATATGCATATGACCGCCACAACGGCGGACTGGTTCAAGACGAAAGGCCGGCACCCAATTTATGCAGGCAACCGCGAAATGCCGCTGCCCGGAGCGGAACACACGCTGCGGGTCCGGGAGACGGAAGACGGCGAGCTTGAGCTTCCCGTCATAAACGGCAGTCATGACGGGAACGGATGCTGCGGCTCCGAAGAGGACGCCATTCGAAAGATCATTGCGGCGCCGGACGTAAAAGCGCCGGTGGCCCCCTGAGCGCGCCGGCCAAAGACGTCGAACCGATCCGGGCAGAATTCGTGTCCGGATTTTTTTTCGGGGCAGAGTAAACGGGTGCTGCCCCGCGCGGCGCCGGAGTTACGGCAAACGGATTGACAATTCCGCTGCATTTGCTTATCATTTGCGCTTGGATCGTTTTGAGAAATACAGCGCAAACATCCACGGACCGGAAGGATGCCGGACGTCATGAAGGTGACCGTTTCAGAGTCGGATACGTGGCGCAGGACGCTGGAGGTGGAGGTCCCGGACGAGGACGTGCGCCGGCGATTCGAGACCGCCTACAAGAATTACAGTAAATCGTTGAATTTGCCGGGCTTTCGCAAGGGAAAGATCCCTTTGAGCCTGGTCAAAAAGCGGTTCGGCAAGGCGATCCAGGGCGAGGTGCTGCAGGAGGTGATGCAGGAATATTACCGCGAGGCCAGCAGATCGGAGGGATTGACGCCGATCTCGGAGGCCACCATCGAAGACGTGAACTACGAAGAGGGAGAACCGCTGAAGTTTACGGCTTCCGTCGATATCAAGCCCGAAATCGTCGTACAGGATTACCGGGGCCTGAAAACCACACGCCCCGTATTCGAAGTCGCCGACGCCGACGTCGAAGAGCAACTCCAGCGCGTCCGGGAAGAGAACGCCACGGAGCAGGAGGTCGACAGGCCCGCCGAATCGGGCGACGTGGTCGTTGCTGATCTCCAGGAACTGGATGAAAACGGGCTGCCGATCATCGGCCGCAAACAGGAAGAACGCCCTTTTCACATTGGCGGCAGGAACGCCAACCACGACCTCGACAACCAGCTCGTGGGCATTACCACGGGCGAAACCCGGCAGGTCCGGCTGACGCATACGGAGGGAGACGAACACGACGCCCCTTCGGCGGATGCACGGCACGAGGCGGGGCGTGAGATCCGCATGATGTTTTCCGCCAGGGAGATCCGGGAACGCACGCTGCCGGAACTGGACGACGAGTTCGCCCGGGACCAGGGCCAGTTCGAGTCCCTGGATGCGTTCAGGAACCAGATCCGTACGGATCTGCAGGCGCAGGCGGACTTCGCCTCGCGTCGCTACCTCGAGGGCCACATCGTCGACGAGCTGATTCGAAAAAACGCGTTCGATCTCCCGGAGTCCATGATCGAGAACGCGCTCGACACGCTGGTGGAGAATCAGAAGAAGGAAGCCGAGGGGCACGACCACGAAATAGATGAAGAGGCGATTCGCCGTGAAAGCCGGGAGGGCACCATTCGCGGGTTGAAGCGTCATCTATTATTGGAGGCAATTCAGAAGAAGGAAGACCTGGTGGTGGAAGAGGCGGAGATGGACGGCCGGCTTGATGTCATGTCGCGTCGATACAACACGGAGCGAGAGCAACTCCGCCGGATACTCAAGCGTTCGGACCAGATCGGACGAATCGAGTCCGACCTGCTGACGGAAAAAACCTTCGATCTGCTGATCGAACATGCTGAAATCGAAGACGTCGAGGCGAAATAGGACGACCCTTCATCTGGATTCCGGCAAGGAGCGAGAGGGAGAACAGACGCTTATGGCACTTGTACCCATGGTATTGGAGAAGACGGGGCTCGGTGAACGGTCCTACGACATCTTCTCCCGCCTTTTGAGGGACAATATCATCTTCATCGGGTTTCCAATCAACGATACCATTGCAAACCTGGTCATTGCGCAGATGCTGTTCTGCAGTTCGGAATCACCTGAAAAGACCATTCGGTTGTATATCAATTCGCCCGGGGGGAGCATTACGGCCGGCCTGGCGATTTACGATACCATGCAGTACGTGCCCAACGAAGTTGAAACCGTGTGCGTCGGACAGGCGTTCAGCATCGCCGCCGTTCTCCTTGCCGGAGGCACGAAGGGGCAGCGGCGCGCCCTCCCGAATTCCAGGATCCTGGTCCATCAGCCCATGGGCGGCGCGGGCGGACAGGCTTCCGACGTGGAACGCCACGCCAGGGAAATACTCCAGTGGCGGGACAGGCTCAACGAGATCCTGGCGGAGCAGACCGGGCAGCCGATAGAGCGGGTCGCCAAGGATGCCGACCGGGATTTCTTCATGTCCGCCGCCGAGGCCATGGCGTACGGCGTGATCGATGAGGTGCTTGCGCCAAGCAAGGAAGACAGTCTCGTAATCGAGGACGATGCGTAACCCTTTCCGGAGTGGCGGCGAACACGTGGAACCGCCCGGGTTCGGGAATGACGGGTGACTTATGAAACGGCGATCTTCAAGGACCGAGGTGCAATGCTCTTTCTGCGGCAAGGGCAACGACCAGGTCGAAAAGATCATTACGGGGACTTCGGTGCACATATGCAGCGACTGCGTGAAGCTGTGCAACGAAGTACTGCAGGAGGACGCCAGGCAGAAGCCGGTTGCGTCGCGGCAGAGGCTGCCCAAACCGGCAACGATCAAAACCCGGCTCGACGACTACGTGATCGGGCAGGAGGCGGCCAAACGCACGCTTTCCGTCGCGGTCTACAATCACTATAAGCGGATCCGGTCTCGCGTCACAACGGACGACGTTGAACTCGAAAAGAGCAACATCCTGCTCGTCGGGCCCACGGGAACCGGGAAGACCCTGCTTGCCCAGACGCTCGCGCGCATCCTGGACGTTCCGTTCTCCATTGCGGACGCGACCATTCTCACAGAAGCCGGATACGTGGGCGAAGACGTTGAGAATATCCTGGTCCGCCTGTTGCAGGCGGCCGACTACGACGTGGCGCAGGCGGAAATGGGCATTCTCTACCTGGACGAAGTCGACAAGATCTCGAGAAAGGCGGCCAATCCTTCAATTACGCGCGACGTATCCGGGGAAGGGGTGCAGCAGGCCCTGTTGAAGATCCTCGAGGGCACCGTCGCCAGCATACCGCCGAAGGGAGGACGGAAACATCCCGAGCAGCCCCTGATCCAGGTGAATACGCGGAATATCCTGTTTATATGCGGCGGCGCATTCGACGGCCTGGAAGAAATCATCAGCAACCGGATCGGTGAAAAGACCATCGGTTTCGGCGCGAAGGACGGTCCCGAAGAAAAGCGGAACGCGGGCTCCTTCTTTGCCGACGTGGAGCCGGAGGACCTCATCAGGTACGGTCTGATTCCCGAACTGGTCGGCAGGCTTCCCATAACGTGTTCTCTCAGCGACCTCGATGAGGATGCATTGTACAAGATTCTGACCGAGCCGAAGAATGCGATAACCAAGCAGTATCAGAAACTGTTCGAAATGGATGGCGCAGATCTCGAATTCGAAGACGGGGCCCTGAACGAGGTGGTGCGGCTAACCGTCCACAAGGGTACCGGCGCCAGGGGGTTGCGATCGGTTCTGGAGGACATTATGATCGATCTGATGTACGACCTCCCTTCCTCCACGGATCGCAAGCGGGTTGTGGTCACGAAGGATATGGTGGCAGGCAGGACCAAACCCCGCCTTCACATCGAAGAGAAAAAGAGCGCATAGTTTCGGTATCATCTTTTTCCGCGCTTTCGGAACCGGGGTCCATTGCCCCGGTTTTCTATGTGTCCGGCAATGAAGACGTCCCCGGTTGTCCGCCATGCAGATCCGTTCCGCCGATTTTGTGACCAGCGTCGCGCATCCGGACCGACTTCCGATGGAAGGACTGCCGGAAATTGCGTTTGCCGGGCGTTCGAACGTGGGGAAATCCTCCCTGCTCAACCGGCTGTTGAACCGCAGACATCTGGCGGGCACCAGCAAGACGCCGGGAAAGACGCGTACTCTCAACTACTACCGCGTCAATGGGTCGCTGCATTTCGTGGATCTGCCCGGGTATGGTTACGCAAAGCGGGGGCAACGGGAACGCCGGCAGTGGGCCGAACTGATCAATGGTTATCTGGGTACGCGGACCTCATTGCGCGGCATCGTGCATCTGATGGATGCCCGGCACGATCCGACGGCCCGAGACATGCAGTTGGCGGCCTGGCTCATTCAATTCGGCCGGCCGTTTCTGCTGGTTGCCACCAAGGTTGACAAGCTTCCGGGAAGCCGCCGGAAGTCCCGGCTGGACCGGACGCGGGACCTGCTGTCCGGGGTGGGCGAATACGACCTCGTACCGTTTTCGGCGGTATCCGGTCTGGGCAGACACGCTGTCTGGAGGTGGATCCAGGATGTCGTTGAAGACTAGTCCCGCGCGCGTCGAAAACCGCGGTTCGCCCTGCGGGCTCAGGCGGCAACGGCTCTTTACACCGGGCCCGACACCCATACCTGAAAGGGTCCAGACCGCAATGGCCGGGACGCCGGTCTATCACCGCGGCCCGGAATTTCCCGCGCTGCTTCGAAATGCGGTCGAAGGGCTTCAAGAGGTCTTTCCCACGTCCTATGACGTGTTTTTGCTGTCCTGCTCGGGTACGGGCGTTATGGAGGCCGCGGTCGCCAATACGCTCTGCGCCGGTGACCGGGCCCTGGTCGTGCAGGCGGGGCAGTTCGGCGCGCGCTGGACGGACCTCTGCCGCGCTTACGGGGTTGAGGTGGTCGAACGTGAGTTTCCCTGGGGCGAGGCGGTGGACCCGCAGGTCGTGGCCGAAGCGCTTCGTGACGACCCCGGTTTGCGGGTCGTGTTCGCCACACACAGCGAGACCTCGACAGGCGTCTTGCACGACGTCGCCTCGATCGGCGAGATCCTGAGCGACACTGAAGCGCTGTTCGTCGTGGACGGCGTCTCCAGCGTGGGGGCGCACCCGCTGCCGCTCGAGGCATGCAACGTGGACCTGGCGGTGACGGCGTCCCAGAAGGGGTTGATGCTGCCTCCGGGTATGGGAATGGCGGCGGTAGGGCCGCGGGTATGGAAGGCCCACGGGCGGTCCCGGCTTCCGAAGTTCTATTGGAATCTGGAAGACTACAGGACGTCAATGTCAGAGGGCAGGGCGCCGGCCACACTGCCGGTTACGCTCCTGGCGGGGCTTCGGGCGGTGCTGCAGATGCTCCGCGAGGAGGGTATCCCGCGGGTGTGGGAACGGCATGCCCGGCATGCGCGGGCGGTGCGAGGGTCCGCGGCGGCGCTGGGACTGACCTGTTTCGCGCGTCGGCCTTCGAACGCGCTGACCGCGATTCTACTGCCCGGCAGCGTGGATGGCGTCGCGTTGACGGAATATATGCGGCGGGAGTGCGGCGTGGTGGTTGGCGGCGGGCTGGGCGAATACAGGGGCCGGATGGTGCGGGTGTCCAACCTGGGGTACGTGGACGATACCGGGATTCTGGAGGCCGTTACGGCGCTTGAAATCGGTCTTCGGCAGACCGGATGGGAATTCGAAGCCGGCGCGGGCGTGAAGGCCGCGCAAGACGCGCTGACTGCTGAAGGCTGACAACTGATAGCCTGTTTGCCCTGCGCCTTGACCCGGGCAACCACAAGGGTTGCCCTACGGAAGAGCAATTGGGGCGCACGTTGCCCGTTTAGCCTTTTGCCTTTAGCTGACGGCTGAGAGCTGATAGCTGACAGCTGACAGCTTTCTTGCCCTGCGCCTTTGACATAGGCAACCACAAGGGTTGCCCTACGGAAGAGCAATTGGGGCGCACGTTGCCCGTTTAGCCTTTTGCCTTTAGCTGACGGCTGAGAGCTGATAGCTGACAGCTTTCTTGCTAACTATGAAGCGGGTTTTAATCGCAGATACGTTGTCCCGCGGCTGGCAGGCCGTGTTCGCGGAGGCGCCGGATATCCGGGTGGACGTCCGGACGGGCCTTTCGCCGGAGGCGCTGGCGCGTGAAATCGGCGCCTACGACGGGATGATCATTCGAAGCGAAACGCATGTGACCCGGGAGATACTGGCAGCGGCGCATCGGCTCCGCGTGATCGGACGCGCCGGAGTCGGCGTGGACAATATTGACATCGGCGCCGCCACGGAACGCGGCGTGGTGGTGGTACACTCGCCCGGGGGGAACACGATTGCCACGGCCGAGCATACCGTGGGGATGCTGCTTGCGCTAAGCCGTAACATTCCGCAGGCAACCGCGTCTCTGAAACGCGGCGCGTGGGAACGAAAGTCTTATACGGGCGTGGAGTTGAACGGAAAGGCGCTGGGTATTATCGGGGTGGGGCGCGTCGGACAGCACGTCGCCCGCCTGGCGCGGGCCCTGGGGATGACGGCGCTGGGTCACGATCCGTTCCTTTCCGAAGAGATGGCTGCCAGATTTCAGGTGAAGCTGACGTCCCTGGAAGAAATCTACGCGACTTCAGACTATATCACGCTCCATACGCCGCTGATGGAGAACACGCGCCACCTGATTTCGGCGGCCTCACTGGAGAAATGCAGATCCGGCGTGCGCATTCTCAATTGTGCGCGGGGCGGGCTGGTCGACGAGACGGCGCTTCTGAAAGCGATCGAGGATGGGAGGGTGGCCGGAGCCGCGCTCGACGTGTACGAGGAGGAACCCCCGCCGAAGGATCACCCCCTTCTTCGGCGGCGCGAGGTAATCTGCACGCCGCATCTGGCCGCTTCGACCGAAGAGGCGCAGGACCGTGTGGCGCGCCAGATCGCGCAGGACGTCTGGGAGGTCCTGAAGGACAGGCCCGCGCATCGGGCCGTCAATATGCCCTCGGTGGATCCTTCTCTTTACGAGGACGTCCGTCCGTACCTGCTATTGGCCGAAAAGGTGGGTGCGTTGCAGGCCCAGCTGAGCCGGGGCAGCCTGCGGCGAATTGCCATCGAGTACCATGGAGATATCCTGAAATTCGCAACCTCGCCGATGACGGCAGCGGTCTTGAAGGGGGCCATTACGAATCTCACGGATGAACTCGTGACGTACGTGAACGCCCCTCTTTTCGCGCAGAAGCGCGGGGTCAAGATCGACGAGACGCGCAGCAGCGCCCATAAGGACTATACGAATCTGATGACGGTGGATTACGAAACGACGGCGGGTAAGACTTCGATATCGGCCACCGTCTTCGGCAGCAGCGACGCGAGGGTCGTGCGAATCGACCGGTTCGAGGTGAAGGCCAGACTGGAAGGCGACGTGCTGATCTGCTGCAACCGGGACGTTCCGGGGGTGGTCGGCTGGATCGGGACGCTTTTGGCCGAAGAGAAACTCAATATCGCCGATATGGCGCTGGGGCGGGACAGCCGGGGCGGACAGGCCATCATGATGATCAGCCTGGATTCGCCCGCACCGGAAGGCGTGCTGAATCGCATCGCCGAAGCTCCGGAATTCCTCTGGGCAAGGCAGGCGAAATTCTAAGACCGGGTAGACGGACCTACCCCCTGACCCACTTCGTGAAGGAAGAAGGAAGAATGAAAAAGGAAGAAGCGGCGGTGACTTTGCCCTTTGCTTTCTCCGGTTTCCCTTTGTGTCCTTTGTGCCTTTGTGTCTCCGTGTGAGGCCGGTTTTCCTGCTTGTCTCCCTCTTTCCTTTAGGAGAGAGGGTCGGGGAGAGAGGTCTGCGGGGCCGGAGAGGAGAGGTTCTGGTTTAGCCGACAGCTGACGGCTGACAGCTGTCTTTCTTGGGAGATAAACATGTCCGTGCGCATTGTGCTCGGGGCGCAGTGGGGAGATGAAGGCAAGGCCAAGGTCGTGGACTATATGACGGCGGACTCGGACGTCGTGGTGCGTTTTCAGGGTGGCGCCAACGCCGGGCACACCATCAAGGCGGGCGATCTGGAGTTCGTATTTCATCTCATTCCTGCGGGGATCGTGCATCCGGACAAGACGTGCGTGATCGGCAACGGCGTGGTGATGGATCCGGAGGCGTTGTTTCTTGAGGTGGAAGAGCTGGAGTCTAAAGGCATTTCCATCGAGAATCGGCTGTTTGTCAGTCCGAATACCCACCTGGTCATGCCGTATCACAAACGTGTCGAACAGGCCAGCGAGGAAAGGGACGGGGCGGAAGCGATCGGGACCACGCTACGGGGCATCGGACCGTGCTACCAGGACAAGGTCAACCGCTCGTCCGGCATTCGCGTGGGAGACCTGTACGACACGGACGCGCTGCCTGCCAAAGTACGGGAAAACGTCCGCCATAAAAACGAGATCCTCGAAAATGTGTACGGTCGGGACGGACTGGATGCCACGCCGATCATCGAGGCCTATACGGCGTTCGGCGAACGGCTGGCGCCGTTCGTCACGGATACCTCGGTATACCTGAACGACATGATCGACGCGGGCAAGGACGTCCTGTTCGAGGGCTCGCAGGGCACGCTGCTGGATATCGATCACGGGACGTATCCTTTTGTGACGTCTTCGAACACGACCGCAGGCGGCGCATGTACGGGCGCCGGCATCGGGCCCACCCGGGTTTCCGAGGTTATCGGGGTGGTCAAGGCGTATACCACGCGCGTGGGCAACGGGCCGTTTCCCACGGAACTGACCGGCGCCATGGGCGACCGGATCCGGGAAATCGGACACGAATACGGGGCGACCACCGGTCGGCCGAGGCGGTGCGGATGGCTGGATGCCGTAATTCTCCGGTTTGCCGCGAGGGTGAACGGACTGTCCGGTATCGCGGTGACACGGCTGGACATACTGGATCCGCTGGACGAAATCCGGATCTGTACGCATTATACGCGCCGCGGGAAGCGGCTGGAACACTTCCCGAGCGACGTGAAGGTGCTGGCGGAATGTGAGCCCGTGTACGAATCGATGGCGGGTTGGAGATCCTCGACCAGCGATGCGAGGCGATTGGAGGAACTTCCTGATAACGCCAGGCGGTACCTGGACCGAATTCAGGAACTGAGCCGCACCCCCATTGCCATGGTGTCCGTGGGACCGGACCGCAAGGAGACGATCGTGGTGGATTGACCGGCAATCCGAGTCCACGCGCTACAAGTATTAGACGCGCTTGTGCCGTCCGGGACAATCGTTTCCGAAAATTATCGCCGGGCAGAAGGGTCCGAACGTCGGAGGTTTTGAACCCGGCGATATGAGTTGACCCCCATGAGAAGTTTGGTATATTTTGGCAGGATTCGCTGAACGCACCTCTCTCAAACGAAGCCACGACGGCTTCAAACGGCAGGCCTGTCGAGAGGTCTCTCGGAGCAGGGCGCGTTGTTCCGTCCGGCACCGATTTGCGATGTCCTCCCGGGTTGGCAGGCCAGCGTATCGGGTGGGTCCTGTGAGCGTATTCGCGCCATGCATAAGGCAGGCCCCGCGCCCAGCGGCGACTTTTGGTTCCT
>JAPPNU010000028.1 GCA_028873695.1 Gemmatimonadota bacterium | reverse complement strand
AGTCTTTCCGGTACTTTTGTACATTTAAATCTGAAAATACTCGCTTAATTTGAGCTTAGTCACAAGCGGATGACTTCCAACGAATTGATCGACGTAGTCGACAGCGACCGACGCTCGATCCAGGAGTTCGAAATAGTGTCCGTCGTTGATCGCGAAATCGGAATCGTCGGGTGCCAGCGTTGGTCCATCATCTGTCGCCTTTTCTTCGAGTATCGGGAGGCGGAACGCCTGGAGAAAATACCTTATATCCTCTCTCAGTTCCGCTGCCGTTTCACCAAGAGGTTCCACTGGATCTTCCGTCCAACGTTCTATCTCCCGTTCTTCACCATAATAGACCTCGTGGATATGATAGGTTGACGTGTCCGTGTCGGCATGGTGTTTCCTGATGACTCTGTAGTTCCATGGCATTTTTTCCTCCCGTGGCTACCAGATGCCCATTGCTCCAAATTCGTCCTTCTTCTATATTTATATCTGCAAAGGTCAACCAACACCATTCGCGCAGGAATTGCTCTTCGAGGGCAAAATGAGTGAGGGAAACAGCAAATTCTGGAACGTCGAAACCATGAGGATGCTCATAGCCGTCGCCACGTTAATGGCGTCGAATTTCGGCTTCGCGTATTACATATCAAGCGATTTGGAACGGCGCATGAATGAGAGGTTTGATAGAATCGAAGTTCGATTGGACAAAATCGACGAACGCCTGGATTCATTCGGAGAGCGAATCGCAAAGAACGAAGCAAGAATAATGCACAATAAACAATAATCTGCCTTCATCCCCGAATTCTTCGGTCCCGCCTGGTATCATCCCACCATTGCTGAATACTTCCACGATTGCACGCCTGAGATAGACGACAAACTATCCGGGCGACATGTAGAATCCCGCCGTCGTCACACCCGCCAATGCTTCGTCCAATGTCATCATGGTTTACGATCCCACTCTTCCCGAAGGCGATCAACGTACTTTTGAGCATCCATTCCTTGCCAGATTTCCTTACCTAATCCATGCAATTCCAGAATGCTCCTGTTTTTGGGCTCCTGTTGGGCGATGAGAGCCAAATCATGAACCGCCATATCCAACAGGCGAAGGCGGTCTGCTGTTGGCAACGGTTTAACATATTTTTCGTAGATGTCCTTCAATTGTTCCGCCAAAATGCTTCCTTTCTATTTTCGCGTTAAATTGAAACGCTGTCCGGCATCTCCCCTGCTTTGCGGTCGGGCCCGGGTCGGAAGTCAGGAACATTCATGAGTCTGCCGCCTTCGACGATCGAATCGTGTGCCCGGATGGCGGGCGCGGTGCTATCCATCGCCCTGTAGACGTCCAGCGGCAGCGGCTTTCCCTCGCGGACGGCGTCCCTGAAATGCGTGTGAACGTAATAGTCGGCATCGCCGTGACCGCTGCCCCGGGCGCCTGGCGGGGCATCCGTGCGCTGGTACTGCCAGTCCGCCTCCGCCCAATCATTCATCTGGGTATCGGCGAGCCACATCTTCGGCTTCTCGTTGAGCGACCGCCGCTATTCGACGCTGCCCTTCGTGCCGATGAACTGCCACCAGTGGTGGTCGCCGTGCGGCCTGGGCTGGGTGAAACCGCACAGCATTCTAATCACCGTGTCCTTCTCCGTCTTCATCAACGCGACCTGTATATCCGGGCGTGAAATCTCAGGCCAAGCGTAGCTGGGCGCCTTCGTGCTCATTCCCACCACTTCCACGACCCGATCGTCCAGGACCGTCAGCACCACGTCCATATCGTGAGAACCGATTCCGCCGACGATCACGGGCAGAGAATGCAGCACAGTCGGTTCGGCTTCCGGATGGTCCGAAAGCGCCTCGACGGGATACTGTCTTCCCGTCTTGAAATCCTGGAAATACTGATGGGTGCCGTACCACCCGACGTACTGGCCCTCGGCATAGGTAATCTTGCCCAGGCGTCCCTCCGCGACCAACTGCCGCCAGCCTTCGACAACCCCCCAGAACCGCGTCTGCTCGGCCAGGCTGTATACCAGACCGGTCCGCTCCACGTCGGCCACGATCCGCCAGCAGTCCGCCATCGTATACGCCGCGGGCACCACGGAGTTTACGTGCTTCCCCGCCTCCAGCGCACGCGCCGCCATCTCCCCCACTTCCTTCCGCCTCACACACAGGCCAACCGCGTCCATCCCGTCGTACGTCAGGAAGTCTTCGTAATCTGAGAACACCCTTACATCGCTATGGCAGCCGATGTGCTCCAGCGCGCGCTCCTGAAGGGGCTCGATCCAGTCGTAGACTGCCGTAATCCGGTAACCCGGGATCTCCTGCAACAGGCGGATCCAATGCAGCCCGCGATGGCCCAGCCCGGCGATCCCGATTCGCACGTCGTCCATATTGCGTTCCCCTCAGCCTTTCCCGGAAACCCGGACCGGGCCGACGAAGAGGTCGTCCGGCAGCAGGCTCTTGGTCACGACTGAATGGGGATGATCGAAGCCGTCGGTGGTGACCTGGGCCATTGCCGTGTAGTACGTGCTTTCTCCGCTGACGCCGCAGCGGTTGCCGCCGCTGTGTCCCCGCAACCAGGCCGGATCGACCAGCTGCTCGCCCTCCCATTGCCCCCGTGTCGCCAGCAGATGCCCGAAACGGGCGATGTCACTCGGACTCATTACCACCCAGCCCGGACCGCTCCGTACCACGTGACCGTTGATTTCAAACGGCGGATCCAGGTACGTGTACGAATCCGGAATGGCCGGATAGAAGTACTTGCTTTCACTCATCGTCCTTCCCGTGTACCAGTCCCAGCGCTTTGCTGGAATCCCGATCCTTCCGAACAGCCGCTCGTCGAGTACCTCTTTCAGGTCCCGGTCCCAGACGCAGGTCAGGGCCTGACCCAGCCGCCAGAACCCCGCACTGCTGTAATGCTCAACCGTCCCGGGTTCTGCGTGCGAGTAGAGGTCGTAAAACGGGTCCCCGGTCCAGGTCGCCCACGCCGGCCACCATCGGTCCGCCGCCGCCCTTGCGCGGTCCTCAGGTCCCTTCGACCACACGTTTCCCAGTTCCATGGGAAAGCCCCCCAGGTGCGCGCTCTTCCCCTTCGGACCGATGAGATGGCGCCACGTAAGCGTCCGGTGGTGGCCCCGATTCAGGTATTTGTGTGGATGCGACAGTTCGCCTTCGCCCGTCCAGGACACGTGGATCGGCTGATCCGGATCCAGCATCCCCTCCTCCTCCGAAAATCCGATCAGTACCCACATGAACGCCTTGCCCATCGATGCGGTCTGAAACCGGTAATGCCGGTCGCCCCATGCATGCACCAGGTATCCCCCGCGCGTAATCACGGTGCCCCATTTGTCCCCGGTGTGGTCCTCGCCGCCGAAAGACGCGCCTTTGACGTCCAGTCCTGCCAGGAATCGTTCGAATTTCTCAACGTCCAATCCGGCTTCAGCGGGAGAAATCTCGATCCACTCCTCACGCGGATATGTCACCCAGCCCGGTATCTCGTGTTCCACGTCATGATCTCCACTCAAGAATGTCTGCCCCACCCTCACATCTGTAACAACAAAAACGGCCATTCAGACACGAAGGTTAAATGGCCATTGATTGCGCGATAAGGTTTTTTTTGGAGCGGGAAACGGGACTCGAACCCGCGACATCAAGCTTGGGAAGCTTGCGCTCTACCAGCTGAGCTATTCCCGCTCCGGTACCTGTCGAAAACTACCATCTCTACTGATGCGTGTCAAGGTGTTTGAGGATGACGGCGGGCGCATCACTCTCGCCGGTATCGATCCACCTCACCCGCGTGTCCTTGCGGAACCAGGTAAGTTGGCGTTTTGCGTAACGCCGGGTGCCCATCTTGATCCGCGACGCGGTTTCGGCCAGATCCAGTTCGCCGTCCAGATGGCTGAAAACCTCCCGGTATCCGAAGGTATTGAGCGCGTTGAGTTCACGCGAATAACCGAGTCGGTTCAACTCCCGGACCTCGTCCACGAGTCCGGCTGTAATCATGCGGTCCACCCGTTCTTCGATCCTCCGGTAGAGCAGCGCCCGGTCCATTGCCAATCCGAACCACTCGACGCGCCAGTCCCGCGGCCGTTTTGAGGGCGCCTCGTGAAGCACCGAGATCGGCCTCCCGGTCAGTTCGAAGACCTCCAGCGCGCGCACGATACGTTTGGTATCGTTGGCGTGCAGACGGCGGGCCGTCACGGGATCGACTTCGCGCAACCTGCGATGGACTCCCGCCGGATCTTCGACGGCCTCATCAAGGAGACGTTCTCGGACCGCCCGAGGCGTGCGCGGGAGCGGAGAGAATCCGTCGAGCGCCGCCTTCAGATACAAACCCGACCCCCCCACCAGGATCGGGACGCGATTCCGTTCCAGAATCGACTCGATCGCCGCGGATGCGCCGTCCGCGTAGTGCCCGGCGCTATAATTCTCATCGGGATTCACGACGTCGAGCATATGGTGTCTGGCAAGCGTGCGCTCTTCGGTCGTGGGTTTGGCGGTACCGATGTCCATATACCGGTAGACCTGCCGCGCGTCGGCGGAAACCACCTCACCGCCGAGCGCCCGCGCCAGGGCGACGCCAACCCGGGTCTTGCCGGATGCGGTGGGACCCACCAGCGCCAATATCGGGCGGCGCCTATCTGCTGAATTGCCGGTCGAGTTCATCCAGAGACATCTTTACGACAACAGGCCTGCCCTGCGGGCAGATGAACGGTTCGCGCGTGGCGAAAAGCCGGTCTATCAGGGCTCGCATCTCCCTTGCGGAGAGCCGCTCTCCCGTGCGGATGGCGGTATGCCGGGCATATGCGGCGGCCAATTGGTGCTCAAGCGGAGAAACCGCCTTTTGCCCGCCGACCGGAACGGATTTCTGACGCTCCCTTTCTCCAAGCTCGTCCACGACTTCCTGTAGAAGCCTGCCGTCTTCCCACGCTTTGAGTTCCACGGGAATGGTATCCACAACCACGGTGTTGCCGCCGAAATCCCGTATGCCGAAGCCCATGGCTTCCAGCAGCGGCATCGCCTCCCTGACCCTGTGGATCTGACGCAATCCGAAATCAAGCGTTACCGGAAACAGGAGTCGCTGACCCGAGCCCGCATTCGATTCAAAGCAATCCAGCGTCTGTTCGTAGATCATCCGCTGGTGCGCCAGGTGCTGGTCCACAAAAATCAGGCCGTTCTTGATATGCGCGAGGACGTATTTTTCGTGAACCTGCCAGACGGGAACCTGATCGACCGTTCCTTCGTCCGCCAGGTCCGGATCCGCGACGTCCGCCGGCGCTTCGTGCCCACTGGCTGTCTTCCTGACGGTCAGCGAAAGCGCCATCTGCACGTCTTCCAGGCCAAGTGGGTCCGGAAGATAGGCCTCACCCTCCGCGGGCGTCTCCGCGACGCCACCGGACGTGCCCGCCATTGCCCGCGCTGTCCCCTTTGCCGGAATCGCGGGCGAGGCAATTCCGCTGTCCACCTCAGGTACCAGGTCCTCCTCCCGCAGTCCCGCGCGCACGACTTCGGCAATCGCGTTGTATACCGTGCCTTCGTCCGCAAACCGCACCTCCCGTTTGGCCGGATGCACATTGACGTCGAGGCGCGAGGGATCCAGATCCAGAAGCAACGCGAACGCGGGATGGAAACCCTTCACGAGCAGACCGCCAAAGCCGTCGTGCACGGCACTCGTCACCCCCCTGTCACGTACCCATCGACCATTGACGACCGTTGCCTGCTGCGCGCCCGACTTCCGCGCCAGTTCGGGCCTGCCGGCAAAACCCCAGACCCGCACGCCATGGCGTTCACCGTCCAGAAAAACGGCGTCGCGGCCGAATCGTACGCCGAAAACCGCCTCCAGCCGGTGTTGTCGTTCGGTTCGGGCCAGGTTCAGGATTTCGCGCCCGTTGTGAGAAAGCACGAACGCGATGGACGGGTACGCCAATGCGAGGCCCGTCAACGCATCCGAAACGTGTTTGAATTCGGTCTCGACGCCCTTCAGGAATTTCCGCCTCGCGGGTACATTGAAAAACAGACCGTGAACGGAGACCGTCGTTCCCCGATCCCGGCTCGTTGACGAAACATCGCGCACGCGGCCGCTTTCGACGCGAACGCGAGTACCCTGCAACGCCTCCGAATCGCGGGTTTCGATAACCATCCGCGACACCGCCGCAATACTCGGCAGCGCCTCCCCGCGAAACCCGAGCGTACGCAGCGTGCGCAGGTCGGAAAGATCGACGATTTTGCTCGTTGCGTGCCGTTCCAGGGCCAGCATCGCGTCGTCACCGGACATTCCGCAGCCGTTGTCGCTGACCCGTATGGTCTCCTTGCCGCCGCCGGTCACTTCAGCCACGACACGGTCCGCGCCCGCATCGATGGCGTTTTCCACCAGTTCCTTGACGACGGAACCCGGGCGCTCTACGGCTTCACCCGCGGCGATACGATTGGCGATTTCGTCGGATAGAATCCGGATACGGTCTGGCATTGAGAAACGCCCGCTTTTTCTGCATTGACGGAAAAACGCGGATCGGCGACGAGCCGGAATCGGCATCGCCGTATCCCACGGAACCCTCGGAGATATTTTCCCGAATGCTACCGGCCGCCTCGCGAACGCGCATCCGAAACCGGGCTGTTACTGCCAGCCAGGCCCTGGCGCTTCAATCTGTGCAACGTGCGGTCGAATGCCTGCACAACGCGGTCCAGATCGTCTTCGGAGTGCACGGATGCCGTTATGCCCACCAGTCCATTGAGGTCGACGCCCTCCAGCTGCATGGCGGTGCGGAACGCGTTCGTCACCACAGGATCCGGCGACTTCAGTCTGCGGTAATCATACGATCCACACGCGATCTCCTCCAGGCTCTGCGCCATGGGTCCACTCCCCGGAAGAAATTTGACCCCCGAAAAGTCTCCATAGACGACCCAGTTTGCGCCGTGATCTGAAATGACGGCGTTGAGGCGGTCGCGGAGGACGCCCGCGTTCCGGTTTGCGGCCGCGATATGGGTTCCGTCCTCGATCGCCCTGAGCGTGGCAATCCCGGCGGCCGCGGAAATGGGGTTCGCGTTGAAGGTACCCTGATGGGGCATTTTCCGGCAGGTATCCCACTCTCGTTCACCCCTGAATTCCAGCAGATCCATGATATCCTGCCGGCCCGTCAGGCAGCCCCCGGGGAGTCCTCCCGCGAGAATCTTCGCCAGCGAGGTCAGGTCGGGCCTGACGTTGAAATGGCCCTGGGCGCCGCCCGGCGAGCATCGAAAGCCGGTGATGACTTCGTCGAAGATCAGAAGCACGTCGTGATGTAACGTTACCCGGCGCAGTTCTTCGAGAAAACCCGGCCGCAGGGGTACCACGCCGAAAGATGCGCCGGTCGGTTCCACGATTACGCAGGCAATGTCGTCGTCCCGGTTCAAAACATCCTCAACCTGATCGATCCGGTTCGGCGCACACAGGCAAACGGTATCCGCCACTTCGCGCAGTACGCCTGCGGGTACGGGTTCGTCGAAGGGCGGCAGCACGCCCACGATAAGGTTGTCGTGCCAACCGTGGAAGTGGCCGAGGAATTTCAGGACCTTTCGCTTTCCGGTATAGGTTCGCGCCAATCGCAGCGCCATCAGCGTGGCCTCCGTGCCGGAGCTTGTAAACCGCACGCGTTCGGCTGTGGGGATGAGTCTCGTGACCCACTCACCCCACGCCACTTCGAGCTCGTGACACGCGCCATAGTGAGTACCACGCGTCACCTGTTCCGAAACGGCGGCTACCATATCCGGGAAACAATGACCGAGCATCAGCGCGCCGTGCCCCATCCAGAGGTCCACGTACTCCCTGCCGTCCACGTCCCACTTTCGGCCCGCCTTTGCGTGACTCGCGTAGATGGGAAACGGCCGGTAGTATCTCAAGTCGTGGGTGACGCCGCCCGGAAAGATCCCCGAGGCTTTTTCGTAAAGCGCCCGTGACCGGTTCAGCGCGTCTCCGAACTCTCCGTATAGTCCTTTAGACAGTTCTTCCACAGTAGGTTATCTCTCTTAATTAATGTGATTGATTATGAGTCTCCGCCGGTGATTCCTGCCCACCGGACGTCGCAAACGGGAAAAAATAACGAACGGATGCAAAAATGCAAACGGCAAAAAGCCCTGTCAGCGCGGCAACTGAAGCGGGTAAGAGAATATCCGGTCGACTTCGACACCGGCGGGAACCGGGACAGCTTCCGACAGGGCCCAGAGATGCGTCTCATCCCCCGCCTGCACCAGGAATCCGGCGGCCCCGCCCCGGCCGTCCCGTCCGACTGCCTCGACTCGGCTGACGGCAGGCGCCGTATCCCAGTGATGCAGAAGCGCAACGAAGGTTGTCTCGTGGGCGAATCGACGGCGGATGAGCAAATCCCCGGTTTCGGACGCGGGCTGCAGCGGCGCTTCACCCAGGATGATTTCCGTGCTGCCGTCTTCAGGAAGGAATACCCCTACCCCGCCCTGAGACAGGCCCCATTCCAACGAAACCTTTTCCGCGGGTACGAACTCAACCGGATTCCGGACGTGGGCATATCCGTCGCCTGAAAGCGCAATTGACCCGCGCCGCGACAGACCCGTGTGCCTTCGACGATCAGCATTGAACCTGCAGACCCAATCCATCTGGCATTCCTGCGGCGCCGTCACGTAAAACACATCCCAGAAGCAGCAATCCGTCCACAGGATCACGCGTCGCATTGTTACACCGGCATACGGGGCCTTTGCACATGAAACGCTCGCGTCGACCACCTCGAACCCGTCGGCGCGATGTAGATCGAGATTCACCAGGCGCCCTTCCGCCGGAGGCTGGGAGCGGCCGTTTACCGTCACGGTATTGTGGCTTAGCGTCTGCCGATACCAGGTCTCGTTCAGGTCGACGCCGTAACCGGGCGTGCCCAGGTCCGTGGCCACCGGAAAGCCGTGCGCGTAGTAAGAAATCGAAAGTTTGTCGGGGTGTCCGTGCCCGCCGCCGTGCGGGCCGTATTTCAAAAGCACGCAGCTTTGTGCTTCGATCGGATCCCTCGATCTCAAAATGGCGACACCGGACGGCTTCAATACGGCGCTTCCCGCATCGAATTCGCCGCCCGAGTCGGGCAACTCTTCGCCGTATAGAAGCGACTCCACGGCCGTTCGAGGCTTTTTGGCATAGTTGCGTTCGAGTATCCCGGCGTATATGGGCTCGTTGTACCACCCGTATGCCACCTCATAGAAGGCGTCCGCCGGCGGTACGCCGTGGCAGACGTCCGACAACAGAGAGGAGAAATACCAGCAGTCATTGGTGGCGGGAAGCCTGAAATCGGGAAATGCCAGCGAAACCGGCGCCCGGAACATCGCTTTGAGCCGTCCTTCGTCGTGCAGACGCGCACGTGTGTTTTCCGAAACCTGGACGTGGGCAATCAGGGCGGCGAGGGTATAGAAATGGTAGCTGGAAGACCCCTCCCACCACATCCCGTCGTCCAGAACGCCCTCCCGCAACTGGTGGTGGAATCCGAACCGGTCCTTCAGGGCCATCTTCTGAAACCCCGCGTCGTCCAGACAGATTCCAACCGCCGCCATTGCGGCATTGTGCCAGCATTCGATGTTGTGAATGCGGTGAAATTTCTGGCTCTGAATATGTTCCGCCGCAAGCGCGAGCAGGTTGGATTCGATCAACGTTCGTTCCGGGGCATTCAGGGTCTCCCGAACCAGATCGTAGGCCCTCGCGATGGGAATCAGCCACACGGCCTCGTCAAGTGAATGATTGGCCACCTTGCCCCAACCGTACGGCAGTTCCCGTTCAATCGGATACCCCGGGTAACGCTCCGCATAGGCCAGCAGAATCTCTCTGCATCTTGACAGACATGCGGCGTTTGCGTCCAGTTGCCACATGAGGGCGAGACGGTATGCCATGCCGGACAGTCTGTTGTTGACAAACCAGCGCCAGGCGGAATCGTACGGTTCGCCGGAGAAAACCCTTCCGTCTCTGGGACATCGATGCTCATTCGGAGATTCGGCGTCAAACTCGAGTTCGACGGCGTGGTCCGGGCAAAAGTAGTTGTGGTAGTAACCCGCCGGGCGATCCTGAGGGCGCATTTTTTCACCGAGAAAAGCCCTGGCTGCGGATTCCAGTTGACGGTAGGCAAAGCGGAATGCCGGATTCGTCCGGCGTTCCTTCGCCCGTTCCAGTCGCCAGCCAGGTACCAGATTCATCGTACGCTCCGCCAGTTTGCAATGGCCGTTTGCCACACCGCCGGCCGGCGATTATCTTATGGTGTACCGAATCGTCCGCAACGCAACGGTGTGGTACACGGATTCGAAGGCAAGTACCACATGATTGAAGTTCCGCGTCTACCCGGTCTTTCTATGCCCGACACCAGACCAAAGATCCTGATATCAAACTGTCGAATCAGGGAGAGGATCCGTCAACTGGGCGCCAGGATCACCTCGGACTTCCGCTTGGCCCGCGCTGCCTCTTCGGACCACCCGAATTTCTGTGAAGTTCGACACTCGGGCGATACGGAACAGCCGCTCATCCTCCTGGGGGTGCTGAAAGGCGCCCTCTACTTTCTCGCGGACCTGTCCCGGGAAATCTCCGTCGCCGCCGAGATCGAATACATATCGGTTGCCAGTTATGGCAAGTCGACAAAGAGTTCCGGCGTCGTAAGAATCCTGAAGGATCTGGATCGGGATATCGCCGGCGCCGACGTACTCCTTGTTGAGGATATCGTCGATACGGGCCTTACACTGGAGTACCTTTTGCGCATTCTGGCCACGAGGCGCCCTCGAAGCCTGAAGGTGTGCAGCCTCCTCAATAAGCCCGCCCGTCGGGTCGTGGACGTGCCGGTCGACTACGTGGGCTTCACGATCCCCGACGAATTCGTCGTCGGATACGGCCTGGACTACGACCAGCGGTACCGGAATCTCCCGTACATCGCGGCATTGAGAAATCTTGAGACGCCGTAACAACGCCATCGCACGACACCGCGGGAAAAATCGGACTTAAGGAAGCCGTCGGAGTAGCCTCACTCGTGGAAACGCGGTCATTGCGCATGCTTTAATTGCTCGTGCTGAGCCTGACGTAGCAAGCTTGTCGAAATGCCCGCGTTTCACGATCCGCAAGAGGTCAATCTACATCCCTTCGCCGACCCTTCGACACCCTTCGACAAGCTCAGGGCACGTGCTCAGGGAGCGGCTCAGTGATTACGCGCTCGTTCCCCAGCCCGTGGAAGGGATGCCAGACAAGCGACTCGTCGGCCGGAATCAGGCTATCTACGTCCGGGACAGAACACTGATCCCGTGATTCCGGTCTGAATCCGCCAACAGGCGATTCACCGTCAGGAACAATTCCTCAACCATCTGCTCCGTGAGCGTTCCCGTGTTCATATTGTAACGGCTAAAGTGGTAACTGGCAACCAGAATCCTGGAATCGCGGTCGAACTGATAGGTCCTTCCATGTGCGAACCGGCAGTGCCCCACCTTCGCAATGATACGATCCGCCTTCAGGAGGCGCAGGTAGGCCTCAAATGCGTCTCTCCCCATGGCGAGCACAACCCGAACCCGCCCTAACCGTTCCATTTCCATTCGCAGCCAGTCGAGGCATGCGCGTTTCTCGCCGCCGTTCGGCCTGTTCGCGGGAGGGACGCACTTCACGGCGTTCGTAATGTAAACGTCATTGAGATTGAGACCGTCGTTCGGGCGGGTGGATTCCCGGCGATTGCTGAATCCGTGCCGGTATAGTACACTGTAGAGCACCTTTCCGGCGGCGTCGCCTGTAAACGGCCTGCCGGTGCGGTTCGCCCCGTGGGCGCCCGGCGCAAGTCCGATAACGAGAAGCCGGCCCGACGCATCGCCGAAACCCGGTACCGGTTTTGCCCAGTATCCGTCGACTCGCTCACGCTGGTTGTCCTGCGAACGGAACGTCGCCCGGTAATCGACCAGCCGTTCGCAGTTTTCGCAGGCTGCAATCTGTGTGAAGAGCAGCCGTTCCTCTCCCGCCGGGTTACACCCGTCGAGACCCGACTTGAATTCCATTGCTTCGCCTTCGTTGCGTGCCATGTAAAAGAGGCGGTCCCGTAGGGGCCGCCTCTTCCGCAGTCATGATTTGAAGCCGATTGGCTAGCTTCCCGCCCTGTTATTGAAGAAAACCACCTGCTGAGACCGCGCCATCGCCTCGTGTTCTTCGTCAGTGCAGGCGCTGTCGGTGGGAACACCGGGCTCGGGGCCGCCCGGTTGGTATCCGTTATTGACCAGATAGGCTTCCAGTTCCTCGCCGCTGATATCGGCAAGGATCTGCCCATCGAATTCCACCGTGGGTTGCAGAGGCTGGCCGCTCTTGCGAACCATTTCCTCGTAATTTTCAGGATAATTGATAATATCCTTGTCTTCGTATTCGAGCCCGTATTTGGCCAACACCGCCCGAATGCCCCGGCTCCATCCGCATTGGGGTTTGAGATAGGCGGTAATCGCGGGATTACCCATCCTGATTTCTCCTTTTCCCTGGTTTAACGACCGGTAAACAACATTGGGAGCATCATTTTAACATAACGAACTTTCACCAGATGTGCAAGTCCAAACCCCATCCGGCGGGCGGTCCGGAGCGTTCCGATTCTCCGGTTTCACGGCACCGCGTTCCGGCCCGCCCGGCATGCGTCCGTGCAGACGTTGCGCAATACGGCCGCGAGCTGCCGGCACGTTGCATCGGACCGGATGCCGGCTCACGGGTTATTCCGCGGCATTCACCGCGTTGGCGAAATCGAGGTCGGCGCGTGTGACGGCGTTTTCGCTGTGAGTCGTCACCGTAACCGTGAGGGTTTTGCTCCTGCTGTCCAGATTGAGGTCGGAGTGATGGTTGTTACTGTCCATTACCCGGGTAATCGTGCGCACGAATGCCATCGTCGGGACGAATTTCTGGAACTTCCATACGCGCTCGAGCGCTTTGTTTTCTCCATCGTATTCCCAGCCTTCCAGATCCTTCAGCGCTTCACGGATCTCATCTTCGGTGACCGAAGTCTTGTCCTCTTGCATTGCAGCCTCCCAGAGATTGTGACAACATTTGGAATGTGACGCCGGGCCGCGCTTGCGCCGCCTTCCGGTCCGACCGCACCGCGACCGAACGCGGGCCGATGGGCAGTTTGCGCGCCCGGGAATCAATATACCAAGATTCCGCGGGCCGATCAATCCCCTCAGAGGATACCGGCAGCCGAAAGCGCGAGCCTGTATTCATCGGGGGTGTTGATGTTTCGCAGTGAATCCAGTTTGGGGTCGACGTTCCTTAAAGCGGAACCGGGCACACTGCGGCAGTTGCATCGTTCCGTCAACATTGTGAGCCGTAGGACGCCGGCATCCAGCATGTCCTGAATCACGGGCAGCAACGACACCCGATAGACGGCTGCAAGCGGGTGCAGGCGTCCTTCTTCGCGCGGCACGGTGAGATCGGCGCCTTCCGCCTGTCGCACCATGCGAAGCACGAATTCCGGGCGCAGAAAGGGCGCGTCGCAGCCGCAGACGAATGCCGCATCGGCCTGTCGTGATATCGCTTCGAGTCCCGCCGACAGCGCCGCCAGGGGTCCGCTGTCGGGCACCCGGTCCTCGATGATTGCTACGTTATTGGGAAGGCACGGCAGTCGTTGCCCCCGGGCGGAAACCACGAACACGGGCTCCAGCGCGCCCGTGAGCATTCGGACCACGCGCTGCAGCAGGTATTCTTCGCCGAAGCGCAACCAGGCCTTGGAAGTTCCCATTCTTCGGCTTCTTCCGCCGCACAACACGAGGGCGCCGACTCTCATTTCAGATATCCAGAACGACAAACGCCCGCCACCGTCCGTTGACGCGTTCCACGACAAACCGGTGGAGCGTGACAGCCTTCACGTCCACGACCAGATCGTGGCGTTCCATATCCAGTTCTTCACCTACAAGGTCTGCCGACACCCTGAAGATGCCCTCATGCGCTTCCGCGAGGACGTTCGCGGGCCGCAGAAGCAGCCGATTCGCATCCTTGAAAAAGATCACTTCCTGCAGGAAATCGAACAGCAGCAAGTCGGGTTCTTCGGCCTCGAGATTCACGGTTCGCCGGTCTCTTTGCGCCACGGTATCCAGGTCCGAAACCATGACGTTCAGCGTCGCTTCCGCGGCCGAGGCAAGTACCTCTCCGAGGTCTTCTCCCCAGGCTTCGAAAGCCACGTCCGCGATTGCGACGTCTTCGATAAATCGATATGACACGGCTGCATGCCTTCCGTGGCAGGACGACCCTAATTCTGACAGGCTCTGAGCTCCGCCAGAACCCTCGCCCGCGCTTCCGCCGCCCCCCTTCCGATGAAGACGAGTTCCGTACGGTCTGCTTCAAAGGGTTCCAGCGTCCATCTTCCCCCCGCGTAATTGAAGAGAAATGCGGCTTCGACACACCGCAGAAATCCCTTCGAGCGGTACACGGACTTTGGCAGATTCCCCGCGAGGCGTTCGAATTTCCCGAGATCCATGGGTATTTCGGAAACGAAATCGAAGCTGTCGATTTCCACAAGATCGGTGTGCGTTGCCCGGGTGCGCAAGTGCCTTTGACCCTTCTCGATAACGCCGAACAGAAGCCCGACGTCCACCGCGCATCTCAAAGTGCGCACGACGGACGCATCGGGATTCACTCGCTTCAGTTGGGCTTCGACGGCGTCAAGCTGGCGTGGCGTGACGAGGTCCACCTTGTTCAGCAGCAGAAGATCCGCGGATTCGAACTGGGTGGTCGTCACGTATCCCAGGTCGGGAAATCGCACCATGAGGTCCGCGTCCGCGATCACGACCACACTGTCCAGGCGAACGCCCTGCAGATTGTCCTCCACGTCGAAGATGACCGCGTCCGGTTCCGCGACGCCGGTGGTTTCGACCACGATGAGCTCGGGACGAACCGTCTCGACGATTTCCTTGACCGCTTCTTCGAATTCACCTGCCAGAGAACAACAGACGCAACCTCCTGCGAGTTCGGTCATACGAATATGTTCGCCCTCCACGATCTTGCTGTCGATGGCGATTTCACCGAATTCGTTCATCAGGATCGCGATCCGCCGGTCGGCGCGAGCCACCAGGTGCCGCAACAGCGTGGTCTTGCCGCTGCCCAGCGAACCCGCGATCAGAATCATGGAGATTTTCATTTACCCGTATCCCTTCGACCCGTCGTCCCGTGCCGGCCCGGGTTCAGGCGCACGAACGCGGACTTCGAGGGTTACCCCTTCACGTTACCGATGGGCGAGAAACGTACGACGCGGCGGCTCAGCCCCGCCCTCCGGGTCGCTTCGACGACCTCGTCGATATCCTTGTACGCGCCGCCCGCCTCTTCGGCGAGGCCCGCAAAGGAAACGGAACGGACGTAGATGCCGCGCGCCTCGAGTTCCTTCTGAAGCCGCTTGCCGTGAAACTGCTTGCGGGCCTTCGTGCGACTCATCGTCCGCCCGCTGCCATGGGCCGTGGAGAAGAACGCCTGGCCCCCCTCCGACGAGCCCGCAAGAAGATAGGAGCCGGTCTCCATGCTGCCGCCGATGATCACCGGCTGACCGTGAGGTTTGAAAGCGTCGGGGACGCCGTCCATATCCGGTCCGAATGCCCGGGTCGCGCCCTTGCGGTGAACCAGCACCGTGCGATGCCTGCCGTCGACCACGTGTCGCTCGAGCTTGGCGGTGTTGTGCGCCACGTCGTACACCTGGCGCATCTCCATCTCCTCGGGGCTGCGTTTGAGAACGTCTGAGAACACCTCCCGGATGCGATGAAGAATCACCTGCCGGTTCGCGAAAGACATGTTGATCGCGCACTTCATTGCAGCAAAATAGTCCTGACCTTCCGGGGACTGGAACGGTGCGCACGCGAGTTCGCGATCCCGGATTGAAATGCCGTATTCTTTCTGCATCACCTTAAGGAAAGTCCGCAGATAGTCGGTCGCCACCTGGTGCCCGAAACCCCGGCTGCCGCAGTGAAACATCACGACAACCTGGTTGGGAAGCGTAATGCCGAACGCCCGGGCCGCGGCCTTGTCGAATACCTGGTCGGGTCTTGCAACCTGGATTTCGAGATAGTGGTTCCCCGATCCGAGCGTACCGATCTGATTGAATCCCCGTTCTACGGCTTTTTGACTGATTTTCGACGCGTCCGCACCCGAAATACAGCCATCCTCCTCGGTCCGCTCGAGATCCTCCCGCCACCCGAAGCGGTTCCCAACGCACCACCTGGCCCCCTCCTGAACGACCGTTCGAAACTCGTCGTGCGATAGCTTCAGAAAACCCGTACTCCCGACACCTGCCGGCACGCGGTCGAACAGGCGATCCACGATCTTTCTGAGGTGCGGCCTGACCTCATCGTACGTCAGATTGGTGGTCACCAGACGCATTCCGCAGTTGACGTCGAAGCCGATGCCTCCAGGCGAGATCACGCCGCGCTCGGCGTCCATCGCAGCCACCCCGCCGATCGGAAATCCGTATCCCCAGTGTCCGTCGGGCATGCAGAAGGCATAGTTCAGGATGCCCGGCAGCGTGGCCACATTGGTCACCTGATCGATCACGCCGCGGTCCATTTCCGCCATCAGTTTTCGTGTCGCGTAAATCCGCGCCGGAACGAGCATCCCTTTCTTGAATGAAGTCGGGATCTCCCACAGGGTCGGCGAAATCCGCGTTACCTCGGGCGGGATGGGCATGTGTCGCTCCTAAGAAGCTGCCTTAAAATTCCAGCGGTCTTCGCGCGGCTGCAAAAGCGCCGGTCGGGAACTCACTGGTAATTTTAAAACAACTTCTAAGCATCGTGTTCGCAATCTGCATAGTGGTTCCGCAACGGGTCCAGGCCGAAATCATTCTCCAAATCGCGAAGTACCGAATGAATATGGTTCGCATCGTTTTGGGTATTGTCGTACTCTACGAGATGCGTGGGTCCGTGAATCCGATAATAGTGCTTCTCCCCGGGACGCATACCGCCTGCCCAGGCAAAGTGCAACCGGCCCACCCCGGCCTTGCGGATTCGGGTCAGATGCGCTTCGCCGAGGTCCGCGCGAAGGTTCGCGGCGTACAGGCTCAGAATCCGCATCACCGCCTCCCGTTGCGCCTGCGGCATTTCAGATACCGGGAGGCCCGCCGGTTCGCCGATCCGGGCCACCTTGCTGTTTCGGGTGAGGATATCGCTTGGCGCCTCATCAGCGATGCGGGCCCCGGCCTGCAGGTCGACCGGCAACGCTTTCAGAAGTCCCCGCGCCAGGTCCTCTTCATCTCGCAGGACGCGCCAACCCTTCTTTTCTCCCGTGGGCACGCACGCTGGGTTCGCACCCCAGAAAGCCGGCGTGGACGCCACCTTCCTTTCAGCGCCGACCGAGACCGTCAATGACAGATGGTGGCCGTCGATCCGCCAACCCCAGGGCGCCGTACCCGAAGCGAGGTCTCCGAAAAGCGTCAGAAAATACCCGTCCGGGTCCCTGCTGAATCGTGATACCGCCCGGGATTCGATTTCGCCGAGTATACCCTCCAGAACCATGATATCCGCCGCCTTCCGGTATCCGGAATCGCTGAGGGCGCTTCTCAGCAGCCGATGCGCAGATTCTCGCTGTGAATGTGACATCTCCCTGAAGGGTACGCCGTTTCGCTTTACGGGTACGTAGTTCCAGTTGAAACGCTCCTCGTGGTCGAACGCGTACAGAACCCGGCTTTGCTGGTCCGCACTCAGTTCGTTCATAAATTCCCGAGCTGCTTTAAGCATGGTCGTCCTCCCCCGCCGGCGTGCTGCCGGGCAAATGTGCTCTCTCGATTTGGCGGGCTAATCGGCCGAATCCGCCGCGGTCGCACGAAATGCCGCGACCGCCCGTTTACTGTTAGTGATCTGCCCCGTTTTGAGCGCCACCAGGATCGGTGGCGGGTGTGCCTCCGACCCGGCCGACGAGTCCGCGGAGACACCGGTTTTCACGTCTACCGGTACCTCGTAGACGCCGTCGGGCTTCCAGAATTCACGCGACGCGCGTCCGGCAGTCGCGCGCGCCATAAACGCCGCCCAGATCGACGCCGCGTCGCGGCCACCCGTAATCCGCGTCTTCCTCCCGGTCTTCCGGTCGAATCCGACCCAGACACAGGTTGCGAGATCCGGAGTGAAACCGGTAAACCAGGCATCCGTATGGTCGTTTGTCGTACCCGTCTTGCCCGCCGCGGGCCGGTCGAAGCCCCCGGATCGAACCCCGCGGCCGGTACCGCGCAGGATGACGTTCTGAAGCAATCGGATCATGACGTAAGCATCCGCGGCGTCTATTACGGGAACCGGCTGTACCCGGTGTTCGAATACCACCCGCCCCCCGGAATCTTCTATCCGCCGCACGAACGTCGGCTCCACGCGGACGCCGTAGTTGGCGATGGTCCCATAGACCGAGGCCAGTTCCAGCGGTGAAACCCCGTTCGCGCCCAGTGCGATGCTCGGATACGGGTCCAACGGACTCCGTACACCCAGGCGTCGGCCCATTTCCACAACGCGTTCCGGGCCGATGAGATCCAGTACCTGCACACTTGCCGAATTCGCGGAATTCACCAGGGCCCACGCGGCCGTCGTCATACCTAGATACCGGTCTCTGAAATTCCTCGGCATCCACGGATTCCCGTTTACCGTGTAAGTCCGCGGCTCATCGACAAACAATGACACGGACGTCATCTCGCCCGAAGCCAGCGCCGCGAGATACACGACCGGCTTGAATCCCGAACCTGGCTGGCGCATAGAGGCGGTTGCCCGGTTGAAATAGCTGATGAAAATATCACGGCCGCCCACCATGGCACGCACGTAGCCGGTCGCCGGTTCCAGGCTGACCAGGGCCGCCTGAATGTACCCGCGCCTCGTCGCCTTGTCCGCACTTTCGTACGCGCCGAATCCAAGTCGCTCGTCGACAGATGCAAGTCCTTCGGCAACAGACTTTTCCGCGGCCTTCTGCATGTGAAAGTCCAATGTGGTGTAGATATTCAATGCGCCAAAGCTGAGCGCGGACCGCCCCCATCTCCGCACGACCTCGTCCTTGATGATTTCAACGAAGTAGGGCGTTCGGTTCCTGTCGCGCAATTGCGACGCCAGAGCCGGCG
The DNA here is from genome assembly GCA_028873695.1 of Gemmatimonadota bacterium. Lineage (GTDB taxonomy): Bacteria > Latescibacterota > UBA2968 > UBA2968 > JAAXHE01. The sequence goes on along the minus strand of JAPPNU010000028.1, from coordinate 339,242 downwards.
AGGCAGCTAGAGCTTCGTTCAATGCGTCTGTTTCCAGGAAACCCGCCGCGTGCATGCGCCTCAGAACGTGCGCGGTGCGAGCCGCGGCCTGCCTGCCGCCGTCACGGAACGGATTCAACGCGCCCGGCGAATTCGGCAGCCCGGCCAGCATGGCCGCCTCCGCGAGGCTCAGGTCCGCGGCGGACTTTCCGAAAAACGTGAGCGACGCATCCTCCACGCCGTACGCGTTAGTACCGAAGAAACTACCGTTAATGTAGATCTCCAGTAACCTGTCCTTGGCTGATTCGCCATACAACCGTGAAAACATCGCCTCCAGTTGCACGGCCAGCAGCGCCTCTCGCGCCTTCCGCAGATAGGTCTTCTCACGCGTCAGAAACACATTCTTGACGATCTGTTGGGTGATCGTGCTTCCACCCCTGACTTTCCGGAAATGCCTCAGGTTTGCCACGAACGCCCCGGCGATGCCTTTCAGACTGACGCCCCGGTGGTGGTAGAACGACTCGTCTTCGGTCGCAATGACCGCCTTGACGAACCAGGGGCTAACCTGGTCCAGCCTCACCTGCCTGACCCGGCGATTGAACGAAAACAGCAACTCCCCCGTGTCCGCGAGGATGTTCACGCCCGCCTGGCTGCTCAACGCGGCGGGGTCCGGAGGAATTCGTGGAAGGGTCGTCATCAGCCAGGCGAAGCCAAGGCCGGCGACGAGCAACGCGTCCGCCGCAAGGAACATTCCGGTCCGGGTCCAATAGTTTCGAAGCAGGCTCCGGCGCATCAGGGCCGACCTCCCGAACCGTCGAAAAGCGCGTCCATTTCGCCGGATTCCACGTCGAACCTGACTGGGGCGCGTTCCGGATCGACGTAGACCAACTCTCCGTGGTAGGCGCCTAGCCCGCTCTGAACCAGGATCTGGCGAACACGACCCGATCGGAATTCTTCCACAAGACGATTCCGCTCTTCGGACCGGAATTGTTCAACGAAAACCCTTTCCAGACGCTCGCGCACGTCCGCCAGGATGGAATCCGCTACGACCACGGTGTCTGCTTCGTCGCGACGTTCGGTCCCGCCCGCGTGCCGGTAAAGGGCATCGACCCGCCTCCGTATCCGGTCACGGAAACGCAAGTCCGGCAAAACTGCCGACTTCAGGAGTGACAGCCCCAGGTTGAATGCGCGAACGCTCTTCAGCAATTCGGGGGTTTCCGGCCCCGTGTTCCGCGAGCGCTCCGTACGCCAGACCGCGACGAAGGAAGGCATACCGGACTCCGGCACGCGGTCCACGTCGAAGCGGGCTTCGGCCACGGCGCCGGGAAGGCCGCCGACCACGGGTGTTTCCACCGCCTGCAACGAGTCCCGTACCTGGGCCCGCGCGTCCAGCCGCTCCCATAACGCGCCGGACATGGCCCGCCTCGAATTGTTTCGGTCCAGCGCCTCGCCCACCCATATCGCAATGCAGTTCGTACGGTATTCCAGGAATGCGAAGAGCGCGCCCGCCGTACCCAGCAACACCGCACCTGCGGCGGGATACAGCAGTTTCCTGAATCTCGGGGCTGAACATTCACGATCGACTTTCCGCCGGTACCGACAGATACGCCGATAGGCACGATGCAGGAGATTCATCGCGATCTGACGCCGTCAAAAAAAACCCGAAACAGCGCGCCTGCCGCTGTAACGGGATCGGTGAGCGGATGCCGGCAGAAAATCAGGCGGCAATGCCCTCCATCTCCGGAACATATCTGCCATCGCGTGCGGCGCTGTTGCAGCTTGCCCTGTGATGGAACACTTTCTGTGCCGCCGCCACGTTGTCGGCCTGCCCGTTCCAGGCGGCGCGGGCGGGGTCCTGTAACGCCCTGCCGTACGAATAGCTGAGTTCCCAGGGGGATCCGCCAATCCGATTCATCGCGTTGAGATGAAGCGTGGAAAGCTCCGGGCTCTGTCCCCCGGAAAGAAACACCACACCCGGAATCGAGGCGGGAACCGTACGCCGAAGGCACCGCACGGTCGCTTCAGCCACTTCTTCGACGCCTGCCTGCGCCGGACAATCGACGCCGGACAGGACCATACTGGCTTTCAGCAACGCGCCTTCCAGATTGACCCGGTGTTCTCCCAGTTCCGAAAACACGCTGCGCAACACCCATTCCGTTACTTCCTCGCACCGTTCGATGGTGTGATCCCCGTCCATCAAGACTTCAGGTTCCACGATGGGTACCAGCCCCGCTTCCTGACACAGGGCGGCATAGCGGGCGAGGGCGTGGGAATTGGCATGGATGCACCCCCGGGTCGGAATCCCGTCGCCAATAGCAATGGCGGCGCGCCATTTCGCGAACCTTGCGCCCCGCTCACGATATGCGTCCAGGCGGACCCGTAGCCCGTCCAGACCCTCGGTAATCTGTTCGCCCGGAAAGCCGGCCAGGGGAACAAGCCCTGCATCCGCCTTGATTCCCGGAATCATACCCCGATCCGCCAGCAACCGTGGAAACGGAACGCTGCCGTTCGCGGTCGTATTCAACGTCTCTTCGTACAGAATGACGCCGCTGATGTAGTCCGACAGATCCGGGGTCGTGAACAACATTTCACGGTACGCCCTTCGGGATTCGGCCGTGGGCTCCAAACCGATATCCGCGAATCGCTTTGTGATTGTCCCCATACTTTCGTCCGCCGCAAGAATACCTCTGCGGGCGGGAACAAGCGCGCGCGCCGTGGCTTCGAGTTCCCCTGTTGACATCGTTTACGACCTCATTCCCAGTTGTAATATTGCGGTCTGAACATCGCTCCGTAAAATATACGCTTTATTCTGCCGTTGTCCAGCAGATTCCGGTCTATCTGCGAGGCCTGCCGTCAGCGTCCGCGGAACGGACCCAGACCCGCACTTCAGCCAGAGATGGCTTTCCCACGTCGGATTTCAACTCGTCGATTCGCCCGTAAAGTGCGTTCGCGTCCGCGCCGGCCAGGCCCGCAATACCATCAATACCTGCGTTTCGAAGCAGCGAGGCAGCCTCGCAGCCCATTCCTTTGTGGATGGCGAGTGTCGCGTGGACGACGGCGTTCTTGAGGCGAAGGGAATCGACGCCCGCGATCCCCGCCAGATATTGGACGTCCGGCGATTCCGCGGCGCGGAAGAGTCGCTCAGGCGTGGAAATGCCCGCGGCGCGAAGCCGCTCCCGGTCCTGCGCATCCAGACCGGGCAGTTCGGACATCAGCGGGCGCCTGGACTTCAGCGTTTTCACCTGCACCGAATGAAACGTCGAGACGCTGAACAAGACCGCCAGCGCGCCCGCCACCCAGGAGCGACATCCGGCGGGCTGCCGGAAACCGCCGCCACCCTCCCAACTGCGCCCTCCCCGAAGCAGGCGGCACAACAGCGCATAGCAGGCGAACCCGTTGACCGCCAGAACGGGAAACCCCAGGAATCCCGGCAGGGGCATTTCGAACAGCTTCCAACCCTCAAGTCCGGGCACGGTATAGATCCACTTGCACCTCGCCCAGTAGTTGAATCCCTCCCATACCACACCTGCCCAGGCGCCCCCGCACAGAAGGCGCAGCAGCCTCGCGGGACGCCCGCTTTCAAGATCCCGCAACAGCGAAGGCGCGCCCAGCCGGTAATTGACCGCTTCCGGTATTCCCAGTGTCGCTCCCCAGACCATCCAGAAAGTATACCGGGGCCAGATCAGCGGCAGAATCGCGCAGGCCGCGCCCGCAACCCACAGGATCGCCTCCGTCATCGGGGTCACGCGGAGACCCCGCCATTGGATCGCGTGGAACCGTCGCGTCGATTTCAGCCATTCCGCATGCAGGAAACAGGCGGGCAATACGGTGGCAAAGGCGGCTGCGGTGAATGCGAACGCCCACGTGTCCGACCGCAATCCAAAGACGTAGTACCAGTTCTCTATGACCAGGTTGTAGGCTTCGTACACGAACCAGAAAGGCACCGACCAGAATAGCAAAGCGACCGTCTCTCCACGACGGTCGCGCAGGAAGGATCGTCCCTGGCTGCGAAGGATGAATCCGTCGAGGGCCAGGAGATATCCGTACCAGGCCGGCACGTACCATACCGTATTCCAGACGGGGACGTCGGCTGCCAGAAACCAGACGCCGACACCGAAAACGGAGATGCCGGAATATCCCCACCAGGGAAACGCCGCCACGGATGCGGTATTCGATCCGGATCGGGTAAAAGCCACGTGAGATCGCCCCAGGGGCCCGTCAGGCGGTCAGTTGCCCCGCTGCTGGCCGATCGGGTGTTTCGAGGGTCCAGACATCGTTGTAGACGACGCTGCCCGCAATGGACCCGCTGTACCCGCCGAGAAGCCAGATCCTCTGTTGAAAGTCCAGGCACGGAAACGCGTGACGCACCCCCCAGGGCGCACGGCGATTGGCGCGCTGCCACGTCCGGCCGTCGGCCGAACACCAGACGTCGTTCATATTTGTGGAGGGTTCTATGGCCCCGCCTGCAATCCATATCCTGCCGGCGTAGACGAAGGACCCGTGGAAACGGCGCGGTCCCCATCCGGCATCCACCGCCACCTGTTTCCAGGTCATGCCGTCCGACGAACACCAGACGTCGTTGTAATTCACCCCGCGATCGTGGTAGTTTCCACCGCCCAGAATCCAGACCTTCTTTCTGTATTCGATGGCGGGAAACATGGCCCGCGGCGCCCAGGGCGCGCGCTTCTCCACCAGATCCCACCGCTGTCCGTCGCCCGAGCACCAGACGTCGCCGTAGTGTGTCCTTCGCTCCCAGTTCAGTCCCCCGAAGACCCAGATCCGGTTATTGTATACGATGCTGCCGAAGGCGCCCCGACAACCCCATGGAGCGCAACGGGTCACGCAATCCCAGTTCCGGCCATCGTTCGAACACCAGACGTCGCCGAGCGTATGGACCCCGTCGAATCCGCCCATCAACCAGATCCGATCGCCCAGGACAACGCAGCCGGCGAGATTCCGGGCCGGCCATGGCGCGGTTCGCAACACGCATTCCCACGTCCGGCCGTCGGCGGAGCGCCAAACGTCGTCTAGGCGTGGGAAGTCCATAGGACCCATCATCTGCCACCCGCCCAACAACCAGACGTGGTCGTTGTAAACCACGGCCCCGGGCGAATCTCTGGGCGGCCATGGCGCGGATTCGGTAATGCGATGCCAGTTCACTGTCATACAGTGGCTGTCCCTGCCGACAGACCCTTCGGCCCGCCGTCTACCGTTTTTCGTTTTCCTACTCCGCGCTTTTCCGATATATTGGACACCGGCCGACGTTGAAAGTCGGAACAGGACAACTCACCCGCGGTGTCGCGACGCTATGTACAGTACGCTTGTCTACCTCGTTTTCAGCCAACTCGCGGTCGGCGGGTTGTTGTCATTGCTGGCCGTTCCCATTGAGGCCGGTAAACGTTTTTTCCGGTTCTGCGCACTCGCGTGTCTGGTGTTTCTCGCGCTGGCGCTGTGGGCGGGACCATACCCGGTTCTAACGCCGGCGACGGATGGCTCGACGGTTTCTCAGTTGCCACGCTGGCTGTTGGTAGCCGGCGCCGTGTTCGCTTTCGGCTACCTTCTCGCGGTCGTCGCCGAACGGATAAAGCCGCAGAAACCGCTGCTTGCCGCAGCGGGCGCGGCGGGAGCAGCCGGACTCGTGTCGGACGGACTTCTCGCGTGCGAGGCCTGTTCACCTGTTGCTGCGGGCGCGTTAACCGCCGCCAGTTACCTGATCTCCGCGCTCTTCCTCGGCAGCATCATCTTCGCAATGATCCTGGGCCATTGGTATCTCGTGGTGCCAACGCTTCACATCCGGCCGCTGCGCATCCTCACGCAACTGATGCTCGGCGCAACACTTGCCAAAGCGATGCTGACCGCACTCACGATATACGTCTTCTGGGCGGACGGTGACATGCAAGTGCGGGAGACGCTCCGGTCCTTTTGGGGACCGGGCGGTCTATTTCTGTGGGTCCGCGTGCTCTTCGGGCTTCTCGGACCGCTCATTGTGGGAATTATGGTCTGGCAAACCGTAAAGATCCACTCGACCCAGTCGGCCACGGGCCTGCTGTACGTCGCCACGATTTTTGTTCTGATCGGCGAATGTGTTTCCGCCTATATCCATTATACAACCGGGATACCGGTCTAACCGCCCGCTGAAAAAACCATCCTGGCCGTGTCCGATTCGCGCGGCCGAAATACCGCGTTGCGCCTCCTCGTCGAATAACCCGATTCGATCCGGTCGCGCGCCTTGTCCTCGGCGACGGCGGCTCGCGCTCGCCTGCAGAGCGATTCTTGCAACGGACGGTTAACCCCATGGTAATCAGTTTTCGCTGCCCCGAATGTCAGGCCGTCAATCATGTCCGGGCGTCATCGACCGGTACGATCTGCCAGGCCTGCGGCCAGGATCTTCCGATGGCCTTCTCGAAGGAAATCCTGCACAAGAACCGGGTCGACGTATGCCCCCGGTGCGCAAAGACCGATTTTTACGTTCAGAGAGACTTCAACGGAAAAACCGGTCTGGGGATTGCCGTTTTATTTGCCCTGATCGGCCTGGTGTTCGTGGCGCTGGATCGCCCCGTCTATTTCTATGCCTGCCTGGGCGCCGCCGCGATAATCGATCTCGTACTGTACCTGAGTCTTCCGGAAATCACGATTTGCTACAGTTGCAAGACGGCGTTCCGCGGCGCCCGAAAGAACCCGATACACCAGCCGTTCGACCTGCATACGGCGGACATGTACGATCATCGCGCCAGGGGATGACCCGCCCTGCAACGCCGGCCGCCTCCTTCCTCAACGCTCTCTCTGCCGCTGCAGCAATTCGAGAAACTCCTCACGCGTTGTGCGGTCCTTGAAAGCCCCCCGGACGGCGGAGGTCGTTGCCCACGCCCCCGGTTTTTCCACGCCCCGCATTTCCATGCACAGGTGCCGTGCTTCGACCACCACGATAGATCCCTTGGGCGTAAGTTCGCGTTCCAGAAATTCGACGATCTGGTGGGTCATCCGCTCCTGAATCTGGGGCCGCCGGGCGTAATACTCTACGATGCGCACCAATTTGCTCAGACCCACGATCTGAGTCGTTGGTATATAGCCTACGTGAACCCTTCCCCAGAAGGGCAACAGATGGTGCGCGCACATCGAATAGAACGAAATATCGGTCATGGCCACCATATTGTCGAACCCGTCCTCGTTGGGGAACATCCGGACGTCGGGTTCGTTGTCTTCGTCGAGCCCTTTGAATATCTCAAGGTACATCCGGGCAAACCGCCGCGGCGTGTCCCTCAGGTTCGGATCTTTCATGTCCAGATTGAGCACTTTCATGATTTCCGAGATATGGTACCCGATCCGCTCAATCTTGTCTTCCGCCATGGATGGCATCTCCTCTGTTCTCTGAATTCATGGGTGCCCGAGTGGGACCGCTGCTGCATCTGTCCCCGGCATAATGCAGACTCGCCCTGTGGAAGCCGGTGTCCGTCCCGCGCAACCGGTTTTCAGAAGTTGTTTTAAAATTACCGGTGAGTTCCCGCGCACGAGCGAAAAAGCGGCGGTTATGAGGCGCGAGGGGCGCGCAGCGCCGACGGGAAAATCCGCCCATATTTGTCTATACGGGCGGGTTTGACCAACACCGACCGGCGCTTTTGCAGCCATGCGAAGACCGCTGGGATTTTTAAGACGGCCTTTCAGTCCGACGCGCCGAAAGCCATGCCCAGACTCAACCTCAACGAGGAGTCCTCCTCCTGGTCGGCGATGATCATCTTGAGTTCTCCAAACCACAGCACACCGGGTCCGACCCGTTTTCGGAATCCGACCGGAATATTCAGGGTTACTTTTGTGTCGTTAGGTACAGCCACGTTTATCGCGTTTCCCTGACCGGCGGTATCTATAATGTCGAACCGGGTGAGGTGCACGCCGATCCCGCCGCCCACGTATCCGTAGGTGTTGCCCTCACCGAAATTGAACTGGGCCTCCCCGTTCAGGGAGTATATCTTCAGATTGTCCTGGATCACCAGATCCACGCCCGGAACCAGATGCAGACGGGGAATGAAGATGGATCCGAAATCAACGTGTCCGCCGAGCGTCAGCCTGGCGGAATCGAACTCGTACCCGAGGTATTCGGCAGACTCCTGACGCGTGAGGTCCACGCCAACCTTGACGCCGAGGCCCTGCAAGCCGAGTGCATACGACGGATAGTGGCCCATCGAAAGGCAGACGGCAATTACTCCTGCTCCAATGCGTGACCATTTGACCATAGGGTTACCCCCTTATCTCTGTGAGTGCCCGGTGGTCGGCGACGAACCGGCGATTCGGCGCGCAGCCCGCCAACGCGCGATCATTCGTTGAAGAGAAATCGGATAACGTCGCCGTCCTGAACCAGGTATTGCCTGCCTTCCGCACGCGCCCTGCCTGCTTCGCGCAATCCGGCAATGCTGCCGGCGGCCAGGACGTCCTGGAAGGCGGCAACTTCCGCCCTGATGAATCCACGCTCCATGTCAGAGTGAATTCTGCCCGCGGCCGCCGCGGCACGTGTGCCTTCACGAACTTCCCAGGCCTGCAGCTTTTCGTTTGCCGTGGTGTAGAAGGTAATCAGTCCCAGCAGGACGTATCCCGCCCGAATCAGCCGGCTTACGCTAGGCTGGTCCAACCCCATGTCCGCAAGAAAGACCCTTCGGTCGGCCTGCGGCAATTCGCCAAGTTCCGCCTCGATCTGCGCCGCAAGCGGCAGTACGTTGTCGCTGCCGACGAGGGCCCGCAGCCGGGCGGTGGCGGCGCCTCCGTCAGGCAGATCCGTTTCCGAAACGTTCGACACGTACAACACGGGTTTGGCCGTCAGAAAACTGAACGGCGCAAGAACGCTCAGTTGCGCGTCCGTCAGTTCCTGTTCCCTTACAGCCACAGACCGTTCCAGACCTGCGATGGCCAATCCAAGCGCTTCGTATGCGTCGCGTTCCGGTGCCCGCGGGTGCGAACGCAGGACTTTCTCGAGACGGCCGGCGATACCTTCCGCCGACTCGAGATCGGCCAGCTTCAGTTCGGTGTCGACGGTTTCGACGTCCCGCACGGGATCCACACCCCCGTCCACGTGCGGCACATTCCCGCTTTCGTAGCAGCGAACCAGATGAATCAGTGCGTCCACCTCCCGGATCCGCGCCAGAAAGCGGTTGCCCAGACCTTCGCCGCGGCTGGCTCCCCGGACCAGGCCGGCGATATCCACAAAGTGAACGAACGAGGGGACGCATGCTTCGGGGTGAAGCAGTTCACTCAGCCGTTGAAGACGCTCGTCAGGCACCTCGACGACGCCGATATTCGGCTCGACGGTACAGAAAGGATAGTTCGACGCCTCAACGCCGGCCCTTGTCAACGCATTGAACAGGGTCGACTTGCCCACGTTTGGCAGGCCGATAATGCCGATATTGAGGGCCATACTGGCTGCCCGGATGCGGCAGACGCGCGTGCGCCGGAAAAAAGAAACAGCCAGCGGCTAGACGTAAACCACTGGCCGACAGAAGCTTGACCGTTATAGTTAAAGGCCGCCACTGATGGCGGTAACAAAGTGCACTTCGCTTTTCTCTTCGACTCTCTGACGCATTCCGTCGTTGCCGACAACACCGTCTATGGCAACAGCCAGACCGGGCTTGATACGGTCGTCTTCGCAGATTCGCTCCCGGATTCCCGGAAACCGCGCTTCAAGGTTGTCAATAACCGCCCGTATGGTCTCTCCGGGAACCTGAACCCGCTCCTGACCCTCGCTGAGACGACGCAGAAGGGACGGTATCCAGACCTCCGGCATGGCTCTCACCCCTTCCCGTTGGCTCCGCCATTGTTTGCGATAAGTGATTCCAGAACACGGCCCGGGGACATGGGCAGGTCGCGCAAACGCACGCCCACGGCATCGTAGATCGCATTCGCCACGGCGGCCGGTGGAGGAACGATGGGTACTTCGCCCACGCCCCGTACGCCGTACGGGTGGCCCGGATTGGGCACTTCTACGATTACTGTTTCGATCATCGGCAGATCCAGGCAGGTTGGCATCCGGTAGTCCAGAAGGCTGGCATTGACGAGGTCACCCTCCTTGTTGTAGAAGTATTCCTCGTTCAATGCCCATCCGATGCCCTGTGCCACGCCGCCCTGCATCTGTCCTTCCACGTACGAGGGATGGATGGCTTTACCCGCATCCTGCACGATGGTTACCCTGACAATGTCCACCTTTCCTGTCTCGGGATCGACTTCCACGTCTACGACCATGACGGCATACGCCGGCCCGGCGGCTTTTCCCGTCACCGCGGCCCGCCCGACCACGGGACCGCCAGTGGCGCCCTGCTTTCCCGCCAGTTCGGTAAACGTGATCGACTTCCCGGGGTCCGACCTGGATTTGAACACCCCGTCTTCAAATACCACGTCTTCCTCGGAAATCTCCCACAGTCTGGCCGCCCTCGCCTCCATCTGACGCCTTGCGTCCATCGCGGCCTCGTATCCCGCCCAACCCGTGGCGAACGTCACCCGGCTGCCGCCGGTGCCGTCCGTCTGTCCGATGGCATCGGTATCCACCACCATGGGCTTCACCTGCTCAGCCGGGATACCCAGCACCTCGGCGACCTGCATGGCGATTGAGGTACGTGTACCACCGATATCGGGAGAACCTTCGACCAGGCTGACCGTGCCGTCGGCATTCACGCTGACCATTACAGTGGACGTGCCGCCCCCGTTGAACCAGAACCCCGATGCCACGCCCCGACCCCGGTTGGGTCCGTCGAGTCTGGATTGGTAATGGTCCGACGCCATCGCGGCCTTCACGCATTCGTCGTGGCCGATCCGGGGAAACACCGGGCCGTCGGCCCGCCGGCTGCCCTCCCTGGCGGAATTCTTCAGCCGAAAATCGAGCGGGTCGGTGTGGAGGGTTTCGCAGATCTCGTCGATCACCGTTTCGGCCGCGAATGCGCCGTTGGTTGCGCCCGGCGCGCGGTACGCGGAGGTCTGTGGCTTGTTTACGACCACGTCGTACCCGTCGATGACCACGTTGGGGATGTCGTACGGCGAGAAGATACAGCCGGCGCCGGCGCCCACCGGCGAGCCGGGATAGGCCCCGGCTTCGTAGGCAAGGTATGCCTGGGCGGCGACCAGCCTGCCGTCGTTCGTTGCCCCCATCTTTACCTTCATGTAGGAACCCGGAGTCGGACCCGTCGCCTTCAGTACTTCCGTCCGGCTCATAACCATCTTTACGGGCTTGCCCGTCATCCTGGACATCACAGCGGCCGTCGGTTCCTCGTAGACGCGGAATTTGCCGCCGAACCCGCCTCCGATCTCCGCCGGAACGACCCGAACCCGGGAGGCGGGCACTCCCAGGACGACCGCGACCTGGTCCCGTACCTCGAACGGCCCCTGCGTGCTCGTCCAGATGGTGATCTGATCGTCCAGATTCCAATAGGCCGTCGCGTTATGTGGTTCTATGTAACCCTGGTGTACCGTCTGTGTACTGAACTCCCGTTCAACCACGACGTCGGCTTCGGCGAAGCCCTGTTCGACGTCGCCCAGGGAATGCTGGAAATGATTGGCGATATTTCCCGGTTTATCCGTCGTCTGACCGAGTGATTTCATCCTCATGTCTTCGTGCAGAATGGGGGCGCCGTCCTCCATGGCGGGACGGACGTCGAGTACGGGCTCCAGAACTTCGTACTCCACGTGTATCAGATCCAGCGCCTCTTCGGCAATATGGGACGACGTCGCCGCGACAGCAGCGACCGCGTGCCCCTCATAAAGGACCTTTTCCGAAGCCAGCACGTTCTTGATGAGGTCGGGCAGGCGAACGGACTCCTCCCCGATGGCGGCCACCTTGTCTTCGTAGTGTTGCGCGAGATCGGCCCCCGTCATAACGGCCTTCACGCCCGGAAGGGCCTCGGCCGCACTCGTATCAACGGAAAGAATACGCGCGTGCGCATGCGGGCTTCGGAGGGTTTTTCCGATCAGCACGCCCGACGTATGTGTATCCGCTCCGTACTTCGCGCGGCCCGTTACCTTATCCGTGCCATCGTGGCGAATCGGCCGGGTTCCCACGACGTTGTAGCTCTTGATGCCGAGATAGTCTTCTGTCTTCGTGGCCATTGTGATTTGATCTCCGGAAATTGGCGCGCGGCGCCGCATCGCGGGGCGCACGCATGGTCCCTTCTCTATGATCCGTTATTGTTCCACAGCGCTTTCAGCACGTTGCCGGGCGACATCGGCAGTACATTCATCCGGATCCCCGCGGCACGGTAGATGGCATTGGCGAGGGCGGCCGGCGGCGGCACAATCGGCGCCTCTCCCACACCCCGCACTCCGTATGGATGACCGGGATTGGGAACTTCCACGATAATGGTTTCAATCATCGGGAGATCCAGGCAGGTTGGCATCCGGTAATCCAGCAGGCTGGCGTTGGTCAGTTCGCCTTTGTTATTATACCAGTACTCTTCATTAAGACCCCATCCGATTCCCTGGGCCGCGCCCCCCTGCATCTGCCCTTCTACGTACGCGGGATGAATGGCCTTGCCCGCGTCCTGCACCATGGTGACCCTGAGAATATCCACCTTTCCCGTATCGGGGTCGGTTTCAACGTCGGCGATCATTAAAGAAAACGCGCCTCCCACTCCCTGCGGATCGACGGTCGCACGCCCGACGACAGGTCCGCCAGTCTCATTAAGTTTTCCCGACAACTCCTTGAACGTCAATGTTTTCGACGGATCGGACCTGGATTTGAACGTGCCGTCTTCGAAAGTCACGTCGTCCGGCGAAATCTCCCAGTATTTCGCCGCGCGCTCGGTCATTTGTGCAATGATGTCCCGTGCGGCGTTGTAGGCCGCCCAGCCCGTGGCGAACGTCACCCGGCTACCGCCGGTCACGTCGGTCTCCCCCACGCCGTCGGTATCCGCCACGACCGGATTCACGTCTTCGGCCGGGATGCCCAACGGCTCGGCGAGCTGCATCGCCACCGAGGTTCGCGTACCGCCGATATCGGTGGACCCTTCGACCAGGCTCACCGTGCCGTCCGCGTTTACGGACGCACATGCGCTGGATTTCAGCCCTACGTTGAACCAGAAGCCGGAAGCCACGCCGCGACCCCGGTTTTTCCCCTCCAGGGGCGCGTTGTAGTGCTCGCTCGTCATTGCCGCCCGTAACACCTCCTCGTGGCCGATGCGGGGAAACGTGGGGCCGTCCGCCCTGCGTGTACCTTCTTTCGCCGTATTCTTCATGCGGAACTCGAGTGGATCCTCGCCAAGCCTCTCGCAGATCTCGTCGATGATGGTCTCAGACGCAAACGCCGCGTTGGTTGCGCCGGGAGCTCTATAGGCCATCGTCTGAGGCTTGTTTACAACAACGTTGTACCCGTCGATGACCACGTTCGCGATCTCATACGGCGCGAAAATGCACATGGCGCCGGGTTCGGCCCATGCGCCGGCGAACCCGCCCGATTCGTAGGCCAGGTGGGCCTGTGCGGCCACCAGTTTACCCTCGTTGGTGGCCCCCATCCTTACGCGGATGTAGGATCCGGGCGTGGGTCCGGTGGCTTTCAATACCTCGTCGCGGTTCATCACCATTTTCACCGGATGGCCGGACTTCTTCGAAAGAATGGCGGCGACAGGTTCCAGGTAAACCCTGATCTTGCCGCCGAATCCCCCGCCGATTTCGGTTGGAACCACGCGGATGTTCACCGGCGAAACCTGAAGCAGTCCCGCCAGTTGCTCGCGCACCGTAAACGATCCCTGGGTGCTGCACCAGACCGTAAGACGCCCGTCGGGGCTCCAGAGCGCCGTGGCATTCTGCGGCTCTATGTATCCCTGGTGTACGGTGTCCGTAAAGAACTCCCGTTCGATCACCACGTCGGCCTCTGCGAAGCCCGACTCGATATCCCCCAGCTTATGCTGAAAGTGCGTGGCGATATTGCTTGGCTTTCCGGTGTCTTCGCCCAGCGACTCGGTGGTGAGGGTTTCGTGCAGGAGCGGGGACTCCGGATCCATTGCCTCTCGGACGTCGAGCAGCGGAGCCAGAACGTCGTATTTCACGTCTATCAGCCCCAGCGCTTCCTCCGCGATATGCGCGCTTGTCGCGGCCACGGCCGCAACCGCGTGGCCGTCGTAGACCACCTTGCCGTCGGCCAGAACGTTGGCGCGCAGATCCACCATATTGGCCGCGCCTTCACCCAGATCCTCCACCTTCTTCTCAGGTACGGGTATGTCGGCGACGGTGGCAACGGCCCTGACGCCGTCGAGCGCTTCGGCTCTACGGGTATTAACGGACACGATGCGCGCGTGGGCATGGGGGCTTCGCAACACTTTCCCGTAGATCAGGCCGGACATCCGGACATCGGCTCCGTATATGGCCCGCCCCGTAACCTTGTCCACGCCGTCGTGCCTGATCGGCCTGGTGCCCAGCACCTTGTACTCTTGTATTCCAAGATAGTCCTCAGCTGCCATCAGGCCGTCTCCTTCATCGTTCCGGCCGTGTCCATCACCGCTCTGACGATCTTGTCGTATCCGGTGCACCTGCAGAGATTCCCCGCCAGCCACAGGCGAATCCGGTGCTCGTCCGGTTCCGGTTCCCGGTCGAGCAAAGCTTTCGCCGCCACGATAAACCCCGGCGTGCATACGCCGCACTGAAGCGCCGCATGTTCCAGAAACTTCTGCTGCAGCGGATGCAGGCCCTCCGCGGTGGCCACGCCTTCAATTGTCGTGATTTCGCACCCCTCCGCCTCCACGCCCAGCGCGAGACAGGAATTGATGACGCGTCCGTTGACGATGACGCTGCAGGCGCCGCAGTTGCCGTTGCCGCAACCCTCTTTGGCGCCGGTCAGGTCCAGGTTGTCGCGAAGCACCTCCAGCAGCGTATCCCTGGGTTCGCACAGGAACTCCGTTTCTTCTCCGTTGATCGTCGTTGTGACATGAACTTTGCCGGCCATCTTTTGCGGACTCCTTTATTCTCGATTTTTCGAAAGACTCAAGACACGTTGACTAACGGGCGCGTTCCACCGCGCCGCAAACCGCTCGCCGGGTCAGGACGCCGGCCAGATGAACGCGTTGTTCAATGGTACCGCGCATATCCGTAATGGGTCTGGCGGACTGCCGGGCGATCTCGGCTGCCGTTTCGATTGATTGATCCGATACTTCGATGCCCGCAAGGGCGGCCCCGGCCGCGGCCAGATAAAGCGGAACCGGCGCCACGGCGCCTACAGCGATCCGGGCGGACTCGAACGCGTTCTTCTCCGCGTTCAATTCCACGTAGGCCGCGGCGTTGACGACCGCGATATCCATTTCGTTCCGGGGAATGAACCGGAGGAAGTACGCCCCGGAGTTCGCCGCGGGAGGGGGGAAATGGAGAGAAACGAGGAATTCGCCGTCCCGAAGCACCGTCTGCCCGGGCGCCGTGCAAAAGTCCTCCACGGCGACTTCTCTTTCCCCTTCCGGGCCGGCGATTCTGGCGGTGGCTCCAAGAACGATAAGCGTTGGGATGGTATCCGCTGCTGGCGACGCATTACAGAGGTTTCCGCCTATCGTCGCCCGGCCCTGAATCTGAATGGATCCGATCAGTTCCGTCGAATCTACGAGCGCCGGGTAGTTCGACGCCACGTCATCGTTTTCGTAGACGTCGCAACAGGACACCCCGGCCCCGATCGTCAGTCCCTCACTGGGATCGAACGCCAGTTCGTTCGCCGCGGGTATCTTCTTGACATCCACCAGCACTTTCACCTGACGCCGCCCCTCTTTCAGCTGTGCGATGATGTCGGATCCGCCCGCCAACATCCTGGCATCTGACCCGTTTTCAGACAGCACGGCGACGGCTTCGTCAACCGATTGTGGCGCAACGTAATCGAACGCATGCAAGGTTCGTTCCTCCTGTACAGATGTCTTGGATCTCCCGGCCGCTGTTAACCCTCGTGGAATGGCCGGGATTGCGGCTAAGGATAAGGCCCCATCCGCCTGTTGTCAAGGGTTTTCAGGGTACCCGACGCGGTCCGCCTCGCCTCCGGGCGCGTCACGGCCGGAATCCCGTTGCGGGCGCTAAACCAAGGGATCCCTGGCGACTCAAGCGGCCGGGATGGCCGACTTCGCGTCTCTGGCGCAAAGGACGGTATATGCCTGGCGGGATTCCAGCCGATCCACGGTGTCGAACGCGCGCTTCATTTGCTTGAGATACATCCCCGGCCGCATCGCGACGACCGTGAGTCGCCCCTTCGACCTGAGATGCATCGCGGCGCCCTGTACAATCCGACGCGCCGTTGCAGCGCCGTCGTGCGTGGGCGCATTGCACAGGATGAGATCGAAGACCCGCCCCGCAACGGCTTCGAAACCGTCGCTGAGACCAACTCGCGCGTTCGCCAGTCCGTTGCGGACGATATTTCGCCTTGTGAAGCGAACGGCCAACAGGCTGGTATCCAGCAACTGAACTTCGCGAGCCTGTTTCGCCGCTGCGATTCCGATCGCGCCGTATCCGCAGCCCAGATCGAGTACGCGATCGCCCGGCCTGACCTCAGCCGTTTCAATCAGAATCCGGGTGCCTGCATCCAGTCCGCGGCTTGAAAAGACACCTGCCGCCGCCTCAAACGTGAAAGGGCCTCCGGGCAGATCGGCCACCTCGAAAACATGTTTCGCATCCACCGGATGCGCGCCGGTTGCGGGAGCGCGCTTGTTCGAGCGGTACACCCGAAAACCCGACTTCGACGTTACCGTTTCAACCCGCCCGAAGACGGCCTTCAGCCGGTTCCGATAGCTCTCAACGCCCGCGTTTCGCCGGCCGGCCAGGAGGAAACGTCCTTGTATGGTCATTTTCTCGAATGCCGCATCGATGAGTTCGAACACACGCGCCTTGGACTCCCATCGGGCGGGCGCGAAGAGAACCACGTCGAAACGGGTGCCTGTGAGGACCGCCGGCGAAACTTCGAGCCAGGCGCAAGCATTGTACAGTGACCCGCGTCGAATCGCGTCCTCGCAGATCCTAACGGCGCGCAGATCGAAACTGACGAAATGGAGTCCGGCGGCGTCCAGTTCCAGCCCGATGGGACGCCCGGCCATTCCCAGGTCGAGAACACGTTCGTGTGATTCTACTGACGCCGCCGCAAGCAATGCGGAGATTTCGCGATCGCGGGAATTCCGGGGGTATCCGATCTGTATTTTCCTCCGAACTTGCGACACGGTCCGGCAAAGCGTCGGCCCGGTTTTCGACCGTCAGATGCGTCACACGCAACACCGATCACGTCGTTGAATCCGGTGTTCGTCTGCTCGATCCACGGGTAACGGGACTCCGGCAATAGGTCTCGACTCGAAGGGTTCACCCGCTGCGCTTAAGGCGCCCCGTCCGCTTGGCGTACACCTCGGCCACGTGAAAGATCCACAATCCCAGCGGGACCATGATGACGCCCGAAACCGTCAGAATGATGAGGTCGCCCTGCACGTCGGCCACGCTCGCGTTGTCGAGCAGCGCCGTCCGGATGGATCGGAGCGCATAGGTTCCGGGCGAAAAGGTCGAGAGCGGCCGAAGCCAGTCGGGGAGCACCGAAACGTCGTAGTAGACCCCCGATATCAGCAGCACGAGCGTTCCGAAAATATCGGTGGCCCGCGCGCCTTTCTCCGGCGACAGCAGCGGAAACACGGCGGCCATGAGCCCCATTCCCAGAAACGAGAGACTGGCCGTGGCCAATACGGCCACCGCCGTGGTCAGGTTCGCGTCCGAAAGACTCAGATCGAAGAACAAGACGGCTGACACGAGGACGATGCCGGACCTGAGGAATCCGTAAACGATCGCGTATATGCATTGTCCGGCGAGGTGCGTAAGCCTGTATACGGGGGACATGAAGGTGTATTCTATAGTCCCTTCCCAGCGCTCCCAGGCAACGGCGTCGGCGACCTCGAAGAACAGCAGTCGCAGAAAATTCCAGAGTACGGCGCCGACGATGAGAAAGAGCACCGCCTCCCGCACCTTTTCCGGGTCGTCTCCGCCCATGTACACCCCGATCAACCCGATTGTCAAGGCGTGCACGACGTTCCAGACCACGAAAATCAGTTCCCAGCTTGCGTATCGCCTCGCGAGATTGAAGTTCCGCTCGATAAAAGCTACCGACGCCTTGATCTCGGCGGTCACCGGGTTCATGCTCCGTCTCCTTCGGCTTCGCCTTCCAGATCGGCATGGGCAAGATCCATCCCCGTCATCTTGAAAAACACGTCCTCCAGACTACCCTCCATGCACCCGGCGCGGACCTTCAGTTCATCCACCGTGCCCATGGCGATGAATTTCCCATGGTGAATAATGGAGACGCGGTTGCAGACCCGCTCCGCCTCGTCCATGTCGTGCGTCGTTAACAGAACCGTCGCTTCGTGGCGCTCTCGAATTCCCATCACGTAATCCTGAACCTGTCGTTTCGACACCGGGTCCAGTCCCGTCGTCGGCTCGTCCATCAGGAGCAGTACCGGTGACGTCAGGAGCGCGCGGGCGACGGCCACCTTCTGCTGCATGCCGCGCGACAGGTCCTCCACAGGCTGGTCCACCCGGTCTTCGCCAAAGCCCAGTTCCGCCAGGATCGACCTGGCTCGACGACGGCCTTCACGTACGGGAACTCCATACAGACGAGCAGCGTAACTCAGGTTTTCCCAGGCAGACAGTTTTTTGAAGAAAGCCGCATCGACGGACACCCGGTTGATACAACGCCTCACGCGCATCGCATCCCGTTCAACGTGCAGCCCGAATACGTGGGCCTCGCCGCTATCCGGAAACACGAGGGTCGAGAGGATTCGAATCAGAGTTGACTTACCCGAGCCATTCGGACCCAGAATCCCGAAGATCTCGCCTCGTTTCACCTCGAACGCGACCCGGTCGACGGCCAGGATTTCCTTGCGACGCCGTCTGAATCGGTCCAGAAAACCGCTCGACCCGCCGGATTCGTTGTCGGGCACCCGGAAGACCTTGGTCAAATCCGTCGCCCGAACGGCTGGCGCGTCATAATCGATGTCCAATGCCGATTGCCCCTTTCCGGCGCCCGCCGCGTTCCTGCCGGTTTGTACCGGATTGCCGGACTGCGCGAACCGGGAACCAAAGCCGCCGCGGTGGACGAAGTCAGGAAATAAAAAGGGATGCGCCTTTGCGCATCCTGGTATGGACCAACGTTACGTCGACCGTAACATCCGAACCGCTCCGCGTACGCCCTGCGAAGCCGCCCTTTCTGGACGGAACCGTCCCTTCCCGTGGTGAACACCGGCCGCGACCCGTCGGCGACCCGCCCCGGAAACCCCGACACGCGCTGCCGGGCTCAGCATCCTTTCTGTCCATCGTAGGAATTCTGTCGCGTAACCCGCGTTGATACCGGCAATCCTGAATCCCGCCATCCGGCGACCTCGACCATGCCGGTTCCGGGATTGACCCTGCCGCCGAAGCCCCCGACAACATTTGCAACGTTCGAATACCCGGCTCTCTCCAACATCTCCGCCGCGTACTGTGAACGCACACCCGACTGGCAGCCGCAGTAGATTTTCGTCTCACGGTTCAGCACACGCTCAGCCACGGCCTGAAATTCGGGATTGGGCGTCATGCCGCCGGCCGGGCTCTGAAAGGCGACCGGAATATTGACGGCGCCCTCGGGGTGACCCGCGGCAAATTCGGCTTCGGTACGGACATCCAGGTAGACCGCGTCGGCGTCGGCGTCCAGCCCCGCCTTTGCATCTGAAGGCGTTACATGTTCAACTGCCATGGACGAAACCCCTTTATTCCTGATTCAATCTCGCAGCCCGGGGCAATTGCTCGACGGTTGCCGCCTCGCCGCGCCGGACTCCCGATAACCGGGACGTATCGACACGGGCCTCTGACCCCGGGACGACTTCACGGCCTCGTTCGCAGAAAGTGGCTCGTTACGCGGGTGCGAAAGCGATTCAAGACCTTCAAATATACGTTGCTGCGCGCCGCTTCGCAAGTCTTCTACGGCGAACTGTCGAATTCTCGCAGGTCCACCTGGAAAATTTCGAATCCCGAGGCGAAATAAAGCGTGCGGTCCACGATCCTCAGATGTTCTCCCTTCTCGCCGATCAAGGGTACGAATTCGACCTGTTCATCGCGGACTTCCAATTGACCGACCTTATCCCGGGCTGACGTCCATAGCCGGTCCGTTGCCGCATCCCGAACCACCTCACGACATCCCTGAGGCTCTGGGCCCAGATCGCGCAGATCGCCTTCCTGCGCATTCCAGGCGTAGATTCGTCCTCGCTGCGACGCAAGCACCTCCCCGGACGCCAGGACGACCAGCACCCTGGCGGCGCTCTCGCCTTCGCGAATGGCCTGCGATCGGTCGACCGTCAGACTGTCCATATCGAATGACAACACGCGGCCGGTGGTCTGAGTGGGCGGCGCGGAGTTGGCGTCCGCGAAGATTTCAGTTCCGCAGAAGACCCGGCGGCGGTTCGAATCGACCTGCACGGAATTCACCTTCTGGTCGCGCACGAGATGGCGCCAGACCAGGATTTCGCCGGTTGTTGGATCGATGCGGCTGAGGGCGCCGCCCAGACGTCCGTATTCGGGGCTGGTAGCCATCCAGACGTACCGGCCGTCGTGTACGAGGCCCGTGGGTCTCATCTGACCTTCATGCTGCGCGCTGGCCAGCACCCGCGGGTTGTGGGGCCAGTCCGGCCTTGCTTCCGGATCGAATGCGGTCACACTGGATGTGGTGTAGCTGCTCTGCAGAACATGCCGGGTGATCGGCTCCCAAATGATCTGGTTGATCTGCCCGCCGCCCGGCGCCGCCCGGCCGCAATCCTGGCCGTCTCCGGTTTCCATGTCGACGACCCAGAACCGCTGGTTGATGAACGGCGCGCCGAAGATCAACCCCCTTTCGGGCACGGGGCAGAGGGCGTGCGCGCTCATCGGGCCGGTGCTCTCCAGGTCCATTCGGTCCGTCTGCCCGGTCCGTGTGTCGTACCGGAGCGCCACGCCGGAGATCGTCACGCCGCATACGTCGGCGGCCCCCCACGGATGCAGCGTTGCCGGACCCCCATCCGACCACTCGGGCGCGGCCACCTCCCATTCTTCAGCCTTTCGGTTCAGTACATAGAGGGCGTCGTCAACAGCGCTGTACGCATAGAGTCTGCCGTCCACGACACAGGCTTTTCCCCCCAGCCTTTCATGGCCGGTACGTGGGATCCTCCGTTTCAATTCAAAGCCGGGATATGCCAGGAAATGGAGTTCGCCGCGAACAAACACCCCAAGTGTGTCGTTGTCCCAAAAAAAGGCGTCTGACGTGGAGCCCTCGCCCCGGATGCCGTCAGGAGTGTGGGATTCCGCAGTCATCGTGTCCAGGTTCAGCATAACAAATCGTGCCTGCGGCACGTCGATGGCGAGAAGGACACGACCGTCCGGCGCCTCCACGACGTTGTGGCCATATAGCGCGGTCGGGTATTCCGTGTCGACGGGTCGGAAAACCTTCACCAGCCTGGACTCGCGCCAGTCGTACACCCCCACGTCGCCCGGGGATGCCTCCCAGACCGCGTACCGGTCCGTCACGCAGCCGCCCCACGTGATGGATTTCAATTCGCCGGCTACCAGGATTTCGAATCGATCGGCAAAGGGATCATACCGGATCAGGTCCCCGTTGCCGCAGCCCAGATAGAGGCAACCGTCTGCGGCGGTTCTCAACATGTAGGCGCCAGGTATTCCGTCCGGCAGAACACGAAAACCTTTTGATCCGGAGTCCGGATTCCAGAAGTAGATCCTGCCCCCTGAACTCCCTCCCCAGATGCTGCTGACCAGATGGTCGGCTCCCTGGAACGAGACCTGCGCAACCTCGGCATTGATGAAGGGCAGCCTGCTGTGCGGTATAGGGTAGCGTCTCACGGATGCCATGACCACTCCTGTTCTTCAGACTGCTATTGATAATTCCCTGACAAAGTCTCCACGGACGCTACGTTGCAATCAAATCTCAAATGAAATAATTGACTGTACTGCAGTTCGCTACAACAAATATATCAAGTTCTACTCGATATATCTCCGAACCTCGATCACTTTACCCAGGATCGAAAACGTCTCGCCGTCTTCGCGAGGAATGATGGATTCGAAGGCGTTGTTTTCAGGGTGAAGTTCAATGCGGCCGTTTTTCTCCCGGTATCTCTTGACTGTCGCCTCCTCGCCGACCAGGGCAACGACGATATCTCCCGGCCTGGCAGCCTGCTGACGTCGAACAATCACGGTATCGCCGTGCAGGATGCCCGCCCTGAGCATGCTGTCTCCCTGAATCGTGAGGGCGAAGAGTTCCGCGCCGTCGTACCGGGTCTGCTGGACCGGAAGGTAGTCATCCGGATTCTGAATGGCCGCGGCCAGGTCCCCGGCCTGGACGCGGCCCAGCACGGGTATCAGATGAGAGGAACGCGCGCTGCCCGTCTTCGGCAGACGGTGCGACCTTGCCTTTCCGGACTCCTTGACCAGCCTGCCCTCCAGTACAAGCGCTTCCAAATGCTGTCGGGCCGACTGCACCGCACGGAATCCGAATGCCTTCTGGACTTCGCGGGTGCTGGGCGGCGTGCCGTTGAGAATCCGCTCCCGTACGAACTCAAAGATCTTATCGCGCGTCTGTCCGGGCGGTGTGTAGGCCATATTTCAACCCTGAATTCATGCCGTGAAAATGGGTTTAGGATGAGATCCGTCTACGGACATAAATAACAGACAAATATCTGTCTCGTCAAGCGGATTCTGGGAAATTGCACGTGACGATGGCCATGTTGTTCAGAGGAATAAACAGGACTCGGGTATCGTGGTCGAATGTGTGAACGTGGTTCAGAGGTTCCTTTGTTCCCGCCGCTAACGTCCTTCGCTTAGTCGAGCAGATAGTCTGACTTCGATATTCCGATCAAGCCTTTCTTGAAGAACACAAAAGATTCCAGTCAGGTTCTCCATCGTAGGATTTCCTTTTAACGACAACATACGATGGACGCTTTTGCTGGGCTTGTCGAGTTTTTTCGCCAAAAGTTCGAAGCCGATCGTCGAATTTACGAGATCCCGCAGTACAAGACGGGCAGTCTCGGAATCTCCGCTCAGGAACAAGGAGACCGCTTCATTCATCAAAGACGCCGCAAAATCGGGGTCTCTTTCGGCCCGCGCTCTAACTGTTTGCCTGTAGTCTCGTGTCAATGGCGCGTTATCTCCTCACCTCGGCTATCAATCGCTACATTTCAGTTGCCGACGGCCAATCTGTTGCGACTTCGGACTCTTCGTTACGTGTCCTCGCGTTCGTCTGCGTCGGCCGGATTTGATCGCCGCATTGACGTGGTGAGCCTTTCCGCAATCGCTGACCAGAGCCGCCGCAGGCCGCCTTCGCGCCGTGACACCCGGGTCGCGTCGTCGAGGTCGTCTTCCTCGGCGGAGGCATCTTCGGGAGTCGCCTCGCCTCCAATATCGGCTTCCGGAACGTACAGCAACACGGTTGTGTTGTCCTGATACGGCTCACCCGCCGCTTCAACGGCATCCATGAGCGTACAAACCACCTCATCCAGTGGCCTGTCGTTCGTTTCCCGCAGTATGCGCGAAATCTCCTCGTCTTTCAGCGTCATCAGTCCGTCGCTGGCCAGCAATACACGGTCGCCCTTTCGCATCTCAACAGGCCGGGGCGACACGTCGATCAGGTGGATCTCATCGCCCATCACTGCGGACCGAAGCGCGTGCCGATTGGAATCCATTGCCGCCTGCTTCGCAGTCATGCGGCCCACCTTCACCAGGTTCGCCAGCACGGGCGCCATGGAATGATCCGCATTGAGACGGCGCAGGCGGCCGGCGCGGAACAACCACAGGGGAGAATCTCCCACGCTGATCCACTCGAGTCCGCATTGAGAAACCACGGCTGCAGTCACGGTTGCCCCCATGCCGGTCAACTCCGGGTTCCTGCTCGTTGCATCCGCGAGGGCATCGTTGGCCGCGAAGAGACAGGCGCGCAGTCGATCCGCGACCGGGCCGTCCGTGCGGTTGTAGGTCTCAACGAATACCTTTACGACCGTTCTGCTGGCCGTATCGCCGCTGACGTGACCGCCCATACCGTCGGCGAGTAACAACACGTCGCCGCCGTCGGCATCGGGACCGCCGCCTTCGATCAGGCCATAATCGTCCTCCTGGTATTTCCGGTCGCCGGTAATCTGCTCCGCGGCGAATCGTCCTTCGAGTCGGTTCATTTCGGTCCTCCGTGCGAGCGCAAGACCGCTGACGTGTCATCGAGGACGTCGATTCCGCGTTGACGGGGATAGTGGCCATCCTGAAGATATCCAGTGGATCGCAATGGTGTTTCGCTCATGCTCAACTCTTGAATTTGACGCTACGCAAAGGGTACTCTGCCGCTGCGCATGAAACCTGAAAAGTCGTTTTGAAGTTCCTCTACGCTTCAAGCTGAATGATGCCGGCTTTCTCTCAATGCCTGAGTGTCCGGGCGACACGAATACCGCTCAGGTTGCTCCGATAGCCGGCTGAGTTCCGGTAGCGAAGCGCCGACCGGAGGAACCCGGGTCCGTTGAACCACGAACCGCCTCGCAAGACGCGCTTCGAACAATCGCCGGTTTCCCGCGCCCTGCCATCGACGGGCGCTCCCGAATAGCTCCCGTTCCAGCAGTCCGCCACCCATTCCCACACATTGCCGAGTACGTCGTGCAGTCCGAATTCATTCGACGCGTAACTCCCTACCGGCGACGTGCGATAGGATTTGTCGTCACAGGATGCAACGGCCCACGAACTGTTATATTGCTGTGCCTCCTCGTCCGCACCGTTTGCGTATTCACACTGCTCCTCGGACGATTCACCCCAATAACGCGCGGTGGTCGTACCCGCGCGCGCCGCGTATTCCCATTCCGACTCGCTCAGCAATCGGTATGCATGTCCGGTCTCTTCCGACAACCACTTTGTGTACTTCTGCGCATCCCGCCAGCTAACATTGACGACCGGCCGGTTCCCGCGACCCCATCCTTCGTCTTCCGGAATATATCCGCCGCATCCTCCGGCATTCGCGCAGGCATCCCACTCGGCGAACGTGACCTCATACAACCCCACGGCAAATCTGTAGTCGATCCTCACGTCGTGACGGGGACCTTCATTGTCGTTCCGGTCCTCCTCGCTGCCCGGAGAGCCCATGCGGAACGATCCGGAGGGGACGATCACCATCTCGGGGCACCGCACGCAGTCGCGGAATACCCTGCCGACGGCCAGGCGACCGCCCGGTCCGGCTTCCTCACGCGACGCCGACAAACGACCCTCCGCTTCGGACAGCACGGACGCATCCGCACCGACCGCTCGCAGCGAATCGACGTATTTTCCGGCGGCAGCGAAATCGCCCGCCGACAACGCGGCCGCGAATCTCACCTTATATGCCCCTATCCGGGCCTGCCGGACGCGCTCCGCCGCCTGCTCCTCCCGCCGGCGACGCCGCTCAGTGCTGCGCTCAGACGACAGGCGGTCCTCCAGTCGTGCCAGCACCGGCGCATCGGGCCGCACCTGTCGGATCCGTGAGACCAGCCGCTGCGCCCTGGAGAATTGCTTCCTGGCCAACGCAGCGTCGAATATCCTTTCGTAACGACCAAGAACGCTTTCCAGTCCCGCCGTCGCCGCAGGATGCTCCGGCGAAAGTTCCAACACCGCCAAGTACTTCTCCCACGCATTCGCGCCGGCGGGGCTTGTCAGCCGGTCCGATGCCAGGTCCTCCCTGGCGCCTGACAACAGGCCCGATATCCTTTCGTCGCGTTGACGTGCTTCTTCCTCCTGATCTACGGTCTCTGTCTCGCTCTCGATTTCGCTTTGCACTTCAGGGACAACGGGCTGCTGGTCTGACGGATGCACGTATTCGTGGATATAATAGACGCCAGCAATGAGGAGAGCCAGTATTGCCAAAGCCCCGGCGAGCCGGCTGCCGATGCGCTTCAGGCGACTCAGCGGTATTTCGACACCCGGGATGCCGGGCGCCACCGGCCGCGGATCCGGTGGCGGTTCCGCCTGTTCACCTTCCAGCGCAGCGCGCCACGCTCCGACGCTTTGGGGGCGCTCCCGTTCGTCCACCTGCAACGCCCAGTCGATCGCCGACAGGAATTCATGGGTAGCCTGATTTCGGCACTGATCAACCGCCGGTACCAAAGGATCTACCCGCACCCGATCCGTCGCATCGTACGGAATCTGACCCGACAACGCGTGGTAACACACCGCGCCAAGGGCATAGATATCCGTCCATGGTCCCTGGTGACCTCGCTTTGAATACTGTTCGATCGGCGCATATCCCGGCGTGATGATCGACGTCACCGAGCGGCTCTTCGCACCGATCGCCTGGCGCGCCGCCCCGAAATCCAGAAGCACAGGCGACCGGTCCTCTTCGCGAAGGACGATATTGCCCGGCTTGATGTCGCGGTGCAGGAAATCGGCGCCGTGCACCACCGCCAGACCGCTCAGAATCGGATACAGGATCTCCTTGAGCTCCGCCTCCTTCAGCGTTTGTTCCTGTTGAAGAAACTCGGCGAGGGTCATGCCTTCCGCGTATTCCATCACGATATACGCGGTGCCGTGCGCCTCGAAGAATCGATGCACCTTGACTATGTTGCGATGGTCGAACCGCGCAAGCGTGCGCGCCTCATCCAGAAAACGTTCCAGCCCCCACTTGAAATTATCACGATAATAGCTGGCTTTCGGACCGACGCTGTTGTCCTGCGTACGGGTGGCAATATCGTCCGGCAGAAATTCCTTGACGGCGACGTTCTTGTCGAGGTTGTGGTCGAAGCCCAGGTACGTTATTCCGAACCCCCCTGTGCCCAGTACCTCAACCAATTCGTACTCCTGGAGCCGGTACCCCTGGGGCAGAGCGTTTAGAGGGTGTTGGGATTCGTTCATTGCTTAGCCTTATGACAGGGCGGCCGTATGACTGCAACTTTGGCAGGGCCGCGAACCGCCGGTCCATTCCGTCGCTCGAATCCGCCGGCACTTGCTTACGCGAGTACGTTAAGGCAGACCAGGATTGAGCGCAACAGGAAAATTAGGTTCTCTTAAACATTACGTCATTGAATCTACGTTTCAGCAAGCTTCTCTCGTTCCAATACACCGCCTTAGCGGGGTATTCTACGTGGACCGCCGGGGATCCCGGGCAGCTGAACCGGAGCAGGACGGTCTCTGGGCGACGGTGGGGCCGCCGGTGCAGGATTCCTTGAGCCGGTCGCCCGGCTTCAGTGAAGCCATGCCCTGGCCCGCCAAATCCCCGTCAATAGTCGTTGCATTCCGTCACGCAGAACCGGATACGGTAACCGACGACGCTCCGTTAAAATCAATATATGCGCAGATATTCACGAAACAAGGGTTTATGCCGGATCGGCATAAACCCTTGAAATAATGGTCGGGGCGCCCGGATTCGAACCGGGGGCCTCCTGCTCCCGAAGCAGGCGCTCTACCGGACTGAGCCACGCCCCGAAGTCGACTCTTAAAATACAAGAAACCGTTAAGGTGGCAAGATAATTCTCGGAATCGGCGAACGTGGCGCGTTTGGCCCGAAACCGCCGACCCGGCAGGATGCAGGGGCTGCGCCTGAGACTCAACGCCGGCTCTGCGAGAGCCCCTCGAGCACAACCACAATCGCGAAACCCGCCAACGCCAGTCCGGCGGCGGCGGCCAGGTCCCCGTCAACTGCCCGGGGAAGGACGTTAATCTGCATCAGAGGCACGTCGGCGCCGCACGTTTCGGGAGGCGACGGCACCTCCGTTTTCCAGGGCCAGACCTTCCGCAAGGAACCGGCCATCAAACCGGTCAACGCCGCAACGGTAACATCGTGGTGCCGCTTGAAAATCCAGGCCAGGCCACGCGCAACACTGAGGATCCCGACGGCGGCGCCCGACGCGAAAACAAGAATGGTGAATAGGTCCCGGTTGTTCAATGCCGCAAGGAGATACTCGTATTTGCCCAGCAGCACCAGTATAAACGAACCGGAGATGCCCGGCAGAATCATCGCCGATATGGCAACAACGCCGCAGACGAACACGAACCAGGGCGATTCCGGCGTCTTCACCGGCACGAGGCCGACGACAACATAAAACAGCAATCCGGCGGCGACTGCTGCGATCCAGGTCGATCCGCGCCAGGCGATCACCCGCTTCCGCACGACGAAGACGGACGCCGCAACCAGTCCGAAGAAAAACGCCCAGATCAATTCCGGTTGATGCTGGAGCATCCACTGTATACCGCGTGCCAGGGTCACCACAGCCAGAAGGATGCCTGCAAGAACGGTTCCCAGAAACCGCCACGGGACCGTGTTCAGCGCTTCGCGGAATCTGAGGGCGAGCAGCAGTCCGGCGAAGCGGCGATCGAAGGCTCGAATGGAATGAATCAACTCCTCGTAGATTCCCGCAACGAACGCGATCGTGCCGCCGGATACGCCGGGAACCAGGTCCGCCGCGCCCATACATAACCCGCGTACGCCAAGGCCCGCATAGGCCTTCCAACCCTTCCGCGCAAATGCTGGTCCCGATCCTCCCACGCTTTCCCGACCTCCAGGAAGTTACCGCGGCGAATTCCGGATATGCGCCCGATTCCAGGGCGAAGATACGATTGGCACGGACAATCTCCGGCGCGCCGTCACTCTCGACGCCATCCGAAAAACAGGGACTCACGATCCACGTCGCAAGTCCCTGTCTGTATGGTCGGAGCGACTGGATTTGAACCAGCGACCCCTATCACCCCAAGATAGTGCGCTACCGGGCTGCGCCACGCTCCGATCCGGTTTCGTCCCGCGCCCGGAGAAAACTAATGGGAATCGGCGTCCCCGTCAAGGGAAATGTTCAGCGTGAAGAAGGGTGTCCGGACCCCGGTTACCCGATTGCAGGGACCCGACGTCCCCGCGACGAGACACCGTTCCAGCGCGTTTTATTCGGTCTTGTAGTACGGAGAGTTAAAGTAACGTTCGGCGCTGACCTTGCACAGGATATTGACGACGGCCGCGACAGGGATCGCGACTAGCATTCCGATGAAACCCCAGAAATGGGCGCCGACGACCAGCGCGAACATGACCCAGACCGGATGCAGACCGACGCGCTGACCCACGACGCGCGGAGACAGAAAGTTGCCCTCGATACTCTGGACGACAACGAATACGCCAATGACCTTCAGCATGCTGCCGGCAGGTTCCGCATCCAATAATGCGACAAGGCACGCGACGCTCAATGCGACCGCTATTCCAATGTATGGAATCAGGTTGAAGAGCCCGGCCATAAGTCCCAGCAGAACGGCGTACCGGATCCCGAACAGCATCAGGCCGGTGGCGGTGAGCACGGCAACGAAACTGCAGACCAGCATCTGTCCGCGAAGATATTGCCCCAGAATCTCGTCCACCCTCGCCAGGAATTCCCCGATAGACGCTGCGTGCCGCCGCGGAAGGATTCGTGCAACGGTCCTGACAATGCGGTCGTAGTCCTTGATCATATAAAAGGTAACGAACGGAATCATCAGGAAATTCACGAGCGTTGCAAGCCCGGAACTCAAACCCCTGAGGGCAGCGGTCGTCTGTTCGGCGAAGAGTTCGCCCAGCTTCGGCAATCGATCCAGAAGTACCTGTTGAATCTGGCCCCTGGGCAGGTTTACGCCGATCGACTGTAACCCATTGAATATCTGATCGTAGAGCTGCTTGAGCGAGGCAGCATAGACGGGGACACGCCGGCCGAAATCGAGGATTTCCTGCGTCACCAGAGGTATGACCACGATGCCGATCCCTGACAATGCCCCCAGTATGACGACCACGATCAGGGCGATGGCGATCGTGCGTGACATCCAGCGTTCCATGAGGCCCACAAGCGGCGAAAGCAAATAAGCCAACACGAACGAGGTCACGAACGGCCAGAGCAACCCGGCCATATCTCCCATCAGCCAGGCGCCAAACAGCAGAACCACCACGACCGCCACGCCGGTTTCGAACCTTATCCCCTTCTGGACCATGACCAGAATGGCCAGCAGCGTGAGGCCAATCAGGAACGGGGAGAGGTCCTGATGGAGTACATAGAGGAAGCCCACAAGAAACAGCAGAATCGCCATACGAAAAAACAGGCTGTCACCGGACCACCTGCCGGAGTCCGGACCGGACGACCGGCGGTCCGCACTCCGATCCGGATCATTCCCGCTACGCGGCTGTTTTGTGTGTAAATCGGTATCCATGCGAAAATCCGTTGTCAATCACTGATCCGCTCGTGACCGCACTTTGTCATCCGGAAGGACCAGAAACGTCTCCGACCGGATGTCTACATTGAATATGCGCAGGTATCGGCTGTGACGAAGCCCGCCCACCTCTCCGATCAACTCAAGGACACCGTCACCGTCGATATCCAGAAATCCCAGACGGTCTCCGAATCCGTCGGCAAAATACCACTCCACGATCAGCGTTTCCAGGTCGACGACCACACCCGTATTCAACACGACCTCCAGGCCGTAGTCATCGTCGAAATCCGCGATCACCATACTCTGGGCGTGAATCGATTCTTTCGGTATCACGTCGCTGATGCCCTGCTCGAACAACTCCAGACAATCATACACGTGGATGTGCATCTCGCTATGTCCCAGACTCTTGACCAGATAGACGAGTTCCAGTTGAGGATCATCGTCCACGTTTGCGATTGCCATGTGGGTGATGTCCTCCCGGATCTGCCAGATGAAACTGTAGTCTTCCGCACTGTATAGCACAATACGCGTAAACGTGTAGGCGACAATTTCGAATCCCCCGTCCGCATCGACGTCATCCACGAAGACCCCCAGGACGGCGGAACCCAGGGGTTCGCTCTTCCACTCCTCGTATCCGCGCCCATCGACGTATCTGACAACGTGCAGGCTTCCCTGCGCGTCTCCGTAGACAACCCGCGGGCTTTCGTCGTCGCCCGGCGGGAGGATACGAATCTGAGGCAGTTCATCGATACTTCCACCCCATCGGATGTGCCGGTTGTCGCGAAATTGGTACCAGTCCGCGTTTCCGGCCTGGACCTGCATCTGTGCCGCAATCCAGAACAGCACGGCAATCCAGACGTTGTATTTCATGCCTATCGGTCCTTGAGTTCGGTCAGAATCGAATAAATCTCGGTGTTCGCCCGAATGGCTTCTTCACCGTCGGGAACGGTACGCTGGTGACACGCCAGACACACCTCCCTGAGTTCGGGTTTATGGCAACTCGTGCATTCGTTCACGTTGCCGTATGGCGCAAAGTAGGGCGCCTCCCGCAGATGATAGGCTTCCTCGTCGATGCGTCCGCCCGGGTTCTGATGGCCGACGGTGCTTTTTACGCCCTCTCTCTCGTGGCAGTCCTGGCAGAACGCCCTGAGTTTGTGGCAGGAGGCGCAGTCCGCAATCCTTCCCGATACCTCCGCTCCGTGGTTTCCTCGAAAATCCGAGGTGATTGAAATCACCTTGATGTGCCGTTCGGGCCGTAAACTGCCGTATTCTCCTATCAGATCCGGCGTGCCGTCGTAATTCACGTCCATGTATCCCATACGGTCGCATCCACCGAAGTGCCATTCGAAATCGAGGGACCTTGCATCGATGACCACGCCGGTATTGATGGCGATTTCAAGCGCCGCGTCTTCGTCCAGGTTCGCGACGACGATGCTTTCCCCGATCAGCGTCTGTTCGCCCCGCCTCTCCTCCGCGAAATGCCTGCCATCGTGGACAAACAGCCGGGAGTCCCGTTCACCGGACGGGTCCTGCGCTTCGCCAAGGAAGATCAGTTCCAGTTGTGGGTCGCCATCCAGATTCTCTATCGCCATCGTCGAGATCGTCGCATACTCGTCGTCCTTGCTGCGCCAGATCAACCTGTACGTATCCGCATTGTAAACCACGATGTCGCCCCAATGCGAATACGCGACGATCTCAAGGATTTTGTCCGCATTGACATCCGTCACGAAAACTTCAGCCACGGACGATTTCAGGGATTGGCTGACCCACACCTCCCGGGAACGCCCCTCGCTGAACTCGAGTACGTGCAAGAGGCCCTGCCGGTCTCCGTATACCAGACGTTTTACCGAGTCGGCTGCCGCGGGAATGGTCCTGACGGTGCGCATTTCACCCAGTGCGCCGCCGAAGGACACGTCCTTACTCCCGGCCCATCGGAACCACTCCAAGTCGCCGGCGTGCGCCAGGGTCAACCCCGCAAACAGGCATGCAAGCGCCCGGAATACGTTTCGTACAAACACCTCCCGCACCCATTACCTCCGCTCAGAACAGGCTTACATCGACATTGAGATAGCGTTTAGGGTCTTCCTTGATGTCTTCGATGAGACTGTCAACAGAGGCGAGCGTACGCCGCATATCCAGATACAGCGTTTCGTCGTGGACGAGACGGCCCAGAGTACCTTCGCCGCGGCGCAGTTTCCCGCTAACCTCATTCAGGTCGGCCAGTGATTTCTCAAAGGTCTCCAGTGCGGTTTCGACCTTTCTCGCCATCCCGTCCAGCCTCTCGGTCGTACGCCGCATGTTCCCGACGACCCGACGCACCCCGGGCCGATTCTCGCCAAGCATGTCACGCGCGTCGCGGGCGGCCAGGGCGGCGGTGTCCAGCAGAGCCTTAAGCGTCTCGCGGTTCTGGACCACTGCCTGTTTCAAGAGCGCGGCGGTACTGTCCACATTCGCGAGCAGGGCTTCGACGTGGTCCAGATTCCTGTCGGCAAGAACCGCTTCCAGACGCTGAACCAGCACACCGGCATGTTCCGCCATTTCTTCGATTCCGCCTTCCGACGACCCGCGCAGCGTATCGTGGTCCGCATACACCCGGTCGGATTCCGTTCCCACCTGCACGTCGATCATCTTGCCGCCCAGCAACCCCTCGGCCTGCAAAAGTACTTTCGAATCCCGGGGCAGGTTCCGAAATTCAGCAAATCCGATACTCACAAGCGGCAATCCGTGCGCAAGTTCGATTTCGAGGACCTTGCCGGCCCATACCCCTCGGATGAATACCGGATCGCCAGGTTGCAACCCGGGTACGCTTTCGAAAAAGACGTGCAACTGATAACCACCCGCCGCGCCCGCATAGTTCTCCGACAGCCACGTCGCACCCAGTACGGCTATTGCGATCGCCAGGAATATGACCGCCCCCAGAAACAACTGTTTTTCCCGACTGATCATTTGTCACCTGCTTCAGATTTTGCCCTGAACGAACAGGTCGTAAACATCGTTTCCGCTCCTCTCAATCTCCTCCGGTGTCCCCTGAATGGCGGTTTTTCCGTTGTAAAGCAGCGCAAGCCTGTCTGAAATCCTGCGGGCAAGCGGGAGATCGTGGGTAACCACAACCGAGGTTACGTCCAGCTCACTCTGAAGTTTCAATATGTAATCGCCTACGACTGCGGCTGTACCCGGATCCAGGCCGGTTGTCGGCTCGTCATATAGGATGAAATCAGGGGACATTGCAATTGCCCTGGCCAGTGCGGCGCGTTTCCGCATGCCGCCGGACAGTTCCACGGGCATCGTCAGCTCCGCTCCCGAAAGCCGAACCGCGTCGAGGCAGACGCCGACCCGTTCTTCGATCTCCTTTTCGGACATTCGAGTATGCATCCGAAGCCCGAACGCCACGTTTTCCCTTACATTCATTGAATCAAAAAGCGCTGCGGACTGAAACAGGACGCCGATCCTCTTGCGCAACGCCTTCAAATCTCTGTTACTGATGGAACTCATGTCGTGACCGTCCACGGTAACCCGTCCGCGGTCGGCCTGTTCGATGCCGATTATGTGTTTCAGAGTTACACTCTTGCCGCATCCGCTGGGGCCCAGTATGGTTGTCACCTCTCCCCAGCGGACTTCCAGATCCATACCCGTCAGGACCTGCAATTCATCGAATCGTTTGTGCACCGATTCGAATTTGACGGCAATGCCATTCTCTGCCATTGTTCTGTCTCATTCACCGAAACAGCGTCGTGGCGTGGCACGATTCATACACAATGGCCAAACCCGACGTCAATAGAGCAATGTCTTGGTCAGGAAGTAGTCCAGGATCAGAATCGAAGCCGCCGAGATCACCACTGCCGCCGTCGCAGCGCGGCCCACGCCCTGCGCCCCGCCCGTTGCCGTCAGTCCGGCGTAAGAACCGTAAAACGTGATCATGCCGCCGTATACCACGGACTTGATCAGGCATACCACAAGATCGTACGAACTCCAGTCGAGCTTCATGCCCTTCACGAAATCGGCAACTGTGATATCCATCAGATGGATGGACATCATGTAACCCGCGGAGATCGACGTGCAGGCAGAGAATACGACAAGCACGGGGATCATCACGATACCCGCGAGAACCCGCGGCATCAGGAGATAGCCTACCGGGTCCACCGCCAGTGAAACCAGCGCATCCACCTGCTCGGAGACCTTCATTGTGCCTACTTCGGACGCGATGCCCGCACCCACCTGGCCCGCCAGTACCAGCCCCATGAGGATCGGCGCCAGTTCGAGCAGCACCGAGCGGACAACAATGCTGCCGACCATGTAATCAGGTACGTAGTCCTCCATCTGGTAGGCCATCATTGTGGATACGGCCATTCCGCTGAACGCCGAAACAAGGATAACAAGGGACAGCGAATTCACGCCAACCGAGTAACACTGTTCGATGATCTGACGCCTGTAGAAATAGATGTTCGGCAGTTCGCCAAGAAACCGCCGGAAATACCCGTACATCGAATAGGTAAGCAAAAGAAACCGGGCGGTCTTCATGCCCACGAATTCCAGCAGGCGTCTCACGGGACGATTCCTGAAATGGATTGGCCACCTTCTGCAACCGTACACGCCGACCCACCGGTCAGGCGCCGCAACGACATTGTACGTTCGTTTCCGGCGTGGCGCGAGCTGCGAATTACATCCTCAATTTAACCATCAGATGCCGTTGGATCAACGACTTTATACTTTTACCGCGTCTCCGGATCCGAGGCTGAAAACACGCGACTCGGAGGCTGAGGCAAACGCAACAAAAAGTGCGGGTCAGGGAGAGCCCCTGCCCGCACGTTCCGGCGTCGCTGCCGATCCGGATCAGACCTGGTCCTGCCAGGACTCTTCGGCGCGTACCCGCTGCTTGAAGTATCGCCGCAGTTTGCACAGGGCGCGATTCCGGATCTGCCTCACGCGTTCCCGCGTGACACCCAGTTCACTGCCGATTTCTCCGAGCGTCCTCCGATCTCCGCCCTCCAGGCCGAAATAGGAGCGGATGACGTTTGCCTCCCTTGTATCGAGACTTCCCGTGAGGGAGGCATTGATCAGTTCGGTACGGTCTCTTTCCAGGACCTCCAGATCAGGGTGGGCTTCGTCACAGTCAAGCACCTGCAGCAACGTCTTTTCTCCTTCGGCGTCGATCGGGGATTCCAGAGAGAGGTCCGATCGGGCGCATCGAAGCGCGCGTTCAGCACGCTTTCGACTGATCTTCATATCACTGGCCACCTCATCGACCGTGGGCACCCGTCCCAACTCCTGGGTCATCTGGCCCCACCTCCTGGCCATGCGATCCATGTCCTCCTGCCGATTTGCAGGCATGGACACCGCCGACGTTCGTTTCAGCGCATTCAGTATCGCCTGCCGTATCCACCAGACGGCATAGCTGATGAACTTGTATCCCCGGGTCTCGTCAAACCGGTTCAGGGCTTCCATCAGCCCCATGTTGCCTTCGGCGATCAGATCCGAGAGCGGTACGCCACGGCCCTGGTATTCGAGGGCAACGCTCACGACAAAACGCAAATTGGAGGTGACGAGCCGTTCGATCGCCTTGTGATCGCCCTTCCGGGCCCGGGCGAGCGTTTCCGTCTCCTCTTTGCGCGTCATCGGGGGATACCGGCGCAGTTCCTTCAGGTATCGCTGCACGGAGGCGTCATGAGGCAGACGCTTCTTTGTCGGTTCCTGGAAGTTCACGGATGGCTTCAACCCCCTTGCGACCGTGAAGCCGCCGTCCAGATCCGCCGGCGTTTCCGGAACGGATGTGGCTCGACGTACGATTGGAACGACCTGAACGCACGAAAGTTCCACTTTCTTGGGATCCCGGCCACCGCCCGCGGCGCCGCGGGCGCAAACCCCGGTATCGCATTTCCGGGAACGAATCAGCCAGTTGAAAAAGCCCATCCGGGCTGCGGCCGGCTTCTGCGGTCGAAATACCGCGTTACGCTCACTTTCCGAATCGCTCGATGGGACGCGGTCGCACGCCTTGTCTTCGACCTCGCCCGCTGAGCGACTTTCTCAACGCGGTGTAATCCCCGATTGTCCGAACGCCGACTATGCGGACCGTATAGAAAGAGGCGAGCCGTCTATTCCTCGACGGCTCGCCTTGAAACGGCATGGTGGGACATACAGGATTCGAACCTGTGACCTCTGGTTCCGGAGACCAGCGCTCTATCCAGACTGAGCTAATGCCCCGCCGGACCCTTGAAAATGGTCAGTCCTTCTTGTGGCGGTC
Organism: Gemmatimonadota bacterium; assembly: GCA_028873695.1. Taxonomy (GTDB): domain Bacteria; phylum Latescibacterota; class UBA2968; order UBA2968; genus JAAXHE01. The sequence continues at coordinate 302,917 of JAPPNU010000028.1, read as the reverse complement.
TCTTCTGCGACGTTTCTTGCGCTTGTGAGTTGCGATCTTGTGGCGCTTTCGTTTTCTTCCGCAGGGCAATTAGTGCTCCTTCTTTTGAGACTGACATTGGTGCGACACGGGTTCAGACCGCCTGCTTATTGGTGAGACCCGTCCGCAATTCCCTGGATGGCTTGAAAACAGGTGCGGGGCGTTCCGGGATTTCAACGACGTCCCCGGTTTTGGGATTGCGCCCTATCCGGGGGGCCCGGGTCACGACCTTGAACGTCCCGAACCCTCGAATTTCGATGTGCTCGCCATGTTTCAATGCCGCCACGACCGAGTCGAGGAAACCCTCCACGACTGCCGCCGTATCCGATTTCGGCAACCCCGTGGCCTCTGCAATCTGATTGACGATATCGGCTTTGGTCACCGAAACCCCTTTCGAGATTGGCCTGTGTCTCAACGAAAAACACACCTGTCAAATTGGTTTGGACAAGCGAAAAGGATATAAAAATGGAACGGCTTTGTCAACAAAAAACAGTCTACTGCCGGGCGCCGCCGATGTACTGCAGTTTGTGAAGCCGGTGGTAGATGCCTTTCGCGGCCAACAGGCTTTCGTGGGTACCCGTTTCCCGGATTTCACCCTTGTGAAGCACAAGAATCCGGTTCGCGCTCCGAACGGTTGAAATGCGATGCGCGATCACGATTGACGTCCTCGACCGCATCAGCCTTCCGACCGCATCCTGAATCCAGGCCTCTGTCTCGGTGTCGATGCTGGAGGTGGCTTCGTCAAGGACGAGAACATCCGGATCAAACGCGATAGCCCGGGCAAAGGCCAGCAGTTGCCTCTGACCGCCGGAAAGGGTACCGCCCATTTCGGTGACGGCATGCCCGTATCCACCGGCCAGTCGACTGATAAAGCGGTCCGCATTGACGTCCCTTGCAGCCTGCTCCACGCTCAGCTCCGAGATCTCCCGGTTTCTCAAGCGGATATTCGTCCCGATATCCCCCGAGAAGAGAAAGACATCCTGCTGGACGACGCCAACGCGTCGCCTCAATGCTTCCACGTCCCACTCCCTGATGTCGACACCGTCTATTCGAATACGCCCGCGTTGAACGTCATAAAACCGGCATAGAAGGTTGATGATGGTCGTCTTTCCGGAGCCGGTCGCCCCAACGATGGCCAGGCGCTCTCCCGGTTTCACCACGAACGAAACGTCTTTAAGTACCCAGGCGTCATCTTCGTACGCGAACCAGACCTTTGAGAACTCGATCTCGCCCCGGATCCTTTCCGGTCCCGCCTTGTCCAGGCCCGGCTCAGGCCGGGTATCCAGGAGTTCAAATATCCGCTCCGACGACGCCATTGCCGCCTGGAGAATCGCGTATCGTTCGGCAACGTCCAGAATGGGCCAGAAGAACCGGGGAATGTACTGCAGCATGGCGACCAGAGCACCCCACTCGATCTGCGCCCGGACTACGTCGCTGCTGCCCTGCCAGATTACCAGCGCCGTGGCAATGGAACCCAACAGTTGCATGATTGGAAAATAGAGCGAATAATAAAGTGTGGACTCCAGATTCGCGTGCAAATACCGGCCGTTGATTCCATCGAATCGATCCGCATGGCGGCCTTCCCTGCCGAAGAGCTGCACCACCGACATACCCGTGATGTTTTCCTGCAAATAAGCGTTCAGGCGCGCCAACCGGCTGCGCGCGAGTCGAAATGCCCGCAACATGCGGCCTTGAAACCAGAATGTTACCCCGAACATTACGGGCACCGTAGCGCAGACCAGCAGCGCCAGTGACGCGTCCATGTAGAACATATACGCCATAATCGCGATCAGCGTGAATATATCGCTGAAGACGGCAACGACCCCGTCAGTAAACAATTCGTTGAGCGCGTCCACGTCGTTCGTGTTTCGGGTCATCAGACGTCCGATCGGGGTGCGGTCGAAGAATCGTATTGGCAATCGTTGAAGGTGCCCGAATATCGCCTTTCGGATGTCGAACATCACCCACTGCCCAACCATCTGCGTAACCATCCTCTGGGCCACGTCGGCCAGGAACTGAAACACAAGCAACCCCACAAACACGAGGACGATCCCGTTCAAACCCGCCAGGTCTCCCGGCAGGATGTGGTCGTCCACGGCGATCTTGCTCAGATAGGGACCGGCCTGCCTGGCCGCCGACGTCAGCAGAATCAGCAGGAATGCGACGACTACCCAGATCGTGTACGGCTTGAGGTAACCCAGCAGACGCCACATCAGCCGGGCGTCGAACGGCTTCCGGGTTATTTCTTCTTCGTGCATATCGCGGGTCGCGTCAGGCATCCTGGTCTCACGCCCTCGAGCAGGGAAGGGTCCCTATCGTTCAGATTTCATCCAGTTCGCGGGTCAACTGCTGCCGGCGGTGCATGGCGGCATAGATTCCGCCGTGGCTGATCAGTGCGTCGTGGGTGCCGCGTTCGGCAATCGACCCTTCATCCAGCACCACGATCTGGTCCGCACTCTGAACGGTCGAAATGCGGTGTGCGATCAGAATGGTGGTCCTGAAGTTCATGGCGTCGCGCAGGCGTTTCAATATCCCCTCTTCAGTCTGGGTATCGACGCTGGCGAGCGCATCGTCCAGGATGAGAATCTCAGGCCGGCGGATCACCGCCCGGGCTAACGCCGTGCGCTGCTTCTGGCCTCCCGAAAGCGTGACGCCGCGTTCTCCGATTACCGTTTCGATACCGTCCGGAAAACCCGCAAGATCGTCCGAAAGGCCGGCAACCTCGCCCGCCCAACGTACGTCGGTATCGGTCGCCCCGTCGCTTCCGAGGCAGATATTCTCCCGAAGCGAGTCCGAGAAAAGGAACGTATCCTGCGGAACGAAACCGATGCAGGCGCGAAGCGTGGACAGAGGGATCTCTTCCACCGGAATGCCGTCGATCAGCACGGCGCCCCTCGGCGCCTGGATCAGCCTGGGAATCAGGCGGGCCAGCGTCGTCTTTCCGGATCCCACGCGTCCAACCAGCGCCAGGGAGCTGCCCCCTGGGATATGCAGATCGATGTTTTTCAGCACCGGAACGCCGTTGTATGAAAAGGTCAGATTCCGGAACTCGACCTCGCCACCAAGCGCCCGGACAGCCCGGGTCCGCGCCGAATCCTGAATTTCGGGCGTCGTCGCGAGAATCTCCTCGATTCGCTTCATGGACGCCAGACCTCGCTGGTACCGATCGATCATCCATCCCAGGGTAATCATCGGAAAGATCAGCTTGGTCAGGTAGGCGTTGAATGCCACGAAATCACCCAGGGTCAGACGCCCGGCGATCACGTGCGCCCCTCCAATCCAGAGGATGATCGCCAGCGACGCACCGCTGATCAGAAACGTCAATGGAAAGAGAAGACTCTGAATACGTATCAGACTGCGGTTCTTTACCAGGTAGTCTCGGCTCAGTTCGTCGAACGCATCCATCTCCGCGCGGCCCTGGGCGAATGCCTTGACCACCCGGATGCCGGACAGGTTTTCCTGGACGCGGGCGCTAATCCGCGAAAACTGTTCCTGCACGGAACGAAATCCGTGATGGACCCTTCCGGCCAGTCGGTTCATGACCAGGGCCATCACGGGCATCGGCACCACCGCAAGAATCGCCAGCTTCCAATCGATCCAGCACATCACCAGCATGCTGAGGGAAAGACCCAGAACCGCGCCAAACAGCATGCGCACGCCGAATCCGAGAAACATCCGGACGGCGTTCATGTCGTTGGTCGCGCGGGAAATCAGATCTCCCGTCGGCGTCCGGTGGAAGTAGCTGAGCGACAGCCGCAACAAGGCGTTGAAATAATCCCGTCGAATATCATACTCGACGAGTCGCGATACGCTGTTCAGGCACCAGCGCATGCCCATTTCGAGCCCCATCTGCGCGAGGGCAAGGCCAACGATCAGCAATACCCAGAAGACAACCTGCTCGCCGACGCTTCCCGCCAGCAGTTCGACTCCTTCACCTGCGCCGTCCAGCCCCTCCTTTACAAGGTCGACCGCCTCCCTTAACGCAAGGGGAATCGCGCTGGACGCCAGTTGTCCGATCGACAACAGCAACAGACCCGTAAGGATACGGTTCCGGTAGGGTCTCAGGTGCGTCCAGAAGGGTCTGAAGGGATTGAGCGTCATCGGCGTATCCTGTTTCTGATGATACCGCAGGCCGCCAGCTAACAGTCCGTTGATAAAGTCGCTCTGCAGGCGAGGCATTGTGTCCCGTCCCGGAAATATGTCACCATTCATCCGCCGATTCATCCCGTCTGGCGGCGTTGCCTTCGCTCGGTGACCGTGACCAGGTCGCCTCGCTCAGGCGCCTTGCCAGCCAGGCGACTCGGCGGCCGAATTTCGGCGATCTATTTCCGGGTTGGAACACTTGCCATTGAGGTCGAAGACAAGGCGCGCAACCGAGTCCCATCCCTCGATTCGGCGAGGGCGCGCAACGCAGTATTTCGACCGCTAGGGCCGGCCGTAGCCCGGATGGGCTTTTTCAACGGGCTGCTAAAGGTCGGCGTGCCACCGGTATACTTCCAGGTCGACTTTCCCGTTCACGAAAGTCACCCCTTCGGCCTCGAGCAGCCGTTCCTGGATGAGACGCGCCTTAACGTCGCCGGTGCGAATGGACACGGTCCCCCGCGAGTTGATCACCCGGTGCCACGGACACCTCGTGCCTGCCGGCAATGCTTTGAGCGCCTGCCCCACCTGCCGGGGACCCACCCCAACAATCCCGGCGATCTGGCCGTACGTCGCCACGGTCCCTTCGGGAATTCGGCCGACCATCCGGTAGATCCTCTGAAACGCGCGTTCAAATTCCGGCATTTCGTACGCGATCCGTGCGCAAATGACGGTCTCCCCGGGATCCGATCCGCAGCCCCAGGCGGCCTACCGGCGCCGTCCGGTGTTTCCCGCCAGCCAATCTTCCAGATATCGGGAAGGGTCCGTCTGAGACTCAGATTCCTTGAAGATCCGGACGGCTGCCTTGAGATCCCCGCCGACCGCCCGGTACACGTTTTCGAAGACGTCGACCTTTTCGTGGTAGGTTCGATAGGCCATCATTACGGCGTTGTTCAATCGCCGCCGGGGAAAACGGGAATACGCGCCGGTCTTCAGATCCAGCCGGCTGAAGCGGCGCTTCGCCCGCTCGAAGACGACCTCTCGCTCCTTCAGCTTCTCTTCGTACGAGCGTTTCGACCCATAGAGCGCCTGGAGTTCCTCCGCAACGCCGCGCATGAATCGATCGAAAATTCGTTTGTCGGACCGCCTGTCCAGCATGTCCGTCACGACCGCTGCCTCCTGACCGTAACGGTGTCGCATGAATTGCAGAGCGCCGGCCTCCCCCACGAAAGTCGCCAGACTCTCGTTGAAGGAGACCCGGCCCGGAATCCACACCGTGGCATGCGCCAACTCATGAATGATGAGTTCGGCCAGGTCGCCGTCGCTATAACGCAGCATCGGACTCAGGATCGGATCTGCGAACCAGCCCAGCGTACTGTAGCCGCCAACGGGGCGCAATGACGTATCGAAATCCCTCGCCTCGAGTCGATCCCGTTCCCGCTTCGCCCGGTCCGGATCAAAATAACCCCGGTAGGGGAATCGTCCCACTACCGGGTACGTCCACTGAACGGGCTCGATCCGGTCCTTTGGCGACGCCGTCAGTTGCCACGAAACCGGTCCTTCGCCGATATCGATGTACGTGGTGTAGTTGCGGGACCGGGCAAGTCCGACCCGCTGTTCCGCGAACCGTCGCACCTCCTTGATGAACTCGAGCCGTTCCCGGACCCCCGGATCCAGACGCCGGTTCGCAAGCATGTCCGCGACGGGCTGACGGTTCCAGAGCAGTTGCGCCTGGCCGCGAACAAGGTGCCAATAATATCCGAGTTCCAGGTTCAATCCGCACATCAGGGGCAGGACAGCGATCAAGGCCGATCGGGTGCGGCTCATCTCGACCGTTCCGCATCCATGAAATAGTAGCAGACGATGTGCTGCAGAACCAGGTGGATGTCCTCAACCCTCCCCATGTGGTCCGATTCCACCACGATGCAGTGACACGCCAAATCTTTCAGCCTTCCGCCGCCGAATCCGGAAAAACCGACCGTATGACAGCCCTTCCCGTTTGCAAAACGCACGGCCCGGAGGACGTTTTCTGAATTACCGCTCCCGCTTATCGCCAGCAATACGTCCCCGGGTTCCGCGAAGTTTTTCAACTGCTCGACAAAAACGTCCTCGTAACTCAGGTCGTTGCTCAATGCCGTCATCCACTCCACGTTGTCGGTCAGCGGAATCACCTTGAAGCGGGACTCCCGGCCCACCGACGCCCCCTTTCCCAAATCGTTCACGAAGTGGGAGGCCGTGCTGGCGCTGCCTCCGTTTCCTATGGCGAAAATCCGTTTTCCGGAATCCCTGGCTTTCCGCATCAGCGTTATGACGGACGCGATGTCCGTTGGATTCAACGCGGCCAGGAGCCTTTCGTTTTCACGGATATATCTCGCGGCAAAGGTTTCGATGGATTCCATGAAATTCCCCGGTGTCCCTACGCGATCTCATCGTCTGCGCCGTCCCGGCCCGTTCGCAGCGTTTCCGGTCAGTCCCGCGAACGCAATCCCGCCGCGCGCCACGCTTCGTCCAGCCCACGATGGGTCACGCGTACGGCTTCACGGGCGGGAAGCTCCCCGACCGTCCGGCTGAAGGGCTCCGGCGTTACGGGACCGGCGTACCCGATCTCGTTCAGCGCGCCCAGGAAACCTGGCAGGTCGATCACGCCGGTTTCCGAGGGGAGCGCGCGAACATTATCGATCTGTTCTTCCACGGCCACTCCCTGCGGCGCGTCGTTTACATGGACGTGTATGACGTCGCGCGGCGCGAGGGCCCTGATATCCGCGAGCGTTCCCAACGAGGTATACCAGTGCCAGCAGTCCAGCAACAGACCCGCGTTGCCGGTCCCCAGCGCCTCGCAGAATCCAAGCATCCCACCCATGGAATATATGAAACCGTACCGTCTGTCGAGACGGTGCGTCCTCGGCCCGATGAATTCCAGCCCGAGGCTGCATCCGTGGTCCTTCAACACTTCACAAATCGGGCGCAATCGGTCCAGGCACCAGCGGAACTGCTCGCGGAACGGTCGCTCGTCGGAAGCCGGCGGAATCCACTGCGAGACCCGGAAAGCGCCCACGGACGCGGCGGCGGCGGCCAACCCGGACAATGCGCGGAGATCCCGCTTGTAGTCCTCGAGGGGACCGTTCCAGGATACCGGCAATCCCCAGGCGCCGATCTTCAAACCTGCATCGCGGAACATCCCCGTAACGTGGTCCGCGCCCTTCTCTTGCACGCAATGCGCCACCTCTCGAATCTGAACGTCCAGACCCTGAAATCCCGCGGCACCCGCGAATGCAAGCCCTTCCGCAAGCGTTGCTTTCACACCGACGGCGCCCGGCGACAGAGACTTGAACATGCGTTCCTCCACAGATCAATTCAACGCCACGGCGTGCGCATTCAGCACGTCCGGATCCAGTTCCACACCGAGACCGGGGCGCTGGCCAGGCCGGATTCGGCCGTTGACGATTTCTTCCGTAGGAAGGGTCAACTCCCTTCGCCACGCGATCTCGCCCCAACCGTATTCAAGCACCAGAAAGCCGGGGTGGCTGACCATGACGTGCATACCGGCGCTTACGGCAACCGGACCGAACGGACCGTGCGGCGCCGTGGGTATGCCGAACGTCTCGGCCAATTCAGCGATCGACTTAAGCTTCGCGATACCCCCCACAACCGTCACGTCCGGCATGATCACGTCCATCGCCGCATTTTCCAGCGCCTCCCTGAATTCGCGTCCCTCCATTCGCCCCTCGCCCCCGGCCGTTTGCAACCCGCAACGCCGGTTCACCTCAACAACGGAATCCAGTTGGGATTCGGAAACCGGTTGCTCGAACCAGAAAACGTCCAGATCACGCAGCGCCGCGGCGGTTTCCAGGGCGCCCCTTACGGTAAGGCGGCTGTGGCAGTCAACCAGCAGATCCACGTCCGCTCCGACCGCCCGGCGGACCGCATCTACCCTGGCGATGCCCGGCGCGGCTTCCGCCGCCGAGTCTATGTTGCCGTGCATCTCGTCAAATGGCGCCAGCTTGACGGCATCGAATCCCTCTCCGACCGCCCGGGCGGCCAGGCGCGCGAAGTTCTCCGGGCTGCGATCCTGCGACGCCCTGTTGATGTTGGCATAGAGGCGGACGTCGTCCCGGACGGGTCCACCCAGAAGGGTGTAGACCGGAACGTCGAGCGACTTTCCGAGGATATCCCAGAGCGCCTGTTCCAGTGCGCTGACCGCGCTGAAGGTATCTCTGCTGCAGCCGAATTGCGTAAACCGGTCCAGGAATTCACGAATGCGGCGGGGGTCCCGGCCCCGCAGCCATCCGGCCAGTTCCCTGGTGGCCCGTATCCGACCGGCATAGTTCCTGCCCGCGCGCAATTCCCCGATGCCGCGCAGGCCCTCGTCGGTATTGACGTAAACGAAAACCCAGTCTCCGCGGTGGTTCACGCTGACCGCGGCCAGATCGACGCCGGTAATCTTCATAACGTCTACCTATGCCCGATAGACCTCGGCGACGCGCGCCGCGATCCCTCGCCAATCGAGCGACCTGGCGCGTTCCAAAGCGGCGCTGCCGGCGGCATTGAGGTTGCGCCGCCTGACGTCGAGCAGCGCGTTCGACAGGGCCCCGCTGTCCTTCGGGTCGTACAAAATACCCATCGAGTCGTCGACCAGTTCCGGAAGGCATCCCATTGCCGGCAAGATAACCGGTTTCCCGAACGAAAGCGCGGCGATTGCGGATCCGGACGTCAGGACCTGTGAAAACGGCAGTACGACGACGTCTGCGGCATTCAGATAAATCTGAAAGTCCTCGTTGGGAAAAAAGGTGTGCGTGAACACGTGAATGCGTTCGTCGGCTTCCGCCAGCGCAGTGACCCGGTCCGCGTAACTTCCATCGAATGCCCTTCGGGTCATGATGGCCAACCGCGTGTCGGCAGCCGCAACTTCACGATAGGAACGGATCAGCGCTTCGATGCCCTTGTATGCCCTGGCATTTCCGAAAAACAGGTAAACAAACGCATCCGCCGGCAACTGCAACCGGCGCCGGGCCGCGTCTCTGGAGATCTCGTTGGGGAAGACGTCGATGTAGTGGCCGTGCGGTATGACGTGGATCCGATCGGCACGATAGAAGAGTCTGCGCGCAAGTCCGGCGCCGTAGTTGCAGTGCGCGATCATGCCGTCGGCCAGACTCCCCACGATCAACCGCGCCATGTGATCCAGGTCCGGAAACGGTCGTTCGTGCGGGTACCTGTTGTGCAACGTCCAGATGACCCGGTACCCCAATTCCCTGGCGTAGTGCAGATTGTCTGCAAAGCGGTTGAGTCGGGAAACCGATTTCTCAAGGGTGTCATCCCGGTAGAACCAGTGAAGCCAGTTCAGGTGCAAAACCGCATAATCGCATCGCGCGTCTTCCAGCCAGTCCCGCCTGAACGCGTAATCGCCGAGCTCGAGGTGGATGCCGCGCCGCGCCAGGTCGCGAGCAAGCAGGGGCCCGTAGGGATTGCACCTGTCCCGCAACCCCAGGCCGCCGGCCGCGGCTTCCCAGAAGAAAAACGCCCGCACCCTCAATAACCTTTCTTCTTGTCGATCACGCTCAACAGTTGTTGTCCGGCCGCCAGCCGCTTCAGGTTTTCGCAGAACAGGTTCACGATGCGGTCCTGCCTGTTCGGCGATCCTCCTGCCGTGTGCGGGGTGATCAGGACGTTTTCCATCTTCCACAATGGATGGTCCGGCGGGAGCGGCTCAACCGGCACGACGTCCAGCCCCGCCCCGGCGATCCTTCCACGCGCCAGCGCGTCGACCAGCGCGTCTTCGTCCATGATTCCGCCTCGCGTTACATTGATCAGCAACGCGCGGGATTTCATGGAACGGAAGGCTCGTTCGTCGAACATACCCCGTGTATCCGGCGTTAAAGGCGCGCATACGGCCACCACGTCGGACAACGCCAGAAGGTCGTGAAACCGGTCCATCTTCCAGCAGGACGCCACGCAGGCGGGCACGTTCACGTCTTCCGGATCCACCGCAATTACCCGCATGCCGAATGCGCCGGCTCTTTCGGCCAGTTCCCGGCCCGTCCCTCCCAGACCCACGATTCCCATCGTCAGGCCCACGAGTTCCCAACTCGCGTTCCGGATCGGCATTCGCTGGTCCCATCCGGGCTTCCGTACGGCCCAGGCGATACCCCGCGTGAGCCCAAGCAACAATGCCATGGCGTGTTCGGCCAGATGCACGCCGACGGTTCCGCGACCGCTCGTCAATACAACGTTACTGTCGACAAACGACTTGAACAACTGACCGTCGACGCCGGCGCCCCAGGTCTGTACCCACCGCAAGCGCTCTCCCCGCCGGAACATCTCCGGGCTCAGGCTGCCAAAAACCACCTCAACCTGTGGCATGACGTCAAACAATTCGGCATCGGACTCCGGTGTTAGCAATTGCACGCCTTCGACCGCAGACGCAATCTGGTCCACGTGGCGATCCTTCAACTCCACGCGCAACAGGATTTTCATGACGTTTCTCCGGGTCCGGAACGTGAGATCGCCTGGGTGTTCAGAATACCTCCGCGGCGGAGGCGCGAACCGCCGCGGCGAGGGCGTCGATTTTTTCGTTGGGAAACCACGGATTGACGGTCTTGAGCAGGAGTACCCGCTGTAGCAGGTCTTCGGTGCGGGGACAGAGTCCGGGGCCGTACGAGACATCACCCTCGTAGACCGGCGAATTCCAGGGATTCGAGTGGGGTGAAGCCGTGGCCTGGTTCTGAATGGGCGGTCCCATATAGACCGGTTTCCCGCCATATCCCAATCCGGCCGAAAACCCTCGTGTACGCATCGCCTTCGCAAACCGCGAGCAGGTGTCTCGATCCTCGAAGATCAGATCCCAGTGTACTCCGAGATGGCCGTCTTCGTCGTTTGTCGGTCTGATGTTCACACCGGGCGCGCCGGCGACGCCCTCCCTGAATCGCCGGAACTTGTCACGCAGCGCCTCGACGACGTCATCCATCTTCTGAAGCTGTGTGAGCGCAACCGCGCCGGACATCTCGGGCATGCGGTAATTCTCGCCCACGAAGGGTTCCAGGGACGGCTCGAAGCCCGGAAACCGGGTCTTTTCCCGAAACAGCCCCTGATCGTGGTACCGCACGGCGCGTTCGTAGAGTTCCGCATTGTCGGACAACACCACACCGCCCTCCCCGGACGTGATAATCTTGCCGAACTGCAGGCTGAACGCCCCCAGGTCGCCCCACGCCCCGATGGCTCTTCCTTTGTACGTGGCGCCGGCGCTCTGGCAGCAGTCTTCGACCACTTTCAATCCATGCCTATCGGCGATTTCCATGATGCCATCCATCCTGCAGGGGGTCCCCCACAGATGTACCGGAAGAATGGCCTTCGTCCGGGGCGTGATTCTGGCTTCGATGTCATCCGGGTCCAGCGTCATTGAACCGTCGACTTCGGAAAAGATCGGCACGCCGCCGAGCAGCACGACAGCCCCGGGTGTGGCCACAAATGTGACCGGGGGCATGATCACCTCGTCGCCCGGACCGACCCCCGCGGCTACCAGGGCTACCTTGATTGCAGCCGTTCCGGAAGTAACCGCCAGCGCGTAGGCGGAATCCATCTTCCGGGCAAAGCCCTGTTCAAAACGCGCCACCATGTCCAGGCGGTCGGGACCGTAGTCCCGTGAAAGCGAGCGGCTCTTTATGACTGCCAGAACCTCCTGCACCTCCTCATCGTCCAGTACGGAAGCCCCGGCGTGGAGATTTCGCACCGGACTCTCCGGAGGCAATGTCCGATTCTTCGCCATCCCGGTTTCCCCTTCGCGTCATGCCGGCCAGGCAGGACGCAGAAAATCGCCGGTCTCCTGCATCCAGCCGGCGAGTCGCGCTCTCAGGTCGTCGCGGGTCCCGCGAAGACCCGGTTCTTTCGCAAGGTTTTGCAGTTCATTCGGATCTGCTTTGCGATCGAAGAGTTGATCGTCATCGCGATGGTGATAGATGTATTTGTAAGCGTCGGTCACGACCCCCCTCGTATGGATCCCACCCCGGTTGTATCCGTTGAACTCGACGAACGCCGCCCCGCCGGCGCCGCGCCGTGCGCCGGTCAGATCGGGCAGCAGGCTACGGCCCTGCACCCCGTCCATCTGCGGAAGATCCAGCAGATCCAGAATAGTCGGCGGCAGATCGACGTGAGAGCCGAAGCCGCCTCGAAGGCCGGGCTCGATCCCGGTTGAGGCTATCATGGCCGGCAGCTGGATGGATTCCGCGTAAAGCACGCCTTTCTGGTAGAGGTTGTGGGCGCCGAGCATTTCGCCGTGATCGCAGGTGAAAACAACAACCGTGTCGTCCGCCCGGCCGGAAGCTTCCAACGCGTCGAGGACCCTGCCGGCGCAGACGTCCAGAAACGCGACAAAACCCCAGTAGGCTGCGGTTGCCACCGCCCAGCGCCGCCAGGACCAACCACGCACGCACTGCGCTCCCGCCGCGTTCCGGACTGGACCCGGCAGGCGGTCCATGTCCTCGCCGAAGCTTGGCGGAGGCGCCATCTCGCCAGGCGAAAACATGCTGAAATACGGTTCAGGAACCAGAATCGGGGGATGCGGACCGCCCAGAGAACACCATGCCGCGAACGGCCGATCCTCCGGCGCACAGCGGATGAACTCGCTCACGTTTCTCGCAATCACCATATCGGGATGGGCATCGGCCGGCTCCTGCCAGCGCGCCGGAACGGGGATGCTTATCCCCCAGTCGTACATCTCACCGCTGTCCGTAGGCGTTGAGATGGGCGCCCTCTGATCTCCGTCTTTGCCGCCCTGGGCGACCAGCATTCTGAGGTGGTCCTTGTACGGGAAACCGCGCGGCACGAAGTGGGCGTATTCTCCGGAACGGTCGTCCTCAGGCTGCCGGTTGACGTGCCAGATACCCTCGTATCCGACGTGATAACCGTTATCAAGCAGTACGTCGATCAGCAGTTGCTCCCCGGCGTTCAGTGTTTCGTACCCCGGGCCGAACGTCGTTGCGCCGTGGGCGTGCGGCCAGCGTCCGGTCATCATGGAAGGACGCGTGGGCACGCACAGAGGGGACGCACAGTAAAACTCCTGGAATACCGCGCTTCGTTCGGCCAGCCCGTCGAGGCGGGGCGTCGGAATCCGCCCTCCATAAGCCCCCAGCGTCTGTCGCTGGAGCTGATCGCATAGGATCACGAGTAGATTTTCCTTCGCCCGCATTGTGCGTTCCCCGTCCGGCGCCTGCCCGGTTCTGAACGACGTCTTCCCGGACTGACGCGAAATAGCGCCGAGTGCGTATTCGCACGCCGGCATTGCAGTTGCGATACGCGTTCAAGGACACGGGTAAGCGACTCCCCGTATTACCCCGGTTCAATCCGCTGCAATCACCAGAGAAACCGCCAGCCAGCCTCCAACCGGGATGATGTTCGAGACCAGGCGCGGGTGTTGCGCGACGCGCCTGTTGTATTCCTGGATGCCGCGCCGGCCGTCTCCCGCGTCCAGCATTTCGTGGGCATGCCCGTGACCATTTGCGTTGTCCGCCACGATCAATCCGCCGACCCTCGTGTTCCCGAGTGCGAAATCCAGATACACCGGGTAGTTTTCCTTGTCGGCGTCGATAAAGACCAGGTCGAACGGCCCTTCGTCCACCAGGTCCTGCATTAACGCGGCGCCTTCTCCCACCCGCACTTCAGTCCGATCCGCCAGGCCCGCCGCAGCCAGATTCCTGCGCGATACCTCGGCGTGTTTCGGATCCACTTCGAGAGAGACGAAACGCCCCTCGTCCGGTATGGCCCGTGCCAGCCATATACCCGAGTAGCCGGCGAGCGAACCGAATTCCAGGATTTTTTTCGCTCCGATCGCTTTCGCCAGCAGATAGAGTGTCTTGCCCGATTCCGGACTGATGGAAATGCGCGGAAGTCCCTGAGCGGCTGCGCCGGGCATGACGCTCTTCAGCAGTTCGTCTTCCTCGGCGAACACCTCCCGCCGATAGGTATCCAGGTCGGGATACGTCAACTCAGTCACGTCGCCAACCTCCGTTCTACGCGCCCGCCTTCGCCATATAGGCGTGAAAATCAACAACCCGCCCTTCGTCAGACGCCGCCCCGATTCCCTCCACCATTCCCACGGTCGGCAGATTGCGGTGTCCGCCGAAACCCGGTTCGATGCCTTCCGTCACGTACCGCTGAAACCCGTCCAGCAGGATCTCTTCCGGCGGCGGGGTATGATCGGGAGCGATGACTTCATCTTCGTCCCTGCCTTGCGCGCGCAGGACCAATCCGGAGTCGGTCACTTCCACGGCGCCGCCTTCCAGTTCCACCCTGAGAGTCGAACCGCCCTTATGCGCTGCGAACGTGCACAGGTATCCGCATGTCGCCCCACCCTCGAATTCAATCCATGCGTGGACGCCGGCGCCGCCCTTGTAGGGGCTCCAGGGCGGATTGAAGCTGTGCCCCCATACGCGCACGGGATCGGCGTTGAACAGAAATCGCAGCGTGTCCAGATCGTGTATGCCCCGCTCCCAGAGATAGGCGTGTTCGTCTTCCCCTGAATGGTGAACCCGGGGTCTCCAGCCGTACTTGGTCATCAGTCCGAACACGGGCCGTCCGTAAACGCCCTGTTTCACCAGACGGTTGATCGTAACGTGCGCGGGGGCGTACCTGGCGTTCTGACAGACGGCAATCCTGACGCCCATGGCGTCGGCTTCCCGCACGACCCGGCATGCGTCCGCCAGGCTCTTGGTGAACGGCTTTTCCACCAGAACGTGTTTGCCCGCCCGAACCGCCTGCAGACACTGACCGGCGTGCAGTTGAGGGGGCGTAATGACAACGACGGCGTCTGCCTCCACGCTCTCGATCGCTTCGTGCAAAGACCGGTAGCACGCGGCATCAGGCAATCCCGATTCCTCTCGGGCCGACCTCAGATTGTCTTCGTTAACGTCCACGAGCGCCACGCTTTGAAAGTCCGTCCGGTCCTGCACGCGACGAACCGGCCATCTCCCCCTGCCCCCTACCCCAAGATGAATAAGACGAATTGGCATGCCGTCTCCTCCAAAATCCGCTTCGCGGGCTTTCTGCGAATGAGCATCCGGGTTTCGCACAATATAAGGAACTCGCCCGGATGCCGCACGTTTTTCATTCGCCCCGTCGACACACGGGCGCGACCATCGTTTATCCGGTTGACATCGGTGTCCTAATGCGCTAACTATGTCTCCGAAATACTGGAGAATCAGGCTCAGTCGGAGAAAGGAGACCGGATGCTCAACACCGTCGATCCTTCGCAAAAGCTGGCAAAATCAAGATACAAGGAACTCATTCCGGATCTGGAACTGAAGCTGGGAGATCTTCAACGAAACGCCAGGAAGTGGAAGATCCCGATCATCGTCGTATTCGAGGGTCTTGAGGCTTCGGGCAAGGGCACGCAAACCAACAAGCTCCTCCTGGCGCTGGATCCCCGAGGCTTCACCGTGTACCCGACGCATCCGGCCAACGAGGAAGAACGCAGAAAGCCATTCCTGTGGCGTTTCTGGACGAAAATACCCGAGGGCGGGAGGATCGCGATTTTCAACCGGTCATGGTACGGACGTTTTCTCGTGGAACGAATGGACAAGACGATCGCCAAGCAGGACTGGAAACGGGCTTACGGCGAAATCAGATCATTTGAGAATCAGCTCGTGGACGCGGGCATGGTTATCGTCAAGTTCTTTCTGCACATTTCCCAGGCAGAGCAGAGAAAGCGCTTCATGAAACTTCAGAGCAGCCCGACGACGGCCTGGCGCGTAACCGACTACGACTGGCAGAAGCACGAGAACTACCGCGAATGCCTGGCGGTCGCCACGGAGATGCTGGAAAAGACACATTCCGAGTTTGCGCCGTGGACGCCGGTTGGGGCTGAGAACTGGAGATCTGCGAATATCAGGATCTTCAAGACCGTAATTGAAGCCGTTGAGGACCGGGTCCGTCAATTGGAAAAAGCAGACCCTGCCACCCGACCCTCTCCGCCAAAACTCGAAAAGACCCCGTCCGGCCTGCTTAAAAGGGTCGATCTTTCGAAATCCATGGTGAAGTCCGACTATCGAAAAGCTTTGAAAAAGTACCAGGCCCGGATCAAGAACCTGGAACACGAGGTCCACCGTCGCCGCATCCCGGTTGTTCTCGTCTACGAAGGTTGGGATGCGGCAGGCAAGGGCGGCAATATCAGACGCCTTGTGCAGAATATGGACCCCAGAGGGTATGAAGTCATTCCCGTTTCGGCGCCAAACGATATCGAGTTGGACCACCATTATCTCTGGCGATTCTGGAACCGAATGCCGAAGACCGGACACATTACCATTTTCGACCGTTCCTGGTACGGGAGAGTCCTGGTTGAACGCATCGAGGGATTCTGTTCGGAATCGGAATGGAAACGCGCGTACCGGGAAATCAACGAAATGGAAGAACACCTGGCGAACTTCGGAACCGTTATTCTCAAGTTCTGGATGCACGTGGACAAGGACGAACAGCTCAGCCGGTTCAAGGACCGGAAGAAGAACCCGCACAAGCGGTGGAAACTCGGCGAAGAGGACTGGAGGAACCGGGAGAAGTGGGATGCATACGAGAGAGCGGTGGAAGAAATGATCCACAGGACCAGTACACCCGAAGCACCGTGGGTCATCGTCGAATCGAACTCGAAGTATTATGCCAGAATCAAGGTATTGAAAACCGTTACCGGAAAGCTGGAGTCGCGCCTCGGCATCAGGCGCTGATCCAATACCCGAGGAGAATCCCGATGCATGTCAAAGAGGTTGATATCGCGTTCCTGGATGTGCCGTTCACGCCGCACAGCAACGAATACCTTCAATACTGGCTTCCCCAGTGGCGCGTCATCCAGATTTGCCGGCTCACAATGGACAACGGTATTGTGGGTTGCGGCGAAACCGTTCACAACTATACATGGGCCCGGGTGCCCGAACAGATCGAAAGCCGCATTCAGGGCCGGCCCGCCGCAGAGCTGATGTGGGACGACAGTCTGGGCGCGGGCGTTCAAATGGCGTTGTTCGATGCCGTGGGGAAAAACCTGGGTGTGCCGGTCTACCGGCTGCTCGGCGCGAAGGTCAGGGACTGGTGCCCCATCTCCTGGTGGCACATGGACATGCCGCCCGGTGACTGGGCGGAAGAATGCCGTCAGGCCGTGAACGCGGGATATATGAGCGCCAAACTCAAAGCCCGGCCCTGGTTCGATCTGCATGCATCGGTGCAAGCCGTCCGGGAGGTGGTCCCGGACGGGTTCCATCTCGACTTTGACTACAACGGTACGCTGGGCAATTCGGCAAACGCCGTACCTCACCTGAAGGGATTGGAAGCCTATCCCGAGATCGCGATGGTAGAAACGCCGATTCCCCAGAACGACGTGGCGGGCAACCGCCAGATCCGTACGCGTTTCAATCGCCCTCTTGCCATGCATTACGGGAATCCGCCGGCAATCACCGCAATGAAGGAAGACGTAACGGACGGCTTCGTGCTGTGCGCGGGTGCGTCACGGCTGTTGAGGCAGGCCGCCGTATGCGAAGAAGCCAACAAACCCTTCTGGCTGCAACTCGTGGGTACGGGGATTACAACGGCGTGGGCGGCGCACCTGGGCGCGGTACTGCCGCAGGCCAGGTGGCCGGCCATCACCTGCATGAACATCTGGGAGCACGCACTGATCGACGCGCCGCACATCGTACGAGGCGGATTCTACAGGGTCCCCGAGGCTCCCGGACTGGGAATCGACGTCGACGTCGACGCGTTATCGCGATACGCGGTCTCTCATGCCTGGGTTGACGCGCCACGTCATTTCTACAGGTACGCCCGTGCCAATGGAGAAGTCACGTGCTACGCCTGCAGCAGGCAGGACCTTCACCGGATATACGTTGAAGACGCCCAGCCGATTTCAGAACCCGGCTCGATTCTGACGGTTGTACCCGACGACGGAAGCGAAGGATTCGACCGCCGGTACAGAGCAGCCTCCCGATCGCCGGTCAGGGAAAATGCCGGGCCCTGACGATCCGAATCCCGTGTCCAGCCGCGTCTGCAAATCAGAAAGGGCTTCCCTTGAGGAAGCCCTTTCTCCGGATCAGCAGGCATGCGCGGTCAATCGACAAAGGCATTGTATATGGCGCGTACAGCGCACCTGTAGTCCGCTTCTTCCACCCCTACGATGATATTGATTTCGGATGCGCCCTGATCGATCACCCGGACGTTGACGCTTGCATCGGCAAGCGCGGAGAACAACCGCGCGGCGATTCCTATACGATGCGACATGCCCTCGCCAACGGTTGCGATAAGCGCCAATCCCCGCAGCAGTTCCACGCGATCCGGCTGCAGGATGCGTTGAATATCGTCGACTAGGCGTTCGCCTTTCCCGCCCAGCTGGTCGTCCCGCATGATCACCGACATCGTGTCGATCCCGGACGGGGTATGTTCGTAGCTGATATCGTGCGAAGCCACCACCTCGAGCACCTGCCGGCCAAACCCCTTCTGCTGGTTCATCATCGCCTTTTCGATGAACAGCATCGTGAACGCCGGCTGCCCGGCCACACCGGCAATGAGATCCGCCGTCAATTCCCGCCGGGCCAGGATGCGGGTACCGGGATCCAGGGGCCGGTTCGTATTACGGATATGGATGGGAATCCCGGCCGCACGCACGGGAAACATGGCCTCGTCGTGGAAAACCGATGCCCCCATATAAGCCAGTTCGCGGACCTCGCGATAGGTGATTTCACGAACCGGTCGCGCTTCCGGCACCAGGCCCGGATCGGCCATGAGCAGGCCCGAAACGTCGGTCCAGTTCTCGTAGACCTCGGCATCGACGGCCCTTGCCACAATTGCGCCGGTGATATCGGAACCGCCTCGTGAAAACGTCCGCGCCGCACCGTCCGGATCGCTGCCGTAGAATCCCGGCACGACGAACATCCCGCTGCCGTCGACGCGCTCCCGGACAAGACGGTAACTCGCGGGGTCCAGTTCGCCGTCCGCTCGAAACCGGATGACCTCCGCCGCGTCGATGAAACTTGCGCCCAGATAATCGGAGATCACCCGACCGCAAAGATACTCCCCCCTCGAAGCGACGTAGTCCCGGGATGCCCCGTTGTCAATATCTGCCTTGAGCCGGTCGAGCAACCGGCCGATATTGAGAGAGATACCCAGTTTTGCCGCTAACTCTTCGTACCTGGCGCGTACCATTGCGAAGGGCTGCGAAGAATCCAGACCCTGTCTGGCCAGTTCGTGGCACAGGTAGAGCAGGTCCGTAATCTTCGTATCCTCATCGTTGCGCTTACCGGGTGCGGAGGGGACGATAAGACGCCGTTGTGAATCGAATTCGATGATCCGCCTGACCTGTGCCACCTGCCGGTCGTCGGCCAGCGAACTCCCGCCGAATTTGCACACGACCGTTCCCATACCCCGATTCGACCTCCATTCGGCGTCCCGTCGCCATCCGGCATGGTTCTCTGCCTGCATACGAGGCGGACGGGCGCCCGCAATATCCGATGCGGTTTTTTCACACTACGCGGGATTCCGCTTCTGGTACAGCCGAAGCTCCTTCAGCAACTCCCTCACGGGCGTGAGACCCGGATCGATTCGCAACGCCTCGTTCAACGCGTCGATTGCAGTTTGCAGATCCGACGAGTCATTGCGCCGCTCCGACAGCCGCCAGTAGCACAGCCCGATGACGTGGTGCGCCCTGGCTCTGTCCTCGTTCCCGAGGAGCTCGTAGTCCAGCGCTTTCCTGGCAAGGTCGACGCCTTCCTCGTAGCGTGCGGACCTGAACGTGTAATACGACGCGAATACCCTCGCATGGGCGATCGCGTCGTCTCCGACGCCGTATTCCAACCCCCGGTTCACGACCCGAAGCGCTTCGGGGTAGCGCCTGGCGCTTTCCAGCATCCGCGCGACGTCGGTCGCCTGCCGGCACAGTTTGTCACGCCAGGCTTTGTCGGCCTCCGTCGGACGAAATTCGTACTTCGACCACAGACTGTCCTGCAGCCCCCAGACGGTCAGCACGCTCCGTATAATCCAGGGATGACGCGTCGTTGCCCCGGACCGGGCGGTCAGGTAGGTATTGTTGTAATAATGTCGCCCCAGCGCACGGACGACCGGCGGGTACCCCGGTGCAACGGAATCCACGCGAGTATACAACGGCACCCACTGGCCCTCACCGAGGGAGTCCGCACCCGCCAGCAAGGCCTGGGCTTTCAGAAGCTGGCCATGCCGCTCCGCCGCCTTCCTCCCGGACGGCGTGTCCCCGAATTCCCTGGCAATCCCGGCGTACTGCCCGATCGTCTGCGGCAGGGAATCCATTCGTTCTTCCAGGTCTCTGAATACGACGTAATACAGCCGCCGCGCCTTCTTTTCCCTGCGCGCGGCTTCGTTGTCGCATCCGGCGCAGATTGCCAGACACAGGATGACAGGAATCGCTCTCGTCATTGCGCATCGCTCCCCGGTTTGAACTCCGGCGCCCGGATTCGTGCGGACTGCCAGGCGCCGGGAATCAAGTTCGCAACGTCTCGCGAGCCGTTGTGCACCAGCGGCCGGAAAGCGACCCGGCTACTCGATGTCGGCTCGAATCGGCATTTTCAATGCACCCTTCCGGCTGATCTTGTCGATCAATCTCTGATTGAACTCCCGCGCCGTATGGTAACCCTGAATTTTGAGCTGATAATTCAATGCAATGGCTTCGGCAATGACCGTGATGTTCTTGCCCGGATAGATCGGTACGGTCACCTGCGGAATCTCCACGTCGAGAATCGACACCCAGTCCTCCTCCAATCCGACACGCTCGTAGGATTCGGTCTCGTCCCACTCCACAAGCTGAACCACGACCTCGACCCGTTTCTGAATTCGAAAAGCGGCGATACCGAACATGTGCCTGACGTTCAGAATACCCAGACCGCGGACTTCCATGTGATCCCGTAGCGTATCGCCGCAGGTGCCAACCAGTATGCCCTGAAGCTTCCTGGACACGAGCACGATGTCGTCGGCAACAAGGCGGTGCCCGCGCTCGACGAGGTCCAGCGCGATTTCACTCTTGCCGATACCGCTTCGACCGCTAAACAGAAGACCGATTCCGTAAACATCGACAAGCGATCCATGGATGGCGGTCCGGGGGGCGAATACGTCGTCCAGATAGTATGAGAAGAGATGGGAAAACTTCGTCGTGGAGAACGGAGTGACCATCAGCGGAATCCCGCGCTGACCGGCCAGATTCACCATGGTCCGCGGCACCTCGTTTCCGTCGGTAACGACCACGCAGGGGATGTCGAACTGAAACACCGTCTCCAGAACCGAGCGGAGTCTGCGGGGCGAGAGGCCGTCGAGGTACAACATTTCCGAGTTGCCGAGTACCTGTGCGCGATCGAACGTAAACAGACCGACAAATCCGGCAAGGACGAGACCGGGTCGGTGCACGTCGCTGGACGTCAGCGCCTTGTCGGTACTGTCTCTGCCGGCGATCAACTTCAGGGCAAGCTTTTCACCGAACTGTTCCAGGACTTCGGCGATCGTGATTTCCTGCACACGGCGCTCCGCGGTTGCGCGTGGCGGCGAGCCTGACGACGGGGCACGCGAAGACACAAACCATATGTCCGGGGTTCCGTTGGTCAACCCGCGTACCTACGCACATAACCTGTAAATTAATAGGTTCTTGCAGGTTCCGAATATATACCAAAACACCAGGCCTGTCAAGAAGATGGATTCCATCGATCGGGGACTTCGAACTTGACTTGGTACCGGCCAGGGGCTATACTCCGTACACGGCTTCACGACCGCGACAGCCGGACGGACGGAAACGAGTACGGCACATGCGAATCATCGCCAGCATCTACCTCATCTACGCAATCTGCCTGATCTGTCGCAACCTGTTCGTGCGACGGAAGCCTGCCGCGCCACTGGACAGCCTGCGAAGCAGCCACCTGCATTTCGTTCCGATCGGAATGGCCACGGGCATCGTCCTGACGATGGACTACGATCTGGCTGCGGTCGCTGAAGGCATGCAAAGGGAACTGTTGAGCGTCATTCTGGTCTGGTTGGGTCTTGTCGCGGGCGTTCGGTTCGACTTTCGGCGCCTGGGCAGGCGGGCGTCGCGGCACCACGCGCTGGAAGGCCTTCAGGTTGCGGGAACCGCCGCCGTGGTGTTTTTTCTGGCCCTGTTGTGGAGGCCGGTGTTGCGGTATCAGATGGGCATTGCCGCCGAACCCGCCCTCGTCGCGCTCGTGCTTGGCGCGGCGGCAACCACGCTGCGCATGCCGGATCTGGTTTTTTACGCCCGATCCGAGCTTGAAACTCCCGACGTTGGTAATGCGCCGGCGGGACCTCTTATCACCAACGCGGTCGGGATGACGCTTCTTACGTTTCTGTATCCATATTGTGCGGGCGTCACCGTCATCGAACTGGGGCCGTTCACAATGGTGAATCCCGGCAGTTTTCTGGCGCTGCACGCGTGTACGGGAGTGCTTCTGGGGCTGCTGCTGACGTTCGTCTTCAGCACCCTTCGGGAGGACGTCGCTTGTGCGATTGTAGCGACCGGTACCGTCGCTGCGTTCGGAGGGCTCTGCGCAGGAAATGCGATTCCGGGGATTGCCGTTGGATTCATTTCAGGCGTCTGGTTCATCAACACGACCACGCGGCGACGGGATGCGCTTGAAATTCTGGAGAAAACCACCGGTATCCTGCAGCCCGTCTTCTTCCTGGTCATCGGCGGACTGCTTGCGACACAGAACCTGCCGGTTTTGCGATTGACCGCATTCGCTTTTCTGTTTCTGGTCGCCAGAAGTCTGGCCAGGGGCATCAGCCTGACGGTTGCCGCGCGGGCGACCCGCTGCCATCTTTCGCTGACCGAAGTCATCGGCTCCGCGCTCAGGCCGCTCGGGACATTGTCCGTCGCCCTTGTCGCTCAACTGCTCCTGCTGGAATCGGGGCCGAATCTTTACGCCCTGATCGCCGCGATCCTCGTTGCAGCCGCTATCGGCCAGGCGATCCCGTTGCCCAAACCTCACACGTTTCCGCCAGAGGCGAAACGTACGGAAGACCTCGCATGAGACGGTTTCTCATCTGCGTCATTTTGTGCGCGGTTGCGTGGGGAGCCCAACACGATTTTCCGCATTCGGTCCAGCCTGCGGTGTACGTTGGTCTCATGCTTGTCGTACCGCTGACCCTGGCTGGCACCCTGGCGGGCTCAGCCATTCCCCTCCACGCGATACCCCTTGCGCTCGGTTTTCTTGCCGGCGGATTCGGAATCCGCCACACGGAGGCATTCGCCGCAACCGCGCCACTTTCCGAACTGGCCCAGGTCTGGGTCGGCCTGTACCTTGGCGCCAGCTTTTCCTATCACCGGTTCTTTAGCAAGAAGCTCGGGGTGTCCGCGATCATCTCCATCGGCGCAACCCTGATCCCTGCATTTCCGGCGTTTTTCCTGCTGTTGGGATTTCCGGTCGTCCAGGCCGTCCGCCTGGGTCTACTTGCCGGGATGTCCGGTCCGATGATCACGCTCATCTCCCAGCCCGATCGTCGCGAGGGCCTGTCCTTTTCGATCCTCGTAACGTCGTTGGGGCTCTCACTCTGGTTTCTCGCCGACCTCTTCGTGAGCACACCGGGCCTGTATCGAGCGGTACCGTCGGCGATAATGTGGGCGGTGGGCGTTGAACTCATCGCGAGGATGACGCACACGGTCAGAACCGGAGTGGGCGGTCAGGTCCTTTTCGGCGCAATCGTGGCGACGCTCTTCGTCTGCGCTCGAACGATGCATATATCCCCGCTCTTTCTGTCGCTCGTAACGGGTGTGGGCGTGTCCGCGAGGTCAGCGAGATCCGGTATCGCCCTGCGGGGAATGGCGCCGCTGTCGGTGCCTCTCTCATACGTTGTACTCACGTATTTTGCGGCTGGCCTCGACCTGGACGGTCTGCTGGAACTGTCCGCGCTTCACTGGAAGACTCTGGTCATCTACGTGGCCGTGATGCTCGTTGGCAAGACCGCCGGCGGACTGTCTGCCAGGCGTTGCGCCGGCTTATTCGTTCGAGACTGGTCGCAACTGCTCCCACAGGGCTTTTTTGTGTTTGCGCTTCTGCACGAAGCGTTCTCGCCGGCGATGGAGCCGGCAGTGCGCAGCGGGCTTACCGCCGGCGTGGTCCTGCTCTGCGGAATCGCCATCCCGGCGCTGACGGCTCCCATTCTCTACCTGTACGAACGTATGGACCGCAGCCGTATTCAGGCCGCCCCGCGGTCGGTCGGTACCGGGGAATGAGAAAAGCCATCCAGATGCGGGATGGCCGGGGCTCACCAGAACCAGGAATCCAGTCGTCGCTGCCTTCAGGCCGCTAGTTCAACCAGCCGGACAGGGAAAACGTCTGCATGACAAAATGCTCCGAAGCCCCATGCGCGGTCACGTCTCCCCGTCTTCCAAACTCAACTACGTAACGAAAACTGCCGGCGCCCCGGGTTTCGAACGGCAGTGAAATACCCAGACTCACGCCCAACTCATCGATCTGGGAATTCCCGTCGGTCCTGAAGTACAGCGACCGGTAATGAGCCCCCGCCGTCAACTCGATGCGTCGACTGGTACCGCGGCTGTCCGGATCGCCGAACCTGTATAGAACGCCGCCCGACAGATCGGCGGTGTTGTAGCGTCCCGACCCCGTCTCTTCCCACATAGCCCGCTCGTAATCTAGCGCAGCCAGCCAACGATACCCCGACCGGTAGGCCAGCCCGAAGCCGACGGTGGCCGGCAATCTCAGATCCAGCGTCGAGCGCGTTTCCTCTTCAAACCCT
Source organism: Gemmatimonadota bacterium (assembly GCA_028873695.1). Taxonomy (GTDB): domain Bacteria; phylum Latescibacterota; class UBA2968; order UBA2968; genus JAAXHE01. Next base: position 278,083 of record JAPPNU010000028.1, on the reverse strand, counting down.
ATTTCCGCGAAGAAATTCCTCAAAATGCGTGTCTGCGTGACGGTCGCGGCGGTCCGGACCGCGGCGCCGAAGAACCATTCGCCGTCCAGGCTGTACACGGCGCCAAACGCAGGCTGGGCGCCGCGGTGCGTGCGTACATATCGATCCTCGCTGTTGAGGTGTTCGGGGATCTGCCGGTTATTGGAATCCAACAGAAAAGACTTCGATTCTCCGCCGGCTCCGCCGGAACTGAAGTCTTTCGTCCACGTTTCCGTGATCGTCCCGATCGAGATGACACTCAGGTTTCCGCCCAGCATCAGACGACCCCACCTTTGCGCCACGCCAAAGGTAAACGCCTGTATCCCGCCCGTCGCGTTCACCCGCAATTCGTAGGGAACCGCCGTGGAGCTGACGACTCTGACGAGGTCGAAATCCAGGTCCGTTATAGGCTCCAGGCCGGCGCCAAGCACAGTACCGTTTCGGACGGGCAGCACAATCTGAAATGCGCCGATATCACCGTCGGAGACCACGTGCCGACGCTGTCCGTCATCAAGGGAACGCCGTTGCACAAAGAAGCGGCTCTGCAGGCCGGCGCGCGAGAATGCGGCCAGAAGCGCAGGGTTTGCCGAACTGAAATTCAGGCCGTCGGCAAGCGCGCGGCCGGCGCCTCCCATACCCATGGCTCGCACGTCGACACGACGTTCGGTATCTCCGACGCCATTGAAGGAGAAGATCGATCTGGCGGCGGGCGTATCCACCCACACGGCGACCACAAGAAAACCGAGCAATGCAACGGGAACTCTGCCAGAACGGTTCACAGGATTCCTCGCGAAAACGTGTCTAAGAAGCTGCCTTAAAATCACCAGCTGCCTTCGCGCGGCTGCGAAAGCGGCGGTCGGGAACTCACCGGTAATTTTAACACAGCTTCTAGTGTCCTGTCCCGAAAATTCCTCACCATTCGACCGACGATTCATCCCGTCTCGCTACGTTCCCCTCGCTCGCCGACCATACGCAGGTCGCCTGTGCGCGGGCGCCTTGCGAGCCGGGCGACTCGGCGGTCGAATTCAGGCAACTTATTTCCGGGACAGAACACTAGGGATCGGGGGGGGTTGAGTAGATCAACTTCAACATTGGATTATGGAATACAACCCAGTTGACGTCCCAGTTTCGGCTATCGGTGACCGGGGTGCTGAGCGCAAGTCCCCGATTGCGGGTCGTTCCCGAGAGCCAGCCCTGAACCAGGCTCTGGTCCACGGCGTATGACGCCGCCTGTTCGTCGAACTGCCACGTGTTGACGAGGGAGAAGGTCGTATCTCCGGACGCCGGATCGACGTTGATCCGTTCGACCGAAAATACGAAATCACCGAACATGGATTGCGACCGATCGTAGTTCAGCCGCAATTCCGAAGCCGTAACCGTCGCTCCCTTGGGAATGCTGTCCGGCAGGTCGAAGCGAAATACCGGGCTCAGGCGTACAATTGTAGCCAGAACCAGCATCCCGGGTTCAGGTCCGTCCCTTGCCGCCCAGTAGGTATCTTGCGATGCAACCGCGACATGTGTACGTGTGTCGCCATCGATGGAAAACGTCAGCCGCATCTCCGGCAGCCTGTTGACGTTGTCAGCAAGTACGTCGTCTCGCGACACCAGACTTGTGAAAAACCGGGCGTCCGCCGCCGGCTGCAGCATGACGTCGAACGCTTTGGCGTCGGGGTTCTCCCGCGCAACGGACCACAGGTACGCCGGCGGCAGATCAATCTGAATCAGGCTGTCGCCTACGGACGCCGCTGTCGCTCCCTCGATCGCGGTCGATGCAAGATCCAATGCGGTGTGTCTGAGCGTATCGACAAACTCGTCCAACTCATTCCACGCCTGGTCCGGACGCCGTAACTCCAGTACTTCGGAGCCCCTCGTGGACGTTCGTTTCCGGATCAGGATCCGGACGGCGAGAATGTCAAGTTCCGCCGCGCCGGAACCACCGGAGGCCGACAGAAGCGAATCGGCATCCAAACTGAATCGGAACAGCGAACGGAACACGAGTCCGCTCATTCGACCGACCATCAACCGGGAATCGTTGCCGAACCCGCGGCTGAAAGTACCCTCGAACCGCGTCGAGCCACCCCGGGACGGAATCAGTGGAAGTTCGACCACCCGGCCCTGCGCCCGGGTTACCAGATCGGAACCGACCGGATTCTCCTGTCTATTGCCACATCCTGAAAGCAGCGCCGCAGCCAGGACTGCCGCACAGAGTTGATGCCGACCCATATTCATGTACCTCGCGACGTTGCCCTTCCCGATGACTCTGGTTCTCTTCATCCTGTAACGCTCGATTCAATGAATCGTTCCTGTTCGAATGCTAGCCGACAGTCCGTGGATGAAGTTGCTCTGCAGGCGAGACAGGGTATCCCGACCAGGAAGTGCGCCGCAATTCATCGAGCCTGAACCGAAAGTCAATGTACCTGCTCTATCAGGATGTCAGCCCGTTGTTCTCCGGCGGCAATCGGATTCTTCGGGCATGCGCCTTCCATGTCGCCTGGTTGCACTTCTGCGAAGCCATCCCGGTCGATCCTGGCAACCATGTACATCTCGGGGATTTCGGCCAGGACGATCCCGTCTCCGAACATGCGCGCGACGTCGGATTGGGTAAGGGTGTAGTGGTACGGGAGCGCGGGCATACGCATCCGTTTGAGGGCGTACGGCGGACCTCCGTCGGCCCTTTCCCGCGCGATGATGAACAAATAAGCGCCGTCGGGTATCCTGGACCGCAGCTCCGGCCTGATACGGATGGTCCCGCTGACTGTCTTTCCGCCCGGCGCGTCGGATGGTCTTCTGGCCGTTGAAACGGGTGGATGACCCGCCGGCAGGGTGGGGCGTCGCGGCTTCGGCGGCGGATGCGCCCCCTCCCTGTAGTGCTGATCGCAGGCGCAAATGACCAGTAATCCTGCCAGGGTTCGAATGAAAAGCGGGGTATGCGTCATCAGTTGATGCCGGGCAAAAAAAGGGCCGGACTTTCAGAAGCCGGACCGGAGGCGCCTGACGTTACCGTATCGTCAACGGGCGTACACGCCATCGAAAATCTCCTCTTCGGTCATGGTCAGAAGCGCCGGCTCGTCATCGGTGACCGCCACGACGTGCTCGAAATGCGCCGAAGGCAGCCCGTCTCTGGCGGACGCCGTCCATCCGTCGTCCGCAAGTACGACTTCCGGCCGTCCCAGATTCACCATGGGTTCAATCGCAATGACGATTCCGCGCCGCAGCCGCGGGTTCTTTTCCAGCGGCACGTAGTTCGGCACCGCGGGATCTTCGTGCAGGCTGCGTCCGATGCCGTGCCCGACGAATTGGCGCACAACGGAAAAACCGTGCGCCTCCACCCACTGCTGGATCGAGCCGCATACGTCCTCCAACCGGCGGCCTTCCTGTGCCCCCTCAATGCCTCTGAACAGGGACTCACGCGTGACGGTTATCAACCTCCGAATCCCGGGAGTCACGTCGCCTATGGCGTATGAGATCGCCTGGTCTCCATAGTACCCTTCTAATCTGGCGCCAATGTCAATACTGACGAGGTCGCCTTCCCTCAGTTCCCGGGATCCCGGGATGCCGTGTACGACCTGTTCGTTTATTGAAATACAGGTGGCCGCGGGGTATCCCTGGTAGCCCTTGAAGGCCGGGGCGGCGCCCTGGTCCCGTATCGATTCCTCCGCGACCCTGTCCAGTCTGGAGGTGGGTACGCCGGGCCGGACCCACTCACGCAGGGCCCGATGTGCAAGCCCGACGACGCGGCAGGCGTCCCGGATTCTCTCCATTTCCCGTTCCGTTCGAAGCGCAATCAAACCATCACCCGCCAGCCGAAATGGACGTTGGCAGTGAATCGAGAGGTTTAAGTTAACAAAAAGGTGTATAAAAACAAGAATTAAAGGATTTTGCGGTGGATGAAACGTACCGGACGCCGGGATCACGGCAGGCCGAAATAGGTCGCAAATACGATGAAATCCTGGAAGTCGACGAGACCCGAACCGTCGAGGTCGAATGCCGGACTCGCCGTGCCGAAAGCGCCGGCGAAGGCAATGAAATCCGCAAAGTTGACGGCGCCGTCGCCGTTGAAATCTCCTTTCAGAGTCTTCCCAACCGTCCATTGCCTGTTGACTGAATTCCGCCCGGCGGATACCACGACCTCGACCACGTCATCCGCGACCGTGGCGGGAATCGTCACGAGCAGCGACGGCCCCGTTTCATCCACTGAGACGCCGTTAATCGACCACGCGAAACTCAATTCATCCCCGTCGGGATCCACGGCCGTCACCGAGAACCGAACCGTCTCCCCCGAGGCGCCGAATACGATCCCGCGGGCCGGGTCGGTCTCCCGAATCTCCGGCGCGCGATCGACATTCTTCACGTGTACGTTCACGTCGATTCGTACCTGGTTGATGCCGTCGCTGACCAGGAGCTGGATTTCGTAAGTCCGGTCGCCCTGATCGAACCGCGGAGTCCAGGTCAGGCGATTCTCATCCAGGACCGCCCCGGCCGGGAGGTTGCCGGACGAGAAGGCAAGTGCGTCGCCATCTTCGTCTTCCGCATTGACAAGAATCGACAGCGTTTGCCCTTCCGCTATGGTTGTATCGGAAATCGCGGCCACCACCGGCGGCAGATTTCCCGTGAGGGTCTGACCGAAGACGGCCCACGCGACGGAGGGCGTGGTGCCTGCCCCCGTTGCCGAAACCTGTACGACGGTCGTGCCGGTTCCGACCGCCGCGATTTCGATCGAATCCGTCGCCGTGGTGAATGATGAAGACTCCGCCTGTCCGGTCACGTTAATCGCCCTGCTGCCACTGGCGCGAGCAACGTTCCACGTGACCGGCCGGCCTTCGGCGCCGTCCGCACGAACGGTCGCCCGGTCTGCATGAACGCCGAGTCGTACCACGGGAAGTCTGCTTTCACCAACCGTCAACCTGAGGGGACGGGTTTCGCCGTCCACTGATTCGACCGCGGAGATCGAATACTCGTAATCGAAATCCTGCCCTTCCAGCGCGTCCGATATGGGTAAAAACACGATTTGGTCGTATTGTCCCGCGTTCGGGATCTCCAACCTGGATCGGACGGGCCGCAGCATGCCGACCCCATCGGTATCGATCAGCATGGCCCAGAACTGCCAGCTACCCTCGCCGGCCAGACTGAAGTCGGCTCGAAGGCCGCCCCGCAGCCCCTCCGTCACCACCTGAACGTAGTCGGCAGCCAGATGGTCCACCGTACCGGTACCGGATGCCTGGCCGCCCGATCCCATCGAAACCGTTCTGACCGACGCCGCGGGCTGATAAAAAACGCCCTCTTCGTAAAACCCATCTCGAGACCGGGTCCCCGTGAAATAATTCCAGACGACGTAACCGGGCAGCGTCCCCGCAAAACCGCCGGTGGGAACGGACGGACTCAGTTTTCCGATATCGTACGAGGTTGTGTTGCGTTCCCCCAACCCCTCCCACGTCTCCCGAATGGTCCTTCTTCCGAAGACCTGATCCAGGTAATGGGCGTAGATGCAGGCTCCGTACTGGTGTCCGTCCTGTAGATTGGGCTGCCAGTCCAGGGCAACGGTCGGCGAATCCAGAACGAATCGTGTGTACTGGAAATAATCGTTCACATCGTCGTAAGCCACGTCTTCCATCCAGGTCGCGGTGGCTTCGTGCCACCACGTCAAGTCTCGCGCATTGTACGCGAATTGTATGGCATGGAAGAACTCGTGCGCTACGGTCACGTGAAGGCCGTCAAGACCCCGGGTCGCGTAAATCCGGTCCGTGTAGTCGTTGTCGACCGTCAGATAGGCGGACGTTACCGGAACACGGAGACTGTTGGGAAAGGTCTGCCCATACACGCCGGACGTGCCCAGTTGCCGTATGTACACATCGAACAGTCCGTCGCCGTCGTCCAGCGGGTCCCGGTACCCCAGGTTTCGGACCTGAAGCGACCACACCGCGTCGAACGTGGCCGCGACTTCCTCGACGTAGTCAGGCACGCGGTTCCGGTTTGCGTCGACCGTCGAGACGGAATGCCGGCCCCTGGTATCGTAGTGGACGCGGAAGCGTCCTCCCGGAGATACCAGGCTGTCCGTCGTCGCCGGACGCTGAAAAACCTGGGCGAACGCCTGATGCGTTTCCTCGCTCAGGCCGGGCCATCGGGCGGCCAGAGCCATGATAACCGGTGTTCCGCAGACCGCGCGCTCGTGGAAATACGGACTCTCCGCCGGTAAGAGATCGGGCCTGAAGATCGCGGCCGCCCGGTTGAAGAGTTCAGCCTCCGTTATGCGCGGAACCGGAGACAAATCGGGCGGCGTCCCGGCGCTTGCCCGGACCCCGCCGATAAGGAATGAGACGATGACGACAAGGATTCGCCAATTCGTGGATGTATTCAACCTGTGCCCCCCTGACACCGAATCCGGACTGAACGGCGGTTGCGCCGCCGCGGCGGAGTTCATGTACTCTGGTCCGTGACGGTCACGTATATGCTGTCCGACACGCTGACTCCCACCACGTGCTGGGTGTCTCCGTCCAGTTCAATGGTCATCGGGCCGTTGAAAGGCGCCTTCTCCTGAACAAACAGCGTCACGCCCGGCCGCAATCCCAGCGCGCCCAGATACCTGAGCATCTCGGGACTCTGGTCGTTCACCTGTACGATCACGACCGCCTCACCGGGTTTCACCTGCGTGAGAGGGACGCAATCCGTATTTTCTATATTTCCGTCTTTTGTTGGAATGGGCGCGCCGTGCGGATCGGTTGTGGGATGACCCAGTACCCTGTCGATTTTGTCCTCGAATTCCTCAGAAATCACGTGCTCGAGTCTGTCGGCCTCAGCGTCGACTTCATCCCAATCGTAGCCCAATGCGTCCGCGAGGTACAGCTCGAGCAATCGGTGATGCCTCAAGACTTCCAGGGCAACCGCTTCTCCCGCCGGCGTGAGTTCGACACCCTGATAGGGCGTATGCTGAACGAGGTTCATTTCAGCCAGCTTCTTGATCATATTCGTTGCGGAAGCGGCCGCCACCTCCATCCGCTCCGCAACCATCGAAGTATTCACGGTGGCCCGGGGTTCATGCCCATGCTGCAACTTGTAGATGGACTTCAGATAGTCCTGTGCGGCCTGACTAAGCATGTGTTTCCTTTCGCTGGCAATCCTGCGCGAATATCTGAGACTGGGGGGTTGCGCCGGCAACGACAGCCGGGAAACCGCATCCACGAAGACCGGCCGGGACATGAATTTCCCTCATCCGGACAACAACCTCCAGATCTGCGCCACCAGAAAACAGAGCAGGAAACCCATTCCCACGGGAAGCAACGACGAGACGGACGTCCATTTGGCGCTTCTTGTTTCCTTCCAGATGGTATATATGGTGGTGGAACACGGGTTATGCACCAGACTGAACAACATAAGGTTTACGGCCGTAAGCAGGGTCCATCCTCCGGAAGCGAAAATCTGCGCTACCGCGGCGTCGGAGTCCAGTTCAAACATCACACCGGCGCCTTCTCCCAGCCCGGTCAACCGTGCGCTCAATACCGTCAACATCAGAATGGTGGGAATCACGATTTCGTTCGCAGGGATTGCGATCACGTAGGCCAGCAGGATTACGCCGTTCAAGCCAATCAGCAGCCCGAACGGCTGGCTCCAGTCGATAAAATGCTCGGCGAGGCTCCGCCCTCCGACAAGGATATTGGAGCTCAGCCAGATCACCGCGCCGGCGGGAACGGCGAAGATCACCGCACGCCACAGCACGATCAGCGTTCTGTCAATGATGGACGTATAAACGGTCTGCAGAACGCGAGGCGGACGATACGGCGGAAGTTCCAGGCTGAAGGCGGATGCTTCGCCCCGGAGAACCGACCTGGAAAGCCCCCACGATACAAAAAAAGAAAGCAGTACCCCAAGCACGGCGACGGCCACGACGGCCCCGGCCGAAACCAGGCCGGCGAAATGGGCGGGCGCCAGACCTCCTATGAATATTGTAGCCACCAATATCTGGGTGGGCCACCGTCCATTGCAGAGAGAGAAGTTGTTCGTAATGATGGCAATGAGACGTTCTCTCGGACTGTCGATTACCCGTGTGGAGACGATCGCTGCGGCATTGCAGCCGAATCCCATACTCATCGTCAGCGCCTGCTTCCCGTGCGCGCCCGCCTTTTTGAACCACTTGTCCAGATTGAACGCCACCCGGGGCAGATAGCCGAAGTCTTCCAGAAGCGTGAACAACGGAAAGAAAATCGCCATGGGAGGCAACATGACGCTGACCACCCACGCCATCGCCAGATAGACGCCGTCCACCAGCAGACCGTCGAGCCACCACGGCACGCCAATTGCCGCGGCCGCAGACTTCAACATCGGATGAATGGAGTCGATCAGCAGGCCCGCCAGCATCGCGGACGGCAGGTTCGCGCCCTCAATTGTCAGCCAGAATACGAGCGTCAGCAGGGCCAGCATGATGGGGAAGCCCAGCCAGCGGCTCGTTACCAGCCGGTCGATCGTCCGGTCCAGATCGAACCGGGCTGCTTCCCCGGTTCGGGTGACGGCGCGATCTGCGATCTGTGCTGCGTTTGCATAGAGCGTTTCCATTAATGAATCGTGGAAATTGGAGCCCACTTCCCATCGGAGCTTTGCCGCCAGACGAATCAGCTCGTCGGGGTGCTGATTTGCGGTCGTGTCATTCACGCCATAGCCTCCTCTTCCCGCGTTCGGTTCAGGTCACCAAGCTCTCCGGAACTCACCGCTTCCACGATTCGCGTGTCCCCTTCCAGCAACCGAAGCGCCACCCAGCGTGAATTCGGTACATTCGGAAACGCTTCCTCAAGCTGAGCCGTCAGCTTGCCGACGGCCTTCCTCAATGCCGGCGGCTCGTTTCGTATACGTTGCGGCCTGCAGACCGTCCGGCCGGTCGCCACGTCGCTCAATACCCGCGTCAACTCAGGCATGCCCTCCCCGCGGCGCGCCGCGGCCGGCACCACCGGAACGCCCAGATCCCGCGCCAGTCGTCGTTCGTCCACGCACAGTCCCTGCCGTTTTGCTTCGTCCATCAGGTTCAGACACACCACCGCGCGGTCGGTTATCTCCAGAACCTGAAGGACCAGGTTCAGATTCCGCTCCAGCCGAGCCGCGTCCACGACGACCACCGTGACGTCCGGCCTTCCGAACAGGATAAAATCCCTCGCCACCTCTTCGTCGAGACTGGTGGACAGGAGAGAATAGGTCCCCGGAAGGTCCACAAGCTTGTACCGGTGGCCGCCGAACGCGAAGCCGCCTTCTGCCCGCACGACCGTTTTGCCGGGCCAGTTTCCGGTATGTTGACGCAATCCGGTGAGGGCATTGAATACCGTACTCTTCCCAGTATTCGGATTTCCCGCCAGCGCCACGACAAAATCCCAGTTCGCCATATTCACGCCGAGCCTGGTCAGATTGCCCGAATGATGCGCCGGGCAGGCCTCGCAACCTTCGACCGTTGTCTGCAGTTCCATATTGAACGCTCCATCCGATTCCGAACGCGCGGGAGTGGCAAATGACAGTCGTTCATTCCACGAGCTGCACCCGGATTTGGACCTGACCTGCCTGCTCCTTTCGAAGCGCGATGGTTGTGCCGCGTATCCGGTACGCAGTGGGATCCCCGGAGGGGCTGCGCATCTCCACCTGAATACGTGTGCCCGGAAGGATGCCCAGGTCCATCAGCCGACGCCGTTCCAGGCCGCGGCAGGACCTGGACAGCCCGACGACGTGGCCGATTTCGCCCTGTTTGAGGCCGGACAGCAGTTCGTCGGCCGCTTCGGCGTCCGCTCCGTCGGATACGGCGGTGACGGAGATATGGTCGGCCAGTACCGGCGCCAGAACGTGTTCTTCTCCGTCCGCCCAGAAACGCACGCGCTGGGGGAGGACCTCGATCAGCTCGATCCGCATTCCGACGTGCAGTCCTTCCGCCGCCAGCTGGGCGTAGACGGGCTCCGGCTCGTCTTCGATGTGTACGATCAACGCAGAAACGCCAACGGGGTGTTCCGTCAGGTGGGTCCCGCGTTTCGGCGCGATATCTCCGGCTCCGGTGGGAATCGGGTCCCCGTGCGGGTCGTAGACGGGATACCCCATCCTCCGGTCCAGCCGTTCCACGTCCTCGGAGGACATATCGTGCTCGCGGCGTTCCGCCTCGCTGTGCCAGTCCGCGGCCGCCACCCCGGTCTCCTCAGCCAGATAGTGCTCCCAGAGACGGTGTACCCGAAGGATGCGAAGCGCATAATCACGTCCCTGCGTCGTCAGTCCGGCGCTGCCGCCGTCGGATACGGTCAGACCGCGGACACCCGCACGTACCAGCAGGTCGGACGCACGGCCGGGCGGAATCCCCAGCGCGCCGGAGAGGCTTTCGACCGTTGCGATCTGGTGCTGATATTCGCAATTATAGATGTGTTTGAGCAGATCTTCCGTCAGGACCCGCTCGGTCAGCCGCCTGGCCTGCCGCCAGCGCCAGAAGTAACCCGAGCCCGGCCGGAATAGAAACCACGCGCAACCCAGCGTGACTGCTGCGCCCAGAAGCGCCGTGAGGGGTTCAATCATTCGATTTTCCTGTTGCCGACATCAATTATCCAAAGATAAAAAAATATTTAGCCATATCTAAATCTAAGATTACATGCCGAAATTGTCAAGCTTAATCGGCCCTGGAAGCGCCGGCAAGCCGCGGTTCACGCCATCGGAGACTTCGCGGGCAGGATATACCTGCCTAAAATGCAACGGAGCGAACGCGGCGCACAGCCGATAGCCCACGCGTACGTCGGAGATTTCGGCACGCCCGTTATGATGTCGTTCGACCGATCTGTACAGCGAAAAGGCGACGCCGGGAGCGGTGTCGCCTTTTTCAACAACCCATTTAGAGCGCGCGTCTTGCGACTCACTGCATCTTTTTCGCCGATTTGACGGGATAGTCCTTTTCAAACCTATCCCTGTACTTCTTTTCCCACCCGTCGATCGACTCGCGGAGTGCCGCGACCATTTGCGGTTCGATCTGGAGCAGTTCCTTCATCTTCAGAGGAAACCTTTGACCGCCCGGATAAAAGCTGCCGTCCAAAACCAGTTCCTGAAGAAAGGGATAACCCGCCACCAACTCACCCGGCGAAGGACTCAGCGGCGTGACGCGCGTGTGCACCTTCAGGCCCATATAGGCCAGATGGCTGAACCCCATCCTGAATCTGACGTGAGCGCCTACCTTGTTGACCCGCACCTCATGGCCGGCATACAATTCGGCCAGTCGCGCGGCAAGCAGTTTCCATCCCTGGTGGAATTCATTCAGCGGCATGGCTTCTTCGCCGGAAAACGCCGCTTCCCGGTCTTTGGCGAGTTGCCTGGCCATGGAGAGTGATTTGTCGTCCAGCTTTTTCGCTTTGGCATCGACGGACGGTGCATCGAACAGCGACAGACCCACGAAGACGCCGGCCGAAATCGTTAAAACAAAACGCACTGTGGACTCCCCCATTTTAATTGACGAACGTGCCATACCCCTGCACAAGAGGGCATACCGAATCGTCTGGCAACACGTAAACCGGATTTTGAACGAAAATGAGATTAAAGTATTTCAATCGTTTGCGCAAGCGTTTTCTGTTTCGCCGGATAAAAAAAACCGCGCCCCGGCGCTTCGGGGTCGGCGGGTCGCGGAAGCCATCGACATTCAGGCGCGTTCATACCGAAGGCGGATCTTCGATGTCGAGGAGCGATTGTCGCGATGCGTCCGGCCGGCCGCCGTCCCCGCAACCGTTACAGCCCGCGGATTCCGCCAGGAACGGACTGACGAATTTCCACGCCGCCCAGGATCCGCAGGCGACCGCGAGGCCAACTGCAACTGCAGATTGCCAGTCCAATCTATACCCCCCATCCCAGAGCCATTGTGCCCTGATAGGTCACGAGCGCGGCAACATAGGCCAATACCGTCATATAGCCGAACGTGAGAATCGTCCATCTCCAGGATTGCGTCTCGCGGCGAATGACCGCCAGCGTGGATACACACTGCGCACACAGCGCGAAAAAGACCATCACCGACAGCGCGACGGGTACATTGAATACGGGACGCCCATCGTCCCAGGTTGCGCTTCGAAGCGCGCCGCGCAGGTCTTCGGGCGAAACGTCCGCATCGCGGCCGAGGCTGTAGATCGTTCCAAGCGTTGCGACAATAACCTCCCGCGCGGGAAAGGACGCGAGCGTGGCCATACCGATACGCCAGTCCCAGCCCAGCGGAATAACCGCAGGTTCTATCCAATGCCCCGCCCGGCCCAGGAAACTTCCATTCAGAAGTTCAGCCGCCATCCGCGCGTCCAGCTCCGCAAGGGCCACCCGCAAATCCTCGCCCGAAAGCGACGTCTCGGCAACGAGCCGGTGGCGCTCGTACTCCGCGACGGTTTCCTCCGGCCTGGGGAAGTAGGCCAGCGCCCACATCACAATGGTTGCAGCCAGGATGATACTTCCCGCGCGCATGAGAAACGCCCGTGAACTCTGATAGACTCTCAGGCCGACCGTCCGTTTGTCCGGAATCTTATACGAAGGAAACTCGAGAATGAATGGCGACGTTTCCCCTTTCAATAGGGTCTTCCTCAAGAGCCAGGCCACGGGTACCGCAGTCGCCACACCCACGCAATACATCGCAAAAAGCGTAAGTCCCTGCAGGCCGACCCACGCCCCCAGAATCGATTTTGCCGGGATAAACGCGCCTATAAGGATGGTGTAGACCGGCAGTCGGGCAGAACAACTCATCAAGGGCGCTACCAGGATGGTGACCAGCCGGTTCCGACGGCCTTCAATGGTCCGGGTTGCCATGATTCCGGGCACGGCGCAAGCGAAGCTGGACAGCATCGGGATGAACGACTGCCCGGAAAGACCGCACTTAGTGAGAAGCCTGTCCATCAGCAGGGCCGCACGGGCCATATACCCGCAATCTTCCAGAACAGCGATAAAGAAAAAGAGAATTGCAATCTGAGGCAGGAAGACGACGACACCGCCCACGCCCGCAATGATTCCGTCCTGAATCAGACTCTTCAGCGCCCCGTCCGGAAACCAGCCACCCACCCATCCGGACAGCGCGGCGAACAAATCATCTACCCGATCCATCAGCGGACCGGCCCAGGCGTAGATGGCCTGGAATACCACCCCCATTATGGCGATAAACAGAAGCGTACCCCAGATCCGGTGCGTAAGTACCCCGTCGATGCGGTCCGAATGCGTTTTTTGAAGGTCTTCCGGCTGCGATACGCTTTGCGCAAGCACCCGCCCGATCCAGTCGTATCGGACCTCCGATTCAAGCGCGGACAATCCTGATACCCTGGAATACCTGCCCCGGGCGTCCGCCAGTTTCTCCCGGAGACCGTCGCCGCGCGTCTCGATAAGCCGGCGTTCCGCGTAACCGCCCTCGTCGACGATCGCCCGCAACGCCTCCGCGCGACGCAGGGACGCGTTTCCCGCGTATTGCGACTCCAACACCGCCGCGACCGCATCGACCGCGGCGGGAAATCCGTCGGGAAATCCGGGCAGCAGCGACAACCCCTTCTGCTGTCCCCCACGCAACAGCCGTCTCAGTTCACGACGCAGTTCGCCAAGGCCCTGTCGCCGGTTCGCACATACCCGGACCACCGGAACCCCCAGGCACCCGGAGAGCCGGTCGACGTCAATGCGTATGCCCCGCGCATCCGCCACGTCCGACATATTAAGCGCAACGACCGCGGGAATGCCGAGTTCGAGTACCTGCGAGACCAGGTAGAGGTTTCGGTAGAGATTCGAGGCGTCGACAATTGCGAGAACCGCGTCGATCCCGGATTCGCTCGGCATGCGCCCGAGCAGTACGTCCGCCACGATCATTTCGTCAGGGGCATGTGCGGCGAGGCTGTAGGTTCCCGGCAGGTCGACGAGATCCACCGTCCTGTCGTCGCTCAGCCTCAGCCGCCCAACCTTGCGCTCAACGGTTACGCCGGGGTAGTTGCCGACATGTTGAAAAAGACCGGTAAGACCGTTAAAAAGCGTGGTCTTACCGGTATTTGGATTGCCCACCAGTGCGATTGTATAGCGCTGATCTACGCCGGTGCGGGGTTCGTCGGACAACTCCGTGGCCATGCGTACGACCTCAGCTGATCGGACTAAGCCTTACGGCAACCGCATCGTGCATCCGCAGACAGAACCGGGCGCCTTCCACCTGCACGACCAACCTGCCGCCGGCGCGGAGCATTCGAATTCTGACCCCCGGACACACGCCCAATTCACGCAACCGGGAGGCGAGAGGCGTGTTCCCCTCCACCGATTCCACCGTGCCTTCGTCGCCCACGTCGAGTCCGGCCAGCGAACCCCGGTACATTTCCCGCGAACGGTTCTTCCGATCCGCTGAAACCCGGACGCCGCGTGTGGCCAGTTGCATCAGACGCGCCACCATTTTATCATCCCTTTCCGTCGTATTGCCGGATCAATCCTCTGCACCGATTCGGAGGAGACAATCGTCTTCGCAAATCGGACAATCGGCCTCGTCGTGGCAGAAGTCGCCGGTCTGCCAGAACGCGTTCAGAAACCCCCGCGCCTCTGGTGTATCGGCCAGCAGGAACCTTACGAAATTCAGCAGTTTTTCGCCGGTTTCCTCGCTCAAAAGGTGTTCTACCTTGCACGCGTCCACTTCCGACTGATGCCCTTCCACGTGCAGTACGTCCCTGAGAAACTTGCGAACGATGGCGCGCTTGGCCAGTACCAGGCCTACCAGCCGTTCACCTCGTTCGGAAAGTCGCAGGAACTTGTTCCGATCTTCAAGTACGAACTCCTTCTGCCGGAGCGCCTTCAAAGTCAGCGACGCGCTGCCTCGCGTAATGTCCAGATGTCGTGCGACATCCGACACGCGTGCGTATCCGTACTGGCCCTTGAGTTCTCTGATGGCGACAAGGTGATGAGCGACGCTGTGCGTGATTTCATTCTCCTCGAATGCTTTCCACACGTCGGAAGATGCCACCGGGCCCCCTTTCCGTCTTCAGTCAGGCTTCTGAACCAGTCAAATGTTTTACCAATAATACATACGTTATAAACTTAATCAACAGACGGGCGCCCTGTCAAGCGAAATCTATCGATTGTCCGGCGTCGACGGCATCGCGCTTGACTTTTTGCGCCCGATTTCGTATACCTCCCGGAACCCTGCCGTAATCAGAGAGATCCGGGCAACGCTACAGGGAGACAGTCGATGTCGGGAACATTCGACTTTGAGGACGTGGCCAGACTGCCGCAGTCAGGTGACAACGTCGCCATCGCGACGCGGAATCTGACGGCTGGCGTACGTATCCGCAACCTCGGCTCTGTTCTTCGGCTGGCTACGACGATGCTCGAGGGCCACCGGTTCGCCGTGGCGCCCATCCCGGCGGGTGGGTCCCTCTTTTCCTGGAATCTCCCGTTCGGCGTCGCATTGCGCGCTATTTCTCCGGGCGACTACGTCTGTAACGCCGGTATGCTGGAAGCGCTCAGCCTCCGCAGCCTGGATTTTCAACTGCCGGCCGAACCCAATTTCAGGGACCGGATCGAACCCTACCGTCTGAATGAGGACACGTTCCATCCCGGCGATCAGGCCCCTCCGGTCGAGGGCATCCGTACGTTCGAGGGATACGCCCGATGCGCCGCCAGGGGGGTCGGCACCCGAAACTATGTCCTGATCCTGGGCACGACGTCCCGCACGGGAAGCTTCGTCAAGCAATTGGAACGAAGATTGAACGGGGTTTCCGGCGCTTATCCCAACATCGACGGGATCGTCGCCGTTGCGCACACCGAAGGAGGCGGGCGGGCCGCGCCGAACAACCTGGACCTTCTTCTGAGAACGCTTGCCGGTTTTATGGTACACCCGAACGTGGGCGCCGTCCTTGCGGTCGACTACGGCACGGAGCCGGTTACCAATGCCATGCTTCGCACCTATATGTCGGAAAACAACGTTCCCCTTTCCGATGTCCCCCACCGCTTTCTCACCTTGCGCGGCGCATTCGAAGACAATCTCGACCGGGCCCGGGACGTGGTCGCCCGGTGGCTGCCCGAGGTGAACCGCACGGCCCGACGGCCGGCGTCCGCGTCCCATCTCAAGATCGCGCTTCAGTGCGGCGGATCGGACGCCTTTTCCGGCGTGTCGGGAAACCCGCTGGCGTCATGGGTCGCGAGAGAGATTATTCGGAATGGCGGTTCGGCAAACCTGGCGGAAACGGACGAACTCATCGGCGCGGAGCCTTATGTACTGCAGAATGTCAAGGACGTTAGCACGGCCCGCCGCTTCCTGGAACGCGTCGAAGCATACAAGGAACTTGCCGCGTGCCACGGTACGACCGCCGAAGGCAACCCCTCAGGCGGCAACAGGCTCAGAGGCATATACAACATTGTACTCAAGTCCATCGGCGCAGCGATGAAGCGACACCCGGAGGTTCGCCTCGACGGGGTCCTGGACTACGCCGAATCCATGCCCGAACCCGGGTTCTACTTCATGGACAGCCCCGGGAACGACCTTGAGAGCATTGCGGGACAGGTCGCATCGGGATGTAACCTGGTCTTCTTCATCACCGGTAACGGCTCCATCACCAATTTCCCCTTTGTTCCCACCCTGAAGGTCATTACGACGACGAGCCGCTATGAACTCCTCAAGAACGAAATGGACGTTAACGCGGGCGCCTATCTCGACGGAACTCCGCTTGACGCGCTGGGGACGCGGATGACGGACCTTACGCTTGACGTCGCATCGGGAACAAAGAGCAAAGGCGAACGGGCGGGACACTCCCAGGTATCAATCTGGCGGAACTGGCAACAGACCGACACCGGCAATATCGAACGTCTCCGGGCGCTCCCTCGGCCCAACGGAAAACCCATACCCATCCGGGCGGAACGCATCGCGCTGTCGGGCACGTTCCGGGGCATCGTGACCGCGGCCGGCATTGCCGCCGACCAGGTCGGCCTGATCCTGCCGACCAGCCTCTGCGCGGGCCAGATCGCAAAGATGGCCGCGGAACGCCTCGAACGAAACGAGATCGGAAAAGGCGTGGGTATCTCACGGTACGTCGCGCTCGTACACACCGAGGGCTGCGGCGTGGCAGGCGACGTGACCGAACGGATGTATTCCCGAACGATGCTCGGCTACCTCACCCACCCCGTGGTAAGGCACGCGCTGCTGCTGGAACACGGATGTGAAAAAACCCACAACGACTATCTCCGGCACGAACTTGAACGTGACGGCATCGATCCCGCCCGCTTCGGGTGGTCGAGTATCCAGCTCGACGGGGGACTCGAATGCACGCTTCGCAACGTGGAATCCTGGTTTTCCGGGCGGGTGGAAGGAGATCGTCCGCCGGTTTACAGACAGTCCGATCCGGCGGCGCTGTGGGTGGGCATCCTGACCGAGGGCAGGGTCAACGACGCAGCCTCGGCGACGTTTGCGGTCCTGGTCCGTCGGCTGGTGGGCGCGGGCGCACGAGTCGTGATGCCGGACAACTCGGCAATGCTCTCCTCGGTTCCGTTTTCCGATACCGTGCTGCCGAACGCGTTACCGGGACCCTCACTCGGATACGGCCAGACGGCGGGGCCCCCGGGTTTCTATATCATGGAAACGCAGACGGACCACTGGGTCGAGACGCTTACCGGCCTTGGCGGCACGGGCGCGCAGATCCTGATTGCGCACGTGGCCGAACATCCAATGCAGGGGCATCCGATGTTGCCTGTGCTTCAGTTCAGTACGGAGCCGCCGGTGTGTGAGGGCTACGCGCGCGACCTGGACCTAGCGCTATCCGAAACGCCCGAGAAGAACGCCCGGCGGATCGCCGAGCTACTCCTGGAAACCGCGTCTCGAAACTATACAGCCGTCGCGATGAGACAGAAGAATACGGATTTTCAGTTCACTCGAGGGCTGCTGGGCGTTTCGATGTAGTTACGCAGGTATATACGCTATTTTTCAATCCAGTCCTGGAGCGCCGATACGATTTTTCGACCCTGGTCCAGGCTCGAAATATTGAACTTGCTCCGCGGAATATATGTCCCGTCCCGCTTCTGGAATCGGCGAATCGTCACTTTTTCAGGCCCGTATTCACCCGATTGCCGGTTCAGATCCTGGTACAGGAACATTACGGTCGCCCACGCCCCCTTCGAAAGCACGTGCTTGTCCAGTTGCCTGCAGAGCAGAACACCGTCTTCCTCATAATTGACACTCAAATCATCTACGGACTGGGCCATCGATCCGCCTCCTTTCGGTCCGTCAGCGAATCGCTGACGGTTTTTGGTAGCTGTTTTAAAATTACCGGTGAGTTCCCGAGCGCGAGCGAAAATGCGGCGGTCAAGGCGGGAAAACCCGCCCATACTTGTCTATACGGGCGGGTTTGACCAACGCCGACCGGCGCTTTTGCAGCCGCGCGAAGACCGCTGGAAATTTTAAGACAGCTTCCAGGATTCAATTGGAATCGCAAATGAGACTCGGCATTGTCGGCATGCTGCCAGGAGACCTACGGAGCTTCACGGACGGCCACTTCGAAAGGATTCGGGAACTTGGCTTCACGGGCGCCGGCTTTCATCTGCCGGGCGAACTGTTGAACGATATCTCAGACGAAGACGCGGCCGGATGCAGACGGCTCTTCGCGGACCATCAGATCGATCTCGCGCAGTTTGCAATCACCTACGGCGAATGCCTCTTCGATCCGGACCCGGAGGTCCGTTCCTGCGCCGTGTCCAGGGTGGTGACGGGCGCAAAGATCGCCGCGCGCCTCGGCGCCGGCTGCTACCTGATCAGGCCGGGCAGCCGAAACCCCGCCGGAGCGTGGACGCCGCATCGCGAAAACCATACGCCTGAAGCGTACGCGTTGCTGAACCGCACGCTGCGGCAGATCGCACGCCGCACTGCGGCGCTGAACGTCGTTACGGTCATGGAAAGCCACGTTGTTTCAATACTCAATACCCCTCAGGCCTGCCGTCGGCTCATCGAGTCGGTCAACAGCGCGAACATGAGGCTGGTGATGGACTACGTCAATCACTTCGAATCCATCGACCAGGTCTACTCGGACACCGATCGCCTGAACCACATTTTCGAAACCATCGGCGCGCTCGCGCCCGTCTGTCACGTCAAGGACATCGCCGTCGGCAACCGCCTGGTGGTTCATCTCGAAGAAGCCGTCCCCGGCCACGGCGAACTGAATCTTGCCCTTGCCCTGGGGCTTTTTCATGCACGTCATCCGGACGGATATGCGCTGATCGAACACCTGGGCCCGGATCAGATTCCGCTGGCCGCCGCCAACGTCCGGGCGATCTCGAAACGCGCGGGCGTTCCGATTTACTGAACCCCGACGTCTCGCCTGTACTCAGGTACATCGCGGTCGATGCCATTCACGAGCATCAGGGCAGGTACACCGGTGTCAATCCTTCCGCCTGAACTTGAGTCGCCGGATACAGGCCCCCACCGCAAGCCCCAGACTGGCGCCGATCGAAACTCCGGCGCTCAACCACAGACCGAAGTCGCCGCTGCCCACACCGAAGACGGAACCCGCGACGGCGCCGGCGCCCGATCCGACGGCCATCCATTTGCCTATCTCACGTTGCCCGTTTTCGCCTTCCTGACTCCCGGACATGTCGAGTCCTTTCGCACGACCACTTCCCCTTCAGGCACGCGAAATATACCGGGCGGCACAGGAGCGGACAAGCTGAAACCGACTCCGGCGTCGAATCGACAATTCCCTTGACAATGCCGCGGTCCGGGATATAGATATGAACCCGCCATTACAATTGAACCGGCCGCCCTCTACGAATCGAGGCGGGAACGGAAGCTTGCGCGAAAGGAGCGACAGATGCAGCCCGAGCTGATCGCGGACTACGCCTGTGAGACTGGAGAAGGGCCCCTCTGGCACCCGATGGAGAAAAGGGTCTACTGGACTGACATTCCTGCCGGCCGCGTGTTCAGGTACGACCCGGCCACGGGAATGCACGAGACCTGCTACACGGGCGGCGTCGTGGGCGGCTTTACCGTGCAGGCCGACGGATCTCTGCTGTTCTTCATGGAGCGAGGCGCGGTCAAGGTCTGGCGCGACGGCGAACTAACGACGGTAATCGAGGAAATCCCCGACGAGCGCGAGACTCGCTTCAATGACGTGATTGCGGATCCCGAGGGCCGGGTATTCTGCGGTACCATGCCCACGCCGGAGCGGCCTGGAAGGCTGTATCGACTGGATACGGACGGCACGCTTCGCGTGGTCATCGATGAAGTGGGGATTTCCAACGGGATGGGGTTCACGGCGGACCTACGGCGTATGTACTTTACGGACTCGCCCACGCTCAATATCTACCGGTTCGACTATAGTCGGGAAACCGGCGACATTGCGAACCGGGTGGTCTTTACGACGCGGGCGGCGGAAGACGAAGGGATACCGGACGGCATGACCGTAGACGCGCAAGGCTGCGTCTGGTCCGCCCGTTGGGACGGCCGCTGCCTCGTACGCTACACCCCCGACGGCGTGGAAGAACGGCGCATCGCGTTTCCGGTCAAGAAAGTGTCGAGCCTCACCTTTGGCGGAGAGGACTACACGGACATCTACGTCACGACCGCCGGGGGAAACATCAAACACGAGGACGGCGAACACGCCGGCGCCCTGTTCCGCCTGAACCTGGGCATCCGCGGCGTGGAGGAGTTCTATTCGCGAATCGGTTTGTAGCAAAAGAGCGGGAGATGGGAGACGCAAGACGGGTGAAGGAAACAGGAAAACCGTCAGATCTTTGGAATGCAGGGGCGACCGGCCGGTCCCCCGTCCGATATGCAAAAAGCCTGATATGCAACGACATAACAGGCTTTTTTAATCCAATTGTAAAAGGAGTTTCGGTACACGTTTTTCGGAACCAATTCAAAGCGGGACAATGCGCCTGCAGCGTGCGTCGTCCCGCTTTTTTCATTTCGTGAGAAGGATGTTCAGGGATTGATACTCATTCCTCTTCTTCATCCACCAGTTGACCGAACGCGTCGAGGCTGGACGCCTGTACTGCCGCACGGTGCGACTGTTCGAGACGCTGTACGTCATCGACTTTCTCGATGCGAGCGGCGAATGGATGCGACGCAGGGAAACCGAAACGGACGTCCAATACGGCGAGGATACTTTTCCTCAGCCCTTGCTCGATCCCTGCCCAATGCCTTGCTCGATCCCCTGACGGGTGAGGTATTGCGCGAAGGATGATTCACGAATGAGATCCATCATACCCTCCGTCGATATGATATCAGTAATGGTTTCCGGCACGTACGCCAGACCGCGCAACAACGCCATGCCGGCATGATAGTCGGTCCTTTCCGGCGGATCCATGCAAACGTGCGAACTCGGGTAGCATCGGATCTAGTCCGACAACACGCGCGGCTTGACAAGGCGTTGTCAACCGGCTAATTTAAACGAGCCCGACAGACGCCCGTTTTCGAGGCCCTCACGACGGGCAACGGTATGGTGAAGTGCATTTGCACGATCGCAGACTGGAGTACCGACCATGTCCGAAACAACTGGATCTCAAGCCGCCCCGGCTCCGGATAACACCCACTGGGGGGTCGCCTATCTGCGCGAAGACCTGCAGGACCTGCGCCAGCAGATTCGCGAAGACGTCAAAGACCTGCGCCAACAGAATATCGAGACCAATAAGCGCATTGACGAGACCAATAAACGCATCGACGAGACCAATAAACTCATTGAATCGCGATTCGCGTGGCTCATTACGACCATGGTGGCGCTGACCGGTATTCTAATTGCCGTGATAAAGCTCTGATACACGTTGACTTGGACGATTCTCTTACGCGGTGGAATTTTTCTAACGCGCACTTCTTCAAGAGGTGCGCTTCTTTTGGATGCGCCTTGTGTCCCTTTTCGGAAGGAATCGAGCCCGGGCGACCGGCCGATCGCCCCTACGATTAACAATAAAGCCTGATATGCAACGATATATCAGGCTTTATTCACTTAATTATTGAAGCAATTTCCGTCGCCGTCTGTCCGGTTCGTGCAGTCCGACTCAACCCCGCGCCAGGTCCCTGTAGGCCCTGAAGAGGTCCGCGTAATACGCCGCGAACATCCAACGATCGCCGACGCCGCGATCCGGCCTCCTCTCCGCTTCGGCGGACATGTACCCTGCGTATCCCTTACGGTGAAGCAATCGGAACAACTCCCTGTACGGATAGCCCTGGCCGGCCAGATCGTGCATATGGACGTGATCCAGCCAGGGCCAGACCGTGTCGAGCGCCTGCGCAACGGAACCGTCAACCACGTCTTCGGCAACCGAATTCCAGATCAATCCGAAGTTTTCATGATCCACCTTCTCCGCCACCGCCCGGCATGACCGCCAGTCGAATTCACCGTGCAGTTCCAGGCTCGGCCTGACGGCCCTTTCGACGCCGTACGCGCTGAGTTCCTGAAGCGCATCGGCCACCTGTGCGATCGTCTTTTCTCTGGGCACGTCTTTGGGGAAATTGTTCCCGAAGACCCTCACCCTTGGCGCTCCCAGGTCCGCGGCGAGATTCATCCGCACCTTTGTCTGTTCGATCTGGTCCCGAAGGTCGGACGCGGCCTCATCGTGATACCGGTTTCCAGTCGCGACGCTGATGATTTCGATGCCGGCCGCCCGGCAGTCCGCCACGACCTGCCTGCGTTCGGCGTCATCCAGTGACGCCTCCACGCCGTGCCCGTGACCCAGGTCCGTCCGGAACTCGACGCCCTCGACACCGTGGTCACCCAGCGTCTGCAGCAGATCCTGGCGCGAGAGGTCCTTCAGAACGCCGTATGTCATCCAGGATAGTCTCATCTACAGCACTCCTCCTCAGTTAAGGTTACCGCGGGCGCGGGTTCACGTCAGACCACCGGCTCCTTGCCGATCCTCGCAAATCCCTCGGCGTACCTGCAGTCGCTCATCCCGGCCATATGCTGCGCCTCGATGGCGCGGTACCGATTCAGAACCGTATACACCTCCGGCAGGGGCGGCTGAGCGGCGAGCTTTTTCAACGCTTCGATCTTCTGTTCGAACACCGACGAAATATCCACGTACAGGTCGGGAACGAAACCCGAAACCGGCGACGTCCCCATCGTGGTTTCGTAGCATATCACAAGCGGCCGCTGGCACGGGTCGCAGCCGGTCCTGATTCCACCCGCATTGCAATAGGAACATGCCCACAGGGCGGCCTGCGTGGTCTCCACGTGATCCGGATGCATGACATCGTTGATCCAGTGACTCAGCACGAGATCCGGCCTGAATCGCCGGACCGCGTCCAGCAGCTTCAGCCGGCGGTCAGGCCCCAAAACCAGCGGACTGTCTCCAAAATCGAAGCAATCGATGGTCGCTCCCAGGATCCCGGCGGCGGCCTCGAACTCCTCCCTGCGCCTCGCCTTGACGTCGTCCAGGGCCAGATCCGGGTCCTCCGCCCACAGTGCGGGCGATTCGCACCGCTCCCCGTAGGTCAGGTTATGGACGTGTACCGTGCCGCCCGCGTTGACGAAACGAACGATCGCCCCACCCGCGCGCGAGCAGAAATCCGCCGCGTGCGCGCTGAACACCAGTACTCGCATTCCATCCCGGATCATTCCACGTTCCCTTTCTTGACGTCTGTTTCAGCATCGGCGTGAGGGTGCGGGAACCGGCCCGCTACGCTCTTGTGACGCCGGCGCTTTGCTATACGGATACGGACCGGTGAGTCCGGCCTGCGATATCATTCATCCATATTCAGGAAGAGACCCATCGTCTTCGGGTACGTAGCCCAGCAGTTCCTTCGCGTTCGAGAGATCCCATTTCTTTTCGCTGCCGCCCGAAACCCCGTAGAAGATCCCGAACCCGACGTGTTCCGTTTCGATGGACCTCCAGACCAATTGCGCCAGGTCCCTCGGACTCAACCAGCGGGAATAGCCGGGCTCATATTTTCGTCCCGGCGTATCCTCTCCGTTGAAGTTCGCCACCCGGAGGCAGATTACGCGCATCCCGTATCGTTCCGCGTAAAACCTGCTCAGGGCCTCGCCAAAGGCCTTTCCCGCGCCGTAAACGCCGTCCGGCCTTACCGGGCCGTCAGGGATGGAGACAAGCCCGTCTTTCTCGTACAAACCCGTTACGTGATTGGTGCTTGCGAAGACGACCACGGGCACTTCGTGAATTCGCGCAGCTTCCAGGATATTGTAGACACCGGGATTGTCGACTTCGAGGGTTGCCCTTGCCACGTCTTCGGCGTTCATCCCGCGCCATCGCCGGATGGCCAGGTGAACGACGGCGTCCACGCCTGACGCGGCCTCGACCATCGCCGCGTGGTCCGCCACGCTGCCGACGACCACCTGGTCGTCCGGATGCAGGTCGTCCGGTACCGTCGAGTGCAGCAGGAGCCGGAATCCGTACCGTCCTCTCAACCGCGACCTGATGCAGGTCCCGAGCGACCCGGCCGCGCCGGTCAGGAATATCTGCTTCTTTTCCATGGTGCGGGCGGATCCTCCGGCGTGGAGATGTCCTGGCACGCAAAACCCAACGTTCGACCCCGGTATTGCGGGACGATGACCGCCTCGATCCGGCCCTTGCGACCGGGAGGTCGCCCTGACAGCGTCTGACCGGACAGAATGGCCCCAATCCAGAAGATAGCGCCTCCCCGACGCAGGCGCAATACCCTTCGGCGCGGCCGCGACGGGACCGTTGGAGACGGTCTCGTTTGTGAATATCTTCAATCGACCCGGGGAAACTTCAATTGCACTGGAGGCAGCGTGACGCCAATCGACGTAAAATGGATTCTGGACATTGCGCGGGAAGCCGGCGGTATCGCCCTTTCCCACTTCGGCAGGACTGAAGGCACGCTCAAGGCCGACAATTCCTGGGTCACGCAGGCGGACGTGGACGTTGAAGCGTTTCTCAGGAAAGAGCTCGAGTCCAGGCGTCCGAACGATGCAATACTGGGCGAAGAGGGCGCCAATCCGACGCCGTCGTCGCCCGTTGTATGGGCGATCGATCCGATCGACGGCACGCGAGCGTTCAATCACGGCCTGCCGGTCTGGGGCGTGTCTATCGGCGTGTTCGAAGACGGCGAGCCAACAAAGGGGGTATTTGTTCTGCCGGTACTGGGTGACGTCTACTACGCTGACGGTGCAACCGCCTTCTACAACGGGCGCGCGCTCGCGCCTCCAGCGCCCGTGCTTGACGCCAACGCCCTGCTGCTGGTGAGCGAAGGCGCATTCAAACGTCTCAGGATCGACTACCCCGGAAAAACCCTCAGTCTCGGGTCCGCGGCCGCCCATTTGTGTTACGTTGCCAGGGGATCCGCGGCAGGCGCGTTCGACCACGCGTCGATCTGGGACTATGCCGCCGGCGCCGCCATCCTGAACGCGCTGGGTATACGCCTCCGGTACCTTTCGGGCAGGACGGTGGACTTCGAGGAGTTATTCGACGCAAAGGCCGCGCCGGAACCCACGCTCGCGGCGCCAGACCGCCATTTCGGGTCCCTGCAGCGCGCGTTCCTGAGCGCCGATTGACCGCCGCTTCAACTCGGGCAAGCCCGGTCATCCGGGCGACCGGTGCATCGAAGCCTTCCCCGGAATCCAATCCGCGTCCGTTCGCTATTCCGAGAGACCGTAGATTCTCGCCAGGTTTTCCCCGAAAATCAGCCGTTCGGCATCCTCCCCCATTTGCAGCCGCTGGATCGCCCGCTTCACCTGGATGGGCCGATATTCCGGCAAATTGGAGCCGAAGACCACACGTTCCGGCCCCAACGTCTCGACGGCCGTTCTGACCTCCACGGGAACGGTCTCTTCCGGGTTGTCCGACCAGCGTTTGTGAAAACGCAGAATGGTCGTGCCCATGAATACGTTCTGATATTGCACGCACACGGACAATGCCGCGTCGAAATGGTCCGGAAACCCCATATGATCGAGGATTATCGCCGTTTCCGGAACCCGTTCCGCGATCGCCGCTGCCCGATCCGCGCTGCAGTTTTCCACCCCGGTATGGATCGAAATCACGATACCCAGTTCCTGTGCGGCGTCCGCGAATGGAAAGACCATCGGATCGTCCACCTCGAACTTGTGGATCGCGCCCATCAGCTTCATGCCCTGAGCGCCGCGGGACACGTAGTCCCTCAGCAGCGCAACTCCACGATCACCCCAATGCGGATTCATCATCACGCAGGGCAGCAGGTTCGGATGGTCCCCGGTCCGTTCCAGCAGCCCGTCGTTGTCCGGGTCCTCCTTCGCGTCGGGCATGACCACCGCCATATCGATGTCCGCTTCCGCCTCGCACTCCAGCAGTGCGGCGACGGACATGGGCCGCCCGTACCAGTCTTCCGCCAGATAAGCCTCGAAATCGCCCGTGATCGCCATGCTCTGACCTCCTTTTCGCCAACTTTGCCTTAATTCGCACGTTAACGGCATTCATCCGGATTGCAACGCCCGCCACCTGTCGTACGCCGGTCGCATCCGCTCCGGAAGGAATGCGCGCACATTGTCCGCAAGCATCCATGCTACGCGCTCGTCCGTCTCCTGCGGCTGGTCGCCCTCACTGTGTTTCTGCCAGCTTCCGGCAAGTGTCAATCGTTCGGGTCTCGTATTGTAGACACCCCGATGGACCGCGTTTCCGTTCCAGAAAATCGTCTGTCCTGCCTTCAGGTGCATCACCTTCTGCGTCGAAATGTCGGCGTGCCGGTTCTTCAACAGGCGATCCCGCTCCTCTTCCGTCCGGTATCGTCTGTGGCTTCCCGGCACCAGTTGCAGGCAGGAATCGTCGACCAGAGCCAGGTGCCACTTCATAGACTGCATCGGCCGGTTGAGGATTTCCATTTCCACCTCGTAGGAGCCGTCCCTTTCGTTCTTCCCGAAATCCCGGTGCCATCCGCCGCTCCAGTCCACCTCGTCCGGCGATGTGAAAATCAGCACGCCGCCGAGACGCAGATCGGCGCCAAGAAGCGGTTCTACGTATTGCATCACCTGCTGTGACATCAGATACTCTGCAAAAACCGGCTCGTCGAATTCAGGCGCAAACAACCCCCGGATCGCCCACGGCTCTCCTTCCGGAGTCCGGTGCGTATAGATATCCACCTCCCGGCTGCGCGTTTTCGCCTTCACCCGCCGCGTCGCTTTCAGAAGCGGATCCAGCATTTCCGGATCGACGGCATCATCCGCAATGAAATAACCCTGTGTCCGGTACTGTTCGCTGCCCTCTGCCAGGTCCATGACGCACACCTCCATGATTAATCTGCGACGTTCGTCCGTGTCGATTCATACTTCGAGATCGACAAGGGTGTCACCACTCCTTCTTCCAGAAGATCCCGAGTGAACTCCGGTCCCGTTCCCGTTCGTTTCCCTCCCGCTGCTGAGCCTCCAGCGTGACGTTCGGCAACAGCTCGTATTCGACAACCACCTCCCTCCCCCTCGCCTCGGAAACGTCCTGCGCGTAGCTGACGAAGAACCGGGACCCGAAGTACTTACCCGCCCGAACCCGGGTTGCAGAGCTCCCAAGGCCCAGATCGATCTCCACGACGTCAAGGTTCAGTCGCCGGCCGATCGTGCGTTTCAGCTGGTTCGCCGCGACGCCAAGCACAAGGACCGCGGCCTGACCCTCCAGGCGGCTCCCGGCCCCGCCTTCCCCGCTCATCAGCCCGGACACTTCGTCGGCCGGCCGGCCGATCAGCAGGTACGAAAGGATGTCCGATTCATCCAGGGGCGGCGTGGTATCGCTCTCCAGGGAAATATTGGGTTCCAGGAGCGTCCCCCCCACAACGACGCTGATCACCGCGTTCTCGTTGGAAACCAGCCTGATCCTCCGCGTTGCGATAATGTAGAGATCCGGGTTGATATCGGCACTGCCACGGAAGTTGATTTCCCCGCGGTCGATCGCGAAGCTCGTATTCTGAAACTCGTACCGGCCCTGTCTGCTGTCGAGAGACCCGTAAAGCCTGATCCCCTCGTTGTCCTTAACCAGATCCACGTCCCCGGAAATCTCGACGTTCAATTCCCTGTCGCGGATCCAGACGTTTTGAGAAGCCGATACCCGTACATCGCAGACCAGATTCCGGAAAAGCGGCGACGACATCCAGCCGACGTCCGTCGGGTATTCGATGAAGTCGGACAGCCTCAGAACCGCACGGGACAACGCCACGCCGCCATCCAGCCGCCCCGCCCCGAGGTCCCCCTTCAGTTGAAGGTCGGCATTCAGGGTGGCCTTGAATGACGCCAGGTCGACCGCCTCGAACTCGTTCGCATGTAACGTAAGGTCATACCGCGCCAGGTCGAACCGGTCCAGTGCCACTTCGCCCTTCAGCGTAACTCTGGTCTTTTCCTTTCCGGTTTCAAACCGCTGGAGCACGATCCGGTTCCCGTCGAACTCCAGGTCCGCTGCTACATTCTCGAAGTTCGTGTTCAGGGGCACGATCCTGGCCTTTCCGTCGCGCAGCGTTAACCATCCGCGCTTGAGGAGCCGCTCGGGCGTCCCCTTCACTTCCACGTCGGCCGCCAGAACGCCCTGTGCGTCCTGAACCGCCGGAAACACGTGGGGCAGAAAGTTCATGTCGATTCCGGCCGATTTCAAAGATACGTCGACGGGCCCCGGCGGAAACAGATCATCCGGGCCGGCCGACGACGGATTCAGCGGAAACTCTCCGTTCGCCGTTGCCTCCCGTCCGTGAGACTGGACCAGTCTCAGATCCACCGTTGCGCGATGGTTCCGATATCCCAGAGTTCCCGATGCTTCTTTCAGTCGGACGCCCGCAACCGCACCGTCGCGAAACGCCAACTCTGTTCTGACACGGGGGTCTTCAGGCGTGCCGGAAAGCGCAATTGTACCGCTAAGCATCCCGCTCAGTTCTCCTGCCATCCGCAGAAAACCCGACCATATCTTTAAATCCACGTCGATGAGACTCACAACCACACCGTCCTCCCGTGCGCTGTGCCCGTGCGCCTGAATCGCGCCGCCGTCCCCGACCAGGCGGAAACGCTCCACGAACACGCCTTCCCTGGAACGATACGTTATTCGGGAAGCGCCGTCGCTGCACAGAGACACCCCGCCCACGCCAATCGCGAGAGAGTCCAGTTCGAGGACGTAAATGGCGTCTGCCCACGCCACGCCGCCCCTGAGGTGGAGTTGATCGATCTCGTCCGGACGGCTTCCAAGAACAAAGGTAATCCCCTCTCGATTCAGATCCAGATCCGCAGACACGTCGTAGACCGTACGTCCGCCCCATACAAGTGAATCCGCTCTGACTTCCACGTCTCCCCGGGAGAGTTCCGGCCCCTTCATTCCGAGCCTGATCCCCCGGATCGGGACGCCCTTGTAATTCACGCTGTCTGCCAGCAGGTCCGCAACGACGAGGTGTTTCGTCCAGGTACCGCGGATGCCGGCCGAAAATGAAGCCGGCGTTCCGGACAGTCCATGATCGATGACGCTGTCAAGTGCGCTGAAATCGTCGATCCGACCCGTCACGCGGACGTCCAGGCTGTCACCCGGAACGATCCAGCCATTTCCTTCCACGTGTGCGTGGGTACCGGCCAGGAACAGTCGATTCACGATCGTCCGGCGGCCCTGTTGTACCAGGCTCGCCCTCGCGCTATCCAGATTTCCGCCAAGAAACCGTGACGCGCCGAGTATCACGTCCGCGTTGGCCTGCGTCGAATCCGGATGTAATCCCCTGCCGGCGAGTCCGATCTGAAGCGACACGTCTTCCACGACGCCCGAACGGACCGGGAGCCGATCCAAAGACAGGCCGTCCACCCGCAAACCCGCGATATAGCTGGGCTGTTTCCCATCGGGGTCCCAGAACCTCCCGAGATCGATCCGGCCGTGTCCCCTGACCACGCCGAATCCGTCCGACAGCCGCACCCCGATGCTATCGAGACTGACGATGCCCTTCCGGAACGACCCTCGAAGGGCGAGTCCGGTTGCCTCGGGCAACCCATCGACTCTCGCGAGGTCGAACACCGCGCCGCCGCGCCAGGCACCGGCGTCCGCCCGCCGAAGCTGAATTCCGCCGGTCAGATGAGTCAGCGGAGCGCCGGTCCCGGGAAACGAGGAAAGATCAAGGCGATCGACCCTCGCGCTCAGTTCGTATAGCGGTTCAGCGTCCGCCAGTTCGACCGCCAGCCTGGTGGCTACACGTCCGGCAGGCCCCTCCGCGGAGAGGTCCATCCCGACCCTGCCGTTCTTTAGCGTAACGGCCAGGTTCCCCGTATCGACGACCACACCGGAGAACGTGGCGCGGGAGATTCCCGCGCTGACGGCCGCTTCGGCCGTGAAGGGATCCAGGCCATGTCCCCGCAGTCGGGCTGCCGCGTCAAAGCGGGCGTCGAGCCCGATCCGGGGGGCGATCCGCATCAGGTCAACCCCGGTCGCGGTCGCGCGGATATCGTAACCGATGTCCGGCCGCGAGAAATCCATGTAGCCCGAAAGAAAGCCGACGGTCGACCCGACGTCGAGTTTCAGGTCCAGATTCGTGCGGGTTACGTCTCCCCACACCCTGCCGCCCGCGGCCAGGCTTCCCGTGGGATACGTTCCGGGAAGAACGCGGCCCAACTCGTCGAACGCGAGAGAATCCGCACGCAGCATGACGTCGTACCGCGGTCGGGCCAACCCGGTTATTGTCCCGTCGATTCGGACACCGGATCCCGCCGTGTTCAGCCGGATCCCTTCGAGCGCCATCCTTCCGTCCGCAAGCAGGGTCAGTCCGGAGAGATCCCGGACAACGACAGGAGGATCGAAGACAAGGGATTGTAAACGGCGCAGCGCCAACTCGTAACCTGCCGGGCCGGCTCGAAGCCCCAGGACCAGATTCAGGCTGTCGATCCGTCCCGCATCCGTCAGTTCAATCCTGCCGTCCACGACCTCCGCGTGGCGGATGCGGATCTCCCGCTTCGGGCCGTTTTTCCACCAATGCGGGTCCGATTCGGGCAGCACGCGAACCGCAGAGTCCGCGACAGCGGCGCTTCCGGGCAGACGGATCTTCGGTGCGGTCAGGAGGAATTCATCGACAATCAGAGCGCCTCTCAGCAGCGCCGACGGCCGATACCGGACTTCAACCGCGTCCACAACTGCCAATGGATCCCGCTCTGTACCAAACCGCACGCGATCCAGCCGGAATCCACTCAATGGATTGCCGTCCAGTCGACCGATATGCACCGCCACGCCCAGGTCCCGGGTGAGCCGCTGCTGCGCATAGTCGCGGAGGTACGGGTTCATCCGACCCGCTGTCAGCGCGAGCAAGCCGGATCCGACGATTGCGACCACGACGGCAGAGACCAGAGCGGCTATTTTGATTATGCGTCTCAAGGGGCTCCCGTACGGCACGATGTATCGGCGCGTGATCCCGGCTTTGTCAAGCGGGCGTATGGTCTGATTCCCGCGTTCCGCCACGTTTCAAAACGCCTGGCCGAGGCTGAAATGAATCTGTCGTCCCGGCTGTGACGGATCGTCGGAGAGACGGAACGCAACATCGAGACGCGCGGGGCTGATCGGGTTCAGATAACGCAATCCGAACCCGGCCGCCACTTGCAGACGACCTGGATCGAAAGCGCCAAACCGGTCGGCTACCACATTGCCCGCATCCGCGAATACGGCCATCCCCAGGCCTGAAAACAGACGGGTACGAACTTCGACGCTTCCTTCCAGATGGCTCAGGCCACCCACCGGCAGGTCGGACGGATCGCGCGGTCCAAGCCTGTTCAGTCTCCATCCCCGTACACTGCCGGCGCCGCCGGCGAAAAAACGCTCGAAATTCGGGATGGCCTCTACAGGCCTCCGACTTAAAATCATCCCCCCCGATACCCTGAGGGCAATCACGCTCCTCCAGAACATCTTCCGGTACCAGCGGCACTCGCCCGACACCTTGAAGAAGTCTCTGTAACCCGACGCTTTTACCGCGAGTTCAGCCAGCAAACCCCGGGTGGGATCGAAAAAATCGTCCCGTCTATCCTCCAGGTACTCAACCGAGAGCGTCGTACGGGTACTGTCGAACACGAAATCAACGACTTCGGTCCGCACCTGAAAGACGACCCGGCCGGTAGCCCTGAAGGTCCGTTCCAGCGCCGCGCTCGCGCCCGCCCGCTTCACACGGACCTCTTCGGGTCGTTCCTGCTCCACGAATCCGGTCATCTCCAGCCACGTCCTGCTCCCGAGTATGTATGGCTGCCTCACGCTGATTCTTGCCCTGGCCTCCAGCGCCGACGCCGAAGACTCCGCCGTCAGCTGGCGCGCGCCGCCGCCCAGAAAACTCCGGTGCCGCCATTCCAGCAATCCCCGTAACTGCTCTTCGGTATCGAAACCGGCGCCCAGTTTCAGACTCCGGGCCGGTCGTTCCCGCACCTGGACGGACACCGCCACGGGAGTCGTGTGGGCGGCCGTATCGGGTACGCCGACCGATACCGACCGGAATGCCTCCGACCGATATAGCTGGAGCCGGCTGTTCGCGAGGTCCTTCTTTCGGTAAGCATCTCCTGTCCTGAAGGTCAGGCCCCTCAGGATCAGATCGTCCGAAACTGTTCTGTTTCCTGAAATCCGTATCTCTCCAAACCGGCATTTCGGCCCGGGGGTCACCCGATACGTCAGATCGGCGCGTTTGTCACGCACGGCCACGTCAACCGCGACCCCGGCAAAGGCGTGCCCATCGTTCTGAAGTATTTCGGCGATCTTCCTGAGATCCGACTCCCGGCCCATCCGGGTCATTGGACGGGCCTGTCTGCTGACCAACGCGTCCGTCAGACGCGTGCTGTCCTGCCAGGTATCTCCCGGCAGGACCTTCAGCCGGACACTGGAGACGACAACAGGCTCTCCTTCCCGTATGCGAAGACGAATGCGGACGAAACCGGGGCGATACCGCGCCACAACCGTATCCACGACCGCTTCAAAGTAGCCCACGTCTTCATAACGCGCGAGAATACGTTCGACGTCGGATCGAAACACCGCCGGATCGAACTGCCGGACGTCTACGCCCGGAAAAATCTCGTACCAGGGATTCGCCCGGGTAAACATCAGGAGTTTAAGCTCCCTGTCGGAGATTGCGCGATTGCCTTCAAATGATACCGCATCGACAATGACGGAATCCGCATCCTGAGCGGAGAGGGCGGCGGGAATAACGAAAGCGACCGCGGCAACGACGATTCTGAGGAGAATCAATTCTCTCCATCCTGTTCGGTAACCCATTGAAGCTGAACTGCGGCACGGCGGAAACCCGCCGGTCGCCGGCACTCCCTTTGACGCCCGCCCGTCCTGTCGGTTTCAGCCCGGCGCCCTGCAGCGGAAGATATATCTCCGTACTTTGGGCACAAGGGAATTCTCTCCGGGCATCCATTCATGCCGACCAGTCGTTCGCAACCGCATGGACGGAGGAAGGACAGAAAACCGAAAAGCCCCTGTTTCCGGATTGGAAACAGGGGCCTTAAACCTTCTGCGCAGGATACTCATCCGCCGGCTATTGCGGCCTCCGGAGCCGAATCCTCATGGTGGAGCGCAAGTTCGCCGTCTTCCAGATCCACACAAACCCGTGCCCCGTCGGGAATTTCACCGCCAATGAGGCCCCGGCCGATTCGCGTTTCCAATTCCCGCTGCAGAAACCGTTTCAGGGGTCGCGCGCCGTAAACCGGATCGAATCCTTCGCGGGCAACATACTCCCTGGCGGCATCGGTCAATACCAGCTCGATCCGGCGGTCCTGAAGCCGCTCGCGGAGATCCGCGGTCAACAGATCCACGATTTTCGCGATCTCGGCCTGCGTCAGACCCTTGAAAAGGACAATATCATCGACGCGATTGAGAAACTCCGGCCGGAAATGCCGTCTCATCTCCGCCATGACCGCACGGCGGGCATCTTCGAGGACCTCCCCGCTCTCCGCAACGCGATCGACGATGTGGGAAGCGCCGATATTGGACGTCATGATGATCACCGCGTTCTTGAAGTCGACGGTTCTCCCCCGGGCGTCGGTCAACCGCCCGTCGTCGAGGATTTGCAGCAGCATATTGAACGCGTCGTGGTGGGCCTTCTCAATCTCGTCGAACAGAATCACAGAATAGGGCTTACGGCGCACCGCCTCGGTCAACTGTCCACCGTCCTCGTACCCCACGTACCCCGGCGGCGCACCGACCAGGCGGGAAACCGAATGCCTTTCCATGTATTCGCTCATGTCGATGCGGACCATATTGTCTTCGGAGTCGAACAACGCCTCCGCCAGCGCCCTGGCCAACTCGGTTTTGCCTACACCCGTAGGCCCCAGGAAGATGAATGAGCCGATCGGCCGGCGCGGGTCCTTGACCCCCGCCCGCGCCCGGATCACGGCATCCGCCACGAGCGACACGGCCTCGTCCTGACCCACGACGCGTTCGTGCAGAACTTCGTCCAGGCGGAGGAGCTTTTCCCGTTCGCCTTCAACCAGGCGCGTGACGGGGATCCCGGTCCAGCGGGACACGATTTCCGCGATCTCGTCCGCGGTCACCTCTTCCCGCAGCAGCCGGCCATTCCCGGGCGACCGCGCGGCTTCCGCCTCCAGCAACTGCTCCAGTTCGGGCAGGCGGCCGTGGCTCAACTCCGCCAACCGGTTCAGATCGTACTTCCGTTCTGCGTCTTCGATCTCTCGACGCACTGACTCGATCTGTTCCCGAAGGTTTCGAACCCTGTCGATCACCTGCTTCTCGGACTCCCATTGGGCCCGCATCGCGCCGGCCTGCGATTTCAGATCGGCGAGCTCCTTGCGAAGGGCTTCCAGTCTCTGCGCGCTGCCGTCGTCCGACTCCTGCTTCAGCGCCGCCTCCTCGATTTCGAGTCTCATCACCCTGCGCGTGACCTCGTCCAGCCCCGCCGGCATGGAGTCGATCTCCGTACGGATCATCGCGCAGGCCTCGTCGACGAGGTCGATTGCCTTGTCGGGCAGAAACCGGTCCGATACGTACCGGTTGGAGAGCACAGCGGCGCTGACCAGGGCGTTGTCCTGAATACGTACCCCGTGATGCACCTCGTACCGTTCGCGAAGCCCCCTGAGAATCGAAACGGTATCCTCCACGGACGGCGCATCCACCGTCACGGGTTGAAACCGTCGCTCCAGGGCCGCGTCCTTCTCGATGTATTTCCGGTATTCGTCCAGCGTCGTCGCCCCGATACAGTGCAACTCCCCGCGCGCCAGCATCGGTTTGAGCATGTTTCCCGCGTCGGCGGACCCTTCCGTACGTCCGGCGCCGACGATATTGTGGACCTCGTCGATAAACAGCAGAATGCGGCCCTCGCTCTGCGCGATCTCGTTCAGCACGGCCTTGAGCCGCTCCTCGAACTCGCCGCGAAATTTCGCACCGGCCAGCAGCGCGCCCATGTCGAGCGAAAACACCGTACGCTCCACCATCCACTCAGGCACGTCTCCTTTCACGATCCGCTGGGCGAGTCCTTCCACGACGGCGGTCTTTCCGACGCCGGGCTCCCCGATCAGGACCGGGTTGTTCTTTGTCTTTCGGGACAGGATGCGCACGACCCTTCTGATCTCCGCGTCGCGACCGATCACCGGATCCAGTTTGCCCTCGCGCGCCTGCGCGACCAGGTCCACTCCGTACTTTTCCAGTACTTCGTAGGCGGGTTCCGGTTCAGGGCCCGTCACGCGCTGATTGCCCCGTACCCGGGTCAATGCGGCGAGGAACGCCTCCTTCGTGACACTGAATTCCCGCAGGATCCGTCCCGACGCCGTATCCGGCCCTTCACCCAGCAGCGCCAGACCCAGGTGTTCCACGGAGACGTACTCATCCTGCATCCGCTTCGCCTCTGCCTCGGCGTCCTGAAGCATCTTCCGGAGACGCTGCGTCACGAACATCCGGCCGGGGTCGTGGTTGCCGCCCCTCTGCCGGGGTCGCCGGGCAAGTTCGCTTTCCACCTCCGTTTTCAGGTTATCGGCGTCGATTTCCATCCGGTCCAGAATACGCGGGAACAGGCCGTCGGGCTGCTCCAGCAGCGCCACCAGCAAGTGTTCCCCGTCCACTTCCGGGTGCCCGTACCCGGAAGCACGCGTTTGCGCGTCCCGAAGCGCTTCCTGTGATTTACGGGTCAGTCGGTCCATGTCCATTTGGGGCCTCCTCTTCTGTCGGCAATGAATCTGCAACCCGTTCACCGTTCCGGGCCAGATTGCATTTACCTGTTTCCTTCGATCGCCCGAAGCTCAACCGGGCTTCGGCCTCCCGAGGGTTGACCTGATGCGGCGCGTACGTAAAGCACCGCCGTCCTGCATTCGTTGCAATGTTCGTGCCAAAACAACAGATGCTCATCGTAGAGGACGCAGCAGGACGGGATGAATCGCCGGGAAAATGGCGACATGGTTCCGGGACGGCGCAATTGACGTTGAATTTATCCCGATCATCGCGTATCTTGCGGATCGCCCCTGTCCCGTCTTCCATTCCGTCCGGAGGAACGCCGGATGAAATCCGACTCGGAAGCCCTTACGGTATTCGCACCCGATCTCTTCGCCGGGAAAACCGCTCTCGTAACCGGAGGCGGGCGCGGAATCGGCAAACGGATCGCTCTGGCTTTCGCGCGGCTGGGCGCCCGGGTTGTGATCGCGGGTCGCCATGCCGAAACGCTCACGTCCGCGGGCCGGGAAATCGCCGGCGTCGGCGCCCGATGCCTCGCCCTGCCCGTCAACATCCGCGAGATCGAACAGGTTGAACGTCTCCTCTCGGAGGCGCAGCGCGAATTCGGCGCCATCGACTTTCTGGTCAATAACGCGGGCGGCCAGTACCCGGCACGTCCGCAGGAGATCACCGACGGCGGCTGGCGGGCGGTTGTCGATCTCAACCTGAACGGCACCTGGAACATGTGCAGCCGGTTCGGTCCCTCAATGGCCGCGAATGGCTATGGATCCATCGTCAACATCGTTCACATCTATGCGCTTGAACGGGGGGCGCCGCCTTTCGCCCACTCCGGAGCCGCCCGGGCAGGCGTGGTCAACCTGACCAGGACCCTGGGCCTCCACTACGCCCGCAAAAACGTGCGGGTCAATGCAGTCGCGCCCGGATTTGTGGACACCTCGGGCCTTCGGGAGCACGAATTCACGCCCCTTCAGAGGGAAGACTTCGAGTCGCAGGCGCTCCGCGACGTTCCGGCCGGCCGGTTCGCGGACCCGGACGAGGTTGCGGCGATCACGCTTTTCCTGTGTTCTCCGGCCGCGGCATACGTCACCGGGACGACGATCGTGGCCGACGGCGCGCTGTCCCTGGGCAACTGGACGCCCTGGATGGAACCGGAGCCGTAACAAAAACCGGAAGCACAGAGCGGCCGGGAAACTCCCGACCGCTCTGTGCTTCCGGTTTCAGCGATACGTTGACTCGAATTCGCAGGATATATTGAAATGCCAAAATGGCATATCCGGGTGTGTCAATCCGGCATATTATGCCATTTTGGCACATGGGACTTCAGAACCCGGATACCTGCTCAGCGCGACGTTCCCGGGTCAAT
This sequence comes from Gemmatimonadota bacterium, assembly GCA_028873695.1. Lineage (GTDB taxonomy): Bacteria > Latescibacterota > UBA2968 > UBA2968 > JAAXHE01. The sequence continues at coordinate 240,738 of JAPPNU010000028.1, read as the reverse complement.
ATCCGATTCGCCGCAAAAACGCGTATGTCTTCCGGCTTCGCCTGGCTTCGCTGACGGGGTCGTCGGCCCCCGGTATCGGGTTTCCCGGACAACTGGTGACCCAGCGCGAAAAGCCGGTCTCCACCAGCGCGTTTCGAATCGAGACGAAATCCAGGTCCGCTCCCTCTCCGACGTCGCACCAGACCGGATCGTATCGACCGCTCTCATCCCGTGAGCAGGACGTGTAGTCCTGAAGGTGCATGTAATTCAGCCTGCTGCTGAAGTCACGTATCGATTCTGCCGGATCATAGCCCCAGAGCCTGGCGTGGGAAACGTCGATACAGAGCCTTGCCTTGCGAAGCCGTCCGGTGTAGAACCTCCAGTCCGCGGTTGAATCCACGAGTGTATTGGTATGAATGTGATAGCTGATCTCCAGGTCCAGCGTTTCCGCGTATTCCGCCCACGCTTCCGCGCCCTCGGCGGCAGCGGTCAGGTCACCCTCGTTCACCGGACGGTCCGCCGGTTTGCCGCCGCTCATGAACATAAAGCAGTCGGCCCCCACCTCGGCGGCGTAGTCCATCCGGCGACGGTTGCGCTCCACGTGCGCCCAATCGCGCACGTCCGGCGATCCACTGGCGGTATATACGACCATCGGCAACCCGGCGTTCCTGCACACCCGGCGCAGACGGGAAGGCGGCCCCAGCCAGTCCGCGGACATCCTTCCCTCCCAGCCGTCCCATCCGGCCCTTTTCAACTCCTCCAGCGCCGGTTCCAGATCCGGCTCCTGCCAACGGAGCGTGCTGTATCCCAACCTGAATTCCATGGTTCCCCCAGTCTGCGCATAACGCGAAGCTTACCTGTGATTAACGTCCCCGCCGGCTCAACTCGTCCCGCGCCTGGCGAAACAGAGCAATCAGACGCGCGCGCGTATTCTCGTCCCTGAACACGCCGATCTTCTCCGCCCACGCGATGCCGCCCTCCATATGGGTCAACAGATATTCACCGTCGGCGGACTCGAACGCGCATCGATTGCCCACGTCGATGTAGACCGGCGACGAATGGGCCATTACCGGACCGGCGTCCGTGGCGTACTCACCCCAGCATCGGGCAGCCACCCAGCATGACTTCTCAACTTTCAACTCCTCCCTCAGCGTGACCGCTCTGCGGTCCCCCGCGGCATGCTGTCTGGAAACACGATTTCCGTTTACGATCAGTTCCACGGCGGTCAGCGGCCACACGCTTTCGGCCGCAGCCACCACTTCCACTGTCCCGCCGTTTCCCTTCAGGGCGATCTCCCCGCCCATCGGCGTTCCGTCGACGCACAGATCGATCATTGCCCCGGTACTGGCGAACGTCGTGCCGCGTTTTACGGCCTTACACCAATTTTCAAATGTAAATTCTTCTCCGCGTTCGAGTCTGGCATACGTCCGCGACCCACCCAGAATGCGCCCGTTCGACATTTTATCCGTTCCGCCGACGATCGGAAGTTTCTGCCCCGTATTCAGCCACCGGTAGTACCCGCGCTCTCCGGCGCCGATCCGTTCGCCCTGCCAGATCCAGCACATCTCCGCGGCGTCGGCCTGGCCCAGCACGATATTGGCGGCATTCTCGAAGTCCGGCGTGGGCATATGCGGCATGATCACCAGACCCCCCTGCTCCCGGCAGGCTTCAGCCCAATCCGCCATCAAGACCTGGATCTCGCCGCCGATCCAGTCCTCCTGCGGCCCGCCGGTACACATTGGCGCCACCATTTGCGTGAGACCCAGCAGGCTGATGTGCCCCAGCACATGCTGGCGGTTTTCCTGGCTCACCCAGATCTTGTGGAACTCGCTGCTCGTTGGCGCCAGGCCGCCCGTAAACTCTTCCCAGCTCGTAAAGAGACGGCCCCACTGACTGGCCAGCAGGTTCACGACGTTGAGGTCTTCCCCGGCGGCTTCAAGATGGGAGGACTGCGACGACAGGAAATGCACGTGAGTGTCGCCGGAATAGAATCCCCGGTCTTTCATGTCAAATGCGCGTTCAATGTCCAGGGAGAGATCGCGCTGACCCGGCTTGATCTCCAACAGCCTCCGTACAGGCACATATTCGAAACCACGCGCCACCTCCACGTAAACCGGTCCTACAGGCAGCTCCACCTGGCAGGTCCCGTCGATATACGCGTACGGCGTCCCACGCACCTTGCAGTCCCCGCCCATGTCCTCGAACCAGGCGGTATTCACGTCTGCCTGATGGCCGTGCGGCGCGAAATAGGCGCCGTGAGGAGACCGGAAGTGTATCCGGCATCCAACCGGCCGGCCGATGGCGGCGTCTTTCACGCTGACGTGTACCCACTGCCGGCCCGCGGGTGCCACGAGGTCCACGCGCGTGGCGCCGCTCGTTACGGTCTTCTTCTCCAGAACGTCTCCCCATCGGAACGCCTCGCTTGATTCGCCGCACCGGACGTTCAGACGCCCTTCCGGCGAGCCATGGACCTCCAGATAACGCCCCTCCCGAAACGCCTGTCCTCCCGATCCCCACCCCGCTTCGTCCGTCTCAAGGAAATCCGCGCCGGGCACGTAGAGCCGGTCCTGCCGCGCGATCACGCCTCGATCCATATCGACGGCGACCTCCTCGCCGCCTTCTGTCGATACCGCCACTTCGCTGCGCGGATGCCAGGCAAGCGGGTCCCGTTCCTCCTTGCAGAGCGTGACGGCGCCCAGAGCGACGGTACCCCCGCCGGATGCCGATACCTCGATTTTCCTGATGGTCTTTCCCGGATGCGGATTGACCCAGTCGTACAGCCACCAGCCCGCCAGATCGCTGCTTTCCGACCTGACACCCACCTGCGCCGCGCCATACGGCAGGTTACTGTCGTTAAGCCCCACCGGGTGAAACTCGCGGCAATTCCGGCAGAGAAAGGGATGGTGCCCCCACGGCACGAAGAGGTCGTGAATCTCGAAACGCCGTCTCAACGCCTGAACGACGTCTGCGCCTGAATCGTAGCCGATCCGGTACTTTCCCACGATCTCTCCGGTTCCCTCAAGACTCGCGTCAGCGCCGCGGACCGGCGTACAGACGTGTGCGAACAACACCCGCCGCGCCTTCCGGCCGACTTCTATGGTCACGGGCCCGGCGCCATCCCTGCCCGCCCGAGCCGAAACCACGATAAATGCCGGCTGACGGGAACTCTCCCCGCGGTCGGCAAGGGCGAACGGAACCCCCCAGAACCGGCAATCTCCTCCCGGGAGCCGGTCCAATCCGCTCAAATCCGGCGATCCCGGCGCGGCAGGCCACAGATACCCGTCCGCTGTCTCTATATTCGCCGTCCCGTAACTATAATAGGTCTTCAGATCCAGAGGCTGAAATCCGTCCGACATACGCTACACGCTCCAATCTTGTGACGTCACTCCAAAATCAATTGACGCCTGCCCGCTTTCTCCGTACTCTCAATCGGCCGTGGAATCGCGTCCGCCATGCTTTTCGGCATCCGATCGGGAGATGACCGGAGTCGGTCGGCCGCATTGTACAGGAGTAAAGGCAATGATTATCGACAGCCATGTGCACCTCAGACACGGAAACGCCGAGCGTACGGAATACACCGCCCGTCAGATCGTTGAGTCCATGGACGGCGCCGGCGTACGCAAGTCCGTCGTCTTCGCGATCTGCACCACCGCGTTCGACGCCGTCTCGCGGGCCCGGACCGCGCACGAGACGTATCCGGACCGCCTGATCCCATACGCATACGCGCTGCCCAACGCCGAACGTTCCATTATAGGATGCATCGAGGAAGCCATCACCGGTATGGACTTCAAGGGCATCAAGATCCACGCCGGGGAATGCACCCTGGCTGAATACGTGACGGACCCCGTACTTGAACTGGCCGGCAAACACGGCGTACCCTGTCTCATCGACTTCACCGGCCGGTACGCCGACCTTGAACGCATGGCCCGCGCCTTTCCGGACACCCCCATCATCGTCGCTCACATGGGACGGTACCTGTGCACGGACCGTGGACTCATCGATCGGTTTATAGGAATCGCCGAAACGTACGCTAACGTACACATGGACATCAGCGGCGTCGTGCTGATATGGAAAATCCGCGAGGCCGTGGACCGGCTGGGCCCGGAACGCATCATCTGGGGTACCGACGGGCCCTATCCCACGCCCGACCTGGCGACGTACATTACCACCGATCTCGCAAAGGTACGGGCCTCCGGAGTCTCGGCGGCCGACGCCTCCGCCATTCTTGGAGGAAACATCGCGCGGCTGCTGGCGCTCTGACGCGTTATCCACGTTCATAAAATACAATAAATCATTAAGGTTTATAGGGAACTCTCGCGCTGAATTCCGTACCGACGACGGAACACGCGCTGGGCCGGCGCAGCGGGCCGGCAGCGCGACTTCATCCGCGGCTCCCGGACGGCCGAACACCAATTCAGGGGATTTCACGACACTTTTTCTTGACAAAAGTCAACGTTTGTATATTTTTCTTCCGCTGCAAGGGTAGAGGCGCGGGTTTGCATCAGTAACCGGCAGTGGACGGCGGACCGACAACTGCCGGGCGAAAGGGCAAACCTGCCGAAGCCCGAAACTCCCGCCGCCGGGATGAACGGGCTGGGCTGCTGGATAATATCCAGCGGACTGTCACGGGAAACAGCGTCCCGTGGAGCGCTCTCTTGCGACGTGGCGCGGATCGGTCGTAGCCGGCGATGTCTCTACCCTGGACATGCCGGCTGTTTTTGTGCCGGCCGTAGACGCAGCGCGTTGCGCCGCGGATTTCCGGAACGAAGGGATCGTCGCATCACCGGCGGCAACCGACCACACTCACTCACAGAAGGAACCGAAATGAGAAAGCTCACAGCAGGCGTTCTGGGCGCGACCGGCATGGTCGGTCAGCGCTTTGTCTCTCTCCTGGAAGACCATCCCTGGTTCGAAGTCTCGGTGGTGGCGGCCAGCCCGCGGTCCGAGGGCAGATCGTACCGCGAAGCGGTCGCGGGCCGCTGGACCCTCGACAAGGACATTCCGGCGGACGTCGCCGGTCTGACGGTCAGGAACGTAAACGAAGTCGACGCGATTGCCGGCGAGGCCGATTTTGTCTGTTCGGCGCTGGATATGGATAAAGAGGACATCCGGGATCTCGAGGACGCCTATGCCAGACGGGAAACGCCCGTGGCGTCCAACAACTCCGCCCACCGGTGGACTCCCGACGTGCCGATGCTCATGCCCGAGATCAACGCGGGACACGTGGCCATCATCGAGACGCAGCGCAAGCGCCTGGGCACCCGTGCCGGTTTTGTCGCCGTCAAGCCCAATTGCTCGATTCAGCCCTACGTTCCCGCGTTTGAGGCGCTTGCGGACTTCGGACCCAGAAGCGCATCCGTATGCACCTACCAGGCCATCTCCGGCGCCGGAAAGACCTTTCGGTCGTGGCCGGAGATGAATGACAATATCATTCCCTTCATCGGAGGAGAAGAGGAAAAGAGCGCCATGGAACCGCTGAAAATCTGGGGCGAGATCCGCGACGGTGAAATCCGAAACGCCGACGGCCCGGCAATTTCAGCACAGTGTATACGCGTACCCGTCAGCGACGGACACATGGCCGCCACGTCGGTGTCCTTCGAACGGAAGCCTTCCCGGGAGCAGGTCATCGATTCCTGGCGAAACTTCCAGGGGGACCCCAGAGCGGCCGGGCTGCCCTCTTCCCCAAAACCCTTTCTGACGTATTTCGATGAAGAAGACCGGCCCCAGACCCGGCTGGACCGGGACGCGGGGAACGGCATGGGCGTAACGCTCGGCAGGCTGCGGGACGACAACATTTTCGACTACAGATTCATCGCACTCAGCCACAATACCGTTCGTGGGGCGGCTGGCGGCGCCATTCTCATGGCCGAACTGCTTGCGGCCGAAGGATATCTACAGGCAAAGTAGCGCCATTTCGCGACGCCGTGCCGACGGTTCCCCACAGTCCGCTAGTGAGGGACCCCGTGCCGGTGCATTTTGCGATGGATGGCCTCCCGGGCCTCCAGAAACGGCCGTTCGAGGTATGCCATGTGGTCCTCCTCCCCGTGGTGGTGCGTGACCTCTCCCGGCCTGTGCTGGCGGCTGTTGAGCTGCATGTACGATATACAGCCGTCCACCAGCGTCAACATATATCTCGCCGTTTCAGATTCGAACATCCACCATTCGCCGCCGCACGCAACGTAGACCGGGGAGGTATGCGCCATGATCCCGCGACCCCAGCCGTCCAGGTGCGGGACCGCCTCGAAATAACCCGGTCCACCGCAGCGCGCTGCCAGCCACGAATGCGTACCCACCTCGATATCCGCCTTCAACTGCAGTCTTCTCGCGCCACCGGACTCTTCCGTTGAAGCAACGACCCGCCCGTTCTGTACGATCTGAAGCGTATGGACGGGCAGCACGCTTTCGGCCTCCGCAACGGCTTCGACCGTCCCCCCGTTACCCGGGAGTCTGATCGTGTCGCCGATCTCGCGGCCGTCCACCGTGAACCGGATGATCGGGCCTCCGCTGTGAAACGTCCGTCCGGCGGCCATGTTCCGGCACCAGGATTCGTAAGTGAATGGCTCGTCCCGGGGGAGTCTTACGTACGTCCTGTAAATGCCCACGGGCACGTCGCTGCTCATCTTGTCGGTGCCGCCCACCAGCGGCAGCCTGTACCCGCAGTTGAGATAACGATAGTATTCGTGATGATTGTACGCCGTATGTCTGAGCATCTCAACGGCGTCGGCCCGCCCCGTTGCGATGAGTGCGGCCGGCTCGCCGTTGGGATTGGGCAGATGGGGAATGATGACGGTCCCGCCCTGCGCGTGACATCGGTCCGCCCAATCCGACATCGTCACTTCGAGCGTTCCGCCCATTTCCGCCTCTCCCGGGCCGTCGGAACACCAGGGCATCACGGTCTCTTTCAGACCGAGCAGAATCAGATGCCCCAGAAAATGCTGCCGGTTCTCGGATCCAACGTAGACAATGCTGCTCCCGTCCGGAGACACGCTCGCCCTGCCGGTAAACTCCTCGGTGCTGGTGAAGAGGTTGCCCCACTGCGAAGGCAGAAGATTGACGACGTTGAGGTCCTCGCCCTGCGCCTCGGTGTGGCTGCCCTGCGTGGAAAGAAAGTGGACGTGGGAATCCCCGCTGAACCAACCCGCGTCATTCATGCGGCACCAGCGTTTCAGACGCAGTTCCAGTTCCCGTTGGCCGGGTCTGATCTCCACCGCGGTTCGCAACGGTTCGTATTCGAATCCGCGCGCCACGTCCACGATGACCCTGCCTCTTGGCAGCCAGCCCTGACAGGTGCCGTCCGTGTACGCGTACGTAATCTGACCCAACCGGACGTCGCCGCCCACGTCGATATGCCAGGTGTCCAGGTTGGAATTCACGTGCGGATGGTGACCGTGCGGCGCGTAGGGTATCCCCTCAGGCGAACGGAAGTGAACCCGACAGGGTATTGGCCGCCCCGTTTCGTCGTCCACCACCCGGGTGTGCACCCAGTTGCGGCCGCGGTTCACGACCTCGACCTTTAATGCCGGCGTCTCGACGAACCCCTGTTTCTCCACCTCACCCCACCGGACGGCGCCCAGCGTTTCGGAGCCCTGCGTCACCGTTACCGTTGCGGAAGGAATCGCGGCCACCTCGACGTAGGTGGGACTGCTCGACGGATTCTGCGGCTCCCCCCAGCCCCTCCTGTTGTCCCTCAGGAACGCTTCCGACGACTGCGCCGGCAGCGGAAAGGGGTACGTGGCGATGCCGCGGTCCACCTTCACGTCCAGGTCGAACGGTTTTTCGGCGTGCTCGCGTTCCGGCAATGTGATCAACACCTCCCGCGGCGCCTCCCGGGAAAACGGATGCTCGTCGGCGTGGCCCAGCGTGATACCGCCTATGACGAACACGGGACCCGAGGGGATCACCTCGAGCCGTTCGATTACGCGATCGGGGTGTGGATTCTCCCAGGCCCAGAGCGTAAAGTCCCGCGATCTCCCCTGGAACGCTTCGGTCTGCCTGCGCCCGGCGTCACCCCACCGCCCTTCGTGGCGCGGAAGCATGCCGTCGGTCCGGTCCTGGACCGCCACGAACGGAAGCCCGGCGGACGCCGGTACGGTGCCGATCTCGAACCGGTCCCGGATGGACGCCGAAACAACGGAGCCGCCCTCCAGATGGAAACGATATTCCGCCACGCGTTCGCCGATCGGACCGTTATCCGGAATCAGCGAATCGAGCAACCGGTGCGCCACGATGACACGCCGCGCCGTCTTTCGGACCGGGACGGATGCCGGCTGGTCCGGAATTCCATCGCCGAAACCCAGCAGAAAGGGCGCACCCTTCGCGTCGTCGCGACCGATCAGGAAAGGCAGCCCCTGGTAGTGCCGGACGCCGGCAGAGACATCCGAACGCTCTCCCGTAAGCTCCGGACCCGCGTTGCACATGCCGGACAGATTCAGTGGTTCGTACGCGTCCATACCGGATTCCCCCATGCCGATGCTCTCCGTCGATTCTATGTCACCCGGTTGCGCGGGCGACCCTCCAGAAATGCGATGACATTGTCCACGGCGCCGCCGTTAAGCAGGTCGACCCCTTCCGGCGTCATATCGGCGCAGTGAGGCGTCAACACCGCCCGCTCGCAGGTCAGCAGCGGATGAGACGGCGGCACCGGCTCTTCGTCGTACACGTCGATGGCCGCGCCACCCAGACGTCCGGACCGTAGCGCGGAAACGAGCGCGTCCGCGTCGACGACCGGTCCCCGTGCGCCGTTCACCAGAATCGCGCCGTCTTTCATCAGTCCGAATTCCCTCGAGCCGATCATCCCGCGGCTGTCTTCCGTAAGCGCCACGTGCATGCTGACGACGTCGGCCTTCGATAGCAGTTCATCCAGCGTTACGAAACGTACGCCCAGTCTCTCAGCCCGTTCCGCAGACGGGTGGTACGTCCACGCAAGGACTTCCATCCCGATCGCGCGCGCCAGCCTGGCCATCTCGGCCCCGATATTCCCCGCGCCCACAATGCCCAGTACCTTGCCCTGCAGGTAGATGCAATCCATCCTGGGCCACTCGCCCGCCTGCATACGCTTCGTGAAGAGCGCCGCGCGTTTCGCCGCGGCGAACATCAGACCGAACATGTGCTCGGCCACCACCGGCGCCGTCCGTCCAGGCTGATTGCAGATCACGATCCCATGGTCGCGGGCGGCATCCAGGTCGAACATGTCGGTGCCTATCGAGCAACTCGTTATCATCCGCAGACAGGGCAACCGTTCGAATTCGTCCCGCCCCCAGGAAACGACCCCTCGCGTGTTAATGATGACGCCCGCATCCTGGGCGCGGTCGACTTTCTCGTCGCTCGACGCCGGCCTCGAGTCGTACAAAACCACCTGACCGTATGGCGCGAGGCGATCCAGATGCCCGGACCCGGCGATCATCACGGGATCGTCTCCCGGGACAACCATCCTGACCGTTCCCTCTCCCATATCAAACCCTCCAGTGTTTCCCCTTCGGACGGCACGGGTGCGGTAAGGCGCACACAAGCGCGTGCTGAACGCCCTGACGCGCCTACCCGCCCCTTGCCGATCGCCCCGGACCTTCTGAGGCCAGTGTGGCCACCGCACGGAGCAGCAGATCGATCTCCTCTTCAAGAAGAAAAAAGGGAACGCTGGCACGAAGGCCCCGCCGCGTTGTGTCGAATGCCTTGACGACAATTCGCCAGCGACTCCTCAGCGCATCCCTCACGTCCGGAGGCTGCCATCCATCCAGGTTGAATCCGACGACGGCGGCAGACTGTTCGGGGCGCAAAGGCGTGAACAGCCTGACACCCGGAATCTCGCTCAGTCCCTGTTTCAGACGGGTCGTCAGCGTTGCCGTGCGCGCCCAGATCGCCTCGAGTCCGATGCCGGTAAGATACTCCACCGCAACGGCCCACGCGTGAACCAGCGGCCACGACCAGGGTCCGAATTCAAATCTTTCCGTACTTTCCTTGAGTGCGAATCGATCTTCCCGGAAGTCCACCCACGCCTGCGCGCGTCCCCCGGCGTAGGTAACGCGGATTCGATCCCGGCTGTCCTGTCCGGCGTACAGGGCACCGGCGGCATAGGGCGAATACATCCACTTGTAGGAGAGGATTCCGGCAAAGTCACAGCCCAGTCTGTTCAGATCGGTCGGGTACAATCCGGCTGAATGCGCCATGTCCAGAAAACTGATAACGCCGCGTTCCCTTGCCGCGGCACAGATCCGTTCGGCGGGCAGACGGTACCCCGTATCGGAGATGACGTGGCTCAGCCCGATTAGCCGTGTGCGCTCGGTGATACACGTGACGACCGCCTCGACCTGCTCGTCCGGATCATCCACGAGGGGCGCCTTGTCCACGACAACGCCGTACAGGTCGCGCAAATGCAGACAGGGCACCAGCAACGCCACCTCTTCTTCTTCCGAGATCAGGACGCGGTCGCCGGGACGCCAATCCAGTCCGCGTATAACGGTCTGAAACGCTTCGCTCACACCCCGCATCAAGGCCAGGTCGCCGGGTGTAACGCCGAAGAATGCCGCCAGCCGCTCCCGGGTCCGCTCACGTCGGGGATATTCCTCGTCCGGATAGGCGATGTGCATCGGACCGCGTTCCCACAGTTCCCGCATCAGTCCGATATGCGCCTCAGCCACGGGCGCCGGGGTAATGCTCACGCCCCCGTTCTGAAACCATACGAAACTATCCAACGCCGGAAAGTCCGACCTGATCCTTCCGATATCCATCGTTCCGAGCCCCGATTGACCCCATGAATTTCGAAACCCGCGTCCGAATTCCCGGTGAGGGTCACCGCCCTACCGCCAGTGCGCGGGCAGAATAACGTCCTTCAGTCCCAGATGGCGCGCGATCCAGTGCTCTTCAAAAACCCCGTCCCTGTAGCGGGAGTGTTCCGAGGCACGGACCTCAGCGGCGCCCGGCATGGCGTCGACCAAAGCCCCGAGCATATGCCTGCTGCCCCATAACAGGGCCGGCACCGTGATCCCCGGGGCAAAAAACATGGGGTCGAAATAGGAAACCGTGCGCGCGACCCTGTCGCGGCGGTCAGGGAATTGGCGCAAGTAATCGTTGATCTCCTCCAGAGGATAGCTTTCCGTACTCCCCGCCCGGTCCATGGCGCCATAGAAGAAGGACGGAGAAGCGACGACGTGCGTCATTCCACCGCGCAGCGCCGCGGCCAGCAGCGGCATCTCGTTCTGCCCGATCCCCACGATACGTTTCCGGTCCGCTTCCGGGCGGGTGAGCACGTAGTCCATCGCCCGGCAACAGTCGGCCACGATGCCTCGCATAACGTACGTCTCAGGGTCTTCGATACCGTCCGCGTACAGTCCGGGGAACGACGCTGAATAAGGTTTGTCAGCGTTGCGCTGTCCCCGTGCCGCCATGGCAAATACCAGGAACCGGCCCTGCTTTTCGATCGCGTCACCCTGCGGAAGCGGCTCCACCACGCTCTGAAGGCGCGTGAAATACACCAGTGTTGGAAACGGACCCTCCCCGTGGGGGATACTCAGATAGCCGAACAGCCGGTACGGCCCGATGCTCGTGAAACGCACGCCGTAGGTCGTTGAGAACCCGGTACACCGAATGGGCAGGACTTCCGCTTCGGGCGCCATCGGGGTGGCGTCCAGCGCTTCCATCGTTCGATTCCAGTACGTATCGAAGTCATCGGGCCTGGCCGTGGTCGGTTGGAATTGATCTTGCATCGACGCGTTCTCCTCGGGCCCGGGGCGGTTGCAGTCCCGCCTCCGGGATTCGCCGTCAAGGGTGATTCTTCAGGTGTTTCTCGAAAAAGGCGCGAATCACGGCGCCGTGCTCCACGACGCCCGCATCGTGCCCGTGGCCGTCGTACGCGTACATTCGCTTGTTGCTCGACGCAATCGCACGGAAGGCCGCGTACCCGGTTTCGGGCGGACAGATATTGTCCTGCAGTCCCACGTTGACGATGATCGGACACGTAATCCGCGGGCCGAAGTGAATCCCGTCGAAGTACCCAAGCGTCTCTCGTACAATAACCTCCCTCTCGGGATAGAGCCTTAGATAGTCACGTATTTCCTGATACGGATACGTATGGGTGAGGCGGATCGCGTCCATGAACCCGCACAGATACGGCGCTCCCGCAGCCCCGGCAGTCGGGTCTCTCAGCGCTGCGACCACAAGCGTCAACCCGCCGCCCTGACTGCTTCCGGTCACGCCGATCCGCTCCGAATCCACCTCGTCCCTGCCGGCCAGAAAGTCGAACCCGCGCACGGCATCGATATAAAACCCGCGATAGGAATAGGTATTCCGATCCACGATGTTATGCGTTAGCAGCCCCGGATATCCGGGATTGAACTGTCCGTTGCTCCTGAGTTTTCCCCGCGGGGCGACACTGAAAACCGCGTACCCCTCAAGGGCTTCCTGTTTTGGCAATCGGGGCTCCCCGATATACCCCGGAACATGGAGGATTGCGGGCAGCGTTCTTTCGCGTTTCGCCGGCAGGCAGTACCAGCCCGCGATCCTGACGCCGTCTATACTGTCGAAGTGGACGTTAAAAACGTCCACTTCGGGCGTGGACCGCAGCGAACTCCGTACCACGGAGCTATTCAGCGGAATCCGCTCCGCGGCATCGACCACGTCGTTCCAGAACGCGTCGAAATCGCCGGGTCGCACCATCGACGTACCGAAATTCTCAATGGCGACTCTGTCCATGCAGCCTCCGTCCGTTCGCAGCAATCATCCCGATGTACCGGCCGCCCTGACAACCACGGAACTTTCCGCTCCGCGGCGCCCGAATGCATTCACAGGCCTGACGGACAGCGTGTTCACCTGCCCGTTCAGGCGCCATTTGAAGGCGGACTCCCGTTTTTCCTCCCAGGTCCCGCCATCGATGCTGACCTCGAAACCCCTCAGATTCGCGGTTTCCGTATCCAGCGCCACGCGAAGCGCATCGGGTTCGTCTGCCTGCTGAAGGTGAATCTCGGCCCGATTCGGAGTCCAGTAGAGGTCTCCGGCACGCTCCGTATGTTGGGAGAACCAGGGCAATGGGGCGGTGTCCTCGTCCTGCCAGAACAGATATCTGTTAAAGTGGTATGAGATCTTTCCATGTTCGGGCTCTCCCGGTCCCATCGTTTCCAGTTCGTCGTTCCGAAGGGAGATCATGAACCGCTCGAATAACTTCAATCGCCCGGCCACCTGAAACCTCCCGGCAATCGATGGCGGCGGCTCCGGGGCGATTCTTACGTCCGCGAAGTCCTGTTTCACCCACGCGCGGTGCGCTTCCAACGCCGAGAGCGGCACGCCCCTGCGTTCGAAATGGTAAGTGAATTTCGTCTCGTCGTTGGCATCTCCGCCGACGTCCATGGCCACCCACTTGCCGTATTGGTTCGACCAGACTTCGTTGATGCAATGTGAACGCATGATCTGGGTTCGCGCCGTAAACCCCAGCGCCGCGGCACAGTGTGACATCACGGTCGCATAGTGCGTACACATGCCGAGGCTCAGCTTGCGGCTTGCGAGACTCAGTATGACCATGGCGTCCCAGGGGGGGCAGAATTCAATGTCGCCCATGTTCCAGCCGTCCTCCCACTGCTCCCTCACCCACTGTCGCAAATGAAGAAACGCCTCGAACTCGGTTTTCGCGGGACGGATGACGTCGTCGAGTTGCCATCGATCCCTGAGGATCCGTCCCCGTTTCGAATCCGCCGGCAGATGCGAAAACCGGTAGGAACTGCGAACCAGCGCGGGGTTTTTGGAATCGACGATTCGGGCCGCCGGCTTGTCAGCCCGCGCCGTGACGGCAAGCGATACCGCCTCGACCTCGGGCGTCTGCGAAGGCCGATCGGTTCGCAGGACCATTCGCCACTGCAAAAACCTGGCGTCGCTGCCCGGCACGATCGATTCGGACGACGGCGCCCACGCCGTCCAGGTCTTCGGGCTGTAAGCCGGACACGGTCCGGCGCGCCACTGCAGTCGCGCGGTACAGCCCTCGGGCGTCCGGACGTCTGCCGTCAACCGGACCGCGTCGACGTGGCCGGCTGCGGCAATACCACCTTCCGAAACCAGGCCGAGAAGATCCACGGCATTGGAACAGACTTCGCCCGACGCCGCATATTGGTCCAGCCAGAGCCGGACCATGTATTCTCCGCGAGCACGGTCGTTGACGCCTATAGACTCGATGCGCCAGGTCTGACCGCCGTCTTCGCTAACGGCGCTTCGCTCCGGCTGAACGCTCTCCTCCACCAGCAGTGTCCAGACCGCGTCTCCCAGCGCCCTGAATATCACCTCGTTGTGACCCTGGCTGAGCCAGCCGGCCGGAATCTCCAGCGGCTGCCACCGGTCCTGCCAGTAGTCCCGGTCACCCGACCAGCCGACCCTCAGCGGATGACCGTTTACCAGGATCTCCATCTCGCCGTCGGCCCGGTCACAAAGGAGGTAGGGACAGAGCAGCGCACCGGAAGCGCCCATCGACGGGATGAAAAACGTCTTGCGGGCCTGCCGCAGCCCGAAGACCGCTTCCCGATCGTTCCTGCTGCAATTGCCCATTTCGTCTGCGACCGTCACGCCGCGCCGAAGCAGGACGGCGTTTTCCGGAATGGAGATACCCCTGCCGGTACACGTCTCGAAATCACGGCGGGACCGCCAAGCTCTCTTGCCGCGCGCCAACGTCATGCCCGCCTCCCGTTGAGATTGGTGATTTGCGCCGTCATTGGTGATTCACTATATTTCAAAACCCGCGTGTGCAGCGCGGGAAAACAGGGTTCCAGCGAAGCGCGTCCCCGCGATACCGCACCAGGAATAATCTCATGCCGGGTGGAGACATCGTCCGCATCGGACATCTGAAGACCGTCGAGGCTTTTCAGAACCGCCTTGAGGCCCTCGGTCTGGCGTTGCCATGCGACAGGCACATCCTCACGGCTTCCGATTCTCCACTCGCACAACCCTTCCCTTTCAGTCCGGCATCCATCGGCAATCGGTTTGCAATCCATCCGATGGAAGGATGGGACGGGCTCACCGATGGAAATCCTTCGAAATACACCCGTCGCAGGTGGCGCCGTTTCGGACTCAGTGGAGCAAAACTGATCTGGGGAGGGGAGGCAATTGCCGTTCGACCCGAGGCCCGCGCAAACCCCAACCAGTTGTACGCGGCGGAACACACCCGACGCGGCCTCGCTGAACTCCTGGAAGTCCTTCGGGCAGCCCATCGACAACACGTTGGCGGCACGGACGACCTGGTCGTCGGTCTGCAACTCACGCACTCGGGACGGTTCTGCCGGCCCACGCTCCGGAACGGGATGGAACCCAGAATCCTTTACAGGCATCCCATCCTCGACGCCAGATTCGGCGTGGACCCGAATCACCCCGTAATGTCAGACGCGGAAATACGATCCGTTATAGACGACTACGTGCGCGCCGCGCGAATGGCGGCTGATCTGGGCTACCAGTTCGTGGACATCAAACATTGTCACGGTTATCTGGGGCACGAGTTCCTGAGCGCCGTCACACGCGAGGGTCCCTATGGGGGTACGCTCGAAAACCGGACCCGATTTCTCCGCGAGGTCGTACACGGAATCCGGGCCGTTGCTCCGGATCTCCGGATCGGTGTGCGACTCAGCGCGTTCGACTTCGTTCCGTTCCGGCCGGATCCGATACCGTCTGACGGTCGTGTAAAGGGCGCCGGCGTGCCGGAAGACTTCGACCACTGTCTGCCCTATACATTCGGGTTTGGCGCCAATCCAAAAAATCCCGTGGTTCCGGACCTCGCCGAACCTTACCAGTTTCTCGACCTGCTCGAACGTCTGGATATAAGGCTGGTCAATCTTTCGGCCGGCAGCCCGTATTACAATCCCCACATTCAGCGTCCCGCGTATTATCCGCCTTCAGACGGATACCTGCCTCCTGAAGATCCCCTGATCGGCGTCGCGCGCCAGATCGACGTGGTTCGGCGGATCAAGGCGCGGCACCCCGGCCTGATCGTGGTGGGTACGGGTTATTCTTACCTTCAGGAATTCCTGCCGCACGTCGCTCAGGCGCTTGTACGTGACAAACAGGTGGACTTTGTCGGCCTGGGCAGGATGGTCCTCTCCTATCCGCAGCTTCCTCTGGACGTCCTCAGGAAAGGAGAAGTGAATACCCGGGCGATCTGTCGGACGTTCAGTGACTGCACGACTGCGCCCAGGAACGGGATGATATCGGGATGTTTTCCACTGGATAAACATTATAAAAAAACCCCTGAAGCCAAACGCCTCAGGGAAATTAAGAAAGCCGACCGTTCCTAGCAAGGGTAAAGCGGCCCGCCGCACGGTGGCGCCGAGCCGGGTGCGCTCAACCCGGTCCGGCATCCTTCACGTCCGCGGATTTCAGGACGAAGACTTCCTCCAAATTGAAAAAATCGACGCTGGGAGTCAGCTGGACTTCCCTGAAAAGCGCCTGATCGCGTTCACCCACACGTGAAACCATGCCAATCAGGAGACCCTTGGGAAACACACCCCCCAGACCAGAAGAGATTACCCGGTCGCCTTCGGACACCTCGCTGCGGACCGACACATGCCTGAGAAAAAAGCTGCCGTTTTCGCACGTAACGATGCCCGAGGTGCGTTCGTCGCGCTGCACGATCGCGCTCACCCTGCAATTTCGATCCAGCAACAGCTGAACCACGGCAGTGTGCGGGTGAACCTCGAGTACGCGCCCGACGAGCCCGTCCGCAGTTACCACGGGCATGCGTTTCTCCAACCCGTCGGATGCGCCGATATCCAGGAGTACCGTGTTCAGCACACGGTTCGGGTCCCGGGCGACCACCCTTGCCACCAGATAGGTGCCTTCCGCCTTTGTGCGAAAGTCGAGTAACGCGCGAAGCCGGAGATTCTCCATTCGCGCTTCACGCAGTTCGAGCAATTCGAGCGAGATACGCAGATTCTGATCCCGCAGAACACGATTCTCATGGCGAAGCCTGGAGAGTTCCATCGGCCATGTGAACAACCCATGACCGGCCTTCATCAGTCCGGCGGCGATGCCCCTCGCCAACGCCACGCCGTCAGATCGGCCAAGCGCCATGAGACTGAACGACACAAGGACGGCCACGCCCAACGCGACATAGGCACGGTGTCCGCGCAAAAAAACAAACAGCCACTGCATCGGTCATCCAAACCATTATCGACTACAAAAGCATCTTCTGATACTGGTCGATATTTTCAAGAACCCGCCCGGTTCCGCGGACGACACAGGTGAGCGGGTCGTCCGCCACGATAACGGGCAGGCCCGTTTCTTCCATCAACCTGCGATCCAGCCCCCGCAGCAGCGCCCCGCCGCCCGTCATGATGATGCCCCTGTCCAAAATATCGGCTGCAAGTTCGGGCGGGGTATGCTCCAGGGTCTGCCTCACCGCTTCCAGAATGGAATTCACCGTACCGTTCAACGCCTCCCGAATTTCCACGGAATCGACGACAATGGTCTTGGGGATGAAGCTTACCGTATCCAGGCCCCGGCAGGGATGCTGGCATTCACCGTCCAGCTTCCCGGCGGAACCGATTTCACACTTGATTTGCTCCGCGCTCCGCTCCCCCACCAGGAGGTTGTGTTTTCGTCTGAGCATCCTGATGATGGCTTGGTTCATCCCGTCTCCCGCGATCTTGATGGACCTCGAGGTCACGATACCCGACAGGGCAATCACCGCGATTTCGGTAGTTCCGCCTCCGATGTCGATGACCATGGACCCCACCGCCTCTTCGACGGGCAGGCCGATGCCGATGGCCGCGGCCATCGGCTCCGTGATGATATACACCTCCCGGGCGCCCGCGCGCTCCGCGGACTCCCTGACGGCCCGCATTTCTACGGCAGTCACCCCCGACGGCACGCAGATCACGATCCGCGGGCGTACGAGAAGCCTGTTTCTCTGAACCTTGCGGATGAAATGCCGAAGCATTTCTTCCGTCACGTCGAAATCGGCAATAACCCCGTTCCGCAGGGGACGTATAACGTCTATATCAGGGTTCTGTCGCCCCATCATCTGCTTGGCATGAGAACCGATGGCAAGCGGTTTGTGGGAATTGCGGTCCAACGCCACCACTGACGGCTCGTCGACCACGATATTCTGTCCCTTGACGTAAACCAGGGTATTTGCCGTACCCAGATCGATACCTATGTCGTTGGACAGCAATCTGGAAAGAAAAAGTGCCATAGCGATCCGTTCTCTAGCGGGTTAGCCGAGCAATCGATCTCGAACGTCGCGATACCTGTCCAGTCAGTCTAGTATTTCCACCTTCCGGCCATCGATCCTGATTCTTCCCTCCGCGAACAGGCGGATCGCTTCGGGATACAACTCGTGCTCTACGGCAAGTACCCGTCGCGCCAGGGAATCCGGCGTATCGTCGGGCGCAACGCGGATCCTTCGCTGCAGAATGATGGGGCCCGTGTCGTATTCCTCGTCCACAAGATGTACGGTCGCGCCGGAGACCTGCGCGCCGCTTTGCACGACGGCTTCGTGGACGCGATCCCCGTACATTCCCCTGCCGCCAAATGCGGGTAGCAGCGCGGGGTGTATATTGACGATACGGTTTCTATGCATCGCGAGCGTCGCCGGCCCGAGTTTCTTCATATAACCCGCAAGAACCACCAGATTGACGCCGTGGAACCTGAGCGTTTCAGCAATCGCACGGTCGAGGGCGCCCGGTTGCGGGTGCGTTCTCCCGCTGAGGTGAATCGCGGGAACGCCCGCACGCCTGGCCCGGACAAGCGCGCCGGACCTGCTATTGTTCCCGATTACAACGCCCACGCGCGCCGGGAGCCGTCCCGAAGCGGTCCGGTCGAGTATCGCCTGGAGGTTGGTCCCTCCCCCCGAGGCGAGAACACCCAGGCAATAGACGGCATGCCTTCCGGACGGATTCGCAATTCCACGTGGCGACACGGGGATTCATTCCGATGGCTGACTCTGCAACAGATGATCCGGCGGGGAAGATGTAGAAACGCGGGAAGTCACCTGCCGGCCGGAACGGCGGCGGGACGGGGAGACAAGTGACTCGGCCAAACCAAAATAACCCATCGCCCCCCCGATGTCAAGCGCTTTGCAGGCCAGGTTCAGGTGGTTGGAACGACAGAATCCACTTGACAAGATCGCGACAACGTTCCTTATTTAAACCGATAGTTGTTAAGCACTTATTCATCTGCCGCACCACATCGGAGGTTGTCTTTGAAAATCCGAAAGGCGGTGATCGCGGCTGCCGGTCACGGCACCCGGATGTTGCCCGCCACCAAGGCCCTGCCCAAAGAGATGATGCCCGTCGTAGATAAACCGGCCATCCAGTACATCGTCGAAGAACTGGTCGAAGCCGGCATCGAAGACATTCTGATCATCACGGGCAGGGGAAAACGGGCGATAGAAGACCACTTCGACCACAACGTCGAACTCCGCGAGGCCCTCGCCAAGCGGGACGACCGCTCGATGCTGGCAACCCTTGAACGCATCGAGGCGCTTGCCGACATCCACTATCTTCGACAGAGGGAACTTCTGGGAACCGGCCACGCCGTCCTCAAAGCCCGCAGCCACGTCGGCGACGAGCCGTTCGCCGTGTTATTCGGAGACGACCTGGTCGTATCGGAAACTCCGTGCATCGGTCAGCTGATGGGCCGGTATTCGGAACTCCGGGCGCCGATTCTGGCGGTTAAGGAAGTAGCAAGGGAACGCGTCGGCAGTTACGGCGTGGTCCGGACCGAATCCGTCAACGGGGCACGCCTGGTCAAGGGCCTGGTGGAAAAGCCGGATCCGGCACGGGCCCCCTCGAATCTCGCCTGCCTCGGTCGGTATATCTTCGAGCCCGATGTATTCGATTTTCTGAATCGCATCCCGCCGGCCGACAGCGGCGAGTACCAGCTCACCGATGCGATTCAACTGATGGTTCAATCCCGTGCCGTTTACGCGTGTGCTGTCGAAGGGGACTGGCACACGGTCGGCGACCTCCTTTCGTATCTTCAGACAACCGTTTCGTTTGCCCTGACCCACCCCGATATCGGCGAATCCTTCCGGGAATATGTGAAAGGAACCTGCCAGGCACTGTCCTCAGGACGGAAGAATTCACCCGGGGATTGAGCCGGCGTGCGCCCGGGCAAGAATGCCGTCGAAGTCTTCAAGAATCCCGGCGAAGCGGCAGGCTATCGTACGCTCCTGCCTTGCGATCCATTCCATATCCCGCCTGCTCAGACCTTCGCGCTGCCTGAAGGTCTCCAGTTCATCCCGATCGAGAACCGTAAGCCGGCCGGACGGGTCGAACCAGAGGTCCAACATAAGGTCCACATAGTCCACGTGGTGATCGCCAACCTTCAGATTCCTGCATATATGAAAAAGATGTCCGAGTAACCTGCCTTCAGGATCGCACATCTTCCACAATACATACCCCGCCCCGTGCCTGTAGTATCCGTACGTTACGGATCCGGCGGGAATTTCCAGTCGCCCCACCCGTCCGGACCGTGCGTTCAAATATTTAAGGACCACGTAATCACGGGCGCGCACGACGGGATCGCAATCAAAAACGGCATCCGGTTTGTCCAGGTGCCGCTTAATCTCCCGATATGTCATTGCGAAAATGAGCGGGTGAGCAGATAACAGAATAGCATCGTGGAGCTTGCCACAAGCCAGCACCCCCATTGGAGCAGTTTCGCCCGCCGCCCTTCCATACCGGAAGAAACGGACTGGCCAAGGTAACACAGCAGGAACACCAGCGAAATTCCGATACCCCAGATTGTGATCAAGAAATATCCTCCCTGGCAGCCCGTTGACAAAGCCCATTCGGGCTATGGCCGGCTGCAAAAGCGCCGGTCGGCGTTGGTCAAATCCACCCGTATGGACAAATAGGGGCGGATTTTCCCGCCTTGACCGCCACTATTTCGCTCGCGCTCGGAGACACACCGGCAATTTTAAGACAGCATCTTACTCGCTTGTCTGCGCTTCTCCCGTCATGGGAACAAACCGGACGGGTATGACCCGTTCTTCCTTCACGCCATCCCGCTCCCTGACAAGCAGCGTCAGGTGTTGATTATCGGTGCCGACGGGTATGACCATACGCCCTCCCTCCCGAAGCTGTTCGACGAGCTTCGGCGGAACATGGTCGGGCGCCGCTGTCACGATTACCGCGTCGAAGGGCGCATGTTCCTCCCAGCCGCGGTACCCGTCGCCGAGGCGTACCCTGACATTGTCGTATCCCATGTTCCTGAGTCGCTCTTCGGCCTGCCGGGCAAGCGATGGCACGATTTCAATAGTATACACCTCGCGCACCAGCTTGGCCAGCACGGCCGCCTGATAACCCGACCCGGTTCCCACCTCGAGCACGATCTCGTCACCCTTCAGGTTCAGCAATTCAGTCATTTTCGCCACGATATACGGCTGGGATATCGTCTGGTCTTCTCCAATAGGCAGCGCGCCGTCGTCGTATGCGCGTTCCTTGAGGTGTTCGGGCACAAACAGGTGCCGCGGTACGCCGAGCAACGCATTCAACACGCGCCGCTCCCTGATCCCACGACGTTCGATCTGTATCTTTACCATCCTCTTGCGCATAATGAGAAACCGCGCCTCCTCATCTGCCGACACCTTCCGTACGTCCGTTGAATCCGCACTACATCCGGCGCAAAGCGCCAGGCAGAGCGCCGGAAATGCGGCGCCGCGCAAGCGATGCATGGTCTGCGGCCTCCAGGGGAATCACTTTTTCTTTTGCTCCATATACGTCCTGTCCCGATCCTGGAGTTCCGGGTTCAGCCTGTAGAACAGGTCGCGGGCCTGGGGAAGCATCCGGCTCGTGACGACGAACCTGCCGTCGAGCAATAACGAAGGATTCATCGACGGGTCGATTCCCGCTCTACGCGCCGAAACACGGGACCGCGCGGCCAGAGCGGCACCATCGGCGGCGGCGCAGCGCCTGATGCGTTCGACATCGATCGCCTGCTGTTTCATACAGGCGGCGTAAGCTTCGCTGATCCCGCGTTTCGAGGCGCCCCGGAACACGCACATTGCAAAGGCCCGGTACCGATCGGGATGGATCTGCCGGACACACAAGCCGGAAAACGCGTTTTCATCCTGCCCCATCGGATGGAGGCGCAGGCGTTCCCGGGCATCGACGGCGTCCAGCCAGGACGCCAGATCGCCAACGATTCGTACCGTCGCCGGCGATGTTCCCGCAAAGAAGAAGTCCATTCGGCCCGGGTCGGCCTTCCTGCCCATAAGCCGGGAAACCGGCACGAGTACAGGCCTTGGCATGAAACTTCCGCGAATCGGATAGACGGCCTTCGCGAATCGTTGAAAACGGGCAGTCTTTGCAAAATCGTCGTCGAGGATGAACGCCGGCACACGGTCGACCCGAAACCGGTCCGCCAACTTCCTCCCCTGCCGGGAATGTACGTTGAGCGTCTGTACGTCCACACCCGGAAACAGTTCTCGCGTTGACCGGACAAACAGAGCCGGGTCGCAAAGGTCGCATTGCGTATCGTTCAAGACTGTCATCCTGAAGACAACCGGATCGCTGAATCTGCACGACGCAGCGGGTTTCCCGGGGTCAACGCAGACACCCACCCGTCCCGCCGAGACACAATCGCGGTCCGCTCCGCAAACCGGAACGGAAGCGCAGGGCCCCGCCAGACTGTCCAGCCCGCAGATGCGGCGGGCCAGACCATGGGTCTCGATTCCGCCCTTAACTTCCACGCCGTTCACGTAAAGCGTCGGAGACGCCCTGACGCCCAGTTGATTCGACCTTCGGATGTTTTCGCTGAAGAGCGTCTCGCCCTTTGCGCCGGAGGTAAATTCCGCCACCCGTTCCGCATCGATTCCCGCCCGTCCGGCGCTGGTCTGCCAATCGGGAGACGCCATGTTTTCATTTCTGTCCAGAATATAGTCATAGAATCGGTCCGGATACAAATGCATCATCACGACCTGCCGGATGCCCTCCTCCACTTCCGCGTCGCCATGCAGACTCAGGAATCGACCGGTGCCGGATACGGCGCCGGATTCGCAGGATTCACCGTGGCTTCGGAGCGGCCTGAGCGGTCTGAGCGGCCCGGCGGACACGGGTTCCTTTCCGGCCTCCTGAGCGATGAAATGCAGACGGAAATCGATGCCGTCGCCAAATGCCCTGACGGTTGGCGCGAGCGCGGCTTCCGCCCGCATCCCGTAAGGACAGTGGGCCATCACGAACAATTCGACCTTTACGGGACTTCCGGCATCACCCGCGCGAGCCCTGCCCGCCTCGCCGCCTGAATCCTCCGCGGCGTGACCGTGAAGCCACGGCAACAGGTTCACCAACACAATACCGCATATCACCCGCACCGCGGAAGGATTCATGATGACCGCTACTCCTTGTTCAGCCAGGATGCCGAAGTCAGGTGACACATGGAGCAAAAGGGGACGTACCGCAAGACAGGCGCCGAGTCCCCCAGGGCGCGCCCCGGGAGAATCGTCGTGTATTCGCAGCCTTCCCGATCCGGAATCGACACCCATGCCCCGGAACAGGAAAGGCCGCCTCCGGCACAGAGACGACCTCTAGAATCTGCTTCAGAATCCCCAGCGGTCTTGGCCGGCTGCGAAAGCGCCGGTCGGCGCTGGTCAATCCCATCCGTATACCTGGATGTGGCCGGATTCTCCCGCCTAGACCGCCGCGTTTTCGCTCGCGTTCGCCCGGGAGCTTACCAGGAATTCTAAACCGGCTTCTTGCGTTGCAGCGCCACGCCAATGACGTTATTTCAAAAGCATCATCCGCCTGGACGCCGAGAAATCGGCGGCCTGCAGCCGATACAGATAGATCCCGCTGGCGACCTGTCTTCCCAACTGGTCCTTGCCGTCCCAGGTTGCCGTATAGTGGCCGGCCTCGTTGCGCGCGTCCACCAGAATGCGCACCTCCTGCCCGAGTAGATTATATATGGCCAACCTGACCTGTCCGGCCTCCGCGATCTGATACTCGATTGTTGTGGATGGGTTGAAAGGATTCGGCATATTCTGGCTCAGGGCCGTTCGGTCGGGCAACGGTTTCAGGTTCCCTATTTCTATCCGGGTGAGCATATCGATGTTTCCATCGAGCCCGACCAATACGCCTTCAGCGACCTGGAAATCCGTTGGCAGCGGGGTGTCGGTCGTCTTGAAGACGAGCTCGACGAGACCACCGTCGCCGCTGGCGCCCTCGCCGTCGACCTTCATTGCGCCGATATCCAGTTTTCCGGGCGTCCTGCTGGAGGACAGGAAGAGCGTATTCCGTTCAGACCGGGACGAAAGCAGATTGCCGTCGAGTTCCCTGGCTTCGATGAATTCATACTTTCCCGCGTCGTAGATCAGCGAGAATCCGTACCCCTTCAGGTTTTTGGCCTGAACAAGTGAAACATGCAGCTTCAGGACACCGGGTTCTGCGTCCGGTGCGTCCGCCCGCTCAAGCGTGAGACGAGCAAACGAGTTCTGACCGCCGTCAATGGTCAATCCATCGGTCATTTCACCTGCAGACGAGGAGCCCGCCAGAGCAAGTGCCAGAAAAACGAGAATCATACGCATAACCGCCTCCTTATCGGAGTTCAGAAAAACCTCGCTGTGAACCCTTCCTCGTTAAATTTACGGGGTACACTACCTCGTGTCAACAGTCAAATACGGCGATGCCGCGCAAAAAATCCGACGACCTGAAATGGTAACCGGTTCCGCGAAACAGATGAACGCCAGCACCCCGGATCGGTCAGGGAATCGATGAAGCCCGCGGTTCTTCCCGGCGGACCCGCGCTGGAAAGACCCGTTCAGGCCACGACGACGCAGGTCGGCGGTCTACTCAATGCCCCGCTGCAGGTCGCTGAAAAAATCCTGGATCGAGTCGACGAGTCCGGCGATGCCGACTTCCCGGTCCGCGGCTTGCGCGACTACGGAAAAGCCCAGATTCCGAGCCGCCTCCGCCGTTGTGGGTCCAATACAGGCGGCGGGGAGCGTCTGCGTGATTTCAGGCATTCCAAATTGCTTGAATAAATCCACGCAATTTGATGCGGCAGAGGGACTTGAAAAAACAACCATGTCGACCTCCTTCCGCTGAAGGCGCCCCACGACCTGACCAGACATGCCTGGAGGTTTCACAGTTCGGTAGACAATAACCTCCCGCACGCGCGCGCCCAGCACGCGCAAAGCATCGGGTAACGTCCTTCGCCCCTTTTCCCCCCGGGGAATCAGCACGGCCCGCCCGGTCACGTTTACTTCGGCGAATTGCGCCGCAAGGTCGGCGGCCGTGTGCCGGTACGGGCACAGAGCCACGTCAAGGCCGTAACTCCGGACCCTCTCCGCGGACTTCCGGCCGACCACGGCCACCCTGATATCCGCCAATCCGTTGAGGTTGCCATGCAACGACCGTACCCGCCCGAAGAAGCGCTCGATGGCGTTTCCGCTGGCGAATACAATCCAGTCAAACCGTTCCAACGCCCCAATTGCGGCATCCACAGGCAGCCAATCGGACGGATCCGCTATCTCGATGGCGGGGGCCACCAGAACCTCGGCCCCGAGTCCCATCAACTTGCCACGCAGGTCTCCGACCTGATTCCGGCTTCGCGTAATCATGACGCGTCTTCCGAATAGCGGAAGCCGATCGAACCACGGAAACTCCGACGCGGCCACCTCACCCACGACAATCGCGGCGGGGCTGCGTGCTTCCACTTCGGCCAGGGTGCCGAGCGTACACCGGACGGTCGTCTGATTCGGGAGAGTACCGTCCTGAACAACAGCCGCAGGCGTATCGGCCGGACGACCGGCCTGGATCAATCTCCGGGCGACCTCACCGCGATTCTTAACGCCCATCAGCACGACAAGGGTGCCGCCCAGCTGTCCCAGCGCGTGCCAGTCGACCTCGGGAAGCGCGTCCAAAGACTCCCGGTGACCCGTCAGAATCGTCACATGCGGCGCGATTCCCCGCCGGGTAACCGGTATACCCGCGTATGCCGGCGCGGCGATTGCGCTCGTGATTCCCGGAATCACTTCAAATGCGATTCCCGCCGCTTTCAGCGTTGCCATCTCCTCCCCGCCGCGCCCGAATAGGCACGGATCCCCGCCCTTGAGGCGTACCACCCTGAGCCCCTTCCGCGCACGTTCAACCATCATGCGGTTGATTCGTTCCTGTTGCCGAGCCTGGGCCCGGGGACGTTTGCCCACGTCAATCCGCTCACAATGCGGCGGCGCTTCGTCCAGCAATGCCGGATTCGCCAGGCTGTCGTAAAGAATCACGTCAGCTTTCCGGATACGGCGAAGGGCCTTTATTGTGATCAGTTCGGGATCTCCCGGCCCCGCACCAACAAGAAAAACCGCGCCTTTCGCCATGATCATCCCAAACCGCCACGGATCCGGCTGACCTCCCGTGACACGTTGCCCCGCGGCTTAATGCGCGTTGCCGAGGATGTCCTTCGCGCCGCGCTCGATCAGTAACCCGGAGAGCCTCCTGCCGACGTCGAGGGATTCGTTCGGGTCTCCCGTGGTCCGTGCGCGGACAACCTTGCCGCCGTCGGGGACGGCCACCATCCCGTCTGCAATGAGACAGCCCCCGTCCAGCCGCGCCCACGCGCCAACCGGCATCTGACATCCCCCCGAGAGTTCATCCAGCATCGCTCGCTCGGCACTCACAGCCGAATGAGTGGAGCGATCATGCAGACAGCGCACCGCCCGCGAGACGCGGTCGTCTTCCTGTCTGATCTCGATACCCAGCGCACCCTGTCCGGGCGCCGGAAGGAACCGTTCCGCGGGGAGGAACTCGCTCACGCGACCGGCTAATCCGAGCCGGCGCAGACCCGCCGCCGCCAGGACCACCGCCTCGATTTCACCCGCATCCAGCTTTCGCAGCCGGGTATCCACGTTTCCGCGAATCCCCGCGACCGTCAGGTCCGGTCTGACGTGCAGCAACTGCGCCCTGCGCCTCAGGCTGCCCGTACCCACCACCGCGCCATCGGGCAGGTTTTCGAGCTTATGCCCGGTACCACTGACGAGCGCGTCCCGGACGTCCAGGCGGCGGCTGGTGGCCGCGAGGCGCAAACCCCCGGGCAGCCGGGTCGGCATGTCCTTCAGGGAGTGTACCGCCAGATCGATTCTTCCATCGAGGAGCGCCTCTTCGATTTCCCTGGTGAAGACAAGCTTGCCACCTAACCGGGCGACCGGCTCGCCCAACTCACGATCCCCTCTGGTTCTGATGACCTCTATGTGAACATCGAGGCCGGGATTCGCATCAAGCAGCGTCTTTCTGGCCCATTCCGCCTGCCAGAGCGCGAGGGGGCTGCCGCGGCTGCCAATCACAATGCGCGTCAGCATTCGGTCCGCACCTCTTCCGCGGGCGCCTGCTGCGTCGACGATCCTGCGGTCAGGGTCGGGGCCGCATCCAGGTCGAACAGGTGGACGAGGGCGTCTACGTAGTTCGGCGCCTCCCCTGAATCGGCGGCTTCACGCAACCGGACCTGCGGCGCGTGCAAGAGCTTGTTCATGTAGAGCCTCAGGAGGCCGGCCACTTTCTCCTGTTGCATTTCCGAGAAGTCTGACAACCGGGCCCGTTCCAGTTCCTCTTCAAGGAGTTCCTGGAATCGCCGGCGCATGGCCACGATCGCGGGTACCACGTCCAGCGAATTCAGCCATGAAGAAAAGACCCTCACCTCTTCGTCAACGATATGCTGCGCCTTCTCCGCCTCACGCCGCCTTTTCTGCACATTCGACCCGACAACCGCCTGCAGATCGTCGATGTCGTACAGAAACACATTGTAGAGGGATCCCGCGTCCGGGTCGATGTCTCTCGGCACCGCAATATCGATGAGAAACATGGCGTTATTCCGGCGCTTCTGCATCGCAAGCGCAACGCGTTGCCTTTCGAGTATCGGGACTGTCGCACTGGTTGAACTGATTACGATATCGGCCCGGTGCAGGCCATCCATCGCATCCGGCCAGGCCAACGCTTTCCCATTCACCCGCTTCGCCAGACTGCGCGCCCGTGTGAACGTCCGGCTGGACACTGTCAGACGCCCGACTCCGCCGTCCACAAGGTGCCTGGCGGTCAGTTCGCTCATCTCGCCCGCGCCCAGTACCAGGGCCGTCCTTTCGTCCAGCTTGCCGAGGATCTTCTTTGCCAGCGCCACGGCCGCGAAGCTGACCGAGACGGCGCCGTCAGCGATCCCGGTTTCCGTTCTTGCCCGTTTTGACGTTTCGACGGCCGAACGAAACAGCCGGTTCAGTACGGCGCCGCTCGTTCGCGCTTCCATTGCGCGGGCACCCGCATCCTTCACCTGCCCCGCGATCTGCGGCTCGCCCATGATCATCGAATCCAGGCCCGACGCAACGCAAAGCAGGTGTCGGACCGCATCCAGGTCGTTGCGGGTGAATGTGAATCTGCGCAATTCACCGGCGTCGATCCCGCCGATTTTTCCAAATACGCCAATAACGCCCGCGCGTGCGATCTCGGGACGGTCCGTTACGACGTAGGCTTCGGAACGATTGCACGTTGAAATGAGACTGCATTCGGCCACGGCATCAAGCGCGTACAATCGCTCAAGGATGGACCGGTGTTTCCTCTCGGAAATCGACACACGGTCCCGGACTTCCACGGAAGCCGTTCGGTGGTTCAACCCCACCACTACGATAGACATGCCCGTACTTTCCTGTCGAGTTCATCCCAACGTTCCCGTCGAACCAGGTCCACGGTCTCCCAGTTCACCAGCAAATCCCACACGGCCTTTCGCCGATCGGGACTTTCGGGAAACCGTGCCATCACCCTCGGACGCAAGCGGGCGAGATATTCCACCATGCCGCCGTGTTCCGGCCCAAGGACGTCCTCCAGACGCCGTCTCACCATCCGCGCGTATGCCGGGCTGGCCCCCCCGGTTGAAACCGCCACCTGCAGTTTGCCGCGGCGCAGTGTGGCAGGCACCGCGAAGTCACCCGGGCCCGTCGGGTCCGCGCGATTGACCGGGACCCCCTTTTTCCCCGCTGCCCGCACGACCTCGTCGTTGACCGAACTCGTGTCCGTCGCAGCGAATGCCAGGGCCGCGCCGTCGACGTCGCTTCGATGGAATTCGCGACGTAACAGATGAATCCGGGGGTCGGCTGCCAGGCCTTCCAAAGATTCCGAAATCACGGGCGCAATCACCGAGACGCGGGCGCCCGCGGCGAGCAGGCCCACGGCTTTCCGCTCGGCAACGGTACCGCCGCCCACGACGACGCATTTCCTGTTCCGCAGATCCAGAAAGACCGGATAGTCGACACGTTGACCGGCCATATCAACTCACGCAATTCAGCCTACTGCGCCAGGACGTGTTTTCCGGGAAACAGCAGGCCCATGACGGGAAACGTGAACACGACGAGGACAAATCCCAGAATAGACATGAACGCCGCCCGTTTTCCCTGCCAACCGGCGATCCTTCTCGCCGCAAGATGTCCGGCATAGACGACCCACGTTGCCAGCAGCACCCAGAACGCCGGTTCGTTCCAGATCCAGAGCCTGTACATCTGCTGGTGAACCCAGACGGAACTCGCAACGATTCCCGCCGTCAGGAAAACGAAACCAAAGGACGCGGCACGGTTATTGGTCTGGTCGAGTGTATCCAGCGGCGGCAGTCGATCGTAGAAGAAGCCCAGATGCTTCTTCTGAATCTCCCCCAACAGCATCACGTACATCGTGGCGCTGACACTGGATATGGCAAACGCAGCATATGCAAGAATGTACGCGATAACGTGGAGTTTGAACCAGCCGCCCGTGTGCGCCGCTGTTGGCGTGCCTTCGGCGCCTATCAGGTTGGAAGCGGCAACCAGGTGCAACACCGCAACGATGGGAACGACCAGTGCGCCCAGCGAACCGCGACACGTGCCGAACTCCAGGTACAGAAAGACAATAACAACCAGCCAGGCGCATAGAGAAGGCAGCACCTGGCTGGTCAAGGGAACCTGTCCGGTAGCAACGGCCATTCTCGCGAGCAGCGTACTGTGCAGCACCCAGCCCGCGATGAGACTCCAGAACCCCAGGGAGCCTCCGATGGCCCGCATCCGTATAAAATGCGCGGCATAAGCGAATGCGCTGATGACGTACGCCGCGCCCGTACCCGTCACCAGCAGATTCTGCATACCCATAGAATCGGCCCCCGACCTGAGAAGCTGTCTTAAAATTCCCAGCGGTCTTCGCGCGGCTGCAAAAGCACCGGTCGGCGTTGGTCAAACCCGCCCGTATAGACAAATATGGGCGGGTTTTCCCGCCTTGACCGTCACTTTTTCGCTCGTGCTCGGGAACACACCGGTAATTTTAAAACAACTTCTGAAGCGGCGTGTAAAACCGATCCCCGGCCCACCCACTGCCGGGACCGGTCACGGCGTTCCCCACGTCCGCCGCCGGCGATCCGGCTTCTCGTCCCGGAACTCCCGGAAGGTCGATCCGGGAGACTAAACTTACATAATCACATCGGCCGAATCAATCGAAATCCCGCATCCTCTACCCGGCGCAACCACGCCGAGTACGACGGAATCGGATGCACCCGTTGCAGTTGGCAGATTGCCGGGCCTGCCCTCCACGGTCGCGTTGGCAAGCACCGCAAAGGCAATCGCCTCCTTGGCGTCGCGGGGTACGCCCAGCGCGTCCGAATGACACACGTCCACCTCCGGAAGCGCAGCGGTCAGCTTCCTCATCAGAACCGGATTACGGCCGCCGCCGCCGCTGACGGCCACTCTGCCGATCGGACTCACGGGTAGGACGAACCGTTTTAAGGCGTCAGCGATGCTTCGCACGGTAAACGCGGTCGCCGTGGCAATCAGGTCTTCATCCGGCAGCCGACCGCGCCAGGCCAGGACTTCCGCGAGCAACGCCGCGCCGAACGACTCCCTTCCGGTGGACTTGGGCGGCGCCGCCTTCAGAAACGGATGGCGCATCAATTCCCCAAGCAGTGAATCCGATACGTCTCCCGAAGCGGCAATCGCGCCGCCCTCGTCGTATGCAAGACGTCCGTCCGTAATGACCTCGGTCAGCGCGTCCAGCAGCATGTTACCCGGCCCCGTGTCAAATGCCAGGACGTCTTCCGGCCCGCAACCCCGAGGCAACACGGTAACGTTTGAAATGCCTCCGATATTCAAGAGCACGCGGCCCTCGCGTCCGGACCGGAACAGCAGATAGTCCACCAGTGGGACGAGCGGCGCACCCTGTCCGCCCGCCGCCAGGTCGCGGGCGCGGAAGTCGGCCACCGTTGTAACGCCGGTCCGTTCCGCGATCACACACGGGTCGGCGATCTGCAGCGAGGATCGCGTTAACACCCCGAACGCCCCGCATGCTTCCGGCAGGTGGCGTACGGTCTGACCGTGCGATCCGATAAGATCCACACCGGACAATTCCGCGCCGGCTTCGCGGCACACGTTGAATGCGGCTCTGGCAAACCATTCGCCAAGAACGGCATTCAGCCTGCATATCCTGTCGGCCACGCCGCATCCGGCCTCCGAGATTTCGAGGATTTCCCGCCGCAATTCCGCCGAGTACGGCAAACCCGCAAACGCAATCAGCCGCACCCCTGCTTCCTCCGGCCCAACCTCGACAAGAGCCGCGTCTATGCCGTCGACCGACGTACCGGACATCAGGCCGATCACCCTGCGAATCGCACCCACTCAAGACCCCCGTGCTTCGTCTGAATCGCCTGTCAACGCGCACCCCCGCCGACGTACAGGTCCGATGCCCTTCGCACGCCTCCCAGGAAATACCGGAAACCGATCACGCCGCGATAGACTTTGCGGAAGACCTCGTGGTCTCTGACCGTGCGCACCCGCTGCGCATCTCGACGTCGGCGCAGAATCGACGCCGGATGGAACAGAACCCAGAAAAGGCCGCAAAGCGCCGCGGAGGGACGCATCCAGTCGCGCCTGACGATCCCGAGCGGCACGGTGCACAGTTCCATCAGGACCCGGACCGGAAACACCCAGGCCAACGAGAGAGCGGACATGTTTTTCAGCACCATCACCAGTTGATTCCTGTGATTCAGATAGGCCTTCCGGAAAGACCGCGCATCCAGGGACCAACCCCCATAGTGATAGACCACGGACTCCGGGACCGAAACCGCCCTGTATCCCACGAGATGGAATCGCCAGCAGAGGTCGATTTCCTCCATGTGCATATAAAAGCCTTCATCCATGAGTCCGGTGTCTCTCAAGCACCTCATCCGCAGGAACATCGCTCCCCCTACCGCCCAGAAGATATCCCGCGAACGATCATACTGGCCTCGATCCTCCTCTACCGTTTCAAACAGCCGGCCCAGACAGAAGGTGTACCCCAGCACGTCCATCATCCCGCCGGCGGCGCCTCCGTAGTCGAATTTCTCGCGTTCATGGAGTGACCTCACCTTTGGCTGGCATACGCCCACACTCGGGTCGGCTTCCATTGCAGCCAGCAGTGGCGCCAGCCAGCCTTCGGCCACTTCGACGTCGTTGTTGAGCAACATCGCGTATTTGCCGCGTGCCGTCTCGAGGCCCCTGTTACTCCCCGCACCCATCCCCTTCCCGCCGCCAACGCTCACGACCCGTATGCCGGGAAACCGCGCCTGCGCCTTCTGCAGGCTACCGTCGTCGTACGGCCTGTCGTCGGCGACGATCACCTCGAACGGCGCACCGCTTGTTCTCGCGTAGAGGAAATCCAGGCAGGTCAGCAGAACATCCCCGAGGAAATGCGGCACGATCACGGACACAAGGGGTCTATCGGCCATCCGCCGCCTCTTGAAGTCTGACCCTCTGCCGTATCGTCTCCAATGCCCGCGCGACCTCCCGGTCTCCCGGCGTCAGCCGCAGGAGGCGCTCCAGATCGCCGGCGGCGCCCGCGAGGTCTCCGATGCGCTCCCGCGACGCCGCCCGATTGAACAACGCCCGTTCGACCTGCATGCTGTTTTCAATCATCCTGCCATACAGGTCAATTGCCTCGTCGTATCGCCCGATCCGCATCTGCAACTCCGCCGCCGCTCCCAGACGCGTCTCTTCGTCGATCAGGTCGGATTCCAGCACGACATTCAACAACCGCCGGGTCTCCTCCGGCCGATCCAGTCGATGCATCAACGCCGCCATCGAGAAGGCGCCCTGCCAATGCTCCGGGGGAAGCGCGTGTTTCTCACAGAACCGGAGGACCTCGTAGGCCCCGTCCCGGTCCCCTTCATCGGCGAGGACTTCCGCGAGGCGCAGGAACACCGCCGGGTAATTGGCCAGCAGGTTTCGTGCCGTCCGGTTACGATGTACCCCGGGGTCCGAGACGCCCCGGAACTGATAGAGATCCATCAGGTGCCGCCTGGTGCGTTGTACGTGAACCGGCGACGCCTTCCGTTGCAACAGACGGAAAACCATGCCCTCCATCTCCAGGTGGTCCTCCAGTCCCATCCTGTTACCGTCCGGTACCGTCAACGCGAAATAAACCGGCCGTTCCCACTCGTTCCAATCCACGATCTTCAAAACCATAACGTCCTGTACCCGCAGTACCCTGCCCGGCGCTCCCCGGACGGTCCAGGTCAATCCTGCCGCCTGCACCTCCCTGTCCTCCGGCCAGGACCGCCCGGACTCTATCACCGCGGTCCGGTCGCGTGCCGTCAATACCTGCTCGATGTATTGGTCCGTATACCGGATGGGTACTTCCGGTTGCAGTTCTTTCAACTGCTTGATATACCACGACGTATTCAGAAGGCTCAGGTTAACGACTCGTACATCCTTACGGAGTCCCATCACCTCCTGCTGGTACCAGAGCGGAAAACTGTCGTTATCCGCGTTGGTGAACAGGATCGCACCGGGGTCGCAGGAATTCAGGATATTGGCCGCGTAATCGAATGCGAACCGGTTGCCGGTCCGGTCATGCGTCGGATAGAGGCTTGCGGCCAACGCACCCGGCATGGCGAGCAGAAGGCAGGCGGCGGCAACCGCCGCACCCCTGCCGCAAAGGTTGTACGCCCCCCGGATGACCGCCGACGCCGCAATGCCCATCCACACGCAGAACAACGCAAACGAGCCCACAAACACGTAGTCGCGTTCCCTCGGCTGCGGGTCTTCCATATTGAGATAGATCGACAGCCCGACGCCTGAAAGCACGAAGAGTGCGGCAATTGCCCAGAAACGCCCGGCGTCCCGACGCCAGTGTTCCCGGATACCCCAGCAGCCCAGGAGATAGGGTACGACTGAAATACGCACCGGATCCGCCTCGGGCGACGTGGCCCGACGAAAGGCATCCGAAACGAATCCGATACCGGGCACCGGGAACTGTGCGACGAAATACTTGATATACATCGTCCAGATCTGGAAATCCCAGAACGGCGCCTGCCGGTTGAACACGCCCAGCAGCATACTGTCCGCACCGTACTGTTCCCGTCCGAGAAACCTGATGAAGTTGGCCCACGTTTCCGGATTATTCTGGTCGATCACCGGATTCAACCCCGACCGGATATAGAGTGCGGCGTAAGTCGAATAGCCCGCGAAGAACAGGAGCGCCGCGAACGCCCAGACCCGCGGGTCCTTCATCAACTCCGGCTTCCTGAACCAGACCAGCATCAGCAGGGTGGGAACGGTCAACAGACACAGCAGGTGGACACCGCCCGCGAGACCCATGAGATAGGCGACGAAATAGAGGATACGGTGGCTGTTCTTTTCTCCGCCGCGTTCCATCCACCGCAGTCCCAACCAGAGGGACATCGTCATCAGCATGATCGAAAACCCGTACACCTCGGTCTCCACGGCATTGTACCAGAACGTATCCGAAAACGCAAGCATCAGGGCAGCCACGGCGCCGCCTGCCGCACCCGAAACACGGGCAACGTATCTCTCGCCGGCGCTCCGACCCGGCAGGACCAGACGTACGGTAATCAGGTAGACGAACAGCACCGCAAGCGCGCTCGTTATCGCCGAGACAAGGTTCATGGAAAACGCGGGGTCGTCCGGGAACGGCAACATCGTAAAGAGACGTCCGATCAACAGATAAAGCGGCGCGCCCGGCGGGTGAGGAATACCCAGCGTAAACGCGCAGGCGATGAACTCTCCCGAGTCCCAGAAGGAAACCGTTGGCGCGGCGGTCTTGACGAATACAGCCAGCGATATCAGGAACACGCCCGCAGCGCAGACGCGGGTGAGGCCGCGTCCGGCGTACGGAT
The DNA here is from genome assembly GCA_028873695.1 of Gemmatimonadota bacterium. Classification (GTDB taxonomy): domain Bacteria; phylum Latescibacterota; class UBA2968; order UBA2968; genus JAAXHE01. The sequence continues at coordinate 205,707 of JAPPNU010000028.1, read as the reverse complement.
CGGCTTTCGCGCAATTGACGGATTGCAGATCCCTCGTCGTTTTCGTGTTGATCGGCACTGTTCCGAGTCCTGTCGATTCGCGCGCCGGTTCCGGTGGTGGTTCGGAGGCGTTCCGCGCGGGATTTGCGACTATTGACAACCGAACGGCCGGTGCCCTCGTCGGGTCCGGTATCTCCCGTTCGACGATTACAGTCGCGCGGGTCCTCCAGGCAGGCGGAAAGGATGCTGCCGCCCTCTTTCAGACGCCTCGACCCTGCAGGGGTTCATCCGGCGTGGCGCACTGGCTTCCCGCCCTGTTCCACGGGACCGGGCCCCTTACGTCGTTCACATGAACGTTCGCAGATTTCAGACTGTCTTAGCCCTTGTTTCTTCGACCCGTTCGATGACGCGCATCGACTTCCACTTGCCGCTCCTGAACCGCATCATGAATATGAAACCACCCGAGACAAGGTAGAGGCTGACGAAGATCCAGGCGACGTACAGACCCCACCCGAACGTCACTACCGTCAGATAGGTCGGCAGAACCATTACAAACCAGCCGAGTGCGACTGACGTGAACATGACGAACCGCGTATCGCCCGCTCCCTTTACGCCTGCGGAAAAGACGATATATATCGCATCGAACACACAATAGAACGCCACGAACCGCAGCAGGACGACCGACATTTCCCAGACCTGCTCGAAGGCCTCCGGATCGGCGCCTGAAATATACGGCCTCAGGAAGAGACCCGGCAGGAAAACATACCCTGCGGCCATCACCAGCATATACGACAGGCTGAGATGCACTGCGGACCACGTGCTGCGTTCGGCCAGATCCACCCTGTCCCTTCCGATATATTGACCGACGAGGGTTGAAACCGCGATGCCCAGCCCCATCATCGGGAGGAAAGCGAGTGTGTTCACGTTGAAGGTTACGCTGGCGGCCGCCAGGGCCGTCGTGCCGAGTTTCCCAACCAGCAGAATGAACATCGAAAAGCCAAGAATCTCCAACATGAACTGAATCCCGTTGGGCAACCCGTAACGCACCAGCCGACGCAGCAGCTCAGGCTCGGGACGCCATCCGCTCAAGGTGCGAAAGGCGTCGCGGTACCTGGGACGAATCATCAGTACGAAGAACACCACGGGGATCAGGAGGTGGGATACGACCGTCGCCCACGCAGCGCCGCGAATGCCCCATTCCGGAAATCCCCAATGGCCGAAAATCCACGCATAATCCAGGATGACATTCAACCCGCACGCGAGGAAATTCACCCACATGACCGTCTGCGTATCGCCACGCCCGCTGAAGAATGACGATACCGCCACTCCTGTAACGCCCGGCCCCATGAAGCACAGAATCCTGAAGTACTCGGCCTCCAGCGCACGTATCCGCGGCTCGTGGCCGGCCCATTGAAAGAACGTTTCCGAAAACGGCATCAGACATAGAATCATCGCCCCCGAGGCCAGACCGACATATATGCCCTGCCACACGGCCGGACCCACCCGATCGTGCCGGTCGGCACCCCAATACTGGGCGACAAACGTGTTCACGTAGGCGACCGTACCGAGGAACAGACTGGTGAAGGTGAAGTGCAACATGCCGGCGGGGAGGCAGGCCGCAAGTACGTCCCGTCCGTACCAGCTCAGGAATACCCGATCCACAAAGATCTGCAGGCTCCACGAGCCGGTGCTGAGAATCAGAGGCACCGCCATCCGCAACACCTCCCTGTAGCCTCCGGGTTCCTGCCACCGCGTTCTCATGCGCGCCTCATCGGACAAGGGCTCGGGCTCGTACGAATGTTTCCAATAACGGCATTGGCATGGCCGCGGGAGGCCCTGACGTTGCGATGACGCCGCAATCTCCGGCGTTTTCGGAAAGATGCGATGACGGTATCGGCATCTGAGTCATTTTTCTCTTGTGGGGTGATTGCGCCGTCGGTAGATTCGCAGGCCGACCCGGAAGACCAGATGGACCTTTTCACAACCGGAGCAGGACCATGACACACGACGTCGTCGTTATCGGCGGCGGCAGTGCGGGCTACGCCGCCGCTCGCGTCGCGGCGGACCGCGGAGCAGACGTCGCCATTATCGACAAGGGACCCCTCGGCGGTCTCTGCATCCTGCGCGGCTGCATGCCGTCCAAGACGCTGCTTCGCAGTTCGGACCTGCTCTCGCTGATGAAGCGGGCGGGCGAGTTCGGCCTGATTGCGAGTGAAATATACCCTGACCTGGGCGCAATCAACGACAGGAAACGCGCACTGGTCGACGAATTCGCGGATTACAGGGTCGAACAGCTCAACAGCCCGCGATTCAGGCTGATACGAGGTCGGGCCCGTTTCGACTCGCCGACCTCCGTTCGCGTTGGATCTGAAAGCATCTCGGGACGCAGTTTCGTCATTGCATCGGGTTCCGCGGTCAGCAGAATCCCCGTGCCCGGCCTGGAGGAAACGGGCTATCTCACGAGCGACGACGTCCTGGAACTAAGGGAACTTCCCGGATCCGTGATCGTACTCGGCGGGGGCGCCGTCGCCGCCGAACTCGGCCAGTTTCTGTGCCGGATGGGTGCGGAAACCACACTGATCCAGCGAAACAGCCAGCTGCTCAGCGACTGCGACCCGGACATGGCCCGGCACGTTGAAACCCGATTCAGAGAAGAAGGAATGCAGGTTTATACAGACACCCGGCTTCAGCACGTCGGCAGGTCCGGGGATCGGACATCCGTGCACTTTCTGCACGGCGACGAATCCCGTTCGGTTTCCGCCGACGTCGTCTTCAACGCACTGGGACGAACGCCGGCCCTTGCCGGCCTGGCTCTGGAACGCGCCGGCGTGGAAGTCCGCGGCGGAAGAATCGCCACCGACGATCGGATGCGGACCAGCGCAGAACACATCTACGCCGCCGGAGACTGCGCGGGTCCGTACGAAATCGTACACATCGCAGTGCAGCAGGGCGAGATCGCCGGTCACAATGCCGTGGCGGGAGCGCCTGAAAAGTCGATCGACTATCGCCTGCGCATGTCCGTTGTATTCACCGACCCGCAGGTGGCGTCCGTCGGCCCTGCCGAAAAGGAATGCCGGGCCGCGGGCATCCCGTATCTTTCGGCCGGGCATCCGTTCAGCGATCACGGAAAATCGATGGTAATGGGCGAAACCCACGGCATCGTGAAGATCCTCTGCCATCCGGAAAACGGCGAACTCATTGCCGGTCATATCACGGGTCCCGACGCATCCGAACTCATCCATGAACTCGCCGCCGTCATTTACTACCATGGTACTGTCTTCGACCTCCTTCAGATCCCGCACTACCATCCGACTCTCGCCGAAATCCTCACGTATCCTGCCGAAGAACTTGCCGGAACGCTGACCCGATGAGCGGGCACGAGGGACGGGACCCGTCAATCGAATCGCCGATGCCCCGCGCCGCCAAGTCGATGAACGAAAAAAATCGTTGGAGGCACGAACAGGAGGGCGATCCAGAACATCGGACGGTACGAGATCCACGCCACCAGCAAACCGGCAGCCACGGGTAGAATCCCTTGAGGCAGCGCAAACATGTTCAGGAAGCTGGTATACGTGGGACGGCGGTCTTCAGGCGCGAGTTCCAGCACGTACGCCATGCGGCCGTTAAACACCGCGCTGCTGGCGAACCCCGAAAAAACAAACGTCAGAGCGTAAGAGGCGACGTGCGGATCGAATGCCCAGTCGATGCCCCAGTTCGATAGCGGGGCGACGGACAGGGACGGGACGTACCCGGCCAAGAGCGGAATGGCGGCCGACAGCGCCATCAGATACGATCCATACACCAGCAGCGCGCGGTTGCCCTTCCGATGCCCGACGTGCGCCCAGAGCGCGTTAGACAGCACGGTACTGACCTGCATGACCGATACAAATACGCCGACGTAGACCAGCCCGAACCCCAGGTCGGTAATCGCGTAGGGAACGTAAAACGGCGACCCCATCATCATCAGCGACCACAGAAGCTGCATCCCGCATAGTCGACGGTAATCGGGATCGTCCTTCAGCAGGCGCAACCCGCTGTTCAGGTAGCTGGAGAACGCCTGCCGCAGATGCCGCACCTGGCCCGCCGGTTCCCGGATTCTGCTGAATACGAAAACCGACAGCGCGTTTCCCAGTCCGGCCAGCAGGAAAAGCGCCGAGTAGTTCGACGGGAATACGATCCCGCTGCGTTCGCTGAGCACGAAGGTAATCAACCCGCCCGCCGCCATAGCCGTAACGCCGCCGCAAAGCCGCCGCACCGCGAAGAGGCGCGACCGGTCTCGCGGCGGAACGACCTTTCCCACAATGTCCATCCAGGGGACGTTCCATATACCCATCATGGAAGTGGATATCGCGTACAGTACCATAAAACAGCACAAAAAGTAAAAGGGCTGACGACCTCCCATCAGGTACGTCAGCCCCGCGATTACCAGCCAGACGGTACTGCGCATGCCTCCCGCCAGAAGCAGGAAGGGCATTTTTCTTCTTCTGTTCTCGATAATTCTGGAAATGAATATCTGCGGCCACGCCCATCCGATCCGCATCAGCGCACCGACAAGCCCGACCGCGACGCTCGAGGCCGTCAGCATTTGTACGAAAGCCGGCAGCACCATATCCGAGCTGGCCAACGTCATCGACATGAAGACGAGGCCGCCGTTCAGAATCAGCAGCCGGCTGTTGCGGCGGACTTCCGCCGGGTCCGGTTCGTCCGGATCGGCCGGCGCCCGCCTCCAGTGCGCAGATGAAAACTCCCTCATTCCAAACGCTTCCGCCGGCTAACCGTGCCGGGCGCCGGACAGGGCCCGAGCTTCCGGCATTTCACGATCTTCGGGACGCAGCGTGCGGTTTCATATTCCAATCGCGTAGCCGTCCCGTCTGGGATCCGCACCGCCCATCAGGCCGCCGCTTTCCTGGTCTACGGCAATTCCCTGCGCCCCGCCTGTCACGGGGGAAAAGGCGTCGACGACGTCGATCTGATGTCCGCGGCGGTTCAGGCCGGACCGGATTTCCGCCGGCACGCGGGACTCCATATATACACGGGTGCCGGCATGCTGAAAGCGGAATCTCGGCGCTTCGATGGCGGCTTGAATGTTCATCCCGTAATCCAGAAAATTGGTGGTGAACTGGGTCGTCGTCTGTTGAATTCCCCAGCTTCCCGGCGTACCGAGCGCCGCCAGAAGGCGACCATCCTTGAAAATCTGGCACGGCGAAAGGCACATATCGATTTTCTTGTGCGGCTCGATACGGTTGGGGCTGCCGGGTACCGTATCCGCCCATTTGATAAAATTGTTCAGGAACATACCCGTCTCACCGATAATCTCACCGGAGCCGAACCCCGAACCCAGACTCTGCGTTATCGCCACCGCGTTTCCCTCCGCGTCCACCACGTCGAAGTGCGTCGTGCACTCGTTCAGCCAGTCCCCGGGCTGCCCGGGCGAGATTTCGCCCGGCAACCCGACTGCGGCGAAGTATTCCCCGCGATTCACCGCAGCCCGGTCCCCGATAAGGCTCCTGCGTTCATTCGCGTATCCCTTTGAAAGCAATCCGTCCAACGGCGCCTCCCGCGCCGCCGCGAAGGCCACCCGATCCGCGTTGCCCAGCTTCAGGACCTCGATAAAGAGGTGGAGCGATTCCTCGGAATGGTGGCCCAGGTCCTCGAGCTGGTAACCTTCAAGCATGTTCAGGGCCTGAAGAATGTGAAAACCGGCGCTGGGGAGCGGCGGGCAGATTACGCGGAATTCGCGATAGAACGTTGAAATGGGATCGGCCCACTCTACCTCGAAATCCGCGAGATCTCTCCGGGAAAGAAGACCTCCTCCGGCCTGCGCATATCCCGCAATCTCGGATGCAAGGTCTCCGCGGTAGAATGCCTCGACGCCGCCTTCCACCACCCTGCGAAACGTCCGGGCGAGATCTTTCTGGATCAGGACGTCCCCCGCACGGGGCGCCCGGCCGGGGCTCAGAATCACCCGGGTTCCAGTAGGCCGCATACGAGGGACGGCATCCCGTATGAACCTGGAATTCTTCACGGTGACCGGGAAACCGTTCTCGGCGAGTTCAATCGCAGGCGCAAACACCGTTGCCCGGTCCATCGTGCCGTATTTGTCAAGAAGCTCGAGCCATCCTCCGCAGGCGCCGGGAACCAGGCACGAGGTCACGCCGCCGTCCTGATGTTGCGGCGTTGGGAAGAACGCCGAGGTGGCGTCGTGCGGCGTGCGCCCGCAATAATCCAATACGCGCACGCGGTCTTCCGCGGCGGAATAGACCAGCGCGTAACCCACACCGGCAATACCGGACATGTACGGCTCGACGACGTTCAACGCCGCCGCGACCGCAACCGCAGCGTCGAACGCGTTGCCCCGCTCGAGCAGCATCCGGACCCCGGCGAGGCTTGCAAGCGGATGTCCGCTGGCAACCATTCCCCGGGCGCCGGTTACCGTGGAACGATGCACCGTTCCTTCAGAGGAAAAAGCCATAGACGGTATTCCTTACCGACAGGTCCCTTCAGACCGGGACCTGGAAAGAGACCAGCACAACGCACCCACTGAATCTCGAAACGGAAATGGAACATCGAGGATGCTACGGAAAACCCGTATGAAGTTGGTTTAAAATTACCGGTGAGTTTCCGATCGCGAACGAAAAAGCGGCGGTCAAGGCGGCAAAACCCGCCCAGATTTGCCTATACGGGTGGGTTTGACCAACGCCGAACGGCGCTTTTGCAGCCGCGCGAAGACCGCTGGGAATTTCAAGACAGCTTCTCAGGCTGCCGGATCCCGATGGGGGTTTCGGACCCGGCGCCTCAACAACCGTCGGGTAAGCGGAAGATAGCCCATGGGGAACTGCAAGTCAATGCCCGTCTCCCGAGCCCGCCGGGGTTCTTCCGCCACGTTTGTGCTTGACAAAACAGGCCTGCCGTCGCTTTTTATACGTTTCCCGCGTGAATGCCGCCAACCCGAATCCCGCGCTCTACGGTAATTCGAAAAACATGCCATGAATCGTGATTTACCACTGATACCCACAAGCGTGATCGGAAGCTACGCGCTGCCTGGCTGGTTCCATACGGCCGTGGATCAGATCGACAGCGGCGAGTACGGCCCCACCGACGAACGCGAAGCCTTCGACGATGCCGTCCATCTGGCCATACTGGACCAGAAAAGGGCCGGCGTCGACCTGATATCGGACGGGGAAATGCGGCGTTGGTATTTCGTTCAGAGTTTCTACCGCCGTTTCAAGGGACTTTCACCCCGCCCGACACTCCGGCGCACGGGTGTCTACGGCTACGACAGCGTCCCGCGCTGGTGGCCGGAAGAACGGATCCGGGTGCCCGACGGCCTGGGTATCGTGGAGGAGTTTCAATTCGCCAGGTCCGTTGCCGATCATCCCTTGAAGGCCACCTGTCCCGGTCCGCTGACGCTGACCATACACATCCAGCTCAAAGACAAGCGCATCTACAGGGACCGGATCGAACTCGCGTACGAATTCGCCGGCGTGGTCAACCGCGAACTGAAACGCCTCGCCGCGGAGGGGGCTGAATTCATCCAGCTTGACGAGCCCTCGTTTTCAATCATACCCGGAGACGCCCGCAGCTGGGTGGACCTGTTCAACGAAACCGTAAAGGGCGTTAACGCCAGGATCGGCCTGCACATCTGCTTCGGAAACCTGGGCAGCCGCCCGCGCGGCAAACGCAGGTACGACTGGATGCTGGACGAGATCCTTCGTGCCGATGCGCATCAGATCTCCCTGGAGTTCGCGAATCGTGAACTCGTGGAACTGGAGCTCTGCGGTGAGATTGCGAAAGAAAAAGAGGTCGCGGCAGGCCTGGTCGACGTGAAGTCGTTTTACGTGGAAACGCCCGAGGACGTCGCTGAACGCGTGCGCCTGACGCTGCAACACGTCCCGCCGGAAAAACTGACTGTCACGCCGGACTGCGGTTTCTTTCAGCTGCCCCGGTGGCTGGCATTCCAGAAACTTCGGAATATGGTCAGGGGCGTCGAAATCGTTCGCGGGGAATTGTCGTGAATAGCATGTGAAGCCCGGAACATGGCAGAGGGGGTCCCTGACCGGGACGAAGCCGGAACCGCCGTCGTTGCCGAGCCCCGGGACGGGGACACGTTGAGGAGCGGAACATGGATGTCGTCGAGATCACCGCAGACCTGGTTTCTTACAACTCAGCGTCTCAATTCAGCAATACGCCGGTATCCCGGGCTGTTGCCGAATGGCTTCGAAAAGCGGGCATGTCGGTGGAACTCCTCAATTACACGGACCCGGACGGAACGCAGAAGACAAACGTGATAGGGAAGAAGGGAAACGGGACTGGAGGCATCGCCCTGCTCGCCCACTCCGACGTCGTACCGGCCGAGGGATGGGATTCGGATCCCTTCACGCTTTCAGTCCGGCACGACAGGCTCTACGGACGAGGCAGCGCGGATATGAAGGGTTCCGTAGCGTGCATGATCGCTGCCGCGAACGCCTTCTCCGGCAAAGCGCTCAAGGCGCCCGTCTACGTCATCGTCACCGCCGATGAGGAAACGGACTGCGGCGGCGCGAAGACCGTTGCGGCGAAATCGAAGATCTTCAAATCGTCCGACATCCGGTACGGCATCGTCGGCGAACCCACGCTTCTCGACGTCGTATACGCCCACAAGGGTTCGCTCAAGTTCGAAGCGACCGCTACGGGCAAAGCGGCGCACAGCAGCACCGGCAAAGGGACGAACGCCAATCACAAAATCATCCCGTTCCTGAACGACGTCGTTAAACTGGACGGGATGTTGCGGACCGATGCCCGATATCGAAATGAGGCGTTCGATCCGCCGCATGCAACCCTGAATATTGTACTCTCCGACGGCGATACGGCCGCGAACGTTACGGCGCCCGTCAGCCGCGCCACCATAAACTGCCGGCCGATGCCGGGCCAGAACTGGAAACCGGTCATCAATCGCATGGTACGGCTGGCGGACAAACACGGCGTCCGGATTGAAGTGCCGAAAATTCTGGATCCGCTCAGCACGAGCACCGATTCGCCGATCGTCCGGGAAGCGCTTCAGGTTACGGGCAAGCGGAAACCCAGGACCGTCGCATACGGCACGGATGGCATGGTATTTGGTAAAACGATGGAACTGGTTGTCATGGGTCCCGGCGATATCCAGCAGGCACACACCGTGGACGAATGGATCGCGCGGGACCAGCTCGTCAAGGGATCCGATGTGTTTACAAAAATGGTACACAGATTCTGCATCGAAAATCCCCTCTGATATGCTTCGCGTTTGCAGGACCGGCGGCCGGCCGGGAATTTCAAGGCAACTTCTCAGGAGCCGGGACGGTTTCTCTCGACCAAGGCGAGGAGGACACCGGATGTTCAAAACCCTGACCCGCGCACTGCTCGTTGGATCGGCCATCGCAATGACGGCGGGTTGCGCGGACGAGACACAACACCAGTTTGCATTTCGGGGCAAATGGCGCCTGGAATCGAGGCAGACGCCGGACGGAAAGATACTGCAGCCGCCTGCCGTAAGTGGTCACTATGAGTGGTACCCCACCGGTTTGACCACGGCGCATGTCACGGCCTCAATCTCTCAGGGCCAGAATCAGATCCGGGTTTCCGGCTTTAACTACAGCTTTCAGTCGGAAGCGGTCGAATCGCAGTCGTTCACCCGGAATGAATATATGGACGTCGGCGGCGGCTACAGAACGTCACCTGAAGAATCTCATATCGCGACCGGCAGAACCATAACCGGAAACATGGTCGTAAACGGTAACCGCGTTTCCTTCGAAAACACCGGCGGCGCAACCCAGGTGTACGCAGACATCAGCATCGCAGTCATCGATAGCGTCGTCTTCAAAGTCAACTTCGCAGACGGTACCATGGACACCTGGCGACGGTTTGCAGACCAGCTGGGTGTGCTTCCGAAGTAAATCCGACACGTGGCATGGTCGTTTGAACACCGCAGGGGCGCGTACAGAGGTATCGCGCCCCTCGTGGTTTTCCGGGGACATGACAACGATGGGCAGGATGTTATTGGGAGAAATCCTTCGAAGGAATGCTCAGGATTCAGGTTTGATGCAAAAGAAGGCCATCATATTCGGCAGTTCCCAGTTGACATACAGCGACCTGAATGAGCAGTGCAATCGCATTGCCAACGGCCTGAAGCGCCTGGGCGTCCGGAAAGGCGACCGAATCGGTGTCCTGAGTCGGAATTCCGACGTCTACGTGACGATCTATTTCGCGCTGGCAAAACTTGGCGTCATCATGGTTCCGGTCAACTTCTGGTACCGCAGCCGGGAAGTCCGTTATACGCTACAGCAGTCCGGCGTTCGAGGCCTGATCTTCCATCGTTGTTTTGCGGAGGTCGTCGCCGGCGTCGGCCGTCTGCCCGATCTGGATTGGACGCTTACGATCGGCGACCGCAGCGGCAATCGACTGGAGGAACTGGCGGCGGCATCCCTCGCAGATGAACCGGGAGTGGAACTCGACGAGAACGACCCACATATCATCCTGTACACGAGTGGTACCACAGGCTTTCCGAAGGGCGCGGTTTTTTCGCACAAAAGCCATTACCTTCAGGCCCTTTCCCTCGCAGATTCGACCGGAGGACACAGCGACGATGTCGGCCTGGTTGTCTACCCCCTCTTTCACACGGGCGGGCCCGACTGCCTGGTGCTTCCGCACTTCCTGGTGGGCGCCACGCTCGTGATTCTGGACGGCGCGGACCCGGACGCGATCCTGTCGGCCGTTGCGCGGCACAGGGCCACCAACATTTTCTGCGTGCCCACGGTATGGCGTTGGATAATTGCCCGCCAGCGCAGGAGAAACTACGACGTCACATCCATCCAGCGCTGTCTCGGCTCATCGGATACGTTTCCCACGGCGTTGCTGGAGGACATCCTGGCGACGTTCGAGTCCGACGTCTACGTCACCTACGGGCTTACCGAGGCCGGCTGCATCCTGACCGTGTGCCGTCTGAGGTCGGGCGACCTCGACAAACTCGGCTCGGTGGGGCGACCCATGGCCTCGGTCGGACTCGACGTTGTCGATTCGTCCGGAAATCCGGTTGCTCCGGGCGAGGTGGGTGAAGTTGTGGCGAAGACCGCGTCCGCAATGCTCGAATACTGGAATATGCCTGAGAAAACCGGGGAAGCGCTGAAGCGCGGCTGGCTGCACACCGGAGATCTGGGCAGAATGGACGACGACGGCTACCTCTACCTGTCCGGCCGGGCAAAGGATTTGATAATCAGCGGCGGTGAAAACGTCTACCCACTGGAAATCGAGCGTCTGTTGAAGGAGAATCCGAAGATACGCGACGCTGCGGTGATCGGCATCCCGGACAGAGAATGGGGCGAGTCCGTGATGGCCGCGGTCGTGGCGAGTGACGGCGCAGACCTCACGCCAGACGAGGTTTCCAACTACGTGCGTGCGCGCCTGGCGGGATACAAAAAACCCAGATGGGTGGAGATTGTCCCGGAACTCCCGGTTACAACCGCAACGGGAAAGGTGCAAAAGGCCGTGTTGAGAGAACGGTACAAGGATAAGTACGGTACCGCGTGACGGGGTTCAGCCGTCCTGGGAAATCCTGGTCCCGCTCAAATGTTCAGCCGCCTTGCAGACCGCCGAGAAATCCATTTCACCCGCTCCCAGACCGCTCGCGGCGGAGTACATCTGGTACGTCGCCGCGCCGATCGGCATCGGCACATTCAGCGCCTTGCCGAGATCCACGCCGATCGCCAGGTCCTTTTTCATCAGATCCAGCATGAAACCGGGTGCAAACGAGTCCGCCAGCAGGAAATCCGACACGCGGATCTGAAACAGCGCAGAATTGGCCGAACTCACACTGATGACCTGACGCATCACCTCGGGATCGGCGCCCGCCCGGATACCGAGGATCAAGCCCTCCGCGATTGCGGCCATGTTGATTCCGCCGATCAGCTGATTGACGATTTTCACGGTCTGCCCCACGCCTACCGATCCGACGTGGAAGATATTCTCCTCGTTGCCCATCGCGTCAAACAGTCCACGGCATCGCTCGAAGTCATCCGCATTACCGCCGGCGATGATCGTGAGTGTACCGTTGATTGCCCCGGTATCTCCCCCGCTCACAGGCGCATCCATCACCGCCACGCCCTTCGCTTCCGCCTCTTCCGCGATTTCCCGGATCGTGAGTGGCGAGATCGTACTCATATCCACGATCAGCTTTCCCTCGGAGGCGCCCCGCAGGACGCCGTTTTCGCCGAGGATCACTTCCCGCGCCTCCGGGTCCGCCGTTACGATCGTAATGATGATATCGGTGTGTTCCGCGACCGCAGCGGGGGATGCGGCCGCCGTGGCCCCCAACCCCTCCATCTCTGCAATCACCTCGGGACGGCGCGCGTAGAACGTCAGATCGTACCCCGCATTGATCAGATTGATCGCCATCGGTTTGCCCATAATCCCGAGGCCGATGAACCCCACTTTTTCCATCGCAATCTCCTTTCGTTTGACGCAATTGATACTATAAACGACCGCGTGCGTGGATTCACTGTAATGGTCAAGCGAAGGTACCCGAACCCATCGGTGGCGCCTTGCGGTCAACTGTCTTCGATACGCCGAGTCTGCAGGACCATCAACTGACCCACGGGGTTCTCGATCGCCCCCAGCGGTCGCTGTTTCTCCTCCGACCAGATGTCGTTTGCCGTGATGTACAGATGCCCGTCCGCCACTTTGTTATAACATAGCTGTGGGTATCTTGACTGGGGTACGTCGGGAACCAGCAGTTCAAACGTATCACTTGCCGGGTGATAGGCGATAAATCGGTCCATAAAGTGGTAAGGCAGTCCGTCCACCCCAATGTGAGGATCCTCTTTCATCTGGATATAATCGCCGGTCTTTTCGTCGTACCGGAATCCCGAATCGTACGTGCTCAGGTTGTTCAGCTGCCACCCCTGATGGAAAACGCCGCCGCCGATGAATCCGAAGTCAACCTTCCACCCGGGCACATCCCGTTCATACGTCTCTCCCGTCAGACGGTCCAGGCGCAAGAGCCGACCCTCCCTGTAGTTCACGACATACCGCTCGGCACGGGCTCCAGACCGTGACGGCGGCGTCCGATGCGAATCCTCCGCCACGAATCCGGGCACATCGGGATCGTAGTACACACGGCGCTGCGCGCCGTCGATTCGTGGGACCGGGAATACCTCCAGCCGCTCCGGCCAATCCAACTCCCCAATGTCCGGCAGTGCGCCAGGTACCGGATATTCGAGGACCTCACCCTGTTCCGTCTCGACGTCCCAAACGACCAGACACGGCCTCGACCGCTCAGGCATATAGAGTACGTTTCGCGCCTTATCCGCGTGACCATACCAGAGGTTCGCCTCCGGAAACGGCTTGTCGACCTGGTACACGCGATTCGCCGCGACTTCGAATACCGTAAGTTTCTCGTTTGTCTGCGGCAGCACGTAGACCTTCCCGCCGGCCCAGAGACACTGGCTTCCCCCGTGCTTTTCGGGGATCGGAATCGTGTCGATTCGACCGGACTCAGGATAGTACCGGTGAAGCACGGGCAGACTGCCCGTAAACCACAGCGCGCCGCAGTCGTCATCGTCGATCCCGTAGACGCGGGTATTTTTCTCATTAACCCAGACCGGATACATCTTCGGCAGTTCAGGCATTGCTTTCCTAACTCGAACGAATCGCGTAAAGCGGTCTCCCGGGGACGCCGCGCCGGTCGCCAGACCGAAGGTCGGGACGACTTCGGCCTCGCTGAAGCGCCCCGATGTCATTAGATTCGGCTTGACTTTCGTCTATTAGTAGGTACCATTGGTCCGCCTGTCAACGTGTTTTCAACGCCGTAACCGTGGCGGTCGCGCGTCCGCCGTCCGGATACACGACGCCATCCGGTCCTGTGCCGCGAAATTCAAGGTTATGTCCAGACATCCTTTGCTTGCCGGCATCGACGTCGGCACCACGAATATAAAGGCGCTTGTCTTCGATACCGCCGGCCGCGTTCAGGCCTCCGCGAGCGTGCCGACGCCGACCCATTACCCCCGGCCGGGGTGGGCCTATCACACACCGGATGAACTGTGGACGTCCACGCTGACCGTGCTTCGGGACGCGGTTTCGCAGCTGAGCGCGGCGGACGCGGTCTCGAGTCTCGCCGTGTCGAGTATGGCCGAGTCGGGCGTACCCCTCGACGCCGGGGACCGCCCCACCGCCGACATCATCGCCTGGTTCGACGGGAGGACGTCAAGCCAGGCCGCGTGGCTGAGCAAGACCGTCGGCGAAGAGCGGATCTACGCCATAACGGGGCTGTCGCTGAAGCCGATTTTCGGTCTCTGCAAGGTCCTCTGGCTGAAAGAAAACAACCCGCAGGCCTACGCGAGTACGGTCTCGTGGCTCAACGTAGCGGACTTCATTGCGTTCCGCCTGTGCGGCCAGAAGGCAACGGACTATTCTCTCGCTTCACGGATGCTCGTCTTTGACCTTCACCAGCGGGATTGGCATCCAGGCCTGCTGGAAGAGGCGGGGGTTTGCCCGGGACTTTTTGCGCAGGCATTGCCCTCCGGGACGCTGCTTGGCCGAATCCTGCCCGACGTTGCGCGGTCGGCCGGCCTTTCGTCGCATGTGCAGGTGACAACCGGCGGCCATGACCACATTTGCGGGGCGCTTGCCGTTGGCGCCACCGAACCGGGTACATTATTGAATTCACTCGGCACGGCGGAAGCCGTCTGTATGGCTGGACGTCGCGCCTGGCTCAGCGATCAGTTTGCGCGGCAGGGATATACCACGGGCGCACACGTCGCCCGGGATCGGTTCTACATCCTGGGAGGCATCTACACGTCCGGTGCCTGCGTTGAGTGGTACCGCAACCTTCTTGGCACAGACGTTGAATACGGTACCTTGATCTCAGAAGCGAAAACGGCCCCGCCCGGAAGTCTGGGCGTCCACTTCCAGCCTCATCTGCGCCTCGGCAATCCTCCGAACAACGACCCGGAATCGAGGGGCGCGTTTATCGGTCTCAATTCCGACGTCACCCGCGGCGCCCTGTTTCGGGCCGTGCTCGAGGGATTGGCATATGAGTGCCGTCTGTGCCTCGAAGCCATCGTGTCCCATCCCGAAATCGACCGACCGAAACGAATCGTAGCCATCGGCGGGAATACCCGCAACCGGCTCCTCATGCAAATCAAGAGTTCGGTACTCAACCAGAGGATCTCGATTGCGGACGTGGAGGAATCCGTCGCCCTGGGCGCCGCGGTACTGGGCGGCCTCGGCGCGGGCGTTTACGCGGACGTCGACTCTGCGCTGCAAGAACTGACGTACGACAGCTGGACGATAGAGCCGAACGACGAACAGGTCGAGACCTACGAAGCCGGATTTCAAACCGTGTACCGCGGAATATTCCCGTCGCTGCAATCCCTGCACCGGAAATTGGGAGACATCCGAAAAGCGGAACGGTAATCTGTGTACGAGTCAACCTGCGCAACCCGGTTGGACGGATCACCAGCATGACGCAAATCACCGAAAACGCCGGACTTTAAGACGGCTTCCAAGGGAGGCTCCATGCACACCATCAGCTGCGCCATCGTTGGGTACGGCGGCATTGCGCGCTTCCACGCGAGGGCACTCCAGCGTATTCCGGGGGTCCGTCTTCGCACCGTCGTCGGGCGCAGAGCCGAACCCGTCGAATCTTTCCGGGAAGCGTGGGGCTTTGAGAACGCCACGACGCGCTACGAAGACATTATGACCGACCCCGGTATAGACGCGGTCGTTATCGCCTCGCCCAGCGAGGTGCATTACGAACAGACCCGGCTGGCACTGGAGGCCGGCAAAAACGTACTGGTTGAAATCCCCGTGGCGTTGTCACACAAGGGCGCCGCGGAAATTGCCGGCCTCGCGAGAAAGTCCGGAAGCAAACTGCTGGTTGCCCACACCCGCCGATTCAACCGCACGGGACGGTTTGTCAGGGATTTCATCGCAAGCGGCAGGTCGGGCCACGTGCACCAGCACCATACGCACGAATTTCAGCTGCGCCACGACAACGTCGGTTGGACGGGCTACAGGCGGAGCTGGACGGACGATGTACTGTTCCACCACGGTTGCCACGTGCTCGACTACTCACTCTGGACCATCGACAGACCCGTTCGCCGGATTCGCGGCGAACTCAGCCCGCTCGACGCCGGAACCGGCACGTCGCTCGACGTCAGCATGCTGCTCCGATATTCATCGGAAACGATTGCGGCACTCAGTCTTTCCTACAACGCCCGATCAGGCGTCAACAACAATATCTACCTGTGCGACGCGGGTACGCTCGTCGTCTCCGGCAACCAGGTCGCGCTAAACGGCAAAACCCTCTTCCAAAGCGACGACACCCTGGACGACGACGTGCTGGTCCAGAACACCGAATTCATCGATTCGATTCGAGAAGCCAGGCAACCGGAATGCGGCGCCGAACACGCCCTGGAAGCACTGGGTTTGCTACAGCAGATTTACGATCAGGCAATCACGATGGAACGTCAGGAAAAGTACCGGCGGATGTGGGAGACCTAGTGTTCTGTCCCAGTCGTCGCCCGCGTCGCTTCCGGCACGTATTCCGGCCTCGGAGGCGAAAAGACGTCGATGACAAGACTGTCTTCCAGAACCCGCGAGCGGTGCGGCTCATCCGGCGCAAAATGGAAAAACGTCCCCGCCTCGAAAAGATAACGGCGTTCCGGCTCCCCGACGAAGAACTCGATTCGCCCGCGAATCACGTACCCCATTTGCTCCTCAGGATGTCGGTGTCCGGGGAACTCCGCCCCTGCCTTGACCTCATATCGGGTGATCATCAGGTTTTCTCCGCTCACCGTCCGACGTGCCGCCAGATCGGAAATCCGTTCAGGCGATACATCGCTATCTTTCACAACTAAAGTCATTTATACGGTTCCTTTCAACTGGTGAATTAATGGATTCACGCCAGCGGCGCCGGTTCTCAGGCACTTCACTCTCAACTTGTGGACGCCTCCCTCCCGTTTCGAGAGCAACAGGCCCCGCCCGGTACCGGTTTCGCTGCTAAAGGACCGTCTCAACCAGCCCTCGACTCTTCTTGTCCAACGCGCCGAGGTCCGCCACCTCGAACCGGTTGCCGTCCACGTCCAGGATCAACACGCGCTTTTCGTCCAGCCACCGGGCGTCTTCTCCCACGTTTTTTACGACAAATTCACGCGGGCCCCGGTCCGTGGCGACCTCCCAGTATGAGACGCCGTATTCGCTGCGAATCGAGCGGACCCGTTGTATTTGCGAGGTCATATACCGCCGGGCCAGTTCCTCCCGGACGATGGCCCGGTATGCCGCCGGCAGTTCGCGGACGTCGTCGACCATACAGATTACCTCGTCGTTCGCGTCAAGGAAACAGATATACCTCTCCGGCTCCGACAACGGGACCGCGCGGACGATCTTCACCATCAGATACGAGCGATCGCCTTCGATAGTCATGCGCAGACGCCACGCCGGTTCCCGGAAGAGCCTGATCCTGCCCGTATCCACGTCCTGTGGATGGGTCACGTCGATCGGCGTGGGTTTCCATCCGTCTTTATATTCTGAGTTCATGACGTTCGGATCCTCAAGCCCTTCCTGCTTCGTCCTTGCCGCCGCCGACGGCCATGACCGCCGATGTTTCCTGCTGGCTCTTCACGAGACGGTAGAAAATACCCTTACGCGACATTAATTCCTGGTGGGTGCCTGCTTCGGACACCTTGCCGTCGTCCAGAACAACCAGTCGGTCGGCGCTGCGCAGCGTGGAAAGCCTGTGCGCGATCGCAAAGGTCGTGCGGCCCTTTACAAGACGCGAGATCGCCTTCTGGATCTTCCACTCCGTCCGCGTATCCAGCGAAGACGTCGCCTCATCCAGAATCAGAATTCGAGGATCGTGCAGAATCGCGCGCGCGATTGATATACGCTGCTTTTCGCCGCCTGACAGTTTCCCGCCTTTTTCTCCCACTTTCGTATCGTATCCGTCCGGCTTTTGTACGATGAATTCGTGCGCCTCCGCCGCAGTGGCTGCCCGAATGACCTCACTGAACGTCGCATTCGGCTTGCCGTACGCGATATTCTCGGCAATCGTCCCGTCAAAAAGGAATGGCTCCTGCTGTACCATGCCGATCCGGGACCTCAGGTCTTCAAGGCGTACCTCCCGCATGTCCCTGCCGTCGATTTCAACGCTTCCCCTGTCCGGATCGTAGAATCGGCAGATCAGGTTGATCAGCGTGGATTTTCCTGCGCCGGATTTCCCCACGAGACCGACCATCTCCCCCGGTTTCACGACAAGATCTATACCTTTGAGAACGGGCTTTCCACGGTCGTAACCGAAGAACACGTCCCTGAACGCAACCCGCCCCTCCATTCGCAGCAGCGGAACCGCATCCGTGCCGCTTCGGGTTTCCGGTCCCGAATCCATGACTTCGAAAATCCGTTCGGCGCCGGCGAACGCCCGCAGCAGGACATTGTAGAGTTCGCCAAACCACCGCAAGGGTTCGTACAACATCCACAGGTAGCTGATGAAGGCAACCAGGGCGCCCAGCGTCATCTCACCGCCAAGAATCTGCCGGCCTCCAAAATACCAGACCAGAAACACGCCCCAACTCATCAGAAAATTCGTCACCGTAAAGAACACGAACCAGTTCCGCTCGCCGGCAACAGTCACCTCGCGCAGATCCTCGTTGCGTCTGTCGAATCTCTCGCTCTCACGGGATTCCTGCGCGAACGCCTTTACGACCCGGATGCCGCCGATCGATTCACTCAGGTGCGACGAGAGGCGCGACCATCTTGAACCCCAACGGATCCAGTGGCGCATCACACGCTTCCAGATGCGACTTCCGCCCAGCACAATCGGGGGAATAGGCAACAGTACAAGCAGCGCGAGCTTCCAGTTTGTCGCCAACAGCAGGCCCAGAATTCCTGCAAAGAGCAATGCCTTCGAAACGACCAGAGGCAGGTCGGACGCCAGAAACCCCTCCAGCCTGTCGGAGTCGTTCGACATCCTCGAGATGAGGCTGCCGGTGGTTCGGCGATCGTAAAACCTCAGCGGAAGGAACTGCAGCCTTCGGTAAAGGTCCGACCGAATGTCCTGCACGCCCCGATGACCCAGACGCAGGGAGAGCCATTCCATGGTCACCGCAGCCGCGCAGAACAGCAATCGCACCCCCAGAAGACCCAACACGAGCCAGACCAGCAGATCGAAATGGGTTCGGGGGGTAAGCACGTCGTCGATGATGTGCTGCGTAATCCTGGGAGGCAGCAGTTCCAGCGCGGTCGATACAAGGGTCAGAATCACGACTGACGCCAGCCGCCATGGCTGCGCCGTGAGATATCGCAAAAGGCGGCGCAACGTATGCCATTTCCTGATACAGGCCGCGCAGATTCCGTTCTTCTCAGGCAGCAGCCGGCCACACGCGTCGCAGCGTGCCCGCTCTACTTCCACCGGCAGAGACGGATTCCTGCCCTCAGACAACTGCCGGATGCCTTCCGCCACCTCCGCGAATTTGGGTATCAGTGATTGTGTATATGGTACCAGAAGCGGACCTTCCTTCTGCCGGTCCACCGCCAGGCGGCCCCCGCCCACCACCTCTTCCGTACGCACGCCCGCCATCTGATCCATTGGCACCACCACGATATCTCTTTCGCCATCGTGTGGAACGACGATCAACCGCTTCTTCGTAACGACCACCCACTGGCGGCCGAAGCGCAGGTTCGGCAGCAAATCCGTCGCTACGTGCAAGAGCGCCGGATCATCCTTCAGGCCTTCTCTACCGAGCGCCTCAGACACGGATGCCGGCAGGGTCTCTTTGAATGCACTCATGATGTATATCGATTCAACCGCGCCGCCGGGACCGTCGTGGCCCGACTACGCCTTTACGGCGATGATTTCGGAAACCTCCTGCTGCATGCGCACGAGATTGTAGAAAACACCCTCCTTCGCCAGCAACTCGCCGTGGGTTCCGGCTTCTACGATCCGCCCGCCGTCCAGAACAACCAGCCGGTCCGCGTTCCTCAGCGTGGACAACCTGTGCGCAATCGCGAACGTCGTCCGACCCCGTACAAGGCGGGAAACCGCTTCCTGAATCTGGACCTCCGTCTGAACGTCGACGCTGGACGTCGCCTCGTCCAGAATCAGAATCCTCGGATCGTGGAGGATTGCCCGCGCAAGCGAAACTCTCTGTTTTTCGCCTCCGGACAGATTCCCGCCGCCCTCGCCCACGTCGGAATCATACCCATCGGGCAGGGACACGATAAAGCCGTGCGCATTGGCCGCCTTCGCCGCGTCCATGATTTCATCCAGAACGGCGCCGGGTTTGCCGTAGCCGATATTCTCCGCAATGGACCCGCTGAACAAGACCGGTTCCTGAAGGACGATGCCGATCTGAGCGCGCAGATCCTCCAACCGGATATTCCGTACGTCCATACCGTCGATCTCGATTTCTCCCGCGTCCACGTCGTAAAACCTGCATATCAGGTTTACAAGCGTCGTCTTGCCGACGCCCGACTTGCCCACAAGTCCAATCATCTCTCCCGGCTCGACGTGGAGGTCGATTTCCCGCAGCACGGGGTTGGATTTGTCATAGCCAAAGGTCACGTCTCTGAACCGGACCCGACCCTCCATTGCGGGAAGGGAGGCGGCGCCGGGATCGTCGTACGCCTCGGGCGGGGTGTCGATGACTTCGAAGATACGCTCGGCCCCGGTGAGCGCTCGCGTCATCCAGTTGCTCACCATGCCGAACCACTGCAGGGGGCCGTAAAGGAGCCACATGTAATTGTAGAACGCCATCAGCGTGCCGAGTGTCATCTCCCCGCCCAGCACCTTCTGTCCCCCGAAAAACCAGACAATCAACACGCCCAGTCCACTCAGAAAATTCGTTGTCGTCCAGAACACCGCCCAACTGGTTTCCGCCCGTACGGCCCTGAACGTGAGATCACGGTTACGCCGCTCGAATACTTCGATCTCGCGCTTCTCCTGAGTAAACGCCTTCACGATCCGAATGCCTGCAATGGCTTCGTTTACGCGCGCGATCAGTGCCGACCAGCACCGGTACCACCTGGCATAATTCGTGCGCATCCGCTTCCAGCAGACGGCTGTTCCTGCCACGACAAGGGGCATGGGAATGAGTACAAGGAGGGTCAGGCGCCAGTTCATCATCAGCAGCGCGGCCATAATGCCCAGAAACATCAGGCTGTTGGTGATGAGATAGGGCAGACCGTCGACCAGGAAATGCTGCAATCGCTCTGTATCCCTCGTCACACGTGACATCAGAGCGCCTGCCTGGCGCTGGTCGTAAAACTGAAGCGACAGCAGTTCCAGGCGTCGATACAGCTGGCTTCGAATATCCGCCGTCACCCTCGCACTCAGCCAGGTCGTCGTCCACCCATGAAGCCATTCTGCCGCCCAGGTAATCAATCGAACACCCACGAGGGCAAGCACCAGCTGAATCAGGAGTCCCAGCCTTTCGTCGACGGCGGACGCCTGACGGGGCGCCAGAACGTCATCGACAATCAGTCGGGTTATCTGGGGAGGAATCAACTCGGCGCAGGTTGTCAGAATGGTTGCCGCCGCGAGCAGCGCGGCCCGCACCCTGTAGGGCCTCAGGTATCTCGCGATTCGAGCCAGCACATCCATCTTCCTGAGGCATGCCGGACAGATCCCGTTCTTCTCGGGCAGAAGCCGGCCGCAGGACTCGCATCTCGTCCGCTCCGGGACCATCTCCGCCAACAGCGGCTGTGAAGTCCGAAGCCGCTCGATCCTGCGGGCCAACTCTGAAAAATCTGCGGCCTGCGTCCGTGAGTGAAGCACGCGCACGGTCGGCAGGGCTTTGCGCTCGATCTCCAGTTGTGCGCCGCCCACAAGGGGTTCGGTGCGGGCGAACAACACGTCCGGGAGCGGGATATCTACCGGATCCTGCGTACCTTCGCCGCGGAACACGAGGACCCGTTCGCTTGTAACCACCACCCACTGACTGCCGTAGTCGCCCCGGACGTCCGTGTCCGAGCGCGCCTGCATCAAGGGTGTTTCGCCGGGGTTCAACACCGCGCGGACGCGATAATCGATATCTTCGCTCTGTACATCGCGCCACGAATTCATGGCATTCACGTCCTCTTACGCCGTCGCGCATTGATTGCCCGGGGCACGCCTGCCGGATCGTGTCGACGGCATGCGGATACCTGAGTCCTCGAGACTGCAAATCGAGAATCGTCGCCTTTCTTGCGAATGGCGGCTTTCGAGGCGATGCCGGCGCATCAGATTTCACACGCGCCGACTCATTTCACCAGTTCGATTGTGCCCCACAGGCTCGGGTCGTACGAAACAGGAAGCGGCTCGTCGGCGGTCCACCACTGACGGCCCTGTCTCCGATCCTGAAGCAGATAGGTAAATCCCAACAGGCTGTTTTCATCGGGATCGAACCCCGTCAACGCCTTCGCCGGCAGATGGACCTCCATCCGATACCCGGTTCCGGATGCGTCGCAGGCGACCGGCAGCTCCGAGGATTCGCACATGCGTGAATGCGCGCGAGCCCGGCGGATTCGCGTCTGTCCGCCCCCTTGCTTCGCCCGTCCCGTGGCGGGCAGGAAATAGAAATGGTGGCAATACCGGCTCGCACGGTGTGCGTTGCGGACATTCCGCGTATCCAGCCAGATCTGCATGCCGTCGCCCTGTAGCGGCTGCCGGCGGTCAACGTTGGCGCCGGCGGCCTTCCTGACGTTTACGGCGAAATAGAGACCCCGCTCGCTCCATGCGGCGTACACGTCTGCGAAGGCCTCTCGACCGTCCAACGCCATTAGGTCCGGCATCCGGAATCTTCGGTCCCAATCCTGAAGGTCTCCGTCGATGACCGGCGGGTCGCTGCGATACGGGCACTGCCACGCAAAAATGAAAAAGGCCCGTTTCGGGATTTCCGGATTCATGGCGTCGAATCGCCGGCCGGCCGAACCAGATTGCCGGTTTCCCGTACGACCGACGATTCTTCCATCGCGTTTCCATAGACGAGAATCGGCCGGTCTGTGCCGGTCTGGTCGTTGACGATCAGGTCGACGTTCCGGAAGTGATTCCCGGTTACCGACACGCCCGCGCCCGTGAGCCAGAGCGGCAATCGCATCGTCGGGCCCGGCCCCCGGATCACGTTGCCCGTAATGGAGGTATTGAAGCCTCGCACGTCCATGGCTGACTTCAGACGCCCACCGGCGTCAACCGTCACGATATTACCCGAAATCACGTGGCCCTCGGAATCGGCCCAGGACCGGAAGGCGATGTCGAGGTCGCCTCCTTTCCGTACGACTACCTGGTTATTCGCCATAATGATCGCGTCTCCGGCATCTGATCCCACGGCGACGTGCGTACGGCCGGTAATCTCAACGAAATTGCCCGTCACGAATCCCGGTCCGCCCAGCAGTTCCACCGCATCGGAATTCGCGTTGCCCAGGCGGTTGTTTACGACCCTCATGTTGGGCCCCTGCAGCATGATGCCCAGACGCTGGGAATTCAGAACGGTACAATTGCGTATGGTAACATTGTGTGTCGGCTTCGGACAGGATCCGCCGGGTTCCGCGCAGAATGCCTTGATGCCGTTGTACTCGAATCGACCGTGGGAGATATTCAGCAACTCGGCGCCGTCGTACGGATTCTGATCCCGATTCTGGTCCACCCAGAGATCTCGTATCGTGATATTTCCCACCCCGTTCCCGATAATCCGGATCACGTTCGTATTCTGTCCGGGCGCCAGAACCAGCCGAGTCGCGGCGCCCTGCCCCGCCAGCGTCACGTTGCTGCGGTCGATTGTCAATCCGCCGAGCGTTCCCTCCACCCTGCGGATATCGTAGACGCCCTCCTTCAGGACGACCGTACCGCCCGGCGGCGGAAGCGCACGTATCGCCGCGTGGATTTCCTCCTGATCGCCGCGCCCGTCGCCGACGAAATCGGCTGCGGCCCTGGACTTCTCAGACGAATTTCGGGTTGCGACTACCATCGTATTGCCTCCGAATCAATGAACGCGTGACACCGTTGCAGGCGCTATCTTAAACTCAGAACGGATGCACTCTGCACATGTGCCGGAGCGGCAAGGCGCATCAGACGGGAACGCGAGGCGATTCGGTTAAACTTCCGTTGCCGCGGTCAAGCATGTCTCTCAGGAACCGGCCCGTATGCGATGCATCGACCCGGGCCACTTCCTCAGGCTTGCCTTCCGCAACCAGGTACCCGCCCTCGTCACCGCCTTCCGGCCCGAGGTCGATGATCCAGTCCGCCGTCTTGATGACATCCAGATTGTGCTCGATGACAATGACCGTATTGCCGGCGTCTACGAGTCGATTCAGCACTTCAAGCAGCCGCGCCACATCGGCAACGTGCAATCCGGTGGTGGGCTCGTCCAGCAGATAAACGGTTTTCCCTGTACTGGGCCGGGCGAGTTCCCTGGCGAGTTTGATCCGCTGCGCCTCCCCGCCCGACAGGGTGGTGGACGCCTGCCCCATCTTGATATACCCCAGTCCCACGTCAACCAGCGTCTTGAGGGTCCGGCAGATACCCGGTACGTTTTCAAACTGCCGCAGCGCATGTTCGACTGTCATATCCAGCACATCGGCGACAGACCGGCCCCTGTACAGGACGTTCGCGACGTCCCGGTTGAACCGCTTCCCGCTGCAATCCTCGCAGGTCACCCAGACATCGGGCAGAAAATGCATTTCGATACATCGTGAACCCAGCCCCTTGCAGGCCTCGCAGCGTCCCTTCCTGTGATTGAAGCTGAAGTGCCCCGGCGAAAATCCTCGTATACGTGCATCGGGCAATTGGGCATAGAGCGTCCGAACCTTGTCAAACACCTTAACGTAGGTCGCCGGATTGCTGCGCGGGGAATACCCGATCGGCGACTGGTCGATATTGATTACCTTGTCGATGCACTCCATTCCCCGGACTTCGTCGTGATCGGCCGTGGGACGTGGGACGTGATTGACCCTCGCGGCAAGCGCTCCGTAGAGCACGTCGTTTACAAGCGAGGACTTCCCCGATCCCGACACGCCCGTGACGCCGATCAGCATCCCGAGCGGAAACTTCACGGTCAGGTCCTTCAGATTGTTATGGCGGGCGCCCACCACTTCGAGACATCCCTTAAGGGCCATCCTGGACGGCGGCTGTTCGATGGCCAGCGCGCCCGTCAGATAATTCGCCGTCAGTGATCCGTTCTCAGCGCCCAGGCGTTCCGGAGGCCCCTCCGCCACGAGCAGACCCCCGTGAGCACCGGCCCCGGGACCAAAATCCACAATGTGATCCGCGGTTTCCAACGTCTCGCGATCGTGCTCGACGACCAGGAGGGTATTGCCGAGGTCCCGCAGTTGTCGGAGGGCGGCAAGCAACCTTCGATTGTCCCGCTGGTGAAGTCCGATGGTTGGCTCATCCAGCACGTACAGGACGCCGGTCAGTCCCGAACCAATCTGGCTGGCGAGACGGATTCGCTGCGCTTCGCCGCCGGATAACGTGGGCGCCCTTCGTGAAAGCGTCAGGTAACCCAGGCCGACTTCGTACAGGAACCGCATCCGGACGCGTATTTCCTGGAGGACTTCGCCAACGGCGTCCAGCTCACGCCCGGTCAGCGCCAGATCCGCAAGCCAGCGTCTCGACGCGCCGATCGGCAGGTCAACCAGTTCGCAAAGCGTCATCCCGCGCAGGCGTACGGCGGCGCTCTCCGGCTTGAGACGCGCGCCCTTGCACGCCCGGCACGGCACGTCTTCGATCAGATCGCCCATCTCTTCGCGAAACCGCGGGGAGAGCCTCGCCAGCGCCTCCAGCGAATTGAACAGACCCTTGTACTTGAACCGCACGCCGTCCGCACCCTGAAGCCATGTTTCACCGGTACCGTAGAGCAGCGCCTCCTGCGCGGTCCGTGACATTCGCGCGACCGGCGTTTCCAGGTCGAATTCCGCCGCTTCGCCGACGGATCGGATCAACGCCGCCAATGGACCGTCTTTCAGGTCGCCGAGAACCGGAACCGCCCCGTCGGACAGGGACCTTTGAGGATCCGGAATCAGCGTACTCTTACCCATCCCCCTCTGGGTTCCCAGGCCGTCACACGACGCACACCAGCCCTCAGGGCTGTTGAACGAAAGATGTTGGGGGGCGACCTCTTCGAAGCTTCTCCCGCACGACGGGCAGGACAGGACCTGGCTGAATCTGGTTTCCCTGTCGTCGTCGGGTGACGCCGTAATGACGACGCCGCCGGACAACACCAGCGCTTTCTCGATGGAATCCGCAATGCGTTTGCGCACGCCGGGCCGGAGCGTGACGCGATCCACGAGAATTTCCAGCATGTGCGACTGCCGGTAGTCGATATCGGGGGCGCTATTCAGGTCGAACACGTCCCCGTCCAGCCGGCCCCGCACGTATCCGGCCCGCGCGGCCCTGGAAATCAACCCGTTATAGTCTTCTCCCTTGCCCGGACGTTGGGGGCTCAGCAGATATACCCGTCTTTCCGACGGCATTTCCAGGATCCGGTCGACGATTTCCCGAACCGCAAGCGACCCGGCCCGGATGCCGCAGTCGGGACAGTGGACCTCCCCCACCAACGCAAACAGCGCCCTCAGGTAATCATACACTTCGGTAACCGTGCCCACCGTAGAGCGCGGGTTTCTGCTGGCGGCCTTCTGTTCGATGGCAATTGCCGGCGACAGCCCGTTTACGCGCTCAACCTTCGGCTTGGGCAGTCGACCCAGAAACTGCCGCGCGTACGCGGAAAGGGATTCCACGTAACGCCGCTGGCCCTCCGCGAAGACCGTATCCAGCGCCAGCGAGGACTTTCCCGAGCCCGAAACCCCCGATACGACCGTCAGCCTCTCCCGTGGAATCCGCACGTCCACGTTACGGAGGTTGTTCTCCCGTGCGCCGGTAACCCGGATCTCCCGAACGGGCTCCCCTGCTCCGCCCCCGCCGCGAACTTCTCCGCCGGTCGTCACCCGGCCGTGTCCGCTCTCCAGCGCGGACCGCAGCGGTGCGGCCGTAAGCGAACGACCGGACCGCCCCACCTGTTCCGGGGTCCCCTGCGCCACCACCCGCCCGCCGGCTTCCCCGCCGCCGGGCCCGAGATCAATCACCCAGTCCGCGGTCTTGACGACATCCATATTGTGCTCGATTACCACCACCGTGTTTCCCAGTTCCACGAGCCGGTGAAGCACCTTCAGCAGATTCTGTATGTCTGCAAAATGTAGACCCGTCGTGGGCTCATCCAAAATATAAAGCGTAGCTCCTGTCTGTTTGCGGCACAATTCTTTAGCCAGCTTTATCCTCTGCGCTTCTCCGCCGGACAACGTTGGCGCCGGCTGCCCGAGTTTCACGTACCCCATTCCCACCTCGACCAGCACCTCGAGAATGCGATGGATCTGCGGCACCGCATCGAAGAAGGCGCATGCCCGCTCCACCTCCATTTCCAGTACATCCGCAATGGACGCGCCCTTGTACCGAACGTCCAGAGTCTCCCGACTGAAACGCCTCCCTTCGCAAACGTCGCAAGGCACCCATACGTCGGCGAGAAAATCCATTTCGACGACATTTGCGCCATTTCCGTCGCAGGCTTCGCACCGCCCGCCTTTCACATTGAAGCTGAACCGTCCCGGCCGGTACCCTCTCAGCCTGGATTCCGGCAGGTCCGCGTACAACGCCCTGATGGGGCCGAACACGCCGGTATACGTCGCCGGATTGCTCCGCGGGGTGCGCCCGATCGGCTGCTGGTCGATTTCGATCACCTTATCCAGCGCATCGATGCCTTCAATGCGGTCGCATTCTCCGGGTTCGGTTTCAGCCCGGTTCAATTCCCGCGCCAGCGTTCGGTAGACAATGTCGTTTACGAGCGAACTCTTACCTGAACCGGATACCCCGGTCACGCAGTTGAACAAGCCCAGGGGAAGTTTGACGTCGATTCCCCTGAGGTTATTCTGCCTGGCGCCGTGTACCCACAGATACATGCCGGTATGCGCCCTGCGGCGGGGTACGGCAATCGATTCTATTCCGGCAAGGTAGGCGCCCGTTCTGGACCGCTCCGACAGAGCGATCGTGGGCCAGGGCCCGCAAGCGACCACCTCCCCTCCCAGGTGACCGGGTCCGGGACCGAAATCCACGATCCAGTCCGCCCGCCGCATCGTTTCCTCATCGTGTTCCACGACAATGATCGTATTCCCCGCGTCCCGCAACGCGCACAGCGCGTCCAGCAGCCTCAGGTTATCGTTCTGATGCAGCCCGATCGAGGGTTCGTCCAGCACGTAAGTGACCCCAACCAGGCCGCTGCCGATCTGTCCGGCCAGGCGGATGCGCTGCGCCTCGCCCCCGGAAAGCGTCGGGGCCGTTCTATCCAGCGTCAGATAATCCAGGCCAACGTCGAGCAGGAATCTGAGCCGGCCCGTGATTTCCTTGAGTGCATCTTCCGCGATCATCCGTCGGGAGGCGGTCAGATTCAATTCGTTGATGAACGCGTACGCGTCCGCAACCGACATCGCCGTGACCGCCGGCAACGATACGCCCTCGATTGTCACCGCTTCGGCTTCGCCCCTCAACCGCGCGCCGCGGCACGTGGTGCATCTTCCCGTGTGCATGTAAGGTCCCAGCCTTCGCCGCCACGCCGGTGATCCGCCTTCCGCGTACCGGCGTTCCAGCGGCGGGAAGATGCCCTCAAACGAATCGTAATGCGTCCAGACGCTCCCATCACGTTTCTGCCATTCGAGCCTGATGGGTTTCTTCACGCCGTACAGCAGTTCCGCCCGCGCTGACCCTGACACTTCCTTCCACGGCGTATTGACGTCAACGCCGTGGCGGGCCAGCACACCGTTGTAATAGTGTATCTTCCACCGGTTTCGCGGCTCCCCGAGCGGCGCGATGGCGCCGTCCATTACAGACAGCGAG
Organism: Gemmatimonadota bacterium; assembly: GCA_028873695.1. Lineage (GTDB taxonomy): Bacteria > Latescibacterota > UBA2968 > UBA2968 > JAAXHE01. Next base: position 176,873 of record JAPPNU010000028.1, on the reverse strand, counting down.
TCGTCCGGTACCGATCGCCCGGTATCCAATGCGATCTGCGTGCCGAGACCCTTGCACGTGGGACACATCCCCTGTGGATTGTTGAACGAAAACAACTGCGGCGTGGGTTCGGTTGCGCTCAAGCCGCACAGGGTGCAGGCGAAGCTGGAACTCAGCAGCAAGTCCTCGTCCTCCTCGAATCCCACGATCAGCGTACCGCCGCCGTATCCCAGGGCCGCATCGACCGCCTCGCCTATGCGCCCATGTCCATCTTCCCTCACGACCAGCCGGTCCACGACCAGGTCGATATCGTGTCGGATATGTCGTTCGAGCCGCTGCGACTCGGTCAGCTGCACGATCCGTCCGTCGACACGGACGCGGAGGTAACCGTCCCTTTGAAGATCTGCGAACAGATCGAGATACTCGCCTTTTCTTCCACGTACCAACGGCGCCATGACGTGGATCCGCGTCCCTGCGCCAAGCGACATGATCCGATCCACGATTCCGTCGCGTGTCTGCGCGCCGATCGGTGTGCCGCACGATACGCAATGCGGCGCGCCGACCCTTGCGTACAGTACGCGAAGGTAGTCGTAGATTTCAGTCATCGTGCCCACGGTCGACCTGGGATTCCTCGCGGCCGCCTTCTGCTCGATGGAAACCGTTGGCGAGAGTCCCGAAATCTGATCCACATCCGGCTTGCGGATCTGACCCAGAAACTGACGGGCGTACGCGGAAAGGGACTCGATGTAGCGACGCTGGCCTTCGGCGAAAATCGTATCGAAGGCCAGCGAGGACTTGCCGGAGCCCGACACGCCCGTGAAGCATATCAACTGATTTCGGGTAAGGGTCAGGTTCACATCCTTCAGGTTGTGAACCCGCGCGCCCCTGATTACGATATCACGCGTTTCCATGCAATCACCGCGTTCCCGCACGCGACGCCAGAGAACGATCCATGACCCGTATTGGCACACCCGCCGATCGATTCCCGAATTGATCTGCGAGGTATCGTTGAGGACAATTTCAGATTATCGCCGATCGTGAAGGGCCGATCCGGAATCCGGTAGAGCACAGAGTTCAACGGCACGGCAAACCGTTTTCGACCGGGTACCCGTGAGATGACGGATTCGAAATATACTACTCAAATGTTCAGGTATCAAGGAAAAACCTCACAGGAGTCTGTTCTTGAACAGCAATATCGGCGTACTCTCAGTCGCCCGGACACGGGGACGTTCGACGCGTCGATCCCTTTCACCGGTCCAAACGATCAAAAGCGCCTCTATCCCGGATGGACAGAGACGCTTTCGTATTCTCTTCCAGTTGGCGGACGGCTCTATTCGGGCGGCTGTGTCCTGAAACTGGCAACCGCGCGGTCCACGGAATCCAGGGTCCGGAAAATACCCGCCAACTGCGTGACCATGAGGATACTTTCGATTTTGCGGGTAATCCCCGTGAGGCGCATATCGCCCCCGGCGTGCCGGACCGTCGTCAGACTGGCGGTCATGACGCCGAGCATCGAACTCCCAAACCATTTCACCTTCGAAAAGTCGACCACAACCCTGCTTATACCGTCTTTTACCAACCGTTTTATATGGTCGTGAAATTCGGCCACTTCGGGACCGGACATCAGGGCGCCCGTTACCGTGAGGACGGCAACATCCTCACGGATCTCCTCAGTGATTTTCATGGTTCTTCCCCCTCGCTGGTTTCGGATTACGGCAAATTGCCGCACCAACCGCAATGACGCGTTTCAGTCCGTTTGATCTGCGAAGATTTGCCGCCAACCAATATAATCCCATTCGTGTTCGGGATCAAGTCAGGAATTTCACCGGGCACGACGAGCAAGAAGCTGTTTCAAGATTACCGGTGAGTTCCCGAGCGCGAGCGAAAGAGTGGCCGTCAAGCCGGGAAGATACGCCCATATTCGTCTATACGGGCGGGTTTGACCAACGCCGACCGGCGCTTTTGCAGCCGCGCGAAGACCGCTGGGAATTCTTAGACGGCTTGCAAGACCGGAATCGGCTTGACAAAGGCCGCTTCGACAGCTTACTTATCTGCCGCCAAATCGGTGAAAGCAACCTCTCCGCGAAAAGGAAGGCGAGACTGATGGAACTCGGATGCAGCACGATACTCTATGGCGGGCACGACCTGGAAGTCGCAGTGGAACGGATACGGGCGGCGGGCTACCGCGCGATCGAACTCTGTTGTATTCCGGGTATGGCGCCTCATCTGGCCATCGGGCAGAGCGACGCGTACTATAGGGACATCCGACGCCGCGCCGAGGATCACCGGTTGGCGATCGAATCTCTCGGTGCAAGCGGCAACCTGGACGATGGGGACCGCTTCCTGCGCATCCTGGATGCGGCGGCCTCGGTCGGCGCGCCCCTCGTCACGACTGGCCCCGGAGGGAAACCTGACAACGAAGAGTCGTTTATGGCAACCGTGGAAAAAATCAACGCCCTCTCGGCCCAGGCCGCCCGACGCGGCGTCAGGCTCGGTATCAAACCTCACGTCGGCAATGCCGTCTACAACACGGATACGGCTTTCAGGTTGATGCAGATGGTCGATCCGAGGTGGGTCGGGATCAATTACGACGCTACCCATATCTGGCGCAGCCCGCAGCGGGAAGTACCGGAAGCAAGCGTCGGCAGGATCAGCAGGTACATTATTTCACTGAGAATACGTGACGTCAAGGGCCGGCAGGCCGCGATCGGGCCGGTTGAAAACCAGGTCGCCGGTCAGGGAGATATGGATCTCCGTGCGCAGGCTGACGCTTTCCGAAAGATCCAGGGGCTGAAATACGCGATCCTGGAAATCGTCGGCGCGCGAGACATGGGCGTTGACGACGTCGACAGCGTTCTCCGGCGGTCGTTCGATTACTTCCAGCCGCTTTTTGAATGAACTGCACAGAATTGCGGGAACCGGCCGTGGAAGACTCGACCGGCCTTTGGTTCGTGCCATAGCGATTTTCGGGTTCAATACAAGGAGCACGAGTATGATCCGCGTCGGCGTCATCGGCATGCGCGGTATCGGCGGACAGCATGCCGCGGTATACGTGAACAACAGCAGAACGGAACTCGTGGCTGTCTGCGACCTGGTCAGGGAACGCGCGGACGGCGCGGCCGAACGGTTGGGCGCGAAACCCTATTACGACGTTCAGGAAATGCTTGGGCGCGAAGCACTCGATGCCGTTAGCATAGCGACCGGCGGCTTCGAGAACGGCGGCGACCATTACGAACCCGCGATCCAGTGCATGGAAGCCGGGTTGAACGTCCTGTGCGAAAAGCCCATCAGCAACAACATCGACCACGCCCGGCAGATGGTCGGGAAGGCGCGGGAGTGCGACGTCCGGTTCGGCATCAACCTGAACCACCGGTTCGTGCCGCCCGCGGCGAAAGCCAGGGGATGGATCGAAGAGGGCCGCCTGGGCCACCTGCTGCTCATCAACATGACCATGTGGATCGGCAACCCGAACGAGACTTCCCCCTGGTTCCACCTTCGGGCGCTGCACCCCCATTCGATCGACATCATGCGATACTTCTGCGGGAACGTCAAACGGGTACAGGCGTTTCTGAACAAGGCGCCCGGACGCAGCGGAGACGATGCATCGGTGTGCTGGTCGAACGCACAGATCAACATGCAGTTCGAGAACGACGTTGTGGGCCACCTGACCGGCAGCTACGACACCAATCCGGCTCACAATCTGGAACGCTGCGAGGTGCTGGGAAGCGAGGGGCGATTCGTTCTGGACAACTGCTTCGAGGACCTGACGCTGTATCCGAGACGGTCCGAGGAACTCACCGTCGTCCGAAACTCCATAATGGGCGGTCTGGTCTTCGAGGACACCTTTCCAAGGCGCATCAACCGATGGATCGAGCAACTGGACGAAGGCGCGCCCCAGTCGGAAATCGAAGGGTCCGGTGAGGAAGGGCTGGCCGTCCAGGAAGTCATCGAAGCGGCCATCCGCTCGTGGAAGGAACGGACCATTGCGGACGTGCCGGCCGTACCCGGAGCGCGATGAAAATCGAACTCAACGGCGTGAGTTACCGCATTCCGCAGGCGCACGTCGCCGTCATCTGCGTCGACGGCGGCGACCCCGGGTATTTCGATGCCGCGCGGCAATCCGGAGTGATTCCCGCCATCGAGCGCTTCATGGAGTCCGGATTCGCCGGCGCCGCCCACTGTGTCATTCCGAGCTTTACGAATCCCAACAACGTCTCCATCGCCACGGGCGCTCCACCCGCCGTGCACGGTGTTTCCGGCAACTTCTACCTTGACCGGCTGACCGGCGAGGCCGTCCCGATGACCGGCCCCGCGATGATGCGTTCGCGTACGATTTTCGATCTGGTTTCAAAAGCCGGCGTCGAAACGGCCGTCATCACCGCGAAGGACAAACTCCGGCGACAACTCGGCAAGGGAATGGACGTCGGCAACGGCAACATCTGCCTCTCATCCCAATGCGCGGACCGCTGCACGCTTTTCGGCAACGGAATTCAGGACGCCCTCGGCTGGGTCGGCCGGCCGCTGCCCGGCATGTATTCAGACGCGCTTTCCCTGTTCGTCCTCGACGCCGGCATCCGGTTTCTCGAAGAGGGCAGCCGGCCGCGCCTGGCGTATCTGTCGCTTACGGATTACGTCCAGCACAAGCACCCCCCCGGCCATCCGGCTGCCCTGGATTTCTTTCGATCTGTCGACCGGCGATGCGCCGAACTCGACCGGCTCGGCGCAACCGTGGCCCTGGTGGCCGATCACGGCATGAAGGACAAATGCGCCCCGGACGGAACGTACAATATCATCTATCTTCAGGACCTGCTTGACAGGCGTTTCGGACCGGGAAAGACGCGGGTCATCTGTCCGATCACCGACGCGTTCGTGGGGCACCATGGGGCTTTGGGGGGATTCGTCCGGGTGTACTGCTTCGAAGACCTGAACGTCCTCGAAGCGGTTCGTTATATCGAGTCGATCGACGGGATCGACTCCGTGCTGGAGCGGACCGACGCGGCGAGCCGCTTCAGTCTTCCGCTCGACGTCGAAGGCGACGCCGTGGTGATCGCCTCCGACGCGTATTGCATCGGCATGACCCCCGCCGATCACGATCTCGAGGGGCTGCACGGCGAACGCCTGCGCTCTCACGGCGGCATCTCTGAGCGGGACGTGCCGTTCATCCTCAACCGCCCGCTGAACGGGGAATACCTGGCGCGCGCCGGGTCGGAACAACTGATGAATTACCACGTCTTCGAATACGCATTGAATGGGGTCGCGTGATACGGCGGCGACGCCGGTCGTGCGCCCGCCAATCCGGGCGCATGCCGCGATTCCGAAACTTCCGGTCCAAATAAGGAGAAAGGGAGAGACGGAAATGGGTTCGACGAAGCTGTACGAAGCCGCCTATCCCTATGCCGACGACGTCCTGGCGCTTCCGGTCGAGGATATCGACAAAGCTTCAAGCTGGTACTGTAACGCGTTTGGACTCAGCGAGGTAGAGCGTCACTGCAATCCCGTTCCCACGGTCGTTCTCGAGCGGGACGGCGTCAGGATCGGATTCGCCGTCAACGGTGGCGACCCGGGACAGGAAGGGGCGGCTATTCTGGTGTCCGATATCCACAGAGCGAGGCGGGAGCTGGAGGCGAACGGAATCCGGACCGGCAACTGGCGCGTCGACGAGAACGACGGCCGGAAACTCCAGGTCTTTTTCGTCGTCGCCCCGGACGGACTCTGTTATTATTTCCATCAGCCGATCGAAGAAGCATCGACATGAGGAAGGGCCGGGTTCGTAGCCCGGCCTTCTGAATGTACGCCTGGATGAAAACGAGGAGCGGGTCGGAGCGGCTATCGTCCCTTCTTCCTCTTTTTCTCTTTTCTGGCGAACGATTTTGCGATGTACGAGGCCGCGTCGGGCGTCTTGCAGCCCGTTTCACCGTGGTCCACCTCGACGGGACCGATCCGATTCGCGGCCGCGATCGCCCGATCGCGATAGGTCGCACTAAACGTCCCGATGGCGATCAGCGCGTTGTTCATCGCGTAGCGGACGCGGTTCGGCTGGCCGTGGATTTGCGTTTCGATTCGATTGAGACAGGTATCCAGAAGCGCCTCGTCGACGTCCTCGTGATCGTTCAGAACCATCTCCGTGAAGGTATTCCATCCAGCTGCAGCCACCCACTCGCCCCGCCTGGACGTCCATTTTCCGAAGCGCGTCAGACCGGTCTTCGAGGCGCCTGCGAGGGCGCCCAGTTCCCCTGCGAGAATCGAGTTGTCGATACCACGCGCCCAGCCGTCGAGCTGAGCCGCGTTCATCCCCGTCGGGTCGGCGACCCGCGCGGCCAGTACACGCGCGTCGTGGTTGCCCGTCGCCCACAACGCATCGGCCAGCCGCTGGTCGCGTTTGATCTGCCGAACCATCCTGTTCAGGTTGGCGTAGCTGACGCCGTACATCGGCGGGTTGACGCCATGGCGCGCATAGACCTTGCGGTTCTGCGCGGTGCCCAGCGCTTCAAGCGTTGAAAGTGTCTCGTTCAGCGTCATCGTTCCCCACCCGGCGGACAGGTCGCGCCATTTCAGCCTTGCTTGCCCCGCAGCTTCGCAGCGGTACCCGACTCATTCCTGGGGATGCTCGAAATTGATCTGCCATCTGATGCCGAACCTGTCGACGCACATCCCGAAATAGGCTCCCCAGAACATATCCTGCATCGGCATCACCGTCTCGCCGCCTTCCGACAGCCCGGCAAGCAGCCGGTCGGCGTCCGCCCTGTTGTCAGGGCTGACCGTTATGGAAAAATTGCTGCCCTTCTGCGGAGCGGGCCCGAACGTGGAGGCATGATCGCTGCCCATGAGAACGCTTTCGCCGATCGGCAACGACACGTGCATGATGCGGTCGCGTTCGTCTTCCGGCACCTGAAGATCGGGAGGTCCGTCTCCGAACGTCTGGACGAACAGGAAGTCTCCGCCGAACACGGAACGGTAGAATTCAAAGGCCTCCCTACACTGCTTTTCGAAGGTCAAATAGGTATTCAGTTGCAAGGTCGCCTCCTTTGAGACGTGCGGCATGCTGCGCGCCGCACCGTGAATCTGTGACTTCCGCGGTCAAAACTCAATTGCGGAAGCGACGGAATTGAAACGTTTCCGGATCGCCGGACTTTACGCTCCGGCTTGATGCCCCTTCATCGCCTTAGAGATACAGGCCGATCATACAGCCGGTGAGCATGGTTGCCAGGGTTCCGCCAACCAGGGATCGAAGCCCCAGTCGCGCCAGGTCGCCGCGCCGGTCGGGGGCGATCCCCCCGATGCCGCCGATCATGATGGCCACGGATCCGAAATTGGCGAACCCGCACAGGGCGTACGCCGTAATGACGAAGGACCGCTGGCTGAGCGGCTCGGGCCCGTTCATCAGTTCAGCCAGGTCCAGATAGGCCACAAACTCGTTCAGGATCGTCTTCAGACCCATCAACTCTCCGACGATGCGGGCATCGTGCCAGGAAATCCCCATCAGCCACACGAACGGACGAAACACCACGCCGGCGAACGCCTGCAGGCTCCAGCCACCTGGATTCGCATTGACCAATACGTCAACTTTCCCGATGACGAGATTGGCCAGGGCGACAAGGCCGATGAACGCAACAAGCATCGCGAGGATGTTGATGACCAGGTGCATGCCCTCGGCGGCGCCGCGTGCCGCGGCGTCGAGGCCGTTCAGCGTGTCTTCCCGGGGAAGTTCCACCCGGCTGCGGGAGGTGACGGGATCGCCGGTCTCCGGGATCATCAACTTGGACACGGCAATCGCCGCGGGCGCGCTGATCAACGAAGCCGTGAACAGATGGCCGGCGATTTCCGGATTGACGTCGCCCAGCATGGTCGCATAGATCACCATAACCGTACCGGCGATCGTGGCCATACCCACGGTCATCAGACAGAACAGCTCGCTCTGGGTCATTCGGCTCACGTACGGCCTGATCAGCAATGGGGATTCCGTCATTCCCAGAATGACGTTGCCGGCGGATCCGACGCTTTCCGCCGAACTGAGCCCGAGCGACTTCTGCATAAACGCACTCAGCCGGCCGATCACCCAGGGCAGGATCCCGTAGTGATAGAGCATCCTGGAAACCGCCGCCACAAAGATCAGTATCGCCGCGATTTCTAGAGCGACGACGGGCCCGTACCGGCCTGTGAACTCGGCATTGGACAATCCCGAGAAGAGCAGCGATTCGTTGGCCTTCAGGGCGGTCGAACGAAGTACGTCGGTGAGGGCGCCGACCACACCGAAGACGTAATGCCGCAGCCCCGTCCCGACGAGGATGCCGGTCAGCAGCAGTTGCAGGCCGCTGGCAACCGCGACTGTCTTCCATGGGATTCGCCTCGCGCGCCGTCCCAGGCACCAGGCAACGGCCAGAAGGACGACATATCCGATGGCGCTGTGAAACACCGTCAATTCCGGACTCCTCTTTCTGGAACGCGGGCGCCGAGGCGGATGACATCGATGAATGCGAGGCATCGGCGCCACGCTCGAGACCGGCGCCATTATAGGCGAAAACGCATGAATCGTCAAGCGATTTCCCGCCCAAAGGCCGCTGTCCGGCCCGGTACCTCTTGACAAGGATGAACGAAAACCCTATTGTTGACTCTGCCGTCGTTGCACGGCCCTTTCGCTGCAACTGCGTTCACCGGCGTCATTTGCGCCAATCCAGGACATCATGGCATGGTGGAAGAGAGCAACCGGTACACAACGGGCCCGGCGCGTTCCGAAGCCCTGTCGCCGCGAGGTTCGAATGCGGCCTGACAAACCGGAAAAGACCGCTCTGATAACAGGCATCACCGGCCAGGACGGCTCCTATCTTGCTGAATACCTGATTGAAAAAGGCTACGTGGTGCATGGCATCATCCGGCGGGCGTCCCTGTTCAACACCGAACGGATCGATCACCTGTTCGCCGGCCCCCAGGAACCCGGCAGGCGGATGGTTCTGCACTACGGCGATCTCACGGATACCGCGAATCTGATTCGAGTCGTACAGGAGGTGCGGCCCGACGAGATCTACAATCTGGGCGCGCAGAGCCACGTGGCGGTGTCGTTCGAGACCCCGGAATACACGGCGAAGGTGGCTGCGTTGGGGGCACTGCATCTGCTCGAAGCGATCCGCATCTGCGGCCTGGCGGGTCGAACCCGGTTCTACCAGGCATCCAGTTCGGAAATGTTCGGCAAGGCAGCCGAAACACCCCAACGGGAATCCACGCGGTTCTATCCCCGCTCACCGTACGCCGCAGCCAAGGTATACGCCTACTGGATCACGGTGAATTACCGCGAGGCATATGAGATATTCGCCTGCAACGGAATCCTGTTCAATCACGAGTCCCCCGTCCGCGGGGAGACGTTCGTTACCCGGAAGATCACCAGGCGACTGGCGCGCGTGACGGTCGGATTGGACGAGTGCGTGTACCTCGGCAATCTGGACGCGATGAGAGACTGGGGCCATGCCCGGGACTATGTGCGAGCCCAATGGCTGATGCTGCAGCAGACCGCGCCGGACGATTACGTTATCGCATCGGGCCAACAGCATTCCGTTCGCGCGTTTGTAAACCTTGCGGCGGAATACCTGGGGCTGGAGCTGGAGTGGCGCGGAAAGGGCGCCGACGAAGTTGCAATCAATACGGCAACGGGAAGCGCGGTTGTGCGCATAGACCCGAGGTACTTCCGGCCGACCGAAGCACAATCGCTCCTGGGCGATGCATCCAAAGCGCACAGGAAACTCGGCTGGCGCCCGCAGATCAGTTTCGAAGACCTCGTCCGGGAAATGGTCGACTCCGACCGCCTTCTGGCAGAGCGCGAGGCGTCCGCACAGCCTTGAATATCGATCGGCCGGGATACGCAGGGTCTGCAAACCCGGGTTTCCGGCACCCGGGAAGCGGATCAACCGGCGGAAACGAGGACCAGTCAAAGGAGTTCGGTCAGATCCATGGGCGACAGAACGCTTTTTGATGCATCATACGAAAAACGCAGGAACCCGCTGCTGAAGCAGGTGCTGGCGCGGCTGTACCCGATATACTCGTCGGAAGAGCGCGAAGTCATACGTATCGATTCCATCAACAGGGTGCTGCTCTCACGCCCCTCGGGGCGGGGTTTCGTCAACCGCGACATTCTCGAAACCGTTCTCGGCAATCTGCTCGAATGCGTCGCGCCCGGCTCCCATAACGTCCAGGCAGCCGGGCCGTCTGACAGCCTCGAGGAAGCAATCGGCGAGATCGCGGACCAGATCTATGCGATGATCGCGCAGTCGTTCCTGGCCGCGGAAGGAAACGGCAGAGATATCGAAACCCCGGCCCTGGATGCCACGTTCTCGCTTCTGGCGGACCTGCCCGTCCTCAAAAGCCGCGCATTGTGGAACCGGTTCGCTTCGTTGAAGGACCCGGCGGTATGGGATGCCTATATAACGGGCAGACACCGGAGCCGTATGGGGAAGTTGGCGGACCTGGACCACGGTCCCGTGCTGGATGGCGCGATAGACAGCCGTGATTTCGAACCCTACCGGGATTTCCTGAAGACTCAGAATCTGGACTTCGCATTCGATTATCTCATGCAGCTGGTGATCAGCACCTATCCCGGCTGGCGCGTGCTCTTCTATCATGACGTCGCCCACGCCCTTACCGTTTCCGGCGCTCCGGAAGGTCTGGCGGGCGTCGAACGGATACCGGTCCCTTTATTGCCGCGCGCGATTTCGGAACTTGGCGGCCGGTACTATCAGGCCGACCTGCACCCCGAAACCGTGATCGGGGACGCAAATTTCCTGGATCATCCACACCGGGGTCTGACAACCGGCCAGACCGGCGTCATCGGCTCGGGCTGTTACGTCTATCCCTGCACGATGGGTGGGCTCAGCGGCAAAGTCCGGCATCGGCATCCTGAAATCGGGGACCACGTTCAGATCGGGACAGACGCCACCCTCCTGGGACCCGTCAGAATCGGCAACCATTCGACCGTTGGGCCGAATACCCAGGTTTACGGTTATGTACAAACCGAGACGGCATGCCGAATCGCCTCGTCGGTTGTGGTCGGCACCGTCCTGAGCGGAGACAGGAGGCCGGGAAAGATCCGCCTGGGCGAGGGCGTACGCGTGGGCGACGGAACCGTGATCGAAAACAGCACCGAGCTCGATCTGATCATACCCGATAAGGCGGAAATACCCGCCCGAAGCCATGTCATTAACGACGGATTCGGCAATCCGCGTTTCGTGCGGGAATAAAAAAAACAGCGGGACGTCAATCTCAAACGCCCCGCTTCAGCGGATCCCGGGTCGTTCCCGGCGATTTACTTCCGGGAAGGAACGCCGGGCGCTTCCCTGTGGAACTGAATGTCGGCGTACCACGCGGAAGCCCGGCTGTTCGTATTGTCCGTGTCCGTCATGAGATAGACCCGCAGGACCTTGCCCGGTTCTTCCCCGGGGTAGCCGCGTTTGTAGTCTTCGTAGAGATTCCGCCGCTCCCCCACCCACTGCTTCATGCGTGCCCGCCCGCTTTCAACGACGATCCGCCGCCACGACAGCTTCCACACAAACGGGATAATGGTGGTTTCGGACTTGAACATCAGTGACTCCGGCAGCGAATTGGACCAGACGTACGCGATCTCACGGATTTTGTTGGTACCCTTTTCCAGGATTGCAATGCCCAGTTTCGCATTGAAATCGTCGTCCTGCTTCTTCAATCTGCCGCCCTTATCCAGCCGGTGTCGACCGATCGTCGAATAATCCACCTTCCACCGCCAGGTCAGATAGGGGTTCTCCGCAACGTCGATCAGCGTGTCGTACCCCTTCTTTCTGATGATGCTTCCGAATTCTCTGGGCGGACGCTTGCACTGACCGATCCACGGATATCGGCCCGGATCCAGCGCCATCGGTCTGCCTGACAGCGTCGGTATCTGCCAGAGCAGCGCGGCGGACCCCTCGCTGACGAAGCGGACCGCATTGTTCGCGTACTGGAACTTCGTTCCTGTATTGCATTCGGCCCAGTCTCTCTGCAGCCAGGCGCCCATATCGATCCGCAGCACGTCTCCGCCCGCGTTCGCGATTGCGCAGGCGACGCCGGCGCACCAGGTGAGCGTGAAGCAGGCAATCCAACGCGTCCGCCGGACGTTCAGCATGTCGATACCCGCTCAACAGATGGATTAAACGGAAGATACCTCATTGTAGACCCCAATCGTCTTTCGAGCGCAGTCCCGCCAGTTGAAATCCGCGGCCCGGCGCCGTCCGCTGACCACAAGACGTTCACGCAATGCCTGGTCCCGAATCAGTCGCGTCATCCCGCCCGCAATCGATCCGACGTCCATCGGGTCGACAAGAACCGCCGCGTCGCCGGAGATTTCTGAAAGCGACGATGCATCGGACGTCAATACGGGGCAGCCGCTCGCCATTGCCTCGATAACGGGCAGTCCGAAACCCTCGGCAATCGATGGAAACGCGAAGAATACGGCTTCCTCGAAGCATGCGCGAACCTGGCCATCGCTCAGTTGCTCGGTAAATATGACGTTTCGGGCGATCCCCAGGTTCCGTGTGAGTTCAGCCAGGGTAGCGTATCCGTCGCCCCGACCGCTTATCAGCAGGTTCAGATCGGGACATTGTTTCGAAACCAGACCGAAGGCCTCGATCAGACGTCGGATGTTCTTGTACGGTTTCGTATTGCCAAGGGAAAAGATGAACCGCCGGCCCCGGCAGACTTCCGGAAGCTCGAAGGAATCGCCGCCGCCCGCACAGGACCCGTCGCTTCCGTGATGTATGACCGTGAACCTGGAAGGCGGCCCCGGATATCGCGCGAGCGCGTCCTGCCGGGTCGTTTCCGATACCGTTATCACGTGATGCGCTCTCCTTACGGAACTGCCGATCCATGGACCCGCGAATCGCCGCGCCATCCAGCCTCGCCAGCGCGCTTCATAGGCAATATCCGGGCAATTGATCCAGATCAGGTCGTGCAGGGTGAGGACGATCCGCCTGGCGCGGACGCCCAGGGGAAGAAGATGAAAGAGACAATGATAGACGTCGGCCCGGAGCGGGTTCACGACCCTGGCACCCCGGAGGAGGTTTCGACCCGTTGAGATCCCGAAGGGAACCGCAATGTCCGTAAAATTGGGCTGTACCACAATCGGCCGCGGGTAGGTCGCCCGCCTGAGCAGCAGGTATTCGTTGTGCCGGTCCAGCCGGGCGATCTCCCGGACCAGGCTGAACGCGTACCGGCCGACGCCGGTTTCCACGTCCCGGATTTCGCGCGCGTCGATACAGATTCTCACCCTGCCTCTCCTTACGAGAAGATGCGTCTTATCCGGCGATAGACCCGCAAGCCGAACTGCCTTTCTTCCTCTTCAATGCCAAGCAGAAAGAGAATTCCGCCGAACGACAGAAAAACCAGCGCGGCGTGGCCGAGGACCGCCCCCAGCGATGCGACCGAGGCCGGAGGTCCATACGCCATCATCAGTACCGCGGTCGCGAAGCCGGCAAGCAAAGGCTTGCAGAGCTTGATGGAAAACGCGTGAACTCTCAACCGGCGAAACACCCACCACGAGGAGAGCGCCGGCGACAGAAACGCCGTGAACGTGGCGCCGATCGCGGCGCCCGTGGGGCCGAACCGGCGGACCAGGACGTAAGTGCCGACCCCGCCGATCAGAAGCGTTACGATTCTGACGCCCATGAGCGCGTCGGGATGCCCGGTCATGACCAGAACATAACCCGACAGGCCCAACAGACCCGTTGCGGCGGCTCCGAACAAAAGAATCAGCAGCCACGGGTATCCAGACGAGAATTCCGTTCCTACGAATGCGGCAATCCGGCTTCCGTTCAAGGCGAAAACGAGCAGAACGGGAATGGTTGCCAGCGTCACCCATCGCGTCACGAGTTTGAAGAATTCGTCCAGGCGCGAGATCTCACCCCGGGCGTGGTATTCCGCGAAGAAAGGGTTCGCGATCGGATCGAAGGCGCCGGAAACCGCGCGGACGATTCCCGCCAGCTGGATCATCACGCCGTATACGGCGATGGTTTCGGGTTCGATAAACGACCCGACAATCACGACGTCCAACCGTCCGTTCAGTTCCGAGATCAGGTCGATGAGAAACATCGACAATGAGAAGCGAAAGAGTTTGCGCTCCAGTCCGTCACTCTTGCCGGACCACGTTCGCCATGGATAAAACCTGAAAACCGGCAAAATGGAACAGGAAAACACGACGGCTGTCGCAACCAGATACGCCGCGCAGACCCCGGTCAGGTCCATCCCCAGAAGGTGGAACAGGATCGCAAAGCCGATCAACAGCGCGGGTTCGGTGAGACCCTTGACGTACAGCTGGTATTCCATCACCTTGTGCGCAATGGGTATCTGCAGCAGCAACCCGCCGACGGTCTGGAAGAAGACGACGAATGCCATCCATCGAAGCGCGATTCCCACGCGCTCCCGACCGATCAGCCCCCCCAGCGCGTCCGAAAGAAGATAGCAGCCCACGCTCACACCGAGGCTCAGCACGCCTCCCGCGATCAGGGCGGTTCTGACACAACCGAGGGCCCGTTGCTTCTCGCCCCTGGATTGATGGTGGGCCACCTGCCGGAGCAATGCCTTGTCCAGACCGAAGAACGCGAACCTGGAAAACAGATTCACCCACGTCCAGGCAAGATAGTAAAGGCCGTACGAAGCAGTGGAATAAAGACGCGCCGCGAGGAGATAGAACGCGGGACGGCCCAGCTTCGAAAACAGCGCCAGGAGATTGACGCCCACGCCACGGGAGAGTGTCGCAAGATCCAGCGCGTTTCGTGCCTCTTCCTCCCGATGGTCAGCCATTGCGCCCCGCAGATCCGGCCCCCCGGCATGATTTCCGATACAGACCCATCCCCATACGGATTCCCTGTACCAGCGCGAGCAGCTTCCGCGGCATCGTCCGCCAGTAGCCGGCTGCGCCAAAGCGGCCGCGAAGAATGAAGAATCGGACGAACAGATTCAGAACGAAGTACGGCACAAGCCGTACGTCACAGTGTTTCAGCCAGAAGTAAAACTCGTTGGCATAGGTCAGGGGGTCGGCCGCCTGATCGGAAACGCGGCAGCCTCCGACGGGCGCCGCGTGGTGGAAGACCACGGCCTCAGGTTCGAAAACCATGCGGCCGTCTCCGAACTCGAGATAGCGGAGGCAGAAATCCGTCTCCTCACGCAACTGGCTGCCGGCGAACTGCTCGTCGAACCCGCCGCAACGCAGCGCCTGTTTTCGAAGAAACGAAAGATTGCCTCCCCCGCCATGCGTGACGCTCCGGCGGCGGGTCGCGTAGAAATTCGAGATCACGTGACCGTACCACGTCACCTCGCCGCAACGCTTCGGCTCCGGACGGCCCCGGCTTCGCGAACTTATGATTCGGCCGGCCACGGCGCACACGCCCGCTGAAGCGTAGTTGCGCATATGCGTTGAGATAAAATCGCAAGGCAGGTCAACGTCGTCGTCAAGACAGAGAATCACCTCACCATGTGCGACGTTCATTCCAAGGTTCTTCGCCCGGGTCCCGCACGCCGTCTCCGTACGAACGTACCGGATGCGCGCACGGATGGACGCGAGGAACTTCGCTATCTCGGGCGGATGTCTGTCGGTCTGATCGACGACGATGACTTCGAACGAGGGGTAGGCCTGGCGCAATACCTGCTCCAGCGTTCTCTTCAGAAACGCCGAGCGGTTGTAAGTGGGAATAATGACCGAAACGGGTATCATACCGGAGGCAGTTCGATCGGGGTATCGTGCATTGAACGACGTCGTCAACCGGATATCACCGGACATGAAGCGGGAATGGGAGACACTTTGCCCGCACCGGCGTCCGCAGGCGCGGAGAAAGGCGAAAAGCGGTCCCGCGTCAGCCTTCGTCCAGCACGGGGAGTTCCGCCGACGGCGCGTCGGAAGCGCAGAACGAGATGACCCGGTCGTCCAGGGAAGCGCCGTTCAACTCTCTGTAGTACGCAAACAGGTACTCGTTCATGTAGCCGGCGTACCGGCCTCCGCGCGCCTCCGCCCACTCGCAGACCCTTCTGTCCGGACCCTTGACGTCGTACCACTCACTGGCCAGTTTGAGTACCCACGTATCCACGGGCACGGCATCGAGGCGGTCAAGCGCGAAAAGGTCTATGCACTTGCCGACCTTCAGTCCGACGCCGGTTCCAGCCCGTCTCTTCAATGCATCCACGATTTCACGCCAGTCGTCCAGGGTCAGTTTTCCCGGATCGCCTCCCGCGCGACCGGCAACAAACCGGGCCGTTTCGGCCACGCGTTCGGACCGCCATCCGAAACGGTGGGCTCTGAAGTACGGACCCTTCAGCCGGGCCAATGCAGAGGGTTCGGGAAATGTACAGTATTTACGTCCCATGAACTCGACCTCGCGGCCCCACGATTCAGCCAGAAAATTGACCCGTCGTTTGGTCAGATTCATATGGGCCTGCACCGACAGAATATATGAGATCACGCACTCGAAGGGCATTTGCCTGACAAACCGGAATCCCTTCAGCAGTTCCCTCGCCCGGCGCAGATACCCGTCTCTTCGAGGGACGCGAATCCGGGGTCTTTCGTTCAATCTCAGGTACCACTCGAGAAACCCGGCGACGGTCATCTCGCCCAGATAGGTCGGGACGCGTGACGACCCCGCGCGATACAGCAGCGTGTCGCCAGCCTGACGCAGATGGAAAACGGTATCGTAGGCAACGCCTTTCCACCATCCATCCCTGTCCCGGCCCCACCGGAAAACCTGTCCTCCCGCCAGTGTATACCCCAGATGGAATTCCCTGGTTTCGATACGGCCGGTTACAGGTTGGCGGGAGGAGGCACGGTTTCCCATCGGGTTCGCGGCATCCCGTGCGCATTCCGGCGTCGCGTGCCCCCGCCGGCGGCGCTTGATCGAAGATTCGCCCATTTCGTTATCCAATTTAGGTATTTTGAAGGGATGCGGCAAGTTTCCAGTTCTACCGGCGATTTTCCGGCAGCGGCCGGCCGCTGTTCCATTCGGAAGCGGGGATTGCGCCGGACAAGGGCTGGCCAAACCACTGAAACTCAGGCCCCGAAGGCGGTAACGCGAAGACTCCACCCGTCTATCCCTCGCTTGACTCCGCCCCGGTATCCGTTTATGTTTACGGACGGACCGCCTTCGCGTTGCAAACGCGATCGTCGCAACACCGGATCTCGGTACAGGATTTCACGTGAACACGCCAGATCAGCTCTCCGAAGAAACGCCATTCCTCGAAGAAATCCCCGATGACATACTTGCCGCCGCACGTAACGTTCTCGGACCGGACGAGGAAATCCTGCTTTCCGCTGCCACGGATCTGCGGTTCGACGGTTCCTACGGGGCGGCATGTCTCGTGGCGACCCGGCGCCGGCTTATCGGAATCAGCCCGTCGGAAACCGGAACTCCGGAATCCGTAAGCGTTCCCCTCGTGGAAATCGAACGCGTGGACGTCCGGGAACTATTCGGTAGCGGCGTGCTCAAGGTTTCGACCCCCGGAAGCGGTGCCTCCCTTGCCTATTTTACCAAGTCCCTGCTTTCCAAGTTTGCGCAGATCCCCCCCAGGATCGAGCGGCTTATCCGCGAGGCCAAACCCGTACCCGATGATACGCGTATTGCCAACTCCAGCGTGGACGTACTCGCCGGCCGCAGGAAGCGGTGCGAAAGGTGCCAACAAGTAATCCCGCACTGGATGGGCGTCTGTCCGAGTTGTCTGGACTCGCGAAAGCTGTTCTTTCGCCTCATCGGTTACGCGAAGCCCTATTGGCAGATGGCGGTAGGCAGCCTGCTTCTCCTTCTCACCGCCACGTTTATCGGCCTGACGCCGCCTCTCCTGATGCGCACCCTTATCGATGACGTTCTCGTGGCCGACAGGGGCGGGTCGACGCCGGCGGCGTCCCTGATTCCTGCCGAGCCGCGTTCCTCCGTTTCAAGGAGCCAGGCGCCGGATCCGGCGCCTCCCGCGGGTACCGACAGACGCACGATGCTCGCCGTGCTGGTGCTGCTGCTTCTGCTGGTCAACGTATCCCGCAACGGGCTCAGCGCCGTTCGCACGTTTCTGCTGGCGAAGCTCGGTCAGCGGATCACGTTCGATCTGCGCAAGGAGGTCTACAGGCATCTCCACTATCTCTCGCTCAGTTTCTACAATGAACGGGAGACCGGGCGCATCATGTCGAATATCACCCAGGACGTCAGTCGCCTGCAGGACTTCATCTCGGACGGCCTCCAGGAAATCATCCGGGACATCGCCACCATCGTCATCATCTGCATCATTCTCTTTTCGCTCAATCCCGCTCTCGCGGCGTTCGTCCTTCTGCCCACGCCTCTGCTGATCCTGTTTACGCGTTACTTCGGTCGAAGGCTGCACGACCTTTATCACGGTCTCTGGCGCCGGTGGGCGGACATCCACGCCCTGCTGGCGGATACGATTCCAGGGGTGCGCGTCGTCAAGGCCTTTGCCCAGGAAAAGCGCGAGGTAAACAAGTTCGAGAACAGGAGTTGGGGCCTGCTTTCGGGCGAAATCCGGGTGGCGAGGGTCCGAAGCGTCTTTACGCCCATTATGACGTTCCTCACCTCCGTGGGCACCCTCATCATCTGGTGGATGGGCGGCAACAAAGTACTGGGCGGCGGGCTGTCTCTCGGCGAATTCGTGGCGTTTACCGGATACATGTGGCAATTCTACGGTCCCGTGGAAAGCCTTTGCCGCCTAAACCACCGTTTCCAGCGCGCGGCGACTTCGGCCGAACGGATATTCGAGGTCCTCGATACGCAGTCCGACGTCGCGGACCGGCCCGGCGCCGTTACGCTGCCGCGAATATCGGGATCGGTGGAATTCTCCGGCGTCACGTTCGCGTATGAACCCGGCAAACCCATTCTCACAGATCTGAATTTCAGGGTGGAACCGGGTGAGATGATCGGCCTCGCCGGTCACAGCGGCGCAGGGAAGAGCACCCTCATCAACCTGATCTGCCGCTTCTACGATATCCAGAAAGGCACGATCTTCGTCGACGACCGGGACATCAGGGAAGTCTCGCTGAGCTCCCTGAGGGCGCAGATCGGTGTCGTGCTGCAGGACCCGTTCCTGTTTAACGGTTCCGTTGCGGAGAACATCGGATACGGCAAACCCGACGCCACGCTGGATGAGATTGTTGCTGCCGCAAAAGCGGCAAATGCGCACGATTTCATATTGGATTTTCCGGAGGGTTACGACACGTCGGTGGGCGAACGGGGCCTTCGCGTCTCGGGCGGCGAACGCCAGCGACTTTCCATCGCGAGGGCGATCCTGAGGAACCCCCGCATTCTTATCCTCGACGAAGCAACGGCCAGCGTGGACACCGAGACAGAGGCCCAGATACAGGACGCCATCGCGCGCCTGATCGAGGGCAGAACCACGTTCGCCATCGCCCATCGCCTGTCAACGCTGAAAAATGCCAACCGCCTGCTGATCCTAGACAAAGGCGAAATGGCGGAGATGGGTACTCACGACGACCTTATCAGGCAGGACGGGATCTACGCCCGCCTGTGCCGCATGCAAACCGAAATGTCCAAACTGCGCGCCTGGTAGCCCGGGGCGTGTTCAAGCCAACCACGGGCACGGTGAGACGCGATGCAGGAAGAATACCACCTCGAACAGGAACTCTCGCTGCTGGATCCCGGCCGGATACGACTCTTTCTGGACGAATACAACGACCTGATCCTCGACCACGCTGACGGTAGGCTGCCGGTTACGGCCCTTCGGGCATTTCCGCTCACGTCCGCCGGTCAGTTCATCGTCCTCAAGGGCGATGACGGCACGGAGATCGGCGTGATCCGGGACATTGCAGGCCTGGATGAAGAGAGCCGCGCCACCCTGGAGTCCGACCTGGAACGCACGTATTTCGCGCCGGTCATTCTCCAGGTAAACAAGCTCGAGGAAAACTTCCACATCCCGAAGTGGGACGTGGAAACCGACAGCGGCCACCGCGTGTTCGAGGTCCGCAGCCGGAGACGCGACATTCGCATCATGTCCGGGGGACGGATTCTTCTGAGAGACGCGGACGGGAACCGATACGAGATACCGGATTACAGAAGGCTGGATCCGGTCAGCCGGGCGTTCGTGGAAACCTTGATCTGATCCGCGCGACGTTTCATGCGTCATTGCGCATTGCAATTCTCCGCGACCGTTGGTATATTTGTGCAAACGAAGGAACCCATCAATTCGAAACACGGGAGATCACCGGATGGATACCACCGCACACGTCACGGCGCCGGCCTCGCTCGACGGAGAAATGATCCCGCAGGCGCCCCGCGACGACGTCAATCCGGACAGTCTCGTCTACCACCGACTGTGCCGGGCGGATGCGTTCAGCGAGGGGGAAGGCAAGCCCTTTACCGTCAACGGCTCCCACATTGCCGTCTTCCTGTACAACGGCGAATTCCAGGCCGTGGACAATCGCTGCCCGCATATGGGCTATCCCATGTCGAAGGGCAGTGTCCGCGACGGCGTTCTGATCTGCCACTGGCATCACTGGGAGTTCGACCTCAAGACCGGAGGCTGCTTCGAAACGTCCGGCTCGGGAAACGACCTGAAGAGCTTTCCGTTGGAGGTCAGGGAAGACGGTTACCTCTACATTGGCATGGCCGCCGACGAACGGCAGGCCGCCCGCAAGCGAATGATCGACCGTGGTCGCTATATCCTCGAACAGGGACTGAAAGACCGGAGTTCGCTCATTATCGCGAAGGGCGTGACGGCACTGCGTCACGCGGGCGCGTCGCCGCAGGAGATCATTCAACAGGGTCTGTTCTACGGATCGTACAAGACCACCGAGGGTTTCTCCTCGGGGCTGGCCATCCTGACGCTCTGCGCCAACCTCTGGCACGACGTCGCCGACCGGGACTACAACCTGTTTCTCGTTCACGGCCTCGTGCAGATTTCAAGGCGCACCACCGGCGGCTCCCGCAGGCAGGGATTTCCCTTTCCGATGGCAACCGACGAGCCCGATCTGGCAACGTACAAACGCTGGTTCAGACGACTGGTGGAACAGCGTAACAGCAACGCGGCCCAGCGAATTCTGATTACGTTAAACGACCGCGGCGTCTCAAAGGACGCCATCGCGGACCTGGTCTTCACGGCCGCAACCGACTACTACTTTACCGGCGACGGCCATGCGCTGGACTTTGCCAACAAGCTCTTCGAGGCCTTGGACTACGTTGAATGGCAGGGGGCGAGTGAAATCCTGCGCCCCATCGTCATCGACCTCGTAACCCGGACGCGTCACGAGGAAACGGCCCGCTGGCAGGAAAGCGTGCCGGTGCTGGAAGATATCTTCACCCGTCTGGACGACATCTGGCGGGAGAACCGCAAAAACGAAGCCGACCTGGACGTCTCGGCCTTCGCACGGGTGATGCTCGGCGAAGAGGAGGGGCCCATCGTCTCAGAAATCGAAGCCCATCTCAGACGTGGCGTCGATCCTGCCCGGATATGCAGATCCATGGTCTACGCCGGCGCCATCCGTACGGCTCGCTTTCACCTGAAGAACGAAGGCGACTGGCACGACGTGGCCAATATCTATTCCTACGCGCACGCGCTCTACCGTGCATTTCAGCGGGCCCCGTCAAGGGATCTGCTCCGCGGGATCTTCCACGGCGCGGTATTTCTCACCTATCTGCGCTGGCTCAATATGCCCGCCGCCCGTGTGCCGAAACCCGGCCAGCGACTCAACGGCACATTCGAATCCGAAGCCGGGATGCTCGACCGGCTGCGGGAATTCGCGGACTTCCAGAAGGTGTACGAAGCCGAGATTCTTGTGAACCAGTACCTGGAGGAAGGACGAGACATTTCCCGGCTGAAACACGCCCTCGCCCACATTATGCTCAGGGAAGACGCCGAACTGCATATGTTCCAGGTCCTGGAAGTCGCGTTCCGGCACTTCGAACTCACGGAAGACCCGGAAGAAAAGCGCATGCATCTCCTGGCGGCCACCCGTTACATCACCGCCCAGAAGGTCATGAAGGCCATCCTGTGGTCTACCGAAAACGCGGAACGGCTCCAGCGCGGCGATCTGTTGAGCGAACGGGAAGACGACAATTAAGCTAGGCGATCCTCAATGAAAATCTCCGAGTACGCCATACGTAAACCCATCACGGCGGTGATGTTGACCCTAAGCGTGGTCGTGATGGGGGGGATTTCCCTATTCCGGCTGCCTCTCGAATACCTGCCGGACATTACGTTTCCCGTCATGTACGTCAATGTCGACTACCCTTCTTCATCGCCTGAAGAAATCGAACGGGAAATCGTCCAGCCGCTGGAAGAGGTGATGGGTACCCTCTCCCACGTCAAGCAGTTGAGCTCGAGATCGTACGCCAACCGGGGTTACGTTCGGCTGGAATTCGAACTCAATACGGATATGGACCTCATGGCGGTCCACGTCCGGGACCGTCTCGACCAGGTAAAGAACGACCTTCCCGACGACGTGGAGCGCATTACGATTCGCCGTTGGAACACCGAAGACTTTCCGGTGCTGACTTACGCTTTGAGCTGGCAGGGCCAGGATCAGTCCGAACTGGCGAGCGTATACGAACACACCATTCTGCCGCGCCTGCAGCGGCTGGAGGGCGTCGGCAGCGTCGAGGTACGGGGCCTTCGGGAGAAAGACCTGCTGATCGAAGTCGACCAGAACCTGTTGCACACGCACAAGCTGGACATACGCTCGCTCAACCGAGCGATCAGCTCCAACAACGTCAATATTTCAGCCGGCTACGTCAATGAAGCCGGGAAACGTCTGGCTGCGCGTACGATCGGGGAATTCGAGAACGTCGACCAGATCCGCCACCTTCCCCTTCGCACGGGCGTCGAAGTGGGAGACGTGGCCGACGTCACGTACGACTTTCCGGAGGAGGATGACTTCGAACGGCTCGACGGACGCGACGCCGTGACGATCGACATCCGAAAGGCCTCGTCTGCCAATCTGGTGGCCACCGCAAACCTGGTAAAGGACGAATTCCTGCAAATCCGGAAAGACATCGGCGAAGGCAAGCTCAGGACGCAGGCCATCCGCGACCGCTCGCTTGATGTCACCACCGGCATCAAGAGTCTCACCCAATCGGCGATAATGGGCGGCTTCCTGGCCATCATCGTCATTTTCGTCTTTCTGAGGAACTTTCGAAGCACGCTTATCATCGGTTCCGCAATCCCGATATCCGCCATCACCGTCTTCATGGTGATGTATATCCTGCGGCAGGTCTTCGGATCCAATATCACCCTCAATCTGATGTCCATGATGGGCCTGATGGTCGCGATCGGCATGCTCGTCGACCCCGCCGTCGTTGCGCTGGAAAACATCTTCAGGAAGCGGTACGACGAGGGACAGACGCCCTGGACGGCCGCGCTGGACGGCAGTCGGGAAATCGGCATTCCGGTTCTCGCAGCCTCGCTGACGACCGTCTGCGTCTTCGTACCCATCATCTTTGTAACCGACTCCCGGAGCGCCATGTTCATGAGGGATTTCGCGCTAACCGTCTGCATTTCCGTCGGCGCGTCCTTCTGCGTGGCGCTGTCTCTGATCCCGCTGGCGGCCTCCAGGGCGTTCAGCGACGGCGTTTCCCGTCTGGACCGCTGGTTGAAATTCGCACTCATCTTGCTGTTACTGGGGCTCTGCGGCTACGTGGTGTACGCCGATGGCCTGAGGGAAACCGCCGCATGGCTCTGGGAAAACGCGAACTATGTGTCGGCCGGCCTCACGGCAATACCCGCCGTGGCATGGATTCTGTTGTTAATGCTGATGGCGGTTGTCGCCAGTCTGTTCTATTTTTCCCGAAAGACTCGCGGCATCAAGTATCTCTATTCCCGTCTCGTGGTCAACACCCTGCGCTACCGATGGACGACCGTCTCGATTGCCTGCGCGCTTCTTGGCGCCGGTTATTACTTTTTCACGCAGATCGAACAGCAGCCCTATCGCTGGCAGCCGACGCGCCGGGTGGATATCTCGGTCGAACTGCCGCGAAGCTACGACATCCATGATGCGCTGGCGCTGTTCGAACGCGTGGAGGGCATCCTGCTTTCTCGAAAGGACAGCCTGGACGTCGCGGCCATGAGCAGCCGGTACAGCGACAGACGGAGCAACCGCATCACGCTCTATCTGGTTCCCCCCGACGAAAGCCGTCTTTCCACCGACGAGGTCAAACGCAAGGTCAAGGGTCTGTTACCCACGGACATTCCTGGCGTTCGGTTCAAGTCAGGGAGAACGTGGGGTAGCAGTTCCACCGGCGCCGGCGTTGAAATCAAGGGCCGAAACCCCGACGTACTTGCGATGCTTGCGGAGGACGTCCGGCTGCGATTGCAGGGCATCCGCGGGGTTCACGAAGTGGAAACCAGCCTGGAATCCGGCAACGAGGAAATCCAGGTCACCATCAACCGGCGCCGCGCCATGCGTTACGGGCTGACGCCCTGGCAGGTGGCGACCACGGTCGCCAGTGCGCTGGGAACCCGGGGCAACAGCAAGTTCAAGACCGAAAACGGAGAAATTGACATCGCCGTGCAGCTCAAGGAAGAGGACCGGGCCACCCTGGAACAGCTCAGGAACACGTACTTTGAGAGCGAAACGGGAAATATGGTCTCGTTCGCCAGTCTGGCGGATTTCCGCGTACGCAAGGGTCCTCAGGCGCTCGAGCGCGAAAACCGGATGTCCACGCTGACCGTATTCGCCAATACGGAACAACAGGCCGTGTTTTCCGTTGGACGCGAGATGAGCGGGCGGATGCGCGAGATACCTTTACCGGCCGGATACTCGTGGCAGATGGACCGGCGTTTCCGGTGGATGAACCAGGAACAGGGAGAAACCAACCTGACCATGATCTTCGCTGTGCTTCTCGTGTATATGATCATGGCCGCTCTGTTCGAGTCCTACGCGCACCCGTTTACGATCATGTTTTCGATCTGTTTCGCGTTCATTGGCGTCTCGTTTGCGCTGTACGCCTTCAATATCCCCCTGGACAGCAACGCAACCTACGGTCTGCTGATACTCTTCGGCATCGTCGTGAACAACGGCATCGTCCTGGTCGACCATATCAACCGCTATCGAAAACAGGGCCTTTACCGTCGTGACGCCATCATCCGGGGCGGCCAGGACCGATTGCGTCCCATCCTGATGACCGCGACCACGACGATCCTGGGCCTCACGCCCCTGGTCCTGCCGATGATCTACGGCACGGCTGAAGGTACCGCGCGTCGATGGGGTCCGATCGGTTTCGTGGTTATATCGGGGCTGACGGTTTCGACCACTCTTACGCTGGTCATCCTGCCCACCGTGTACTCGCTCATGGACGATCTGGCCTCGTACATGAAGCGGACGGTCGCGACCGTGAGAGGCGCGTGAAACAACTCGCCGTCGTGCTGCTCAGCGGCGGTTTGGACAGTTGCGTCACCGCCGCCGTCGCGCGCCGGAATTTCGACCTCGCGCTGTTTTATCTCGACTACGGCCAACGGACAAACGCGCGCGAACGCCGGGCATTCCTGGAAATCGCCGACTATTACGGCGTACCGGCGCGCCATCGCCTGGCGGCCGCAACGGACGCGCTTCGGCGGGTTGGCGGCTCTGCGTTGACGGACCGCAATGTACCCGTTCCCGATGCCGACGTCGAGCGGAACGACGTTCCACTCACGTATGTACCGTTCCGAAATGCGCTCTTTCTCAGCCTGGGGGTTTCCTGGGCCGAATCCGTCGGCGCGTCGAGCGTGTATCTGGGGGCCGTCGAAGAAGACAGTTCCGGATATCCCGATTGTACGCAGGCGTTCTGCGACGCGTTCGCCCGTGCTGTCGATTCCGGCACGCGCCCGGAATCCCGCATCAGAATCCTTACGCCGGTTATTCACCTCAGGAAGCACCAGATCGTCCGGCTTGGCGTTGAACTGGGCGCCCCGCTTCACCTCACCTGGTCGTGTTACAGAAACAGCGACCGCGCCTGCGGTCGCTGCGACAGCTGCATCCTCCGTCTGAAGGCTTTCGAGACGGCCGGTATCCCCGACCCCGCCCAACGCGAATCCTGAGCCTGCCGGACGCGAACGAACTAACCGGCACGCGCGAGGGCTTCTTCCATCATCATCTGGCTTTCCTTTGCGTCCTTCCAGCGCCGCCGGATTTCGGGCGCGAGACAGTCGATCGGATCAAAATAGAAGAAATGTTCCCCCGGCCGCACGGTTGGACTTGCAAACACCGCAATTCCCGTTTCTTCATCGTAATATTCGTAGGAATGCCCGTCGCGTTTGCCGCCGCCGCCCAGTGTGTCCACGATGAACGTCGGTGTATTGAACCCGGCCGTCGCGCCCCGCAGCGTTTTCTCGATTTCGAGACCGGCGCGCAGCGTTGTTCGGAGATCCTCGACCCCCTGCACCAGATCGTGGAAAAACACGTAATACGGCTGAATATTCAGGTAACTCAGCCGTTTCACGAGTAGCTGCATCGTGAGCGTGTCGTCGTTTACGCCGCGTTGAAGCACCGCCTGATTCCGTACCGTAACCCCCCGCTCCATCAGCAGTTCCATCGCATCCTGCGTCACGCCGGTTATTTCGCCGGGATGGTTGAAGTGGGTATGCAAGACCACATCCTTGTGCATCCTGCGTCCCCGGTTCACCACATCCACGAGAGAATCCACCCATTCCCCGTCACTCAGGATCTTCCCCGGCATGACCGCGGGACCCTTGGTTGCAAACCGAAACCGGCGAATATGCGGAATTTCCAACAGGGTCTCGCCGACCTCCCGGATCTGCGCCGCCCTGAGATTGTATACGTCACCGCCACTGACCACAACGTCTTCCACCTCGGGGCGCGATCTCAGATAGTCGAAGACCAGAGACCAGCGTTTCCTGTTGGCACTTAGACGGACTTTCTCCACCCCGTCCGTATCGAGCCCCACGGCATAACTGCGCGTGCAGAAGCGGCAGTAGACCGGACAGGTATCCAGCGTCAGAAAGAGCGCCCTGTCGGGATACCGGTGGGTGAGTCCCGGCACGGGGGAATCGCCCTGTTCATTCAACGAGTCCAGGTGGAGCTCGGGATGATCCGGAAGCTGCTGCGAGGCAAGAGGCAGGAACTGCGTACGCAGCGGGTCTCCGTACGGATCGTCCCAGTCGATCAGGCTCAGGATATAGGGCGAAATCCGGATGCTCATCGGCGCCGTGCTCAATCCCTTGCGGAGGTCCGCGTAGAATTCCGGCCCCGCGAGACCGCCAAGCACTTCCTGCAGACTCTCCACGCTTGTAGGCGAATTGCGGGCCTGAAAAAGGTGGGAGTGAAATGTATCCCCGTCCACGTTCGCGTACGCAGGAATCGTCTGCCAGAACGCATCCCTGCGCAACCGGCGGTGTGCGAATGCCGTTTCCGGACCGGCCTCGCCTGCGAGTGTGTTGTGGGCGACATCGACGCTTGCGGTTTCCATAGCTGACGCTATCCTGTTGTCCCGGGGTGTTGTTTCTCCACGTTCAACTCCGCCGATTGTCTTCTCCGGCGGCGCAGCAGTTTAACACGGCGGCGCCGTCCGGTTTGGCGCGGCTACACGGCACGTGCATTGCTGCGCCGGGCCTACCGGCGGTATCGCGAACCATTCAAAGCAAGATATGATATCATCCCGGCAAGAATTGTCAAGGACTTTCCCGCGGCGGCGGCGGTTTTCGGGAAAATCCGCTTGTTAGGGTTATTTATCCTGCTTATATTCCATAGGTTAGAGAATGTCATCGCCTTTACGATAACGCAAAGCGTACTATGTCTAGACGAGCACTCAAGTTTCTTCTTCCACTGGCCGGATTGCTTCTTGGATATACGTGCCTTCGCCTGAGTGTGTATTTTTATACCGACTGGCTATGGTTCCGGAACCTGGGGTACGGGTCCGTCCTCGTCACCACGGCTCTCGCCAGGCTTGTTTCCTTTTCTGCGTTTGCAACCGCCTTCGCGGTCATCGCGGTGATCAACGTCCGCATTGCGCGTAGGTACGGCCGACACACCCGCGAGATGCCGCTCGAGGTCCTCGTTGCCGACACGGAGCCGGTACTGCCGGAACGACGCAAGCGCCACTTGATCCTCTGGTCTGCCGCAATCGCCCTCCTGACCGCGGCAACCGGCCTGATCGGCGCCGCCGCCTGGATGCCGCTGCTGCGCTGGTTCTATCCTGTCCCGTTCGGGATAGCCGACCCTGTATTCTCCAACGACCTCAGCTTTTACTTCTTCAAGCTTCCCGCCTACAACTTCGTGCAGGGCTGGTTGGCCTTCGCCGTTGTTCTCACCATCGTCCTCGTCAGTATCTCCTATCATCAGGACCGGGCGCTGCGCAAGGCAAAACGAGGCTGGTCCTCCACCCCGCACGTCCGCGCCCACCTTTCCGCGCTTGCGGCGATTCTCGCGTTCATCTTTGCCTGGTGGTACTGGCTCAAGGAATACGAAATCCTCTATTCCTTTCGCAAAGACGCTTTCTTCGGCGCCGGATACACCGACCTCCATGTACAGGTTTACATCTACCGTCTGATGATGGTCCTCTCCATCCTTCTCGGCGCATTGCTGGCATACAACCTGCGTGGAAAGAAGTGGTGGCCTGTCGCCGGCGGCGGCACAGCTTATGTCTCGGCAATTCTGCTGCTCAGCTGGCTGTTTCCGATTCTCTTCGAGCAGTTCGTGGTCAAACCCGATGAGCTGAGACTCGAAGAACCCTACATTCGGAGGACCATAGAACACACGCGGAGAGCGTATGGCCTGGACCGAATCGAAGAGGTCCCTTTTCCGGCGGACTCCGATCTGGATTTCCAGGACATCCGCAACAATCTGCCCACCATCCGCAGCATCCCGCTGTGGGACCGCCGGCCCCTGATTGCGACCTACAGCCAGCTCCAGGAAATCAGGTCCTACTACCGCTTCGGAAGCGTCGACGTGGACCGGTATTCGATCGATGGCGAATACCAGCAGGTGATGGTGGCCGCCCGAGAATTCTCGCGGGAACAGATGGCGATCCAGGGCGAAACCTGGGTCAACCGCCACCTGGTCTACACCCACGGTTACGGCTTCTGTATGAGCCCGGCGAATAAAATCGGCGAAGAGGGTCTTCCGAAATTCTATGTCAAAGACATCCCGCCGAGCGCGTCGGTGGACATTCGCGTGGACCGCCCTGAAATCTACTATGGCGAAGCCATGCAGGACTACGTGGTTGTAAACACCAGGACAGAGGAATTCGACTACCCTCGCGGCGACGACAACGCCTACACCACCTACAGCGGCCGTGGCGGGGTACCGGTCAATTCGTTCGTTCGCCGGCTCCTTTTCGCCCTGCGCTTCGCCGATCCCTACCTGCTGGTTACACAGAACCTGAAGCCCGAAAGCCGAATTCAATTCGACCGGCACATCGGCCGCCGGTTCAGGGACGAAGGACCCAGGCGGTTTCAGAAACTGGCGCCGTATCTCCGCTTCGACGAAGACCCTTATCTCGTCACGGTGAACGGTCGGCTTGTGTGGATGCAGGACGCCTATACGGAAAGCAACATGTACCCCTACGCGGAACCCTACGGCCGGCCGTACGTACGGGAAGCCAATTACATCCGAAACGCCGTCAAGGCCACGCTCGATGCTTACGACGGGACGGTCACGTTCTACGTATGGGACCCGGACGATCCGCTCGTACGGTCCTACATGGAAATCTTCCCGGAACTCTATCGTCCCATGGAGGACATGCCGGAGGCCCTGCGCGCCCACGTGCGTTATCCGGCAGACCTGTTTAAAATCCAGGCTTCTCTATACAACACGTACCACATGGCCTCACCCCAGGTATTCTACAACCGGGAAGACGTCTGGGAAACAGCCACGGAAATCTATGGGGTTTCGGAACGCCCGCGGGTCATGGCGCCGTATTACATCATCGTCAAACTGCCGGACGCGGCCCGGGAGGAGTTCGTATTGATGCTTCCGGCCACACCCGCCGGAAAAGCCAACATGATCGCGTGGCTTCTTGCCAGATGCGACGGTCCCAACTACGGCCGTCTAATGGTGTACAAGCTGCCCAAGAAGAAACTCGTCTACGGTCCGATGTTGATCGAACGCCGTATCGATCAGGATACCGATGTCTCTCGGGAAATTACGCTCTGGAGCCAGCGGGGTTCCGACGTGCTGCGGGGCAACCTGCTTGTCGTGCCCATTGAAGACGGCTTCATCTACGTTGAACCCCTTTACCTGAGGGCCACCCAGAGCGGCATGCCCCAACTGAAACGGGTGCTGGTGGCGCACGGCGATCGGCTCGCCATGGCCGAAGACCTTGAACGGGCGCTGAACCTGGCACTCGAAGCGCGTGGAACCGCTCCGGATATGCCGCGCCACCCGCTGCCGGCCTCCACGGGTCTTCGAAGACTCAGCCAGACCGCCCTCACGCAGTTCGACACGGCGCAGTCACGGCTTCGAATGGGTGACTTCGCGGGTTACGGAGAAGCCGTTGAAAGCCTTCGCAAGACCCTTCGACAACTGCGCAGCGCGGCTGAGGAAGAGGAATAACAGGACGATGTCCGACGCGAACCCGTCAAAATGGGCATCTCTGCCGACAGAACAACGGAATCTTGCCAGCGCGCAAATCGATGAGGCGCCCACGCTGCGTATTCTCGAAATTCTCAATGAAGAAGACAGCAGGGTACCACAGGCGGTAAACGCCATTCTTCCGCGGGTTGCGGAGGCCGTGGAACTGGTGGTCACGGCGGTAGGGAACGGCGGCCGGCTCTTCTATGTCGGCGCCGGTTCCAGCGGCCGGCTCGGCGTCCTGGACGCCGCCGAGTGCCCCCCTACGTTCGGAACCCCGCCCGGGACGGTTCAGGGTATAATCGCGGGCGGCGCCGACGCACTCCTCCGGGCGGCGGAACGCGCCGAGGACCGGCCGGAAGAAGGTGCGTCCGAACTTCGCCGCCGGAATCTGTCGGAACGGGACGTCGTGATGGGCATTGCGGCCAGTGGCGTGACGCCGTTTGTGCTGGGGGCGCTGGAATACGCCCATTGCGCGGGCGCGGAGACCGTTTTCTTCACGTGCAATCCGGAAGCGGCCAGAAAGGCGGACGCGAACGTCAAGATTGTGCCGGAGGTCGGGCCTGAAGCCATCACCGGTTCCACGCGCCTGAAGGCCGGTACCGCGACCAAGATCGTACTGAATATGATCACGACGGCAGCGATGGTCAGGCTGGGGAAGGTCTACGGCAATCTGATGGTTGACCTGACACCCACCTGCGCGAAACTGAATGACCGCGCCCGGCGGATTCTGATGGAAACGACGGGGCTTTCCCGCGACGAGAGCCGGCGCTTACTCGCCGCGGCAGGCGATCTCAAGACGGCAATTGTCATGTCAAAACGGGCCGTCTCGAAGGAGACGGCCCGTCGACTGCTCGTGGAGAACGGCGGCATCGTAAGGCTGGCCCTGACGAACGGAACCTGACGCTACTTCGCACGCACGGACTTTTCTCCGATGGTACCGTAAAATGCTTTAACCATCCGATCCAGATGCACTTTCGCGTGTTCCGCCGCGTCTTTGTCGATCGTGTACTCGGACTTGCCCACCAGCTTCAGACCGTGACCGTAATCGTCGAATAAAGTCTGGCACAACGCCTCGACCGACGCGCCGTCGCGGGCCGCGGTATCGGCCAAGATCTTCTTTGCCGCATCCGAAAACGTCAAGACAATGCCGTATGCATCCAGAAAACGCCTCGAATAGGACGAGATATCCCGGTGGACCAGCAACTGCTGCAACTGCAGCGTTGGATTCTCCACAACATCGGCCGTAACCGTAAACGAACGGATATCGGTGGACGGAAGCGCCTTTTCGAATTTCAGCAGCGCCCGCTCACAGACACTGACCAGCGCCCGCGCGCCCGTCTGTTCAGTGGACGCCTGCTCCGCAAGCCGGCGCAATGCCGCGTCCTCGAAGTTCAATTCGATGCCGTAGGCCAGGAAGTCCCGCTTTTTACCAAGGATGACCGAGCTGGTCGGACTCTTCAGAATCTGATACAGGTCCTCGACGGACAGCGGTTCGAGCACGGCCACGACAGGCAGACGCCCCACGAATTCCGACTCGAAACCGAACGCGATGAGGTCTTCCGTAATCGCCTGCTTCAGGCAGGAGACGCGGTCCGCTTCCTGGTTCTGCGATCGTTCCGTTTCGGCCTTGAACCCAAGGCTGTTTCGATTGAGACGGCGTTTAATCAGATCCTCGAACCCGTTGAACGCACCGCTAACGATGAAGAGGATGTTTCGTGTGTTGATTTTCTTGCGCTCCATCTTGCCGCTTTGCTGATACTGCATCATGGATTCCATCTGCGATGCCAGATCGTGCGGCGCTTTGAGGTCCACTTCGGTTTCTTCCATAAGCTTCAGCAGGTTGCGCTGAACGCCGCTTCGCGAAACGTCCGGCCCTACGAGGTTGGGCGTTGAAGCGATCTTGTCGATTTCATCCACGTAGATAATGCCGTATTGGGCCCTTTCAATGCTGCCGCCGGCCTCGCGAACCAATTCGCGCACCAGGTCTTCGACGTCGCCTCCGACGTATCCCGTTTCACTGAACTTCGTCGCGTCGCCCTTTACGAAGGGGACACCGATACGATGAGCGATCAGCTTTATCAGATAGGTCTTGCCCACTCCGGTCGGACCGATCAGCAGGATGTTGTTCTTGATGTTTCCCACGGAACGATGTTCGAATTCCGGATCCTCGCGATCCAGCTTCATCCGGTTGAAGTGGGTGCAGATCTTGGTCGCGAGCACTTCCTTCGCCTCGTCCTGTTTGATCACGTACTCATCGAGAAAAGCTTCGAGCTCTTCCGGTTTCAGGTCAAAGTCAATCGATTCATCCTGCGCTTCCTCCGTGCGCGGTCCTTCACTGCTCCCTTCGGCCTCGGCCTGAGGAAACACGACCTGGGCGCCGTACTTCTGCTCGATGAGTTCTTTCAGATCTTTCTGCAGTTCCTTGGGATTCACGGGTCTTTGTTCAGGCATCGTCGTTCCTCTCCGGATTCTGGCGGTCCAATCGGCGCCCGATACGCGGGTACAGGGCGTCCAAATGTTTTAAAATTCCCGGTGAGCTCCCGGTCGCGAGCGAAAAAAGTGGCGGTCAAGGCGGGAAAATCCGCCCAAATTTGTCTATACGGGTGGATTTGTCCAACGCCGATCGGCGTTTTTACAGCCGCGCGAAGACCGCTGGGAGATTTAAGACAGCTTTTAAGGATACCAGGTCCGGTCGGAATTGTCAAGCGATGCGGTCCTTTTCGGTGCCTCTCCCCAATCCGGATCCGGGCAGCGGGGCGGTTATCGGGTACTCCCCGGCGGGACAGCTCAATCCGCAGTTGCCGTTGATCCCCGTTTCGTTGCGCGAGAATCAGCGGTTCCCGTCACGGCGCCGGCAGACACCGCGCCGGAGGCGCAGGCAACGACCCTCGAATGCGAGAATTGCGCACATGGACCTCAGCTACTTCACACTGAGACGGCTTTGCGAGGAACTGAACGGGGATCTGCAGGGAAAACGCGTCCGGCGAGCGGCCCTGGCTGGAACGTATGAACTTGCCGTCGAAACAACCGACGGGATGCACCTGCTGTTTTCGGCTTCGCCAGACGCAGGCCGCCTGCAACGGGTCCATCGCCCGCCAGCGGCCTCACGCCCCCCGCCGCCCTGGGCTGATCACCACGTTTGCGACAGCGTAATCCTGGGGATCTCACAGATCCCGCTGGAGCGCATCCTCTCGTTCGACCTGCGCAAACGCGATCGGCTGGGTGGAGAACGCCGCTACCGCATGTACGTGGAGTTGATAAACCGGTACAGTAACGTTATCCTGACGTCGGAACCGGATCAGCGGATCCTGGGGGTGCTGCGCCGGGTGGGAAGCAAAGCAAACAGCCGGCGGCGCGTTCTTCCTGGCGAAACGTATCGTCCGCCGCCCGCACAGGATAGAATTCCGCCCCATGAACTCGTGCCGGCCGATCTCGCCGATACGTTCCGGCAGCGGCCGGATCAGCCTGCACGGGCCCTCGCCGGCGTCGTTGCAGGACTTGACGTGCTGACCGCCGCGTCGCTGATCGCGGAATCCGGCGTCGAACCGGACGTGGAACCGGCGTCCGAAACGATCCGGAGTCTGGTCAGCCGGATCGTTTCCCTGTATGCCCGCCCGTCCTTTCTGGATCAACCCGAGACACTGTGCATTCCCGGCAGTCCCCCGTCTATCCGGGTACTTAGCCTGCACCGCGGGCGGGGCGACGGGGTACAGGTCTGCGAATCCGTCAGCGATGCGATCGGGCGTGTGGTCCGCTTGGAAGAAAACAGGGCATATCTGGACACCGACCGGCGTGAGATCGTCACTGTCCTCAAACGGCGCCGTGCATCGCTGGCAAGCAGGATCGCACGAATCCAGTCCGATCTCGACGACGCCGAAAACGCCGAACGCTACAGAAGATACGGGCACATCCTCATGGCAGGGCTCCACAGGATCCATCCCGGCGATACTTCCGTCACGCTTCCGGACGTGTACGATCCTTCCGGTCCTCAGGTAACGATACCGCTCAGAGCCAACAAGCTGCCCTACGAAAACGCCGCAGCCTATCTGAAGCGAAGCCGAAAGGTCGAGAGGGCGCGGCCCATCCTCACCCGACGCCGGAAGGCAGCACGAACGGAACTTGCGGGGGTCGACGCGCTTCTCGAGCGGATCGGGAAAGCCGGCGGCTCCGACGACGTAACGGAAATTCGAAACGAACTGGCAGCGGCGGGATGGCTCACGACCCGTACACGGAAAAAGTCCGCCGGCCGAGACCCTTCGGCTGAAATACATCCCAGACGTTACCGGACCACGGACGGCTGGACGGTTCTGGTGGGCCGGAACAACGCCGAGAACGACCGCCTCACGAAGGGTTCGGCAAAGGACGACCTCTTCCTTCACGCACAGGGATGTCCAGGTTCGCACGTCATCCTCAAGCGCGAGGGAAAACGCCAGAAGCCCTCCGAAACCGCGTTGAAGGAAGCCGCGAGCCTCGCGGCCTACTGGAGCAAAGCCAGGAATTCCGGGACCGTGCCGGTCAACTGCACCGAAGTCCGGTACGTGCAAAAGCCCCGAGGCGCCGCCCCGGGACTCGTCAATATCCGGAATGAAGTCACGCTCTTTGTCGTCCCCCGTCAGCTCAAGAGGGCCGAAGCGTAGCCCGGGTCGCGGGGAGACGACCCGATAGGGTCACTACCAGACCTTCGAATAGTACACCAATCGCACCTGTCGATCGATGTTTTTTGATCGCTTGCCGTCACGAAACAGGTTCTTGACGTCCACTTCGAGATTCAGCCGCTCCGAAGGCATCCACCGTCCGCCCAGATTCAGCCTCCCTCTGCCCGAGCCCAGCGAGTTGTCTTCGTTGTCGTTAATCGCAAAGTCATATTCCACCAACATCGCGAAAATACGCTTGAACTCCACGTCGGCGCCCAGGAAACCCGAAAGATCCACGTCCCCGTCGCCATCTTCCAGGCTGCGATTCAATCCGGCGTGCAACCCCATGTCTCCGAGCGGGAAACCGTAGTTCTTGCTCGCCACTGCGTAGAAGCCCTTGGACTTGACCTCATATCGGTTCAAATTCCCGTCGTACTCACCGTACCCCTGTGAGTGATAGCCCACGGCGACCGCCGGGACCTTCAACTCCTCCTCGATCACCCGGACGCGGCCCGCAACTTCCACGCGCGGATTCCATGCCGCCTCACGGCTGCCCACGATATGTTGGCCGCCGAAAGAGATCCCGATGCTGATACGGTTGTGGACGCCGACTTCGATCTGAGAGAGCATACCGCTGTCGCCATACAATCGCAGATCCACGGCCAGGCGGCCGGCAGGCAGCATGCCGGCGGTCGGTCCATCAATCAGCCAACGCGGCACGTTGCCCTGGGCATGCGCTGAACCGGAATATTCCAACCAGACGGCAAGCAACAGCAACATCCTGCATGCGTAACGTGTCATGTGCATTCTCCGTTTTCAAGCAGGATTCTGCGTGAACCGGATTCCGTCATTTCAATCCGGATCTGCACGGCTCGCTCAGGCAGCAGCGATCCGGCGCGTTCCGCCCATTCGATCAGGCAGATGCCGTTACCGGCAAGATAGTCATCCCAGCCCAGGTCGATGAGGGCGTCCGCATCCGGGAGCCTGTACAGGTCGAAGTGGTAGATAGTGATCGGACGCGACGCGGCGTCACGGCCCCGGTATTCGTTCACCAGGATGAACGTGGGGCTGGTCACCCGGTCCTGAACGCCAAACCCTTCACAGATGCCCTGCGCCAGACAGGTCTTGCCGCTGCCGAGTTCCCCGATCATCCCTACACAGTCACCCGGCCGCAGGCGAGCGGACAACTCCCTTCCGAACGTTCGCGTCTGATCCGGGGACGTCGTGTTGATTTCAAACCTTGAGGTCTGCATCGGAATTCGCTACGAGGGCAGGTTCAGGCGTCGCCAATCATCGGCCGGCAAGGGGCCCGCGATACCTGTCTCCCCCCGGCCGGCAGGTATCTCGAAGTCTACGCTTCGGGCTATTTTCCGTTCAGCACCGCGACCGGCAGGACCATCTCCTCCAGCGAAATGCCGCCGTGCTGGAAGCTGTTCGCGTAGTACCGCTGGTATTCGTTGAATTTCGTGGGATAGACGAAGTAGTAGTCCTCCCGGGAAATGATATACGTGGTACCCATTCCCAGATCGGGCAGGCGGTAGACGTTCGGGTCTGCAACGTACAGCGCGTGCCTGGTGTCGCATCGCAGGTGCTTGCCGTATTTGTACCTTAGGTTCGTCGACGTATCCCTGTTGCCGTGCGCCACGGTTGCACGCGTACTCATGACACAGCCGTGGTCGGTCGTCAACACCACGGTAGTATCCGTTTCCGCCAGCTTTCGCAACATCTCGAACAGCGACGAATGGGAAAACCAGGACCGGCTGAGCGACCGGTAAGCGGATTCGTTTGGCGCCATCTCTTTCAGAATATCCGACTCCGACCTTCCGTGCGCCAGAATGTCCAGGAAATTGAACACCACCGACATGAGCGGGAAGGACCGGTACGAATGCACCTTTTTTACGAGATGATTGCCCTCGGCAATATCCAGCACCTTGACGTATCGGGTATCCAGCTTCAGCGTGGGATCCAGTTCCTGAATCTGGCGGTCCAGGAGCTGGTGCTCGTGCCGGTTGCGGCTGTTGTCGTCGTCCCAGCCGGAACGCCATTCCTGAGGATACAGCATGGCCACGTCGCTGGGGAAAAGACCGCTGAAAATCGAGTTCCTTGAATAGGGTGTGGCCGTCGGGAGAATGGAATAGTGGTAGTGTTGCTCTATATTGAATAGTTCGGACAATAGCGGAGAGATTGCCAGCCAGTGATCCAGTCGCATGCAATCCACGACCACAAAGAATACCTGCTTTCTCTCCTGGAGCAAGGGCAGGACAAACTCGCTCACGACGTCTACCGACAGCACCGGGGAGTCCATATCGTCCTGGAGCCAATGGGCGTAATTGGCCTCAACGAAGCGACCGAAAGCACGGTTGCACGCCCGCCGCAGATCTTCATGCATCTTTCTCAGGCCGGCGTCATAGATCCGATCCAGTTCCAGATCCCATTCGGAGAGCTTGACATGGATGTCGATCCAGTCCTGCCACGTCAAGTCGCCCGCCATGGACGCACGAATGCGATTGGACACGCCCGCATAATCCAATCCCATGCGCCCCGTCACGATCTGACGTGCGTCGAGCAGTTTCTTGCAGGCCGAGAGTATCTGGCTGGGATTAACCGGTTTGGTGAGATAATCGTCGATCCGATGGCCGAGCGCTTCCTCCATCAGGCGCTCCTCCTCATTCTTCGTGATCATGATTACGGGGATATCCGGGTTGATTTCCTTGATCATCGCCAGCGTGGAAAGCCCGCCGCGTCCGGCCATCATCTCATCCAGCAGTACGATATCGAATCCCCGCTGCTTGACCATCGCAATCGCGTCATCCCCGTTTGTAACGGGCGTCACATTATAGCCCCTGGAACCGAGAAACATCGTATGCGGCCTCAGGAGGTCAATTTCGTCGTCTGCCCACAGAACCTGCTTTTCTCTCATAGCGTCCAAACTCCCGGCCGTTACGTAGCCTTCAGCTCCTCCACCGGCCTCACGGGTAGTGATATCAGAAACGTGGTTCCCACTTCCGGCGAACTTTCCTCGACGGAGATTCTGCCCCGGTGATAGTCTTCCACAATACGTTTGACGAACGTAAGTCCCAGCCCCCAGCCCCGGTCCTTGGTGCTGTAACCGGGCAGAAAAACCCGCTTGACGAGATGCGGTTGAATCCCTTTGCCATTGTCCCGCACCCGCACGTCCACCCATCTGCCCTCGGAACGCACTTCCGCAGAAATCTCTATCTTTCCGCCCTTGCCCTCCATCGCGTCCGCGGCATTCTTGAACAGATTCTCAAACGCCCAGCCCAGCAATTGCCGATTCAGCGGGACAGGCTGTATTTCGTAGTCTCTTTGTACAATCCGGACTTCCCGCGAGAGTCTGTCGCGCAAATAGGCGGCCGTCTCTTCGATGACGTGACGCAGGTTTGCCGGACGCAGCTCCGGCGTGGAACCGATCAGGCTGAAACGGGAGACGATCGTATCCAGCCTGCTGGTATCCTCCTCCATCGCAACCACGATCTGGTCGAATCGCCTGCGGGTCGGCTCATCCACCGGACCCGAGGAATGCTCAAGTTCCGACTTTATCAGCTCGATCCAACCGTACAGAGAGGAAAGCGGCGTGCCCAACTGGTGAGCCGTCTCCCGCGCCATGCCCACCCAGATCGATCGCTGCTCACTGTTCTTGACATTCTGAAAACCGAGATATCCCACGCCGATAAACAGCGCCGTTACACCAAGCGCGACCCAAGGCAGCCAGGCCAGCCGGCGTACCAGCGGTGAATCGCCAAAGTGCAGCACCCGCGGACCGATCTGCGGAATCTCGAACGAATACGGCGGATTCTCGCTGTCCAGCCTTCGAACGATCCGACGCATGCGCTCCCTGTCGGTCGTGCTGAGGTCACCGGGGTTGCCTTCGGGAATCTCTATGGCCTTCCACATATGCGGTTCACCCCGGGAGTCTGTTATGACCACGGGGAAATTCGCATTTGTTATGGTCCTGAAGATTTCATTGACGTCCAGGTCGCTGACAACCACGGTGTCCTGGGTGGCCAACCCGTAGAAGAAGGCCAGGCGTTTGATCAGGTCGCGGGAATCCCGGCGCATCGGATCCACAACCAGGATTTGCATATACACCAGAAACGCCAGGATGATCACCGTTGCAGCCGGAAACAGATAGGCGCCCAGACTGTACGAACTTCGGAGCCCCACCCTCATCTTGCCCTTCCGAACCACCGGCGCACCCATTAACCCCTTGTGTCCGGGCCCGCCCGTCCGGTCCGTGACATTCTTCGTTCGCGCACCCATCGTTGCGGCTCCCCTATCTTACGTCAACGTCCAGTATCCCGGTAAGTTCCCCGCGGCGGCGCTGAGACCCGTGTCCGCGCACAGAAAGTATACGTCCATTGCCGGCGTCCAGTCAACCAAAGAAAAACCGTTTGCATTATATCTATTAAATTTATATATTTGGAATCATCAATTTCCTGTATGGCATGGCATGCCGCAGGCGATGGGACTGGCGCATGGCCCGTCAACTCCTCTTGTTCCCGAGCATGGCTTGCTTACGCAGGAAACGGAAAGGAGGGGATTCAGCCTATGGCCAGGGTTGTGGTGAGAGACGATGAGCCGTTCGAAAAGGCGCTGAAGAGGTTTAAGAAAACCTGCGAAAAAGCAGGCATTATGACCGAGATGAAGAAGCACCAGCATTTCGAGAAGCCCAGTGAGCGCCGCAAGCGGAAAATCGCCGCGGCGAAGCGCAAACGGATGAAATTCGAAACGCGTTTCAATCAATAAGTCAAAATTGCGAGTACGGCAACGACAACCGCACCGATTCGCCTTCGGATGCGGTTGTATTTTTTGCACGTTGCCGTTGCACTGAACCCCGAATCAATGCAGTTGCAGCGCCCCATTTTCAAGAACCGGCCAAAGCCCGGATGGGCTTTTTCAACGGGCTGCTACACGTGTTCCGTCCCGGAAATCAGTTGCCTGAATTCGACAGCCGAACCGCCCGGATCGCAAGGCGCCACCAACCTGCGTAGGGTCGGCGAGCGCGGTCACTCCGACAGGCCGTTTCGACAAGCTCAACGCAAGCAGCGCAAGCAACGTAGCGAGACGTGACGAATCCGCGGTCGCGGGGCGAGGGATTTTCGGGAAAGGACGCGAGAGGGAGGGCCGAATGAACTTTGTCGACCTGATCTTGCTGATCGGGTTCTGCTGGATGGCTTTCAGGGGTTGCCGCACAGGGCTTGTCCGGGGTCTGATCGGTCTGGCAAGTTTTATTCTGGCTTACGGACTCGGCCTTTCGTACGGCGGCGCGGTCTCGGAGTGGATTTCCGGTGAAGGCGCCGGCCACGTCCCCGCGCTGCTTGGCTTCGTCTGTGTATTTGTCGCCACGCTGATCGCGTGTTACGTCCTTGGGCGAATGTTTCAGGCCATGCTCAAGGCCACCCCGTTCGGCGTCGTGGATACGTTGTGCGGCGGCATACTCGGCCTGGCGCAGGGGTTGCTGCTTCTGGGTTTGCTGATCCTGCTGCTGCGGGCGTATTCGCCTCACCCGGGGCTGAAGGCGTACATTGACGACGCGCGATTGACACGCCACGTTCAGCAGGCATGCCTGGTCGTGATGGACGCCGTAAAGGCCGCCATTCCCAGGGCGTCGGAACTCTACAGATACCTCGTACCGGACAACCAGGAGTCATCCACCCATCCGTTTGTGGAGAGTATGACCCGGGGGACCGGAATAGCGCGGGATCGGCTGAAGGGACTCATAGAAGAATCTCAAAGCGGAGAAAAACAATCTTCGGGCAATCCTCAGGCGCCCGCGTCAGACGGCAGACAGGATTAGCGGGTCCGCCTGCCGGCGGGGATAAATGCCCAACAGAAACCGTCCGTGGTTTCTTCTACCGCGTCACAACCCTATGACCCTGCCAACCAAAACCCTCCAGGCCCTCGAATTCAACAGGATTCTCGACCTAATCGCCGAACGCACTGTTTCCGCTGCCGGGCGAAACGAGGTCGAGAGCCTGACCCCTGCGGACGATCCCCATCCCATTGAAGCCAGGCTCCGTCCCGTACTCGAGACCATGGATCTGATCGGGTATGACGATCCCGTCCCGATCGGACGCATTCCCGACGTCCGCGCCGCGGCAGGCACCGCCTCGGTACCCGGAACGACGCTCACCGCCGGCGAACTGATCGAGATTGAGGAAGTTTTGCGGATGTCTCGCCGTTTTCTGGCGTACTTTCACAAACGCAAGCAGAAGTATCCCCGACTCCAGGAACTCATATCGGGGTTGTCCCGTCACCCCGATCTGGAAGCCGGTATTCGACGTTCCATCGAGCCATCCACCGAAACCGTCAAGGATTCCGCCAGCGTCGAACTGAAGCGGATCCGTCGAGGCCTGGAACACACCCGGTCCGGCATCCGGAGTTCCGTTGAGCGTATCCTGAGCCGGCTCCCCGACACCGTCGTGCAGGAACGGCTGATCACCATCCGGAACGGGCGCTTCGTCATTCCCGTTCGCGAAAACCAGAAACACCGGCTGGATGGCCTCGTGCACGACCAGTCAGCCAGCGGAGCCACGCTCTTCGTCGAACCCATGGCGACGCTGGCCCTCAACAATCAGTTGCGTCAACTCGAACTGGCCGAGCAACAGGAAATCAAACGCGTGCTTCACGAACTCACCAGGAGCGTGGGCCTGATAGGCGATCGTTTGCTCGAGAACCAGCGGATTCT
Source organism: Gemmatimonadota bacterium (assembly GCA_028873695.1). Classification (GTDB taxonomy): domain Bacteria; phylum Latescibacterota; class UBA2968; order UBA2968; genus JAAXHE01. The sequence goes on along the minus strand of JAPPNU010000028.1, from coordinate 135,064 downwards.
TGGCAGATTCGATGCCATCTACGCAACGGCCGGCTTTTCTCGCGAACTGAAATGCAGCGAACCGGTATTCAACGTGGAAGGGCGCCTCCAACTGCACGATGCGCGTCATCCGCTTCTCTTCTACCGGTTGAACGGTGAGGACCGAGCCGATGCCACCGTCCCGCTCAGCCTTGCAATGGATAACGACGGCGTTCGCACGCTCGTCCTTACCGGCCCGAACGCCGGCGGTAAGACCGTTGCGCTCAAAACCGTCGGCCTGCTTGCGCTGATGGCCCAGGCCGGGTTGCCCGTACCGGCCGCGGAACATTCGCAATTTCCGATCTTCACCGGCGTCTTTGCGGACATCGGCGACGCCCAGTCCATCGAGAACGACCTCAGCACGTTCTCGTCTCACGTGGCGAATCTGGTTGAGGTCACCACCCATGCCGAAGCCAGTTCCCTGGTGCTTCTGGACGAGGTTGGCGCCAGCACCGACCCGGACCAGGGCGCGGCCCTGGCGATGGCCCTGCTCGGCACGCTGACTGAACGGGGCTGCCTGACAGTGGCTACGACCCATCACGGCGCGCTCAAGGCATTTGCGCACCGCACGGAGGGGATGGCCAACGGTTCCATGGCCTTCGACGCGGATACGCTAACGCCCACGTTTCAGCTTCGTCTCAACACGCCCGGCAGCAGCTACGCCTTCGAAATCGCACGCCGGCTTCAGATGCCTTCAGAGATCGTCGCCGAAGCCAGGCGCATTGCCGGAAGCGATATCGGCCGTATGGAAGCCCTCATCGCGGACATTGACGACACGTACCGGCACTACAACGAAGAACTGGATCGCGCACGGTCCTTCCGAAGCGAAATGGAACGTCTGAAGACGGAATTTACCGTCCGCCTCAAGGAAGTGGAACATCGCGAGCGTGAACTCAAACGCGGCGCCGAGGACGAGGCGCGGCGCATTCTGGATGGCGCCAATGCCCTCATCGAACGCACCGTATCCGAACTCCGAAAACGAAATGCCGACAGGGACTCGATCAAAAACGCCAGAGCCGGGATAGAGCGGGCGCGGCGCGAATTGGCGGCCCCCGTTGAAGAACAGGATGCGCCGGCGTCAATACTCGAACCCGGGCGCCGCGTCCTTGTGAGGAGCCTCGGTAAGGAAGGCGTTGTTGCGGACGGCGGGAACCAGGGATCGCGCGTGCCGGTCGAAATCGGCAAGCTGAGGCTGCAGGCCCGCAGGGAAGACCTCGAAATCGTGGCATCGGCAGAAGAGGCCGCCCCGGATACTTCCCGTTTCGGGCTTGTCCGGCGCGACGCCGTTTCCAACGAGGTGGATTTGAGAGGAATGACCGTGGATGAGGCGGTGGAAACCGTCGATAAATACATCGATGAACTCTATCTGGCCGGCATGGAGCGCGCCGCGGTGATCCACGGGAAGGGCACGGGCGCCCTTCGCAGGGCGATCGGCGCTCATCTTCGCGGACACGAATTCATCAAGTCTCAGCGTCTCGGACTGCTCAACGAAGGGGGCGCAGGCGTCACGGTGATCACACTTGACCTGGATTCCTGAAAACGCGCGCTGCCGCACGTCTCCGATTCCCCGCCCCGGTATCCGGGCGCCAATACGTCGTAGATTGACACCTCATCGGGTTTCGTCTATATTAGTACCGAAACGGATACAAGCCCCAATTCCGCCCTTAGAAGCTGTCTTAAATTTCCCAGCGGTCTTCGCACGGCTGCAAAAGCGCCGGTCGGCGTCGGTCAAATCCACCCGTATAGAGAAATATGGGCGGATTTTCCCTCCTTGACCGCCACTTTTTCGCTCGCGCTCGGGAACTCACCGGTAATTTTAAAACAACTTCTTTACGTGAACCCGCCGATGCTGATTACCAACCTGCAGACCGACCCCGGCAAATACTGCAACAGTCTCACCGAATACAGCCGGTACCGGACGAGGGAAGTGTCCATAGGCCATATTCCACTTGGCGGGGACAATCCCATACGCGTCCAGTCCATGACCACAACGGACACCATGGACACGCTCGCTACGGTTGAGCAGTCCATCAGGATTATCGAGGCGGGGGCTGACTACGTACGCATCACCGCGCCCAGCCAGAAAGAAGCGCGCAACCTCGAGGCCATACGGAATGAACTCCGGGCAAGGGGATACATCGCGCCGCTCATCGCCGACATTCACTACACGCCCAACGCGGCGGAGATTGCCGCAAGGAACGTCGAGAAGGTGCGGGTCAACCCCGGTAACTACGCGGACAGGAAGAAATTCCAGATTGTCGAGTATACCGACGCGCAATACGCCGCCGAGATAGAACGCATCCGCCGGAAATTCACGCCGCTGGTCAATATCTGCAAGGCACACGGAACCGCGATGCGCATCGGCGCAAACCACGGCTCCCTCTCGGACCGCATCATGAGCCGGTTCGGCGACACACCGCTGGGAATGGTCGAATCGGCGCTGGAATTCACGCGCATTTGCGCCGACCTGGACTACCACGACGTCGTCCTGTCCATGAAGGCCAGCAATCCCCAGGTCATGATCCAGGCCTACCGCCTGCTGGTCAACCGCATGGAGGCCGAGGGTTTCAACTATCCCCTTCACCTGGGCGTCACCGAGGCCGGCGACGGCGAGGACGGGCGGATCAAGTCCGCCGTGGGCATCGGAGCGCTCCTTGAAGACGGTCTGGGAGACACCGTTCGCGTCTCTCTGACGGAGGAGCCGGAAGCCGAGATTCCCGTCTGTATCCGTCTCGTCGAACGGTACGAGGCCAGACCGGGACATCCACCGATACCCGCGATCGTCAGAAACCCGATCGACCCGTACGCCTATACCCGTCGTCGAACCCGGCCCGCGGACCGGGTGGGCGGTGACGGTGTGCCGGTTGTGATCCTTTCCCCCCACGAACTGCAATCTCCGGCCTGCCTTTCCTCCGTCGGCTACCAATACGACGCGAAGCTCGACAAATGGAACATCGCGGACATGGCGCCGGACTTTATCTATCTGGGCACACGGGACATCGACTTCGGCCTTCCGGGCACACTCGGCAAGATCCTGGACCACAATACGTGGCGTTCCAGGCGCGGGGCGCCGAACGCCTATCCGCTGTTCGATCCCGCCGCCTTCCGCGAGGCGCCATATCGGTCCGAACGCCTGAATTTCGTACTCGCCGAACCCGATGACCTCGACGCGGACACCCTGGAAATGCTTCGGGTGACCGCCGGTTGCGTTCTCGTCCTGCGTACGGACAACGTCCACGCGATGCCGGATCTGCGCCGTGTTCTGGCTGAGTTCGTCGAGCGCGACTTCCGTATTCCCGTTGTAGTCAAACGCGAATACGAAGGCATCGACGACGACGCCATCATCCTTCACGCCGCGATAGACACCGGCGGGTTGCTCACCGACGGACTTGGCGACGGCATATGGCTGGAATCGCCGGATGTCCGGCCCGGGGACCTCAACCGACTCGGATTCGGTATCCTGCAGGCGACTCGCACCCGCATCTCGAAAACCGAATATATCTCCTGCCCCTCCTGCGGCCGCACGCTCTTCGACCTGCAGGAGACAACCGCCCTGATACGCGGACGTACCGACCACCTGAAAGGCGTCAAAATCGGCATCATGGGATGCATCGTGAATGGGCCGGGTGAAATGGCCGACGCGGACTACGGTTACGTCGGCAGCGGCCCCGGCCGGATCACGCTCTACCGCGGCAAGGATATTGTCAAGCGAAACATCCCCACCGCCGTCGCCGTGGACGAACTGATCGAGCTGATCCGGGAAGACGACCGGTGGGTGGATGCCTGATCGCCGGATGCGCCCGCGCTGAAGAATCGCATTCCCTCTCGCCCGCGATCGCGAAGGATTCACCGCGTTACCCGATCATCAGTGCTGTTATTGCCTGCAAACCGACTGGCTGGCCCGTCATGGCCCTCATCCCTGAAGATACCGTCGAACAGATCCGCAACTCGGTGGACGTCGTCGACGTCATATCGGAATTTGTCGCATTAAGCAAGCGCGGCAAGAGCTTTCTGGGTCTGTGCCCGTTTCACGACGACCGGACGCCCTCCCTGAATGTCTCCCAGGAGAAGCAGATCTACAAGTGTTTCTCATGCGGCGCAGGAGGAAATGCATTCAGATTCCTGATGGATCTCGAACGCATCAGTTTCGTGGAGTCCGTGCGCAAGCTCGCGAATCAGGCCGGCATCGTACTTCCCGAATCCGAATCCGGAAGTCCCGCGGAAAAGGACACCAATGACGAGCTCTACAGGACGGTCGAATTCGCAACGAAATACTTCCGCCACATGCTGATGCGCCACCCGTCCGGAGCGCGCGCGCGCGATTACCTTTTGGGTCGCGGCGTGTCCGAGTCCGCAATGGAAGCCTTTTCGCTGGGTTACGCGACCAGCGCCTGGGACGGACTGCTGGGCGTGGCGGGCCGGCGCGGCTTCAGCGCGCAGATGCTCGAACGGGCGGGCCTGGCTGTGTCTCGAGAGAACGGCGGATTTTACGACCGCTTTCGCGACCGCGTGATCTTTCCCATCGAATCGCATACGGGAAGGACGGTGGCTTTCGGCGCCCGCGCCCTCGATCCGGAACAACAGCCCAAGTACCTGAACTCGCCCGAGACCCCAATCTACAACAAGAGCGCCACGCTCTACGGCCTCTGGAAAAACAGGGAACCGATCCGTTCAACCCGGTCGGCGGTTGTGGTCGAGGGCTACATGGACGTGGTCGCACTGGATCAATTCGACGTCCGAAACGTTGTCGCGTCTTCAGGCACCGCGCTCACGCACGACCACGCGCGCCTGCTCAAACGGTATGCGGACCTGGCTGTACTTGTCTTCGACGGCGATGCCGCGGGTACCGCTGCTACCGTTCGCGGAATCGGGGCGATGATGTCGTCCGAACTGGAAATTCGAGTGGTCACGCTCGTCGGAGGTGAGGACCCGGACAGCTTCGTGCGACAGCGGGGCTCCGACGGCTTCAGGGAACTGACCGATTCCGCGGCGCCATTGATGGATTTTCTCTTTAAATGGGTCCGGTCTCAGGAAGACCTGTCCACGTCGGACGGCAAGACCCGCGCCGTCAGGACCGTATCGGAAATCATCGCACACGCGAAGGACAGCGCCCGGCGGGGCTTTCTGATCCAGGAGGCCGCGCAGAAGCTGGGGATCGAGGAAGCGATTGTCATCGACGCGGTGCAGCGCGCCGCCCGTTACCGGCGAACCGGGCGCAATCCTGCCGAAACGGATGCGGATTCGCGAACAACGACGTTCGAGCCGGGCCCACGAATGGAACGGGAGCTCATCACGCTGATGATGGCAGACGACGGCACGGCCGATACGGTGCTCGCGGAGATTGACGCCGGTCACTTCACCAACGGCGTGTACAGGCGTATCTCGGGAATGATCGCGACGGCGCGCAAGGAGGGTCGGACGGCGTCAGCCGCGTCGCTGCTGAATCAATGCGGGAACGCCGAACTGGCAGGTATTGTATCCGCACTGTCCATGGAAACCGGTATCCTCAACCCGGACGCGACGGTCCCGCTGGAGGATTATCTCGCCAGGATGCGACTCAGGTCCCTGGACGCTCGGATCGCGGCCGTGGAGACGCGGTTGCGCGCGGCCGGAGGCGGAAAAGATCCGATGGCGCTGATGGTCGAACACAAGGATCTCACCCGTCAACGCAAGGAACTGTTCGCCGGCAGGCAGGCGCAAACCGAAGCAGCGCCCCTCTAACCACAAAACGCTTGTCTATTCCGCGATATCCAGTAAATTTCCCTGTTAACGGGCCCTTAGCTCAGTTGGTTAGAGCGGCGGACTCATAATCCGTTGGTCGCAGGTTCGAGTCCTGCAGGGCCCACCAGAACACACAAGAGGGAGCCGAAGTTTCCGACGGCTCCCTCTTTCGTCTTTGGGGGACATTCACGGGACGCTACGTGACGTCTGTTTCAGAAATCATCGACTGCCGCGGCAGATGTTTCTTCCTCCACTCTCTCAGGGCATTCGCTCTCCGGAATCCTGCAAAAACCGCATTCTCCAAAGCTTGGGACTCGCCTGGCCGGTTTGTTCGACGCCAGCCTTCGAATCAACTCCGCGAATCGCTCGATGAATTTACCGTCAACAGCCGACGATGGGACCGGGACCTCCCGCTCTCCATAAACAACCCGCCCTTCAAATGTAATATCCCTGTATTTGCCAGGAAATGCTTTCGGAACGGCGTACATATAAAGCATTACCTGAACGTGATCCGATGTCCTGGGTTGACCCGTCTTGATATCTACAATCAGGCCGCGATTTCCCTTTACCGCAATCAAATCGGGCTTTCCCCCAACCGTCGCCGTCCGTCCCTTGAGGTGGAAGGAGTTCTGGGACTCTGTTGACACGTCATAGCCGTTACCTTCCAGCAATTCCTGATATTTGTTTCTCGCCGCCGTATGTTCGATCTGCCACGTCGTCGCGTCAAAATCATCCGGCACAGCAGTCCACGTCTTCCTGTCGTGCCGGGCTTGAAACCAGCCTGCCCACTCGCATGACGCTTCTCCGGTAAGCAACTTCGTCAGCCACGTCACCCAGACATACGGGAGACCGGCTCTTTTTTCCGCCATTTCTCTCTCGCTTTCGTGAGCCTCGTTTGCTTTGCGCCGGATTCAACGAGGAAATTTCCCGGTTACCGGCTCCATTCCCGGAGGTCATCCAGAAACTCGGAAGCCGGCCTGACCCCGGAAACCATCAGGTGGTCGCGGGCGCGTCCATGTAACGTACAGCAGGTGCCGCTCCGTGAGTAGAAATGACAGAAAGAAACGCTACATGTCAAGCCATTCCCAAACACGAACCAGAGCGCAGGGCGGGATACAAGATATCGGGTCGCCGGTTCGAACAACGATTAACAGGAAACCCGCCGCGAGGGCAGGCGTTTAAAGCTCGGACGAGATGTATACCCTTGCACGTCTGCCAATGCGGAAGCGACTGAAGACGCTATGGCGCTGAAGGGAAAATTCTCACAAATATAGGCACAGACGGCCAATTCGTGCACATCTTTCCTCACGAGGCCGGCGAGGTCGTCATGGATCCTGAAAACCAGAGATCGACTCGAACGAGAGCTTGTTCAATGCCGGGCGGTTGGATTCCCGTTGCCGTGTTCGCGGTCCTCGTCACCGCCCACCCGGGATGCGGGGGGAAATCGCCGGTTGACGAGACGGCGAGTGAGGGTGAAGAGCAATCGACCGAAGTGCTGCGGTCCGAAAAGGCGCGAAAGACCTCTCTGTCCGCATCGGATGTGAAACTGGATGAACTGGTGCGGGGAAACAGCGCGTTTGCGTTCGACCTCTACGGCACATTGCGAACGCAGGACGGGAACCTGTTCTATTCGCCCCACAGCATCTCCGTGGCGCTGGCCATGATGTACGCGGGCGCAAGGGGCGAGACGGCGGGTCAGATCGAGGAGGTCCTTCGGTTTCAACTTCCCGCGGATCAGCTGCACCCCGCGTTCAACGTCCTCGACCTCGCGCTCTCATCCCGCGGGGAAAACAGCGGCGGTCAGGATGCCGGCAAATTCCGGCTGAACATCGCCAATGCCATCTGGGGTCAGAAGGGGTACGCGTTTCTGCCGCACTTCCTTGACACGCTGGCCGAAAACTACGGCGCCGGAATGAGGGCGGTTGACTTCGTGGAAAACCCGGAGGCATCGCGTGCGGCCATCAACGACTGGGTGGCGGAACGGACCGAAGACAGGATACAGGACCTGATACCGCAGGGTCTCATCGATGGTCTGACGCGGCTGGTACTGGCAAACGCCATCTATTTCGATGCGGCCTGGCACTTACCCTTCGACGAGAACCGGACCGCCAGCGAACCGTTCCACCTGCCAAGCGGTGATCGCGTTAACGTGCCGATGATGCGCCAGACGGAAGCCTTCAGCTACGCATTGCACGAGCCAACTCAGGCCCAGGCAGTGGAATTGCTCTACGCCGGTGAGGAGGCGTCGATGATCATCCTCCTCCCGGCCAGGGACAAATACGATCCGTTCGAAAACGCGTTGAGCGCGGAACTCGTCAGTGAGATTTCGAAGCTGATGAGACCCGTCCGCCTCAGACTCTCGGTTCCGTCCTTCGAGATCGAGTCCGAATTCAGGCTGGCCGACACGCTGGATGGCATGGGAATGCCGGACGCTTTCGACCCCGAATCGGCCGACTTTTCAGGAATGGCCGAAACGAGGGAACTTTACCTCTCGGCGGTCGTTCACAAGGCATTTGTCAAAGTGGACGAACGGGGCACCGAGGCCGGCGCTGCCACGGGCGGCACGATCGGCGTCACCTCGTTGCCGCCGGCCTTCACGGCCGACCGGCCGTTTGTCTTCCTCATAAGAGACACCGCCACGGGCGCCATCCTGTTTGTCGGACGCGTGATGGACCCACGTCAATGAACCCTTGCGGAACCCGGAACTGGCGGACCCATCGCAAAAAAGCCGTATGCCCTCAGGCGTACGGCTATTTTGCGTCGGTTTCTTCTTCAGACGAACAGCGTGATCTTCAGGCAGGATCCGATTCGCGATGAAAGAGCTGGAGGAGCACGTCATTCGGGCCGTTGAAGAAGCTCAGACGGATATCCGTTCCTTCCGCGTCGAACGGCTCCACGGCGATAGACACGCCGGCGCCCTTGAGCTCGCCGGCGCTTTCGTCGACATTGCCAACCTTGAACGAGACGTGATGGAAGCCCACGTCAGCCTGCATGGTCTTCTGCGGCATCAGTTCCAGGATCATGTCGCCAGCCTTCAGAAAGACGAAGTCCTCATCGTCCTCATTCGGAAAGCGTTCAAGTACGGTCAGGCCCAGCGTCTCCGTATAGAAGCGTACGGCGCCTTCGATATCGTCGCTGACGAGGGCGATCTTGTGGATGTTGTTGATCATTTCGTACTCCTGCGGTTACGAGGATCAGAATCCCATTTATTTAGCGATATCAGAATTGGTGCTCGCACGGCCTGCCCAACTCAATACAACAGTTCCCGCAGACGCGGGGGGAGAGATCCCCGCTGCGCCGGATGGTGTGGCGTCAGATCGAGGAGGTCGACGCCGTATATCTCTTCAAACGCTGAGTGAATCCTTTTTTCGTGGTCTGTCATACCTTCGAGGGGCAGGTCCACCCAAATCCCCTCCCTGCCGGCCGATTCCCGGACGGCCATCAACACTTCGATATCGCTTCTGGCATTGTGCGCGCCATATTCCAGAGCCGCTCCCCGGACCACGGCATCGTACAGGCTGCACCAGGCCTCGGCGACGGCGATGCTGTCTTCATCAGGAAGCGTATAGGCCTTGAGCGGACTTTCCCAGACAACCGCCGGCTGTGTGTCCACGCTGGATCGATGTATCATGCCTGTCTGCCCGGTTGCCGATGCCCCGCTGACAATCGCCAGCTTTCTGTCCCCCCTGTAGAGGTTCAGTTCCATTCCACGAATAGCTCCGTCCGAGCCAATAACCTCCCAGTAATTCTTCCGCTCCACGTTGTGTTCATACGTCCCGCCGATCGTGTCCGACCAGCGTATGACACCCCGTTCTCTCACTTCCCGAGCATCTGGGAAAGTACCTGAAACAGACCGGGGTTCCGATCCGAGAATCGACCGGATCGCGCTGATGCCGTGATATGAGCCCGACGTATACGAAACGTAGAATTCCCGGACGTTGCCGATGAGACCTTCGCTTACGATTTTCTGTTTCAACCTTTCACGAGGCCATCTGCGGGCGTTCTCGGATACTTCCAGAAATACGCCGTTGTCCTCCGCGGCCCGGATCATCATGTCGGCGCAGGGCAGCGTGTGGGCGATCGGTGTCTCCGAAAGGATGTGGACCCTGCATTCAGCGAGCATGCGCGCGATCGGGTGATGAATCTCCGGCTGAGCCGCAATTAATGCGACGTCGAGCGACTCTGAATCCAGCATCGTCTGCAGATCCGTATACGCCTTCGCACCGGTCTGATCTGCGACCGCCTGCGCCCTTTCCGCGTCGATATCGCACACGCCGGCCAATCTGTACCTGTCCGGCAGGACCGGCAACACGGCGAGGTGCGCCCTCGAACGAACGCCGAGACCAATGATTGCCGCATTCAGGATCGCCACTCGGCCTCTAATTCTCAAGAACCCAAACTTACATGGATGGACAGGATAAACAGGATAAGAAACACGATAAGAAAACAACAGCAGGATCAAAACTGATTCAGGAAGTACGCCAGGAGCGGGACAAATGCCCACTTTTTCGGGGCAAGGCAATGAATCCTTACGTATCCCGGACCGCGTAAGAGAAAAGGCACTCGAAGAGCGCCTTGAAACGTGCCGTCTGAACACTTACCGGCCGACCGGTTACCGGTCCCGCGTGGCCGCCTCCTTCAGAATGTCGACAACCTCGGGCTTGTCACGGTACTCCGCCATCCAGGCGGCGGTCTTCCCGTTTCTTGTGACGGCGTTGACGTGGGCGCCCTCGTCCAGCAGCCGGCTCACCACCTCACTGTGACCCCCGTAGGCCGCGTAGATCAGCGGCGTCCAGCCGGACCTCGCGACGGCGTTGACGTCCGCCCCCGCGGCCAGCAGAACGTGGACGACGCCCGTCAGCCCGACATCGGACGCGAACATCAGCGGGGTCCGGTGGTTCAGGTCTCTCGCGTCCACGACGGCGCCCGCCTCCAGCAGGATCTCGGCGATCGTCGAATCCTTCTTGATCGCAGCCTCCATCAACGCGGTTCTGCTATAGAGGTCGTCGTTGACTTCCGCACCGGCGTCCAGCAGAAGCTGCAGGACTTCGGGAACGCCCTTTTTCGCGGCTTCGATCAGCGGAGTCGTACCGGCCTTTCCCTCTTCGTTCGCGTCGGCGCCTTCGTCCAGCAGCGTCTTTACGCCCTCATCATCCCCCTTTTTGACCATGGCGATGAGATCCGTGTCCTCGGAGGGTTTGCACGCCGCCAGGATGGCAAGAAGAAGCGCTATCGCGCCGATTCGACTCATCGATTCTTATTCCCTTTCTTCTTCTACCGCCCGCTCCGATCCCAATCGGCCGCAGGAGTCCGCACCGCGTCTATTCGCCCGACCTGGAAAAGACCAGCGTCAACGTCTGCGCCTGTCCGCCTGCCTGGACAGAAATCAACACGGTGATCGAACTTCCACCGTCCGCCACCTGACCGGACTGGGCGCCGCCACCGCCGTCGGGGGCAAGACTCAGACTGGCGCCGGACCTTGTGTATCCTCCGGTCTGCGCGACCCGGATTACGTCTTCCGTACCCGCGGCAACGTAGGAGGCCACAATCGAATACCGGTTTTCCGTTAACGTCATGATCCCGGAAGCATTCGGCGGTGAGATCGCGGAACCCCCCGACGGCGTCAGCCTCAGGAGGTCGTAGGACCCCGCCAGCGTTTCGGAAGCCGCGGGGTTGTTGTCATCGCCTTCGCCGCCGCAGGCGACGCAGGCACATATTGCCAGCAGACCCAACAGAGCGGGTTTCATGGGATGCGGTCTCCTTTTGGTGTTTCGATAAGGAACCCGTCGAGCAAAGAGGGGTGCTTCCTCGTCGGATTTCAATATAAACCCGGCGCAAAAAGCGGGCAAGAAATCTTTTCAAAGGCAATGGCACAAACCGCTGGCAATCTCACTTCACGTTGTCGTCCGAAAGGATCTCAACACAGGCATTTCCGGATCTTGTTTTTCTGTTGACTTTGGAAAAGTTCTAAGTTATCGTTCCCGGGTCGAAATTCCCGGGAAAATGCCTCAATCAAGGAAAACGCATGGCAACGATCACCAAGGCTACACTGGCGCGGTACCTTTCAGACAACATCGGCCACCCGAAAACCAAAGCCTTGGAAGCCGTCGACGTACTGTTCGAAGCCATGACGTCATCGATCTGCAATGGCAAACGAATCGAGATACGCGGTTTTGGCTCCTGGGAAGTCAAGGAAACGAAGGAAAAGACCCAGGCGCGCAATCCCAGCACCGGCGAAACGGTTTATGTGCCCGCCCGCCGCAAGGTCATGTTCAAACCCGGAAAAATCCTTAAAAAAGTGTTGTCCCAGTCCCTCGAAGCCGAATCGTCGGACTAACAGCCCGTTGAAAAAACCCATCCGGGCTACGGCCGGCCCTTGCGGTCGAAATACTGCGTTGCGCGCCCTCGCCGAATCGAGGGATGGGACTCGGTTGCGCGCCTTGTCTTCGTCCACAATGGCAAGTGTTCTGTCCCGGAAATAGATTGCCGAAATTCGACCGCCGAGTCGCCCGCTTGGCAAGGCGCCTGAGCAAGGCGACCTGCTCACGGTCACCGAGCGAAGGCAACGCCGCCAGACGGGATGAATCGGCGGATGAATGGTGACATATTTCCGGGACGGGACACCAAGCCTCGCCTGCAGAGCGACTTTATCAACGGACTGCTAGACCATCGCCCCGGAGCGACGAAACACCGTATGCGATGGCATTGCAAGCTGAAGCAGTTTCAGGAAGACGGACCGGAAAAGCTCCTGGTCGTCAGCGACTGGGACCGCACGCTGACCCGGTCCACAGCGGAGGACGGCAGCGATCAGTCCACCTGTTCGGTCATCGCGAACAGCGGACTTCTCGGACCGGCGTTTTCCCGGCGCTACCGGGAACTGTTTAACCGATATCGAAGAATCGAACGCGCTCCCGAATTATCCGACCGCGCCAAGTCGCGTCACCTGCGCCGCTGGTGGTCCCTACAGTTCGATCTGCTTCTGGATTGCAAATTCAATAAACGGACGATCCGGCGTATCGTAAGCGAAAGACGGCCGCACCTTCGAGACGGTGCGCGCCTTTTTTTTGGGATCCTCCGCGAATGCCGGATACCCCTGATCATTCTTTCCGCGGGCATCGGAGAAATCATAGAAGCCCGTCTCGAGGAAGAAGGCATTTCCACCGACAATATCGCCATCGTCTCCAATACGCTGACATTCGACCCGGACGGTATTGCGGTGGCGTACCAGACCCCGTTGATCCACAGCCTGAATAAACACGCCCGGCACGTGGCGTTCATCCCGGCGCCGGCCGGACGCCGCAACCTGCTGCTCCTGGGCGACACACTTGAAGATACGAGGATGGCTGAACAGATCAGACACACCCTCCTGCTCAGCTTCGCCTTCCCCGCCGACGCCAACCACCTCCAGGTATTCCAGACCGAGTACGACGTCGTACTCGCGCCAGAGACCTCGCTGGAGCCGGTAAATGACGTTCTGGCCGACATCTGCGCGGCTTCCCGCAACATTGAGCCGTAGCGGGTAGAATTGCCATCGTCGACCGGTCCACCCGACCGAAGCGGAAGCGCGTGCATCCGTTTGCGTGTAAACATGCGGACCGCATGGTTGACGTCCTGTTGATGCGTCAACAGAATCCGGACAGGTCATGGCGCGTGGTCTGCCCGAGAGAGAAAGGAGGCGAATCATGAAGGAGACTACCACGTGGAGGGCGGCCGCCCGATAAGTGCGGTCGACGTCCCTTCAAAAAGTCAAACCGGGCGCTCCAAAAATAGGGGCGCCCGGCTTTGCATGGACATTCGCGATGGGTTTGCACCGGTCTCCGGCTGACACCTACTCCATTCGCATCGGCATCAGAATTGCCTTCCGGTCGGGATGGCCCGTAGGGACAAACAGGAGCGCGCGCCGCGGGTCAGAGAAAAAGACGTCCACCGGCCCGTCCACTTCAATCCCCGATAACACGTCGCTCAGAAAGTTGTGATTTACATGGATCCTAAACGGTTCCGGACTGTCTTCCATGTTGACCTTGCCATCCACTGAAGTCGTGAACCGCCAGTACGGAACACCGGCCCAGGGGGCATCATCGTGCGACACCGGCGAGTCGGCTTTCTCCCTGGAGACATCATAGCCCATGTCTCTCGACGTGACCAGCGAGAGCGTCTGCTGAGCCTCGGAAACCTGAATCTCTATTTTTGGCGTATAGGTCCAGACATCGGTGGCTGGATGCCTCGGGTTCAGCTGTTCGGCGAACAGATTGACCGCCTTCAGCAACTCAGCCCCTGATACCCTCACCCGCTTACCTATTGATGAGGGAATTACTTCCAGGTACTTTACGTAAGGCTCATCGACAATTGGAATGGCCATATCCTCCTCCCCTTCAACGCGAAGAACCGCAACCTCCTCCCCGACCGATAGCGTAGCCCGCTCGTGATGTGGCATCGGCATCTCGAACCCGGGCCCGAGGATCACCTGCTTCTCCAGGTCCTCGGTGCCCTCGAGTGTGCGCAACAGCAACCTTGCGCCGTCCGCTGCGACAAGGCGCCCGCCCGTATCCAGGCACACCCCGCAGAGCCTGAGGCGGGATTCGTCCGTGCTCACAAACCGGGTCGCCCAATAGAGCGCCAGAACATCCTGCGCCGTAAGATCGTACGTGTTTCCAGCGGTAGTCATCTCGCTCATCTCCTTTTTTATCCGCTGCCTCGCCTTCTGCAAGCGGCTGCGAACGGTGTTGACTTCCAGTCCCAACTGATATGCGGTTTCCCCGTAGGAGCGGCCCTTGAAATAATGATGTTCGATCACCTCCCGATGCGCACCCGAAAGCCGGCGAATCGCCTCCCTGACCATCATGCGGGCCTCCCGCTCCGCCTCCGATTCGTCTGTGTCGGGCCGGGACCACTCCTTCGACAACAGCTCCTCGAATCGAATTTGCACCATCCGCCGCCGGTGCCACTCTCGGGCCGTGTTGTCAGCGATCCTCGAAAGCCACGGGGAAAATCTGCCGCCATCGTGGAGCTGACCCAGGCGTCGGAACGCCAGAAGGAACACCTCCTGGACCAGGTCTTCGACGTCGTCCGGCTGTCTGACGAGAAGACGGATCCTTCCGATAATCCGTCCGCCGTAGCGCTCCACCAGGCGTCCGAACGCCTGCGTGTCGCCGGCTAACGCAAACCTTACAAGGGTTCGATCTTCATCCATCCCAAATATTCGCCTTGCTTTAGGGGCGAAACATCACGCGCGACATGAATAAAGATGCGCATCACGGCGGAAAGTATCCTGCGCGTGCGAAAAAAACCGATGCCGGGCCGGGTCGCATGCTATAAAGAAAAAAGCCACCCCCAAAGGGGCGGCTGGCGGCGACGTATTCGCAAGAAACGAACGGAAACCCGTTACAATGCGACCGTGAGACTGCTGACGGGGCCCTTTACACCTGCGCTGTTGACGGTACGCACCCTCATTGTGTTCACCCCGTCGTGCAGGTGCCAGTCGAACGTCTCCTGGCACGGCTTCCACTCGTCGAAGTCCAGACTGGACAGATAACCCGAGAAACAGGGTGTCTGCGTTTCCAAGTCGATCCTCAGCGCGGTCCCATCCTCATTCCCCTCCGCGGTGTAGCAGGTCTGGTTCATGGACGGATAGAAATCCGATCGCCGGTTGGTGTGACGCGTGAAGTGAGGCAGCGCCGGCACCTTGTCGTCGGCCCAGTTGAGATACCCGTCCCATGCCCAGACTTCCGTGCCCTGACTCACCGGCAGAGGGCGCGGCTGGCTGAAGACATTGCTTCGGGGTATCATACGGAAGTGGCAGAACGACCGGAACAGAAAGTGCGCCCCCTCAGTAGTAGAGAACTCGTGATTTCCTTCCCGAACTGCAATCGGCAGGTCCCGAACGAGGGCATCGAGGTCCTGCCGGAACAGGTACGGTCGATCCCAGCGTTCAACGTCCTCGAGCCTGCCCGCCAGGACCTCGTGTACCTCCAGCGTGTCAAGTGGTACGCGCGTACCGGGATCGTACCAGTAGAAGTCACGCGTCGCGTCCAGGTGCACCCACTTGCAATAGTCGTTCGACCAGACTTCCGCGATCTCGTGTCCGGTCATGCCTTCGCTGTGGAAATTCACGTGTCGCGCGGGAAACCCGAAACTCAGACAGGCGGCCACGAGCGCCACGTTGGGATACAGGCACATCTTGTCGCGCCGCCGTTCCGGGTACCGGTTCATCACAATCGCACCCGATGAATCCCGATCCAGCACCAGCCACTCCAGGACGTTCCAGGGATAGTGCCGGCACGCGCCCAGCGGAATGGCATACGCCCAGGCCATCAGACGCTCGATCGCTTCGAATTCCGTCTGCGCCCGGGCGACAACGGCATCCAGTTCGAACCGGTCGCGCAGTTCTCTTAAGGTGTCGTGCCTGTAGTCCTCGTCCGCGATCCAGTACGAAGACCGCCGGATGGACGCGTTCTCCGCGCTGACAACCCGGGGCGGCGCGACTCCGTCCGGACGTGCGTCGGCCACGACCCGCATCGCCTTCAGGACGGGCGTGCTCGACGGGTCGGACGTCTGAAACCGCATCCGCCACTGGAGGTAACGCCCGGAGACGCTGGCTAACGGCGACCCGCGTTCACACGATTGCCAGTCACTCCAGCCCTCCTCGCTCACCACCGGATCGGGGCCGGTCCTCGCTTCACATTGGACGACGGTCCCGGCGGGCAGATCGACGTCCCAATCCAGGCGCAATCCAAGTACGACGCGCCGCCGTTTAACCTCCCCTTCACCCGCGGTATCGATGACCGGCGACAGGATACGCCCGCTTTCACGGTACCCGTCCAGGACCAGCCGGATCACATACTCGCCGCGTTCGGACGTCCATTCACCGTTCCGGCGCGCAAGACTCGAAGCGGGCAACAACGCCGGCTCCGGCATCCCCTTCGCGTAATCCCGATAGTCCGCCAACATCAGACTCCAACCCAACCCTCCGTCGGCGACATCCATTACCAGTTGGTTTTCGCCCTGGCGAAGGCAACCGTCGGACAGTTCCACGTAATACCATCGGCTCCAGCTCCATGCGCCCTCGTCGGACGCCAACTCCCAATACTGTTTCGCTTCGGGGGTGGCCAGCGGCGAGGGCGGGCGCAGCACCTCACGCCCGTTGACGTTGAGTCGAAGCGTGGCAGAATGACCTCTCCGCTCCCGTGCAATAAAGGCCACGTGCGCCGTCCCGGCAGGGTTTTGTCGCAACCTCAGTGTTTTCTTCAGCGCCAGGCTTCCGGATATCTCAATAAACGGGTCCACGTCCAGGTCGTCCGACCGTCCGGCGCCGGGGCTGTCGTTCTCAACCACCGAACCCCTGAATAGGCGGATACCGGCATCGTCTTTACCCATCCAGAGATCGGCGACGTCCGCCGTACGGTAGATCTCTTGTGCGGGGAACAGGCTTTGTATCTGTTTGAAGTCCTCTTCAGCCATTTTCCGGTCCAGATCGATTCCCGCACGGGCCGCCCCATCAGCGCCGCATGCGATAGTCTCCTATTTCAGATAGGCCGTCTCGACCTTTTCAAGAGCGGCAATGATGTCGGACACCTCCTGCTCGCCGTAGTTCTCGTGAATTGGCATCGTAAAGTGGCTCTCGGCGGCCTCGACCGCGTTGGGACAGGGGAAAGTGGCGTTGCGGTCGCCCCGATAGTCGGGGAGCCCCCAGGGATAGTCGCTGTTGCCGAAAACCCTGCGTTCCCTGAACCACGCCGACTCGGACGGGATATGCCGGTAGGATACGGACGCCGAGAGGCCCTCGGCCGCCAGCGCTTTGACGAAGCCTGCCTTGTCCGCTTTCAGTTTCGCCGTATCCAGGTGAAAGCGTAGGAACCAGTATACGCATTCAGTACCCGGTACCTGCCTGCCCATGGATACGGCCCTCAAATGGTCGATACCGTCACGGATCGCGTCTCCCGCCCTTCGACGGTTATCCGCAATCTCCCCAAGCCGGCGCAGCTGGACCCTTCCGATCGCCGCGGCCAGATCGCTCCCGTTCATATTCAGACTCGCCCTCGTATTGGAGAGTCCGGTCCCTTCCAGATTGAATGGCTTGCCCCGATCGGAGAATCGCTTCACCCTCCAGTAGAGATCGTGGTCTTTCGCAAAGACCACGCCGCCCTGGGAGCCCGTGGCATGATGCTTGCCGCTCATCGTCGAGAATGTTCCCATCGCGCCCATACTGCCCACGAGCCGCCCCCTGTACCTGGCGCCGTGCGCCTGCGCGCAATCTTCGATTACCGGCAAACCGCGCGCCTCGGCAAGCTCCAGAATCGGGTCCATGTCCGCCGGTTCTCCGGCGATATGCGCAACGATAATCGCACGCGAGTGTTCGGTCAGCACGGCTTCGATCTGTTCCGCTCCGGCGTTGAATGTGCCGGGGTCCGCGTCCGCCACGACCGGAACCAGGTTCAGGAGCGCCACGGGCATCACCCCTCCGGGATCCGTGATCGGCGGCACCACCACCTCGCCCGGGACGTCCAGTTCGAGGGCGCCGAGCGCGGAATAGAGAGACGTCGTGCCCGAGTTCACAAGGTCGGCGTACCCACCGCCCATGAAATCCGCAAAATCCCGTTCGTACGCGCGTTCCTCGGGTCCATCGTACCCGAACGCGTTTCCGGTCCGGATACTCTCGTCGAAGAGCGCCATCACGGCCTGCTTCTCCTCCTCTCCGAAGAGACGCCGCGCGGGCATGGGCGCTTTACGGACCTTCTCACCGCCGTCTATCGCGAGCATGTCTGTTGCCTCCTGAGGTTATTGGAATACGGGGTCGGCAAAGGCCGCCCATAACTCATCGATGCCCGTGCCAAGTGCCCGTGCATCCGGAAAACAGCGATATACCATTCTCGTTCGCGTCACCATCTCCTTGCCGGCCGTGAGGTCCCCGCCGTAGCACCAGTCGTGCGCGGTATCCCATCCGTGATACTGTCCGGTCAGGTACGTCGTGTGGACGGGGTCGCAGAGGAAAACCAGAGTGAAACCGCTGGACGAGTCCCTGGCGGCCAGGATGGGCAGGCTGAAGTCCCTTTCTTCCAGATCCCGGTGCAGGCCCCGATCCCGCTCACCGTAGCGCCCGTCCTGAATCATCGCCCTCGACAGGTCGTTTCCGGCAACGCCGAACGTCCGGTTGATCACCTCCCGGTTGTCGAGCCTCGTCCAGGCCCGGGCGCCCTCAACATTCGCAATCGGCACCCAGGTCTCGTCGAAAACCCCGGCAATGTACGAGGCGAAGAACACCTCGAAGCGCCGGATATCCACCGACGGCCGTATCGTCGTCTTCAGGTCCACCGCATCGCCGAGCGGCCGATAGTGAAGATCCATCTCCAGCCCGAAATCCGGCTCCGCCGGGAATCGGATCGCCACTCCGTCCAGCGTCAGGTCATGCGCCACTTCCCTCGACAGGGAGAGGCGCCGCGGGTACATCACCATCCCCGAACCCGGCCTGAGATAGTATTCGGCATTCAAGAACGCCTTGTTGTGCCGGACCGCGCCGGCCATGTAGTCCCTGTGCATCAACCCGCAGATGCCGTGATAATTCGTAAAGGGTTGAATGCCGCCCATGATTTCGCCGGTATCGAACTCATAGCACTGAGACAGGCCGCTCCAGGCAATCTGCACAACCGTCCTCCGAAAACATCCGGCAGATTTCTATGTATGGCGGCAACTGCGATCGGATTGCGCCTTCGTACGCCTGCCGACCGCAAGATAATATCAACGAGGGTCAATGCAACCGGATTCTGGACGTGAAAATGGCGCGGAAATTGTATTCCCGCGCCATTCCGATATTTAAATTCCGCCCGGCTGCCGCACCAGCAATACGGGCGAATCCAGGTTTCGTCTGCTTACTCCTGCGCCTTTGCCGTATCCGCCTCGACATCCAGCTCCAGCTTCAGCGGACCCGACGTATCGCGCTTCGCGTCGATCAGAACCGGAGACGCCGGCGGCGCATCGGAAGGGACATCCGCCCCCACGTCGATATCCGGACCCGTCGTATCCGCCGCAGCCGGCTCCGGCTTCCCGCCCCAGAAGTCGGGCGTCGCATTCAGATAGTAGGTGATATTATTGTCGGTCAGAAATACCGCCTTGCCGGATCCGATCCGTACATAATTCTTGCTCCAGTCCTGCCTGGACTGGCCGAACACGAATGCGGCAAGTTCCTCGCCCGCGGCATTCCTCACGGACAACCGGATTCCGGTTGAATCGTCAACCGAATATACGCTCCACCGGTCCGCGCTCCGGGTCATCAGCGTTGTACGCTCGACCTTCAACACCCTGTCGAAAAGATTGTCGATCGGCGCCACCCGAACCTCCAGTGAATCGTGTCCGACGATCCGCCAGACGTCGCCGTCGAGCCGCAGTTCAACCCGATCTCCCCCGCGTTCGATCGCAACCTGCTGAACGTCGTCCCGACTTCCCACGAAGATCGGCACGCCGGAAGCCGTATGTCTCGACCCGGAAAGCTGTACGTAGGCCACGCCGGCGGCCAGCGCCAGTATTACGATCAGCCATAGTCTTGCCCGTTTAGCCATATTGCTCCTCCAGCATCCTTGCACGCCCGGCTTCCCGTCGCCACCTCAGCAGTCCGTACGCAACGATCAGAACCGGCGGCAGCAATACGTTCAGCCATTTCCAACGTGCCTTCTCGGCGTCGTCGAGTTCCGCCAGAGGGCGGGTGGTAATCTCCCGGGAGCGGAGCGCGACCAGATCGCTGTCCCCCATCAGGAAATCGGCGACATTCGCAATAAAGATGAAATTCTCCGGAAAAGTACCTCCCGATTCGTCTTCGAACAGACCGGAATCTCCCACCAGCACGACCTGGCTCAACCCCTGCGGGCCTTCCCGTTGCGCCAGCGCCCCCACCACCTTTCCCGGTTGATTCAGCGTGTTGAAGAACGGATTCTCCAGGGGCCGCAGATTGAAGAATCCGG
This sequence comes from Gemmatimonadota bacterium, assembly GCA_028873695.1. Lineage (GTDB taxonomy): Bacteria > Latescibacterota > UBA2968 > UBA2968 > JAAXHE01. The sequence continues at coordinate 114,377 of JAPPNU010000028.1, read as the reverse complement.
TCATGACGCCGGACCTGTCGGACGTGTACATCAACGGCGTCGTCCGCGCGGAGGCCGCGGCCGAATCGGCGAGCGCAATCTCGCTGCTGAAGAGCAGGCGCACCTGTTCGAGCCCGTCCACCGTCAGATGCTCGCCGAAGCGGTGCACGACCGGGAAAAACGGATATTGTATCTGCGAGCTCATTTGAAGAAATCCGTGGCGCTGGCTGATCGTGATCGCGCTGCACCGCTGGTCCAGCACCAGGTTTTCCTTCACCTGGAGGCCTATCGACTCCAGAAAGTCGAACAGATTCGACTTCACCGGCGTGCCGCGTTGGCCGTTCAGATCGCCGGTGACCCGTCCCTGGCCGATGAACAGGTTGCCACCGCGATCCGCGAACGCGTTCAGGTTCCTGAGCTCTTCCTCGCTCAACGAATCCGTCACCCCGCCGATCATCAGCAGGCCGACGTCGTCGGGCACGGGCGAGGCCAGCCGGATGTTCCTGACGAGGTACGACTGCTGGAGCACCGCGGAGATGTTCCGCACCCGCGGCGGCTGGGAGCCGACGATCGCAAACGCCAACGCCTGTTTCTCCGTATCGATCAGCTTCTTGATCTGCGTGGTGATCTCGTATTCGAGGCCGGTTGTGCTTTCAATCACCGGGATGACTTCGCGTCCGTCCCCGTAGAGAAACACCATCCCCATATAGACCCGCTTCACTTCCAGCTTGTCGTTCTCAACCACCTGAAGCTGTACGGGCTGAATCCCGTATTTCCGCGCTTCGTCCGCCAGCGCCTGGTCGTCTTCGGGCCTGAAGAACTCGAATCGCACGCGGCCCCCGCCGAACGCCTCGTATTCTTCCAGGATGTCCTGCAGGTAACGCCGGTTGTTGCCGTATTGAGCCGGCAGGTTGTCCGTAAAGTAGACCTTCATCGTCAACAGATCTTCGACCTGCGCCACCACCCGTTTGCTGGAATCCGAGAGCGAATAGATCCCGTTCGCGGTCAGGTCCAGACGAAAGAACAGGTCTCTGGACACGAAGTTGAGAGCCGCGACGATGACGACCGCCAGGAGCAGATAGATGGTGAACGAACGCCTATTGTGAACCGCAAACATCGACTACCTCCACTTTCTCATCTCCAGGACCCGAAGGGTGAGCGCAAGAAACAACCAGATCATCCCGGCGAAATAGACGAGATTCCTGGAATCCACGACACCCCGCGCGATATTCGACAGATGAAAGTCCACACTGATGTATTGTGCAATTGTCGCCAGGCCGGCCGGTATGAACAGCAGCAGCTTGTCAAGCAGGAAAAACACCATGATTATCGAGATCGCGATGATCAGCGAAATCACCTGGTTTTCCGCCAGACTGCTTGCAAACGTACCAACGGCCGCGTAGAATGCGCCAACGAGGACAAGGCCCACGTATCCGGTGATCACAGCGCCGACGTCGACGTGCGTGCCGACGGCCAGGAGCGTGATAAAATGCACGAGTGTAAAAAGCAGCCCCACGACGATCAGACTCACTGCCGCCAGGTACTTGCCCGTGACGAATTCGATGTCCTGGATCGGCATGGTTGACAGGACTTCCATCGTCCCCAGGTTCTTTTCCTTCGCGATCAGCCCCATGGATATAGCCGGCACGAAGAACAGGAACACCAGCGGCACGATGTTGAAGAGCGCGCGCATATCGGACTGTCCGATCAGGAAGAACGTGCTTGTGAAGAAGTACCCGCTCAGCACCGCGAAAATAACCAGAAAGATATAGGCCATGGGGCTGTTGAAGTAGGAGCGGATTTCCTTCAGATAGATCGCCTTCGTATTATGCATTGGACGCCCCCTCTCCCGTGAGATTCCTGAATACGTCCTCCAGCTGAACTCGAGCCTGGCTCATTTCCAGAATCACCCATCCATGGTCCCTGGCATAATGGAAAATACGTTCCCTGGGGTCCGTGTCGCGGTCGTACTCCAGAACGAGGGTTTGAGATCCGTTGTTCTCGGCCACGCCGGAAAGCGAGACCCCCTGCAACTGTACCGGCAGCCCCTGCACGCTCTCCTCCTCCGCCTCTTTGATCTCAAGCGTCAACTGCGTCTGTCCCCTGAAGCTGGACATCAGTTCCTCGCGAAGACCGTCCGCCACGATTTCCCCGTTGTGAATGATGATGATGCGGTCCACGGTCGCTTCGATCTCCTGCAGAATATGGCTTGACATGATCAGCGTCTTCTCGCGCCCGAGTGAACGAATCAACTCGCGGATTTCCACAATCTGGTTTGGATCCAGCCCGGTCACGGGTTCATCCAGAACCAGGATATCCGGATCGTGCAGCATTGCCGTTGCCAGGCCGATTCGCTGCTTGTAACCCTTCGAGCATTCCTGAACGGCCCTGTGAACAACGCCCGCAAGCCCGCATTGCTCGACGACGCGCTCCAGCGCCTGCCGGAACGCCCGGCCTTCCATGCGGCGGATCGTTGCAATAAACGAAAGCAGGTCGTAGACGATCATCTCACCGTAGAGCGGATTCAGTTCCGGCAGGTATCCCACGCGTCTGCGGATCTCCAGTGAATCGTCCACGATGTTCATGTCGTCCACGAAAACGTTGCCGGCGGTTGCCGACAGATACCCCGTCATCACCTTCAACGTCGTTGACTTGCCGGCCCCGTTCTCACCCAGGAATCCCAGAATCTCGCCATCGTTGACCTGGAAACTGATGTCCCGAACGGCCTGGACGTCACCGTAGTTCTTGACTAGGTTCTCCACACGGATCATGTACGTTCCTCCTCCAGCCCATGGTACCGGAAAACATCCGGCGCACTTGAATTCGACCGGAAAATTAAAAAAAAAAGTCGAATCGTGTCAAGCCCCCGGTCAGAAAAAACCTGCCGGCGGGATCCCGCCGCGCCGTACGCCGAGAGCCGTGTAAGGCGCCTTCGCCGCGGGTCGAACCGAAAGCGCAACGTCGAAATGATGAGGTTGCCTGATTTTCCTTGACACGCCGTTACAAATCCTGTAATATTCGTATTTTAAGATCAGGATTTTCGGATCCGAATTGGAGAGTGCGACGATGACGCCATACGCCTCGCCCGACGCGCCGGTTCCCTCCGGCGCCCGCCCCTTCCCGGTACCGCGCCCGTCCACGGCGCACGGCGTCGCACGTACGCGAATTCTCATTCTCCCCGCATCCTCGAGCCTCTTACTGTCCGCCATCCTTCCGGACAATTGAACGCAAGCAAGAGGCTCTCTTCCACGTCGAATCCCCCGAAGAATCAGAAAACGCCGATCCCGGAACGAGCCTCTCGGGCAATCGCCAGGTTACTGCCCTGTCATATCCCGGCCTGGAGGACCTGAAAATGCCAACAAGACACACCATTTCCGCGTTGGTCGAGAACCACTTCGGCGTTCTCTGCCGCATCTCGGGCCTGTTTTCCAGCCGAGGGTTCAATATCGACAGTCTTTCCGTCGGAGAAACCGAAGATCCGACCATTTCACGGATGACCATTGTCGTGAAGGGTGACGACCGCGTGCTGGAGCAGGTGGTCAAGCAGCTCAATCGACTGGTGGACGTCATCAGGGTCATCGACATCACGCAGGGTGAATTCGTCGAACGCGAACTGGCGCTTATCAACGTAAAGACCCGCATCGATACACGCTCGGAGATCATTCAGATCGCGGAGATATTCAGGGCGGGGGTCGTGGATGTCAGTACCAACTCGATGACGATTGAAGTCACCGGAAAAGAGGACAAGATCGCGGCGATGATCAACATGCTTCGGGATTACGGAATCAACGAAATTGCGAGGACCGGCACGGTTGCGCTTCTGCGCGACTCCCAGATGAAGCAGGTCGCCGGGGGCGGCGAATAGCACGGCGCACCGGACGAAGGAGGCGATAGCACCCCATGGACAATCGAGACCGTGTCTTCATCTTCGACACCACGCTGCGCGACGCCGAACAGACGCCGGGCGCGAAACTCTCCGTTCGTGAGAAGATCGAAATCGCCCAGCAGCTCGGCAGGCTGAAGGTCGACGTCATCGAAGCCGGCTTCCCCATCTCGTCGGACGAGGACTTCGAGGCGGTCCGGCGTATCGGTCAGGAAGTCGAAGGGCCGACCGTTTGCGGTCTTGCCAGAGCCGTTATGAAGGACATCGACCGCGCTGGCGAAGCGCTCGGCGGCGCCGCCCGACCCAGAATCCACACCTTCATCGGTACCTCGCCGAACCACATCGCCATGATCGGAAAGTCCGCCGGGGAAGTACTCGGAATGGCCGTGGATGCCGTCAGCAGGGCACGGGTCTATGTCGATGACGTGGAATTTTCTCCCATGGACGCCGCCCGTACCGAACCCGATTACCTCTATGCCGTCATCGAGGCTACAATCGAGGCCGGCGCCTCCACTGTCAATATTCCCGATACCGTGGGCTACGCCGTGCCCGAACAATTCGGCGGCCTGATTCGCAATATCCGTGAAAACGTCCCGAATATCAACCGGGCGGTTATCAGCGTTCATTGTCACGATGACCTGGGCATGGCGGTCATAAACAGCCTCACCGCTATCCTCAACGGCGCTCGCCAGGCGGAGTGTACCGTAAACGGTCTGGGCGAACGGGCCGGAAACGCCTCGCTTGAGGAAATTGTGATGGCAATCCGCACCCGTGGCGACTACTACGAACTTTATACGGAGATAGATACGACGGAGATCTGTCCGACAAGCCGGCTCGTCAGCCGGCTGATGGGGATACCCGTCGCCCCCAACAAGGCCATCGTGGGCGCCAACGCCTTCGCCCACAGTTCCGGAATACACCAGGACGGCGTTCTCAAGAACCGGGCGAATTTTGAAATCATCGACCCGAAGGACGTGGGTCTGGAAGCCACCAGCATCGTGCTCACGGCAAGATCGGGGCGGCACGCGCTTCGGCACCGCCTGGAAGAACTGGGATACCAGCTGGATCAGAGCGACCTGAACAAGGCATACGAGCGATTCCTGAAAGTGGCAGACAAGAAGAAGGAAGTGTACGACGAAGACCTGATGGCCATCGTCGAGGACGAGATCCGGGACATACCGGAGAAATTCCAACTGTTATACATGCACACGACGAGCGGCACCGGTACTATTCCGTCTGCCACCGTGAGGATAAGCGTGGACGGCGAAAGCGAAATCCAGGAGTCCGCGTGGGGCGACGGTCCGGTCGACGCCACGTACAAGGCCATCGCGAAGGCAACCTCGACGAACGCCAAGGTCGACGAGTACCACATCCGGTCCGTCACGCACGGGGCCGAAGCAATGGGCGAAGTGACGGTCAAGGTCAGCAAGAAGGGCGACGGCGCCACCGGACGGGGCGCATCCACGGATATCATCCAGGCCAGTGCCAAGGCATATATCGATGCCCTGAACCATCTTGCCCTGCGCGCGGGCGTGCGGCGGCATCGGACAGAAGCCGTATAGGATCCTGCATTCGGACGAACCGACGTCTGAAACGCCATTCACGGAGGTCGACACCATTCATGGGCAAGAGTCTGTTTTACAAGGTGTGGGACGCCCACGCCGTTCGTGAACTCCCGTCGGGGCAGACCCAGCTCTTTATCGGCCTGCATCTTATTCATGAGGTAACCAGCCCACAGGCGTTTCAGATGATGCGTGAACGCGGCCTCAAAGTCGCGTATCCGGAACGCACCTATGCCACGGTAGACCATATCGTCCCCACGGATATACGCACCCGTCCGCTGATGGACGCCATGGCCGAGGAGATGCTTGGCGCGATCGAGGACAACACGCGGGAGTTCGAGATCCCGCTCTTCAACCTTCAAGACGACCGTCAGGGCATCGTCCACATCATCGGACCGGAACTCGGGCTGACGCAGCCGGGCATGACCATCGCCTGCGGTGACAGTCACACGTCGACGCACGGGGCGTTCGGCGCGATCGCCTTCGGTATCGGGACGTCCCAGGTGCGGGACGTTCTGGCCACCCAGTGCCTGGCCCTGCACCCGCTCAAAGTCCGGCGCATCGAGGTGACCGGCAGCCTCTCCGGAGGTGTTTTCGCGAAGGACGTCATACTCAACGTCATCCGTCGTCTCGGCGTCAAGGGGGGCGTCGGTTACGCCTATGAATACGCCGGACCGGTCGTCGACGGATTGAGCATGGAAGAACGCATGTCCATCTGCAATATGTCCATCGAGGGCGGAGCGCGCGCGGGTTACGTCAATCCGGACCAGACGACGTTCGACTATCTCAGGGGCCGGGCGTACTCGCCCTCCGATGGCGGATTCGAACGGGCCGTGGACTGGTGGACGTCCATGGCCTCGGATTCCGACGCCCACTACGACGATGTTTTCGAGCTGGACGGATCTGCGCTCGAGCCGACCGTCACGTGGGGCATCACCCCCGGCCAGGGCGTCTACGTGTCCGAAAAGATTCCCGCCCTGCGGGACCTTCGCGAAGACGAACGGGACGTCGCCGCCGAAGCCTACGAATACATGGATCTGGACGCCGGAAGCCCGATCGCCGGCACGCCCATCGACGTTGCGTTCATCGGCTCCTGCACGAACGGCCGGATTTCCGACCTCCGGGAGGCCGCCGGTATCGTGAAGGGAAACCGGGTGTCGGGCAGTGTCAAGGCCCTGGTGGTACCCGGTTCCGCGGCGGTACGCAGAAACGCTGAAGCCGAAGGCCTGCATGAAATCTTCCGCGAAGCGGGGTTTGAATGGCGGGAAGCCGGCTGTTCAATGTGCCTGGCCATGAACCCGGACAAGCTGCAGAATCGCCAGATATGCGCTTCATCCAGCAACCGGAACTTCAAAGGCCGCCAGGGCAGCCCCACCGGCCGCACCCTGTTGATGAGTCCCGCGATGGTCGCGGCTGCGGCCGTTTCCGGTGAAGTGACGGACGTGCGCGACATGCTCACGTGAAAGGATCTGTTGATGAACGGTGCATCCTCCTCGGTGACCCGCGCGGAAGGTCGAGGTATTCCCTTGCGGGGCAACGATATCGATACCGACCGCATCATTCCCGCGAGGTACCTGCGCAACATCACGTTCGAGGGTCTGGGGGAATTCGCCTTCGAAGACGACCGGAAGTCCGCGGACCATCCCTTCGACGACGACCGGTACCGCGGGGCTTCCGTTCTGGTGGTGAACGCCAACTTCGGATGCGGTTCTTCCAGGGAGCACGCGCCGCAGGCGATAATGCGGTGGGGCATCGGCGCAATCGTCGGCGAATCGTTTGCGGAGATATTCCAGGGCAATTGCACCGCAATGGGCCTGCCCTGCGTCACCGCGCCGGCAGGGCGCATTCACGCGCTTATGGATGCCGTTGAATCCGATCCGGAGAGCGAGATAACCGTCGACCTGGAAGCAAGGACCCTGTCATGCGGCGCGCTCGCATTCGACGTCCGTATCCCCGACGGCGACCGTATTCAACTCCTGGAAGGGACGTGGGACGCCACCGGGATGCTTCTGGACGGTCGCGAAACCGTTCGTTCCGTCGCACGAAGACTCCCCTATATCTCAGGATTCTAACCCTTTGGAGGAAGCCCTTGTCCTATAAGATCGCAGTCATCCCCGGTGACGGCACGGGTCCGGAAGTTGTGGCGGAAGGCCTGAAATGCATAGCGGCAGCCGCCCGGAAACGCGGTTTCGATTTCGAGACCGAGACCTTCGACTTCGGCGGCGAGCGATATCTCAGAACAGGCGAAACCCTGCCCGACGCCGCCCTTGAAGAGCTGCGAGGCTTCGACGCCATCTACCTCGGCGCCATCGGCCATCCGGACGTTCGTCCCGGGATCCTGGAGAAGGGTATACTCCTCAGAACCCGCTTTGAGCTGGATCAGTACATCAACCTGCGTCCGGTCAAACTCTACCCCAACGTGGACTGCCCCTTAAAGGACAAGGGACCCGCCGACGTCGATTTCGTAGTCGTGCGCGAAAACACCGAGGGCCTCTATTCCGGTGCGGGTGGATTCCTCAAGAAGGGCACCCCCGACGAAGTCGCCGTCCAGGAATCCATCAATACGCGAAAGGGCGTGGAGCGCTGCCTCCGGTATGCCTTCGAATACACGCGAAGGCGCAATCGGGAAAACACCCTGACCCTCTGCGGCAAGACCAACGTGCTCACCTATGCCTTCGATCTGTGGGAACGTACGTTCAACGAAATCGGGGACGCAGAGTACGCCGACGTCAAGCGGGACTACGCCCATGTCGACGCCATAACGATGTGGATGGTAAAGAACCCGGAGTGGTTCGACGTGATCGTCACCGATAACATGTTCGGCGACATCATCACCGATCTGGGCGCCATGATTCAGGGCGGCATGGGTGTTGCCGCGGGCGGCAACATCAACCCGGAGGGCGTTTCCATGTTCGAACCCATCGGTGGATCGGCGCCCAAATATACCGGCATGGGCGTCATCAATCCCGTCGCGGGTATCGCCGCCGCACAAATGATGCTCGACGTCCTGGGCGAGACCGAAAGCGCCGCAATCCTGGAAAATGCCATCATCCGGGTCGTCGGCACGAAACTCAAGGGCATGGGCGCCGGAGAAATGGGCTACAGCACCTCCGAAGTAGGCAATCTCATCGCCGACGAGGTCGCGCGCACGTAGCATTGGGAAACAACGGATGACACCCATGAATGCTTCTGAGGGGAAGTGGAATCGACCGGGCGGCTGCAACCGCCCGGTGCGCATTGGAGCGGCGGTCTGCTGATCGCACGGGCGCGGCCGACGAGCCGGTCGGGCGGGCCTGTTCCGGATTCACCGAATCTCCGACCCAATGCATCCGAAGCTGTTTTAAGATTCCCGGTGCGCTCCCGAGCGCGAGCGAAAGCGTGTCGGTCAAGGCGGACGAATTCCCCCGTATCTAAAGATACAGGTGGATTTGTCCAACGCAGACCGACGCGTTTGCAGCCGTGCGAAGACCGCTGGGAATCTTAAGACAGCTTCTAAGGAGTCTATGATGTCCAATCGCGTACAGATATACGATTCCACCCTCAGAGACGGCGCGCAGGCCGAAGGGATCGCGTTCTCGCTTGATGACAAGCTCATGATCGCGCAGCGACTGGACGCCCTCGGCGTCCATTACGTCGAGGGCGGATGGCCGAATCCCACCAATCCGAAGGATATGGAGTTTTTCAATCGCATTCGCGAACTCCCGCTGGAAAATGCGAAGGTAACCGCCTTCGGCAGCACACGGCGGGCGAACAATCATCCGGAGGACGATGCCATCCTCAATACGCTGCTGCAGGCCGGCACCGGCGTCGTCACACTCTTCGGCAAGTCCTGGGAACTGCACGTCACCCACGTCCTTCGAACCACTCCCGACGAGAACCTGACACTCATTCGGGACTCGGTCGCGTTCATTGCGTCGCACGGACGGGAGGTCGTCTACGACGCGGAACATTTCTTCGACGGGTACCGGGCCGATCCTCAATACGCCATTGCCACACTCCTGGCCGCACAGGAGGGCGGCGCCGGCATTCTGGTCCTCTGCGACACCAACGGCGGCACCCTGACTTCGGAACTCAGGGAGACCATCGAAGACGTGAAGACAAAGATCACCGCGCCTTTCGGGATCCATACCCACAACGACGCCGGCGTCGGCGTCGCCAACGCGCTTGCGGCCGTCGAGACGGGCGCCGTTCAGGTACAGGGCACGTTCAACGGATACGGCGAGCGCTGCGGCAACGCGAATCTCTGCTCAATCATCCCGAGCCTGGAACTGAAACTCGACAGATCCAGTATCGGTCCGGAAAAACTCGCGGGACTGATGGACGTCTCCCGTTTTCTCAGTGAAATCGCAAACGTACATCACGATCACCGCCAGCCCTATGTCGGAGAGAGCGCGTTTGCGCACAAAGGCGGCGTTCACATCGACGCCATGGTCAAACAGCCCGCGACGTACGAACACTGCCGGCCCGAACTGGTGGGCAACGAGCGCCGCTTTCTCCTGTCCGAGCAATCCGGTAGCGCCGCCATCGCCGCCAAGCTGAACCATCTCCTTCCCGGACTCGACAAGAAACATCCCGCGCTTCAGCGGCTTCTTCGACAGATCAAGCAACTTGAACACGAGGGATACGTCTTCGAAGCCGCGGAAGCATCCTTCGAGATTCTGGCCCGAAAGGCGCTCGGCGCCATCTCCGATCCGTTCCGCTTAATCGGATTCCGCACAATCAACCGGAAGTCGGCCGACGGAACCGAAGTCGAAGCCATCGTCAAAGTCGAGGTGGGCGGCCGGGTGTATCACACCGTGGCAGATGGCGACGGGCCGGTAAACGCACTTGACGCGGCGCTCAGGCAGGGTCTGGAACCCGTGTACCCGATTCTCAAGGACGTTTATCTCGAAGACTACAAGGTGCGCGTCCTTTCCACCCGGGACGGAACGGCCGCGAGGGTACGCGTGCTCATCGAGTCGTCCGACAGTCATCGGGTCTGGAATACGATCGGCGTGTCCGAGAACATCATTGAAGCCAGCTGGATCGCTCTGGTGGACAGCCTTACTTACAAGCTGCTCAGGGAGGGCCTTCTGACAGAAGGCGAACCGGTCCTGCAGGAAGAAGCGCACGCATAACGTCCTTCCGACCCGGTCCGAACGGTATCGGCTCCGTTTCAGGTTTTGCAAATGAAAATCACGTCACGCAGAATCGAACGCCTTCCGCCGTACGTGTTTGCCGACGTCAACGCGCACAAGATGCGCCTGCGCAGACAGGGCGCGGACATTATCGATCTGGGTATGGGAAACCCGGACCAGCCCACCCCAGCGCATATTGTAGACAAACTCATCGAAGTTGCCGGTGATCCGAAGACCCATCGCTATGGGCCGTCGCAGGGCATCGCCGCGCTGCGCGCGGCGATCTGCCGGCATTACCGGCGTCGCTTCGGCGTCGACCTCGACCCTGACACGGAAGCCCTCGCCACCATCGGTTCGAAGGAGGGTCTCGCCCACATCTGTCTGGCGCTTCTGGACCCGGGCGATCTCGCAATCGTGCCGAACCCCGCGTATCCGCTGCACCTCTACGGCGTCGCCATTGCAAACGGCAACGTGCTGAGTCTGCCTCTGCGGCCGGAAAAGGAATTCATACCCGAAATCCGGATGGTGGCGAGAGAGCTGTGGCCAAAACCGAAGATGATGATCTTCAATTTCCCGAACAACCCCACAACCGCGACGGTAGACCCCGCGTTCTTTGAAGAAATCGTGGACTTCGCCCGCAGGCAGGAAATCGTCATCATCCACGACATGGCGTATTCCGACATCGTCTTCGACGGGTACGAAGCGCCCAGCCTGCTCCAGGTCAAAGGGGCCAAGGAAGTGGGCGTGGAGTTCTACACGATGTCGAAGACCTACAATATGGCGGGTTGGCGGGTCGGTTTCTGCCTTGGCAATCCGGAAGTCATCGAAGCGTTGAAAACCATCAAGCACTACTACGACTACGGAATCTTTACGCCCATCCAGGTCGCCGCTATCGCCGCCCTGGACGGTCCTCAGGACTGTGTTGCACAGGCCGCCGATATTTATAGATCCAGGCGCGATGTTCTGGTCGAGGGGCTCAACCGGATCGGCTGGCCCGTTTTCAAACCCAAAGCGTCCATGTTCATCTGGACTCAGATTCCCGACAAGTACCGTTATCTGGGCTCGATGAAGTTTTCGCTCAAGATGATGGAGGAAGCGGAGGTCGCCGTTTCTCCGGGCATCGGTTTCGGTGACATGGGCGAAGGTTACGTGCGTATTTCCCTCATCGAAAACGAGCACCGTATCCGACAGGCCGTAAGGAACATCAAGCGGGCATTCTTCTGAGAGGATCGGCTTTGAAAGTCACGGAAGGGCGTTGCATCCGCCCCGAGGGGTTTCGCGCATCCGGCGTGGCCTGCGGCCTGAAGCCGGAGGGCAGGGACCTGGCCCTCATCGCGTCGGACAGACCTGCGGCGGCGGCAGGCGTGTTTACCACCAACCGGGTGCAGGCGGCCCCGATTCAGTTGAACAGGGAACACCTGGCGGACAGGACCGCCCAGGCCATTGTCATCAACAGCAGGAACGCCAATGCCTGTACGGGAGACCGCGGACTGGCCGATGCCCGGCAGACGGCCCGCGAGGTGGCGCGTAAACTCGGCTTCGCGCCGGAAAACGTGCTTGTCAACTCAACGGGCGTTATCGGCGTCCCACTTCCGATGGACAGGATCCGGTCGGGCATCCCCGTGGCGGTCAGCGAACTTCGCGAGGATGGCTGGGCGGACGCATCGGCCGCCATTATGACCACCGATACGGTTCCGAAGATGGCATCGGTCCGAATCCGCGCGGACGGACGCTTCGTCACCGTCTGCGGCATCGCGAAGGGGGCGGGCATGATCGCCCCCGACATGGCCACCATGCTCGGATTCATCGCCACGGACGCCGGAATAGAACCGGTACAGCTGGAAACCTGCCTTCGAAAAGCCGTGGACCGGTCATTCAACTGCATTACGGTAGACGGCGACACGAGCACGAACGACACGGTTCTCCTGCTGGCCAACGGCGCCGCCGGCGAACGCCCGCTTTCCCGCGGCGAAGTCACGGCCTTTCAAACCGGTCTGAACGCCGTCTGCGTCAGTCTGGCCAGACAGATCGCCCGCGACGGCGAAGGCGCGACGAAGCTCATCACCATCCGGGTGGACGGAGCATCGTCCACCGCTGATGCCCGGACGGTCGGGCTTTCCGTGGGCAATTCGAAGCTCGTCAAGACCGCCGTCTTCGGCCGTGATCCGAACTGGGGCCGTATTCTCTGCGCAATCGGGTACGCCGGCGTTCCCGTCGATCCGGACGAAATCTCCGTTTCGATGGCCGGCATACCGATTTACCGGCTCGGACGCGGCCTGCCCTTCGATACGGACGAAGCAATACAGGCATTGTCGGCAAACGAAATCGATATCGATATAGACCTCGGCCCCGGCAACCGTTCCGCCACAATATACTCCTGCGACCTGACGTACGACTACGTTCGTATCAACGCCGAATACACGACCTGAACGGACGCACGGCTTTCGAACGCCGGCCGGCAACCGAACGGCGTTTCACGCGAACGCTTTCCACGATACTCAGATACGCACGGATATCCATGTCAATCCAGACGATGAACAGGACCGTTTCACCTTTTTCCAGTCGCGTACTCGACGTCGATGAATCGCTTACGGTAGCCACCTTCGCCAGAATGGGGGAACTGAAACGCAGGGGCGCGGACCTCATTTCTCTGGTTGCCGGTGAACCCGACTTCGACACTCCGGCGAATGTGAAGAAGGCCGCGATCGAGGCCATCAACAAGGGCTGCACGAAATACACGGCGCCCGCATCGGGCCTTCCCGAACTCAGACAGGCAATTGCACGGAAGCTGAAGCGTGAGAACAATCTGGACTACGACCCGTCCCAGATCGTCGTTACGTGCGGCGCCAAGCAGGTCATATTCGACGCGGTGGTCGCGCTGATCAATCCCGGCGACGAGGCCATCATTCCCTCGCCGTTCTGGGTCAGCTATGCTGATCAGGTCAGGCTGATGGGTGGACGGCCGGTCATATTGAAGACGTCCGGGGAGACGGGTTTCCGGCTGACCCCCCGTGCTCTTGCGAATGCCATAACGCCGAGGACCAAGATCATCCTTCTGAACAGCCCATGCAACCCGACCGGTGAAGTCTACACGCACGGGGAACTGGGCGCACTTGGGGACGTCATCGCAGACGCCGGCATCTTTGTGATCTCAGACGAGATATACGAGAAAATCATCTACGAACCCGCCCGGCACGTCTCCATCGCCGCAGTACACCCCGGCGCCGGATGCAGGACCCTCATTGTCAACGGCTTTTCCAAAGCCTACGCGATGACGGGCTGGCGCGTTGGCTATGGCGCGGGTCCGCCCGAACTGATGCGACTGATCGCCAAAGTCCAGAGCCAGGAAACCACCAACACCTGCACGATTTCCCAGTATGCGGCCATCGAAGCGCTCACGGGAACCCAGGAGCGCGTGGAGACCATGCGGGCCGCATTTCGAGAACGCCGCGATCTGATCGTTGCGCGCTTGAATCGTCTGCCGGGCGTCACGTGCCGCCTTCCTCAGGGCGCCTTTTACGCATTTCCGAACGTGTCCGGCTTATACGGCGAACGCGTCAGGAACGACGTCGAACTCACGGATTATCTGCTGGAAGAGGCCATGACGGGATGCGTTCCCGGCAGCGGCTTCGGTTCCGGAGACCACCTGCGGTTCTCGTATGCCGCGTCTCTGCCAACGATTCACGAGGCCATGGACCGCATCGAGGATGCCGTCAGCAGGATTTGAACGCCCGGAAAGGACAACCGAGTATGAATGGCAAGAAGAAAATCTACCTGGACTTCGAACGTCCCATTGCCGCCCTGGACAGGAAAATCGAAGAACTCGAGGCACGCGCCGAGGCTGAGCCGGACGACGTGACGGCCGAACTGTCTGTCCTGGAGAAACGGTTGCGAAAAACGGAAAGGGAAGTCTATTCGGAGATGAGCAGGTGGCAGATATACCAGGTGGCGGGGCACCCCCAGCGGCCTCACACGCTCGACTATATTCGATTGATATTCACCGACTTCATGGAACTTCACGGAGACCGGAACTATCGGGACGATCCGGCGGTCGTAAGCGGCTTCGCCCGTCTCGACGGGCAGCCCCTTCTGGTCCTGGGTACGCAAAAGGGACGCAACACGACGGAGAACATCCATCGAAACTTCGGTATGGCCCATCCGGAAGGGTATCGTAAGGCCCTTCGCGTGATGAAGCTCGCCGCCAAATTCAAACGTCCTGTCCTCTGTCTGATCGATACGCCCGGTGCGTATCCCGGCATCGGGTCGGAGGAGAGAAGCGTCTCGGAAGCCATCGCCAGGAATCTCTTCGAAATCTCGCGTCTTCCGGTCCCCGTCATCGTGGTCATCATCGGGGAAGGCGCGAGCGGCGGCGCGCTCGGCATTGGCGTCGGCGACCGGATCCTGATGCTGGAAAACGCATGGTACTCCGTGATCAACCCCCAGTCCTGCTCTCTCATTCTCTGGAGGAACCGCGAAAAGAAAGAAGAGGCCGCGGAGGCATTGAAGATTACCGCGCAGGATCTCGTGCCGCTCGGGATCGTGGATCGAATCGTGCCCGAGCCCTTTGGTGGCGCGCACCGGGACCCGAAAACGGCCGGTCAGAATCTGAAGCGAATCCTGCTGGACGAACTTCAGAACCTGCTGCGCAAACAACCTGAGGAACTGATCCGTGAGCGGGTCGACAAATTCGGGCGTATGGGCGTCTGGGACGAGTGACCCGTCGGCGTCCCGGCGGCATCCGTTCTGCGATAAATGATCACATGGATTTCAGCAAAAAATGGGCCACCGGTTGCCCGTTTTTTTTTCCCATGAAGACCTCACGCCATGGGAATTCGCTAACTTGCTGTTTACGTGGAAGGTTCCGTAATTCGACCGGATTCTGGGATTTTATCTGGTGAAAAAGACGCCACACAAGCCGCCCGCGCCCGCAAAAAAAAAAACTCAACGTGCAGCCGTTTGAGTTTCAGTATCTTATGTAAAATCCCCGGTCCCGCACCTTGATTTTTCTCAAATTATCCCTTGACGCCTCCCCGATCGGAATATATATTTCAATCGTGCTTACGAAGAGACTGCCTTCTCATAAGACGTTGTCTCGGAGCAAGTTACATCATTGGATCCGTGCGCCTTTTCCAGAGATATTCCCAGGCAGAGACGGCCGGATTCGAAAAGGAACCGGGGGATGGCCGCGGTTCGTTTTGATGTTGGGCCGGACCCCGCACCATACCGGTTCGTTGTTTGAAATTGCGCATCTTCAGCGCATGGTTTTCAGCCCGTAAATTGCAGGAATGGGCGGAATGGCCGTTACCGGGATTCGCTTCAGCACCTGATCCAGCCCGGGGGAAGTTAAAAGCATCGGCTCTTTGGTTGGCGGCAGTCTTATTGGGGGAGATAATACTGCCGACTATACCTAACATTCAGAACTGCTGCTTTTCTTCCTATGCATCGCGGCTCTGTGCTGATTCGGCATTCCCGGGCGGCTGTCCGCCCATTTTAGCGTGGTCTGCCCGCAACCCTCTGTACGACGCCCACGACGACGGTTCCGTTCACTTCGTCACCTCTCTTCCAGCCATCCCCGGGCGTCGATTCCCTCTTCATCGATTCGGATCTCCACAGCGCCGTTCTCATCGGTCCGGTAGATGGAAATCCCCATTGCCTCGTATCGCCGGATCACCTCGCCGGACGGATGGCGGAACTTGTTCCGGACACCGCACGAGACCGCCACGAGATCGGGTCGTACGGCGCCCAGAAACGCAGCGGTGGACGACGTTCGTGACCCGTGGTGCGCCGCCTTCAGCACCTCGGCCCGAAGCCGGTCCCCCCACCTCAGAAGATCCGGATCCGTTTCATGCTCAATGTCGCCCGTCAGCAGAATAGCCCTGCCTCCGTACGTCAATCGGATCACCACGGAACCGTTGTTCAGACCCAGCGGCGCGGGGCCATGCCGGGAGACGTAGTCCGGCGTCGGATGCAGTACGAGGGCGTCCACGTCGCCGAGTCCTACAAGCCGGTCCCCCGCTTCGATCGTCGCGTAGCGTACGCCCTTCTCCCGGATCAGCGTCCGGATCCGGCGCGCCGTCCATGAATCGTAGAATTGCCCGGCGTCGAGGTACCAGCCGACCTCCACCCTTTCCAGGAGTGTCACGAATCCGCCGATGTGATCGCTGTGGGGATGCGACGCGACCACGGCGTCGATCCGGTTTATTCCCTCCGCCTTGAGAAACGGGATCAGTACCCGTTCACCCATGTCGACGTTCGGCGCGCGCAAGCCACTGTCTACCAGAAGCGTCCTCCCGTTCGGGAACCTCAGAAAAATCCCGTCGCCCTGGCCCACGTCCAGCACCAGCATCCTCAGGTCGGCCGGACGCTGCCAGACACCCGACCAGACCCAGAGATTCGCAAGTGACAGTCCCGCAAACACGAGCCGTCGGCCCCATGGCCCGGACCTCGTTTCCGGCAGGATCAGAAACGCGGCACACAGATACAGCGCCGTTACGGTCGATCCGGGGCCTCGTACTTCCACGGCAGCCCACGCCGGCGCGGCGAACCATTCCGCGGTCTGGATGGCGCCCTTGAGGACAACCCAGTTCGCGCCGTTCAGCAACGACGCGACCGGTGCAGAAAACTGATAAACGATGACGCCAAGCAACCCCAGCGCGACCGCGGCCGCCATCAGGGGTACCACAACCAGGTTGGCGAGGATGGCGACAACCGATAGAAGCCCGAAATAGGTCAGCACGAGAGGGAGCGTGCCCACCTGTGCGGCCAACGACACCGCGAGCGGCGCCCATACCCAATGACCGATGCCGCCCGCGCCGGCGCCGGGCAGGCAGCTGCGGACGGGCCGATAGAAGATCAGGATTCCGCCGGTCGCGGAAAAAGAGAGCTGAAAGCCAACGTCGAACAGGTCCTGAGGCCTGAAAATCAGGATGAGGAGGGCGGCCAGGCCGAGAGAATTCAGCCCCTCGCCCTGCGTGTTGCCCAGGCGACCCCAGATGGTAATTGCGCACATCATGGAAGCCCTGACAACCGAGGGCGGCAGTCCCGTGACCATCGCATAGAGCAGCACGGCGCAAATGGTGGCCCACGCAGTCGTCTTCCTGCCGCATCCTGCCGCGCCGAGCGCAAAAAACACCACTGCGGCAATCAGGCCGACGTGCAGGCCCGAAACGGCGAGTACATGGTTGACCCCGGCTCGGGTAAACGCGGTACGGACCGGGTCGGGAACCCCGCGTTTTTCGCCCAGCAGGATCCCGTTCAACAGACCTGCCGGACCTCCGGACAGGTTGCACGCCACCCCGGCGCGCACGCCCCTCCGCACCGGCAGCACCACGTTCGTCCACAGCCAGCCTCCCCTGCCCGGGCGGATACCGATAATCTGTTCCTTCCTCGACACGGAGCCCATGGCGTGGATTCCCTTCCGTTCCAGGAAGGCGCGGTAATCGAACGCGCCCGGATTCCTGGGCGGGTGCGGCCGGCGAAGGCGAAGCCTCGCCGTCAGACGGTCTCCATAGTCCACGTCCGGGCGGAACCTGCGGAACCGCAGGAGAACCGTTCCCTGAACCGCAAACACGGTATCGCCCACGGTGACCCGCTCTGCGGCCAACCGGAGGCGCAACCCGTCTTCCATCCATTCGGGTTCCTCAGCCACGCGTCCTTCAAGCACGACAGGACGGTCTCCTCCGGCAAGGTGTGCGACGTGGTCACCAGGCAACCCCTGCATCACGCTTTCGTAGCGCATCGCCCCCAGAACGAGCAGCAGGACTCCCGGCCACGCGCAACGGCTCCTCCCGCTGATCAGGCACGCGACCCAGAGCCCGAGGCCGCCGGTCCACAGCGCCCATACGGGCGCGTCCAGACGGTGTGCCATGAACACCCCCGCGGCAAAGAACGCCGCGGACAGCAACGCCGGACGCCGCATCACTGCCTCCTCCGTTTCGCCCCGAAATCCCTGAACCCAGATGCAAAATCCGTACCACGTCAGATAACGGCGGATCCGCCGGTTCCTGCGTCGCCAAATTGAAAGAAATGTTCAATCGATGCATCGAAACGTCCATCCGCGACCCGACCCGCGGGACGTAGCGCCACCAGAACAATCCATTGACATTGCCAGTTGGAGATGCTATATTTCGTAGAATTCTCGTCGGTTACCGGTCTGCTTTCTGGCAGATTCAGTTCGTTTTTCCCTGGCGGCGTCGCCCGGATCCGGTGTCCGTTCTCGGCGCCGCGACGAAACGAGGACGCGTCCGCGCCGTCCCCGAAACTTCTTGCCGAACCAGCCGGAATGCGACGGAATATTCGGCTTCAACTGGAATACGACGGTACAGATTTCAAGGGTTGGCAGGTTCAGCCCGACCAGCGCACGGTCCAGGGAACTCTGGAATCCTGTCTGACTTCGCTTTTGGGACATCCCATCCGCGCAATCGGCGCGGGGCGCACGGACGCAGGCGTCCATGCACTCGGGCAGGTGGCCAATTTCTACACGATCAATCCCTTGCCGCTAAAACGGATCGGCGCCGCGCTCAATGGCACGTTGCCGCCCGACGTGGCCGTCCTCGACGTTGATGAGGTTGCGCCCGCGTTTCATGCCCGACGTTCCGCGAGGCGGCGGACGTACCTGTATCGTATGGCCTACCGCCG
Source organism: Gemmatimonadota bacterium (assembly GCA_028873695.1). Lineage (GTDB taxonomy): Bacteria > Latescibacterota > UBA2968 > UBA2968 > JAAXHE01. Next base: position 95,199 of record JAPPNU010000028.1, on the reverse strand, counting down.
GAGGGCCATCGGCCGCAAAGAGGCCTGGCACCTGCGCAGCAGGCTGAATATCCACGCAATGCGGTCCGCCGCGAACCGAATACTCGGTTATCACGATTTCACGTCGTTCTGCGTTGCTTCGTCCGAGAAGGAGAACCGCAACTGCCGCGTCTTCGCGTGTATCCTGGACCCCATTGAAGACGCCGTCCACGTGGAAATCTCGGCCGACCGCTTTCTCCGATCCATGGTACGCGGAATCGTCGGCACTCTGGTACAGGTGGGAAGGGGCAAGCGCACGCCGGACGCGATGGACGCGATTCTGCAGGCGCGAAACAGACAGTGTGCGGGGCCCAACGCCCCGCCCCAGGGGTTGTTTTTGAAAGAAGTCACCTACGAAGTCCCGGAAGAATAGGACGTGCGGCGAGCGGTCTGGATCCTTCATGCAGGCGTCTTTGCGGCCTTGTGCCTGTTACCTGCCGCCGGAGATCAACCGGAAGGCGCGGCTCCGGCTTCGGCCGCGGGCCCCGAAATCGACGCCTCCAGGAAAAACGCTATCGTCCGGGCCGTCGAGAAAGTGGCGCCCTCGGTCGTGGGTGTGACCACGGTTTCCTTCGAACGGGTCGATGTCCGGTATGTACACCCGTTTTTCAATTTCCACTGGTCTCCTGGAACCGTCCATAAAGAACGGCCGGGTATCGGATCCGGCGTTGTCGTCCGATCCGACGGTTACATACTTACCAACTACCACGTCGTCGAGGGCGCACGGGAAATCACCGTCACGTTCTCGGATGGCCGAGACATCAAGGTTCAGGACACGCGCAAAGACGTGATGGTCGATCCCGGCGCAGACCTGGCGGTCATACGGGTTAACGCGACGGATCTCGCTGTTCCGGACCTGGGGGATTCCGAAGACGTCATTATCGGCGAGTGGGCGATCGCCATCGGCAATCCCTTCGGGATGCTGATCGATGATCCCCAGCCGACGGTTACAGCGGGCGTCGTCAGCGCGGTTAACCGCAACCTGAGACTGGGACAGGACGAGGGTGGACATTCCTATTCGAACATGATCCAGACCGACGCATCCATCAATCCGGGCAACAGTGGAGGCCCCCTGGTCAACGGCGTCGGACAGGTCATCGGCATCAACACCTTCATCTTCACGAAAAGCGGGGGTTCCCTCGGCATCGGTTTCGCAATCCCCATCAGCCGGGCGAAAAAAATCGCCGACCGGCTGATTGCGGGGGGCGTTCAGGAGTTCTGGGCCGGCTTCGAGTTGCACCCGAAACTGACGCGAGGGTTGGCGAACGCACTGGGGCTATACACGCATCGGGCAGTCCTCATCACGGGTGTGGCCGACAACAGTCCCGCGTCCCGTGCAAAGCTGAATCCGGGCGACCTGATCCTTGCCGTAAACGGCAAACCCGTTCGAAGCGCCGATGACGTGGAGCGGATCCTGAAAGACGCGCACGTCGGGGAAGACCTGGCGATGGAAATCGTACGCGGCCGGCTGCAGTTTGCAACGCGCCTTGCACCGGAAAAGGCGCCTGCCGGGCAGCAATAGACAATTAACGAAGAATAGCCGGAATTCGGAGCCGATACGACATGAGAAAGAGGGCCGCCGTCCCGAGCATGGTCACACTTTGCAACCTCTGCTGCGGTTTCCTTGCGATCGCGTATGCCATGGACGGAAATCTGGTCCCGGCCGCTTGGCTGATTGTCATCGCGGGTTTTCTCGATGCCTTCGACGGCAAACTCGCCCGGCTGATGGACTCGCCCAGTAACTTCGGGGTTCAGTTCGACTCCCTGGCGGACGTCTGCTCGTTCGGCGTGGCGCCAGCCGTGCTGATGTTCCAATATCTGCAGGGAATGTTGGATGCGGTATGGTTGCCGTTCGCGGCCTGTTTTCTCTTCCTGCTGTGCGGCGCCCTTCGCCTGGCGAGGTTCAACGTCCAGGTCAAGGGAGACGATAAGGAAGACTTCGTCGGACTGCCCATTCCCTCGGCGGCGGCGACCATGGCAGCCTATATAGTCTTTGCGGAACGGGTCTGGCAGAGTACCCGCGAACCCCACGTCGGCCTTCTGTTGTGTCTGGTTCTGGGCCTTCTCATGGTCAGCCAGTTCGGTTATCCCGCGTTTCCCAGGTTCAGCATTGAAACGCGAAGGGACCGTTGGAGACTGGGGATCGCCGTTGCCGCGTTCATCCCCGTCGCGGTCTTTCCGGACGAAGCTTTCTTTCCGATCGCGTTTGCATTCTCGATCTCCGGCGCGGTACGGTGGCTGTCGCATCTGATTGTGCACCGGGAAGTCGCGGATATGTAATTCACGCCCGGACGGGAGTGGAGTGGGGTCAATGAAGAACAAGAGCGTCGGTCACCTGATTGTTGCGATCTTCGTGGGCATTCTCGCCAGCCGGGTTTTCGGTGCGGTATTGAACGTGATCTTCGGCAGCCTCGGCCTGGAAGACAACATGGTGTCCAAGGTGCTTGTGGATCCTCTGGTCGCGTACGAATTCTACCCGATGCGCCTGAACCTGCTGGTGTTGACGCTCACTCTGGGCTTTTCGCTCGATTTCAACGTCCTCAGCCTGATCGGCATCGGTACGGCGTATTATTACGTCAAGTACTCCTACTGATCCGCCGTCGTGCCGGTCCGACGCTACGGGCTGCCGCGCGATGCGGCTGCTTCGGGATTCGGCAGACGCGGACACATCGCCGACGGCATCGCAGTACGGTTGGACGGCAATACTTCACGAATGCGAGGCAATTCATGCTGGGTGGAATCGGAACCTGGGAAATTCTCCTGATCTTCCTGGTCATCCTTCTGCTGTTCGGAGCCAAACGCATTCCCGACATCGCCAAGAGCGTGGGCAAAGGCGTTACGGAATTCAAGCGAGGCCTTCGGGATATTCAGGATGAAATCGAAACCGGAGTCGATCCCCCTTCCAAGTCCGAAAACAAGACCCCGGACTCGGAAAAAACCGCCAGGCAGTAGCAACAGATTCAGGGAGGAAAGGTGGCAGTTTCCGGGAAGCCACTGAACGAACGACCCGCCCACGAACTCACGGCGTCGATTCTGTCGGGCAATATTACGTCCAGACAGCTTGTCGAGGCCGTTTTTCATTGCATTCGAGCGACGAATCCGGCGCTCAACACCTATATCACCCTGAATGAAAGCGAAGCGATCAGCAAAGCTGAAGAGGTAGACACCAGGGTATCGGCCGGAGATCCCGTGGGTCCGCTGGCGGGTATCCCGGTCGCCCTGAAGGACCTCCTCTGCACCCGCGGCCTGCTCACCACCGCAGGCTCCCGCATCCTCGCGAATTTTATTCCGCCCTACGACGCGACCTCCGTTGCGCGACTGCGGGAAGCCGACGCGGTTATCGTCGGCAAACTCAATATGGACGAGTTTGCCATGGGTTCCTCCAACGAAAACTCGGCGTTCGGACCCGTGCGCAATCCCCACGATCCAACGCGCGTTCCCGGCGGATCAAGCGGCGCCAGCGCCGCGAGCGTGGCCGCAAACCAGACCGTACTCGCCCTGGGAACGGATACGGGCGGATCGATTCGTCTGCCCGCCTCGTTCTGCGGCGCCGTCGGCCTCAAGCCCACCTATGGCCGCGTCTCCCGGTACGGCCTCATTGCCTACGCGTCGTCGCTGGACCAGATCGGCCCCGTGGCACGGAACGTAACGGACGCCGCCCTCCTGCTGAACGTCATCGCCGGACACGACCCGCGAGACTCCACGTCCGTGGATGTACCCGTACCGGACTATGCGTCGGTCCTCGAAGCGGGCGTCGACGGGCTGACCATCGGGCTTCCGGCGGGGTATTTCGGAAAGGGCCTCGACGACGAGGTGCGCGCGGCGATCGTCGGAGGCGCCGAACTCCTGGAAGATGCGGGTGCGGAAATCCGCGAGGTCGACCTCCCCGCCGCCTGCCATCCGGCCTACTCGGTAGCCGCCTACTACATCATCGCCACCGGAGAGGCATCCTCGAATCTCTCCCGATACGACGGCATCAGATTCGGCAGTCGAACAGAGGGAGACGATCTGATCGACATGTACTGCCGGACCCGAAGCGCCGGGTTCGGGGAGGAAGTCAAGCGTCGCATCATGCTGGGCACCTATGCCCTCAGCGCCGGTTATTACGACGCTTATTATCTGAAAGCCCAGAAGGTGCGTACTCTCATCAGGGACGACTTCGAAAAGGCCTTCGAATCCTGCGACCTTCTCGCCGCGCCGGTGTCGCCGACGCCCGCCTTCCGCATCGGCGAAAAGACCAGCGACCCGCTCCGGATGTATCTGACCGATATCTATACCGTCTCGGTAAACCTGGCCGGAATCCCGGGTATTTCCGTCCCCTGCGGCGTTTCGGCGGAGGGCCTGCCCATCGGACTGCAACTGCTTGCGCCGGCCTTCAGGGAAGATCTTCTGTTCAGGGCCGCTTACGTGGTCGAACGGGAGTCGAACCGATGAAGTACGAGCCCGTCATCGGTCTTGAGGTCCACGTCCAGCTCGCCACGAGGACCAAGATATTCTGCGGCTGCGGCGTGTCTTTCGGAGACGAAGCGAATTCGCGCGCCTGCCCGGTCTGCCTCGGGCTGCCGGGCGCCCTGCCCGTGTTGAACCGGGAGGCCGTAGAGCACGCCGTACGCATCGCCCTCGCCGCAGGCTGCACGGTCCAGCGTCGAAGCCGTTTTTTGAGGAAGAACTATTTCTATCCCGATCTGCCCAAGGGGTATCAGATTTCCCAGTTTCAGTCCAACGAAGAAATGCCCCTGGCCACGGGAGGCGGCATCGACATCCCCTCCCCGAACGGCACGAAGACCGTGCGCCTCATTCGCATCCACATGGAGGAAGACGCAGGCAAGAGCATCCATGACGAAGCCTTTGTGGCCGCAGGCGAGTCTCTGGTGGACGTCAACCGGTGCGGGGTCCCCCTCATCGAACTCGTCACCGAACCGGACCTCGCTTCGCCGGACGAAGCTTACCATTTCATGTCACGCCTGCGCCAGATACTCACCTACACCGGCGTTTCGGAAGGGGACATGGAAAAGGGCCACATCCGGATCGACGCCAACGTGTCGATCCGGCCGAGCGGAACGAGCGGACTCGGCACCAAGGTCGAAATCAAGAACATGAACTCAATACGCAACTGCCGGCGCGCACTCGAACTTGAAATCCTGCGCCAGATCGACACGACCGTAGCCGGCGGCGAAATCACACAGCAGACCCTGTTGTTCGATCCGGACCGCGGCCGGCTGCGCGCGATGCGGGGCAAGGAGTCTTCCGACGACTACCGCTATTTCCCCGAGCCGGACCTGGTCCCGGTCGTGGTCGACCCGGAGTGGGTCGACCGGGTGCGGGCCACCGTACCCGAACTGCCCCAGGCGAGACGCGCACGCTTCGCGTCTGCCTACGGTCTCCGGACGGAACAGATCGACACGCTGGTCGCGGACCGGAAAGTGGCCGACTATTTTGAAGCCGCCGTATCGGCCGGAGCGGAGCCCGCAGCCGCCGCGAACTGGGTGCAGGGCGACGTCCTGCGCACGCTCAACGAGCGCAAGATCGACATAGCGGAACTCAAGGCCACCCCGGAAAGCCTCGCCGCGCTGCTCAAATTGATCGGGGCCGGCACGATCAGTGCGAACATCGCCAGAGACGTATTCGCGAAGATGGCCGAATCCGGCGCGTCGCCGGATTCGGTCGTCGAACAGCAGGGACTCGCGCAGATCAGCGATTCATCCGAGATCGAGGGATTGATCGGCCGCGTGATTTCGGAACACCCCGACGAAGTTGTCAGATACGGAAGAGGCGACAAGAAGCTTCTGGGTTTCTTCATGGGGCAGATTATGAAGGCGACGAGAGGCCAGGCGAACCCGAAAGTGGCCAATCAGTTGTTGCGCCGGAAGCTCGAGGATGGGACCGACCGGCCCTGAGTCCACCCCCGGGCGGGGCCGACGTCGGAAGACAGGGGCAATACGGATCGCCCTGACAACGCCGCCAGCGATCCGGGCGGCGCCGGTTCTTTCGAAGGTTCCATCCGGTCCGGCACTTCCCGTCGCCCGGCGTCGAACAACCCTGTCAACCCGGGTAGCCGTGAGCACCTATCTTGTTGTCTTTGCCAGGAACCCCCAACCGGGCGCGGTCAAGACCCGCCTGCATTCCCGGTACACGCCGGATCAGGCTGCGGCAATCTATCGCGCATTCATCCTGGACACCGTAAACGCCGCGAAAGAAGCAACCGCAGACAGGCGCTGTGTGGCCGGCGATCCGCCAGGGTCCGAGGCCGTTCTTTCCGATCTGGCCGGACCGGGCTGGCTCCTTTTCCCGCAGGCCCGCGGCGACCTCGGCGAACGAATGCATCAGGCGGCCCGCCACTGTTTCGAACTGGGCGCCGGGCGGGTCGTGATCATGGGGACCGACGTGCCTTCGCTGCCGCCCCGCCACGTAGACCGGGCGTTCGAGCTCCTTCGCGGGCACGAGGTCGTGCTCGGTCCCAGCATGGATGGCGGGTACTATCTGGTTGGCCTCGCAAGACCCCTGCGCGAGATCTTCCAGGACGTCGAATGGAGTACGGAGCGCGTTTTCGGCCAGACGCTTGAACGGGTGCGGGCCCTGGGTCTTACCGCCGGCATCCTGCCGTCCTGGTACGACGTGGACACCCCGGATCAACTGGACCATCTTGTCGAGGACACCCGCGTACAACTCCGGGCCGGTATGCCTGATCCCATTCCCCACACACGCGCTTGTCTCGCAACCCTGGACTGCCTCGACTGAAGGGATGGACGTAAGAAGTCGTCCTGAAGGAAACCCTTATGAAAATCGATCGCATCGAACAGTTCTTTCCCCGGCCCCGCACCCGCCTTCTGAAAATCACGACCGACAACGGTCTCGCGGGATGGGGGGAAACCACGCTGGAAGGCAGGCCCGGAAGCACGATGGCCGCTATCGAGGAACTGGCGACCTACCTCTCCGGCAAAGACCCGTTCAGAATCCAGCACCACTGGCAGCATATCTACCGTTCCGCGTTCTACCGGGGAGGCGCTGTCCTCATGACCGCCCTGTCGGGGATCGACCAGGCGCTCTGGGACATCGCCGGCAAATACCATGGCACGCCCGTGTACCGGTTGCTTGGCGGGCCGGTCCGTGACAGGATCCGGGTCTATGCGCACTGGGGAATCGGCGGGCTTTCGGAAGCGGAACAGGCCGCTTCACGAAAACGCCTGGACAGCCTCCTGAAAACAGGAGGCTATAGGGCTTTCAAGACAGGGCCTGGAGGCAAGTGGCGGGGCCATGAACCCCCCGCAGTGATCGATGAATTCGTCCGCAGGGCGTACCTGATGCGGGAGTGGGTCGGTACCGACGTGGAGCTGTGTTTCGACTTCCATGGCAAGATGACGCCGGCGCTGGCGACTGAAATCTGCCACGAACTCAAGGGGATGCGCCCGATGTTCGTGGAAGAACCCGTCCCGCAGGAGAACGTGGACGCCCTGAAGCGCGTTTCAGACCGGGTCCCCTTTCCAATCGCCACCGGTGAGCGGCTGCTCAGCAGATGGGAATTCCGCAGGATCTTCGAGAATCAGGCCGCAGCCTACATCCAGCCGGACGTTTCACACGCCGGAGGCATTTCCGAAACCCTCAGAATCGCAAACATGGCCGAAGTCTACTATATGCACGTCATGCCCCATTGCGCCATCGGACCCGTCGCCTTCACGTCATGCCTGCACGTCGACGCCGTCGCGCCCAACTTTCTGATTCAGGAGCAGGTCGACGCGTGCCTTGGGGAAGGGCTGCTGCAGACCCCATGGAGGGTCGAGGACGGACACGTTCCGCTCCCCTCCGAACCCGGACTGGGCATTGAACTCGATGAACGCGAAGTCCGAAGAGCGTGCCGGTACACGGAGGAACTCGGCGGCGAATACACATACGAGTCCGACGGGAGCGTAGCCGACTGGTAGGCGCGGCCGGTTCTTCCGATGAACGCCGGACCGGGGCGCAGGCGGGCGGCCCCCCCGGCGTTTGGCCGGTACATTGCCATTCAACGCCAGTGTCGCTGGATCGGTACCGGCACGATCGTCGTCTCCCAGTAGTCGTCGGGCAGGTCCTGCCACGCCGCGACGGTCAGGGCGTCGCTGTCCCATACCACCTCACCCTTTCGGACCGTCAGTTTGCACGCCAGGCGCTCGTTCCCGTCCATCCGTCCCCAGCCGCAATCCCGGAAGGAAGACGCACCCACGAGGCGGGCAAGCACCGCGACGTCGGCCTCGGCGCCAACCGCCAGCGTGCCCAGGTCCGGCCGTCGAATTGCCCGCGCCGGCGTCGCCGTCGACCGGTAGATCACCTCCCGCAACGACATTCCCATCAGAAGGCATTTGGACATCGTGTCGGTCATGCTGACCACGGACCCCCGGATGTTTCCGGTATGCAGGTCCGTACTGATCGAGTCCGGCGGAAACCCGCCGGCTATCGCGGGCACGCCGTTGCGGTACCAGAAACTGGCCGCGCCGTGGCCGAGATCGAACCAGACGCCGCGTTCCCTGGCCTCGAACATGTAGTCCCGCACCTTGCCGTGCGCGTCGACGACGGGAAACTGCCGGGCGAATACGTGCGTGTGAATGTCGGCCGGACGCAGCTTGCGGAGAATCAGTTCCGGGTAGGACCGCTGCGGCGGCCGGGGCCAGAAGTCGACCATCACCGGCATCCCGCACAGGTCGCCGGCCTCCACCGCCCTCTCCACGGATGCCCAGGGAGGATGGTCGGCGTCGAACGGCCCTCGCGGCCAGTAGTGTGCGGTCTTGATGCCGACGACCACGTCCCTGTGGTCCAACGCGGCCGATGCGGCGCCGGCCGCGTCGAACGTGCGGATATCCTGTTCCGAACTCCCCATTCCCGGCGCCGAGACGTTCACATAGGCCAATATCCGGCAGATCCTCTTCTCCATGACGGTCTGTCTGAAATGCAATATTTCGTCACGTCCTGCCGTACCGGTATCCACGCAGGTCGTCACGCCGTCGCTCAGAAAATGCGCATCCGCGTTCAGGCTGCCTGTGAATTTCCCCGGCCCCGGGTCCAGCCGGGTGTCGTACGCGTGGACGTGAATGTCCACCAGCCCCGGCGTGACCAGCAGGCCGGAGACGTCGATGACGTGTTCCGCCCGGCTACCGACGATATCTTCCGAGACCTCGGCGATCGTTCCGTCCCGAATGCCCACGTCGAGAATTCCTTCGACGTCGTTCGCGGGATCGATGACGTACCCGTCCTTCAACAGCAAATCCAACCGATCGTCCTTCGAAACGCTTTCCATTGCAACAGGCTCCTTCTCCAGGGGTGAGACGACGACTGCTGCGAACGCGGCGGCCGACGTCATTCCGGCGGCCCGTTTCCGCGCGCGTCGCGGCGTACCTCGAAACCCGGGCCGCTTCAGATTCACCGGCAAGGGTTATCCTTTACTGACGAGATACGCGTGTGAATTCCTCCGGCTTTTGCCCGGCGAACAGAATTTTGAAATTGATGCGCCATATGTTATATTGTAGCCGCAATTATCGTTAATCGCTCCCACTCTTCGAACGATCCGGCAGGCGCTCGGAAGGAAGAGGTCCGAGCCGGAACGTTGCACTGGAGCAGCCTTGAGCCGGAAGAAGCTCGGGCAGAACAAATATCAGAAGCGGGCGTTCAGGATCGGAGAGGCGCGCATCAACGGCGGAAACATCGGGAAACTCATAGGCCTCTCCCGCAGCAACGACCCGAAAGATCGGGAAACCGCCGCCAGATTCCTCTGCCCCTGCCATATCAGACGCCGCCGGGAGGACGTGTGGCAGGCGCTATACCGCATGCTCGAAGACCCCGATCTGCGCGTGCGCAAAGCCGCGTGGCACACCCTCGAAGACGGCGGGCGTCCGGACGACCCGGCTCTTGGCGTCATATTCGAACGCGCGGTGGAAAAAGACACCGACAAGGGGATCCGTCGCCAGGCCGCCGCCTATCTGAAAGCCCGCGGGGCCCCCGCGGAATCTGCACTTCAGGCGGATGCGCGGACCGGCAGACGCGGACGCGGGAAATGCGACTTTTGCGGCTCAACGGACGTATTCGTCAAGACCGACTTTGGGATTGAGATTCCGGACGGCGACCAGATGCGATTCGGTCTCGCCTGCGAGTGCTGCGCAGGTTGAGTTCAGCGCGTGAACAGGAGGAAGCATGCAGATCATCGTCCGGACCGAAGACGAACTGAAGCATCGCTGGAACGGCCTTCAGAATTTCCTGATCGACCCCGAGTTCTTCCGTTTTGACATGGCGTTTCCGCCCGCGGACGAAATCGTGGACATCCTTCGAAGGGACGGCCAGGCACGGATCAACATTCCAGGCGACGACTCAGAAGATGAGAAAAAAGCACGGGTTGAGGAATTCAAAACGCTACCCGTCGCCGACGTCATCGACCGCCCCTTCTCACTGGCCCACTTTCACCTGCAGAATTTCTACGGCGAGGGTCAGTTTCTGCGGGATTTCCAGAAAAAGGTCATGATTCCCTGGCGCACCTTTCTGGCGTCGAACGGATTTACCTGGCAACGTTGTTATCCCATCATTTTCATTTCCGGAAGGAACTGCAGTTCGTCATACCACATGGATACCTCGCACGTCGTGGCGTGGCAGGTCTGGGGTGTAAAATACTTCAATGCATTCAAGGATCCCTACAAATACGCACCCCTCCACGACGCCGTCAACAATCGCGAGGCGCTCAGAGGACCGAACGGCCCGCCGGATCACGACCCCGGCGACATTCTTTCCTACAGGATGGAAAAGGGCGATTTGCTCTGGAACCAGTTGCTCACACCCCACTGGGTGCCCGCCGGCGACAGCGTCGCCGTGAGCGTGAATATCTCCCACGGCGGCATCGCGTTCGGCGGGCGGTTCAGCCCTAACGAGACGGCCCTGAGAAAACGCTGGGAATCCCATCCCAAAGAGGCCTGGCTTGTGGACGTCCGTTACTGACGGGCGACTGACCTGAGGCGCCATTCCGGGCCCCGGGTCAACCTCAAACCATAATTCGGCGATCCGCGCGGTCGAATGGTGAGGGATTCCCGGGACAGGACATCAGTCCCTGAAATGCAAATGACACACGAACAAATCGGCGGCCGGCCGGTCTCCGGATGGCGTCTGCGTCTCCGGTACATCATGTTCGATTCGGAGACACCTGAGGGGCGCCGTTTCGCACTCGTTCTCATTTTCACCATCATTTTGAGTGTCCTGACCGTGATGCTGGACAGCGTCGACGCTGTCCGGCAGATCCACGGTGACCTTCTTTACGGCCTTGAGTGGTTCTTTACGCTCATTTTCACGCTCGAGTATATTTTTCGGCTTGTCTGCGCCGGCCGCCGATTGCGATATGCGACGTCCTTTTTCGGCATTGTCGACCTTCTCGCTATCCTTCCCACCTATATCGATGTGCTCCTGCCCGGCAGTCATTACCTGGTTGTCATACGCGTCCTCCGCGTGCTCCGCGTTTTTCGCGTACTCAAACTGGTTCAGTACCTGGCAGCGGCGCGGATGATGCTCCGGGCGATTCAGTCGAGTTACCGAAAGGTTGCGGTTTTTGTGCTTACGGTAATGACGGCGGTTGTCATCCTGGGCTCGCTGATGTACGTGATCGAAAAACCCGAAAACGGCTTTACCAGCATTCCTCGAAGCATTTACTGGGCCATCGTGACGATCACCACGGTTGGATACGGCGATATTTCTCCCAAGACCGCGCCGGGACAGATGCTTGCGACCATCGTGATGTTGCTGGGGTACAGCATTATCGCCGTGCCCACCGGAATCCTGTCGGTTGAAATCTCGCAGGCCATGAGAACCAGGCGAGTCGCCCGGTCCTGTTCGGAATGCAACGCCGAGGCCCGTGATCCCGATGCGAAATATTGTCAGTACTGCGGTACGGAGCTATAGGCCGCTGGCCGTGCTGCTTCCGGCGGCGCTGGCATTCGTCTGGTTTCGGCCGGCGTCCGGGACTCCGGAACAGCGGGCCGCCGATCTCTGCGTGCGCGCCGAGACCGCATTGAAACACGGAGACGACGAAAGCGCGATGGCGTCGTACCGTGAATCCATCGCCATCCACGCTCCGTCCGTGCGCGCCAGGTACGGTCTCGCGGATCTCCTGGCCGCAAGGGGACGGTTTTCCGAAGCGAAGAAGACCCTCGAGGCGATTTCGCCCTTCGTGTCGAGCCCGAAGGAGTGGATGAGATACGCGCGCGCCCTTCGCAACGCACGGTCGGACCGGGAGGCTGAGGCCGCCTATCTGAGAGCCGTCGAGGGGATGCCGGACAACCCCGCGCACGCCCTGGAACTGGCAGAATTCTACCTCGCGGGCGGTAATCTCGACAGCGCGGAATCCTGTTTCCGGCGGGCCTGGGCCCTCGCCGGCGACCGCGGCCGAACGCTTGCCGGCCTGGGACGCGTTCACTTCGGCCGCGGCGACCTCGATTCGTCCGCCGCCTGCTTCCGGCAGGCCCTGGAGGACACCCCGGGAGACGTCGATCTGCTCTGTGACGCCGCAAGCGCCGAACTCCAGGCGAAACGCCCGCGCGCGGCATTGTCCCGTCTTCGACGGGCTGTCGTTGTGGATCCTTACCACGCTCGCGTGCGATATCTGACGGGTCAGTCCCTGCTCGCCCTCGGGCTTGACCGGGAGGCCGGGGCTCAGCTGGCTGTCTTCGAACGCCAGAGCAGACTGGCCGCGCGCATTCGCTATCTGGAACGCAATGCCGCTGAGAATCCGACGGCGGAACGCTTTCAGACCCTTTCGCATTACTACGTCCTGTCGGGGAGGGACAGCCTCGCCGCGGCCAGTCTTCAAAGGGCGACCGCGCTGAACCCTCTCGTTACCGCGCCCGCGGAAGCCGGTGGAACCGACCCCTTCTGAGCTGTCCGGCCGCGGGATTTTGACAGCCGGAGACCGGCGACCGCTTCCGCGCGGGACGCCTGGCCCGCGCAATATCGTTAGAGGAAACGGCAATCCATGTCAATGCCATCGGCGAAATCAACGAACACCGATACCGGTTCCGCCCCCGGCCGGGAAGCAGTGAAGGATCGCGGCGTGACCGTCAGGTCCATCGTCTACGGTCTCCTGCTCTCGGTGGCCATCGGTATCCTGGGCGACACGGTGCGCTACATCCTCCACGCGTCGTTCATGGCGTACAGCCACATGCCCATGGGCAACCTGATCCTGACGCTGCTGTCAATCATCGTCTGTTCGATGCTGGCCTACAGGTTCGGCCGGCGGTTTCTGTTCTCCTCCTCCGAATGGATCACCATTTTCTGCATGGGATTCATCAGTTCTCTGGGGCCTACCTACGGGATCAGCGGCTACCTCGTGGGAATTATGGTCGCGCCGCACTATTTCGTTACCCAGGAGAACGAATGGGCGCGTTACCTTCATCCGTATCTGCCGGGATGGCTGATTCCGGAAAACGAAGGCAACGCGATGGCCTGGTTCTACGAGGGTCTGCCCCAGGGCGCGTCCATTCCGTGGGGCATCTGGGCCGTGCCCCTCTTCTGGTGGTTCACCTTTCTCTGCGCTGTCGCACTTGCCGCGGCCTGTCTCTCCATCATCTTTCGAAAGCAGTGGTCCGAATACGAGCGGCTCGTCTTCCCTGCGATGGAACCTATCATCGAGTTCACCACGCAGGGCGGAACGGGGAGACGATGGTTCCCGGAATTCATGAAGGGCAAGGTGTTCTGGGCGGGATTCATGCTCACCACGTTCGTTTTCGGCTGGAACATGATTGCCTGGTTCTATCCCCAGTTCCCCCGTTTCCCCACCGCTTCCGCCCGCTGGTTCTTTTTCTCGCGGGATTTCCCGCCCGGATTCTTCTTCCTGAGTACGGTCGTCATCTGTTTCTCCTACTTCGCCAGCCTCGAGATCCTCTTCAGCCTCTGGTTTTTCGACGTCCTGTTCATTCTCGAGGGCGGAATCCTCAGCGGACTCGGCGTCTCGGCCATCTCACCCTACTACGGTCGAGGCCGTTACATCTGGCAGACGGCCGGAGGGTTTACGGCCTTCGCCCTCTGGGGGATCTGGGTCGCAAGACACCACCTGCGCGACGTCATCAGGAAAGCCTTCAACCCCGATCGGCCGGCCCCCGACGACAGCAACGAACTGCTCTCGTACCGGCACGCCGTAATCGGCCTGATTGCCGGGTGTCTCTACATGGCGCTCTGGCTGGGGTGGATCGGCATGCAGGTGAAAGTCATCGTCCTCCTCATCCTGTGCATGCTCGTCGTGTATACAACCGTTTCGAAGATGCTTGCGGACTCCGGAGTCGTCTACCTCAACCCGCCCACGTCGGCGTGGGGACTCCTGAGCCGGTTTCTCGGCGGTTCCCACACGTTCACCGCGCACACCAAGATGGCGCTGAGCATGTCCTCCCGCGCGGTAAACCACTACCGCGGCCTTACCATGGGTACGATGACCCACATCAATCGCCTGGCGGAGTTCCTGCCGGGCGGCAAACGGCGGCTCTTCGGGGCCATCTCCGCCGCGTTCGTGGTGGGGATGGTTACCTCCACGCTCTACACCGTCTGGCTCGGTTACACAATCGGCGGATACAATATCCAGCCCAACTGGCTGATCATCCACGCAGGAGTCCGGCAGATTCAGGGCATTGCCAATTCCATCAAGGCCGTGGACAGCCCCATCGAACCGGTCAACTACTGGTTCTTCTTCGCCGGGGCCGCCGCCATGGCGCTGCTGAATCTGATGCGGTACCGCTTCGTCTGGTGGCCGCTGCATCCCATCGGCTTCGCCCTTTCCGGTACGGCGCTCTCAAGGCTTACCAGCGCGACCATATTCGTGGCGTGGCTGGTCAAGCTGACCATGCTCAAGCTGGCCGGCGCCGCCTTTTACCGGAAATCCAGACCGTTCTTCATCGGCATGCTTGTGGGCTACATCCTGTCCGTGGCCGCGGGCGTTGTGGTGGACGCCATCTGGTTCCAGCCGGACGGCCACGTGGTACACAAATGGTACTAACGATCCGGTATCCGTTCGGGACACGTGCCCGGCGGGAACGATCATGACGTCCAATTGACGAATATCCTCATCATGATTCAGGTGCCTCCGTGAAAACAAAAAACATCACCATCGGCGTGGTCATCCTCATCGCCTTTCTCGCGTTGACCCTGGTCTCCCCTCAGGCGCTGACCGACCGCCTGTTCGAGTGGTTCGATATCCGATATCCGGAACCGCCGCCCGCCCGGGTGGCCACCGGCCAGCAGCAATTGGCCGACAGCATCCGGGACCGGATCACGCCGGCCGGCGTCGAATCGCGGCTGCTCCGGCTCAGCGGATCGGGTTCCAGGGTGGTGGGCTATCCGGGCCATGAGGCGGCAGCCCGGTACATTCAGGACGAGTTCGAACGTATCGGACTGGAGAATGTCTCGACGGAAACCTACGATGTCACGTCGCCCGTCGACAAGGGCGGGGGCCTCCGCGTCCTGGGCGAGTCCCGCGTCATCCCCATTCATGCGGTCTGGCCCAACCTGGTACGCACCTCTACGCTCCCGGGCGCCGGACTGCGGGCCCCGTTGATCGACAGTGGCGCGGGTGAATTCGCCGACTTCAACGGCAGAGAGCCCGGTGGCAGCGTCGTACTGATGGATTTCAATTCCTGGAACCGCTGGATGAACGCCTCCATGCTGGGCGCCAAAGCGATCGTCTTCGTCGCGCCGGACTCCACCACGACGGCCGAAGCAGAGCAGAAATTCTTCCAGGTTCCGCTCAATGCGCCCCGCTTCTGGATCGACAAGTCCGAGGGGGAACGCCTCCGGCGCCGCCTGGCCGCCGGCGAGCGGATCGAAGTCGAAATGAATTCGCGGATGGACTGGGAACGGCACCCCACGCAAAACATCATTGGCTGGATACCGGGCGCGGACCCTCAACTTCGGGAACGCGTGGTACTCATCGACGCCTATTACGACGCCATGTCGGTGGTACCCGCGCTCGCCCCGGGCGCCGAACAGGCATCCGGAATCGCCGCCCTGCTGGAAATGGCAGAATATTTCAAGGCGCATCCGCCCGCCCACACCGTCCTCTTCCTGGCAACGTCGGCGCATCATCTCGGTTTTCGCGGCGTCTGCGACTTTCTGGGTAGGCACGCGCGGAAGGAGGAACACTTCGCCGCGCTGATGACGGATCCCATCGATATCCGGCTGTGGATCTCCCTGGACCTCACCTCGCAGACCGACCAGATGGCCGTCTGGAACGGTTCCACCGCGTTCTATTTCCAGCGGTTCTTCACGCCCCTTGGCAAACGCTTCAGCAGGCTCGGCGCGGACCTCGCGCCGGCGTTCGGCATGGACGCAAAACGGTCGCTCGTCGACGGAATCAACCCGCCTTCGGGCATGAGCTGGAGCATGTTAATTCCCGGCGGGAACCTGAAGACCGACTCACAGGTCGTACTCACCGCGGGTATGCCGACGCTGGCGTTCGTGACCATCAACGACGCCCGATTCAGGGTCGACACCCCCCACGACACCGTCGACAAGGTCAATCTGCCCAATCTCACGAATCAGATCCGGCTGTTGACCGCGGCGCTCAGCAAGGCCTTGAACGATCCCGGCTTTCTGCCTGACTACCGCGTGAAGATGAAGGATCGCATGCGCGCGCTGAAGGGACGCATCCTCACCTTTCCCCGGCGCAGCATCACGCCGGACCGGCCTCGCAAGGACGCGGTGGCGGTATTGAGAATGTCCTACGAGAAATCGGTCAAGGGCGTCCGCGCTATCTTCTTCGATCAGGCCGACGAAAACGGCGAGTTCTACGTTCCGGGCCTGGCGGTGCGCTGGGTTGGCCTGGATGCCTTTTACCTTGACCCCGAAAGCGGCGAAATCACCTATGCGTCGGATCGAGGGCAGGCAGCGCGGATCTACAAGCCCGAGTTCGGCATGGACTGGTGGATAACGCGCGCCACGCGTATCCTGTTTCCCTGTGTTTCAACCGACTTCTACGAAACCGTTGACCCGCGTTACCTCACCAAGCTCCCGAGTCTCTCCTTGTACGGAGACGGGAACACCGCCCCGCGGGAATACGGCTATACCCTGGGATACGGACCCAACGAGCCCGTGGGCGTCGTGTTCACTCCTCCCGGCACAAGACTCAAACTCACCATGCATACACGTGGCATCGGCATCCGCTACCTGCTGCTGAATGCAACCGATACGACAAGCGTCGAAGCGGCGCACAAGAGCGGATTCGTCGCGGCCACGCACGGCGCAATCACGCATACGGCGTACCAGGCCGCCAGGGACATGTGGGTACTGGACCACGCCAGGATGCGCGAACTGGACGCCTACGGAATCGAAAACGAACGCCTTGCCGATCTGCACACGCGGGCGAAAAAACATCTGGACCAGGCGGACGTCGCCCGGGAACAACTGCGGTGGGACGATTTCATCAGGCATTCGCGGGCCGCGCTGGGCCTGGAGTCTCGCGCGTATCCGGATGTCAAGGGTACGCAGAACGACGTGATCCGGGGTATAATCTTTTTCATGGCGCTGGTGCTGCCGTGTGCCTTCTTCGGTGAGCGGCTAATCTTTACGGCGGTGGACATCAGGCGGCAGATCGCGGGATTTGCCGGCATTTTCGTGGTGATCTGGATCTTCCTGTCGATCGTCCATCCCGCGTTCGACCTGTCAAATCCGTTCGTCATACTCCTCGCCTTCGTGCTTCTGGCGCTCGCCAGCTTCGTGATCAGTCTGGTCTTCTCCCGCTTCAACAGCCAGATGCGCAACCTCCGAACGGAGGCCGCCGTGATCCACGACGTGGACGTGGGTCGGATTTCGGCCTCTCTGGCTGCCTTTCAACTGGGCATCGCCAATATGAAGCGGCGCAAGCTCAGAACGCTGCTCACCTTTACCACACTCGTCCTGCTCACCTTTACCGTCCTGTCTTTCTCGTCAATCAAGTCCCAGCTCAAATTCCACCAGATCGCGCGGGACAATCTGGGCCCGTATCCCGGGATGCTCATTCGCAGCAAATACTGGGCGCCTCTGGAGGAATCGGTCCTCGACTACGTTCACGCCAACTTCGGAAAGGAAGCCGTTGTGGCGGCGCGCAGCTGGTACGCCTCCAAAGAGAAAAAAGCCATCCAGGTGGTATCGGACAGCACGTCGGCCAACGCGCTCGGCATTTTGGGGCTGACCGCGCAGGAGACCGATGTGATCGAAATCCAGGACTGCCTGTCCGCCGGCCGGTGGTTCCTTCCGGGCGAACGAAACGTCACCGTTCTGCCCCAGGCGATGGCGGACCTCCTGAAAATCGACGAATCCGACATCGGCAGGGCGGAAGTACGGCTCTTCGGAGAGCGCTTCAAGGTTGTCGGAATAATCGACGCGGAACGAATGAAGGACCTGAGAGACCTCGATGGGGAGCCGCTCACGCCCGCAGATTTCGTGCTGACCGATGAGAACGTGTTCATGCAGATGGCCCAGCAGGAGAAGCGCGAGAAGGCCGGGCTGGAGGAGACCGACGTCGAAATCATGGAGTTCGAACACCTCGATCCTGCAAACGTCATGGTGGTTCCCTACCAGACCCTGAGGGAAGTCAACAGCCCGCTCCAGGCGATTGCGGTCCGGTTCAGGGATCCATCGGTGGTCAAGGCTCGCGTGGAGAGTTTTATCTCTCGGCTTTCCGTGGTCCTTTTTGCGGGCGTACCGGAGATTTCGCCGGAGGGGAAGATCGGGCGCATTGCCGTTTCCGTGTACTCCTCGTACGGACAGGCCTCGCCCCAGGGCCTCGCAAACCTCTTCGTTCCCATCGCGATTGCGGCGCTGATCGTGTTGAACACAATGATGGGATCGGTGTACGAACGATTCCGTGAAATCGGCATCTATTCCTCGGTCGGCCTGGCGCCGGTACACATCGCCTTCCTGTTCCTGGCCGAGTCCTGCGTGTACGCCGTGCTTGGCGCGGTCTCGGGTTATCTGCTCGCGCAGGGCGTGTCCAAGCTCCTCTTCTGGCACGGGCTCCTCGAGGGCCTCACGTTGAACTATTCCTCCGTCTCGGCAATGGCATCGTCCACGCTTGTCATGCTCGTGGTCATCCTGTCCACCGTTTACCCCGCCCGGCGGGCCTCCCAGATGGCGGTTCCGGACATCACCCGGCGCTGGAAGCTCCCCGAGCCGGATGCGGACCGGTGGCATTTCGAGTTTCCCTTCACCATCTCCGGCGGCGAGGTCCTGGGGCTGTTTACGTTTCTCACCAGGTATTTCGACTTTCATACGGAAAGTTCGATGGGCACCTTCTTCACCCACGGCGCAAACCTGTCCATGTATGACACCGACCGGGGACGCGGCTATCGAATAGATACGACCATCTGGCTGGCGCCGTTCGATCTCGGGGTCAGCCAGAACATCAGCCTGACGTCCACGCCCACGGGCACTTTCGGCATCCACGCGCTGGAAATCACCATTAACCGGCTCTCGGGCGACCTCGCCTCGTGGAAGCGATGCAACCAGCGCTTTATGAACCAGATCCGGAAACAGTTCCTCATCTGGCGAACCATTCCGGAAGAAAATCAACGTCAATACGCAAACGAAGGCGATGAACTGATCGACAAGGGAACGGCGGCCAGCCTGGCGTCTGCCGGGGAGAGCGTCTGATGCCGTTCCCGCGCCTTCTTACACGCCCATCGGCAGCCCCGCCGCCTCGCCCGGCGCGTCGATGCCCGCACCTGCCGTGGATACCGTAAGCCGTGCCGCTCGGCAGACACATTCTGGTTGAACTCTACGGGTCTCCAGCATCCGTACTGAACGACGTCATCCGCATTGAAGCGTGTATGGTTCGCGCCGCCCGAGCCGCGAACGCGACCGTGATCAACACGTCTTTCCATCGTTTTTCGCCCTACGGCGTCTCCGGCGTCGTCGTTATCCACGAGAGCCACCTCTCCATCCATACCTGGCCCGAGTACGGTTTTGCCGCGGTCGATCTGTTTACCTGCGGAGACACGATTGACCCGTGGCCCGCGTATGAAGCGTTGAAGTCGGACCTGAAGGCCGCTCACGGCACGACCCGGGAAGTCGACCGCGGTCCGTTCGATGGTCCCGTTCAGGCGGATGCCGCGCCCGCGCAGGCGGCCGCGGAAGCGCCTGAGGCACACATCCGCAATCTCTGGTTTACCAGGCGGGAGGAAGGGATTGCCCTCTCGCTCAGACACGCCGGCGCGCTCTTCCGGCGCCAGACCCCGCATCAGAAGATCGAAGTCCTGGACAGCTACGGGTACGGCAGGACCCTGGTAATCGACGGTGCGATTGTATGCACGGAACGCGACGAGCACATCTACCACGAGATGATCGTCCACGTACCCATGCAGACCCGCCCCGAGGCGAAACGCGCCCTGGTTATCGGTGGCGGCGACGGCGGAGCCCTGCGCGAGTTGTTACGCTACAAGCGTATCGAGGAGGTCGTCGTCGTTGAGCTGGATGCCATGGTTGTCAGCGCGTGCAGGCAACATTTCCCGGCACTTGCGCCGGCATTCGAAGACCCCAGGCTCTCGCTACACATTGCCGACGGTTTCGACTTTCTACAATCCTGTCCCGCCGGATCCTTCGACCTCGCGATCGTCGACGCTGCCAATCCCTCAGGCGAAACCCGGCGACTTTTCTCGGAACCTTTCTACGGGCGGGTCCGGAAATGCCTCAGGTCCGGAGGCGTCATGGTCGCGCAGACGGAACCACCCGCGCTCGACAGCCGCACCTTCTCTGAAATTTACAGACGCCAGCAGTCGGTCTTCGGCCAGGGAAACGTACACTGCTACCTGGCCTGCATACCCACGTATACGACCGGGCTGCTCAGTTTTTCCTATGCCGCAACCGGGCGTGCGGACCCGCCGGACGCCGTCAATACGGCGAGCGCGCGCCGCTTTGCGGATGTCCACGGCCTGCAATACTACAACGACGAGATTCACAGAGCCGCCTTTGTCCTCCCCCCCTATGTCAAACGTCTCCTGCGAGGCGAAAACCCGAAGCTTGCGCGGTCGGAACCCCCGCAGATTCGCAGGTAAACACGTCGCCATACCGCGGAATCCTTATTCGGTTCGCGCTGAATACACTCGGATCTTCTACACAAGGCGCCCGCGGCGCTGTTGACCGGATGACGCGGCTTTGTCTGCTTTCCTGTTGACAACGCGCCCTGCTGACCGTAGCTTCAGCCGCGACTGCGTTTCGACGTTCACTGTAAAAAGGAGAAGGAAACGTCCATGTCAGACCACCAGACTGACGAGATCCGCACCGTTGGCGCCTCCGGAAGAGTCGGCTTCGGCAGACGGCTCGGCGCATTGGCTGTCGACATCCTCATCCTGCTGATACTGACGTGGATCGTCCAGGCCGTCGCCGGCAGGGAAGGTCCCCCGCACGCCTCGGGAGTGCACCATCCGGCGAATCTGACGCAGATCGTAGCCGGCGTCGGTGTAGCCGTGGCCCTCGTTCAACTCCTGTACTGGTTTATCGAGGGGCTCACCGGCGCATCGCCCGGCAAGATGGTTCTCAAGATGAGAATAGGTAACGCAACCGGGACTTCTGCGACCCCGGCGACACTAATTCTGCGCATGTTTATCAAGCAGATCAACGTTCTTACCACCTTTCTGGTTGTACTCACCGGAAGTCACCTTCTGGTCTGGATCGGGTTGGCGGGCGGCGCCATCGTATTCTTCGGATGCTTCCTCGCCCTCGGCGCGTCCAGCCAGGCGCTGCACGATCGGATTGTCGGGACCGCCGTGTTCCGGGCCGGCAGCCGCGCCTGAACCCTTTGTCAATCCCGATAATTCCCCCTGAACGCCGCATCCCGTGGGAATTTTGCGTAACGTATGGATACAGCAGGCGAACCGGCGTTGGCAGAGGCAGGTGACGTTTCCCGGAGCCACACGCTCGATACGCTCTCCCGGGACCTGCGAGCGCTTGGCGTGGAACAGGGCGATACGCTCTTTGTTCACACGTCTTTCAAAAGCCTTGGAGAGATCGAGGGCGGTGCGCGCACCGTCGTGAGAGCCCTTGAGAACGCGGCGGATCCCGGCGGCCTCATCCTGATGCCATCGTTCAATCTCTTGGCGGACAGCCGGATGCGCGCCGAGACATGGGACCCTGGTACGACCCCCTCAACCGTGGGTTGGCTCACTGAATTCTTCCGCCTGCTGCCCGGAACGTACCGGTCCGACCACTATTCCCATTCCGTCGCCGCACGCGGCAGAAACGCCAGGACATTCGTTGGCGGCCACCGCGCCGTAAACGGACGGTCTTCTCCGTGGGACCGCGACCCGTGGGGCAAGACCTACGGGGACGATTCACCGATGGTCCGCGCGTACGCGTCCGGCGGTAAAGTCCTCATGCTGGGGGTGACGTACGAATCCTCCACCTACATTCACCTTGTTGAAGTCATCTGCTGGCACCGGCGCCGCGAAAACCGGCCGGATGCGAAATACATGTGGATCGATCGACCGGCGCTGGGGGCATTCTGGGAACAAAACGGCGAGCTGCGCCGGGGTCGGGTTGGCGATGCCGACTCCCGGCTATTCCCCATCCGGACCTATGTGGATACGCTTGTGGAGGAAGTCGAAGTGAGGCCGGAGGCGTATTCCAAACAGGGCGCATCCAGCCGGTTTTCTCGCCGCCTGCCTGCCGAGCACAACTCGGCGCAGGCAGGGCCGAAAACGGACAGTCCAATTCCGGGAGGAACACCGGACCGAACCGGCCGCGGGCAGTATCCTGAAGGAGGTTGATGTGACGTCGGCACAGGCTGCATCGCTGAGGACAGCATTGGAAGCGCTGATGGACGCCATTGCAAAGAGGGAACCGATCGCGGACCACCTGCACCATCTGGCCGTGCTCCACCGGAGACTTGCTCCCTTCACGTCCCGGCAACTGGATCATTTCCTGGAGAACAGAAGTTATACCAAGGCGCTGGAATACCTCCGTGACGGCGTCGTCATCGAGGACCCGGACCGCCCCGACTGCGACGACCCCTGATCGGGTCCGTGCGCCACAAACGTTCCACCCGTCCCGGATCTCGCACGTGAGTCCGGTTGCGTCGGCCGGCCGGGTTCCGCCGTGCCCCTGCGATCCATGGCCTCGGGCAGAAAGGTTTCGCCATGATAAAGAGCATCCGCCAGCGTGCAATCGAGCGCGAAGTCGTGGCGGGGACATTCTTGAACCTGGGGTCCGCCGTGACGGCCGAAATCGCAGGGAAGAGCGGTCTCGACTGGGTCCTGATCGACGTCGAACACGGCGCATCGGACCTGGAAACGCTGCGGGTCCAGCTTCAGGTCGTCTCGGGTACGGCCGCCGTGCCCATCGTCCGCATTGCTGCAAACGAACCCCCCCGGTTCAAACGCGTCCTGGATATGGGCGCTTCGGGCGTGATGGTACCCTACGTGAGTTCGGTGGTTGAGGCCGAACAGGCGGTGGCTTCGAGCCGCTATCCGCCGAGGGGTATTCGGGGCGTTGCCAAATTGAACCGGGGCAGCGAGTTCGGACGGGATTTCGAGGAATATTTCAGCAGGTCCCACGAGTTGCTGACGACCGTCGTCCAGATCGAAACCCCGGAAGCCGTCAGCGCCATTGACGATATTGCAGCAGTGGACGGCGTGGACGTCCTGTTCATCGGCCCCCTCGACCTCAGCGTCAACCTGGGGATTCCGCAGCAGTTCGACCATCCCCGGTTTCTGGACGCCAGGGCACGCGTCTCCGAAGCCGCCAGGCGGGCCGGCAAGGCGGCCGGTATACTCCTTCTGGACCCCGGTCATCTCGATGCAGCTGTGCGGGACGGATTCACCTTTATTGCGCTCGGATCGGACGGCGGCCTTGTCGCGGCGGGCATGCAGAACATCGCCGCAGCATTCGATCCGCATACGGCGTAACGGCAGAATACCCGCCCACGAGGGTGCATCGGACGGCAGGACGTCGGAGCACGTCACTCATGAGCGATGGCAATACATTGCGGAGATCTCCGGACGCGCGAGGCGTCTACGTCTTTGTCATGACGCCGATGAAGACCGCCCTGAACCGCAAGGGCGCGTACCGCATCGATGCAGCGGGCCTGGAGAAAAACGCCCGTTATTTCGCGGGGATCAAGGGCCGCAAGACCCTGGTGATCTGCGGCGGATCCGGGGAATTCTACGACCTGTCGCCATCCGAAGTCAAGGATCTGGCCGCCGCGGCGGTTGCGGGCGCGGGTGGATCGTGCGGGATCGTCTGCGGAATCGGATGGAGCACGGGAAGAGCCGTGAAGATGGCGGAAAACGCACAGGACGCAGGCTGCGACGCCCTGCTTGTGATGCCTCACGACCCGGTTGTCGCACGCGGCGAAGCGGCGATCTGGAAGCACCACGAGGCAATCGCGAAAGCCGCGGACATCGGCGTCATCCCGTTCCGGGCGCCGCGGCAACTCCTCTCGATAGACCTCGTGAAGCGTTTTTCCAGGCTCGAGAAGGTCGTCGCCATCAAGGAGGAGAGCAATGCGGTCGACTGGGTTCGCACCGGCTGCAGGGTCGTGGATCACCGCGTGCCCATTATCACGGGGGGCGGGGAGAACATGGCCCCCTACTACTATCTCGCGGGCGCAAGCGGATTCACGACGGGAATGGCAAACCTTACCCTGCCGATGTCCATCCGGATGCACAATGCCGGGGTGCGGCGGCGCTGGAAGACAGCGATGGACCTCCGGGACTGGTTCGAGCCCCTGACGTCCCTGAGGGGCGAACTCGGAACGCCCATGCTCAAGGCCGGTCTGGAAATGATGGGCCTGGCAGGCGGCCCTGTGCGGTGCACGCAATCAACCGGGACTTCCTCTGGCGATGTACTCGTCGCGAAAGACCGGGCCAGGGTCCGAAGCCTGCTCAAGAAAAAGGGGGTGCTGTGAACCGCGCCCCCTGTCTGACTCCCGCCTGCCTGTAAGGGTTGAACGTCCCGCGATTGCGCGCCCGTCCACGGCCTGTCATCCGGATCGCGGCCCGGACGTCGTCAGGTTGCCCTCCCCGTCGAAATTCATCGCTTCCGCTTCGCCCGATACCTCCACGTCCGACATCCCGGAAAGCTCCGGGAGCAGCGACTCCGACGCCCGGAGGTATTCCAGTTCCAGCGTCGAGCGGATTCGCATCACTCTTGCGTCAGTGTTCCCGCCGTTGCCGGACGCACCGAGCGCGATCTCGATCGCCTCCCTGTCGTTTTCGCCCACGATGGGTATGTACGCGCGGTTCAGGAACGTGCTGGTCATCGCGTTGGCATACGTCGCCTTGAAGTCGATATTGTCCACAAGGCGACGCGTGGTCACGTCGGCCAGGCCGATCCCGTTGGCGTTGCCGTGCGTCTCGGGTGTCAGGTCCAGCACGACGACGCGTTCGATTCGCGGTGAATCCGGCTCCTCGATGCCCGCCAGCCATATCCGTCCGATGATGTTAGGATCCATTCCCGTACCGCTGATATTCTTGCCGATCCGGTCCACGATCAGGACGTCGATCCGATCGACGGGTATCCGCGGCATCAGTTCCCGGGCCTCATCCAGCAATCCCGGCTCGACCGCCGCCAACTGGTCCGGCTCCACGGCAGCCACTTTTGCCGTCTGCTCGTAAGCGTTTTCGAGAATCGCCACGCCGAGCGCTATGGGGGCCTCCTGAAGGATGATCCGGCCCCAGGCCGGTATCATCCGCGGCAATCCTGCCGCACCCATCGAATGCGCCAGAGTGGCCCCCCGGTGCGACCCCAGCCCGATCGTCATCATCTTCATCAGCCCGCTCTCGAACGGCCCGCGGAAAGACGTGTGGGGTTTGACCCGGTTCACCAGCACCACCGCGTCGGCCTCATTTGCCAATCGGTTCAGCACAACCGGCACGCCATCCTCCGTTTCCCCGACCTTTACCACGTCCATCGTGGCATCGACCGGCGCGCCCATCGTGGATTCGTCGATGCCGTAAGACGCGAGGATCGCCTTCTGTCCGTCCGCTGTGGCCCCGCCGTGGCTGCCCATTGCCGCCAGAATGAACGGAACGCCGCCCATTTCCCGTACGCAGTCCGCAACCGCCCGGGTCAGCCGAGCGATGCGGTGAATGCCCCTGCTGCCGGCTGTAATCGCGACCCGTGCGCCGCCCGAGACGCGTTCGCCAAGCGATGAGTTCAGGACACACCGCCTCACCTCTTCAACGGGGTCGTCCAGACTGTCCGCGTCAAACTTCTGGCGCAGCGGAAACATCCGGGGCAGATCCATCTCCATCCTCTTCCGTATGGTCGTCCTACGACAGCCGGAACACCGCTTCCGCGTTCCCGGCCGTGATGCGTTCAAAGGCATCCCGTGAAAGATCGGCGTTCCGGATATAATCCAGCATCGGCGGGATGCCTGCGATGGAACACGCCGGAGACGGCCGCGTGTGAATGGTGTCCGTGGCGAACATCAACCGATGCTTCCAACGCTTCACAAAGCTCAGCCCGAATGCCGGGTCCCGCGTGACGGCGTTGTAGCCCGATTGCGCCGAGAGGTCGGCGTAGAGGTTCGTATATTTCCGGAACAACGTATCCAGGCGTCCACCGGGCGCCACCGGCCCCTCCGGATAGCGCTCGCCCTGTCCGACGTCCCCCGAGATTTCCCGCCAGAAGTATTGTGCGTGGCCCACCCACTTTACGTTCCGGTAGGTCTTCACCATCCGCTCGAATCCCGGCAATCCGGTTTCGTCCCGGTTGATCCAGTGGTCGATATGCATGACGATCGCCAGTCCCAGCCGGTCGCACGCCTCGTAAACCCGCTGCTGCATCGGATCGTCCACCGGCAGACCGCACAGGTTCTCGCCGTATCCCACACATCCCCGGTCCATAAAATGCTCGAGGATCGGGTACGGTTGGAACTTCCCGGGGTACCGATGTCGAGGGTCCACGGCGCACAGGGGCAGCAGCCGGTCCCGGTGAGGTCGGGTAAGCCTCAGCAGTTCCTTCGTTGTCATGTAAAAGTCGAGTTCCTCTGGCACCTCCACCGCCATTACGATGCCCTTTTCAATCCCATGACGGTCCATCCAGCGCAACAGCCTGCCGGGGGTGAGGCCCGGGTCTTCCAGCACAAGCTGTCCCAGGTGGAGGTGTGTGTCGATCACTGTCCAATCCCTTGCGCTGACCGGCAGGCTTCCGCCGTTGCCGTCCGAATCAGCCCGGCGGTCCTTCAGATCCGGAAGACCTTCTCGGCATTCTTCCGCGTGATGCGATCGAACGCGTCCTTCGACAGCGGCGCGTTCTTGATGTATTCGACAATCGGCGTTTCCTGACCCACACGCAGGTAGTCGGTGGCGAACATCAACCGATGTCTCCAACGTTTCAGGAACTTCAGACCGAACTCCGGGTCCCGTGTGATGGCCCCGTATCCGGAGCCCGCGGAAAGGTCCGCGTAGAGATTGGGATACTTCCGGAACAGCGCTTCAACCCTGCCTCCGGGCGCCACCCTTCCCCTGGGATACCCCGCCGCCGAGTCCACGTCTCCCGATATCTCGCGCCAGAAGTGGGGAGAATGCCCGATGAATTTTACGTTTCGGTAGGTCTTCAGCATGCGTTCAAACCCGGTGAGACCGGGCTTGTCCCGATTAATCCAGGAATCGAAGTGCATGACGATGGCAAGGTTCAACCGGTCGCACGCCACGTAGACGCGTTCCTGCATCGGATCGTCCACGGGCAGACCGCACAGGTTCTCCCCGTAGCCCACGCAACCCTGATCCATGTAACTCGCAATGATCGGGTACGGCTGGAACCGGCCGGGATACCGGTGACGGGGGTCCACGGCGCACAGGGGCTTCAGCCGGTCGCGATGCGGGCGCGTCATTCTCAGCAATTCCTTCGTCGTCACGAAAAAGTCCAGTTCCTCGGGCACTTCCACCGCCATCACCACAGCCTTCTCAATTCCCTGCCGGTCCATCCATCGCAGGAGTTTCGCAGGCGTCAATCCCGGATCGTCGAACAGGAGCTGTCCCAGATGAACGTGTGTGTCGATCATTGCCCGATTCTCCACCTGATAGCGCGCTGCCAAATGATCTCCGGCCGAGGACGCGTTTCCCGGGCCGTCGTCTCCCCTACCCGCCCTTCGAACCCTTACGCAACGTATCCATGATCAAGAGTGAAATCGACTGCACGGTCTCGTCCAGATCCGCATTCTCAAATGACGGCACGCCCGCGCTGTCGCCAACATCCAGAATATGCTGTTGGATTTTCATGATCTGGTCCAGAGATTTGACGTACCGGTGCCGCGTGCGTCCAAAGGCCTTCTTCCCTCGACTCTCAAACCGGTCTGTAAATTGCTGTAAATCAGTAAGATATAAATTCAGATGAATAAAAAGCGCTTTTCCGGAAAACGCTTCCAGTTCGAGCAGATCAGGCATCAGATGAACGCCGTCGACAATCAGGCTGACGTTTTCGTCAATCGCCCGAGCGATGGTCGCCCGTACTCCTACGGATACGCGGGCCGCCTGTTCGCGGAACCCATAAATCACGGGATCAGGCGCCTCATCGGCAGGTGCGGGGATCGCCTCCCACGCTGTGTATGACGAGACCTGTAATTCCGGCATGAGGTCAGAAGAGATCATCAATCGCATCACCTGCCGGATTTCGTCGGTCGACGCGACACGCGAGACCCGCAGTAGATTGGCAAGCGCCACGCCTACCGTGGTTTTGCCGACGCCCGTCCCCCCGCCGATCAGCACAATCAGGGGAATCGCCTGCCCGCCTTTTCGAAACCGGTTCCAGATTCCGTACCGCTCCGCGAACGCATCGCCGGAATCGCTGCGGAGCATTTTCAGGGTTGCTTTCAGGATGTCCTCACGGGAAACTACCGTGCTGTCGTTCTGAATGAAGTCACCCTCGATTCGCTCGGCGATCCGGTAGGCCTGGCTTTCGTCAACGCCGGTGATGGCAAGCGAGTCGGAGAGATGGTCCTTTGAAAACGGCCGGGTGCCCAGGTCGTCTTCGACAAGTATCTGCCTGGACCTCGGCGCCCAGAAAACACCGTCTCCCACCGGACGGTCGGCGAAAAGCTCACGCGCGTGGGTATGTACCAGGTCGATCATCCTGCCCGCAGGTACTTTCTTCTGCTTCTGAATGGAACTCCTGACCCGGTCCGCGACCTGATATGCCTCCCGGAAGGAGAACCCCTGCTCCAGCAGATAGTGCGTCAGCATTCCTCTCAGAAAAGGAATGCGCCTTCCGCTATCTACGATAATGGCCACGGTAGACCCCTCGGACGCCGCACCTCGTGCCGGCAATTTGACTGGAATCACCCAGTGCCGGGGCGAAAGACGCCCCCGTTAGAATTAGGCCGGTCGGCGAATGGAAGTCAACCGATTTTGCACGCGACCGCCGTTGAAACGCCGCGCCACTGAACTGTCGCTGGACCTTCCCAATCACCGGCAATTTCAGCCCTTGAAAGGCATGATGTCGAGAGGATAATCAGAGAGGGTTTCCACGCCCTCAGGCGTTATCACGAACGTATTCTCCAGACGGATTCCCGCGCGCAGGTCGTCACTGTATGCTCCCGGCTCGCAGGAAAACACGTCGCCGACTTCAAAAACCGCGTCCCGGTCGCGGTTGATGTCCGGCGCCTCGTGCGCACGCAGCCCCACGCCGTGGCCGCCGTGGTGGATCAGGCCCGCCTCGACCAGATGCGGGTGATCGCGAATACGGGCGTCGATCGTCGTCCACAGCCCGGTTGCGCTGGCCCCCGGCCTGACCAGGTCCGGTACGTCGCGCAGAATGCCGGCAAGGTGCTCGTAGACCGAAGCCTGCAGGTCCGTGGGCTCCTCTCCCACCGCAAACGTGCGCGCCAGGTCCGACCAGTATCCGCGATACGTGGACTGGGCGTCTATGATATAGAGTTCGCCCGCCTCTATCGCTCGGTCCCTCGCGGTCCCGCCAATGACACAGCCCTGATAGTCGCCTCCGTGATAGACGACCTCCCCCGCCGCCCTCATCGCCGCCTGCTGCGCCTCCGCCAACACGTCGAGTTCGTTCACGCCGGGTTCAATCACTTCCTGCGCCCGCGTATATGCCGCCAGATCGACCTCGATGCTTTTTCGCAACAGCGCCAGTTCGTCGGGATCTTTCCGCTTGTGTACGGCCGCCAACAAGTCATCGACCGGCACCCAGGTATCCGGCGACAGCCTTCCTTCAACCGTTTCCGCCAGCAGTCGATCGAGCCCTTCCTCCTGCCATCCGATGCGTGCAACCGTCTTGCTGCCGCTCAACCTCGACGACACCGCCCTGTTGAGCTGCCGGACGGGATCGGGATTCATCGTACTCATCTTGTGCCATTCGTAGGTGATCCGGTCGTCCACCAGCGCTTCGCCCTCCCCGGTATGTGCCGCCAGCCATGAACCGCCATCCGTCTTGAAATACAGCAAGGCCGGAAAGTGGAACGCCGGAAATCCGCACAACAGCACGCCAGTCAGATAGTATATCTCAAGGTGGTCCGTCAATACGACCGCGTCTATCCCTTCCGCATTCAGTCCGGCACGCAGCCGGTTCTGCCGGTCCCTGCAGCCTTCCGGTGTCAACATAAACGGGACTCCTTTCCCTGTCAGCCGTGTTTTGCTGTTCAGACTCCGGTTTCTTTCGTATGATAACAGGGCCGGAGGCGGCCAGTCAAGCGAATTGGCGGCCAGAGATTCGAATACGGAGACCCCCAACAGGAAAGGAACGCTATGGCATCTTTTCGTGCCGGTGTGGTCGGCGCGGGCGGCATCTCACGCAGACATATCAACGCCTGGCAGGCCCACCCGGACGTCGATCTGACCTGCATTGCGGACATCAGCGGGCAGGCCGTAAACAGCCGCGCGGACGAGTTCGGCATCCGGGACCGCTATACCGGCTATAGGGAAATGTTCAGCGGGGAGAATATCGACGTCCTCAGCATCTGCACGTGGATGAATACCCACGCGGAGATCGCGGTTGCCGCGGCGGAGGCCGGCGTCGCCGGGATCCTGTGTGAAAAACCGCTGGCGGGCAGCCTGGAGGAGGCGGACCTCATTCTCGACGCGGCAAACAGGAACGGAACCCGCATCGCCGTGGGCCACCATCACCGGTTCCGCGCCGCCTGCGAGAATGGCCGGGAACTGGTGTCGGGCGGCGCGATCGGGCAACCCGTACTCTTCCACGGCAACACGTCAGGCGGCCTGCTCAACAACGGCACCCACTTTGTGGATATCGCGCGTTACCTGATGGACGATCCGGATCCCGCGTGGGCGATCGGGCAGGCGGTGCGACACACCGACCGGCACGAACGACACGATCCGATCGAAGACCTGTGCACGGGTGTCGTCGCGCTGAGAAACGGAGCGCGCATCCTGATCGAAAGCGATATGCCCGAACCGGCGCCGCCGGACAACGCGATGACGCTTCAGGGAACAGGGGGAACTCTGGTCGTCACGTCCAAGGGCGCGCGATTGCTCAATGACGAGGGATGCCATGACGTGGACGCCGCGCAGGAGACGGACGTCGGGATCCTGCAGGCCGCGGAACTCGTGGACTGGATGGAAGGCCGCGTGGACGAACACCGCAGCGCCATCCGGAAGAACCGTGGGACCATCGAAATCCTCATGGGCATCTACGAATCCGCCCGCATCCGCGACACGGTCACCTTCCCCCTCGAATCGGGACCCTCGCCGCTGCACCGGATGATCGACAGCGGAGACCTGCCCGTAACCGTGCCCGGGAAGTATGATATCAGGATAAGGTCAAAACCGGACCGGGATTGAGCAGGATTGAACATCGATTAAGCAGGATAAATACCAGAACCGGGATCGAGATCAAAACCAGACCAGGATCAAGACCAGGATCGGGATTGCGAGCAGATCAAATGTGATTGCAACCTGGACTGTAGCAAATTGCGCCTGAAACCCCGGAAGATACTTTGCTTGATGTGGTTTTGGGAATGACCTGAATCGAGGATAGCGCGATGTCATCGAACCGCTGTACACCCACCGTCACCGTCGGTCTGGCAGATGCCGATATTAGCGGGAACGACAACAGGTCGCTCCAGGCGGCCGTGGACTATATCGCGGGCCTGGGCGGCGGGACCGTGGAGATCGGGCCCGGGACCTACACGATGCGGGACTCGCTGCACCTGAGAAACCGAGTCACCGTCCGAGGCCACGGGACGGAATCCGTCCTCTTCAAGGCAGATGCCGTTGAATGTCGGCTCACGCTCGACGGGGACTACGGCGAGGAACAGATCACGGTGGCCGACCCTGCGGGCTTTGCGCCCGGAGTCGGAGTCAGCGTTACTGACGACAACTCGGGCGGATTTCACACGGTCGTCTGCACGCTGACCTGGTCGGACGGCAACACGTTCGGCGCCGGCAAGCCCATGCTGGGCGATTACCTCGTTTCCCGAAACGCACGCGCGGCAACCACGTTCCCGGTCATCAGCGGCTATGGCGTCACGGGCGCATGCATCAAAAACCTGGCGATTCAGGGCAACAGGGATAACAACCCGTACCTCAACGGATGCAGGGGCGCCGGCATCTTCCTCTATCGCAGCCACGGTACGAGGATTACCCGCTGTACGATCCAGGACTACAACGGAGACGGGATCAGCTTCCAGCAAAGCAACGACGTGTCGGTGGAAGACTGCGTCTGCAGCGGAAACACCCACCTGGGCCTGCACCCGGGCAGTGGCAGCGGCTCGCCCGCCATCCGCAACTGCCGGTCGGTTGAAAACGGCCGCATCGGCCTGTTCCTCTGCTGGCGAGTCAAGAACGGGATTTTTGAAAACAACCGGCTTAACGACAACGGCGAGACCGGGATCTCCATCGGCCACAAGGATACGGACAACACGTTTCTGAACAACGAGGCAAACGGGAACGGACGGGAGGGTGTGCTCTTCCGCGACGAATCCGAACCGATGGCGGGGCATCGGAATTACTTCGAAAGGAACGAAATACTGGACAACGGAGAGGGATCCGAGGGCTGCGGCGTCCGCATCCTGGGCGAGACCCGCGACCTGACCTTCGTCAACAACCGCATCGGCAGTTCACCGGATGGCAGGCAACAGATCGGTATCGTGATTGGAGAAAGAGCGGATCGTATCCAACTCAAAGAGAATGAGTTATCCGGAAACGTTAAACTGGAAGTCGACGACCGTCGCGAGGGAAGCCAAAACCGGACCAGGATTGAACATGATTAAAAAGGATTAACGGCTGATTAAAACCCAGGATCAAAGTCAAAACCGGATCAGGATTAAGCAGGATTAGAAACGGATTAAACAGGATTAAAACCAATGTAAGACTCTGATTGGCATCCTTGGGACGAATGAGCGCCCAGTAGTTTATATTATTTCACATCCTCGACCTTGAAACCTGAGCCGCTGTCCTGCTTGTGCTGCCCGCACTGAGCTTGCCGAAGTGGCCTGTCGAAGCAAGCCTCCGGTCCCTGAGCTTGTCGAAGGGCCGAAGGATTGTCGAAGGGTCGGCGACGGGTTTCGAAGGACCGTCAGACAGTCGAAGTGTCCGCGCACAAGTTCATCTACAAAGACCAAATGCGACACGTACAATCGAGAATACAGGAGATTCTTCGCTGCGCTGTGTTTGCCATGTCTTGCGACAACTATTGGCGAGACGCTGAGCCCACACCTTCGCCGGTACTGTCATCCTGAGGAGGCCCGCCCGCTCAGAATGACATGATTTACGATTGTCATGCATTTGGCTTTCCGCTGTCATTCAGAGGAGGGCCCCAGGCTGACGAAGGATCTACTGCAGCATCGGATCATCCCCGTTCGATTCGCACGTGTCGATACCAGGGAGGCAGCACGTCAGCCTGCCCGCCGACGCATTTTGCGACACTTCCCCATAGCTTCTTGAACTTGCCTTCGTGAATTTGAAACGATTCCGGCGGAAGGACTTGCTTTGTTTGGCTTCAGAGGATTTAGAATATGAAAACACGAGTCGTGTTTGTTGCTGCGCTGGTTGCGATTGCTGCGGGTGTTTGTGGCGCGTCTGAAAAACGCGCCGAAACCAGGGGTTCGATAGAAGAATTCAAACTGTACACGAAATGCGTGGGTGTTTCCCTTGTGGTTGAGTACCGGTCTCAGAATGCGGAGGAAACAGGTCTCACGAGAAAGGAGATTATCGCCGCGGTCGACTCCAGATTGCGCTCCGCCGGGCTGTATCAATCCAGTTTCTTCGGGTTCTCAGAGGGGACGGTCGTATTCCTGCCGCACCTGTACGTGCATGTCAACGTGATCGGACAGTCGTTCTACGTACTGATTGAATTGAAGAAGTGGGTGCACGAACCCCTTTCCGGGCAACTGAACTATACCCAGACCTGGCGGACCGAGACGTCGGGTATCCACGGGACAAGCAGCCGTCGGATCATGTCTTCCGTGCGCGATCTGACGAATCAGTTTATCGATGAGTGGAACAAGGTGAACAGGCCGGACGGGAAGTGTGTGGAGTGACAGTTTTGCCTGTTGTCAGCTGTTGTCAGAAGGAGACCGATACGATGACCACGGATGTTGGAAGCCTAAGAAAAAAACTGGACGACTTCCTGGCCCTGGTAGATGGAGACCACTCGATAACTGATGATGGTCCGCTTCGAGAAGTATGCCGAGACGTTGAAGCTATGTTGTCAAAGGGTCTATCTCCGGAAGTCGTACATCTTGCGGACCGCGTTTTCAGGTATCTCGGACAAGAAGGTCTCAAGAAACGCATTCCATTTCATCGAGAATACGTGGCAGTCGCCCCCGACCCCGATGAGCGCTTCTGGTCTCATTGGCATCTTGTTGATTCGCTTGCAGTATTGCGCCGCAACCCTGAAGCCGTGGAGGAACAAAACAGGCTCTATCGATGGACGTGTGAGAACCAGTCCGATGAACACATTCTGAGAGCCCTCGAGGATACGACCCAAGCCAGATGTTGGCTCATGGAGGGTCGGATAGATGAATGGTTCAAACTCTACGAGGAAGCGTCTAACCGATTGGCAAGTCCGGAAGTAAGTCATTACTGGCGTTGTAACTTCCTCCGGGCGGGGGCAGCCGTCTATACATTGGCTGACAACCTGGACAAGGCCTTGATTGAGCTGTCGAAGCTTGACGTCTGTATTCAAAATAAAACCCAATGGGAGCACTATCGAGTTTTCTGGCTGGCAATTGTAACAAGTCGCCTCGAGATTTTTCGTAAACAGAGGAAGTGGGGTGAGTTTGATCTCACTGCGAAAGAGGGAGTCTCGTTTGTGGAAGTTGAATTGGCAAGGATGACGGCTGGGAAACCGACCGATGTCGATTTATTGGCGTGGGTCGCACATGATCTTGGATGTTGTATGTTTTGGGCTGGAAGGTACGAGACAGCTGAGAGCCTCCTACGGACGGCTATAAGCGCTAAAGATGATGCAGGGCACCATTTCTTTCTTTCGGCTTGCATATGGGCTGGGAGAAAGGACCGCAAAAAAACGCTTTTCGAACTGAGAACTGCGCAGAGTTTCATACGAAATTCCCTCAACCGAGGAGGATACTACAATTACTTCCTTGAAACACCGGAGTTTTCGGATGTGTGGGAAGATCCGGAATTCCTTGCCGTTCTCGGACAGTGATGGTTGTACTGCCCGCGAATTGCTGTACAGACTCACAATTTGGACCTTATCCAAATGTTGCCCATATTCTTTCTGGTAGGCATTGATGAAATACGTCGAGTCTATTGGGTTCCCAGGCAATTGAAGAAGTGGATGCACGAACCCCTGTCCGGGCAATTGAACTATACCCAGACCTGGCGAGCAGAGGCGTCGGGTATCCACGGGACAACCATCCGGCGCATCATGTCTTCCGTACACGATCAGACGGATCAGTTCATCGTTGCGTGGAACACAGTGAACAAGCCGGACGGGAAGTGTGTTGAGTAAAACCGTCCGCGAAACTGGGTAAACTCAATTTGTATGGTTGTTGAATGTAATATCGGAGATGAGTATGGCTTTGATAATGGTAGGAGTTCTCGCTACTCAGATAGCCGATCTGCAAAAACACATCGGCAGACCAATTCGGGATATTTGGGAAATTTCTCCATATGCTCTGCAGATCAATTGCTCAGGGCCGTGGTGCGATCATATTGTTTTATTGGATATCGTTAAGGGCAGGCGTTGTAACGCCATCTTTAGGAAATCAGCAACGGGCCACATTGCTTCTGTTAAGACATTTGGCGCAGGTTGTCCGGGAAACGAAATGACGCTAAAGAAAATCCTCATTGACAGCCTGCTTCACATTTCCCTGGAAAAAAAGATCAGCGAAGATGGGTTCGCGTTACTTGTCGGGCCACCCAATACGTCTCTAGGCTGGGGAGATTTTGGAAACGAACTCTCGTATTACAAATTGGATGAGTTTTTAGGGGTAGACACACGAGAATCAATAGATCGAGTGCAGAATAGTCCTTGTGGCTTTAAAGTCTACTTCAAACAGCAGACTATCCACGAGTACTACCCGCTAAAAGATGATAACTGCTGGTTCGAATACTATCCCGGAGAACTGGGTTCTCTGGAAAAGTCAGACTAGGTGCCCGTCTGGATATCTATGCCAACATCTTTTGGAGCACAATATATAGTGAATTTTGAAATATTAAAATCTATATATCGTATCTCGATTTGACAAAATCCGATCGGGAATCTTCGACGGGCACCCAATGTTAATGATCGCACATATGCGTCCAAAGCGGGATCGGCCTAATCAGGCCACCTGGGATACGATTGAGGTTTCGGACTGTCCGGCAGCTTGTCCTTCTTCTGAGTGTCTCCACAACAGTCAGGAGGGAAGCACATGCCAAACCGGAGGTTCGAGATGTATCGGTATCGCCAGGTATTGACGCGTATGCGGTTGGGCGAGTCGGATCGTGCGATCGTCCGTTCAGGGTTGAAAGGAAGCAGGTAGGCCAGCGCATCTCTGCGTGCGGACACGCATAGAAGGGGGCATCGCCAGGTGGCCGGCCGTGAGGGGTGGATCGAGGCTTCCAGCGCATTGCCCGATGATGC
The DNA here is from genome assembly GCA_028873695.1 of Gemmatimonadota bacterium. Taxonomy (GTDB): domain Bacteria; phylum Latescibacterota; class UBA2968; order UBA2968; genus JAAXHE01. Next base: position 58,227 of record JAPPNU010000028.1, on the reverse strand, counting down.
GACTCTGGCGCAGGTTCTGCAGGTTCCTCCGTCGTGGCCTCCGTCGGCGTCGTCAGTCCAAGCCTACATGGACAATGTCGTGTCCTTGTGACGTCAGATCCATGGACGGCGTAAGGAGGTTTGTCAGAAACGAACAGACGCTCACCCCCCTTTTTCCAGGGATCGTTTCAAGCGAACCGGCGCGACGAAGAGTTGACGCGCTTTCAAAGAGAAGCCAAAAGTAACAACCAAACGGGAGGCATCATCGCGGATGATGCCTCCCGTTCTCTGTCGACGGAACGGTGGCGATGGAGGAGTTCGAGAAACTGCTCTCTTGTAGACGCAAACTTGATTCGCGTCAGTTGGAGTCGTGGGAATCCACAGCTGTGCTTGGTCGGGTCATCGACTGACACGCGATTGTCGTCGGAAAAGTGGCATTTTTCATCATAAAATCATCAATATTAGCCAAAAATTCAACACTACTTCATCAAAAATTAGTTATATTTTGTATTAGTCGCCAAGCAATGTAATGAAATTCATCGACGGAATTAAGGTCAATGTAGCACCAGACCGCAATTGTGGATTTTTCGTTCTCGATATGGTCCTCTACTTTAAGGTAGGTCGAGGGGGTGATTAAATTGCCTTTATCAGTCGTGGAAGGGGATGTGCCGTATGGTTCACTACAATCCTCTAATCAGGAGGGCTTACCATGTATCGGCACTTTATCATCTTCGTTACGACGGCGCTGTCTGTCGTTGGTTGCACCGAGAATGACTTCCCTCAAAACAGTACCTCCGCATCAAAGCAGGCTTTCCAGCCTGATTTAGCCACCAACTACGATCCCTTTAAAGACCTGAGTGACCGAGACCGAGTAGAAGCCCTGGGCGGAATTGACGGAGCCCTGGGCTTTTTTGAATTGGTGGCTGCACAACTCGCCAAAGCAATGCATGATGCCGAGTCCCGGAGTAGTCTCTACGAGGCGATTTCCGAGGGAAAGGTCGACGATGTAAAATTGTCCAAAGTTGCAATTGCATATCCCCATTTTGCCCAGGTGTTCGTTGAAGGGTTTAGGGAAGCAGTTGGGGCAAAGGAATTGTCTAACCGGTTGTCTCAGATTGTTCAGGATAGCCGATTGGACGGAGAGGCAATGTTTCAAGTGTTAGGGGCAATGCTGGATATTGAAGTTAATCTGGCAGTGCCCTCCGGCAAAGATTGGGTCGGACAGGAACCAATTGCCGTCACCTACAAACCCATTCGAGAAGATGAGGGTTATGTTAGCGGTATTGGAACTGATCTGCAACCCATCCGTCTAAAGACTGGCGCGGACGAGCCGCCCTTCCCTTTGCTCTACATAAATTTCGATGAAAACAAGGAGGAAAGGGAAGAATCGTCAAGTTCGTTTGACATTTGGAACTGGTCGTTAGTTGCCTCAGCTTGGGCGCACTACCCCCGCAATCACAATGATTGTCATCATACCCATATCATGTATCCGGCATGGGAGATCATGATCACCAATCGGCATGAAGGGGGTGCGTGGGGGGATAATCCGGAAATTGTGATCAAGGTTCATTTTCCGGATGGATCCAGTTATCCCGACGATGAGAAAAAGGAACTGCGAGATCTGGATGTACCAAACCGGCCTTACTATTACCGAAGGACGCAGGATAAGTTAAGACACGGTCCATGTCTGGATAGGATCAAAAAGATACACGTCATCGAGGAAGACCCGTGGCCCAATCCTGACGATACCGTAGCGTGTTGGAAGGAAATTCTTGTTACCAGACGAGGGACGCACTACCTTTCAGCGGCCAGTGGCGATTGTAAGGAAAAGGACGCTGAAACAACATTCAACGTCTCGCGTTTCTAGGATCCCCAACAAAGCCCAGGGGGTGGGGGAACCCCCTGGGCTTTGAAACATGTAAGTATAAATTCACTTGTCCGGGGAAGGGAGTCTTGGATATGAAAGAAACAATCTTCGGCACAGTGCTTGGGGCCGGTCTTGTCGCCTTGGGATTCAGTTATCACGATATTAATCATGGCGAAACATTCTTCGAGCAGGATGGAATAAAGGTCAGCCCGAATACGTATGTTATGGGTTGGCCGTTACAGGATCGGCAGGAATGGTTAGCCTGGACTATCGGGATGACCGGGACAGCAATTCTGACATCCTCGTTGAAGGATGCCTGGGACAGAAGTCGACCGCCCAAATCAAAACCGAGCAGATTGCGAAAGGTGCTGGATCTTACAGTTGGTATCGGTTGTCTTTATGCCAGCGCACAACTCCACGACACAACCTGGCGGCGGGACAGTAATCGGTGGTACTTGTCCAGTTACCAGCCTCATCCTGATTACAATAGATACGAAATAGCCCAGCGGGCAGAAAATGCAGGGGAACATCTTGGTTATCTTTTGGGCGTAGTCGGTTCTGCCTGGACTACCATATCTGTGAAAGAGGCCTTTGGTAGTCGTTATAATCTCGAATTCAGGTTAATGGTTGAATAAATATGTCAACACCGGTTTTGTTTTTGACAAATGCACCGGTTTTGAATTGGACACTCTTGATAGTGCGCGCGACGGCAGCGCCGGAGGCAATGGCGTCTCCATCCGATTCATTATCGACTATTGACTTCCTTATAACTTTGGTTTAATGTTTAATCAGAGAAAGGAGGTCTCCAATGAATCATCGATTCAAGTGGTGGTGCTGTCGGTATCTGTTGCGGGTCATTTCCGTCCGGGACAATGGAGCCTCAAGAAACAGGCCCAATCCGGCTTCCATTGTCCACCGGTGCAGGGACCTGAAATACAGGCCGGAAAGACTCAATATGACCTGCGAAAAGGAGGATTGCGAAAACTGCCGTCAGAAGCACGGGCGGCCGCGGACTGTTTTGCACTATTTGACTGAGAGGGCATAGAACGGAAAGGCAGCTTTGGAAGAAGGGCCCAGGGCGATCGAATCTCCCTGGGCCTTTGTATTTGAAGGCGGCAGGACAAAGCCGGCGTCTGGGAAGCTCGAGGGTCGTTGCTTTTCCTGGACACCGAAGGGAGGTTGTCTCATTCCATGTTGGTACGCAGGGACGTTTATTGTGCCCTGACGGCTGAAACCATAGTGGAGATTTCTTCGAGATTCACCGCAATATCGAACGAGCCGAGGGCTTCCTCGTGCTTCCTGCTCAAATCGCTGACTACCCTGGCGATCTTTTCTTGATCTGCATCCTCGATCTCGCCGGTATTTTCCTCAAACACACGTACCAGAGAACTGTGATATTGTATGAACGCGCCCCGGTACGTCCTTACCGAAGACTGCAATTGCTGGGCGATGCCAACGATCTGATTCTGTGCGAGGAAAGGCGTCTGAAGCGCTGCATCGCGAGCAATGGCTCCATAGTCCGGCTTGCCTTGATCGCCCAGGGTGATTTCAGCGATTCTGGCATCAAGAGAGTCGGCGGAGTATGGACCGCGCGAGCTGAGCAGATTGTTGGTCGTCTCCGGATTCGCGGCGACAGCGTCCGGATCTTCGGGTAGCCCGCCGACTATTTCCAATTGGACCATTCTCTCAAATATCCAGTTGTTCATGGACACCCGGACTGAGCGCGACTGAGCCTGAATGACCGTCAAGTCGGTGCTCAGCCGTTCGTTGGCAGCATCGAGATGCGCGTAGAATTCCACGTAAGGCTTGAGGGTATCGCTAAAAATCTCCAGATCCGCGGGCGACACCTTTTTTTCGCGAGCCGCAAGACTGGTAAGGAACGACCTAACACTTGAGAGGCCGGCTGAGATGGAGGAGATCCCTGTCGCAGTTGCCAATGGAGACTTCAATGTTTGAGTGACGAATCCTGCCAGTCGACTGAATCTGACGCCGCCGAGCTTCCTGACCCGCTTCTTGTTCAGTTCTAACTCGAGAGATTGCAACGCTCGCCTGGCCCCCGTCAATATGGAGAAACCGAGCGAGGAGTCGCTTACGGGGTTGGTAAACTGGCGAACCGCGGATGCATAGGCTTCCTGCTTAATCGCATTTTCGAGGGTATTGAGCGTCTCTCGCATCGCATCCAGGAGCTTCTGATGAGCGCGCAAGAGTCGCACGTCGTTGTCATACTTCGCCTTTCCTTCAGCAAGTTGCTCATTGGTAATTGTCGTGATCTTTCGTTCCAGATCGTCAGACCTGCCCCCGACTCTCTTGATCTCTCCTGCAAGTACGTTGGATTTACCGCGGATGTTCTCCAGGTTCTCCGATATGGCCTTTATCTCGTTGTGGAGCGTATCGAGGCGACGGTGATCATTGGCCAGGCCTTTCTTGACTTCTTCGTACCGACCCAGCAATAGAATCACCCTGCCGTTCAGATTCCTGAAATCGGAGGTGGTCGCGAGTTCCCCAATGTCATTGCGAAGTGATTCCAGTGCGCCCTTTATCCGCTCGATGGCAACCGCGACACTATCCAGCCGGACACTGCTTTCGGAAAGGGCCGAGTCGTTGGAAGCCGCTTCCGGCTCGAGTTCTTCGGCGATGACCGGTCGAGACGGGTCGGCAGCGGCAGATGCGATCAGTGCGATTACGAATCTGAGAGCGTTGCCTCTCATTTGGATCCCTCGGTCTATGACGTTTACCTTGATTCGTCGTCTTTCGGAGACGTTAAACCGAATACCGGCGAATAAATAACGGCGATTTGACGACGGATTACAGGAGATCGGCAGATTACAACAGATCCGGACTGAAGCGACTGAGTTGATCTCATTCAAACGGGACAACACACTACAATAATGCATTGTCCCGTTGCATCATTCCCTGCGAAGAGTATTCGATGAATGGGTATCAGGACTGTTCCCGATCCAACAGCTGCCCGAATTCCTCCGGACTGGAAACCTGGACCGCCGTTCGAAGCAACGCTTTCACGCGTCGGACGTTGTCAATCGCATTAATGCGAGCAGTCAGAGGATGCGGCGCAGGAAGACCGAATCGAGTCTCCAGAACAGCGAGGATACTCTCCCGGAGCCCTTGCTCTATGCCTCTTTCGATGCCTTGCTCAATACCTCTTTCGATGCCTTGCTCTATGCCCTGTCGGGTGAGGTATTGTGCAAAAGAGGATTCGCGTATGAGGTCCATCAGGCCCTCCTTCGAAACAATATCAGAAATGGTTTCCGGCGTGTACACCAACCCGCTTAGCAGCGACATTCCGGCCAGGAAATCGGCTTTGGCAAGCGTAGCCACTGTCGGCGTTTCGGCGATCGTCAGCGCAACACGTAACTCTCCCCCACCTCCGCCAGATCCACCCCGAATTCCGCTCCGATTTCGCACACCGTTTCCCACGTCCGGTCGTCCACCTCGATGCCCTCCGTGGCGCGGCGCTCGGCAGTCCGGAACTCCGGTTCGCCCGGGGCGAGGATCTCTGCGAATCCCGGCGCGATGCGGCTGGATTTCACGTGGCGCATCAGCCCTTCCACCTCGTCGTAGAACGTCGCCATATCCGTGAAGTGTTCGATGTCGTATGCATTGATCAGCACGCCATTGCTGATCATCTCCCGGTCCCCTGCCGCGCATCCCTGCCCGCTCAGCGCCCCGCCCAGCAATTCGACCATAATGCTCAATCCGTATCCTTTGTGACCCGCGTCACCCCCCAGCGGCAATATCGCGCCCGGCGGGTCGTCCTTGAAGTCGTTCGGCTTCGTGGTGGGTTCCCCCGTCGCGTCGATGAGCCATCCTTCCGGCACCTGGACGCCCTGGTTGATCGCCAGCCTGATCTTTCCCTCGGCCACGACCGACGTCGTCATATCCACGAGGATCGGATCCGCGTCCCGCCGCGGCGCAGCGAAGGCGATCGGATTCGTACTCAGCCGGCCGTCGATGCCGCCGAACGGCGCAATCTGATATCCCAGCCTGCCCGCGTTCACGAAGATCTGCCCGATCATGCCCTCCTTCGCGACCATCAATGGATACGCGCCCACCCGCCCGATATGGCTCGTATTGCGCAGAACCACCGTCGCAACGCCGCTCTGGCGGGCTTTCTCCATGGCCAACCGGGTCGCGAACGTCGCCCCCACCTGCCCCATCGCGCCGCGGCCGTCGACCACGGCGGTACATGCCCGCTCGCTTATGACCTCGGGTGACGCATCCGGATTGAACCGGCCGTCCTGCACCGCCCTCGCATATTCGTAGAACCGGATTGCGCCGTGGGAATCGTGCCCGAACAGGTTGGAGTCCACCAGGTGGTCCACCACCGTACGCGCGTCCTCTTCGCGGCACCCGGCCGCCCGAAACAGCGTATACCCCACCTTGCGCAATACATCGGGCTTGAACTTTGGCACCTTAACTCCTTCCGTCAGAAAATTTCACGTTGCGCCCGGCTTCAGCGCCGAGCCCTGCTTTCACATAGCAATCGACCCGCCTGATATGTTCACATGGTACGGCCGAACGATACGCCCTGTGCCGCCCCGAATCAAGCATAAAACAACTGTATTGCCTGGACTTCGAAGAGTCGCGAGGCTGATCGTGAGGGTATCATCTCACGTTGGAGAACCCCACGGTGATCCAATTGAAAACGCCGTCTCTCTTTCATTCCGTGAGACGGCCGCGAGTCTCTGTGTGTCCTGATGCAGGATTCAAGGGTTACGGTTTCATGTATGTGAGCAGACAGGAATGTCCGCTCCAACCTGAAGGCGTCGGTTGCCTCTTCCTGGATCCTGTACCCACGTCGCTGGCTTCGCCCTCTCCTGGCATACTGACACAAAACCGCCCACGGCTTCGGGGTGTCCCAAAGACCCGCGGGCAGTTTTGTTTTTGATACTGTATTTCAGATCAGTGTGCCAGATCGTCCTCTTTTTGCTTTATCGATGACCATGTCTAAAAGACTAATGAATTCTGACCCGGAGAATCTGTTCCGGCCGCATTACACTGAATCAGACACCTTGGGAAAGAGGTACTTCACGACGACAATGAAAAGGCCCACGACGTTTGCTGTTGCACCGGTTATGAGGGCTATTAGCACATTGTTCTGGATCCGAAAACCTGTATATGCTGACCAACCTTGAGCCAGAACCAACGTGAAGAGAGCAACCAGAAAAGTACCTACAAGCCAGTAAACCCTATCGGCGTATATTTTTCGTTCCGATATATTCTGCTTGAGTTCCCTGTTTTTCAATCTGAGTTTTTTTGTTTCTTCCGAGCGCCGTTGGCGATCTATCAGCTTGTCTTCGCGGTCGGTGAGGACATCGGGCCCAGAGTGTAGTTCCTCGACGGGAGCCGAGACGATACGACCGGTTTCGGTACTCATGTGTCAGTCTTGTCCTTGAGGATATCTCTCGTAATATTCCTTAATGATATCATCACTGATAACCTCTATCAGACCTACCCCTCCTTTTTGGTTCCATACCTGATACCACGGTGAACCTTTAACGTGAAGCCAATTTGCCAATTGGATGCCGGTAAACTCCCTGTATACGTCCCAGACTTCCTTCAAGAAGCCAGTCGTTTTCGTGTCATACGCCGGAATTCGATAAATCTCCGCATCGTAAAGGTCGACTTCATCAGGATCCAATAACCCCAAATCGGTAATTCTTCCCCGTATTGACTCTCTACCGAATTCCTTCACTTCGTGAAACAAATCGCTGATTACCGGCCCCCACTGCCAGGCTTCGACACCCTCTCGAACAAGCGGCGCCTTGTGAATGGCAAGATGCCACCCGTGCGCAAGAAAGACAAGCTTTTGCAATTTCATTGGAGACAATCCGACATTTTCCCCTTCGGCAATTTCGAGGAATTCGTTCGCAATCGCGAGCGCGCTATGCATTTTGGGATCTCCAATTTCATGGGGATTCAATGTGAACCTGCGGCGTCCTGCCATTTATCCTTAATTTATCGCATCTGAATGCATTTATCAAGTACCGAGACGATTCAAAAACCAGGTCATTTCCTGCAAGACCAGGCTTATCCAACCCCTTGTATTTGTTCGGACTTAGTCGTTGAGATGAAAGGTTGTCGACAACCCACGCTATCCGGAAAACAGGTCTGATGATCCACCGTATCGGTCGCAGACGAAGGGCTGAATTTTGTTTACGTTCGCGTCGCATAGCTCAAAGACGTTTGCGGCGGCGAGTCGTGATGTATCCAGTTAAGGGATAACAGAATCAGGGCTTAGTGTTCGTGAGCAGACAGGAATGTCCGCTCCACCCTGAAGGCGGCGTTGGCGTTATTCCGGGTCCGCGACCGGTTTTCAGAGTAGGCGGATAAGAACAGTCCTTTCAAGCCTGTATTGGAGGAGTCGTTTCCGTGACGTCCTATTCCCCCGATTCCTTTCCACCCGCGTCCGCGTGCGCATCGTACAGTCGTTTCTTGTATTGTGCGGCGGTCATTCCGTGTTCCGACATGCGAAGTTGAAAATACTGGCGCCCGATGCCGCTTTTCCGGGCTGCCCGTGACACGTTACCATCCGTGCTGACGAGCGCCCGGTGCAGGTACTCTTTTGTAAACCCGTCCATGCAGATCCGGCGCGCGTCCTTGTAGGGCAGGCTGTAGATGCCGCGCTCCGGCCCATTCTCCGCGTCCCGGACCTCGACAGGAAGGTCATCGGGCCCAATGACGTCACCCTCGGCAAGCGCCAGCGCGCCCGCAATGGCATGGGCGAGTTCTCTGATGTTCCCGGGCCAGTCATATCCTTCCAGCAGGGCGAATGTTTCCGGGGACATTCTGCAGGCTGCTTTTCCAACGCGGGCGAACCGGTCCAGAAAATGGGAAACCAGAAGCGGAATGTCGCTTCTGCGTTCCCGCAGAGGTGGCAAATGGAGTTGGATTACCCGAAGGCGGAAATAGGCAATCATGGGCTTGACAAAGCACAGGCGTAGTCCTATTTTCGATTTATGCGAAAATCTCTATGGCTGGCACTTGCCAGTATTGTGACTATCGGACTGAGTCATTGGATAGAACCTAAATTTCCATTGGGCGATAATCGTTGGCTTATGGTAATAGCTGTATGTCTTTTGTTAGGAACTGCTCTCTATTCCCCAGAAATAAAGGCATATCTAAGCAAGATATGGAAAAAACGAAAACCACCACCACAAACGGTTGGATACATTGAGGCATGTTACATTATCGATTGTTACATAAAACCGGCTCTAATTGACAAGGCAAGCCATACCCAATTGTCTATTCGTGGTGATATCATAAGACGATTTGAAAAAATGACCGGGGCAAAGTTGGGAGAGCATGAATACAACAGGGCGTTCTTGCACCAATGGATTGAATCAAATGCTGCCAGATTGTTAGTCGACAATAGGAATGACTTGACTTAGTGGGCCCGAGCAAGCCGCGATCCCCTTACTGGTAGGTTAGGTTGGATTTATTCTTGATGCATTCCAGGTATCGTAAGAGAAATGCGGATTGTTACGATTCCAGTCGGTAAAGCACTATGTGGGCGAGTATATGAGAGGGATAGGTGTATGCCAACGGCATTGAGAAAAGGGGCGGACTGATCAGTAGCAAAGTGTTGTCTGGAAAACGTTACGCGCACAAGAAGGATGTAATTTTAGTAGGTTTGTTGAACGAAATATCGTAAGGGAGATATTATGATGAAATGGAATGAGGATTTATTGGCTGGCCAGGTGGACGCGGCTTGTCATAATGGCACACACGCAAGGCTGTTGGCGGGCCCAGGCACAGGTAAGACTTTGTCCCTAACTCGTCGTGTATGTTACTTAATTGACGAAAAAAAGGTGGAACCGTGCAATATACTGGTTCTTACCTTTACACGCGCTGCGACACGTGAATTGAGACAACGAATAGCACAGGCGCTCGGCGAGGAAAACAGTCCTTATATTTCTACCCTTCATTCCTTTGCTCTTCGTCAATTGCTTCAGAATTCTGGCAAAATAGACGAACTACCGCAGCCGCTGCGAATTGCCGATGATTGGGAAGAACGACAAATCATCATGGAAGATTTGAAAAAGACCATTGGGTTGAACAATATCAGAGACGTAGGGGAACTCTTAAATGCCCTTTCTGCTGATTGGCAGAGCCTTACTGCCGAGGAGGTTAACTGGGAAGACAAATTCCCCAATCCTGCTTTCTTGGGTGCATGGGACGAACATAGGAGACTCTATGAATACACTCTACGATCGGAGCTTGTTTATCGACTAAAACAAGCCTTGCAAAATCGAGGTGATATTGAACTTGAAAGTTCCTTCAAGTACCTATTGGTCGATGAATATCAAGATCTAAATCGATGCGATCTTGCTGTGATTCGTTCCATCACGGCACATGGCGTGGAATCATTCGTAGCTGGCGACGATGATCAGAGCATTTATGGATTTAGAAAGGCCCATCCAGAAGGAATACGGCGATTTCCCCAAGACTACGATAATGTCACAGAGCTTGCGTTGGAACTTTGTAAACGTTGTGATCCCAACATCCTTGACCTTGGTCTTTTTGTTGCTCGACAAGATCCACGACGTATAGAAAAAAACATCATAGCAGAAGCAGGACGAGCACCCGGAAATGTGACGCTTTTACGTTTTAAAAGCCAGAGTGCTGAAGCAACAGGTATTGCCTCTATTTGTATGGATCTCATACAAAAACACGAAATAACACCTGGTGATATTCTTATTTTACTTCGTACCAATCGAAATAGCGTATTGTCCAATCCTATACAAGAGGAATTACGTGAACTTGAAATTCCTGTTGTGGATGTAGAGGACTTAGTAGGCTTATTTGATGAATTGAGCGGTCGCGCATTTCTATCGTTTTGGCGATTAGTGGTAAACAGAGGAGATAGTTTGGCGTGGCGAACATTACTACAGGCGTGGTGTTCCAACATAGGTCCAGGAGCAATTTCAGCTATTTCCACTTGTGCAGCTGAGCATGGCGAGAGTTTCGCTCAAACCATCGAACGAATAAGTGAGAAAGACGATATTATTCCTTCTAGGTTTCGACGAAGGATTGTCAATGCAATTGATCAAATCCAACGGCAATATGATGAATTATTCCCAGAAGAACTGGACGGCACTCTCGACGACATAGAGACCATTAAACTACTGATTGAGAAAACGACTGAAAGACTCGTTGAAAACTCAGAAGAACGTACTCGAATTTTGTCAAAAATCGATGATATAATAGATGACGCTGAGTCAAAGACTGTTGAAAGTATTGTTCGTGCGATTAGTGCCGATGATAGGGAATCGGAGTTAGAACGGGAAGAGCATAAAGTCAATATTCTAACGATGCATCGGGCAAAAGGACTCACAGCAAAGGCTGTTATTGTTGCGGCCGCAGAAGATCAGTCAATACCGGGCATACAACAAACAGGTGACGGATTGGGAGATGAACGACGTCTCTTATATGTATCATTAACTCGCGCCATGCATTTTCTTTATATCACGTACTGTGATCGTCGAATTGGCCCACAGCAACATACTGGTCGTGACAGTGGAAATCCCTATCGTTCACTTACTCGATTCTTGAGAGATTGTCCAATTCAACCCCAAGATGGCCAAGAATACTTAGAAAAATTAACCTAATCGAAACATCCAGTTTCCTGACGTAGACGTCGTGGCAGATTGATCGCCAGCGACAGCAATTGGGCGAATGGAAACGTCAGCCACCCAAATGTGATCACCGCACCAATGTTAAGTTCAAGCATCTCAGCCCTCGTCGTATGGTACCCCCTAAGGGATTCATTGTAACGCCAAGTGAAATACGAACGTCTTTGGCGTCGTCCTTTCCTTGTATACGTACGCAAAACTGCCCATGGCTTTGTCTCCGAAAGACCCGTGGGCAGTTTTTTCATTCTGTATTTCAGATTAGTGTGCCAGATCGTCCTTTTTTGTTTTTTCAATTACCATGTCCACAAGACTCACGAGTCTTGCACCCCTATCCGATTCATCTGACATTATTCCTGTAGCCCATTCCTTGGAGTCTTCAGCGTTTTATTGAAAATCTACCAAGAGCTTCCTCGTCCAGGGATCGGATTATTTCGATTAATAGAATCATAGATACGTCACCCACTACCTGTAAAGTATAGTCGAAACTCTTTGTCTCAATGGCCATAGTTACTGCTCGAGATATCCTTTCACTATGAATTCAGTAACAGCAGCTTCCGCAGATTCATTTCTGAATCTGAAGCTACAGTCAGTTATTCCGTATCAGAAAGTATATTGGTTAATTGTTCAGAGAGATTCAAGAGATCCGCTCTAGTACATCGAAGAAAACATGTAGACGTTTTAGATTCACTGACTCTCGGATCTATTGAAGTCGCCAAACGAGACAGATCGAGTTCGATAGCTAGGTCAAATCCGTGGCTAGATGGATCCTGTGTTTTTTTTAATCGCATGCCCAGAACGTGAAATAATCGCTCTCCGTTGCTTCCACGATAACCACGGGTTTGTTGACAAGGCTGTTGATCGTCATGAACTATCACGTTTTCTTGTAACAATAAAAGCTGCGGTTTCATGTTGTCTCTCCGATCAATGGCGAGCATGCATGGTGGGTTCACGGGAAAGTTGCCGCGTTAGGCTTTGGACTAATGCAACATCTATACCCAAAACTTCGGTACAAAGGCGATCATTCAATTCGCACCTGACAGGGTCATTTATGATTTCACAAAACCCCAGTAGTTGTTGGTTTTTCAAGTCCCTATAAACTGAGACTGCCGCGTCAAGTTGACTTGGCGATAGCCTGTCAACATCAAGTACTGGAAATGACCTCAATAACTCATGGGGCATGCGTGAGCGACCCAGATATGGTCGGTTGCCATGCACGATACGTAGCAGAAGCCCAAGGGTCGAATTCAGCCACAGACACAATGCTTCCTGCTTTCCCGGTGCAGGTTCCCGCATCAATACGGTAATCCAGGACGAAATACCCAACATTGAAACTTCGGCCATTACGGCTGCCAGTCGTTGTGGCGCCATACGTAGGTCCCTTGGAAATTGCAAAATACCCTGTTGCAACAGCATGCGGTCTTGAGCTGATCTATCTTTGTCGCTACGGCGTTCGAGACGAGCGTTGGCGGGGACCTCGAGCGTCTTGATCCTATTCGACTTGTGATGCCACAGTGCAGGAATTCCCGGTCGCAATGGATCGTCCGTCTCGAATATCTTGAACAACCCCTGTTTCGGATTCTTGACTTGCATTTCATAAGGCCCTAGGTCAGCGAGATTACGGACCTCTGAAATTGGAAGACTGGCAGACGGACCTAAAGCACCTGAACGCAACATACTAGCGGTCACGACCAAATCTGTCTGCATAAAGGCCGCGTAGGACCATGCACCGTCAGTCAATTCTGACTGTGGAACGTGGATCATGCTACCCCAATTTTCTCCGCCTATGTCGATTGCCTTTGATTCAAGAGTTACACTATCTTCGTCCATAGCAAGGAGTTTACGTGTAAGCCTCATGGCCTCAATTGGCTCCACTGGATTTCGTCTTAAATTCACGAAACTCACTCTGTTGCGTTGCGTTTCACTTGGATTCTTGGTGCCAATAATCAAGATCTCACCCAAACGTGTTGATTCTGAAAATGATACCATTAGTCGGCCTGGAAGACCTTTTGCCGAGCTTCTATGTTCTTTATCGTGACTGACAACAATCCAATCTACGCAATAGTTGCTCAGCAGTAGCCGTCTGATTTCGCTCCACCTGCTCCCTGTTAGAGATGTCGCTGGAAGCACAAACGCCATCCGCCCGCCAATAGGCAATTTTTCGTGTGCAAGCACTACGAAGGCCGACCCGAGACCGGCATATAGGCTGGCAGGCGTCTTGGACAATGTCTTTCGGAGCGCGGACTTCATTTCTGTAGCATCGTCCGAATCAAGCATCGATCCAAAGATCGGATTCCAATGAGTATTATCTTCGTCACCCGGTCCTCCCGCCCGCGTGAACGGGGGATTGGCGATAATCAAATGGCAGTTCTCTGGGATAGCTACGTTTTCTTCTTTCTCTCCTGTCCCGGTCATGCGGATTGACCTGTGTACATCAAAGAAGGACAGTCGCATAGCATTTCCGCTGCTTGGCGAAGTGGATAGGAAGTCTAAACTTCCCAAACGTGCAACGCCATTGTCTATATCGTGTTGGACTTGAAACAGGTTCATTGCCTTAACTACCTGCCGCGATTCGGCCATACAGAGTGTGGAAGCCGCCAAATGAATCGCCGCAGGTACCACGTCGAAACCGTAAAGGGCCTTTTCTATAATAGACCGGACGACTTCCCGCTGTTCTATCGTCTCCGACCTGAATCGGCGTCCCCTTTTGAGGATTTCTTGAGTCGCGGCCATAAGCAATGTACCACTACCACAGGCTGGGTCCACGATTTTCAACTGCGAGACATGATGTGGGTCTGAGAAATCAACGCCCCTCCAGCATTGGCTGCGGTCGTCGAACGCCAGACCAGCCAGAATTATGGCCGCTGGAACTGTGGTGTAATTTGTCGCCAAAAACTTGCGCGAATCCAATAACCTGTGGAATACCCTTCCTGCCACGTCGTGTCGTCGAATCACGCCGGTTTCCGCGATCTCCGCTGCAGCCCGCTTCAGTACCGTCAATGCTTCTTTATTTGATGGCGCGGGCGTTGTAATCAGAGTTTCTTTTGCAATCTCGAAGATCGGCCACCAATTTATCTCAAGTATATCAATCCACTGTTGTACTAGATGGCTGGGACCAGCTTCGGGGTTAGGTCGAAGAATCCGGGCATCCCGATGTTTAGGCGGTAACAATGAAGTGTCAAGGTGTCTCGCGAGTAGTTCCTGAAACAACATGGCGTTAAGCCAGATCAACGACTTTGTCGCCGGTCCGTCCTGGTTACCATTGCGATGCGGTTCAACTCGTGCAAGAATTTCACTTGCTTCCCTAATAGCTGATGCGGCTTTCTGTACCGTTTCTTCAATGCCGATACCGCTATCGCTTTGTATCCAATAATCATGTAACACTCTCGCTAGATCAGTTACGCTTCCTTGTGCTTCTTGGAGCCACGGTTTACCGAAATAACGGTAGGCAATTCTCAGGTCGTTGCATTTGGCGAGGTTTTCTGCGGTTTCGCTTTCCGGGAGATTCGCAAGTCGTCTAGGGTATCCGATTGCAACCAGTAGACGAACTGGAAGTCCGTTTACTATTGCTGGAGATGTCTTGGGAAATCTCTTGTCGGCATCCACCTTGGCGGGATTTCCAAACTCCGCTTCAATTACAACAGCGTAATCATCGAAATCGAGTAGCACATCGGCCTGCCCACGCGATTCACCAAAAAAGTGTCGCTGTTCTCCCTCAGCGTTCAAGCCTTCATGACGCAATAGACGCGCTAGTGACAAATTATAGGCGGTTTCGGTTGCGTTACTCATTTGATTCTCTCTCTGTTAGGCTATTGTATTCTTCTCGAAAAGCCTCATTCTATGGGATTCAGCGAGGTTACGTAAGCAAACTCTGCCAATATTCGCAAATTATCGGGAGATTACACTGTCATAGCGAAGCACGATGTCGTGCGTGAGAAGAAACAAGATTTTCCATTACAAGGGGTACGCAAGGGAGGTTTCCATATCTCGTACCTTAACAGACGTCCTTTCACTTCGAGGACGCCACTTGCGGTCCTTATTCGTAACATCCACCTCGGCAACGTGAAAACTGTCGACGAATCACCCCTACACTCCTCATTGCATTTCCGAAAAATCTACGCCTGACTTGTCAGATTGTCGGTCAATAAACCAAGTCAGGCAACGATTCGTCAATACTTCGTGTAGGCGCCTCACAGTCGTCCCGAATAACAGGCTGGCCAGTGTCAACACAATCAGAAAGCCCGAAGCTAGCCAAGAAACTGTTCCGATTATTGGATTGGCTGATTGCAAACCTATACCAGCAGCAAGGCCGGTTAAGAGAAGCAGGGAGATTACGGTCGATATAAACCAAGCAAGTAATGAGGACTTCCTTCGGCAAGACCAATATACATGATGTTGAAGTTGGTCCTTGATTCTACGCTGCTCAACCAGCTGTTCTTGTGTTTCTTGATGCGCGGCTCGTTCCACCTTGTATATTTCGCTTTCTTCCTTCTTGATCTCTTCCGTCACCCGCCTGAGCGTCTCCGTTATAGTCAATTCCGTTAATGCGTCCTCTTCCCCGAGCGTCAGGTTCATTAATTCCGTTTGGGCTGACTCGCTGCTTCGAAGAAGTTGGTGATCGCGTGGTGTAATCCTTCCTTGGTTTTCGAGTCTGTCAATCTCGTTCATGTACTTTTCCAATAGATCCGCCGATGGTTGAAGTGCTGCATAGGAGAACGCTAATAATTCACCCTTTGGAACACCTGGCGCCCCAAGCGGAGCCTTAAGCCATGCCACGTTGGCCAAGCTAAAATCTGTGATTACGCTCGACACGGAGGAAGCCGCCTCGTGCCCCTGTCCATACTGAAACGCGGCACGAGAAAACGCATGGTTGCTGGTGACAAGCGCGGCTTTCGATCGCTCAAGGATTTTTGGTGACAATCCTGCTCTGAGTTCGTAAATACTGCGAACAGAGTTGATGTCGTTTTCTTTGGCACGAGGATTGCGGTACGATACTTCATCATCGAGTGCCGTCTCAAATGCCGCCTCGTCTATCTGAAAGTCCATACCATATTCTGGCGTGTCGAGAACCTCGATCTGTGCATCCCTGAGCTTGTCGTCGAGCTGTCCCACTAAGAGCAGTAGGTCCGATCTGGTGGTTCCGCGCCTTCGTGATTCCATCACGATAGCGCCGCGACCATGGGGTGAATCTATGTACTGCGCAGCCCCAGAAATCACGCTCTCAAGCTCATCACGCGAGTGTGAAAACGTCGCAACCGAAGCGCCGAGTTTCAGAAGCAACTTTAATAGGTGGTCGACGGCCGCTTGTCTTGGCTCTCCTTCAATTCCTAACTGCCGAACAAGAAGTGGCGTATCTAGATAAAATGTAACACCTTTATATGTTTTCGGGGCATTGCTAAGGTCTGGACAAAGCAACGCGTTTGCGAGCATGTGGCCCTTTAGGACAACCACAAAGCTCTCAAAGAGATTTGGATTTGTCCGTTGCAGACTAATTACGTATCTGCTAACGAGAATGATCTCAGGGTCGAATTGGCCCTTGATTGTGGGAATTGCTGTTCCGCGAAGGTACGCGCGCAGGCACGGGATATCGAACTGCGTGAGGAAGGCACAGATTGCCATCACAGCGTCATCTCTGCTTTCAATAGGCTTGCCGGTGCGTTTAGAATAATCGAGTAGGCCTAAAATCACTGCGTCTATGTGCCGCAAAGCGGCAGCCCTTTTGCTACCAATGCGAGGATCGGGCAACTCTCCGTCGATCCTGTAAATCCCGAACTCTTTCTTCAGCGGAAATTGGCGCGAGATGCGCTTTAGCACAACTTGCACTGCGCGATCTGGAATTTCAAGTCCGAAGTCGGACCTTATTAAATCCCGGACGATGGAGTCAGTCACGCGTTCCGGTCTGTGGGTGATTAGTGCCTGAAGAATAAACGGACGAAGATAGTCTAGGTAGTCCTGCCGTTGGTCAACTTGAACCTTCAACATTGCAAGGCTGGTCAGAGTCGCAGTGGACATAAGTTTGGTTTCCCGGATAATTCTTATATCAACCACCCGAAGAACAATGGCAACCCGCAAATGTTCACACGGATTCCTTCTGTTCCATCAGCAGTTCCAGCGGATGGATGACGTTGATGCCCGTGCCCTCGCGCAGGTGGATGGCGCACACGCTGCTTTCGGTGACGATGGTATCCACATTCGCTTCCTGAAAGGCCTGGAACAGCGGCTCTCCCACGGCCTGCGAGAGTTCGTATCCCAGCATGCCTTTCTTCATCCCGAAGGTCCCCGCCATACCGCAGCATGTCCCCGTCTCAACCAGTTCGACCTGGGCGCCGCGGCGTCTCAGATAGTCCATCGCCTGCCGGCCGGCATCCAGGGGCCGCTGGTGGCACGAGACGTGGAATCCGAACCGGCGCCCCTTGTAAAGATCAGTCTGTTCGCCGCCGCCGGCGAGGTTTTCGAGCATTTCCAGGTAAGCAAACAGTTCGTACGTCCTTTCGGCCACGGCCCGGGCATCCGCGCGGCCGTGGAGCAGCTTGGGGTACGACACCTTGAGACAATAGGCCGCCGTCGGCTCCGTGGCCACAACGTCGTACCCGGCCTCGACGTGGGGCATCATCAGGCGTACGTTCTCGTCGGCCAGCTTCTCCGCCCGTTTCAGGTCGCCGTATCCGATATAGGGATAGCCGCTGCCGCGCTGCCGGGGCATAATGACCTCGCACCCGAGCGCCTCCAGCACCCCGACCGCGGCCCGGCCAAGTTCCGGCGCATTATACGCCGCGAAAATATCCGCAAAGAAAACCGCCCGGCGAACCGGATCCTTCGACCGCTGCACCGCACCCCGTTTCCTGAACCACTTCGGCAGCGTCTGCCGCCTGAACGGGGGCAGCGCCCGTCTCCGGTCTATGCCCGTAAACGCCTCCATCGCCCACCGGAACAACCCGTTCCTCATCATCCAGTTGGAAACGGGCGCGGTGGCGCAGCCGAACTTCGCCATCCCCTCCGCCGCCATCAAAATCCGGTTCACACGGGGATGCCCGTTCTGCTCTCCGTCCCGGTCCTTCACGCCGGCGATCATCATGGGAATATCGATTCCGGCCGGACAGATCTCCTTGCAGAGCCCGCAGGAAACGCACAGCGGCGCGAATTCGGCGGCCTTGTCCAGTCCGTGCACTTCCGACGTCCATGGGATCCCGATCGGCCCCGGATAGATGTAGCCAAACGTGTGCCCGCCCACCACGCCGTAGGTGGGGCAGATATTCATACAGGCGCCGCAGCGGATACAATTCAGCGCATCCTTGAACAGGGGATCTTCCCGCATCCTGCTGCGCCCGTTATCCAGTATGATGATGTGCGACTCCCTCGGTCCCCGCCCGTCTCCCGCACCCAGCGGAGATCTGCCCCCCATCATGGTCACGTACGTCGTCAGATGCTGCCCGACGGCGCTGATGGGATGCGCCAGCATCATCTGCAATGCATCCTCCACGGTGTCCACGATTTTCTCCCGCCCCATGATGCAGATATGCACGTCGGGAATGCTGGATACGAGTCGCGCATTGCCCTCATTCGTCTCAATCACGATGGCGCCGGTCTCGGCCACCCCCACGTTGGCGCCGGTCATGCCGATATCGGCATTCAGAAAAATCGGACGCAGATATTTGCGCACGATCCTCATGATGGCGTCGACGTCATGCGGTACGTCCTGCTGCGTTACCTCCCGGAAGATCTCCGCCACCTCCACGGCCGTCTTGTGCACCGCGGGGAAGACGAGGTGAAAGGGTTTTTCATTCACCTTCTGGATGATCAACTCGCCCAGGTCCGTCTCGATCACGTCCACGCCTGCCGCTTCCAGCGGATGATTCACTTCGATTTCCTCGCTCGTGAGCGACTTGGACTTGGCCACGGTCCTGGCGCCGCGTTTTTTCACAATGTCCAGAATGTACGAAATCGCGTCGCGCCCGTCGTTCGCCATGAATACCCTGGCGCCGCGTTCCCGTACCTTCCGCGCAAACTGCGCCACCAGTTCGTCCTGCTGATCGAGACACCGGACCTTTACGGAACGAACCGCGTTGCGAAACCCCTCCCCGCCAGGCAGCGCGCCAACCGCCCGATGCCGGCTGTCCCTGCCGCGTTTCATCGCGCGGTAAAGCGCCGTCCGGCTGGATCGCTCTTTCAGCGCATGATCGATCTTTTCTTCCAATCGCCGACTCCGGCCCTTCAACATCATCCCCGTCCTTTCGTGCCTGGCGTTTTAACCGTCCAATATCACCGCATGCGCCATCTCAGGGCCATGTACGCCCAACGTGAGCCGCATCTCGATGTCCGCCGTGCGGCTCGGACCGGATATGAACGTTACGGTGGCGTTTTCCGGCTGCGCCGCCATGAACGCGCGTATCCGCGGTCCCGCGTCCAGCAACGACTCCTCGATCTCCTCTGCGCGAACGATCCCCAGATGTATCCTCGGCAACGTGGAAACCAGCCGTGTCGCGTCGTTTGTCGCGAATTCAACCAGCGCGCCGGCGTCCGCCACCGCGAACTCCGCCCAGGATACCCCGACGTGGGCGGCGTCGATGGCGCCGGGGAGCGTGCGGCCGTCGTAGGGCGGCTTCAACAGTTCGACCCCCGCATGGGCACACCGCCGCTCCAGCGTCCGCGTCAGCTCATCCGGGAGTCCGGCCGCGGCCAGCCGGGTTCCTCCGGCGTCCTGAACCACGGAAAGCACCGCCTCGGCGGCGGATTCGGTGCCGTGTGCCAGATGCGCACGTCCCGACAGCGTTTCGTACTTCGAAACAAACCGTTCAATTACGTCCGCCGCCATAGCACGGCCCCCTTCGAAAGCGCCTGAATGCTGCCCCGATCGGGCGCCACCAAGGTAAGCGCAAAACGGCCTCCGGTCAACCGTCTCCCGGACGGACTGATCACCCGAACCCGTTCGTTTCCGTTTGGCGCGGTAACCGTGCAAACGTATATTCGTCAGACCCTGCGCGAGCCCCTGCCTCGCGCGACGCCGGCCGGCTTCCGTCAATCGGGTACCGGTCGATTCGGCATTCCGAAATCGGCCACCATGCCCGCATCGCGGGCCGATCTTTCTCGCGTCGCTCCGGGGCGCCCGACGGCCCGGCAGTCAATCTTCCAACGAGAACCTGTTTCTTTCGCAGAGGATACAGGGAGCATTCCCGATGTCGAATCCCATTCGCATTGTACATATCGGTCTGGGGCCGCTCGGCCGGATGCTGGGTCCCTATCTCACTGAAAAGGACCATTTACGGGTTGTCGCCGCCGTCGACGTCGACCCCGAAAAGGCCGGCCTGAATCTGGGGGCCGCGTACAACCTGGAACGTCGCCTGGACGTCGCGATCGAGGGTTCACTGGACGCTGAAATGATGGAAAACGCCGACGTGGCCGTTGTCACGACGGTATCCGATCTCAGGGCGCTGCTCCCCACGCTCGAACGGGTCATCGACGGCGGCCTGAGCGTCATTTCCACCTGCGAGGAACTGGCGTATCCCTGGGATGCAGAGCCGGAACTCGCCCGGCGCGTCGATGACCTCGCGAGGGCGAACCGGGTGTCCGTACTGGGCACGGGCGTGAATCCGGGTTTCCTGATGGATTTTCTGCCTGTGGCGACGACCGCGGTATGTCGTATCGTGGATTCCATCCTGATCGAACGCATCCAGGACGCATCGCGGCGTCGTCTCCCCTTCCGCAGGAAGATCGGCGCGGGACTCTCCGTCGAAGCATTTCAGGAGCGCGTCAGAAGCCGGCAGATCCGCCACGTGGGATTGACGCAATCCATGCAGATGGTCGCATCCAGACTCGGCTGGCGCCTGGACAGGACCGAGGATATCGTGGAACCCGTGGTCGCACGAACGGAGGTACGGGGAAAGGACTGGTCCGTTCAGGCCGGCAGGGCCACGGGCGTCAACCAGACGGGACGGGGTTTCGTGGACGATCGGGAGGTCCTCACGCTCGTGTTTCGCGCGACGGTGGGCGAAACGCAGCCCCGGGACCGCATCCGCGTCATCGGTACTCCGGCAGTCGATCTTGCGATTGCGGGCGGCGTCAACGGAGACGTGGCCACGTGTTCGATCGTTAGCAATGCGATTCCGGTCATCCACCGGGCGCCGCCGGGCCTGCGCACCATGGTCGACGTCGCCCCGATATCGGCCTTTTAACCCGTCCGGAAACCGCCGCTTTGTCAATCGCCGGCAACCCCCCGCCCTCCGGCGCCGCGTCATTCCTTCAGCCCTCCCGCATCTCATGCCGTACCCCGGAAACGACAAACCTGTTGCAAAATATACACATCTGTGTTATTCTTTCACAGGACAAGGCTATGCGCCCGCCGCATATTTCGGCGTAAATGGTTGTTTTTCAATCTCATTTGCGTCCGATTCCAATTGGCCGTACTGGTACGGATTTTGCGCACTCTGATTCACCGCTCTGAATGTGGTCGACGGATTCCTGCGGAGGTCAGTTCCTAATGTCGCGCACAATTGTCCTGTTCGCCCTCCTCTTCGCCTGCACGAATCTCTCCGTGTACGCCCGGGACGCCACCGGATACGTGGTCGAACGAATCGAAGTTCGGGGCAATCGCAAGACAAAAGCAGACATCATCCTGCGATCCCTGCCCATTCACAAGGGTGACCGGCTGACGCCCGGAAGACTGAACGCCAGCCGCGAGTCGCTCTACCGCACCCGTCTCTTCCGCACCGTACACGTCGCGCCCAAACCCGGTACCGAACAGGGCAAGGCCGTGCTGGTCGTCTACGTCGACGAAAAGCGCTTCGGCGACGCCGGCGTCAGCTTCGAATACACGGAACTGGACGGATTCGGGCTTGCCGCCGACGCCTATCACGTCAACCTCGGCGGAGAAGGCAAGACCGTAGGCGTGGCGTATTCGCACGGCGAGCGTCTGCAGCGCTTCGGATTCAGCTATACCGACCCCTGGCTGACCAGCGGGTGCACGTCACTTCACGTGAAAGCCCTCTTCTCACGGGCCGACAGGGATATGTACCGCAGTTCCGACCCGCAGAAGCGCGGCCTGTACGACGTGGACAGAATCGGCGGCGCGGTGGGCCTCGGTAAGCCCATCGGCGAGACATACCGGCTGGTGGCCCGCTATGCCCTCGACCAGATTCGCATCAACGACTTCGACGAGCCGGCGGTCTTCATCTCCGGCCCGGAATTTACGCGTGAAATCGTCTCGGCTCTCGGCCGCACGCCGATATCCACTCTGGGAATCGAAGTCTACCGGGAGCCCGCCTCCAGGTTCTGGAGCGGCGCGGCGGGTTTCGATCTCAACTTCCGGCTGGACTTCGCCCCCGGCGCGCTGGGCACCAACGCGAGTTATCTCCGATCCCGGGTGGTGGCCTATCGGCATTTTGCCACCCTGCCCGGTCAGACCCTCAGTGTGGGTGGAAGGGCGGGGCTGATTGTGGGATCGCCACCCTTTTTCGAACGGTTTTACCTGGATGGCGAGAATCAGCTCAGAGGGTTCGAAAGGCGTGCGATCGGCCCCGAGGGCGGCACGGAGTTTATTTCAATTGAAGGTGTCTATGCGATCGCGACCCGACCGATCGGCAGGCTCTACTGCTTCGCCGAGTGGGCCGCCATACGCAGACCGGTCGCGTCATTCCATCGCAGGGATTCGAACGGCACCTATGGAATCGGCGCGCTGCTGCTTAACCGGGTCGACATCAGCTATGGCTTGAAAAGGGGCACGCTAATCGTAAAATTCCACCGGTTCGGCGGCATCAATCTGGGCCTGTGAGTCGGGGGTAACGCACTGTGCAGCGGGCACGGATCCCTTGCTTCCGATCCTCAATGAACGGGTCACCGTTCGGCGATGACGCCACAAAGGCCCCCGTTTTTCCGCCCGGACCGCTGAAAACGCTCCGATCTCCCGAAATGCAAACAAACCGAGGCAAAGCAGAGGCGTCCAGGCGAATTGTCAGCGTTTGCGCTTGCCTCTTTTTTTTTGCGGCATCCCAGGCGCGGGCCGACACCCCGGACGTCTCCGTCGCCGCGCATACGGTCTACCTTCAGGCGGACACGCTCAGACTGAATATCGAACTGGATTCACTCTTCTCGCGGCGCGCGCTGGATGCCATCGCCTCCGGCCTGATCACCTCGGTGGTCATGGAGTTACGCCTGGATTCGGACCGGCAGTCGAAGGCGCTGGCGTACACACTTGGCATGCGGCTCGACCACGACATCTGGGAGGGCCGGTACCGGGTGGTGCGGGATACCGGCCGCCTGGACACCCTTCGGACTGCCCACTTCGACACGGTCAGGACGTTCTGCTCCGTGCATCGGGGACTCCCGCTGGGGCCGCTTCCCGACGGGCGGGACTTCACGCTGCGTCTTCGCGTTGGCGTCACACCCATCTCCGTGGAACAGGAGCAGCGTTCACGCCGCTGGCTCAACGTCCTGCAGAAAGGCAGCCTGTTGGAACTCTTCATCTCCCTGGACCGGCCCACCAAGCGGACACCCTGGATCGACGTCAGCCAATTCTCGCCGGAGGATCTGCAATGAGATCCCTACCCTTGCGATGGCGTATCGTTACCGCGCTCATCGCGCTCACCCTTGGCACGACGCTGGCGTTGTCGATGCTGGCGCAACACTTCCTGGAATCCGGCCTTCAGTTGCAGGACAACATCAGCGCGAGCACCGGCCGGGCACTGAATGACGCGGTGGAACTGGCGAGAAACCATTACGAGAGCCGCAAGGAGGCGCTTGCCGATATGGGAAACCGCCTCATCCAGTCGCCCCTGCCGGCGGAAGCCCACCGTACGGGAAACCTTCAGTCGATCCGCGATTTGCTGGACCGACACGACATGGCCGACGCACGACTCCGGCTCGCTGACGCCGCGGAAATCGCGTCGCTGAACCTGCGGGGGTCTCTTTCCGGTCCCGTGGTTCACAGGGCCGGCGAGCGCGACGCGTCCCTGAAGATGATCGTGCCCGTTGACCGGAATGGGCCCTCAGGCGCGGCCCTCGTCATCACCAGCCCCATGGTCGAACTCAACAATGTCGAACAGGCGGTCCAGGCCCATCAGTACCTGCGGATGATTGGAAGCGACCTCAGGGGCGAGTTCTTCTTCTACTTCCTTGCTGCGACCATAGGACTGCTCCTGCTCGCATGCCTGATGGGCGTGCGTATCGGCTTCGGCGTTACCCATCCGCTGGACGAACTGGTCAAGGGAACCCGCGAACTCGCCCAGGACAATCTGGACTACCGTATTCCCGCCGGACGGGACGACGAAATCGGACTGCTGATCGGTTCCTTCAACCGGATGGCGGAAGACCTGACCCAGAACCGCCGGCAGCGACTCGAGGCCGAAAAAATCGCTGCCTGGCGCGAGATCGCCAGGCGTCTTGCCCACGAAATCAAGAATCCGCTGACGCCGATACAGCTCACGGTCCAGCAGATCCGCGACAAATACCCTGGCGAAGACCCCGTATACGCCAAGCTTGTACAGGACTGCACCGAGATCGTTACCGAAGAGGTGGAGAGCCTGCGAAAACTGGTCCAGGAATTCGCCGACTTCGCGCGCATGCCTTCCCTTTCCCTGGGACGGCACAGCCTGAACGACGTGATTACGGATATCGTTCGGCTTTACCCCGACGCGGGCATCGTACTCGAACTCGGGACGAAGGTTCCGGATCTGGACCTGGACAGCGAACAGATGCGCCGGGTGCTGATCAACCTGATCGAAAACGGACTCGAAGCCGCGGGTGAACACGGCCGGATCGTCATTCAGACGGAGAACCACCCGGATTCGGTCAAACTCCTGGTCGTGGATTCCGGACCCGGCGTTCCCGAACCGGACCGGGAGCGCATCTTCCAGCCGCATGTGACAACCAGGCAAGGCGGAATGGGCATGGGCCTGGCCGAGGTCCGGAGCATCGTCGAGAGCCACGGCGGCCAGATCGTTGCGGCGAGCGCGCCGGGAGGGGGCGCTCAGTTCGAGATTTCACTGCCCGTTCCCGGGGTGGGCGCCAGTCAGCCGGAGGAAAGGATATGACCGAACCGACCATTCTGGTGGTGGACGACGAACGCAACATTCGCCGGACCCTGGAGATGATCCTGTCTGCCGAAGGGTACCGGGTTGTCTGCGCGGCTTCCGGCAAGGAAGCGCTGGCAGCATTGGAAACCGAGTCTCCGCACGTGGTCCTGCTGGACATCGTCCTGCCGGGATCGAACGGGATTGAAATCCTGAGGACCGCCAGGCAGAACGATCCGAACCTGGCCGTAATCATGATTTCCGGACACGGAACCGTCCACGACGCGGTCGTGGCGACGAAACTGGGCGCCTACGATTTCCTGGAAAAGCCGCTGTCACGGGAGAAAGTACTGCTCACGCTCGCCCACGCTCTCGAGAGTATCGAACTGACCGAGGAGAATCGCGATTTGCGAAGGAAGTTCGAAATGCGGTTCGAAATGGTGGGCAAGAGCAGCGCCATCGCATCCGTGCGCGAGCAGATTGGAAGAGTCGCGCCAACAAACGGTCGGGTCCTGATCCTGGGCGAAAGCGGCACGGGCAAGGAACTGGTCGCCAGGGATATCCACAGAAACAGCCGGCGCAGCAAGGGTCCGTTCGTCAAGGTCAACTGCGCCGCGATTCCGGAAGAGCTCATCGAGAGCGAACTGTTCGGCAGCGACCGTGGCGCTTTTACGGGATCGGTGAAAACCCGTGACGGCAAGTTCCTTCAGGCCGACGGCGGGACGTTGTTCCTGGACGAGATCGGCGATATGAGCCTGAGCGTTCAGGCCAAGGTCCTGCGTGCCCTCGAACAAGGGGAATTCGAGCGGGTTGGCGGGTCGAAGACCCTGAGAGTGGACGTTCGGGTGATCGCCGCGACCAACAAGAACCTTCAGCGGCAGGTAGAGAACGGCGCTTTCCGGGAGGACCTCTACTTCCGGCTCAATGTCGTGCCCATCACGGCCCCGCCGCTGAGGGATCGAAGGGAAGACATACCTCTGCTATCGGAGCACTTTCTCAGGGCTTACGCCGACGAAAACGACTTCCGCCCAAAGGAAATCGCCGCCGGGGCGATGGAGGCCCTGAAGAATTACAGTTGGCCGGGCAACATCAGGGAACTCAAGAACCTGATCGAGCGCCTGTCCATTATGGTCGCCGAAGATACGGTCCTCGTCCACCATCTGACCGGACTGGACGGTCCGGAACCCGCCCGCGGCGCCGGCGGGCCCGGGGCAGTCCCATTGCCCGGGGCCTGGTCCGGCAAGAGTCTGCATGAAGTCCGTGAGGCCGTGGAAAAGGCTTACATTTCGGATGCACTGAAGGAAAACGGCTGGAACGTCACAAAGGCGGCCAGATTGCTCGGCGTTGACCGCACAAACCTCCACAAGAAAATCAAGTACTACAATATCGAACGCTGACGGGCGGATCGGCGGAAGCGTGGCTGGAAATTTCCGTGACAGGACGCCAGACTTGATAGCAGCGTTCCTCATTCTTCTCACGTTTCTTGTCGGGGTATCGGACGCCCGCGCGCAGACAGGCGACGTCTCCCGGTTCGAGAAGCTCTACCGTGGCGCCCGACTCCGATACAATCGCGTGGAGGGGCCCTTCCTGGGGTATCGCCTGTCCGCAAGCCGCAAGGACTGGCCCCGGATCAAGGCCTTCGCGGAGGGTGGATACGGTTTTGCCAGCCGCGCCGCCCGGTGGGAAGCCGGCGTGGAATACCGCAGCCGGAAGATCAGCTTTAACGCCGCTGTTTTCGACAGATCCGAAACGCCGGAACGGGGCATCGTCGGCACCACCGAAAACAGCCTGCTCAGCCTCCTCTTCAAGTGGGACTACCGTGACTACTTCCGGGCGAAAAACGGATTCGAAGCGAAATTCAGCCTCAGGTCGAAACGAACGCTATCTCTGTTCATCGGGCTGACCGCTTACGGATGCGAACCCCTGCCGGTCAGGACCGCGTGGAGCGTGTTCTTCCGGAACCGCCCCTTTCGAAACAACCCGCCCGCCCGGCCCGGTGACGTCGGCCTGCTGCACGCCGGCGTCACGGTCGATACACGCGTCGGGAGCCCGCTTTTCCGCAATGCGTGGTTCGGAAGCTTACGCTACGAACGCGGCTTTCGGGAATTCCCCTTCCACGGCCTTACGCTGGAGGGCAAGCGCTATCAAAAGGCGAGATTCGGCAGGCAGGGCCTGATTGTCCGGGCCCGGCTCAATACCCGCCAGAGCGCGGCGACACAGTTCCTTTTCGGCCTGGGCGGCGCGGGCACCCTTCGCGGGTACGACATCAAGGAATTTCGTGCCAACCGTCTGGTTCTCGTCAACGTCGAGTACGCCTTCCGCGGCGACGTCCTTCCGCGAATCCCCGTCAGTGGATTCCATCTGCTCAACCTTACTGTTTTTGCGGATGCGGGGTGGACGCGGCTGATGCCGGAATCCGCCCGCCTGTTCGCAGGATTCGGAGAACCGGACCTGGCATCCTTCAGGACCAGTACAGGTCTCGGCATTGCGCTTCCCCGGCAACTCCTCCGGCTGAACGTCGCCCGCCGGCTGGACCGGTCGGATGACGCCTGGAGCCTTTATTTCAGGCTCAGATACGATCTCTGATTCCAACCCCGCCGTCCCGCCGCGTGAAACAGGAAAACCCCGGGGATCTCTCTCCGGGGCTTTTTCACAGCGCGAGCAGGGGACGACATTGTCGCGGTCCGGTACATCGCCGGCTCAGGTGCCCTCCTGCCAGGAACCGAGATACCGCTCCTGGTCGGCGGTCAGCGAATCGATCTGTACGTCCATCGCCTCCAGTTGCAGCCGGGCGACCTCCCGGTCGATCTCATCGGGTAACCGGTACACCCTCGGTTCCAGCGAATCGGCGTTCCTGACGCCGTATTCAACCCCGAGTGCCTGATCGCAGAACGACAGCGACATCACCGTGGACGGATGGCCCTCCGCGCACGCGAGGTTCACTAGACGACCCTCGCCGCACAGGAACAATGAACGGCCTTTCATGGTATATTCGTGAAACAGGGGTCGCACTTCCTCCTTGTTCTCCGCCATCGTCTCGAGCCCGTCCACGTCGATTTCCAGGTCGAAATGTCCGGCATTTGCCACCACTGCGCCGTCCTTCATGGCCTGCATATGTTCCGCGCTGATAACGTGCTTGTTGCCGGTCACCGTGACAAACAGGTCTCCGATACCCGCCGCGTGCACCATCGGCATCACCCGGTATCCGTCCATCCGCGCCTGCAGCCCGCGAAACGGATCCACTTCCGTGACAATGACCTCCGCTCCCAGTCCCCGCGCCCGTGACGCCACGCCTTTGCCGCAACTGCCATAGCCGACAACGACGACCGACTTTCCGCTGATCAGCAGGTTGGACGCCCGCACAACGCCGTCCAGCGCCGACTGCCCCGTGCCGTAGAAATTGTCCATCAGGTGTTTGGTATCGCAGTCGTTAACGGCAATGATGGGGTATTTCAGCGCATTGTCCTTTTCCATCGCACGCAGGCGGATGATGCCCGTCGTGGTCTCCTCGCATCCGCACACGATCTCCGGGATCAAATCAGCGTAGTTCGTATGCACTTCGTTGACCAGGTCGCAGCCGTCGTCGATGGTCACGTGCGGCCGGGTTTCTATAACCGCGCGCAGATACCGGTAGTAATCCTCCCGTGTTTCTCCCTTATACGCGTAAACCGTCACGTCCTCGGCCGCGAGCGCCGCCGCCACGTCGTCCTGCGTGGAAAGCGGATTGCAACCGGTTATCGCTACGCTTGCGCCGCCCGCCCGCAGGGTCCGCACAAGCACCGCGGTCTCTTTGGTTACGTGGAGCGCCATGCCGATCCGGTATCCCTCGAGCGGCTTTTCACGCGCGAAGCGTTCCTGTACCTTCAACAGGGCGCCCATCTGCTTCTCGGCCCATTCGATATTTCTGAATCCCTGCTCCGCGAGACCGATATCCTTTACCTCGTAACCCACCTCATTCTCCTCTCCATCCGCATCAGGACCTGTCTGTACCGGCGGAAAACGCAAATGAACAGCCGGCCGGGAGACGTTCCGCTACGCGAGCTTGCCCGCGGCAACCCTGAGGGCCTCCGCCTTATCCGTTCGTTCCCAGGTAAATCCTTCCTCCGTCCGCCCGAAATGACCGTAGGCCGCGGTGCGTTCGTACACCGGGCAAAGCAGATTCAGCGTCCGGATGATACCGGACGGTCGCAAGTCGAAATGCGACCGGATCAAAGACACGATATCCGCGTCGCCGACCACGCCCGTCCCGGACGTATCCACAAAGATGGAAACCGGCTCGGCCACGCCGATGGCGTAGGCCAACTGCACCTCGCACCGTTTCGCGAGCCCCGCTTCCACCACGTTCTTGGCGACGTACCGCGCGGCGTAGTGCGCGCTCCGGTCGACCTTGCTGGGGTCCTTTCCGGAGAACGCCCCGCCTCCGTGCCGCCCCACGCCGCCGTACGTATCCACGATGATCTTCCGGCCGGTCAAGCCGGTGTCGCCGTGTGGACCGCCGACCACGAACCGCCCGGTCGGATTGATGTGGTAGATCGTGTCCTCATCCAGAAAATGCTCCGGGACAACCTTCTGCACGACGTGCTGTTTCATATCGCGGCAGATGCGGTCATGTTCAACGTCGGGGTCATGTTGCGTCGAAATCACGACCGTATGTACGCGCACCGGACTGTCGTCCTCGTATTCCACGGTCACCTGCGACTTGCTGTCGGGCCGCAGATAGGGAAGCGCGCCGCTGCGCCGGAGCTGGGCCAGGGCCATCACCAGCTTGTGTGACAGCATAATGGGCATCGGCATCAACTCCGGGGTCTCACGACAGGCATAACCGAACATCATGCCCTGGTCGCCCGCGCCCTGCGCTTCATGCAGACCTTCGCCCTCGGTAACGCCCCGGGAGATGTCGGGCGACTGCGTGTCGAGCGCGAGCAGCACGCCGCAGGACCGGTAGTCGAACCCGTACGCGGAATCCGTATACCCGATGCGCTGAATGACGCTTCGCACGAGTTTCTGTATATTCACCCGGGCCCGCGTGGTTATCTCACCCGATACGATCACCTGCCCCGTGGTCACCATCGTCTCGCACGCGACGCGCGACCGCGGGTCTTCAGCAAGCATCGCATCCAGGACCGCATCGGAAATCTGATCGCAGATTTTATCCGGGTGCCCTTCCGACACCGACTCTGAGGTAAAAAGGCGCCGCATGTATTCCTCTTTTCCGGTCGTGGGACTCGGGTAATGCTTCCTTCGGCTATCCAGGCCGTCTGCAAGAATCTCGTGAATCGGACGTGGCGCAAACCCACACGGAAGAAGGACCCGGCTTACCGTTCAACCCCTGCCGGCTCTTCTTCAAGTTCATCCAGCGCCCTGCTCGGCGCCTGCATCCGGGTCAAAGCACCGTGAAGGTAATCCCGAATGGCGCCCCGGGTGGGGAGGGCGAGCGCCTCTTCCGCCACCGCCCTCGCCTCTTCCATGGTGACAGACCGGATCGCCTGTTTGATCTCGGGAACCATACGCGGACCCGCGCTGAATCCATCAACTCCCATGCCCATCAACAGGACGCAACTGTGCGGATCGGCGGCCATTTCCCCGCAGACCGTGACCGGAATGTCGTGACGGTGCCCGGCGTCCACGACGGATTTGATCAGCCGCAATACGGCCGGATGATACGGATCGTACAGATAGGCCACACGTTCGTTGCCCCGATCCACAGCCAGGGTATACTGGACGAGATCGTTGGTCCCGATGCTGAAAAAATTCACTTCGCGCGCAAGCTGATCGGCCACGACGGCCGCGGACGGCACCTCGATGACCGCGCCGACGTCGCAGTCCTCGTCGAACGGCACGCCGGACCGTTTCAGTTCGGCGCGGGCCTCGGACAGTACGGACTTGGCTTCCAGCAGTTCCTCCACGCCCGAAATCATCGGGAACATCAGCTTCACGTTTCCGGACGCGCTGGACCGGAGGATGGCTCTCAACTGAATCCTGAACAGGTCCCTGTTCGCCAGTGAATGACGAATGGCGCGCCAGCCCAGAAACGGGTTGGTTTCTTCGGTGGCATGCGACGCATGCGCCAGCTTGTCTCCGCCGAGGTCGAGCGTTCGTACCACCAGCGGATGAGGCGCCATCTGTTCGGCAAGACGTGTGTACGCAGCCGCCTGTTCGTCTTCGCCCGGCAGGCTGGATCCCGCGAGATAGAGGTATTCCGTCCGGAACAGGCCGATGCCCTCCGCGCCGTAAGCCAGCGCGGACCGCCCCTCTTCAGGCAATTCTATATTGCCCTGCAGGCACACGCGAACGCCGTCGAGGGTCTCGGCGGGCACGTCGGTAAACCTGAGGAGACCCTTCTGCAACTCGGTGAACCGTCGGGCTTCGGCGCGGTACCGGCTCAGCGTGTCCGGATCGGGCCGGATACAGACCAGCCCCCGGTTTCCGTCCACGATGGCCGTATCGCCGGGCTCGGCCGACGCCAGTGCGGCATCGACCCCCACGACCGCTGGAATCTCGAGGCCACGCGCGATAATCGACGCATGCGAAGTCGCGGCGCCCGCTTCGGTTACCATGCCCAGCACGCTGTCCCGCTTCATGCGCGCCGCATTGGAGGGCGTCAACTCGTGGGCGATCACAATCGCCGGGGCGGTCATCCGTTCCGGCAACGAGTCATCCCGCCGGCACAGTCTGGACAGTACCCGCCTTTCCACGTCGAGGATATCCGCGCGCCTCGCCCTGAAATAGTCGTCCTGGATTGCGTCGAACTGGCGGCGCACCTTCTGGAGGGTCAGCCAGAACGCGTACTCAACGTTCACCCGATCCTTCCGGATCGATGCGAGGGTAGGCTCCCGCAGGGCCGCGTCGCCCAGAATCATCAGATGCGCGTCGAAAATCTGGGCGTGGTCCGGGCCCAGATTCTCCTCGACACGAACCCGCGTGGCCTTCAGGTCTTCCGCCACGGAGGCGAGCGTATCCAGAAACCGCCGCACCTCGCCGTCGACTTCATCCTCCCCGATGCGCCGGTAGTCCACCCACGGCTCCTCCGGGTCGTGAAGATATACCGGTCCGATGGCGATGCCGTTCGATGCCTGGATGCCCTTGAGTACTTTCATGGGTTTGAGACCTTGCGCGCGACACGATGCCCGTTCAGTCGAATTCGCCCTCGATCAACCGCACAATCTCGTCCAGAGCTTCCGCTTCATCCGGACCCGCCGCCCGGACTCGAATTTTCGCTTCCGTCTCCGCCGCGAGCATCATAACGCCCATGATACTCTTGCCGTTTACCTCGAGCCCGTCCTTGATCAGGGTAATCTCCGAAACATACTTTGCGGCCGCCTGCACAAGAAGGGCCGACGGCCGCGCATGGATACCCAACCTGTTTTTCACCGTGGCTTGTCGTTCCGCCATAATCTGTTCGTGCCGTTATGATCGTCCACGTCGGAAGCTAACAATCTATCTAAATCCGGGCATCCTGTCAAGCGCCGCCGGGGTTTGCCACACGCGTCCGCTCACCGTTCGTCCGCCCGTCCGGACGCCTGAACGAAACAAAAACCGCCAGAGTCCTTCCCGGCGGTTACGTTGATCCCGTACTCCGGCCTGCGGATGCCTACCCGCTGTGGACGGCGTCGGCGAAGTCGCGGACGAGCGCGGGGTCCCGTTTCGCTTCCAGGACACTGCCCACCACCACAAAATCGGCGCCCGCCGCCGCCTTCGCGCCGGCATCCCGCGGCTCCCGGATACCGCCTCCCGCTATCACCGGTATGGAGACGTTTCCCGCAACCGCCGCGATCATTTCGTCGGAAACCATCCGCCCGGCGCCGCTACCCGCATCCAGATAGACGCATTGCATGCCGAGGAACTGGGCGGCCAACGCGTGCGCGGTCGCGATCTCGGGTTTGTCTCCGGGCATCGGTTTGGTATTGCTGATATACTCAGCTGTCGTCTGCCGCCCGGAATCCACCAGCATATACCCGGTTGAAATCGCTTCCAGACCGTACGCCTTGACGATAGGCGCCGCTTTGACCTGCTGTCCGATCAGCAGGTCCGGATTTCGCCCGCTGATCATGCAAAGAAAGAGAATCGCATCGGCCGCTGACGAGACCTGGTTCATGTCGGGTCCGGGAAAAATCAGCAGGGGTAGCCCGACGGCGCGTCTGACCTCCCTGACCGCCCTGTCGAAATCCGAGTAAAGCAGAAAACTGCCGCCCATCAACAGGGCGTCTGCGCCGTTGTCCGCACACGTCACCGCCGTGTGAACCAGGTCCTGCTTGTCCATCCGATCGGGATCCAGGAGGCACAGAAATCCCGTGCCCCGTTTCCCGAGAACCGACTTGAGGTGGTCGTATGTCGACATCGGTGCGATCTACCTTCCCAACTGCAGCCGGACGATCTCAGGTACCCGGGCAAGCGCGTCGGACATCCTTTCAGGATGCCTGCCGCCTGCTTGCGCAAGATGGGGGCGTCCGCCGCCGCCGCCGCCCACCAGTTCCGCCACCGCCTTGACGATATTGCCCGCCTGCACGCCCCTCCGGATGAGGTCGTCCGTCACCACCGCGATCAGCGACGCCTTGCCGTTCAGCGCCGCGCCCAGAACGCCCACGCCCGAACCGAGGGTCTCACGGAGCCGGTCGCCCATTTCCCGAAATGCCTCCATGTCCGCCGGCTGCACGGAGGTCGCCACGACCCGGACCCCGTCCACCTCCACCGCGGCGCCCGCCACGTCGCGCATCTGCTCCCCGGCCGATGCGCTGCGAATGGATTGTACCGTCCGTTCGAGTTCCTTGCCCCGGGAGATCAGCCGATCGACGCGTTCGGGCAACGCATCGGCCTCCACGCTCAACAAGTCCTCCAGCGCGGCGAGCGTGGCCCGTAGTCTCCCGATGAGCGCCTCGACGCCCGCTCCGGTGACAGCTTCCACCCGTCGAACGCCGGCGGTCGTTCCCGTTTCGGCCGTCAACTGGAGCATGCCGATCTGACCCGTCGATCCCACGTGGGTACCGCCGCACAGCTCGAGACTGAAGTCCCCGATCCGCACCGTCCTTACGATATCGCCGTATTTTTCGGAGAACAACATTCGGGCGCCGCTGCGCCGCGCCTCCTCGAGACCTACCATATCCGTATCCACTTTGAGATCCCTCCGGATCGCCCGGTTTACAATACGGTTGATCTCGTCCTGCTGCGCAGGCGTTACGGCCTCGAAGTGGTTGAAGTCGAACCGCAGCCGGTCCGGTGCGACCAGCGACCCGGCCTGGTTCACGTGGTTGCCGAGTACCTGACGGAGGGCCTCGTGGAGCAGATGGGTTGCGGTATGGTTCCGGGCGGTCTCCATCCGGCGCCCCGCGTCAACACGCGCGTCCACGCGTGCGCCTTCGAGCGCGTCGGCGCAGCCGCGCGTCAGGCGCCCCCGATGCACGATACCTTCACCCGAACGGAACGTCTCCTCGACCCGAACCTCCAGGTCTCCGTTTTGAATCCGTCCCCGGTCTCCAACCTGCCCCCCGGCTTCGGCGTAGAACGGGGTCTCCGTCAGGTAGACGTCCACCCTGCCATCCGCAGCCGCCTTGTGCGCCGCGACGACCGCGTCGAGCGCCAGGCGATCGTATCCGACGAATACGGAATGTTCGGAAGGAAGGAAATCGTCGGACACCGCCTCACTGGACGCGAAGACCCGACGCCCCGCTTCCCGCGACCGCGCCTGCTGGGCGGCCATCTCCGCCTCAAATCCGTCCAGGTCCACTTCCAACCCGCGCTCCGCGCACATCAGTTGCGTGAGGTCGATTGGAAAACCGTAGGTATCATACAGGCGAAACGCGTCCCGTCCGGAGATGCTTCCGTCCCCGGTAACGACCTCGAACATCTCCAGCCCCCGGTCGAGCGTCTTTCCAAACCCTTCTTCCTCCGATCGGATGACCCTGGAGATGTGGTCCGCCTGCTCCGTCACCTCGGGAAACACGCGCCCCATTACGCGCACGACAACGGGCACCAGCCCGTGAATGAACGGATCGTGCATCTCCAGCGTGCGCCCGTATCGCGCCGCCCGCCTCAGGATACGCCGCAGCACGTATCCCCGCCCTTCGTTGGATGGCAGCACTCCGTCCGCGACTGCAAAACAGAGCGTGCGGATATGGTCCGCGATTACCCGCATCGCCACCCGGTTTTCGTCGTTATAGGATTTCCCGGTAACCTCGCTGATCGCGGTGAGGATGGGCTGAAACAGATCGGTATCGTAAGTAGATTCCACGCCCTGGAGTACGGTGCAGATGCGCTCGAACCCCATGCCGGTATCCACGTGTCTGTCGGGCAGCGGATGCAGAACGCCTTCGGCATCCCGGTTGAACTGAATGAAGACCAGATTCCAGATCTCCACCGTATCCGGACCGTCCAGGTCCGGAACCTCGCGGAACCACGACGCCGGATCGTCACCGAGGTAGTAGTGTACCTCCGAACACGGACCGCACGGGCCGGTCTCGCCCATCTGCCAGAAATTGTCCGTCTTGTCCAGCCGAAGCACCCTTTCCGCCGGGAGGTCCGTCAGTTCCGTCCAGAGCGCTTCCGCCTCCTCGTCCGCCGCCAGTCCGTCGCCGGCGTCACCGCCGAATACCGTGGCGCAGAGCCGCTCCCTGGGCAACTGCCAGACTCCGGTCAACAGTTCCCACGCCCACGCGATGGCCTCCCGCTTGAAATAGTCGCCGAAAGACCAGTTGCCCAGCATTTCGAAAAACGTATGATGCTGCGCACTGAAGCCGACCTCTTCAAGGTCGTTGTGATGCCCCGATACGCGGATGCATTTCTGCGTATCCACCGCACGGCGGTAATCCCGCCGGCCCGTGCCCAGAAACACGTCCTTAAACTGATTCATCCCCGCATTGGTAAACAGCAGGGTGGCATCGTCCTGCGGCGCAACGGGCGCGCTCGGCACGATCGTGTGGCCTCTATCTTCGAAGAACCGAAGATACTCTTCACGGATGTCGGCTGAAGATTTCATGGATTGATCCGGCATTGACAAAGGTACACGCGAATCGCGGCGCCGTACCGGATTTCGCGCCGGACGCGGCCGGCGCCTGCTCATGTGTCCGGCGCGCCGTCGTGACCGCTTTCACGGAATTCCAGCCAGGCCCGCTCCGCCGCCGCATGCGCCACGGCGCCGAACCCTCGGCGCCCCAGGAACCCGTACATACGGGAAAGCGCTTTCCGCCTTTCCACGCCGTCGTAGCGTCTCCTGCGCGACCTCAGGAGATCCAAGGCGACAGCCTCGGGGTCGACGCCATCGAACGACTCATCCAGCACGTCCTCGGTCGTAGCGGAGTCGATACCTCGTTTTTTCAGCTGGAGACGGAGCAGCCCCCGGCCCGCTGGCCGGATTCGCATGCGCTCCTGGACGAAACGAAGGGCGTAATCCCGATCGTCGACCAGCTTCAGCCGCGCCAACTCATCCAGGGTCCGCTCGACGACGGGATCATGAAACCCGCGGCGGCGCAGCCTTTCTCTCAGTTCCGCACACGAATACGCGCGTGCGCTCAGAAGGCGAAACGCCGCGTTCTTCGCCCTCTGGGAGGAATTCGGGCGATCCGGCGGCGAACTGGAATTCGGTTTCATCCGCGAAACCTCGAAACGAGGATATGCAATCCCACCGGCTTTCCGGACAGCCCCGCAGGTCACGCATGACGCCAACCGCGTACGCTGCCCGACGCGCTTCAGGCGTCGTCGCCCGACTCCGCCGTGCCGTTGTCCGCCAGACCGACGGCCTCTCGCACCCGGGATTCGATTTCTGCGGCAAGTTCCGGTTGTTCCTTCAAGTGGTTCTTTACGTTCTCCCGCCCCTGCCCCAGGCGATCGCTGCCATAGGAAAACCAGGTACCGCTCTTGCTGACAATACCGTGAAGTTCGGCGATATCCAGAAGACTACCCTCTCTCGAAATGCCTTCTCCGAACATCAGATCGAACTCCGCCTCCTTGAACGGCGCGGCCATCTTGTTCTTGACAACCCGGACACGGACCCGGTTGCCTGTGACTTCCTGGCCCTCCTTAATTGCGCCGATGCGTCGGATATCCATGCGAACGGACGCATAGAATTTAAGCGCGTTTCCGCCCGAGGTCGTTTCCGGATTGCCGAACATCACACCGATTTTCATCCTGATCTGGTTGGTGAACATCACGCACGTCTTTGACCTGCTGATCGAACCGGACAGCTTTCGCAGGGCCTGAGACATAAGCCGCGCCTGTAATCCCACGTGGGAATCGCCCATATCGCCTTCGAGTTCCGCGCGCGGCACGAGCGCCGCGACCGAGTCCACCACCACCACGTCGAATGCGCCGCTGCGCACGAGCGTGTCGGTGATTTCCAGGGCCTCCTCCCCGGTATCGGGCTGCGAGATGAGGAGGGTTTCGAGATCGACTCCGATCCGTTCCGCAAGTTCTACATTTAGCGCATGCTCCGCATCGACAAACGCACAGGTTCCGCCCTTTCGCTGCGCTTCCGCGATGACGTGCAGGGTCAGTGTGGTTTTGCCGGAACCTTCCGGTCCGTAAATCTCGACGACCCGGCCCCGTGGGACCCCGCCCGCGCCAAGGGCGACGTCCAGTGCGAGAGCGCCGGTTGGTATCACTTCGACGGCCACCTGTCCGCCCTCTTCTCCGCCCAGCCGCATTATGGAACCCTGGCCGAACTGCTTTTCGATTTGCGAAATAGCCAGATCGATGGCCTTTGCCTTGCCGGCGCCATTGGACTTCGCCATAGCGTGCTCCTCCTGACTGGATTGACCCGTTGGATCACGGCGCAGCCCACGGCCTTGGCAGCCCGTTGAAAAAGTCCATCCGGGCTGCGGCCGGCCCTTGCGGTCGAAATACTGCGTTGCGCGCCCTCGCCGAATCGATGGATGGGACTCGGTCGCGCGCCTTGTCTTCGGCCACAATGGCTCGGCCTCGCCTGCAGAGCGACTTTATCAACGGACTGCAAGAGGAGCCAGATTCTCTGCGCCGCAACATGTGTGGTCACCCAATATAGTGAACATTTGTATATTAATCAAGACTGTATTTTGCAAGAACTGCAGGGAGAAAAACCAGGGTGGGCATTCGGATCAAAAATATAATATATCAGCAGTCCAACGTGAAGTCAAGCCCCGCCCGTTCAGAAAAAACCATCCCGCGGCGACTTGCCTCCCCGTCCGGTCAACCCCGCCGTGGCGACCCGGAAAGCCGCGCGTGGCCCAGTGCGTTATACACGGCGCCTCCGGGCCGTAACTCACTGCTGTACAGTGATAAACGGTCCACCATAAAGTGCGCGGACGGGACAGCCCCGGTCAATTCGGAAGGCAGCCGCACCGCCCTGCGTCTTGCGCGGGCAAGGGTCAGGTGCGGATGGAACCGCCGTTCCTCTCTCTCGAACCCGATCCTGAACATGGCGTCCTCCACGTCGGCCTGCAGCCCGTCCAGAATCTCCGTCTCCCCGCCCACCTCCAGCCAGACCACCCTCGCCCGATCCGGATCCGGCGCACCCACCTCCGACGTATGCAACGCCATCGGCGGCGTCCGGCCGGCCACCGCCCGCATTGCCTCAAGAATGCCCGGCACGGAGACGACTTCCACGTTGCCCAGGAACTTGAGGGTGAGATGCACGCCTTCGGGACGCACCCATCTCAGCCGCGCGTCCAGGTCCGCAAGGAAGCGTCTGGCGGCCTGATAGACCGGGATCAGCGAAGCGGGAGGTTCGACGGCCACAAATGCGCGAAGCGTCGGCATTGCGCGTTAACCGCTCCACAGGGACAGCCCCGCCCGTATGAGAAGATTTCCGTATATCCCCGCGATCACGTCGTCCATCACCACGCCCCATCCCCGGGGCAACTTTTCGGACGCGCGCACGGGCGGCGGCTTCAGGATATCCAGTGCCCGGAAAATAAAAAATCCGGCAACCCCCACCGCAGGCGACAGCGGCAGGAAGGCTACCGTGACGTAAAACCCCACAAACTCGTCAATAACGACCGGCCCGGGGTCGGGACCCCAGGCATCTTCTCCCGCGGAAGCGGTGTAGACGGCCACCCCGGAAACCAGGACCAGAAACAGGACCCACGGTAGGGTTCCGAACCCCGGCGTAAGATAACTGACCGCCAGGTACGGAACCGCTGCCGCCGCCGTGCCTGCCGTGCCCGGCGCAACCGGTACGTTTCCGGAGAAAAAACCGGTGGCAAGCAGCCGGGTCCACGGATTCAAGTCAGCGGCCTCCGATCCCCCGCTCAGGCCGGGTCACGGCCATGCTCCACCAGGTAGAAGACGCCCGACACCACCGCCAGCAGGGTAACCGCCGCCACCAGGACGTTCAGCACCATCTGGGAACCCGAATCCACAAGCACCAGGGGCTGAGAGGTCAGCTCAGCGGTGATCACGCGCACGTTGATGAACACGAGGATGCCGAACGCCAGTACCAGCTGCAGCATGGTCTTCCATTTCGCCAGTCGTGACGTGACGACCGGACGCCCTTTGCGGATTGCGTATACCCGGAGGCTGGTAATCACGGCGTCCCGGATCAGCATGGCGCCCACCAGCCACGCTTCCACCATCCCCAGGAGTACGAAGGAGACGAGGGCGGAGGAAACCAGCAGCTTGTCGGCAAGCGGATCCATGAACCGTCCGAGGCTGGTAACCGTCTTGTCGCGGCGCGCGAACCAGCCGTCGAAGAAATCTGTCAGCGAGGCCACGGTGAAAACAAGCAGCGCCAGGATCTTGTTGAATCCGCTGTCCGAAAAAATCAGCGCCAGAAAAACAGGAGTGAGGACAATCCTCAGACCCGTCAGGAAGTTGGGAAACGTGACCATGCGGTCGGCGGGCTGCGGCTTGGGCAGCCGGATCCCCTGCGAACTGCTGCGGAGCGTGTCGGTACGGTTCATAGTTCTCTGCGTCCATCCAGTGCGCGGGAAAGCGTAACCTGATCAGCGAGGGCGAGGTCGCTGCCCACGGGAAGGCCCCTGGCGATCTGCGTTACGGTCACGTCGTGTGTTCCCAGGACCTGCTTGAGGTATTGCGCGGTTGCATCGCCCTCGACGGTGGGACCATTCGCCAGAATGACCTCCCGAATGCCGCCGCCGTTCAACCGCGCCAGGAGTGATTGAATGTTCAACTCTTCCGGTCCGATACCGTCCAGAGGAGAGATCCGCCCGCCCAGTACGTGATACAGGCCGCGGTAGGCCTGCATGCGTTCCATTGCCAGCAGGTCGCCGACAAAATCCACCACCATCACCTGGGTCCGGTCCCGCCGTTCATCCCCGCAGATGGGGCATGGGTCGCGCTCCGAAAGGTTGAAGCACGCGCCGCAGGCCCGGACACGGGTCTTCACCTCCACCAGCAGTTCGGCCAGCGCGCGTACGTCTTCGTTCTTCCAGGTCAAAACGTCGAGCGCGATTCTCCGCGCGGACTTTTCGCCGATGCCCGGCAGCCGCCCCAGCCCGGCCACCAGCCGATCGATGGCATTGGAAGCCATTCTGACGCTCCTCGAACGCCGATACCCGTATCGCGTTTCTGCACCGGGATTCAGGCGGCGGCCGGTACCTACAGACCCAGGTTGACGCCCGGCGGCAACATGCCCGACGTTGCCCGCTGCACCTCGCGGTCGGCCATTTCCTGCGCCTTCTCCCGGGCCTGCTGGATGGCGGCCATAATCAGATCTTCCAGCATCTCCACGTCATCGGCGTCCACGACTTCCGGGTCGATGCGGATGCCCACGATATGCTGTTGTCCATTTGCCCGCGCCACCACCATGCCGCCTCCGGACGTCCCCTCGACTTCCCGGGACGCGAGTTCCTCCTGTACCTTCGCCAGCCTGGCCTGCAACTTCTGGGCCTGCTTCATCATTCCCGCCATGCCCTTCGCCATTGCGCCCTCCCAGGTGGAACTATCTTCCCACAACCTCTCCATCGAAGACTTCGATCGCCATCCGGACGCGTTCATCGGCCGGCGCGCGGCTTTCCTTCGTTGCGCCGTCGGCTTCAGCCGCGTCCAATTCACACCGGACGCGCAGGGAGACCCCGAGGACATCGGCCGTCGCTTCTTCCAGAAACGCCTCGTTGCGCCTCACCTGCTCGACGTGAAACGTCTTGTCGGCCTTGAAGACCAGGTCCAGCCTGCGGTCATGCAACGCCGTGGGCGTGCCCTCGGACAGGAATGTCCCGAGGGTCATCTTCTTCAGCCTGACGTGCTCAACGAGGTCCGGCCACTTCTTCCGCACGTCATCGAACGTGAGGTTGTCCGCCGGCGCCGGTTCAGTCTCTCCCGTCGGCGCGGCGGGCGGCGGCGCGTCGACGACGGCCTGCTTCGCTTCATTCGCGAGTTCCGGCGACGGCGTTCGACCTGCAGGACCCTGAGGGGTCGCCGGGCCCGGGTCGCGGCCTGCTCCCGCCGGCGCCTCGTGCCCAGGCTGCCGCGCACCTGACGTGCCTCCTTTACGCAGCAGACCCTCAAGCCGGTCCAGACGCGCCATGACTTCCATGACGGACTCCGAGGGCGCCATCTTCACCAACTTCAACACGGTCAGTTCCAACCAGAACCGGGGATTTGAAACCCGACCCAGCCTTGCCTCGAGATCGGAAACCGCCTGCAACATGCGCAGGAGATCTTCCTCGCGGAACAGCGCGCCCGTTTCACGGTATCTTTCCTGGTCGGCCTCGGACAGATCGTCGCCCGAAACGCCGTCCGACACGCGCGCCACCAGCAGGTGGCGGACATGCTCCAGCAACCCCTGCGTGAATTCGCCGGCATCGCCGCCGCCGTCCAGCACAAGACCCACCTTGTGCAGCGCCGTCACCGTGTCTGAATCCAGCATGGCCTGCGTCAGTTCGAAGAACGTGTCTGCGGGAATAACGCCAAGCAGATCCCGTACCGCGCCGGCGGAGACGGACCCGTCCGTATACGCGATGGACTGGTCGAGCAGATTCTCGGCGTCGCGCAACGCGCCGTCGGCCTTCCGCGCCAGAAGAAACAACGCCTCGTCTTCCGATGCGACCTCCTCCGCATCCAGGATCTTTCGAAGTTGCCCGACAATGGCCTCGGTGGATATCCGCCGGAAATTGTACCGCTGGCAGCGGGATAGAATCGTCTCCGGCATCCGGTGCGGCTCTGTGGTGGCCAGGACGAACACCACGTGAGGCGGCGGCTCCTCGAGCGTCTTCAGGAGGGCGTTGAAGGCCTCGGCGGTGAGCATGTGTACTTCATCTATGATGTAGACCTTGCGCTTGCCCCTGGTTGCGGCGAATCCGACTTCTTCCCGCAGTTGCCGGATTTCGTCGATGCCCCGATTCGACGCCCCGTCAATTTCCAGGACGTCCATGCTCTTGTTATCGGCAATCGCCGTGCAGAATCCGCAGTCGCCGCAGGGCTTGGGCGTGGGACCGTTTTCGCAGTTGAACGCCTTCGCCAACAGCCGCGCCATCGTCGTCTTACCCGTTCCCCGCGGGCCGCAGAACAGATACGCCTGGACAACGCGATCCGATCGGATGGCGTTCTGCAACGTCTGAACGATGTGATCCTGCGCGACCACGTCCTGAAAAACGTTGGGCCGCCACTTGCGGGCGATCACACGATAGGCCATACGGTTCAAGCCTCTCAACCGTTTATCGGGTACGCACGAACAGGAAGACGATTACCGGAAGGTACGTTGAAGAGGCCGTGCACCCCGCTTCGGCTCTCAGGCCGGGGTTTTCGGAAAGCGCAAGCTCCCGCCAGGGGGCCCCGCGGCACACGGCCCGGGTTACCTACCGCTGCTACCTTCCGGTCCTGACGGGGTTCGGCAATCGTCCGTTGCGCAGGACCTGGCGATCGACACCGCGTACTGTCCGAATCACGTCCCGGAATGAAGAGCCTCAGACGAGGAATTCAACCCCGCTATAGCGGATTGCGGGCTACAGGGCGCCGCTACTTCCCCGTCTAGCACGACCTACAATCCAGCCGTCCGCCGCAGAGGGCCGACGGCTGTGTTTCTGGTGGAGCTGATGGGATTCGAACCCACG
Organism: Gemmatimonadota bacterium; assembly: GCA_028873695.1. Classification (GTDB taxonomy): domain Bacteria; phylum Latescibacterota; class UBA2968; order UBA2968; genus JAAXHE01. The sequence goes on along the minus strand of JAPPNU010000028.1, from coordinate 14,756 downwards.
ACCTCCAGAGTGCGATTCTGGCGCTCTCCCAACTGAGCTACAGCCCCACAAAACGCCGATTACGCGAGAGGCACGGAGCAGGACGAGGGCGTCCGCTCTTCATGCATCGCTTTTCTCAATTGATATCTCGTCTTCCCGCGAGGCCGTTTTCAGCGCCTCCACGCCCGACAGCACCCGACCGACGGGGTTTACGGGACTGGCCGGCCGGATCTCGTCTCCCTGGCTGGCGGGCGTCGGACCCCAGAAGATGCAGAACGCCTTGCCGGGCGGCCAGTACGCGAGATCTCCCGCTTCCACCGTTTCCTGCGGGTCCTCCGGCTGAGCGGTGACGGGTATCTGAAAGTAGATCTCGTCGCCCCAGGTGTTGAAGCCACTGCGAATGGGCAACTCGGAAAGGATCCTGGTCGCGGTTTCTGAATCGTTCAACTCCGCGGCCAGTTCGATCTCCCCCACGGTTATCTTGATGGAATGCGCCATAGCAGGCTTTCCAAACCCGCGAAGCGAGTCTTCGTTGCGCGGCAGCAGACCGGCCGGACCGGGACGAGACAGGTTTCATGGCGGAGAGGGAGGGATTCGAACCCTCGGTATCCAAAAAGGATACACATGATTTCCAGTCATGCCTGTTCAGCCAGCTCCAGCACCTCTCCACAAAAGCGGTTCAATATTCAAAAACAGCGGCGGATGGCCGGCATTCGTCTCACGTTTTCCACGACCACAACACGCCGCTTTCTCACAATATTAAGATACAATATTCAACCGATATCCGCAACTTTTTCCAGGGCGAAACCAGATTCTCCCCGCCCGTTCGGAAACGAGCGCCGGATGCTGTTTATCGTCGATCCAACGTGTTGACCCGATCAGACGTTTTTACCGGATTCCTTGAACCAGTCCGGATTGGAATGGACCGGGACAGGAATGACGAGGCAGATCATGACGGAGAACCGCACCATCTGTTGGAACGGACTCACGCAGACCCGGTCCTGCAATGACGACGAAGCCACTGACCGGCACGCGCTGGCCGAATCGGCCAGGGACGGCAAATGGAGGCGCGTCGTTGAGCTTCTAAACAAATATAGGGATTGGTGGGATCCAACCCGGCCCGGTGATTGGGTCAACGCCACCCGGCCCGACGGTCCGTCCTGGTACACCCCGTTACATCATGCTGCATGGCACGGCGCAGCTGTCGAGATTGCCGGGCGGTTGATCGGTCTGGGCGCCTGGCGGACGCTAAGGAATGCTCGGGGAGAGAAGCCATTGGACGTGGCCGAACGGCGAGGGCATCGGCACCTGCTCCCTATTCTGACTCCCGTTTACAGGCACCATACGCCGCCTGATGCGCTTCGTGAAATCCAGGCGCACTTCCACGGGGTTATCCGCGGTCGCGCTGAACGCCTGGTGGTCGAACATGAACTGCGAATGCCAGAACTGGAGCCACTGCTGGAGTTGGACCCGTCGGAAATGTGGTTTCCCGTACCGGGCATGGCAGGAGGGTTCTCTTACCGTTTGGACAAGGACGGAGTTCAACCCAAGCTCGTCTCCGAAAGCTGGTGCAGAATGGTGGGCGGTTCGGGACAACGCCACGAGATTACGTCGCGTGGAAGCCGGCTTTTGGACGAGGGGTTTGTGTAGGCGGTTCATGTCTACCTTCTGCTCTTCCTCAACAATTTCACGTCCGATCAGCCAATACGCGACCACCATCGCGCTGACTTCCCGCTTCTTCAAGAATGTCGACAATTCGACCGAATAGCTCGGAATCATCCTGAGCCGTGGAATTCCGAGTCTTCTCTCGATCTTCGTCAGACATACGTGACTCAACTTCGAATCGGGCCACTTCGCACGCAGGCTATCAGGGAGCAGGTGCTCAGTGAACGACGAAACCACTTGATGCGAGATTACAATTTAATACATCTGTCAACTTCGGAGGGTTTTATCGCGTCGCCGCGTTGCTGTTTTTTCCAGATTGAGGCTAAGCCACCGGACGCTGTGACAGATCCAGTACTGAGACATCACGTGGCAGTGCAAACGGAAAACCTGGACGAGAAGGTTCCAGAAACGTAATGGACTCATAGTAATCATCCAACGGAACGAAAACGCCGTTATTCTCGGCCCACAGACGCATTCCGCGATTGCAACAATGCTTCCAGGACAAGACCTCGATTTTCCAACCTCTTCTATACAAACGCTCCAACGTACTATGAAAACCACGGCCTTCAACGTATCCGGCGCCGTCACCGGTCAATAACACCACGATACCAGGATTCTCAATATTGTCCCAGCCATCCTCCATCATACGTAACTGCAGCCATTGGTCAGGTGTCTCTTGCTCTCCACCGCCGGAAGTTCCGCGATCAAACAAATAAACTTCCACGTCCTGATTCTCCAGACGATTCCATAATTGGTTCATTTCAGGAGGAATGGAGCCAGCAGCGTATGCCTTTTCCAAACTTCTGTCCGCCTGCGCCAGTCGAAACAGATTTTCAAAGTGAATACGGACACGAAAACGCGCGGTCGGGTCTCCATTCAGCTCCTCCGCAAGTCGCTGCGCCTCGTAAAAGACATTTGAGTTGTCCCAATATATGAATACACCGCTCATAAGTAATCAAACCTCCTCATCAGCTGTTTTGCGGTCCGATTCGAAAATCCCTCATCCAACGTGACCCGGACCCTATTCATTAGTGTTATATCGTATCATAATTCCCCTGTAAGATTTTTGGCGGAGAGGGTGGGATTCGAACCCACGGTACCCGTGAGGGCACACCGGTTTTCGAGACCGGCCTGTTCAACCAGCTCCAGCACCTCTCCGCTCGAATGCGGGGACACGCCTGAAACTCGTTCGCGACGCCGGCTTCCGGCGCCGCGTTAGGCGTTTTTCCGGCGCAAATCTTGAAAGAACCGCTTCAACATCTCCGAACAGGGTTCTTTGAGGACGGATCGACGAACGTCGATCCGGTGGTTGAGCCTCGGGTCGTCGACCACGTTTCGCAGTGAACCGCAGGCGCCGGATTTCGGATCGTCCGCGCCGAATACCAGGCGGGACACCCGCGCCAGCACCAGCGCGCCCGCGCACATCGCGCATGGTTCGAGCGTGACGTAGACAACACAATCCGTCAGCCACTTCATTCCGGTTTGCGACGTTGCGGACCTGATGGCCTGCATCTCCGCGTGCGCCGTGGGATCGTTGTCCCTCAGAACGCGGTTCTGCCCCCGTCCCACCACCGCCCCGTTCCGCAGAATCACGGCGCCGACCGGTACCTCGCCGGCATCGCCGGCTCCACGCGCCTCGGCAAGCGCCAGTTCCATTCCCGCTTCATCCGCGTCTGTCAATACACGCACCACCCGGGCGGAAAATCGTCTCCCAAAAATCTACTTGATGGTCCGACAAAATTACCGGTTTCCAGGCTCGACGTCAACCGTTTTCCCGCATGAAGGGGCCTTGCAGACCGGTCGTCTCAACCTGAATGCCCTGGGGGTATCCTGCGTCACCGGCGTTTGCCCAGCCTCGCGATGAAGAAGGGGATCAACATCTCCCGCTCGTGCAGCCCTCCGTGCCGGCCGCCCGCGATATCGGACGGAACGGCGTCGTCCCTGTACGCGTGGAACAACGCGGCGCTGCCGCGCATCAGGGCAATCACGTCGCCGATCCGGCCCGTCAATTCGGGCGCCCGCGGCCCGCTTCCCCAAAGGCCGTCGGCGAGCGCGTGCCGGGTCTCTACAATGCACGCCGATCCGTACAGCGCGGACTCAAGCGCGGACATGACGTCCGTCACCTCGCCGTCGCGCACGTGAAAATACGCCGACCGCGCCGTGCCCGTCGGCGGTGCCGCCAGCCGATGCTTCAAGCCCGCCACCGCCGCGACCTGTACGACGTCATCCACGTCCACCTGAATATGCCCGTGGTCGGCCAAAAGCATGAACGCCGCGTTTACGTCCTGCCCTTCGAGTGGCGAAAGCAGCTCCCTTTCAAGCGAGTAGCCCAGGCTGTAGATCTCTCCCTCGGGCTCTTCGCCCCTGGTGCCGTATCTGTGCTGGATCGTGTCCAACGTGTCCGTATACAGCCAGATACACCCCGGCCGTCCCGGGTCAGCGGTCAGCATGCCGCGAGCCTGGCTGAACATGTCGGACGCGTTTACGAACGGGACCACGTCCGTGGCGCCGTCGTACAGCATCTCCGACAGGCCGCTGTGCGCCAGCGAACGGTGAATCAGACAACGGGAGGAGACGCCGGCCGCCGTCAACAGGCGGTGTACCGTGGGCACGCCCAACAGCGCCCGGGCGTCTGTGCTGTTGAGCAGCATGCGGCCGAACCGTTCGTCCGCCTCGGGGCTCAATCGGATCATATTCGCCACGTATCCCCGGGCCGGCATGTACATCCTGTATCCCGCGACGCCGTGTCTGGCCGGCGGCAGCCCCGTGTGAAACGACGATAATGCGACCGCGGTCGTCGACGGGAAGACCGACGTGAGCGGCACAAACCTTCCCCGTTCCGCCAGCGACTGGAACCCGGGCACCCGGCCCGATTCCATCGCCCGCGTCAGAGTCAGAAAGCCCAGCGCGTCCACCAGGGTGACGACCAGTTTCTCCGCGCCTTGCAACTCGTCGCCAACAACCTCTTCGGCCAGCCCCGGCGTCTGAATCCCGCCGACGCCGAAGTGACGCAATACGGTTGGCGCGACGTTCGCCAGGCTGTACCCGTCGTACGCCGGCCATACGAACTCGTCCGGCAACGTCGTGTTTCCGATATTTGCAGATCGCCGCAGTCGCTTCAGAATCCGCCGTGCAGTCGGATTCATTCCATCTCCTTGCAATGGGTTTTGCGTCTCGAAACGACAGGGCACCAAATTAGACCGCGCCAGGTGCGATGTCAAGGCCGAATCCCGTCACACGGACGCCCGCCGGAGCCCTTGCCGCCCTCCCGGAGAAGGGCCGATTCGGCCGTGCCGGCGAAGGCCGCGGAAACCGATTTTGTGCTTGACACCAATGAAGCCTTGTGGTAATTTCATCCCGCTCATGGTTCTCAGGGTTCCGGCGTAGCTCAGCTGGCAGAGCGGGTGGCTGTTAACCACTAGGTCGTAGGTTCGAGTCCTACCGCCGGAGCCATTTTTTCGCCCGTTGTCGAAGGCGACCGAACAGAGCCCCGAAGGACACATCCTCCGGGGCCTCATTAGTATTTGGAGACAGAACGATGTTAACCCGTCTTTCGGCGCTGGTCGTGTGTCTCGTGTTTCTGGAGAGTTGTGCTGATCCGGAAGTGCATGAGACGCCCGAATCCGATGGATCCGGGTTGAAAGCGGCGGGCGGCACGGTGGTTATCAACCCGAATCTCGCGGGAGTCGACGAACTGAACGCACTCCCGGGAATGAGTCAGGAACTCGCCGGCGCGATTCAGCAGCAGCGTCCTTTCCTCAATATGGAAGCGCTGCACGCGGTGGTCACAGAGCACCTGAGCCGTGCGGAAGCGGAGAAGCTCTACGTGTGGATGTTCGTTCCGATCAACCTGAACAGCGCCAGCAACGCGGAGATGCTCCTGGTGCCGGGCGTGGGAGACCGTATTGCGCACGAATTCGAGGAATACCGCCCGTATTCGGCCATCGCCCAATGGCAGCGTGAAATGGGCAAATACGTGGACGACGCCGAAATCGAACGCATGGGGCGGTACGTTTTCGTACCCATCGACCTGAACACGGCCACTGAAGAGGAAATCCTCGCCATCCCCGGCGTGGGCAAGCGCATGGCGCACGAGTTCGAAGAATATCGTCCGTATACGAGCATCGAGCAGTTCCGTCGCGAAATCGGCAAGTACGTGGACGACCGCGAGGTCGCGCGTTTGGAGCGGTACGTGGAGATTCGACCGCAGGAATAAGGTCAACCGACGGCGGTATATCGACTGTTTTTGCCCAAAAACAAGACCCCGATGGCAAAGTGCCGGCGGGGTCTTGTCGTATCTGCTATTTTATTAATCAGTTACGCGTAACTCCATATTCTAGCCAGCTATCCGTTTGACAAGTCAAGGCGCCTGAGCTGAATCCACGCTGCGACGCGTGGTCCAACGGACGGCGGAGATGCCCTACCCCTGTAACAGGCGCCGCTGCAGCAACGTCTGCATATCACGCCTACCGTCCGCGATGACGAGCACGTATACGATATCCTCAGCAACCCGATAGATGATGCGGTAGGGCTTGAAGAAGACTTCCCGGAAATCCCGCACTCCTATCTTAAGCAACTCTCTCGGATAGCTTCCACGCTGCGGATGCTCGGACAGGCCGTGAAAAACACTCTCGATCCTATCCAGCACGTATTCCGCGCTGGACGGCGAATCGTGCAGGGAGATATACTCGTAGATTGCTTCTAGATCACTGGCCGCGTCATCGGTCAACTGAACGTGATAGGCCATCAGCGATCCCGTGTCCGCTCCCGGATCCGCTTGATCACCTTCGTCGCGGATTCCACCTGGCCGGCGTCAATCTGCCGGTTGCCCAGTGCGAGCATCTTGAGCAGCGCCATCATCTCCTGCGTCTGCTCAAAGCTGTCTATATCTTGTAGCACCACCTTGGCTTCACCATTTTGAGTGATTACCAGAGGCTCTCCCCGGTCGCCGAGCGTGCGTACGATCTCCGAGGCATGGGCCTTGAGGTAGCTGATCGGCTTGATCTGGCTGGACAGTTTCATGTGCACCCCCTTTTTAAGTCCAAATATAGTCCATTAACAGGTCCAATACAAGCGCCAATTTCGCCGGTCGCCATCGGGTCGAAACCTGCCATGCCTCTCCGATACCCTTGCCGATGAGCCGGTTATAAGCTGGCGCATCAAGTGGTTAACATCGACTGTGCCTGCTACGGTGGTGAGGAACTTGCTCAAACGGGGACGCTGAGCTTGTCTAAGCGCCCGCGTTTCGGCGCCCTATGTCCGTCGCCGACCCTTCGACAAGCTCAGGGAGCGGCTCAGGGTGCCCGGACAATGTTGCAGAAAAAAGGCAAACTGTCGGGTATTCCCCGCAATAGGCTTCCTCCCGATATCAGCGTGGTTTCCTGTTGTATGTCAAACTTCGAGATTGACCTGATCCCTTCTACATCATATATAGTAAGTGCGGACATGCAGTTCTCACCACAACGGCCCGCAAATCCGCCCGTTGAGTGGTCTGCATACCCCTACCGGGGCCGCAGATTGCATTGATTCATATTGGAAGCAGTTACGCGTGAAGGAAGGACATTATGACACGCACCTACAGCGCCTGCCTGATCGGATGCGGACGGATGGGCGCGACAATTGACGACGAAGTCGAAGGCCGTCCGGATCGATTTCTGTGGCATCCATTCTCACACGCCGCAGCCGCAGTCGCCTGTGACAGGACCAATCTCGTCGCCGTTTCAGACGTTGTCGCCGGGAAAGCGGAATCCATACGGCAACGCTACGGCGCCGGGCGCGCCTATACCGACTATCGACAGATGATCGAAAAAGAGAGACCGGACATCGTCTGCATCGCCACCCGACCCGGACCGCACGCGGACATCACGGTCTTCGCCGCCGAAAACGACGTCAGAGGCATTTACTGCGAAAAGCCGCTGTGCTGTTCGATGGAGGAAGCGGATGCGATGGTCGACGCTGTCCAAAAGTACGGTGTCAAGTTCAACTACGGTACGCAGCGCCGGTATATACCGGTCTATCGCAAGATACGCGAGTTGGTGAATGCCGGCGAAATCGGCGAAATCCAGTGCACGATCGCACAATACGGCGCGAGTTCGGCGCTCTGGGGCTTGACGCACGCCGCCGATATGCTGCTCTTTCTCGCCGGCGACCCGGAAGTCGACTTCGTACAGGGTACCGTTGTCTGCGGCGATTCGGATTGGGACGGCAATCGGCTGGAGGTCGATCCTGCGATTACCAGTGGCTACGTCCGCTTTGCCAATGGCGTCCACGGCTACAACACGGCGGGCACCGGCCCCGAGTTCGAGGTCTGCGGCAGCGAAGGGAAAATCCGCATCCTCAACAACAGCCGGGAATGCCAAATCCGCAAGAAGAGTAACGTCTTCTTTGAAGAGTCGCCGTTCCCGGATGTGCCACGCGCCACGGGAACCGTGATGGGCATCACAGACATCGCAGAGGCCATAGACGCGGACCGCGAGACAAAGGGACCGGTCCACCTGGCTCGCCGTAGCCAGGAGATGTTGATGGGCATGATCGAGTCGCACCGGTTGGACGGGCGACGGGTGACGCTCCCGATGACCAATCGCAGCCTGTACGTCGGCCGCCGGGACTGGTAACCTCACTGCCTTCAAAGGCGGAGACTGTATTGACAAATCGTGGGGGTCTCACTGCGTGCACGAAATCGACTTTCTCGGTGATCTGATAATCATACTGGGTTCGGCGGTCCTGGTCGCAACGGTACTGCGCCGCGCGGGCATCCCGTCGATCGCCGGTCTGATTCTTGCCGGTATGCTGGCCGGACCGACGGCGCTCGGTCTGGTGGACGACACGCACCAGGTCGAGATGATGGCCGAGGTCGGGATTGTCCTCCTGCTCTTCGGGATCGGCCTGGAACTCTCACTGAGCCATATGCGGCGCATGTGGAATGCCATCCTGCTGGGCGGCGGCATCCAGGTGGCCGCCACAATTCTCTGCACCGCCCTTGCGGCAGGCTGGTTCGGAATGACACCCGGGCCCGCGGTGTTTCTGGGTTTCGTCGTCGCGGTTTCCAGTACGGCCATTGTGCTTCGCGGACTTTCCGCCCGTGGTGAATTGGACGCGCCGCACGGCCGCCTTGCCGTTGGGATACTCATCTTCCAGGACCTGTGTGTGGTTCCGATGATCCTGGCAGTGCCGTTTCTGGCCGGTCAGGACGGTACCAGGTGGGAAATCGCGGTCGCAGCCGCTACGGGGCTTGCCATTCTGGCGGGCGTGCTGGTTGCCGCCAACAGAACGGTGCCCTACATCCTCGCATTCGTTGCCAGATCGCGGGAGAGAGAGCTGTTCGTGCTCACGGTTTTTCTCGTGTGTTTCGGCATTGCCTGGATCCTGTCTATGGCGGGAATATCGCTGGCGCTGGGGGCGTTCCTTGCGGGCCTGGTCGTCGCCGGCAGCGAGTTTCGTCACCAGGCGATGTCGGACCTGATACCCGTGCGCGAAGCCTTCGCCAGTCTCTTCTTCGTGTCCGTGGGCATGCTGCTGGATGTTTCGGAGGTGTTCGCGCGCCTGCTGCCGACGCTCGGGCTGTGCGGACTGATTCTGGTTGGCAAGTTCGTCATCGTACTCGGGATGGGCCTGGTTCTCCGGCTTCCGCTCCGCGTCGCAATCCAGTCCGCGGCAACGCTGTGTCAGATCGGCGAGTTCTCGTTCGTTCTCCTGAACGCAGCCTCCGGATCAGGCCTCCTGGGCGCCGCACTTTCCGATAACCTCCTCGTCGCGATCATTTTGTCCATGTTGCTCACACCCATCGCCATCGCCCTTGCCCCTCACCTGGCGCTTGGCGTCACCCGCATTCCGTGGCTCAATCGGATTCTGGACGCCGAGCCCCCAGGGGTCGACACGCACGAACCGCACAGCGACCACGTTATCGTCGCCGGATACGGGCGCGCCGGCGAGGAGGTCTGCCACGCGGCCCGGGAGGCGGGATTCGCCTGCGTCGCGGTGGACGTCAACGTGGACAATGTTCGCAAGGCGCACGCGGCAGGAGACCTGGCAGTGTACGGGGACGTCACCCAGCGGGAAGTCCTCGAAGAACTCGGTTGCAGGGATGCGCGTCTGGTAGTCGTCACGATCAACGACACCCGGGCCACCGTGATCGCCGTCCGCGCGATTCGCCGCACCGCCCCGGATACTCCCATCATCGCGCGCACCCTGTACGATATGGACGAGGAATCACTGCGTGCCGCGGGCGCCACCCGCGTCATCACGGCCGAAGCCACCACCAGCCACGTCGTGGTTGACACCTGCCTCGAGGAACTGGGAGGGGAAGACGGGTAGAGGTAAGTGGCAAGACAGGAGCGGAGGAGATAACCTATCCAGATGATACTCCCGCATCGAGAGTCTCTCAGGGCGATAGCCAGAGGAGACTTCACCAGGAACGAGAGCGACAGGGTGCCCTGTAGTCTTCTTACCTCTCGCCTCTTGCGCCTAACGGATTTTCGTGGAGCGAGGGCATCTTGCCCTCGATAGCGCCTATTCTGGCCATGTCCTTCAAGGTGCTGACGTCAACTGTCTGGTTTCCTGGTTCAAGCTGACCGATTAGCGCTATTTGCTGTTTTCGCTGCTTCTGACCGACCGGATGAGAGGTCACGCGCACAAGACGCCGCTGGCCAACACAGCGAGGTTCATTGGACCGTGGACCACAACTGTCGCAAATGGCGACAGTTACATTAACGAATTGATTGGTCACGATGTTGATTGGTATACTTTCTCGTAGCTCCAAATCGTCAGTCATGGGCTAAGGAAACAGAGATGGCGATGATCGACCCCCACGTCGTCGCGTTAATCTACGAAGTCAATCATCGAGAATCCGTCAATTACGACGAAGCTGAGCCGCTTGTCGTGGATGAAAATGTGTTTCGCCTCGAAATTCGGGATAAGATAGCGACGTTCCATTTGAAGGATCATTACGCAGACGAAGACGCTGCCCGTAAGCCCATCGAGGAATATATCCGCGAGTGGGAGAGCGATGTTTGTTTGCAAAACGGGCCAGATTACTTCAGCTTAAGGTTTCAATACTCCAAGATCAGAGACCGGAATCCACCACCACCGAAGCCAGATAAAACAGACCTGAGCGTTTCCATTTCGAGTGGGATTCCACGTATCGAATCTACACTCTCTGTCGTCATTAGACCCTCGAGATTTCCCTCTCCACCGAGCGACGTCTCTTTCAATCCGGATGTCCAAACATTACTAGATCGATACATGAATCATTGCCGAGGACATGAGCCCTTGACCGGCATGGCCTATTTTTGCTTTACATTCCTGAATTATTTGGGAAAAGTAGGGTTGAATGACGGAACGACAGGCGTAGATGCGGCTGCTCGATATTTCCATGTTTCCAAGAAAGTACTCACAACGGTGTCGAAACTTTGTTCGACAAAGGGTGGTCCTCTAGGGGCGAGAAAACAGGTGGGTGTCGGCCAAGACCTGACAAATGAGGAGAGTCTGTTCCTTACGGAGGCTGCGAAAAAGACAATCCGTAGGGCAGCGGAGAAGGCGAAGTCACCTACAAGAATCCTAACCCAAATCACAATTTTAGACCTGCCTCCAATATAGGCAATGGCCCGATGCTTGAGGTCCGCACAACTATATACTCGGAATGGCCTTTTTTAGCATCCGTGATGTTCAGTCACGCCGGCTAGGTGACTCAACGAACGATTAGTCGACTAATGACAGCAAGATCCTCGCCTTAAGTGGGCGGTTTGGGGCGTCTCTGCAAATGAGTTTGTATTGGGAGAGTTTGTTACGGTATACGGTGCATTCTTTGGTGTTTTTTTGTGAAACCCCCACATACACCCCTATCACAGTCTTTCCCAATTCCGATCCCTGGCGACGCGATTTCCTTCACCGCGAGACGTTCGGGTTTCCACAACCAATAGGTGCCAGTCGTTGCGCTTGTGGATAACAACTGTCGATATTTTCGATTGAGAAACAATGTCACGAGATCGTAAGCTGCCACTTCCACCGGAATTTCAAGAACAGATCAACCAGGTCCAGGCAATCGGATGTCTTGTGCCGTTTCTGGCTCTTCTTTCACGTTTTGGCATTGGCGGTGATCGTCTCAAGAACTTCGTCGCTGATTTTAAGGTTTTGAAGGGCCAAGTGGCAGAACTTGCCGAACTGCCCGTGGCGTTCCACGATTCCTTCGCAGAACTTGGTTGGCTAATCTCCGAGTCCACAAGCCTCGATTCAGCAAGGGCGGCACTTTCCGCCCAAGAATACGGCCGCATCGACGACGCGGAAGATCTATTGGCTGCAGATTATGAAGGCGACAAACTGCATTTTGTCGTAAAGCGACTTTGCCAGACGCATGGGTTTAAGCTGCGCAAAGCGCAGCTTCAGGAAGCACTCACATTGACCCTCGAAGCCCGTTTCCTTGCCGCAGCACCGTTGTTGCTGATTGTTGCTGATGGGGTCGGTGAAGACGTGTTTAAAAAGTCGATCTTCAGCGAGGGTGTAAACCTCGAAGAACTCCATTCATTGGCAGGACATCCAGACGCTTTGCCCAAGTTGGTAAAACAGATGTGCCGCACTCGCCGGAAGACTACAGAGGAATACGTCAGTTTTCCGTATCGAAACGGTATACTCCACGGCCGCGACCTTGGCTATGGCAATCGATTGATCACGGCGAAATGTTGGTCGTTCCTGAGCAATATTGCCGATGTTATTCGTGCCCGTGAAGCGAAAAGGGCTCTGCATACGGCACCTCAGCCTTCCTTTTCCGAGATCCTCGACAGGCATGCCAATACTAAGGATCAAACGGAGCGAATTAATGCATGGGTGCCTCGGCCAATTTCCAAGGACCGGACTGATGTGTTTGCCGATCAAGTGACTAATGACGCTGCCTCGGACGAACCCGAATCAGCGCTTGCTGAATTCTTGTGGGCTTGGAAGGGAAACAACTTTGGACGTATGGGTGCGTTGACGATCTACTTTGACAACCGCCCTGTCAACCGACGCGCAGGTGAAATCCGGAAGACGATGAATGGTCTGACGCTTATTGATGCGGCCATCATATGTATTGAAGATAAAACGCCCGCGATCACAGAAATCACGGTCGATCTAACCTTTGTTAACCACCTTGGGGAACAGTCGGATAGGTTCAAATTTTCTATGAATTGCGTTGGTGACGATGGAGAATTCGCCATTCACGGAGATACGTCGGCCCACTGGTTGGTTTCACCGAGCTATCAAGGTTGGGCGACTAAGCACCGCACGTAGGTACAAAAAGGCGACGGTAGATTTGACTTTCTAAAACGTGACGAAATATGTCGACCTGCCGGGGGCAGCTGGCTGCAGGAAACTACTCGACCCGCCAAGAATCCACACCTGAGCAGGTGTTCATTGGCACCGCTAATATAAGTATTGGAGGCGCGACCGACCTGTTATACAGCGTCAATTCGCACTGAGCCAAAACAGACCTTATTCGCCAATTGCAGCCACAACGAGATCCCGACGATCAATTCCATCGGGATCATTTTATGTACGGAACAAAACACTGGATCCGTCGCAGAATGCAACACTTCCGATGGCGCTTCGTGTTGAATTGACCGCGGATAGGGATTCACATATATTGCGTTCCTTATAGGATGCGGAATCCTCAATGCCCACTCAATTGAGGAACAACGTTGGCAAATCCAACGCCTCAACCAGGTCAAATCGCGCACGTTCGCCAGCGTCGATATCTCGTCGAGGACGTCATAACACCTCCCGCTGATGATGAAGCAACTCTTGTTCATCTCGCGTGCCTTGACGACGATGCCCAGGGTGAACCATTGTCGGTACTTTGGGAGCACGAGCTTGACGCTCGTGTATTGCAGGACGATGGTTGGTCCTTAGTCGCTGAGAAAGGCTTCGACGAACCCGCGCTGTTTGCCGCTTATCTTCGAACTCTATCCTGGAACTGCGTAACGGCAACAGATCCCGGCTTGTTTCAAGCCCCGTTCAGAGCTGGAATCCGAATCGACGCCTATCAGTTAGAGCCGCTTCGCAAGGCACTGCGCCTTCCGCGTGTCAATCTTTTTATTGCCGACGACGTCGGTCTGGGCAAGACAATTGAGGCAGGGCTTATTGCGCGCGAACTGTTATTGCGCCGGCGAATTGACCGGATTGTTGTTGCGTGCCCTCCCACAATGCTCGAGCAGTGGCGTGATGAAATGGAGTCGCGCTTCGGCCTTATCTTTCAGATCCTGGAAAGGGGTTACGTAACAAGTATGCGCCGTGAGCGTGGCTTTTCCGTGAATCCCTGGACGACTCACTCTCGCTTTCTGGTTTCCCATCGTCTATTGATTGATGAGGCTTACGCCTCAGGCTTGCGCGACTGGTTGGGAGAGTTTGCCCCGCAATCACTCCTTATTCTCGATGAAGCGCACAATGCGGCACCTTCAAGCGGCATTCGGTACGCGATCGACTCACAGATCACACGTACAATCCGTGACATTGCTCCGCGCTTCGAACATCGCCTGTTCCTATCAGCGACGCCACATAACGGCCATTCCAACAGTTTCGCAGCACTTCTTGAGATTCTCGATCCACAACGATTCTGCCGAGGAGTACGAGTCCTAAAAGGACAGCTCGACGACATCATGGTTCGTCGCCTTGAGTCCGATATTCGGGAACTCGAGGGCGGTTTTCCAAAACGTACCGTAGTCCAAATCGATATCAGCAATTTGCCAGATGATGCCCCGGAGCTTCTCCTGGCGGAGAAACTGGACGCTTATCGCCTCGAACGGGAGAAGCGATTGGCGAGTGAAACACGTTCAAAGCAAACGGCAGGTGCCCTGGTGATCGGTGGCCTACAGAAGCGACTACTGTCGTCCGTTGAAGCATTTGCAAAGACTCTCACCGTCCATCGAAAAAGCGTTGAACGAATGATAGAAGATGAACGAAAGGCCGAGGAGGTTTCACAGGCTCGAATCGCTGATCTTGTGGAAATGACCACAGGAATCGATCTCGATAGTACAGATATCGAAGACGGCCCAATAGAAGATGAAGAGCAGCCCGATCAGGCCGAAATCGAACTCAATGAACGCATGGAGAAAGCGACGGCGGCATCAAGCGATGCAAGCCAGATA
>JAPPNU010000012.1 GCA_028873695.1 Gemmatimonadota bacterium | reverse complement strand
TACTTTTGAAGCGACCAAAAGGAACCAAAAGTCGCCGCTGGGCGCGGGGCCTGCCCTATGCATGGCGCGAATACCCTCACTGGATGCACCGGGTCCTTTGGCCTGCGAGCATCCGAAACAACCCAATACTCGATGCTGTACGGATTAACGCGCCCTGCTCTGGATGTGCTCGTGAAGGGTCTCGCGTTCGAAAGTCTAATGCCGCTCTGAGGACGAGCTATCAACGTACGGGTAAGGGCGGTACAAATGTAGAAAGCACGAAGAAGAAAAACGTCAATTTGAAGTAGAGAGCCTTTAACCATCCGGAAGGTAATTCCAGGGAGTAGTTGTCCGTCAACAGGCGATTTTTCAAGACGCTATCTACAAACCACAACAGGACGGCCTCATGATGCCATTTCCCTATCAGTTTCTTGCGCACTCTATCAATCGGCCCTTTTGTTTCATGCAACCGGACGCCGTCTGCCGGCGTCCCATACATATAGGCTATCTATTTCGACGTGTTCGGCGCGATTACCGTGAACGTGAGGAGGAATCCGGATGAAAACCACACTTGTGCTGTTGTTCACCGCCGCCGTTGTCGTTGTCGCGCTGGCCCTGGGCCCCGGGGACGGCCGTTCCGAGACGAAGAACGTGGAGCAGGCCACGTTTGCAGGCGGCTGCTTCTGGTGCATCGAGGCGCCATTCGATAAGCTCGAGGGCGTTGTTTCCGCGGTCTCCGGCTATACCGGCGGTGAGATCCGGAATCCCACCTACGGCCAGGTCAGTTCGGGCGGTACCCGCCACGTCGAGTCGGTGCTGGTCACGTACGACCCCTCCGTGGTCACCTACCCGCAATTGCTCGACGTGTACTGGATGCAGTTCGATCCCACCGATGCCGGCGGGTCGTTCTATGACCGGGGCCATCAATACTCGTCCGCCATTTTCTATCACGACGAGAAGCAGAAACAGCTGGCGGAAGCTTCGAAAAAGACTCTCGAGGAATCCGGTCGCTTCAACGCCCCTATCGTCACGCCCATCCGGCCCGCGGAGACCTTTTATCCGGCCGAGGAATACCACCAGGATTACTACATGAAGAAGCCGGCCCACTACAACCGCTACCGGAAAGGCTCCGGCCGCGACCGGTTTATCGAGAAGATCTGGGGGCGGGACAGACCGGCCAAACCCTCCAGCGAGACCTGGATGAAACCTCCCGATGCGGAACTGCACCGGAAACTGACGCCGCTGCAGTGGAACGTGACCCAGGAAGACGGTACCGAGCGGCCGTTCCGCAACGAGTATTGGGACAACAAGAAACCGGGCATCTACGTGGACGTCGTGTCGGGCGAGCCCCTCTTCAGTTCAACGCACAAGTACCGGTCGGGCACCGGATGGCCGAGTTTCACGCAGCCGCTCGTTCCGGAACACGTGGAGGAGCACGTGGATAACAGCCTGTTCATGACCCGAACCGAAGTGCGCAGTAAATACGGGGATTCCCATCTTGGCCACGTATTCAACGACGGGCCCGCGCCGACCGGGCTGCGCTATTGCATCAATTCGGCCGCGCTGCGGTTCATTCCCGCAAATGAGCTGAAGGCGGCCGGGTACGGCAAGTACCAGAACCTGTTCAAGGACCTGGCGGTGTCCGTGGGAAAACCGTCTCAATAGTGCATCCCGTGCCAGCGACAGTATACGCCGAGCCCGGCGGATGCCGGCCGGCGCGAATGGCGCCCGGAAGGGGGAGCGGACATTCCTGTCTGCTCGCATACGTCTAAACAAGACTGCTTCTGACACGGCTGAACCTGCCTTGGCGCTGAAGCTGCCGGGCAGTGATACAGGTTACTCGTTCGAGCAAAAAAAGAGCGCATCGCCCTGAGGTTTTGGACGATGCGCTCTTTCGGCTCCAGGTCTCTATTCGGTGATCTCGTCGGTAGAAACGACGGCGACGCCGCGGGCCTTCCAGCCTTCAACGAGCGTTTCTCCCCGTTCGGGGAAGATGGCCTGCGTGGCGTCCAGCACCAGTTGGACGGGCGCGGTGTTTCTCTCGAGAAAGCCGTCGATGGCGTAGGCATTGCAGACGTCCAGGGCGACGCCGTACAGTACGATGCGCCCGGGCCTGACGGCATTCAGAACGGGTTCCACGTTCGGGTTGGTGAAGACGTCGAAGCGTTGTTTGCGGAAGATGACCTCGCCCGCGTGGTTCCGGACCCGTTCGCCGAGGGTCGCGGTATCTTCCGCGCGGCTGTCGATCCACAGCGGATTCACCGGGCGTGTTTCCGTGACTTTTCGCTGGCCCGGGGTGTCCTTGAGACAATGCGGCGGAAAGGTGTTCTGGAAGTCGGGCGAATCGGAGATCTCCGGATCGTCGGGGTTGTGGTAGTCTACCGACCCGAAGATGTGGATATTCCGCTGCCGGGCGCATGCCGTGAGCCGCTCCAGGTTGGGCAGGATTTTTTCCGCCTCCCGGATGTAGAGTTTGCCGTCCGGCATGATGAAGTCGAACTGGGTATCCACGTCCCAGAAGATGGTCTCTGCCATGGGCTCTTCCCCTGAATTTTTCCGAAAAAGATACGGCAAAACGAAGATGATGACAAGAGCGGCGCCGATCGCGCACGACAGTCGGCAGTCTATCCGTTCGTCGTATCCGGCGGCGCGGCGAGTTTCTGCATGAATATTCCCGCGGCGACGGAGACGTTGAGCGAGGCAACCCGTCCCGTCGATGGAATCCTGCAGGTGGCGTCGCATTTGTCCAGCGTGAGACGGCGGAGACCGCGTTCCTCGTTGCCCATCACCAGCAGCCAGGGCCGGTCGGCCGCGATCCGGTCCAGGCCGGTGTCTGCGTGCTCGGACGCGCCCAGGATCCAGAGGTTCGCCTTCCGCGCAAGATCGAGCGCCCTGCTGAGATTGGCCGGGAAGCAGAAGGGCACGTGTTCGACACCGCCGGATGCGACGTCGTACACGGTTTCCGTGAGCGGGGCGGAGCGGTCTCGCGTCAGCAGGATGCCACGGACGCCGAAGAAGGCGGCGGTCCGAAAGATCGCCCCCACGTTGTGCGGGTCCTGAACGCGGTCGAGCGCGAGCCAGAGTCCGGTTCCGGACACGTTCGCGAACAGGTCCTGGACGGTGACCGCGCGTCGTTCCCTGATAACGGCCTCGGCGCCGCCGGTCCGTCCCGTCCGGCCGCGCCTCCGGGAGCCGCGTGTCTCGCCCGCGAATTTGACGCCGATTTCCGCGGCGGACGACCGGACCAGGCGCCATGGCCCGGCCACGGGGTCGGGCAGCCGGATTTCGTAGACGTCCTGCGGCCGGGTTTGGAGGACCGCCAGGATGCTGTGAGGGTTTTTGAGGTGGAGAGGCATCGCGGTATCTTGTGTCCGGAGTCCGGGCCGGTTATCCGAACTTACCCTCCGTATACTGCCGGCGGATGACTTTCTTGTCCAGCTTTCCGACGCTGGTTTTCGGGATTTGCTCCACGAATACGATTCTGTCGGGTACCCAGTACTTCGGATATGCGGACGCGAGGAGCGCCTGGAGCGCCTCGGCCGCGACCGGGTCCGCGTTTGGCGAACGTACGGCGATGGCGAAGGGTCGTTCCGTCCATTTCGCGTCGGGAACGGCGATGACGGCGGCCTCGGTGACGGCCGGGTGGTCCATGAGCGCGTTTTCCAGCGCCACGCTCGAAATCCACTCGCCGCCGCTCTTGATGAGGTCTCTCGTCCGGTCCGTGATGGTGAGGAAACCGTCCGGGCTCATCGAGCCGACGTCGCCGGTCCGGAACCACCCGTCGGCCGTGAAGTGATCGGGCGAGGGGTCCTGTCTGTAATACCTTCCGATCACCCACGGCCCCCTCACCTGAACCTCGCCCATGCTGCTGCCGTCCCATGGCGCTTCGTTTCCGGAATCGTCCACAATCCGCATGTCGACACCGCAGATGGGATACCCCTGCCTGGCTTTCACGTCCCACCTGTCCGCGTCCGGAAGGGCGCGATGATGGCGTTGCAGCCTGGAGACGGTGCCCAGAGGCGAGAGTTCGGTCATTCCCCACGCGTGTACGACCGGCACGTCGAGTTCGGTTTCGTAGGCTTCGATCAGGCCGCGCGGCATGGCCGCGCCGCCTACGATCAGGGCGCGAACGCTGGAGACGTCCCGCGGATTGACTTTCAACGCTTCGTACAGCCCGGTCCAGATGGTGGGGACGCCGGCGGCAACCGTGACGCCTTCGTCCGCGATCGTTCTCGCAAGGGCGGCGGGATTCAGGTGGGGTCCGGGCAGGACCAGTTCCGCGCCGGCCGCGGCGCACGCATACGGCAGTCCCCAGGCCATGGCGTGAAACTGCGGTACGACGGGCATGACGACGTCCGATTCGACAAGGCCCAGGGCGTTGGACTGGTTCACGCCGAGGGTGTGCAGAAACATCGAACGGTGCGAGTACAGCGCGCCCCGGGGCTCGCCGGTGGTGCCGCTGGTGTAGCAGAGGCCCATGGCCGCGTTTTCATCGTTTGCGGGCCATTCGAAGGAATCGCTGCCGCCGGCGATCAGGGCTTCATAGCCGATGGCGTCGGGAAGGTCGATCCGGATACCCGGTTTGACGTTGAACAGGACGATGCGCGGGCAGCGGCTGAGTCCGGCGATCACGGCTTCGAAGCGGGGCAGCAGGGTCGCATCCACAAAGATGACCCTGTCTTCCGCGTGGCTGATGATATACGCCAGTTGATCCGGTGACAGGCGGATATTCAGCGTATGGCAGACGGCGCCGATGCAGGGTGCGGCGAAATACAGTTCCAGGTGCTGGTAGTTGTTCCACGCGAAGGTGCCCACCCGGTCGCCGGGCTCGATACCCAAGCCCTCAAGCGCGCTGGCGAGCCGTTTCGACCGGCTGTGCAGGTCCGCCCAGGTGTACCTGTGTACGGTTTCGTCGGGCAATACAGTAGAGATGCGTTTTCGGGGGTACAGACGGTTGGCGTGCTCGAGAATCCGCTCCATGGTGAGGGGGTAGTCCATCATGAGGCCTTGCATGGATAGCGCTCCTCCGGAGTTGGCAGGCAGTTGAAAAAGCCCGTCCGGGCTGCGGCCGGCGCGGGCCGCTACCCTCTGTCGGGTAACGGGAGGTACTCTTCAGGAGTGAACGCGTCCACCCGGACCGCCTCGTCCCTGGCTGTCTCCGCGCGCCGGTAGAGTGCCGCGTCTTCCCGCGTGATCAGCTCTTTTTCGATGGCCTGTTCGACCAGCCGTTGAGGGTCCCGGCCCGACAGCAGGCCCGCGCGCGCAGCTTCGTTGATCATACGGGAAACGGGTTCGGCCCTGCGGGAAAGCAAGAGTGCGGCTTCGAGCCGGCCCAGGGGCTCATCGGCGGAGTCGGGCAGGTAGATGTCCGGCGTCAGCGCATCCCGGTCGGGGCCGGGCGTCCGGATGGCGCGGGCGACGTCGCCGCCGAGGACGTCCGACGGCATCCGGCCGATCGGGTTGAGGCGGGACCACAGCGCGACCGGATAGCGGAACAGCAGACCCAGTCCGGCCGGAGCGCGCAGGTTCCGGAACAGGCCGCTGAACCCGAGTTGTATCTGCGCCAGCGCGTATTGCATCGCCCAGTGCAGATAGGGCAGGTGGCCCGGTCTGCGGCCCTCCGCTTCGAATCGGCGCAGGACGGCCGTGCCCAGGTACATCCACGAAAGGACGTCGGCGAAACGGCCTGCAAGTTTCTCTTCTTTTTTCAGTGCGCCGCCGATTGTGATCAGGGCGACGTCGGCCAGAAAGGCGAAAGAAGCCGACGTCCAGGCCAGTTTGCGATAGTACCGGGACGCCGGCCCCCGAACGGGCGAAGCGGCCAGATAACCGCGCGACAGGCTCAGGAGCGCGGCGCGGAAGGCGTTGCGCAGGAAGTGGCCCGCGTGGCCCCAGAAGGCGCGGTCGAAGGCGCGCAGGTTGCCGGTTCCGAGTGCCTGTATTTCCTCGTAGATGTACGGATGGCACCGGATTGCGCCCTGCCCGAACGTGATGAACGTCCGCGTGAGGATATTCGCGCCTTCGACCGTGATGGCGATGGGCGCCCAGAGATACGAGCGGGCGAGCAGGTTTCTGGGACCCTGGGCGATGGCGTTGCCTGCCAGGACGTCCATACCGTCCAGAATGACGCGCCGGTGAAGCTCCGTGAGATTGAATTTGACGATGGCGGAGACCACGGCCGATTTCGCGCCTCCGTCCAGGCCGCCGCAGGTGAAGCGCCTCGCGGCTTCCATCAGGTAGGTAAAGGCGCCGATACGCGCGAGCGGCTCCTCCACGCCCTGGAACTGGCCGATGGAAAGGCCGAACTGTTTGCGTACGGTGGCGTGGGCGCCCGCCACCCGCGCGGTCAGCTTGGCGCCGAAGGCCGCGGTCGCCGGCAGCGAGATGCCGCGCCCGGCGGCGAGGGATTCCATCAGCATGCGCCATCCCTGGCCGGCGCCTTGCGGACCGCCGATGATGGCGTCAGCCGGGACGACGACGTCCCGGCCCTCGGTGGGGGCATTGTGGAAGGGCACGCCCATCGGATCGTGCCGTCTGTCCACCACAACGCCCGGGGTGTCGCGGGGAACGAGGGCGCAGGTGATACCGGGATTGTTGCCCCTGCCCAGCAGATTGTCCGGATCTCTGAGTTTGAAGGCCAGGCCGATCAGCGTGGAGACGGACGCGAGCGTGATATATCGCTTGTTCCAGTTCAATCGCAGATACGGCCGCCCGTCCTCCCCCATGAAGACGACCCCGCTGGACCGGATGCTGCCGGCGTCGGACCCGGCGTTCGGCTCGGTGAGGGCAAAGCACGGAATCTCTTCGCCGCGCGCCAGGCGCGGCAGGAAGCGGTCTTTCTGGTCCCGGGTGCCGTAATGGATCAGCAGTTCCGCGGGTCCGAGCGAATTGGGCACCATGACCGTTACGGCAAGCGGCATGGAGCGGGAGGCCAGCTTGCCGACAATGGCGCTGTGCGCGGATGCGGAGAATCCGAGCCCGCCGAATTCCTCCGGGATGATGATACCGTAGAACCGTTTCGCGTTGAGATAATCCCAGAGTTCCCGCGGGAGGTCCCGGTCCCGATGAATCTGCCAGTCGTCCGCCATCCGGCACGCGGCTTCCACGGGACCGTTGAGGAATGCGCGTTCTCTTTCGTTCAGTTCGGGGTAGGGTTCGCCGTTCAAGCGTCTGAAATCGGGTTTGCCGGAGAAGAGGTCGGCGTCAATCCACACGCTGCCGGCTTCGATGGCGGCCTGTTCCGTAGGAGAGACGGTAGGAAGGCGTTTGAGGGCCCTGAGGATCCTGAGGATCCAGAAGGAGATCAGAATGCGGCGCAACGGCCGCAGGTTAAGGATCGGCGCGAGGACGCCAAACACCCACCAGAGGCCGTTGGGCGCGCCGAATGCCCATAGCCCCGCGGCCGAGAAAACCGTCCAGAGCCAAAGCGGCGCACCGGTGAAGCCCAGGACGCATACGAGGACCGCGATGCCGGCGGTTTCGACGTACGAAAAGGAAAGGGCGCCGAAGGAGGAAGTCAGAACGTCCATGCATTTTACACCATGAGGTTTTCGAACACCCCCGCCGCGCCCATACCGCTGCCGATACACATGGTGCAGATGCCGTAGCGGACGTTGCGGCGCGCCATCTCGTGCAGGAGGGTGGCGGTGAGTTTGGCGCCGGTGCAGCCCAGGGGATGGCCGAGCGCGATGGCGCCGCCGTTGACGTTGACGATATCCCGGTCCATGTCGAGCCTGCCGATCACTGCGAGAGCCTGGGCCGCGAAGGCCTCGTTCAGTTCGATCAGGCCGATATCCGCCAGGGAGAGACCCGCCTGCCGCAGCGCCCTCGGCACGGCTTCGGCGGGACCGATGCCCATGATTTCCGGCGCGACGCCGGCCACCGCGTAACCCGCGAGCCGCGCCATGGGTTTCACCCGGAGTTCGCCGGCCGTCCGTCCGCTCATGACCACCGTTGCGGCCGCGCCGTCCGAGACCTGCGAGGCATTCCCCGCGGTGACGGTGCCGCCGGCGCGAAACACCGGCCTGAGCCGGGCAAGGGCGCCTTCGCTCGTATCGGCGCGGGGCCCCTCGTCCGCCCTGAACGTTGTCTCGGTGGCTTTCGTTCTGCCGTTGTCGTACACCGTTTCCACCACGTGGAGGGGCACGATTTCGTCATTGAAGCGGCCCTCGGCGGCGGCGGCGAGCGCGCGCTGATGCGAACGCAGGGCGAAGCCGTCCTGTTCCTCCCGGGAGATGTTTTCGCTTTCCACCAGGTTTTCGGCGGTGTTTCCCATGTCGATGTACAGGTCCGGGTCATCCCGTGTGACGTCCGGGTCGGGCATGAAGTTGTTTCCGCCCATGGGCACGAGGCTCATGGACTCGGCGCCGCCGGCCACGATCACGTCGGCCTGGCCCGCGGCGACCGCCTGGTGGGCCATCGCGATGGCTTGCAGCCCGGACGCGCAGAAGCGGTTGATGGTGACGCCGGGGACCGTATCGGGCAGACCGGCCTTCTGTGCGACGACGCGACCGAGAACCATGCCCTGTTGCGCTTCCGGAAACGCGCAGCCCATGATCACGTCGCCGATGCGTTCGGGCTGAAGGCCTTCCAGGCGGTCGATCGCGCCGTTGACCGCGGCAGCGCCCATGGTTTCGGGCCGCACGTTGCGCAGGGCCCCTCGTTTTGCCCTGGCCACGGCCGTGCGTACGCTGCTGACGATGTATGTTTCGTTGTTCATGGCAAACGACGCCTCTCACGTCCCGTGAACGGAAGTATCCGGGTAATCCACACCTGTCCAATATCGTCCTTACCAACCGCTATCACGACGTGATCCACCAAAATCCGGAGCGAGGGCATCCTGCCCTCGAACTTCGCGGCGCCTATCCCTGTTCGCGTCGAGGGACTGACGCTTCCAATATACCCGATACCGGTTCGCGGAAAACACCGTGTGCGACGAGTTATCCGACGTCGAGGGCAGGATGCCCTCGCTCCAGGGACCGCCAATCACACCGTTCCTGAATCGGTACATGCCTTGGACAGCAGCGCTGGTAATCCGCGGTTCAATCGCCTCTATCAACTTGCACATATACGAATTAACGTTCCCGATAAACATACGAATCATAGTCAGTTTCGCAGGGGCCTGTTGGTTCGCAGAATGCTGTGGATCCGTTCCTGTGTCTTTTCTTCGCCGGTAAGGGCGACGAAGACTTCGCGCTCCAGTTCGAGAAGGTAGTCCTCGTGTACGTGTGCCGGGCCTGTAAGGTCGCCGCCGGTCAGCACGTAGGCGAACCGGTTGGCCAGAAAGCGGTCGTATTCGCTGATGAATCCGGACTGGAGCAAATTCCAGGTTGTTACCTCGAACCGCGCGCGGGCCGGTTGACCGAGAACCCTGATGGCATTGCGGACCGGGGGCGGCGCGTACCCCTGATCGGAGAGGCGCAGGACCTCCTGGCGGGCGGCCTGGAGCCGGTGGTCCTGGTTCATGACAATGGGTGAACCGGGCGGCAGAAACCCGTATTCCCGCGCCTGCCAGGCGCTGTTGGACACCTTCGCCATGGCCACCGTTTCGAAGGCCCTCGTCAGAAAGGGCTGGATGTGGCTGTC
Organism: Gemmatimonadota bacterium; assembly: GCA_028873695.1. Lineage (GTDB taxonomy): Bacteria > Latescibacterota > UBA2968 > UBA2968 > JAAXHE01. The sequence goes on along the minus strand of JAPPNU010000012.1, from coordinate 151,958 downwards.
GTACTCGGAGGCAGCGCGCTCGTGCGAAATCGCCGCCATTCGCATGGTGCCGCACCCTCCGGGAATGAGCCCCACGGCAAGTTCCACAAGACCGATGTAGGACTCCGCCGCGGCCACCGGGCTGGCGCAGGCCAGCGTGAGTTCGCAACCGCCGCCGAGTACGCGGCCGTGGGTGGCAACGACGACGGGTTTGGCGGCGTAGTGGACACGCTGGATCATCTGTTGAAAATTGACCAGGAGCCGGTCCATCAGGTCGAATCGTTTCTGTTCCGCGTGCGCGACCATTTCTCCCAGATTTGCGCCAACGGAGAAGTTTTTCCCCCGGTTGCAGATGACCATTCCCCGGTAATTCCCCGCTTCGATAATGTCGACCGCGTCAACGAGGCCGCGTACGAGAGATTCGCCCATGGAATTCGCCTTCGAGCGGTATTCGAAGAGGGCGATGTCCTCACCCAGGTCCAGCAGCGCGGCTTCCTCGTTTTGCCAGCGGACGCGCTGTTTTTCCGGGCGGATCGCGGGCGTAGCGCGTTCATCCGACGTTCCGGTATCCGGCGCGTATCCGCGGTCGGGCAGATAGACCCGCGAGCGGTCGCGGAATCCCTTTGCCCCCGCCGCGGACATGGTCTCGATCCAGGACGGCAGGGGGACGTTTTCGGCCGCCATGTCGTCGAGGATGGTATCGTAACCGATGACATCCCACATTTCAAAGGGTCCGGCCTCCCAGCCGAATCCCCATCGAAGGGCGCGGTCTATGTCTGCCGGGTTCGTCGTGATCTCGGGGATGCGGCGCGCGGCGTAACCCAGCGTTTCCCGGAGATGCTCCCGGAAGAAATCCCCCGCCCGCCCGTGGTGCGCGTAGAGGTCGCGCAGGCGCCGGGAGAGTTCCCGCTGTCTGCGTATGGGTTCGAGATCGCCCAGTCGCTGTTCCCGCGGAGGTTCCCATGCGCCCGTATCCGGATTGAACGAGAGGATGTCCCGGCCTTCTTTCCTGTAGAAGCCCTTGCCCGCCTTGGCCCCGGTGGCCCCGTCTTCGACAAGACGGGATACCGGTCCGGGAACCTGGAACCGGTCGCGGCTTTCGTCTTCCGGCAGGGCATTGTACAGGAACTCGGCGACGTCTGCGAGGGTGTCCAGCCCGACAACGTCGGCCGTTCTGAACGTTGCCGACCTGGGGCGTCCCAGGAGGGGACCCGTGAGGGCGTCTATTTCCTCGATCGTGTATCCGCCCTCCGTAAAGGCCCTGATACACTGCATCATGGCGTACACGCCGATGCGGTTGCCGATGAAGCCCGGCGTGTCGTTCGCGACGACAATGCCCTTGCCAAGCCGTACGCTGCCGAACAGGGAGATGCGTTCCACAACGGCCGGATCGGTTTCGGGAAGGGGAATGAGTTCGAGGAGCTTGAGGTAGCGCGGCGGGTTGAAGAAGTGGGTTCCCAGGAACCGGCGCCTGAAATCCGAAGACCGGCCCCGGGCGATCAGGTGGATCGGAATGCCGCTGGTGTTGGTGGAGATAACCGCACGGCTGCTCGCGGCCGCTTCCACGCGCGCCATAATCTGCTGTTTGACGTCGGGTCTCTCAACGACGGCCTCGATGATCCAGTCCGCATCGGACGCGCGACCGAAGTCGTCCTCGATGTTGCCGGGGGTAATGCGTCGGACGGTATCTTCCGTAAAGAGGGGGGCCGGGCTGACGCGCTCGAGGCCCTTCAACGCGTCTTCGACAATCGCGTTTCTGTTCTTCCCTTCGCCGGGAAGGTCCAGCAGATGGACGGACAGGCCGGCGTTCGCCAGGTGGGCGGCAATCTGCGATCCCATGACGCCCGCGCCCAGAACGGTAGCGGTGCGGAACGGGGGAAGCGTTGCGTGCTGCATTCGGGCTCACCTTTCCGGACGGGTTCAGAGGAAGAGGTTTCGCGTCGCTGGAAGTCAGGTCGCGGGCGGGCGTATGCCAGTCCCGAAAGGTAGTGTACATCCGTTTCCCGATCAAGAACGAATCGCATGATCAGGTGCATCATAAGGAGCTATCAGCCGTCAGCCATCAGCTAAAAACGAAAGGCAAGTTCAGAAGCAACCCCTCCACCCAGCTCGGCAGACCACTCTCCCCGGCCCTCTCTCCTAAAGGAAAGAGGGAGGAAAGGCAAGAAACCGGCCTCACACTGAGACACGAAGACACGAGGGGACACAAAGGGAAAACCAGAAACAATGACAAGGCGGTCGGGGGACCGGCCGGTCGCCCCTACAATCTCAGTGACGGCGCGGGAGCGTCATCGTTCAAAGTTTTCAACGCTTCTCGAATTTTCCTTCTTCCTTCTTCCTTTTTCCTTCCACCTTCCTTCTTCTTCCCTCTCCCCGCCTTTAGCGGTGCGGTGCGAGCGATTCCATAACGGGCCGGATGCCAGGCCCGTATTCGTACGTCATCCGGCCCCCGGTATATCCGCTCAGGGCAACGAGGACTGCCGTTGCCGCCACACCCGCGAGATACACGAAGCGAACGGATCCAGCGAACTTTTGCTTGAGGATGAGGTGGGTGCGGAGGAGGACCAGCGCGATGGCAAGCCACGTGGCGGCGGTGGAGATGGATTCGTGCTGTTCCAGCGCGGCCGCGATGCCTGGGATTCGGGCTGCTGTTTCCTCTGCCGCGTTCCCCGTCAGCGACGCCGCAATCGCCGAAACAGCGCCCAGGACCAGGAGGAGGTATCCGGTGCGGAGAAGCTGGTCCCTGCGAAACAGAATGCCGGCGGCGTCGCAGAAGAAGCCCACCGTGAGCAGGGCGACGGGGAAGTGGACGATAAACGGATGGTAGTCCATAGATGCGGTTGTGAACCGGGCCCCGGGCGATCAGCTCCACGCGCCTTTGGCCATCATCCCGCCGTCCACGCAGACGTTTTCGCCGGTCATGAAGGACGCTTTTTCGCTGGCGAGGAACAGCACGGCATTCGCGATGTCCTGCGGCGTGCCGATCCGGCCGATGGGATGGGACCGGCCCATGCGTTCCCGATGTTCCGTCTCGTCGCCGCCCATGGCCTGAAGGGCCTCGTCGACCAGCGGCGTGTCGATGGTGCCGGGGTTGACGGCCAGCACGCGCACGTTGTCTTCCGCGTATTCCAGGGCGAGTTGCCGCGTCAGGGAGAGGATGCCCCCTTTGCTCGCGGCGTAGGCGCAGACGCCCCTGGTGGATTGCAGCCCCTGGACGCTGGCGGTGTTGATGATCACGCCGCCTCCGCGTTTGATCATTTCGGGTACGCAGTGCCGGGTCATCAGGAAGGCGCTCTTCAGGTTCACGTTGAGGATGTAGTCCCACGTTTCTTCGGGCAGTTCATGGGCGGGCAGGTAGCTGCTGACGGGCTGGACGCCGACGTTGTTGCAGAGGACGTCCACGCCGCCCCATTCGGAAACGGCGGTTCGCGCCAGCGCCCGGCAGGCGTCGTCCCGCGCCACGTCCGCCGCCTGAAACCGGATACGGCCGGGAAGGGAACCGCTCTCGGCTGCCAGGCGTTCACCGGCCTTCAGGTCCACGTCGGCGCCGAGTACGCGGGCGCCCTCGCGGGCGAATGCAAGACAGATACCCCTGCCGATGCCCTTGGCGCCGCCGGTGACGATGACCACTTTTTTCTCAAATTCCGACATGGCGCACTCCTGTTGTTCGGGGACGGGACACCGGTTCAAATCAGGCCGCGGAGACTGACGAACGACAGGGACAATAAGATAAAGGCGACGCCGGATGTCAAATGGTAGTGTTCCGTCCTCGGCCGCGGGAACTTCCCCACCCGGCCACCTCGGACGGAGCTGTCAGCGATCAGCCGTCAGCCAAGATCAAGAACAAAACCAAATTCAAAATCCCCTTTTCCCCAAATTCCCTGCCTACGGCGTGTTCCTTTTGAAGCGACCAAAAGGAACCAAAAGTCGCCGCTGGGCGCGGGGCCTGCGTTATGCATGGCGCGAATACCCTCACTGGATGCACCGGATCCTCTGGCCTTCTAACCTCGGAGACAATCCAATCCTCGATGCTGTACGGAATTACGCGCCCTGCTCTGGAAGTGCTCGCGAGAGACTTCGCGTTCGATATCCGAATGCCTATCTGAATGCGAGACCTCTCTCCATCAATGCATTTCACAATCGGCGACCGGGGGTATGGGGGGTTTTTCCACGCTATTCCGTCCAGCATTGAAGTACTTTTAGGTCTCATTCGTACGCAGGACACAGCCGCAAGTGTATGCCTCTGAGGGAGTTCGTGGAAAAACCGGCCCCCTGCCGAAGGGCGCGCTTCTTTTTGGTCCTTTTTCTTCCGCGCATAAGAAAAAGGACGTAAAAGAAGAAAAACAAAGGATTTATGAGAAAAAAGCTCGCATGAAAGGACAAAGCCTTCGTTTGCCTTTCCCTTCCAGATCATGCATACGGCGTGCTCCTCAAAATTGGGAAGACTTTGGACGGAGAGAGTAGAGATTGCCTGCCTTGTGAGGATTCTTTTCGTGCCGGAGGCAAGGAGGAATAAAATATCGGGCAAGGGCTTCTTCTACCGCCTTACGTCTCACCTCTCACTGCCTTTAAATGTTTTTGCTGACAGAAAGCGGTTTTTTTGTTTACTTGTGAAGGAAATCATCACTTCGCCATATTTTCGGAAAGGGAGCACTATGGATGGGCGTCCGAAGGGATGGATCGTTCTTGGCGTGCTGGTTGGCGGGTTTTTCGGTATCAGTTTTCTGGTGTCGTACTATACGGACTGGCTCTGGTTCAAGAGCCTGGAATTCGATTCGGTTTTCTGGCGTATCATTCGCGCCCGCTTCGGATCGGGCATGTTATTCGGCGCGATTGCGGCCGTGGTGGTGGGGGTGAACCTGTGGATCGCCGGGAAGATAACGCAACGGGCGCTGCGGGTGGACGGCGAAGCCGGAGGCGTGTTTCAGTCCCGAAAAACCCAGGTCTTCATCGCGGCCGTGCTGGTGTTTATCCTGGGCAACATCGGCGCCAGCCAATGGCCGGTTCTTCTGCGGTACCTCTACGAACAGCCGTTCGGCGCCGTCGATCCGATTTTCAATAACGAGGTGGGCTTTTATGTGTTTCTGCTTCCGTTTTACGACTTTCTGTCCGGGTATCTGATTGCGGCGCTGGTGTTGTCGGCACTGGTGGTTGTGGCGATGTACGTCACTGCGGGTGGCATTGGGATCCGGGAGGGGCTCGAGGTGGGGGAACGACCGATGGCCCATCTGTCGGGATTGGGCGGGGTATTCCTCCTCGCGCTGGCATGGAAGTACCGGCTGAAAATCTACGGCCTGCTGTATTCGCAGGGGCGGTTTTTCGGGGCCGGTTACGTGGACGTCAACGTTCAGATCTGGGCATTCTGGGTGATGGTGATCGTCTTCCTGGCCGCGGCAGTCTTCCTGTTTCTGAATGTCAGATCGCCCAATACCCGGCTGCCGCTCAGAGGCGTCGGTGTGCTGGTCGTCGGAACGATCGTCGTGGGGGCGGTTCCCGCCACCGTGGTCCAGAAACTTGTGGTGGAACCGAGCGAACTCCGTCGTGAAGGCCCCTATATAAAGTACAACATCGAGGCGACCAACCGGGCATACGGGCTGGACCGGATCGTCGAGCAGCCTTTCGAGGCCTCGGAGGACCTGACGCTGGCGGATATTCAGGCGAACCCGCTGACGATGCGAAATATCCGGATCTGGGACGAGCGACCCCTGAAGCAGACCTACCAGCAGGTGCAGGAAATCCGTCCCTATTACGTGTTTCCGAACGTGGACGTGGACCGGTATACGGTGGATGGCGTATACCGGCAGGTGATGCTGTCCGCCCGGGAACTGGACACAAACCGCCTGCCGTCCCAGGCGAGGAACTGGGTCAACGAGCGTCTGCAGTACACCCACGGATACGGGGTGACCATCAGCCCGGTCAACCACGTCACCCCGGAGGGTCTGCCGGCGTTCATGGTCAAGGATATTCCGCCGGTTTCGGATCCGGGGCTGGAGGTCGATCGGCCCGAGATCTACTACGGTGAAAGAACCTACGCTTACGTGGCGGTGAAGACGGGGATTCAGGAATTCGACTACCCGAAGGGCGATGAGAACCAGTATTCGACGTATGAAGGGACAGGGGGCGTTCCCACGGGCGGCTTCATCAATCGGCTGGCGTTCGCCATACGATTCTGGGACGTAAGCCTCCTGCTGAGCGGTTACATATTGCCCGATAGCCGCATCATGTTCCGCCGGCAGATCCGGGAGCGTGTCCAGACGCTGGTTCCCTTCCTCATGTACGACACCGATCCCTATATCGTGGCGTCCGAAGGCAGGCTCTACTGGATACAGGATGCGTACACGATTTCCGATATGTATCCGTATTCCACGCGCTCGGGACGCATGAGGATCAACTATATCAGAAACTCTGTCAAAGTCGTGGTCGACGCCTACAACGGCACGGTGACGTTCTATCAGGTGGACGCGGAAGATCCGCTGATTCGATCTTATGGCGAGATGTTCCCGGGGGTGTTCCAGCCGATGTCCGCCATGCCGGAAAACCTGAGAGCGCACGTGAGGTATCCTATCGACCTGTTTTACGCGCAGGCCTCCATGTACCGGAGCTATCACATGGAAGACGTCAACGTCTTCTTCAACCAGGAGGACCTCTGGGAGATCCCGAACGAGATTTACAGCGACCAGCCGCAGCCGATGCTGCCTTATTATATCATTGTCAAGCTGCCGGGCGAGAGCCAGGAGGAATTCCTGCTGATGGTGCCGTTCACGCCCGCGAAGAGAGACAATATGATCGCCTGGCTCGCGGCGCGGTCCGACGGTGAAAACTACGGACACCTGCTGGTCTATAAGCTTCCCAAGGACAAGCTCATCTACGGTCCGATGCAGATCGAAGCGAGGGTGGACCAGCAGCCGGAGATCTCAAGCCAGTTGACACTGTGGGGGCAGCGCGGATCGGAGGTAATCCGCGGGAACCTGCTGGCCATTCCGGTGGAGAGTTCATTCATCTACGTCGAACCCATCTATCTCCAGGCGAGGCAGGAGTCCGACCAGCAGGCGTACGGGCAGGAGGAGGGGATACCCGGGGGTCAGCCTCCGCCGAGGCGGCAGCAGGAACGCAGTACGGCGATTCCGGAGCTGAAGCAGGTGATCGTGGCCTTCGGCGGGCAGGTGGTGATGCGGAATACGTTCGAGGAGGCGCTGACGGTTCTGTTCGGAGAAGGTGTCGGCGCCACCCTGGCCGAGCGTGAAGAGGAAGGGCCGGCGACGCCGGCTGTCGATCAGACCGGTCGTTCCGCGGCCGAACTGGCTGCAAGGGCGGATACCCACTACTCGCGCGTGCGATCGGCGCTGCAGAAATGGGACTGGGAACAGGCGGGCAAGGAGATGAAGGCGCTGGAGGAGACGATCCGGGCGCTGAAGGAAGCGTTGAAATAGCTAACCAGGATTCGTCAGTTTTCGAGGACGTTAATTCGAATACGTGCGAGTTAATAGAGGCGATTAAACTGCGGATTAGCAGGATACACCAGGTTGCTGGACGTGAACGAAAAAAATGTCCTTCCTGACGACTATTTCGGCCCGTTTCGGAATCTTTCGTCGCGGTGTCGCGTTGCGGTTTTTGCGATATTAGGGCTAACTGACGACCCTTCGAAAGTTGAAAAGGATCTGCGATGACGGTGAAGGTTGGCTTTATCGGCGCGGGGAATATCTCACGCGCGCATCGCCGGCACTTGAAGCGTATAGACGACGTCGCGGTGGTGGCCGTCTGCGACGTGGACCGGGCGAAGGCCGCCGAGGCCGCGGAGGAATGGAACGCCGGCGTGTTCACGGACTACAGGTCCATGCTGAATGAGGTGGAGCTGGATGCGGTCTACATCTGCGTTCCTCCGTTTGCGCACGAGACGCAGGAGATCCTGGCCGCGGAGAAGGGGATCGCGCTCTTTGTCGAGAAACCGATCGACCTGGGCATGGATACGGCGCGGGAGGCGGACGCGGCCATTCGGGAACACGACGTGATTTCCTGCGTGGGCTTTCAGGGTCGGTACCTGGACATTATCGACAGAACGCGGGACCTGCTTGCACACCGTCAGGTCGGGCTGGCGATCGGCTACTGGATGGGAGGGCTGCCGGGTTCCTACTGGTGGCGCCGGAAGCATTTGTCCGGCGGGCAGGCCGTGGAGCAGACGGTTCACGTGACGGACATGGCACGGTATCTCTTCGGTGACGTGAAAACCGTATTTGCGGGGGGCCGTAAAGGGTTGATGACGGACGTGGAAGGCTACGATATCGAAGACGCGAGCGCGGCCACGCTCATTTTCGAGAACGGCACGCTGGCGACGCTTTTTTCGGCCTGTTTCCTGTCGTGCGGCCATCGCGGCGGGTTGGACATTTACACGAAAGACATGGTCATCGAATACAAAGAGAGAAAATCCATTACGGTTGTGCAGGGGGACCGGTCCGAGCGTTTCGAGGTCGGCAATGAATACTGGCAGGAAATGGACAACGCCTTTATCGAGGCGGTGCGCACCGGCGACCGATCGAAGCTGCGATGTCCCTACGCCGACGCCGTGAAGACCCAGCAGGTTGTGGTCGCGGTGAACCGGTCGCTCGAAACCGGCGAACCCGTATCGATTGCGGATGTCTAGAAAAGCTGTCGGCGACCTCTCTCCCCGGCCCTCTCTCCTAAAGGAAAGAGGGAGAAAAGCCGGACGTCGCCTTGCCGGTCGTCACCCAAAAACACTCTGATCGATGGGGCAACGCTGTCCCGGCGTCATCGCAAACATTTGTCAAAGTCGGGAGTACGTCATCTTCGATTCTTCTCAAGGATAATTCACCGAGGAACCCCGGTTCCCCCTTCCTTCAGGAAGGGGGTCAGGGGGTAGGTCCCGCGCATAAAAAGGGGCGCTGCGAAACCGCAGCGCCCTTTTTCTTAAGTCTCCGGTACCTATTTATACACTTTCATCTGCCCGGATTTCAGCCGGTCCCAGTAATCGTTGAGGGTGGCCTTGATGTGCGGGCTCAGGATCACACCGCCGATGATGTTCGGGAAAGCCATTCCGAGGATCATCATGTCGGTGAAGTTGAGTACGTTGGTCAGAGCGGTTACCGCGCCGAGGAAGACAAATGCGACGAAGATGACGCGGAATACGAGAATGGTGCCCGTGCCGAAGAGATACTCCCATGCCCGCTCACCGTAATAGGACCAGGAGATCATGGTGGAATAGGCGAACAGGACGACGGCAATGGCGAGGACGTGCCTTGCGCCCGGGATGAAGGTCTCGAATGCCGCGGCCGTCATCGCGGCGCCGACCGGCTGCCCCTGCTGGGCCTGCCCGAGGAACTGGGGGTCCGCGTACACGCCCGTGATGAGGCAGACGAGCCCCGTCATCAGACAGATGATGATCGTGTCGATGAACGGCCCGATCATCGCGACCATGCCCTCCCGGGCGGGTTCATCTGTTCTGGCCGCAGCGTGTGCGAATGCCGCGGATCCGAGGCCTGCTTCGTTGGAAAAAGCGGCGCGTCGGATGCCGGTTACCAGCACGCCGACGAATCCGCCGTAGAGCGCATGGGGCGAAAAGGCCTGGCTGAAGATGGTGATCAGCATTTCAGGAATGCGCGTAAAGTTGGCAAGGATGATCAGAAGACAGGTGGCGACGTACAGCAGGCACATGGTTGGCACAATGCGGGACGTGACGCGTCCGATCCGCCTGATCCCGCCGATGATCACGACGGCGACCATTGCGGCGAGTACGATGCCGACCAGCCAGTTGTAGTCCTTGAAGACCGGGGAAACGGTGCCCAGTATTTCCAGCGTCTGATTGGCCTGGAACATATTGCCGCCGCCCAGGCTTCCCCCCACGGTCAGAAAGGCGAACATGACCGCCAGAGTGCGTCCGAACGCCCCCATGCCTTTTAACTTGAGGCCGTTCTCGAGGTAATACATGGGTCCGCCCGAGACGTGGCCGTCGGGGTGTATCTTCCTGTACATGACTGCCAGAGTGCAGGAGGCGAGCTTGGAGGACATGCCGAAGACCGCGGTGACGAGCATCCAGAAAATCGCGCCCGGCCCGCCGAGACTTACGGCGATGGCGACTCCGGCGATGTTTCCGAGCCCGACCGTGGCTGAGAGCGCGCTGGTGAGGGCCTGGAAATGCGAAATCTCCCCGGGATCGTCCGGATTGTCGTAGCGTCCGCGGATGACGTCGATGGAATGGCGGAGTCCCTTCAGGGAAATCCAGCCGAAGAAAAAGGAATAAAAGATGCCGCCCAGCAGGAGCACGACGACGATGAGCGGAATCCCGGTGCCGAACGACGCGAAGAGGACCGCCGCCAGAAGTTCGACCGTGTTTCCGAAGAGCATGTCCAGGTCGGCAAGTTTGGTCTGTATCCAGCTGTTTGTCGACTCGCCGGCGGCGGTTTCTCCTGCGCATGCCGTGGCGGGAAACACGAGCGCCAGGAGCAGGATTGAACCGAGCGTTACAACGGAACGACGACTGACTCTATCCATAGAAACCTTCCTTGCCATCGGGTTGGGAGACGCGCAGGTGGTGAACACGGGTTGCGTGCGTGAATATGCGGAATCCCGCGAGCACAGGCAACAGCAATCCCGCGCGCCCGGACCGCTCGAACGATCCGCGATTTTCAGGCCGGTGGAGACCACGCCGGCGGCGCGATGCCCTCGACGTGGGTCTTGACGTCGATCACGGCCGGTTTTCCGGATCCGATCGCCTCGTCGAGGGCGCTTCCAAACGCCTCCGCCCTGCGCACCGTGATGCCCAGGCAGTCCATGGATTCCGCCATTTTCGCAAAGTCGCCGTCCGTCATATGCCAGAGCTCGTCGGACCCCGGTTCCGGACCGCCGTAGATATCTTCGTTGAGTCCCTTCTCCTGGTTGAGGGAGTGGTTGTTGTTGACCACAACGACAACGGGAACGTCGTTTCGAACGGCGGTGTCCAGCTCCGTGACGTGATACCAGATACCCCCGTCACCGGTGAAGCAGATAACGGGGCGGTCCGGGGCCGCGCACCGGGCGCCGACGGCCGCGGGAATGCCCCAGCCGAGGGATCCGGAACACCGGATGTAGGACTGCCCCGGATGGGTAAGATCGATCAGAGTTCCGGTCCAGATTCCGGAGTGGCCGGTATCGGAGACGAGGATGGCATCCGAGGGCAGGTACCGGGTCAGTTCCCTGCACAGGCGCTCGGGTCGAATGGGTACCTCGTCAGAATTGACGTACGGAGCCACGCTTTCACGCCACTGGGAGGTGAGTTGCCGGACGCGCGACGTCCAGGCGCTGCGCGTGACGGACTCGGGTGCCGCGTCGACCAATTTAGACAGTCCGGCTCTCGCGTCCGCCTGAATACCGAGCCGGATCGGATAGGAGCGTCCGATTTCAGCGGGGTTGACGTCGAGCTGGATGACTTGGGTGCCGGCCGGAGGTACGGTCCAGTCGTTCGTGACCTGTCCGCCGGTGTGGCTTCCGACAAAGAAGACCAGGTCCGCCTCGCAGACGGCCCGGTTGGCGCATTCGCGGGAGTACAGTCCGCACACGCCCACGGCGAGGGGATGGTCGTAAGGGAAAGCTTCCTTGGCGTTCAACGACGTGGCCACGGGTATGGAGAGCTTTTCCGCGAACACCCGTAGCGCGTCGCCGGCGCCGGAGGAGACGATCCCTCCGCCGGCCACGATAATCGGGCGCTCCGCGGCGGCCAGCATATCGATCGCCCTGCGGACGGCCTCCGGCTCGGGCTCGGGCCTGAAGGGAGGCAGTTTGGCGAAGGGTTCTTCGGCCACCACGTCCAGATCGGCTTCGGCGTTCGCCACCACGTCCCCGATGAAACCCGCCATGTCGAGATGAACGGGCCCGGGCGTTGCCGTGGTGGCTTCACGGAAGGCCTGCCTCAGGAAATACGGGAGTTGCTCCGGTTGGTCCACCAGAACGTTGTACTTGGTGACCGCGTCGAACGGCGCCACGTGGTCCACTTCCTGATAGGCGTGCCGGTGCCGGTTGATCTGGGTCTGACGGCCGGTGATTGCAATGACGGGAGAACACGCGAGATACGCGTCCTGGAGCCCGGCGGCGAGGTTTGCGGCCCCCACGGATTGCGCCATGCAGATGCCGGCGCCCCGGCGGACCCGGGCATAGGCGTCGGCCATATAGGCCGCGCTCTTCTCGCCATGGGTCATGATGCGCCGGATTCCAAGCCGTTCCATTTCCATCAGGGCGCGCGGCGCGATCACGGGCATGTAGAACACGTGGGTGATCCCGTATCCGTGGACCGTCTCGGCGATGAACCGGCCGCCGGTCAGACGGGGCATATATTCTCTCCTTACGGATGGCCGCAGAAACCGGCCAAGTCCCGAAGTCGCCAAACCGGCCACGAGCGCCGTGCGACCGAGGGCAATCTGCCCGCTATCACGACACAATCCACCCGTAACCGGAGCGAGGGCATCCTGCCCTCGAACGACGCGTCACCTGCCTATATCCGCGCCGAGTACCTGACGCGCCCATTAAATCCAACACCGGTTCGCGGAAAACACCGTGTGCGACGCGTTTTCCGACGCCGAGGGCAGGAATGCCCTCGCTCCCGGGAACGCCAACCACAACGGAAATCTAAGCCGCACCGGTTGAATTTGAAAGTGAAAACGGCACGGGCCGGGCACACTTGGAATGGGTGATCACTCCTCCCCTGGACCGTCTTTTTCGCGTTCCGCCGGCATTTTTCGTCTCTTTCGCCGGCGCTGAACCGGGCGTTTCCGCTTGACTTTTCATTGTGCGTGGGAGATTATGAAGGCTATTGCGCGTCGCACGTTTCGGGAGGGCGGTTTGGATTTTTCTCTGTATCTGCCCATTGCGGGTACAAGCGTCAATCTATGGCTTTTGCTGGCGTTGGGCGCCGGTGTGGGTGTGCTTTCCGGTCTGTTCGGCGTGGGAGGCGGGTTCCTGCTGACGCCTCTGTTGATCATGATCGGGATACCTCCCACGATTGCAGCGGCATCGGACGCCAATCAGATCGTGGCGGCTTCGGCATCCGGGGTCTATGCCCACTGGAGGCTGAAAAACGTCGATCTGCGGATGGCCACATTGTTGATTGTCGGCGGGTTCGCCGGCGGCACGGCCGGCGTGCAGCTCATCAAGGTGTTGCGCGCGGTCGGCAGTGCGGATCTCGCCATACATATCAGCTACGTCTTCATGCTGGCGTCCGTGGGCGGCATCATGTTCGTGGACGGGCTTCTGGGGCTGCGCAAGGGGACAGTCGTCAGCGCGGGGCTCCGTGCGAGGCGGGAATTGCGGATAACCTGGGCGGAGCGGCCGCTGGCCTGGGTGAACAAAATAGGTAATCTGGCGTCATGGTTCGTCCGGCTCAACCGTACGCTGCCGTGGAAAACCCGGTTTGAGACGGCCGGAACCACCATGTCCCTGATTGTTCCGCTGGGACTGGGAATCCTGGTGGGCATGCTCGCCGCGATTATGGGCGTGGGCGGCGGATTCATTATGGTTCCGACGATGTTGTACCTGCTGAAGATGCCCATGCCCGTGGTGGTGGGAACCAGCCTTTTGCAGGTGATGTTTACGTGCATAAACGTTACCCTGCTGCACGCATATACCAATCATACGGTGGATTTCGTGCTGGCGCTGATGCTGCTTGCAGGGTCAACGCTGGGGACCCAGGCGGGGGTCCGGATCGGCAGACGCCTCGGGGCGGAGCAGTTCAAGTTGCTTCTCGCTGCGATTGTGCTCCTGGTGATGGGAAAGATGCTTTCGGATCTGCTGTCGGCGCCGGCCATACTGCTTGCCGAGCGGGGAGGGCCCGCATGATCTGCCGGGTCGGGGCCGGTGTGTTGTCGATGCTTCTTGCGCTTCCGTGCGCGGCGGAACCGTCGCTCCAGGTGTCTCCCTCGCGCGTCGAGGTCGACCTCTTTTTCAGGGGCGCCGGACTGGTCGCGACCGGGACGGTCCGGAGAGACTGCCAGATCGTTCTGAAACTGGAAGGGGAACGGCGTCCCGCGGCATATCGCAGAAAGGACAAACGCGGACTCTTGTGGGTGAGTACGGGCAGTGTCGTGTTCGACGCGCTGCCCGGGCTTTATATGATCGCCGCCTCAAGCGATTCTACGGACCTCGTTCGTCAGCTGGAAGCCGTTGGGGAGGGGTTCGGCGCGCTTCGACGAAGCGTCTCCATCGAGCAGGCGCCTCCGGGCGACGACGGGTTCGTATTCGACGAATTCCTTCGACTGAAAACCCTGCAGGGGTTCTACGCTGTCCGGCCGGGTTCGGTGGCGTTTTCCGACCGGGACGGCGTGTTTGCCGAATTCCGCGCGGAATTCCGTGTCCCGCCCGCGGTTCGGCCCGGAACCTATCGCGCCACGCTTTATTGTTTCAACGGATACACGCTTATCTCGAAAACCGTACAGTCGATTTCTGTCGAAAAAACCGGGCTTGTACGGGTGCTTTCCGACGTCGCCTTCCAACACGGGGGTCTTTACGGCATCGTCTCGGTTCTCGTGGCGCTGGCCGCGGGGTTGGTTGTGGGGATGATATTCCGTAAATTGTAACGGGCGCATCGCGATGGACGTCCGGGCGGGAACGAACGGGGGACATTCAGACTGGATAGACGGCGCGGCGGGGCGTCCGGCGCGGAAACGACTCCCGTCCGACTGAGTGGGGCGTCCCGGACCCGCCGCCCACGAAAGGAGTTGCGACATGATTGCCGTTCGGACGACGCTGATGGTTTGCCTTTCCCTGTGTACGCTGGCAGTTGGCGGGCGGGCAGGCGCGGACAAGATGTCAACCGGGGATGCGAAGACCGATGGTCTGATGGTCGCCATTCAGGAAAAGCTGAAGTCAGTCAAGACGTGTGCATTCCGCGTCAGGACCCTGTTGACGGTAGAAGGGGAGCAATACGAAATCCTGGACGACGTCACCGCTCAGACGCCGGCAAGGATGCGCGTTGCCCGTGTGCTCGCCGGCCGGATCCGCCAGACGATTGTGTCTGACGGCAGCCTGATGTGGCGTTACGACCCCGAGGAGAAGATCGTCTACCGGATAAACATGGCAAGAGTCTACCGGGCGACGCAGGTGGAAGCGGATGCCGACCAGTCGAATCCCATGCGGCCTTTCCGCGCGCTCGAGTGGAAGTCTATCCGCTATTCCGGGACGGACACGTTGAAAGGCGAGATCCTTCGGGTTTTCGAAGCCGCACCGGAGGTCACGCTGCTGTTTGCCGAGCTTCCGGATCCGCCTTCCAGGGTCCGTTTTTCTGTTCACCCTGAGGATGGACTGGTGAGGGACGTGCGGTACTTTGACGCCGAGGACCGGGAGTTGCTGTCACGGCGATTTGAGGATTTGAATACAAACGTAAAGGTGGACGAAGAGCAGTTCGAATTTGTCGTGCCGGCGGGGGTCCACGTGATGGACGTAACAGACGATATTATCGACCTGATCAAGACGACGAAGTCGGCGCTGCCCCGGAAATAGAGAGTCGAAATCCTGGAGATCAAGAGCAGCCGTCAGCTATCAGCCATCAGCAGTCAGCCTGAACCAAGAACGAAAGGCAAAATCAAGATCCACCGCTCCACACCGCCCAGACCTCTCTCCCCGGCCCTCTCAGGAAAAGCTGTCAGCTATCAGCCGTCAGCCAAAGGCAAGAGCAAAAGCCACCGCTCCCCGCCGCCCAGACCTCTCTCCCGGTGGGAGAGAGGGAGGAAAACAGATTTCGCGTGCCGGTCATCTAAAGACACTCTGACTTCCTTCTTCCTTCAGATAGGGGGCCAGGGGGTATGTCCGGGAGACGGGAGCGGGGAGACGACAACACCGCACCCCAACGGTCTTCCGCTTTCCTCAGCAATCCTCTTCCATTCGAATTTTGCGAGAGTCCTATTGTAGAAGTGACAGACGTCAACGATACCGCTATTTCTTCCTTTTTCCTTCTTCCTTCTTCCTTTTCTAAAGGGCCATCCCGAAAGATCGGGCCACCACAGTAGCGAGGCCCAGGAAGCTGACGAACCCGATGACGTCCGTTACGGTTGTCAGGAAAATTGACGCCGACTGGGCCGGGTCCTTCCCCAGGGCGGTGAGGATAATGGGAATGAGCGCGCCTGAAAGACTGGCCATTGACATCGAAAACACCATCGATACGGCCAGCACGAGGGGAAGCCCGGGCGTACCGGACCACAGATAGGCCGCCAGAGACGCAACGAGCGCAATGGCTACCCCGTTGACACACCCGGCCAGCAGTTCCTTTCGGGCAACGCGAAACCAGCGGCGCGGCCTGAATTCACGGAGAGCCAGGCCGCGAGACGTCACTGCCAGGGCCTGCGCGCCGGTATTGCCCGCCTGTCCGGCAACCACCGGCAGGAATATTGCCAGGGCGGTAAACCGGGCGATCGTATCCTCGAACAGGGCCACGGCGGCGGCGGCGAGAAAGGCCGTGGCCAGATTGACCTGCAGCCAGGGCAACCGCTTCCGCACCGCCAGAACGGGTCCTGAAAGAGCGCGTTCCTCCCGTCCCGCGCCAACCATTGTCACCAGATTTTCGCTCGCCTCGTGCCTGGCGGCATCCACCAGAGCATCGTGGCGGATGATTCCGCAGAGCCGCCCGTCCACCCCACCGATCACCGGCAGCGACGCCAGTTTGTGAGCCTCGAGCAGCTCCACCACTTCCTCCCTCGATGACATGGCCTGCACGCACACGGGCGGACCCTTCGCCAGTTGCCCGAGGCGGTCGCCAGGCTGGGCTACCGCAACCTCCTGAAGCGTAAGTACGGCGGTCAGCGACCCGTCATCGTCCACCACGCACAGATCGTGAATGCGCCGTTCCGGAAAC
Source organism: Gemmatimonadota bacterium (assembly GCA_028873695.1). Taxonomy (GTDB): domain Bacteria; phylum Latescibacterota; class UBA2968; order UBA2968; genus JAAXHE01. The sequence continues at coordinate 135,157 of JAPPNU010000012.1, read as the reverse complement.
GACCGGATGCGGGTGAGCGCTTCCTCGGCGGTCTCCTCGGCGCTGAACACGGTCACCGAGCTATCCATGATCTGCCCCGCCGATCCGGGTGGATAGCTCATCAGCACCTCCATTTCGCCAGCCAATCCGGAAGGAAGTACGGCCAGTCGTTCGGTACGGCTCTCCGGCGAAAGACGGGCCAGGATTGAAGCCGCGACGTTTTCGTCCATCGCCGTCCAGAGTCGCTGGAAGAGCGCTTCACCCATGTTCTCCACGAGCACGACGGCCCGGTCCGGGTCCATTCGCTCGAAGACCTGTGCGGCCCGCTCGCCGGCCTGGGCTTCCAGCTGCTCAATCGCTTCGGGCACGGGCGTTGATGCCAGCGCGCGGGCGGCCTCACCTGGATGCAGATGAAAAAAGGCCCTGATCAGGGCCCGCGAGGCCTTCGTGTCATTCGTCATGCCTGACTCCTTGCCGGAAAAGCGCTCATCGGTTGTTGCTTCGGAGATCTCACGCAGCCCCAAAGACCGGTAGAAGAGAACTGAGATTCGGGCAGGATACGTCGCGTTGCGAGACCGGCTCTAACGACCCGGTTGATCGGCCGCCGTCGCCTGGAGGTCTTCTGCTCCCAGGGCGCCCTTCGCAAGCGCCGTCAACCCGATGCGATAGAGTTCTCCCAGTGCCGCGCCGGCCTGTCCGGCGTGCTGGAACCGGTCCGCGACTCTCGACAGCTGACGGAGGGTCTTGTGCCTCAGCGCGCCGGCGAAGAGATCCTGCTCGTCCAGAACCGGGAGTGTGTGAAAGTCCTTCCAGGACGGGTGAGCAGTCACCGCCGCCAGTGAATCGTCCGTTCGCAGAAACCTCACGTCTCTATTCATGATCACGGATGCGGCCTCCGCTTCATCGGCGGCGAGAAGCTCCCGGAGACTGAAGACCCCTGACAGCGTGCTGTCCCGCGCTACAACGTAAACGTAGTTCAGGACCCGGACCGGACTGGTCTGCAATCTGGACAACGCCTCGCCGGCGGAGACTTCGGGCTGGACCGTGAAGACCAGCGACTGCATCAGTGCGCCGGCCGTCTCCTCCCGATAGCGAAGCAATGGATTCAGATGCCTGGAAAAGTCGTCCGGCAACGCTTCCTGGATCCCCGTCTTCGACTTCGGCGCCAGGCGGCGAACGAGATGCGCAGCCCGGTCTGCGGCCAGCCCCCCCAGGGCGGCCGCCGCTTCCTCGGCCGGCATACGCTCCAGACATGCCGCGGCAATACTCGATTCCATCGTGTCGAAAAGGGGAGTTGCCAGATCTGACGGGGTCTGGGCAAAGAACAGCGCCAACTCGTCCAGTGTGCAGTTTTCAAGAACGCGGGCGGCTTCCGCGGCGTGGTTGCGGACAAAGTGATGTACCAGATTGGAAACATCGTTCATGGTCTCACTTCCTCTCTACGAGCAATATAGACGCCTGTTCGGCAAAGACCGATGCCGGCAGTGTGATTCGCCCTTCCTCTGCATCCAGCACCACGGCGGTGGCCGTAATCCGGACAATCTCTCCCTGGTAGTTCCCCACGCTGACGCGGTGGCCGACCCTGTAGGTCTTCTGCAGATAATAAGAGGCCAGAATATTGGCCACGGTGGTTCGGGCCCCCAGCGCAAAGGTCAGGACGCTGCCAAGAAGGACGATACCCAGCACGAGAAGCAATCCGCTGGTGAGAAGGTCTACATTGAGTCCGGCCTGTCTCACGGCGATGAGGGAACTCGCGATCACCACGGACATCTGACCCAGGCGCGCAAGGGCCGCCGCGTAGGCAATTCCCGTTGACACGATGACGTCCCTGAGAAACTGCCCGCCGACCAGGCCGGCGAACAGAATCAGAACGGCGGCGAGGAACTGCGGCAGATAGACGACAATGCCGTTGAGCCAGACGGACACCACGGGCAGCCCGAGAATTTCGGTGGCCACGGTAAGAAAAAAGAGGAGAACCATCCAGAAAAGCACGCGGCCTACGGCCCAGCCGGCCGCGGTCCGGAATTCCTGGCCCCGCCGGGTGTGGAGCCTGAGGCGCGGCATCAGCCGGTCCAGACCGGCGATCAACCTGCGGCTCAGTGCGCGCACCAGATAAGCCAGCGCCAGTCCGAGTAGCGCCAGGGCGAGGGCCCCCGCAATCCGGGGCGCGGCATCGATCACCTGGTGGGCGATATGCTGGACCTGCGCCTTGAGTTGGGCGATCACTTCCTGGTAAGACACTTCACAGGACCTTTCTCATCTGTTCACTCCGGAACAACTGCTTATTGCCGTCCCGTTTTTTTCCGCGCTGCGGACGCTATGCTCCTGCCGGGGTTTCCTTTCTTCGCAATCCTCTTCAAGGGGTCGCCGCGGGCCGGTGTCGTCGAGGTCTCTGCCGCGTACGGCGACACCGGTCAGCCGTCCAGGCCCGGAATACCGCGTCGGGTGTCCTTTACCACGAGGTCGACAACCTCCCGCAGGGCTTCCGGATCCGAATCGCCTTCCAGGCGCCGCAGGCGGAAATGGTCGATCTGCCGGTCCGCACCGGTACCGTTTCGTATGACGTTCAGCGCATGGCGCAGTTCGGGCTCGCAGTGCAGCGCCCGCGCGTCTTCCGTTAGATCGTCCACGAGTGAGTGCGCGAGTTCGTCGATGTCCATGCGTCCCTTTCCACCGGTATTGCCGAGGAAGGCAAGCACGCCGTATCGCTGTGCGAGCCAGCAGTTCTCGGCGATCAGCTCGGTAGGCGGCTCCGGCGGAAGCCGGCCCTCCATATCCAGCCGGAGCAGGCGGCGCACAAGAGTAGCATATAACGCGACCACGCAAACCGCTTCCTCAATGGTGTGGCAGATGTCGCAGATACGCAACTCAACCGTCGGATAGGCGCGGGAAGGCCGGATATGCCACCACAGTTCGGTGCTGTCCTGGATGAATTCGAGGCGCTGGTATTCGGATACGAGACGGTCGAATTCGTCCCACGTCCCGAGGGGCGCGGGAAGGCCCGTGCGCGGCAGACTGCTGAAGAGCGTGATCCTGTAGGACTTGAAACCCGTTTCCCCGCCGCCGCTGAACGGGGATGAGGCCGAAAGCGCATGGAGCAGCGGAAGGTGCTGCCGCAACGCCGTCATCACCCTTATGCGGCTGTCCGCGTCTCCGAAACCCGCGTGAACGTGCATCCCGCCGACAAGCAGTTCACGAACCGCCTGCTGATAGGTCGTGGCGAATTGTTCGTAACGCCGTCCGGCGGTGACGACCTGGTTGCGCCAGGCTGCAAAGGGATGCGTGGAGGCGGCCATGACCGCGGCGCCGTGGTTTGCCGCCGCATTGATAACCAGGCGTCGGGTCTCCACCAGCGCTTCGCGCACCTCCGCTACGGATTGGCAGACTCTGGTGGTGGTTTCGATCTGGGATCGAAGGAACTCCGCCACAACCTTGTGGGGCCCGCGGTTGTTCTCGCAGTCCTCGAAAATGCCGCGGTCCGGATCCGGCAGCAGATCGCGCGTGCCCGGATCAACAAGGAAGAACTCTTCCTCGACCCCGAGCGTCATCGCAAGGGGATCCTCGCTCATGCCCTGCGTCACTATGCCTCCTCGAACCGATGGGTGTTTTCAGACAGCTTTCAGGCTCCGATACCGGCCCTTACTGCGGCGCTCGCATGTGTACTTGAAGTGTATACGGGAGGTACTCTATATTTCCGCTGCCGGCCCGGTGGTTGCCTCGGGCCGGGTATATGTATACCACATTTGGCTCTTGCAACGCAACCATTTTCGTTTTTCTCGACTACTGAATAGCTGTTATCCGGGCGCGGCGCCCGCTGCGGGGAGGTCGCGCCCGGGAGGGCATCATGGACAACGCTTCAGAAGGAGACCGGTTGGAAAAAACCAGGTCCGCGGTGAACCGGGAACGTCTTGTTGAAACCGCGATATCGCTGATTTCGGTGCCCAGCCCCACGCGAAGCGCAGGCGCCGTGGCGGATTGTCTCGCGGAGGTACTTGCGAATGACGGATTCGAGGTGCAGCGGCCGGAGGCGGACTGGCCCGAAGCGCCGGCCGTTGTCGTCCGGCTGGAAACCGGGCGGCCGGGACGAACGCTGCAGTTCGACGGGCACCTGGATACGGTACACCTGCCTTATGTTCCGCCCAGGTTGGAAGACGGTATCCTCTACGGCTCCGGCGCATCGGACATGAAAGGTGGAATTGCCGCGGCGGTCGAGGCGCTCCGGGTTTTGCGCGAAACCGAAGCGCTTGCCGGTGGGGGCGTACTGCTTACCGCGCACGACCATCACGAAGGCCCCTGGGGAGACCGGCGACAGGTGAGGGCGCTGGTGGCTGAGGGTATCGTGGGTGACGCCGTGATGCTCCCTGAGTATCTGGCTGACCGTTTGCCTCTGGCCGGACGGGGTATGGCCATCTTCGAGGTCTCGCTCAGCAGAGAAGGGGATCCGGTTCACGAAGTTCTTCGTGCGCCGGAGACGCCCGACCTACCGGCGGCGGGCGCAGAACTGGTGTGCCGGCTCCGGAACATGAACAGATCGCTGGCCAGGACATCCGACCCCTGGTCTGGATGCGATACGGTATTCGTGGGACTCATTGAGTCGGGAGAGATCTACAATCAGGCGCCGGTGGGATGTACCGTCAGAGGGACGAGGCGATGGGTCACCCCCGGCCGAACGGCGGCTGTCGAAGCCGGGTTTCGCGCGTTGGTCGACGAACTGGCAGCGGAGTCAGGAACGTCGGCGACGGTCGACTTCCAGGTTCAGGGAGACGCGTTCCGGGTCTCGCGCGAAGACGCGATCGTCAACGCGTTTCAGACGGCGTACGCGTCGGTTTCCGGTGAAGAACTGCCGGTTGGCGGCAAGCCGTTCGTGGACGACGGCAATACCTACGCGGCCCTTGCCGGTATTCCAGCGTTGACGCACGGACCGGATGCGAAAGGAGCGCATACGCTGTCCGAGGCCGTTGCCGTGGACGAGCTGGTTCGGGTGGCGCGGGTATATGCGATGACGGCCGCGGCATACTGTGGAGGTGCGGGTCATTGCCCGGAATAGCGATACGGCCGGTTTTCGTCAGGATTCCGAACCTGAAGTGTGCGCCCCGTATCGAGAGGGGTTACGCGTCTGCCTGTTCGATCGTCTCTGTTTTCAATCGGCGGCGGTCCGGTCACCCGGAAGTCCCGTGTTCTTCCAGGTAGGTTTCGATTCGTCCCCTGACGTCGGAATTAAGGGCGATTCGTCCATTGATGCTGCGGCCGGGCAGGTATTCAAGGATGTCTAAAATGGTGATTATGGAGCGCACCGGTACGCCGCCGGCTGCCTGAAGCGCCGCCACGGCGTCTTCGCCGTCGGCGTTTTTTTCCTTGCGGTCCAGCGCGATGACGAGGCCCGATATCCGGGCGCTGCATGCCGCTCTCAGTCTGCGGATCATATGGATTTTGGTGGCGCCGTCGGTGACGACGTCGTCGACCAGCACCACGCGGTCCTTAGGGTCGGGCTCCTTGCCAACGAGCCAGCCGCCCTCGCCGTGTTCCTTGATCTCTTTCCGGTCAAAGCCATAGCACGTATCCACGTCGAACTGCTGGCGGAGTGCGATAGCCGCGGCGATGCAGATCGGGATGCCCTTATATGCCGGACCGAATACCAGTGTGGGTTCAACGTCAAACTCACGGATGGCGCAGGCGTAGAAATAGCCGAGGCGCTCGATTTCCGCGCCGGTGTTGAATTGTCCGGCATTGAAGAAGTACGGGGACCTTCTGCCGCTTTTGAGCGTGAATTCGCCGAAACGAAGGGCGCCGGTCTCAATCAGAAAGTCGATGAATTCCTGCTGATAGGCTTGCATTACGGGTACTCCCGGGGAATCGCGCCCTGCCCGCAAAACCGGTGCACGGCCGGGTTTGTGCTTGACGCGAATTCGTCAAAAGACGATCTTAGGGGACACTGCAGGCGAACCGTTTATACGGCGAATCGAGGTTGGATTGACAGTCAGAAAGTGGCGTATCGCGCTGGCGGGTTGGATGGGACTGATTTTTCTCCTGTCGAGCAGATGGCTCGCTTTCGGCATGTCCGCGGATGCGACGGAGGCGTATCTCGGCATATTGAACTACGCGATTCGCAAGCTCGCTCATTTGACTGAATATGCGGTCCTGACGTATCTCTTGTTGCGGTCAATCTGGATTGAGCCGCGCCGGTTCGGCCCATGTCTGGCCTGGAGCGCGGTACTATCGGTATGTTTCGCCGCGACCGACGAGATCCATCAGTATTCCGTTCCGGGGCGGCTGGGCACCTGGACTGACGTCCTGTATGACGCCGCCGGCGCATTGCTGATGGTTTTTCTGCTATGGAAAATCAGGAACGGAGAAAACGCGGCATTGAAGCGCCGGATTCTCGGCTTTTCCGATCGTGCGGCGGAACGCGCATATAATAAACGATCCCGGCCTGCCTGACAAGCCGATTCACCCCGATGACTCTCGAAGAAGGAAAGCCATGGCAACGGATCATCGCAACGTACTCCTGCTGATTGCCGACGACTGGAGCCCGATTGCCGGATGCTACGGAAATCCGGCGATCCGGACGCCGAACGTTGACGCACTGGCCTCGCGAGGAACGGTGTTTACACAGGCCTTCTGCACAACGCCTTCCTGCGCGGCCAGCCGGGCGTGCGTGTTGACGGGACACTACAGCCATACCCACGGGCAGTACGGCCATACGCACGGAATCCACAATTTCCACACGCACCTGTCCATGCCATCCGTCCCCAGGACATTGGGGTCGGCGGGTTTTGCCACCGGGATTGTCGGAAAGCTGCACGTACAGCCGGAAGCCGTATATCCGTGGACGTACGACGGGCAACAGGTGCGCGGCGGGACCCGCAACGTGGCCGAGATGGCCCGGCAGGCCGGTGAGTTCCTTTCTCAGACGGGCGACAGGCCCTTCTATCTGCACCTGGGATTTGGAGATCCGCATCGGAATTTCGGAAATCAGGCGACTTATCCTGACGTGGAAGAGGCGCATTATTCGCCTGACGACGTGGTGGTGCCCGATTTCCTGCCCGACCATCCCGCCGTGCGGAGAGAGTTGGCGGAGTATTATCAGTCGATATCCAGGCTGGATCAGGGGATCGGGATGGCGGTGGATGCGCTGGAAGCCGCCGGGAGGGCGGGCGACACGCTGATCGTCGTGATGAGCGACCATGGGATGCCGTTTCCCGGCGCCAAGGGGTCCTCGTTCGACTCCGGGCATCGTTGTCCGCTGATTCTGGTACGGCCCGATGCGCCGTCCGTCCGGTCCGACGCGCTTGTGAACTGGTGCAATATCGCGCCGACGGTCCTGGATTGGTGCGGGGTGGAACCGCCGGACGGGCTTCCGGAGCATTCCCTGGTCCCGATTCTGGACGAGGCGCATCCGGAAGGGTGGGAAGAGACATTCTTTTCTCACTCGTTCCACGAGGTGACGAACTACTATCCGTACCGTGTGTTGAGGGGAAGAAAGTATAAGTACGTCCGCAATCTCTATCCGGAGTTGACAACGCCGATTCCGGGCGATCTCTGGGCGTCTCCGACCTGGCAGACCGTCCTGGATGAGGAGATTGAGATGATGGGGCGGCGGCCCACCGAACGGTTCCTGCATCAGGATGGTGAAGCGCTGTTCGACGTCGAAGCCGATCCGGAAGAGTCCACCAATCTCATCCACGATTCGGAGGTGGCTGAGGTCGCGGAGACCATGCGGCGGAAGGTTAAGGCGTTCCGGGTCGAAACCCGGGATCCGTGGGTTCTCGCGTCCATCCACGCCGGTGAGGAAGGCCTGGAATCGTAGCACAAATTGGCAAGTGCGATACATGATCATGCGTTGCCGGCGCTATTTTCCGGGCGCCCACAAGGGACGCCCCTACCACACCAGACATCCACGGATTCATCACTCTGGGTTCGGCGCCGACGTTGCATTGGTAGGGGCGTCCCTTGTGGGCGCCCGAGAGGTATCCCTTGATCTTCAAATCAATCGTCGTCGGACCGTTGCAGGTGAACTGTTTCGTCCTGGCCTGTGAAAAAACCCTCGAGGGCATCATCGTCGATCCGGGCGACAACGTCCCGGATGTGATGGAACTCGTCCTGGAAGACGATATCCGCATCGTGGAAGTGGTAGCCACGCACGGACATTACGACCACGTCGCGCATGCGGCCTCGGCGGTCCGCGAAACCGGCGCCCCGTTTGCAATACATCCCGCCGACCGCCACGAGTTCGAAAACCTCGTCGAAATCGCAGGCTTGGCCGGCATGGACGCGGAACCGCCGCCGCCCATCGATCGTTTTCTGCATGAAGGCGACGTCGTCAGCATGGGTGAGGAAACCCTTGAGATCGTCCACACGCCGGGTCACGCACGGGGCAATATCACCCTCAAGTGGCCGGGCCACGCGATCGTCGGGGACAGTCTCTTCGCCGGCTCCGTAGGCCGCACCGACCTTCCGGGCGGCGATGCGGACCTTCTCCTCAGGTCAATTCGGGAGAAGATTCTGATTCTGGACGATGAGACGAAGATCTATCCCGGCCATGGACCCTTCACCACCGTGGGCATTGAGAAATCGAGCAATCCCTTTTTCGCCGGACGTTCAGGCGCGTGGTAGTTCCGGAAACGCCGCGCGTTTACCCGCCCGCACGTGCCGTCAATTCTTGCGTGAGCGCCACGGGAGCAATTCGAACACGCGGTTACGCAGGGGGAGATTCCGAAACCGGTACAGCGCCAACCGTTATCAATGGGAGGTTACGTGGACATAACCGTAGCGATTGAAAACATTGTAGAATGGGAATCGGATGCGATCGTGTTGAATCTGTTCGAGGGCGTCACGGTACCCGGCGGCGCTACGGGCGCGGTGGACGCGGCGCTGAACGGCCAGGTCCGGGACCTGATTGACACGGGCGACTTCACGGGCAAGCTCAAACAGATTGCCGTCCTCTATCCGCGGGATGGCATTGCAGCGAAGCGCCTCCTTCTCGTGGGTCTTGGCAAAAGCGAGGAATTCACCCTGGACCGGGTGCGGCAGGTCTCCGCCGCGGCCGCGCGTCACGCCCGCGGCCTGGGCGCGGAACAGCTGGCCACGGTGGTTCACGGCGGCGGCGTGGGCGGTCTGGACGTTGCCGCTGCCGCACAGGCCGTGGTCGAAGGCGCCATTCTCGGGACATACCGCTTTACGCCGTACAAGAGCGGGGATGACGACGACGGCAACGACCTCGAAGGCCTTACACTGGTGGAATTCGACGCCGGCAAAAAGACCGTCATCGAAAACGGTTCGGATGCGGGGCGAATCATTGCCGAAGCCGCGTGCCTGGCCCGGGATCTGGGTAGCCATCCGGGAAACGAAATGACGCCCGCGATTCTCGCCGGGCGCGCCGAAGCCATGGCCCGTGAAACGGGTCTGCGGTGTGAGATCTTCGACGAGGAGCGGATTGCGAGGGAAGGCATGCGCACCATCCAGGCCGTGGCGCAGGGCAGCGCGCAACCGCCCAGGTTCATCGTTCTCGAACACGAGGGCGATGATCCGGAAGCGGCGCCCGCGGTGCTGATCGGCAAGGGTATCACTTTCGATTCCGGCGGTATTTCCATCAAGGGTTCCGATGGCATGTGGGATATGAAGTTCGACATGGGGGGCGCCGCCGCCGTCATCGGCGCGATGCAGGCTGTGGCGCGGCTGGATTTGCCGGTACGCACGATCGGCCTTGTGGCCGCCTCGGAAAACATGCCCGGCAGTCGCGCGCTCAAGCCGGGCGACATAATCCGCTCGATGCTGGGAAAAACCATCGAAATCCGGTCCACGGACGCCGAAGGCCGCCTGGTACTGGCCGACGCCGTGGCCTATGCCGCCCGCTACAAACCCTCCGCCGCCATCGATCTGGCAACGCTTACGGGCGCGTGCGTCATCGCCCTGGGACACGAAGCCAGCGGGCTGTTCTCAAACGACGACGCGTTGGCGGCTGAAATTGCCGCTGCAGGAGAAAGGACGGGCGAAATCGCGTGGCGGCTTCCCGTTCTGGATGGCCACCGGGAGGAGATGAAGAGCGACGTTGCCGACTTGAAGAACACCGGCGGCCGCGCGGGCGGCGCCATTACGGGAGCGGCGTTCATCGAAGCCTTCGTGCAGGACTTCCCCTGGGCTCACCTGGACATCGCCGGCACCGCCTGGGCGAACAAAGACCTGCCGCACGTCCCCAAGGGCGGCACGGGCTTCGGCGTACGTCTCCTGGTCGACCTGCTGCGAAACCGGAGTTGACGGGACCTCTCCCTCCGGCCACCCGGCCACCGGCTCCCGTCTCACCGCTTTTGGTCTACCATCTACCCGCATTCAGGCTCTTTGTAGCCAATTTAACCGGTATCTTTTTCAGGTTTGAAACTGATGCGAAACAAGGAAAAGCGCCGGGACCCTGACGAAGGGCGCCGGCGCTTTGGGGTTCCTGAATTCGGCCCGTCGGTTGTACTTTTAAGACGGCTTCCAAGTCTATCAGTCTCCCGGGAGGTAGAATCGTATCCCGGCCTGAATACCGATTTCGTTCTCTGCCGTCTGATCCTCAAAAGATCTGAACCAGCGTACCTGAACGAAAACCCCGGCACTGGGCCCCACGCCAAACGACAACCCGCCCGCCACGGTGATCATCCCGTCGGTGCCGATTGCCTGACCCGCCGTGGGTTGTCCCCGGATAAGCAATGCGCCACCGCCTGCGCCGAAATAAATCGTGCCTCCGTATTCCGAAAGCGGCGGTTTGTACAGCAGTGAGATACCTATCGGTATAATCTTCGTGCCCGACTTGCTGTAATACTCGAAGAAAGGCGCCAGGTGAGTGGGGTACTCGTCGCTGAGCGACATCTCGAACGAAAAGTGACCGCCCGGCCGGGTGGGGTCGAAGAGTGTGCCGCCTCCCAGATTCATCCCGAAATCTCTCGCAGCGACCGGAGTGGCCGCCAGTAACGCAAGCCCGGACAGCAAAACCAGTATACGAACTCTCATCATTCCTCCAATTCGCGCGGTCAATCCCTGTTTCAAGCGCGACGTGTGCTGCTAATAGTCTTCAAATTCAGATTGGCCGATATTGAGAGAGAGGCCGATCTGAAATGCAAAACTCTTTATGTCCAGTTCAGGCGCCACGTCCTGTCCGCTGGAGAGACGGATGACTTCCGGGTCTCCGCTGTACATGCCAATCCACTTCCCCTGCAGGAAAACCGATGCCCTTTCGGTTGTGGCGAATTCGAGGCCGGCCAGCACGGTGACCATGGCCTGGGTTCGAGAAGCTTCGACTGTCTCAACGGATCTATCGGTCGTTTCCCCGATGTCAACGTCGAATTCCCGCTTTGAGGTCACGCTGCCTATCCCGCCTCCACCTCCGAAGTAGATGAATCCACTTTCGCCCGCGGGACGTTTCACGACAAGATTCAGGCCGCCGCCGAAAACCCTGCTTTCGGACTTCGTAAAGAAATCGACAAACGGCGAAAATGCGACCAGACCCTCCGAGGCGCTGATGTCATACGCGAGCCCGATGCCTGGCGTCTGCTCGTCGAAGTGTATTCCCGCGCCCAACTTCAGCGCGTGTTGTGCCCACGCGGTGGAAGTGGTGAGCATTGCAGTCAAGCAAGTGACAAAGAGAACGCGGTTAAACGCCTGCATTCAAGCCTCCCTGCGGCTGCCGTGGCGATAATCTCCGGATTGTCAGAAAACCGGGACGGTTCGACGTCAGAAGTTGTTTAAGATTGCTGGTGCGTTTCCGTGCACGAGCGAAAAAGCGGCGGTCAAGGCCGGATATTCCGGCTATGAGAGGCGAGCAAGCGCAGCCTCGATCTCGTACGACGGGTGGATTCGACCAACGCCGACCGGCGCTTTTGCAGCCGTGCGAAGACCGCTGGGGATTTTAAGACGGCTTCTCTACAATAATCGCCAAATTGCCGCCGGAAATCAACCCAAAAACCGGCGGTCGGGCGGGTACGGGTTCAACCACCGTTATCATGCCGGCTTCCTGTATTCGCCGGCCGGTTGAATCGCGGTCAGCGCCAGAACCCCACCGTTACGCCGGTCTGCACCGCGAAATTTCTGAGTTCCAGGTTAATCTCGTTCGGAATCGTAACCGTCCTTCCCTCAACTGAGCCCGTAATGTCCACCCGGCCGCCGCCGAAGGTCCCCAGCCATTTTACCTGGATGAACCCGCCGACCGTCTCGAGCAGGTCGAATTCCACGCCCAGTACCAGGTCCGCCATCGCCTGCGTCTTTGACGCCGAACCGGTGATCCCGGCCGAGCTTTCTTCAACGTTAACGGAGGCGATCCCTCCTCCCAGGCCCAGATAGAGTCGCGACTGCTCGCCTCCGGCGCGTTTAGCGACAAGATTAAGCCCGCCGCCGAAAAAGCGGGAGCCGGATCTGCCGAAATAGTCCATGTATGGAGAAAGCATCATTCCGTTATCGCCAAGATCAACAGAAACGCCTCCGCCCGGTTCATTCTTGTTGAAGAACATCCCGCCGCCGACCCTGAAAGTGCCGGCCGACGACGGAACGGAGGCAAAGAGAGTCACCGTCGCGGCGGCGAGCGCGAAAGGCAGAGAAATGGAACGCCGGGTTATTCGAAGTTTCATGTCGACGAGACTCTCCTGCGCATTAACAGCTTACTGCTTCAATAAGCCGTCAGCCGTCAGCTATCGGCTCTCAGCAGTCGGCTAAAACCAAAAGACGAAACGCCAACGGTTTTCCGCTCTCCTCAGCAGTCCTATTCCATTCGAAACTTGCGAGAGTCCGATTGCAGAAGTAACAGAAGTCAAAGTTACCGCTGCTTCTTCCTTCTCAACCTTGATTCCTCATTTTTCGAGGACGTTAATTCGAATATGTGTCTGTTAAAAAAGCGATTAGACTGCTGATTACCAGGATACACCAGGACACTGTACTTGAACTGAAAAAACGTCCTTCATGACGACCATTTCGGCCTGTTTCGAAGGGTTTCGTCGCAGTGCCGCGTTGCGGCTTTTGCGGAATTGAGGTTAATTCTTAATTCTTAATTCTTAATTCTTAATTCAGGAAGGGGGGTAAGTCCGGTCTCGCGTTTACCGGAATATATCGCAAGAAATGTCGTGGCGGCAAGGGGTTTTTCGGTCGGAGATCCCGTCCCGTACGGATGCCTGTTGCTCCGTGACACCGGTTATCCTATATTCCGGTTGGCCGGTTTCGTGCGGATCTTCCATTCTTTGCCACGCTGCAATGCGCAATAAACGGACCTTTAGATGCCTGAATCCGCAGCATATCCCGCCGGGTGCGCCCGGACCCACCGCATCGCCGACCTTGCGCCCGGCGACGAAGCTGTATTGGCCGGTCGGATCGTCGCAGGCATTGGCGAGGAGAGCCCGCGACTCGTTGATGAGTCCGGCGAGGTCTGGCTGGCGTGCGGCCGGATACCGGAACGTGTGCGCATTGGAGACGTTGCCGAGGTGCGGGGTATCTGGCGTCCCCCGGAATTCCAGGCGCAAAGCCACCGCGTACTGGCCCCGGCGCTACGCGCTCCCGAAGGCGGTCCCGCCCCCGGAATTCTGCGTACCCGCGCCCGGGTTCTGTCGTTTGTCAGACGCTTTTTCGAGAACGCCGGGTTCCTGGAGGTCGAAACCCCGTTGCTCGTCCCCAGCCCGGGCATGGAACCCCATCTGGACGCGTTCGAAACCCACTATAGCGAAAACGGACACGTAAAGCGCTATTACCTGCCCACCTCGCCCGAATACGCGATGAAGCGTCTCCTGTCGTGCGGGTTTGAACGCATCTTCCAGATCTGCAAATCCTTCCGCCAGGACGCGCCCGGTCCGATGCACAGCCCTGAATTCACACTCCTCGAATGGTACCGGGCGTTCGCCGATTATACCACAATCATGGCCGATACCGAGCATCTGATTCATAGCCTGGTGCGTGAAGTTACCGGAGTTTCGTCGGTCATGTACAGGGGTCGAACGATCGACTTTACCCCGCCGTGGCAACGGTTGAGCGTTCGGGAGGCATTTGCCAGGTACGCCGGCGTGTGCGCCGATCCCGCCGGGGATCTGGACGGGTTCATTCACCAGGCCCGGCAACAGGGACACGGTTCGGTATCCCCAGACGACCCTTTCGAGGTCGCTTTCTTCAAGGTGTTTCTGGATGCCGTGGAAAAACGCCTCGGGGCGGGGCGTCCCATGTTTCTCGTGGATTATCCCGCGGAAATGGCGGCGCTTGCCAGGTTGAAACAGAACGCGCCCGGCATCGCGGAACGGTTCGAACTCTATGTGTGCGGCGTGGAGCTTGCCAACGCATTTACTGAACTGAACGATCCCGCGGAACAGAGAGCCCGCCTGGAAGACGAAGCCGCGCGGCGACAACACGGCGGCCGCCCGGCGTACCCGATCGACGAACGGTTCCTGGGTGCGCTCGAAGCCGGTATGCCGCCGGCCGGCGGCATTGCGCTGGGCATCGATCGCCTTTTGATGGTGCTCACAGATGCACGGCACATCCGAGACGTCGTGGCCATCCCGTTTTGTAATACGTGACGCCACGGAACAATCCCTATCAATCAATTCGAAAGGACTCACTATGGGCCGTATGGACGGAAAGGTCGCGCTCGTGACCGGCGGAGGCACAGGAATCGGCAGGGCGACCTCCCTGCTCCTCGCCTCGGAAGGGGCCGACGTGGCCGTCAACTACTCGCGTTCCAGGACCGAAGCCGAAGCCACGGCCGTCGAAATCCGCGCGCTTGGCCGAAACGCCATCGCGATCTGCGCGGACGTGTCGGTCGAAAGCGTTGTCCGCGAAATGGTGGACCGCGTGGTTGAGGAACTGGGTCGATTGGACATCCTGGTCAACAATGCGGGTACCACCGTCTTTGTGCCGCTTGCCGACCTCGAGGCGCTTACCGAAGAGGCCTGGGATCCGGTGTTCAGCGTGAACGTCAAGGGCGCCTTCTACTGTGCACGGGCGGCCATACCCAGGATGCCCGAAACGGGGGGTCAGATCGTTAACGTGGCATCGATCGCGGGCACGTGCGGACAGGGCAGTTCCATTGCCTATTGCGCCTCCAAGGCGGCGCTGATATCGCTCACCAAATCCCTCGCCATCAGCCAGGCGCCCCGCATTCGGGTAAACGCCGTGGCCCCGGGCATCGTCAACACGCGCTGGGTGAAAGGCTGGGAAGAATTCGTCCGGACGAATCGCGAGGCCACGCCCCTCCAGCGCGTCGCGGAGCCGGAAGATATCGCAAACGCGATACTGGGCCTGGCCGTCAACGAATTGGTCACCGGCCAGGTCCTGGTTGTGGACGGCGGCAAGACGATTTAACCCGTACCACAAGCCGCTCCCGGCAACGAAACCGGGATTCCCCGTCAACACAGATCACGATCGGATAACTGAAATGGCGGACCAGACAATTGCCGTTATCGGCCTGGGCACGATGGGGCATGGGATCGCGCAGGCATTCGCAGCGGCGGGCCACACCGTCCGCTGTTACGACGAATCCCCGGCGGCCCGCGACTCTCTCGCCGGTCGTATCGAGTCGAATCTGCGGCAACGCATTCAGGCGGGGATGGATACGCCCGATTCGGTTCGGGAAACGCTGGGTCGCATCACGGTTTGCGGCAGCGTACGCGAAGCCGTGGCGCCCGCGGGACTGGTGACGGAGGCCGTTCGCGAAGATCTGGACGTCAAGCGGGAACTCTTCGCCGGAATGGAAGCGATTGTCTCACGGGAGACCATTCTGGCCAGCAACACGTCGTCTTTCCCCATGACGGACATCGCCCGGGACCTCTTGCATCCGGGGCGGGCCGTGGTGACCCACTGGTTCAATCCCCCTCATATCGTACCGCTCGTGGAAGTCGTGCCCGGTGAACGCACGACCGAGCGGACGACACAGACCGCGGTAGACGTCCTGAGAGAAATCGGCAAGGTGCCGGTCCGCCTCAATATGGAACTTCCGGGTTTCCTGATTAACCGGATCCAGGTTGCCATGCAGCGCGAGATCTGGGACCTGCTCGACCGGGGCGTTGCCGGGCCCGAGGACATCGATCGGGCGGTTCGAGCCAGCGTCGGATTCCGGCTGGCCGCCACGGGTCCCCTTTCGGTTCGGGACTTCGCGGGTCTCGACGTCTCGGCGCTCATTTACAGGTTACTGGTTCCTGAAATCCGGTCCGACACCGAACTCCCGGGCGGCATCCGAAAGCTGGTTGACGCCGGGCACTACGGCGTAAAGACCGGCCGTGGCTTCCACGAGTACACGCCCGAATCCATCGATCGGGCACGAAACCGGCGGGACCGGCTCTACCTGGCGCTGCTGAACCTGCTCTGTGAGGATGAGGAAACGGACGAATGATGCAGGCGATTGTATCTGTCCACTCAGTACGGTAGCAATTGGGCGGGACCGCGCTATGGCGGTGTCACGCCTGGATTTTTCCTTTTTGTTTTCGGGCGGCTCCTGAATGCCCGCGATCCCTCAATCCACGTTCGGTCCGATCCGGATCGAATGAGCCTTCACCAGACACATTACGATGTCTCCCACCTCGAGGCTCAATTCGTCCACCGCCTCCAGAGTTACTTCCACGGCCAGGCGTTTTCCCACGTCCACGTAGACCAGTTGCTTTCCGTCCACGTCCTGCATGTCGAGGATCCGCCCCCGCATCGCATTGCGGATGCTCAGCCCCTCGGGCTGTTTCCTGCTCAGGATGATGTCGTTCGCCCGGATGCCGATGAAGATCCGGCTTCCCACCGGCCTATCGCAGGGGGGCACCCGAAGGTCCTGGTCTCCAAAACGCACGCGGCAGCCCATTCGGATCCCGTCCTGGCTCACCACCTCCACCGGCAGGACGTTTTCGAAGCCGTGCGCCTCGGCCAGCGGCAGCACTTCGGGGAGATGGGCAACGTGAAAGAAGTCGCCGTGCGCAAGCACCCGCCCCGCCTTAAGTACGATGACCTGACCCGTCAACTCCAGGATCTCCGCGACCGAGTGGCTAACGTAGAGGATCGGTATGCCCAGGTCCGTCCTGATGTGCCGCAGGTACGGGATGATGCGATCTTTCAACTCCTGATCCAGCGATGCCAGGGGCTCGTCCATCAGGAGCAGGTCCGGAGACGTCAGAATCGCCCGCGCAAGGGCCACCCGCTGCCGCTCGCCGCCGGACAGGCGCGAGGGACCTCTGTTCAGAAGCCCCGTCAGTCCCATCAGTTCCGCAATGGGTTCCACTTCAAACCGGCGCGAATCCTCAGACAGGAGATCGTACCCGTACCGCAGGTTTTCCAATACGGACAGATGGGGAAACAACACGTCCTCCTGAAAAACGTACCCCACCCTGCGCCGTTCGGGCGGCAGATCGACACCCGTTTCGGACGAAAAAAGCACGCGGTCGCCAAGGCGGATCTCCCCGGCGTCCGGCCGCGCCAGCCCTGCAACGAGGTCCAGCAGCGTGGTTTTCCCGGCTCCGGACGGACCGAAAATCGCCGTCACGGGGTAGAGGCAATCCACCGCAACGTCAAGGGTGAAATCCGCAAGCGCCCGCTTCACGCGGATGGACAGCACGTCAGCTCCTCCTCATTCTCCGCGCCACCGCCTCGCTGGCCACCAGCGCCGCAAATGACAGGATCACCGAGAGAATCGCCAGGCGCGCCACCGCGGCGTCCCCGTCCGGCCGGTTGATGTACGTGTAGATGGCCAATGGGAGGGTCCGGGTCTCCCCGGCGATATTCGACACAAAGGTGATCGTCGCGCCGAACTCACCCAGGCTTCTTGCGAACGCCAGCATCGCGCCGACCAGCAGCCCGGGCGCGGCCAGCCGCATCGTTACCGTGCAAAAGACCCGGAAAGGACGCGCGCCCAATGTACGGGCAGCCTGCTCGAGCCGGGGATCCACGTGCTCTATGGCCAGGCGGACGGCGCGCAAGGCGAGCGGGAATCCGACGACGGCCGATGCCAGCGCGGCCCCCCTCCACGAAAAGGCCACCTGGATGCCCAGGGCTTCCTCGAAAAAGCCGCCCAGGATGCCGCGACGGCTGAACAGCAACAGAAGCACGTAGCCGGTCACGACGGGCGGCAGCACGAGGGGAAGGTGGCACAGCCCGTCCAGCAGCACTTTGCCCCTGAACTCGCGCCGGGCGAGCAGCCAACCCAGGACCACTGCCGCAGGCAGGCTCAACAGGACGCAAACCAGCCCCACGCGAAGCGACAGGGCCAGAACCGCCCATTCTTCGGAGGTTAACAAGATATCCCGCTCCAATTGGGACCGGCCGAGAAAAGAAGAGCTGGTTAACTGAGTCACCACCTTCGTCCACGTCACGTCGTGCAGACCCGCTTATATAACAAGGATCGCAACGCCGATCAAGCCGGATCTTTTCGATTTATTTCCTGTAAAATTGCTTACACCCTCAGGTTGTACACATAAAGAAACGCCCCTGCCGCGGACAGGAGCGTCGGCCGGAGAATACTATCCTCCGGGGGGCGATATGCTTAGCACGTTTTAATCTATCAACCTGACCCCGAGCTGTCAAGCGCTAATCCCAATTGCAACAGGCGATGAGACGGGCAGACAGGAATGTCTGCCCCACCTTCAAAGGCACTTCCTCGACGCCTTCACTTATCCTCCACGTTCCCCTCGCCGCGTAGGGTCGTCCCTCGTGGGCGCCCGCCGTGCTGAAACTGCCAGGTTCCGCTGCATGATCAGGCAAATGCCGTGTCTCAAATTGGCAATTTACGCTGCATAATGTACGTCGTGCCGCGAATTGGCAATTCCCGTTACAATACTGTGCGCCTTCACTTTACTGATTGCATCTTCATCCTCTGCAGGGGCGTCCCTCGTGGACGCCCCTGCCTTCCGCGGAAGTCGACGGTCTATTTTTTCGCAGTTGATATAAAAAACTTGCATTTCCCGACCCGATTGGTTAGTATATTACTGTATCGGTTCACCGATACAGTAATACTGTCGACAGACCAGGTTGCGATGGCGCGCGAGAACTGAAATCCGGCGGGTTACCTGTGCAGATTCCGCTCGCGTCGTTTTCATCGCGTTTAGCAGAGCCCAGGAAAGAACCAGGAGCGTCTTCATGCTGCCCTTGCGCATCGATTCAGCCAATGGGGTGCCAATATACCTGCAGATGATGGAGCAGATCAGGTACCAGATGGCCCGCGGTGTGCTGAAGCCGAATGAAGAGTTACCGTCGGTTCGGGAACTCGCCGGCCAGTACCTGATCAATCCGAATACCGTGGTGCGGGCTTATCGGGAGCTGGAACGCGACGGCCTGATCTACAAGAAACGGGGGTTGGGCACGTACGTCGCCGAGCGGGACGTCACCATATCGCGGGAAGAAAAGCTGGAAATCGTTAGAGAATCGCTGGACAGGGCGCTGGTACTGGGCATTGAACTGGAACTGAGCCCGGAGGAAATGGAGCAGGTGGTCCGGGAACGCCTCGCCCGGTTTCGGCAGGAGGAGGAAGGCGATTGACCGCGTGGAAGGAGTCGTTATGGACGGTACAGCGATCGCGACAGAGGGCCTGACCCATTGCTTCGGCAAACTCACGGCCGTGGACGATCTGCACCTGGAGGTGCCCGCGGGGACCGTGTGCGGCTTCCTTGGCCGAAACGGCGCCGGCAAGACCACCACAATCCAGATCCTCATGAACCTGCTGCGGCCGACAGCCGGGACGGCGGAAGTCCTGGGTCTGAATCCGGCCTCGGACTCCCTGGCGCTAAGGCGGCAGGTGGGATACGTGGCTGAGAATCGCGTGATGTACGGCTGGATGAAGGTGCGTGAAATCGTCTGGTTCACCGGGCAGTTCTACGAGACCTGGAATCAGGGCAGGGTGGACGCGCTCATCAGCCGGTTCGATCTGGATCCGGAGCAGAAGGTCAAGCATCTGTCCCGCGGAATGAACGCCCAGTTGGCCCTCGCTCTGGCCCTGGGCCACGAGCCCCGGCTGCTGATCCTGGACGAGCCGGCATCGGGACTGGACGTGGTGGTGCGCCGCGACTTTCTGGAGAGCATTATCGGGCTCATCCAGGAGGAGGGGCGCACGGTCTTTCTTTCCTCGCATCTCGTCCACGAGGTGGAGCGCGTGGCCGACCGTGTGGCCATCATTGATAACGGCCGCCTGGTGGCCGACGGCGACGTGGACGAGGTGAAGGGGTCGGTCAAGCGCGTGGTGGCGCGCATGCCGGATGGCGCGGATGAACTGTCGGATATCAAGGGGCTGCGCCAGGTGCAGGGAGAGGGACCACGGCGGCTGTTGACGGTGGTGGGGTACGGCGAGGCGCAGGCCGCGAAGATCCAGGCGCAGGGCGGGCAAATCGAGGACGTCTTGGACGTTGGCCTGGAGGAGGCGTTCGTCGCCCACGTCCGACCCGACACAGGAGGACAGCCATGAACCCGACTCTGGCACTGCTCTGGAAAGAAGGACGCGAGGCCGCCTATAAAGTCGCCGCGGGCGCCGGTCTGGCGTTTGTCGTCGGGCTCGTGTGTGCACGTGCAGAAGGGACGCTTTCCGGGGGAACTGAAGTCCAGATTATGAGCCATCTGGTAGGACTGTTCGGCGCTGTGCTGTTGGGAATGGACTTCATTTCGCGGGAGCGGAGCCGGATGACGCTGCCTTTCCTGCTATGCCGGCCGCTGGATACGTGGAAGATTCTGGTGGTGCAATTCACAATTGGAGCCGCGGGGCTGGCGCTAGTGGTCGCAGCGTTCTGGTTTAGCGTATTCCTGGGAATGCCCGAAACTGGAATCTTCCTTTTGCGTACCGGTTATTTTCAGGATATAGACTTGAGCGCACGCACGTATTTCCCATGGCAAGAGATTCTGGCCGACGTTGGTTTTATCAGGGTGTGGTTGTTGTGGTTTTCATTCTATCTGGTTCCCTACAGCTGGGCCGTAATTGCCTCGACACTAACCGACCATCCGCTCAAGACGGCCTTGACCAGCCTGATGTCCGTCTGGATTGCATTCGTATTAATCCTGGTCGGGAGGATTTGGGCTCCTGATATCGCCGTGTTCTATTTCAGGCTGTTGTCCGTTCCTGACATAGTGGCAGACGAGGAAATTGTCCGACTGGCGTTAGATACATCCCTCCTGTTTGCCAGTTCCGGAGTAGCCATCCTGCTGGCTTGCGGGTCTTTACTCTGTGCCTGCAGGGTGTTCAGAGTGCAGGCGAGTGGGCGCTTTCAATGGGTTGTCGGAGCGCTCGCGATAGTTGGTGCAATTGCCGTCATAGGGCTGGACGACCCCACATCCCCCCGTGGAATAGCAAAGCCTGTGGGTAACTTGCAATACAAGTCAAACACTGCGGATATGGCGTTAGACGATGGGCTGGCGGTTGTGTTGCTGAAGCGTGGCCTGAGCGTGGTGGATGTGACGAACCCGCTGGGGCCCTCGGAGGTAGGCCGGATCGAAAGGAATGACTGGCGGTTCGAACGCCTGGCCTTGTACGGACCGCGTGCCTATGTATGGGGCGAGGTCCGGGACAGTGCAGGCGTTGCGGTGTTTGATCTCAGCCAGCCCGATCGCCCCCTTCTACAGGCACCGAGCCTGTTTCATCCAATAGCCAAGGGCCCGACACCCTGGCTGCGGCGCATTCCCCGGCTTGTGGGGTGGGGGGTATGGGATGGCTACCTGTACGTCGGTTTGCTACACAATGAGTTTCTGGAGTTGCACTGTTTCGACGTTCGAAAAGGCGGTCCGCCCCAACGAATTCAAGCCTTGCGTATTGAAGAGGTGACGAAACATGCCTGGAATAACGGGTGGGGGATGCGGATCGTCGGGCCACATGTGTTTCTGACGCTCGGACACGATTTTGTGGTCCTTGATCTGTCCGATCCTGGAGCATCCAGAGAATTGAGTCGGATCTCACTTCGTCGGTTTGGACGTGCCGTTCATTATGAGAAAATGGTCGAAGAATTTCGCAGAAAGATGTCACCAGGAGGTCCAGGAGAGCATATAACGCATTTGGAACCCGACGAGTTACAGGAATACGTGGTTCCTGCGCCGCCTGGATTGGGACCCCTTTCCGTTGGGCACAACAGAGCATATATAGAGAGGCACTTGCCACGGGAAATCGCGGTCGTGGACATTAGCGACCCTCGGAAACCGGTCGAGGTCGATTACATACCCTGGACACATCTTCCTCGAGGAATGACCATCACGGGAGAATCCGCATACGCACTGCTTGGGGGAGACATCCAGACCTACGTTAAGACCCGCTACGGCACCTTTTCGAGGCGGGAACAACAACAACTGGGGACTGGCGTCTACAGCGCGTATTTGCGCGGTCTCAATAGATTTGACCGAAAGACTCTGATGAATCACATGGCGAGTGACATGTTTATAGTCGCCGACGATCATATTTACGCGCTTCTGAACAACCACCTGGCCATCTTCGAGAATCCGAGGAAAACGGAATAACTAACGGGCATGCCGCCAACTATCGACGTGACTTGTGACAAGACGCGATAACGCCGCCGGTCGGACGTTTCCGTTCGCTTCAGATAAGCGAATTGGCTATCTTTAGGGTGCCGTGATGACGGAATCATGCCCGTCGAATCAGGTCCAATCGCCACCGGCCCCGTGAGTTGGGAACACAGGTGACGTACGGATGTAACGTCTGTTGCCACCGCTCGCGATGTGGGAAATCCGTCCGCGGGGCATCGTAGCTGTGTAGAAGACTTCTCATCAGGTTGCCGGTAAAACGGAATCCGCTCAGAGGGATCGATTCATGAAGAACAAAGGCCGTCTCATTCTGGTCATCATACTCGCAATGTCGACTGCCGGTCCGGGCGCGGAAAGCAGTGAGTCATCGGTCGCGATTGTCACAGGTGAAGTCCGGAATCCGACCACGCGGGAAATCACGTTCAGGTACAACTCGCCGACGGCGTTGGGGAGACAGACCGAGCACCGCGTGGACCTGGACAACCGGAACCGCTTCGCCATCGAGATTCCCGTCGCCCGCGGGACCCTCGTACGGGGAAGCTACAAGGGCAGGAGCGTCCCGTGGAAGTGGGTGCGGCAGGCCGCGTCGCACGTCTTCAAGCCCGGTCCGCTGGTGCTGTACGTCGAACCCGGCGACAGCCTGCACGTCGAGATCCATCCCGGACGTCTCTACACCTCTTACGGGTTCAGCGGCCGGAACGCGGACAACAACCGCTTCATTGCCGAATGGTACCCCCGGTTCCGGGACTTCCAGCGGAAAATCGGGGACTCCAGGGATGCGGAGGCGGTAGACTTCGCACGCCTGGCGGACGGATGGCACGCGGACCAGATTGAATTCCTGAACCGGCGACGCACGAGATACGCGTTATCGCCGGGATTCATCGAACATGCGGAACGCTATTTCAACTATACGTACGCATTCCTGAAAATCTCTTACTTTGCCAATTACCGGCGCGCCACGGGCCGGGAGAACAAGGATATTCCACCTGGGTTCTATGACTTCCTTAAACAGATCCCGCTGGTGGACGAGAAGGCAATCGGGGTGGATCCGTATCCGAGCTACCTTGTTCGGACAATGGATCTGGAAATGATGAAGAATACCGGGTCGACGAGGTTGTCCGACCTGTACGATCTGACAAACCTGGAACTGTCAAAGGAGACGCTCGCAGGGCTGGATTCCCTCTATGCGCGGTTCGGGTGGCATCCCAGCCTGTCGAAAATGATCGACCTGTCCACGTTGGGTCTGCCACGAGCGGTTGAAACCAGACTCGACTCATTGTACGCCGGCAGAGGAAGATCCAGGCTTTCTCAGATGTTCGACCTGGAGAAAATGGGCTTGTCGGAACCGGCCGGGGCAGCGATCGACGCCTTCTATGCGAAGAGTGATGGATCGTACAGGATTGTTGCTACAAAGGAACTGAAAGAGCCGACGATCGATACGACGGATGGCGCGCTGGTCTTCAGGGTGCCCAATAAGGACGGTGCAGCGTCCCCGGATGGATTGAAGGCGTTCAGAAAGACACCGAAATTGTCGGAGACGGTGGATCTGTCGGGACTGGATATATCGCCTGGGATCGGCGCACATCTGGACTCTCTCTACGATAACCGCCGGCCGCTCAGGCTGTCCGACAAGCTGGATCTCGCCGGGCTGGGACTGACGCCGGCGGCGCAGGCAACGCTCGATTCGATTTATGCGATTAAGACCCGGACGATATCAATGCTGCCACGCACGTTCAATTTTGCGGAGAAGAAGCTGAACGGGAGAGTGCGATATTGGTTCCTGGCCGGACAACTGATTCGCGGTTTTCAGCGCGGTGGCGACAGTTTTGTGTGGGCCAATCGCAAGTGGCCGGATTTCCGTGCGACCAACCCCCATCCCGAATACAACGCGGCGGTTCTGGCGGCCCTGGACAAGGCGATGGCGCTGCAACCGGGGCGTCCGGCGCCGGATTTCACGTTGACGGACCTGGACGGTCAACCCGTGTCTTTGAGCCAGTTCAGGGGCAAGGCGGTCCTGCTGGATTTCTGGGCGAGCTGGTGCGGGCCGTGCATCGTCGATTTACCATTCCTGAGAAAAATAAAAAAGGAAACGGCCGGACAGCCGGTGGTCTTCGTCAACCTTTCGCTGGACTCGAGCGACGCCGCGTGGCGCAAGGCCATCGAAAAACACGGGATCGAAGGGGTACACGTGCGCTCCGGCGTCTCCGGTTCCGGACCCGCCGTCGACTACAACGTTCGCGGGATACCGGCCTATTTCCTGGTGGATCCGAAGGGAATGGTCCTGGAGCGGCTGGGCGGATTGGGAATTCGCGATACGGATGCCGTGGTCGCGAAAATTCTGAAGAGCCTGGGTTCGGTCTGAACATCTCCCTTTGGTGTCAACCGTGACGTGCGGCTCGCGGCGAAGTACGGCGCCGACAGGGTCTCAAGCGTAAACGAAAGGATCGGCAGCTTTCAGGCTGCCGATCCTTTGTTTTTCCGTCGTGTTCCGGCCTCCGCGTTCAATCGTCCGCGGCCGTGGTTGCCGCGACAGCTTCCGCCTGCCCGTTGCCGCCCTGTGTTTCGTGATCCAGCCTGACCGATACCAGTCTGGACACCCCCGGTTCCTCCATTGTAATCCCGTGCAGGCAGTCCGCCGCGTCCATCGTCACCTTGTTGTGGGTCACCACAATGAACTGGGTGTCGGCCGCGAACCGCTTGAGCACCCGCACGAAACGCGTCACGTTGGCATCGTCCAGCGGGGCGTCGACCTCGTCGAGGATGCAGAACGGGCTGGGCTTGACCAGGTAGATCGCGAACAGGAGCGCTATCGCGGTCAGCGCCCGCTCTCCCCCCGACAGCAGGTTGATGTGCTGGAGCCGCTTGCCTTTCGGCCGGGCGATAATCTCCAGCGGCGCCTCCAGGGGGTCTTCATCCGGGGACATAAGGAGGTCCGCCTGACCTCCGTCGAAGAACGCCTCGAACGTCTTCCGGAAGTTCTGCTTGATCTGATCGAACGTGACCATGAACCTGCCGCGGGCCGTCCTGTCGATCCGGGATATGGTCCGCTGAAGGGTTTCGGCCGCCTCGATCAGGTCGCTCCGGTGTTTCGACATGAACTCGTGATGCTTCTTCTGCTCCTCGTACTCTTCCACGGCGCCCGGATTCACCGGACCCATCCGCCGGATCCGTTCGCGAAGCTCGTCTCTTTGCGCTTCCGTTACGTCCGCGTTGAACTCCGGATCGTCCAGTGCGCCCGCTTCTCTGACGTCCACCTCGTACTCATCCAGAATTCGCGCTCGCAGCGCCTCCGCGCCGGTCCTCAGTTCCGCCATCTCTGCCTGAAGCTGGCCCAAACGGTCCCGGTTCTGATTCGCGCGCCGGTTCCTGTCCCGCACTTCCTCTTCGAGCTGGCGTGTATCTGTCAACAACGCCTGCTGGCGTTCCGCCTGCGCGTCCCGCTTTGATTCCAGTTCGTCCTGCCTCCGATGCAGGGTCTCCAGTTCCTTCCCGGAATCCTGCGCGGCCCTCTCCAGGCCGAGTCTTTCCTTTCGCCGTTCCTCGCAGTCGGAGGCCAGTCGTTTCATCTCTCTTTCGGTTTCGGTCAGGTCCCGCGTCCACCTCTGCCCTTCGTGTTCGTGACGGTCCACGCCGGCCGCCAGCGACGCGATCTCCACCTGCCGGCTTGAGAACGCGTCCTGCCCGGCCCGCTGCTGGCGTTCCTGCTCCCGCAACGCCGCGTCCGCCTCACCCGTAGCCGCTTCCAGCCGCTCCCGGCGTTTCTCAAGCACGTTCAATTCCGCTGCCTCGGAAGCGATGGCTTCTCTCAGCCCGGTTTCTTCGGACGTCACCGCCGCGATTTCATCCCGCAAGTCCACCTCCAGGCGCAACTGTCGCTGTTCTTCCTCCCGGGCAATCTGAAGGTCCCTGCGGCTTGCGACCAGGCGGTTGTTCAGGTCCGCCAGAATCCCGTCGGTTTCATCGATACGGGCCTGCATTGCGACCAGCGATGCGGAGGTCTCCTCGAGTCGCGTATCCAGCGACTGCAGATCCGCGCCTGCCGCGCTCAGGCTTGCTTCGAGCGTTTCGATCTCCTGCCTGCGCCCTATCAACCCCGTTCCGTCCTCGTTTGTCTCACCCCCGTATATCGTACCGTCAGCAGAGAACAACTCGCCGTTTTCGGTCACCACGTCCACGCCGAGGGATCTCATTTCTTCCAGCAGCGGAAGCGCGTTCCCCGCATTTTTCACGACCAGCGTCCGTTGAAGCAGCGCGTGTACCGGAGACGTCTTGCCGCGCAGGAGATTGGACGCCCTGCCCGCCACGCCTTCCGCATCCGGCGCCGTCCACGTCCCGCCGTTTCCGTTCGAAAGGGAGTCCAGCGGCAGAAACGCCGCCGATCCGAGGTCCCCCGACTGCAGGTAGTCGATGGCTTTCAGTACATCCGCCGTTTCGTCCACCAGCAGGCATTCCAACGCACGACCCAGGGCGGCTTCAACGGCTGCCGCGTATCGCCCGTCCACTTCAATCCGGTCTGCAACCACGCCGCGCACGCGATCGGCAAATGGAGATTCCACCGCCAGCGCGCGGACCCCGCTCGAATACCCCTCGAATCCCTCCCGAAACTTTTTCAGCAGTCCGATCCTCGCATCGTCGGCCTCCCTTCTGGCCAGCAACCGGCTGCGCTCTTCCGTCATTTCCTTCTGCTGTTCGAGCAACCGCCCGAACGTTGCGCCGTCAGTCTCCCTCAGCCGTTTCCTGTCGGCCGCGTCGCGTTCCAGGCGATCGATCCGCGCTTTCGCGGCGCGGCTTGCGGCGTCCGCCTCCTCCTTGCGGAGCGCCGACTGCTTTGCATCGGCTTCGAGTCTTGCCTGGCGTTGTGTGATTCCCTCCAGTCTCGCCCGTCCGCGTTCCAACCGGCCGCTTCCCTCACTGAGTTCACCCAGAGCGCTTATCAGTTGCGACTTCTGTTCGTCCGCACGGTTTCTCCGCGCGTCGAGCGCCCGGTTCATCCCTTCCAGTTCGCCGCGCTCGGCCGCCAATGCGCTTTCCGCTTGTTGCAATGCTCCGCGCGCTTCCGCCTCCAGCCGCTGCGCCTCCGCTGTTTCCTTCCGCGCCGTAGCCCGGCGGCGCGCCATGTCTTCCTGCCGCAGGTCCGCCTGCTTCAGGAAGGCGTCAATGGAACGGATTCTCTCCTGCGCGACCTGGATATGCGTATCTTTCCTGTGTACGAGTTGACTCTGCCTGCTCACTTCCGCGTTCGCTTCTCTGAGCGCCCGATCGCGTTCGGACAATTCCGTACGGACGTCTTCGAGGCGCGCCTCCAGGCGTGCGATGTCTCCGGCGGCCACCTCGACGTCCTCTTTCAGCACCGCCGTCTCATTCGCGACCGGGCGGGACCTTTCGGACATCTGAAAGAACCGTTGTCGTCCGAGCCGGACTTCAAGGTCCTTCATCCGGTCCGAAAGCTGTATGTAAAGGCGGGCCTTCCGCTCCTGCCTGGCAAGCGATTTCACCTGGCGCTCGACTTCCACCATTACGGCATCCACTGTCTGCAGGTCCTGCCGGACGGACGCCAGCCGGTTCCACGCCGCACGGCGCTGCATCTTGTACCGCGTTACGCCCGCCGCCTCCTCGAACAGCCGCCGCCTTTCTTCCGGTCTGTCGCTGATGATCTCATCCATCATCCCCTGCTCGATGACGGAATAGGCATGGGCGCCCAGCCCGGTATCCATCAGAAGATTCTGAATATCCTTCAACCTGCAGGGGACCTTGTTGAGCAGGTAGTCGCTGTCTCCGGACCGGAACAGCCGGCGGGTCACCGTCACTTCGGTGTAGTCGACCGGCAGAATGCGTTCCGTGTTGTCGACGGTGATGGATACCTCGGCCATGCCCAGCGGTTTCCGGTTCCGCGTACCGGAAAAGATCACATCCTCCATATTGTTGCTGCGCAGCGACCGGACCCGCTGCTCGCCCAGCGCCCAGCGAAGGGCGTCCACAACGTTTGATTTGCCGCAGCCGTTGGGGCCCACAACACAGGTAATGCCCTTCTGCAGCGAGAGATCCAGTTGTTGCACGAAGGACTTGAAGCCCAATGCCGTCAGTCGGGAAAGGTACAAAGTTCCGCCTCCTGAAGAACACAGGTTCCAGGTCCGGATGCACGGGACGAATCAGGTGTGGCGCGACAGCAAGGACAGGACGCAAGCAGCGCCGATCCGCCGTACCGTGACCCGGACTTCACCGGACGCTCGCCATTGGCCTGAAATAGCGAGTATAGTAAGGAAAGGGGAAATATGGGGAGGTGAGGAATACGCAACAGATTGGGGAATAATCCGTTGCGGTGTCTGAAAAGTACTACATCTTGTAGCGTCCGTCAAGGCCAAATTCCCATGTGCAATGAAGGAGGCCTTTCGACGCCGCCTTTTTTGATTTCCAACCGCCGGTTTTTGGCTTAATTTATCGGATCGTACATCCAACCCGATTTCCGGAATTCATTGATGCGCAGCGCTTTTTCCGATCCTATCGTCAGAATCGAAAAGGTTGTCCTCCACGGCACGCGACCGCGCACCATCGGACGGAACGCGCGTATCGGCGTGCATGGCCCGGCCGTCACCGATCCGGTCGTGCGAATCTCCACAGGAAGCGGCGCCGTGGGTGTCGGCTGGTCCGCCCTGGACGGGGAGCGCGCAGAAGCGCTGCTCGGAGTGCGTCCCTCGGATCTCTTCAGTCTTCCACACGGCTCAACCGGCGATGGCGCGGCCATCGATCTGCCACTGTGGGATCTGGCCGCCAGATGTGAAGGGGTACCCCTTTATCGGCTTCTGGGCGCGCGCGGTTCGCGCGAAGTCGAGCTCTACGACGGGTCCGTCTATATCGACGACCTGGGGGTTTCCGACAACGAAGCGAGGAGGATCTTCCACGAGGAAGTCCGAACCGGGCACGACTACGGCTACCGCAATTTCAAAATAAAAGTCGGCCGCGGCGCGCGCTGGATGCCGGTCCGGGAAGGAACCGACAGGGACGCGCTGGTGGTCCACGCGGTCCGGGAGGCCGCGGGACCGGATGCGAGAGTCCTCATTGACGCCAACAACGGAACCACGCTCAATATCGCTCTGGATATCCTCGAACGCTGCAGGGACGCTGAGGTTTACTGGTTCGAAGAGCCGTTTCCGGAAGACCGGGCGTTCAACGAGGCCTTCAAGGAAGCCATCAACCGGAGAGGCTACAATACGCTCGTGGCGGACGGCGAGTCCGGGCCGCCGCCGCCCGGCTTCTTCGATATGGTCGAAAACGGTTGGATCGATATCGTACAGCACGATTTCCGTTACAAGGGGTTGACATGGTGGAAAACCACCGCGGACCGCATCGAGCCCTGGGGTGCGAAGTGCGCCCCTCATTGCTGGGGAAGCGTCGTCGAGCGATACGCCCACGCCCACTTCGCCGCTTCCATTCCCAACTACAGCCTCCTGGAAGCCGCGCCCGCGGATATGCCCGGCATCGCGCTGGACGGATGGCGGATGGACAACGGCAGGCTGATCGTGCCCGATACGCCCGGCGCGGGATTCGACGTCGAACCGGACGTACTGGAACGGGGCGTGAAGTCGGAGGGCGGATTCCGCATCGGCATCCACGATCGTCAGCGCCACCGCCCCCCTGCGCCGGCCCGTAAATCCTGAAAGGACGTGCATGCCAACGTACAACATCGCGGTACTCCCCGGCGACGGCGTCGGACCGGAAGTGGTCGCGGAAGCGCTGAAGGTGCTTCTGGCTCTCGAGGAACCGCATCCCGATCTCCGGTTCACCTTTTCCCAACACCGGGTTGGCGCCGGGTGTTACGCCGAGACCGGCAATGACCTTCCGGAATCCACGCTCGAAGCCTGCAAGCAGGCCGACGCCGTGCTCTTCGGCTCGGCCGGCGACCCCGACGTCCGTTTTCCCGACGGCACGGAAATCGCGCCTCAACTCACGCTGCGCTTCGAAATGGACCTTTACGCCGGGATCCGGCCCATTAAAAAATTCCCTGGCGTGCCACCGCTCCTCGAGGGAAACCCGCCGCTCGACTACGTCATCATGCGCGAGAACACCGAGGGTCTCTACGCTTCCCGCGGCGCCGGGGTCCGCCTCGGAGACAGCCTCGCCGTGGACAACATGGTGATCACCCGCGCCGGCACCGAGCGGATCGTCCGGTATGCATTTGAAATCGCAAAGCAACGGAAGGGAGCGCCGGCCGACGGCAGGAGCCGCGTCACCTCCGTCGACAAGGCCAACATTCTGAAGAGCATGGCCTTTTTCAGGCAGATCTTCGACGAGGTAGCGGAATCCTATCCCGGCATCGAACGGGACTATGCCTACGTGGACGCATTCACCGTGTATCAGCTGAAAAGCCCCGCCTGGTACGACGTTGTCGTCGCGGAGAATATGTTCGGGGACATCATCTCTGACCTGGCCGCCGCAACCATCGGCGGGATGGGGATGGCGCCCTCGGCCGACGTTGGCGATCGCTACGGCGTCTTCCAGCCGTCCCACGGCACCGCCCCCGATATCGCCGGGCAGGGGATCGCCAATCCCATGGCGCAGGTCCTCTCCGCCGGGATGATGCTGTCCTGGCTGGGCGCAAGGCATGACGATACGGAAGCCATCGCCGCCTCGGAGACAATCGACCGCGCCGTCGATCGGGCGCTGGACGACCCGAAGAACCACCCGGTCGATCTCGGAGGCGCCGCCGGGACCTCGAAGGTGGGCGACGCGGTGGCCGAAGCCGTCGCGAATTCGTAACGTTTATTTCGCGGAGAAGCCGTTTTGCAAGACGCCAGACCCGTAACCCGGCGTATTTCAGAGAAGGAATATCACATGACGACGAAAGAAAAGAAGCGTCACGTAAACCGCGCCGTCGCCGCAGAGTCGGAACGGGCAAAGGTACTTTCGAGAAAGGTGCACGCCTGGGCGGAGCGGCCCTTCCGTGAAGTCAAGTCCTCCCGGGCTATCGGGGACTATCTGGCATCGAGGGGCTTTGAGGTCGAATTTCCGTTCAAGAAGATCCCAACGGCATTTCGCGCGACGCGGGGCGCCGGTGAACCGGCGATCGGACTGCTGGGGGAGTACGACGCGTTGCCCAACTGCGGCCCCGAAGAAGGTCAATGGGGTCACGGCTGAGGCCACAACCTGTTGGGCGTTGCCCCGGCCGTGGGTGCGGTCGCCGCTGCGAAAGTCCTCGAATCAACCGGTACACCGGGAAGAATCATCTACTATGGCTGCCCGGCCGAGGAAACCCTGGCTGGCAAAGTCTACATGGCCCGCGACGGCGCCTTCCGCGACCTGGACGCCTGCCTGGCCTGGCATCCGGGGAGCTCTTCCGGCGTCAACAATTTCGGCGGGTCGTCGCTGGACTCCGTCGTCTATGAGTTCTTCGGCCGCACCGCCCACGGCGCATCGGCCCACCGGGGCCGCAGCGCGCTGGACGGGGTGATGCTCACGGATATCGCCGCCAACTATCTCCGGGAGCACGTCCCCGAAAACGTCAGGATCCATTCCGTGATCCGTAACGGGGGCGACGCCCCCAACGTGGTGCCGGCCTACGCCAAGATCTGGTACTTCGTTCGAGGCAAGGACCGCGCACAGGTGGACGAGGTGCGTGAACGCCTCACCGCATGCGCCCGGGGCGCCGCCGGGGCTACCGATACGAAGATGAAATGGGCGCGAATCACCGCCGTGTACCCGCGTCTGCCCAACAAGGCGATGTGTGAGATCGTCCGAAAGAACCTTAAACTCTTCGGCCCTCCCAAGCCCACGGAAGCCGACGTGAAGCACGCCGAAGGCCTCGGCTACAAGAAGGGGTTCAATACGAAAATCGGCAAGGGCAGCGGCTCGCAGGGTCGGGGCTCGACGGACGAGGACAACGTCTCCTGGCTGGCCCCGCTGGGACGCTTTCAAATGGTCTGTTACGCGAAGGGAACGCCCGGCCACCACCGGGACATGGCCGCACAGGCCGCCCTTCCCTTCGCCGAGCGTGCGGTCCGGCAGACCGCCAAAGTCTTAGCGGGAAGCGCGGTCGACCTCTGCCGGGATCCGGAGAAATTGAACAAAGCCCGCGCGGAATTCGAAAAACGCGCCGAAGGTTTCACGTACGATCCGCTTGTCCGCAAGAACCAGAAGGTTCCGGTCGACCCGCCGTAGCGCGGCCCCCGGAGGCGCGGCAGCGGCAACCAGAAAAAGGAAGATATAACCATGCCGGAAGTCACCCTTGAAGTAGCGCAGGCGGTCCACGATCGCTGTCTGATCGTCGACGGTCACAACGATACGCCCGTGGAGCACGTCCACCGGGGCGATCGCCCGATGGACCTGAAAAAGCGGGATCTCGCGTACCACATGGACGTCCCGAGGATGAAGGAGGGCGGGTTCGACGCCGGCTTTTTCGTCGTCGGCAACGGTCCCACCGCGAACGTCCGCGTCACCCTCGAACAGACCCTGGCGTCAGCGGAGCTTTATCCGGGCGACCTGATGCTGGTATTCTCGTCAAGGGACGTCGAACGGGCGAGAGAGTCCGGCAAGATCGGCATCCTGCTCACGATCGAAGGCGCGGGACGCTGGCTGGAAGGCGAAATGGATATCTTGCGTCTTTACTATCGCCTGGGCGTTCGCTGCGTCGGAATCACCCACGGCGAAGGCGGCGACGACCCGTCCCTGCTACAGGGCAGCAGAAGTCCTTTCGGGCCGTGCGCGCCTGACGACCGCGAGCGTGAACGCAGGAATGCCGGCGGGCTGACGGACTTCGGCAAAGCCGTGCTGAAGGAAAGCAACCGGCTGGGCGTCATCACGGACCTGGCCCATATCAACGACAGGGCTTTCTACCAGGTGTTGGAGCAGTCTTCGCTCCCGGTGACAATGACCCACACCGCGGCCTTTTCCGTCTGCAACCACTGGCGCTGTCTGACCGACGATCAGCTCAGGGCGCTGGCCGGGGCCGGCGGGGTGATGGGTATCGCGTATCTCCCGGGCTTTATCGATCCCGAAGACCCTTCCGTGGACCGCATGGTCGACCATATCTGTTACGTGGCGGACCTGGTCGGCATCGACCACGTTGGCGTCGGTTCCGATTACGACGGCATGGGTTCGGCCACACCTGTTTTCGGAGACGTCTCGAAGCTCGTGCGCCTCACCCGCGCCATGCTTTCCCGCGGTCTCTCGGAAGACGAAATCCGGAAAGTCTGGGGAGGGAACTTCCTGCGACTCTTCCGCCATACCCTGGACCGTGGGCAGGCGTAGCAGCCGCGCCCGGCCTGCGGCGGGTTTCCGTGTCCGTCTCAATGCCCCTCGCGAATTCGCCGTCGGGAATTACGAAAGGACATGCAGATGAAAGCGAGACGTCTTCAGATTCCCGGCATTCGCCGGATGGAAGTCGCGTCCTTCGAAACGGGTCCGGTGCCGGATGACGGTATCCTTCTCGAAAACGAGTACACCGCCGTCAGCGTGGGTACCGAGATTCACGGATGGACCCACGGCGGAGAACCCGGAAATGCGGTACGGTTTCCCCGCGCCACCGGCTATTGCAACGTCGGCACCGTGCTGGAAGTCGGCAGAGACGTTGAAGGCATCCGGCCGGGAGACCGCGTCGCCGGTCAGGGAAACCACGCCAGCCACTGCATTCTCTACGGCGGAAGGGCCTTTTATCTGAAGGTCCCGGATTCCGTGTCGTCCAGGGCCGCCGCCTTTATGGTCATGGGCGCAATCGCCATCCATGGGATTCGCGTGGCGCGTATCGAATTGGGAGAGGTTGTCGTCGTCATCGGCCTGGGGATCGTCGGCCAGCTGGCGGCGACCCTGGCACAGCTCTCCGGCGCCCTTCCGGTGATCGCCATCGACCTGGACGGCTTTCGCCTGGATATGGCCCGCAGCCGCGGCACGGCAATCTGCATCAATCCCGGTGACGTGGACGACGTCCGGGAAGCAGTCGGGAATCACTGCGTGGAAGACGGCGCCAACGTCGTCATCGAAGCGACAGGCAAGCCCGCCGTGTATCCCACCGCCGTCCGGATCGCGTGTACCGCGGGCCGCGTGGTCGCGTTGGGTTCGCCGCGCGGTACCGTGGACATGGATTTCCTGGCCGACGTGCATCTGCGGGAAGTCAGCATCCTGGGCGCCCATCAGCCCAAGACGCCGGAGACCGACCACATCTACTACCGATGGGCGAAGGACCGGGACCGCAGGCTGGTGATGCGCCTGATGGGAGAGGGCAGATTGCCGGTTGAAGACCTCATCACTCACGTTGCGGATCCGGAACAGTGCCAGGAAATCTACACCATGCTCGCCGATGATCCGGCAGCCGTGCTGGGCGTTGTATTCAGGTGGAAGTAGCCCCTGCAACAAGGAAAACGAATTAACCCTTCACGCCGTTTTGCACCGATACCTTCTGTGTCTTTTGTGCTTTTTGTGGCCAATTTTGCTGTTGTCGTTTTTCGATTTGTGGTTAACCTTCGGAATGAGAGGCCGCGAGCATGTTCTACAGGACGTCGGAAGGCCACGGGCTGCCCCGCGATCCCTTCAACGCGATTGTCGTTCCCCGACTTCAGGATTTCCTTAGGTATTTTCAATGTCATCCGATCTCCTGAACAGCATCGGCTCTAACTTCGGCGCAATCGATTGGGCGATTGTCGGCCTGTATATGCTGGGTACCGTCGCGATCGGTCTATACGCCAACCGTTACATCCGCAACATGAGCGACTATATCGTCGCCGGCCGTTCGCTGAAACCGTATCTCGCCGTTGCCACCATGATCGGCAGCGAACTCGGGCTGGTGACGGTCATGTATTCCGCCCAGAAGGGATTCACCGGCGGGTTCGCCGCCTTTCACATCGGCCTTATCGCAGGCATCGTTACGCTGATCATCGGCCTGACCGGATTCATCGTGGTCCCGCTTCGCGAACTGGGCGTGATGACGATTCCCGAATTCTACGAAAAACGGTTCAGCCGGGGCGTCCGCATCTTCGGCGGCCTGCTTCTCGCCCTTTCCGGTATCCTCAATATGGGTCTGTTCCTCAAGGCGGGCGCGATCTTTGTCGCCGGGCTGACAGGAGTCACGAACCCCACGTCGGTCGGACTGATCATGACCGTGATGCTCCTGCTGGTTCTGTGCTATACCATTCTCGGGGGCATGGTTTCGGTTGTGATCACTGACTATATCCAGTTTATCGTGCTTTCCGTGGGCGTGATCGTCACATGCGGCATCGCCGTAAACACGCTGGGATGGTCGTCGATCGTGGATACGGTTGCGGCGATTCACGGCGAGCCAGGGTTCAATCCGCTTCACGAAGGGGGCGGGTTCGGCCCGTCGTACGTGGTCTGGATGATCTTCACCGCCGGGATCGTCTCCTGCGCCGTGTGGCAGACCGCGGTGATGCGGGCCTGCGCAGCCGAGAGTACGGCGGTGGTGAAGAAACTCTACGCCTGGTCGGCCATCGGGTTTCTCGTTCGATTCATGGTACCCCAGTTCCTGGGTATCTGCGCCCTCGTCTATCTCTACCAGGACGACGTGACCCGTTCGGTCTTTTTTTCCGCCGGCGGGGCGCCCACGGGGAACGCGGACCTGACCCTTCTGGCCATGCCCGTCTTCCTCAGCCAGATCCTTCCCGCGGGTCTCATCGGCCTGATCGGCGCGGGACTGCTTGCCGCGTTCATGTCCACCCACGACAGCTACCTGCTGTGCTGGTCTTCGGTGCTCACGCACGACGTGGTCGCCCCGGCCACCGGCGATACCCTTTCCACCCGCGCGCGCCTGACCCTCTCCAGGATCTTCATATTTGTCATCGGCGCCTTTCTGCTTGTTTGGGGGCTGTGGTACGAGCTCGGCCAGGACCTGTGGGACTACATGCTCGTGAGCGGCGCTATCTACTTCACGGGCGCGTTTGCCCTGCTTCTCACCGGCCTCTACTGGAAGCGCGCCAGCACCGCCGGGGCGTACCTCGCCCTTGCGGCCGGCGCCGCGGCCGTCGCCGGCCTGACGCCTGTAAAGCGGGCCCTGGGTCTGGACGCCTTCACCGGCGCGCATATCGGCCTGGGTGTGACCGTCCTGGCGCTCGTCCTGATGGTTCTCGGCTCCCTGCTGTTTCCCGACCGTTCACCCGGCGAAAAGGAGGCGTGATCCATGGCATTCTGGGTTCCTTTCTGGGGCGCCGTACTTCTCATCGGACTGCTCGTCTTCGCCGTCGTTACCGTTGTCGTGGGCATCGGCGGCTTTTTCGACGTCAGGTCCCTGTTCGAGTCCATCGATCGCCAACATCGGATGGAAGATGGGAAGGAATAAAGAGCTGTCAGCTATCAGCCGTCAGCCATCAGCTAAATGCGAAAGGCAAGATCAAAACCAGCCCCTCCCCCCGACCCCCTCTCCTGAAGGAAAGGGGGAGAGAAGCGAAGCAGTGCTTTGACGCCTTCCCGCATAGACACTCGTAGACGGGCGAACGTCATCAACGTCTTTTCTCAAGGACAACACATCGAGAAGCCCCGGTTCCCCCTTCTTTGAGGAAGGGGGCCAGGGGGTAGGTCCGGGGAGCGGGGGAGCAGTACCAAGAAACTGGCGTCACGCGGAGACACGAAGGCACAATGGTAAGATCGGAAGCCGCGGTCAGGCGTGTAACACCAACAGGAAAAGGGACGAAATGCTGAACATCGCGGTCGTCGGAGCCGGAAATATCGCCCAGCAGCACCTGAAAGTACTCACCGACCTGCGCGAGGGGCGTGTGACGACGCTTGTAGACAGCAACCCCCGCGTTCTGGAAGAGACCGGTGCGCGGTTCGGCGTGTCGAATCGCCTCAATTCGCATGAGAGCCTGCTGGAAGGGGATCCGCCCGACGCCGTTTTCGTTCTCGTGAGCGTCCTCCAGGTCGCAGCCGTCGCCGCGGACTTCATTCGGTCCGGTATCCCGACCTTTCTGGAGAAGCCTCCCGGCCTCTATACGTCCCAGACGCGCGCGCTGGCCGATCTGGCGCGAACGGTGGGAGCGCCGGCGATGGTGGGCGTAAATCGGCGGTTCTATTCCACGCTTCTTAAAGGCAGGGAACTGATCCTGGAATCCGGGCCGGTACAGAGCGTGACCGTGGACGCTCACGAAGATATCCGGCGGGTCCGGGAAAACCCGAAATTCCCGGAAGAGGTCCTGAAACGCTGGAGCGCGGCAAACGGCATCCACGCCCTGGACCTGCTGCGATTTTTCGGGGGTGACGT
Source organism: Gemmatimonadota bacterium (assembly GCA_028873695.1). Classification (GTDB taxonomy): domain Bacteria; phylum Latescibacterota; class UBA2968; order UBA2968; genus JAAXHE01. Next base: position 97,572 of record JAPPNU010000012.1, on the reverse strand, counting down.
AGCGAACGTCCATCCGTTGCACCATACTGTGGAAGGTCCCATGCCGGACTGCTGTTCGGCGCTGTTGACCTTCGCGGGCGGGGCCGTGGGACGTGCCTCTATGGACTGGTTCGCTCCGGGAGGGCACCGCGTGGAAGTACGCGGCAATGGGGTAACCTTCACGTCCGCTCCTGGTCAGGCCGCAACCCTGAGACGCAGGGGCGGACAGCCTGAGAACGTTGAAGGGGACGACGTCGACCGTCGCTACAAACCGGGATTCTATCAGCAGGATCGCACGTTCCTGAGATGGGTCCGGAAAGGTGGCGCGCTTTCGTTCCCGGCCTGTAGTCTGGACGACGCGGTGAAGACGATGGAGATGATCGACGCCATCTCGGGGAATTCGTCGTTCAACCCTCCGAGGCGCTTTCAGCCGTCTCGCGCAGAAGCCGAACGGCCGTCTGGATGAGAAAGTCGCCGGCTTCTTCGGTACCCTGGCCCGCGCCTGCTTCGTACCCGCCTCTGGCTTTTTCACCGGGAAGTCCCACGTAACTTACGCCGCGGCCATTGGCATAGCCGATGACAAGCGTGTGCGGGAGGGGCGAACGCGCCTGAATCTCGCGCGCGAGCCCGTTGAGGGGTTCTCCCGGCAGCACGGCCAGGCCGAAGGGTCCGCAGGCAATCACTTGAATTTCGACCGGCCGGATGTCGGCGCCCGCTTTTTTTCGTGCTTCCGATACGAGTGGGAGGCCGGCGATCCCGGTTGAAATCCTCAGAGGTGACGACGGCAGGCGGTGGGAGTTCCGAGCCGCCGCGATGGCCCGTTCCGCAAAGAAACGGGCCATTTCCGATCGCGCCTCTTCTCCTCGCGCGACCGGAACGACGTCGCCCGCGCAGCCCTGCAGGAAGAAGGTCTCGCCGCCCAGAACCTTCGAAATCCGCTCATTGGCAGGTCCCGGCCAGTCCGCCGAGACGCCGCGATGGAAGGGGTAGATGGAAACGGAGTGGCAGGGCAGGCTGTAAACGGTGGCGACGTTGGTATTGTCCGCGCCTTGAAGGGTGAGCACGGTCAGGGTGGGATCCAGCGATCCGAAACGCAGGCCGTCGGGCAGCGTATGCGGATCTTTGGGCCGGAACATCGTAACGACGTTGCCGTCGGGGTCCAGGGGCCGCCGGTTGAACAACCATTCCGAGACGTTCGCACGGCCGATGTTTATCGTGACGGCCTGCAGCCGGTTCTGCGCGCGTTTCAGCACCTCCGCGCATTGTCCGGGCAGTTGCCGGCTCCAGGCCTCGAAGACGGGATCGTCGAGTATGGCTCTCAGCCGTTCGCTCTTCCGGCCGGGAAACGTGGAAGGGACATACGGCGAACGGGGCGAGGAGTGGGTGTGCGAGGCGGCCACGAGGACGTGCGATTCGGGGATGCCCGTTGCGCCGCGAACCGCCCGGCGCACGTCGATGACGCATTCCTCCGTGGCGTCGATGAGGTCCCAGCAGATCAGAGCGAATTGTGTAGCGCCGTCCGAGAGAACGAGCCCTCGCAGGGCGAGCGGATCCAGAACGCCGTCGTAGGGTTTGCCGTCCACCCAGTTCACCATCGCCGGATCGGGCGTGACGTCGGTCCTGGCCGCGCCCGCGGAAAGCGCGACTTCGGCGGCTGCCGCGCGTGTTCTCGAGAGATGAAGGACCAGAACGAAGAGAATCAGAATCAGGAATGCCCACATAAGCAACGCCTTTTCCCGGCCCGCGCTCCGTGGCGCGGGCCGTTGGAGTGAACGCCTACCGTATCGATTCGGCGAGGTCCAGCGCTTCCCTGACGAGGTGTTCGCCGCAGCCCGGGGCGAAGGGCGACACATTGGATTCGTAACCGCCCTCACGGTAGGCCCGGCGCACCGGAATATAGCCCGCGCTGTCGTTGCTCAGGCTGACGACCAGGGCCGGAGAGGCATTCAGGGCTTTCTTGACACGGAGTCCGAGTTCGACGAAGACTTCCCCGGGCAGCCCGATCATCGGGATATCACCGATCCAGAAGACCTGGATTTCGGTGGGACGGGTCCTGCGCCGCCCGAAGCGCTCCGCCCAGCGGGGCAGACTTCTGGCCAGGCCCAGGGCTTCACGGCATACGGTTATCTCGCGCGACGGCGCCTTCCTCTTCATGGCGCTGTTCAGCACGGCTTCGGCGTCTGCAATCCGCTGTTCCATTCGCGCGGCTGACGGAAACCGGCGCAGCGGCAATTCGATCGTCTTTCTCGATGCGCGGATCCGGTGGCCATCGGTCGTCTGAATCCACTGGAGCGCCTTGAGCGCGCAGCCGCCCAGCGAAAGGCCGACTTGCCGTTTGGAACGGCCCTGCCGCTGTATGGGCACGATATTGCCCGCGCAGCCCAGGGCGAACAGGCACGTGCCGCCTTCCACGGATTCGATCAGGTCCATGGCGTATCCCGGATAATCGGCGGTAATCTCGTACGTGCGGTCGGTGCTTGAGACGGGATGACAGGCGAAGTTGACGAGCGAGGCGATGGTGTCGCCGTCGGCTTCGCCTTCCACTTTAAGCACGCCCACTTCCGGATCCATCGGGCGGAATTTCAGACCCTCGTAGGGTGGCGGCAGCGTGAGGCTCATCTGCACCTTTCCGTCGTGCCGGATGAGCCGCCGGTTGTAGCTGATGCCTTCGGCGCGGATAGAGCCCGCGCCAAGGCGGGCGGGTCGAAGCCGGTCGTGCGCGATCTTGACGGCGGTGGCCAGCTTCGCGGCCAGCACGTCCGCATACGACCGGTCATACGGTTCCGTGTGTTCGTCGGCCGTTCCGCCGGTCCTGACGGCGGGACCGAAATGGGTGTGGGACCCGGTCATCCACACCCGGTCGGGCCCGAGTCCGACGTCCGCTTCGACAAGCCTGCGGACGTGCGCCGCGAGTTCCCGGTCGATGCCGATGAGGTCGGTGGTAATCAGCGCGACGCCGGTTTTTCCGTCATCCAGAACCAGCGCCTTCGCGTGGAGTTCGTCGTGGATGCTCTCGCTTCCCCGGTCACGCGCCGAATAACCGGCCATCGGACCGCCCAGAAACGGGGTGATGTTGACTTTTGAGGCGCCTGCTTTCAGCATGGTTGTTCTCCGGAATAAGCCGGCGACCGGCTCCGATGTCTGTGCCCGGGCGGGTCCCGGCCTGCGGTTCGGACCGCGGTCTCTACAAGTTCGCGATCTCCTCCACGGTGAGTGCGCGGCGATAGAGACGAAGATCCTTGAGTCGCCCGTTGAAGGTGTCCACGCTCCCGGCGCCGATCTTGAGGGGCCTATCGTTCGTAAGATCGAATTCCGATGCATCGAAGGTCGGAGAGGCGGAAACCTGCTCGCCGTCGACGTAGAGCTGGAGGCGGTTGTTCCGCCGGACCGCCGCGAGATGCCGCCAACCCGGCGCGAGTTCGTGATCGTGACTCACGTTCGCGCCGGCCTCCATCGCGTAGACGCGACCGGAGGGCAGCGTGCCCCCGAACAGTTTTCCCCGATAAACCGCCATGGACCAGACCCGGCGGTACTTTACGTCCGGCGTCGTATCGAGCTGGCCGGTCAGGGTCCAGGTGTCACCCCCGTCGTGCCGGTAGACCTGACCGAGTGGTAATGTACCGGCGTAGAGTTTGCCGTTGTAGACGGCCATTGCCATGACTTCCATTTCCTCTCCCAGGCGTCCGGCGCACGTCCATGGATCATTGCCGTCGTCCCGGAAGACCTTGCCCTCCGGCCACGTGCCCACGTGGAGTCTGCCGTTGTGGGCGGCAAAGGAATAGACCTGGGTCACGCCCTCCTGACCGCCGGCGTGCGCCCAACCGGTCCCGCCGTCGTAGCGGAAGACGCCGCCGGCCTTATCCCCTTCATTTCCCGCGCCGTATAGATGTCCGTTGAAGACGCCCAGGGACATCATGCGCCGGCCCGGGGTGCCGCAGTGGCTCCAGACGTCATCGCCGTCGTAGCGGAAAACGCCCTGGCTGTAGAGGGGGATCGCGTAGAGGTTACCCCTGTACACGGCCATTCCGGCGCAGGAGTCGGCGCCGTCCATGTGGCCGACGGGCGTCCATTCGGAGCCGCCCTCGTACCTGAACATGTTGCCTCCCGGGTTCTGGTTCTCGGACTCCGGGAGGGCGGAACCGCCTGCCTTGTACCTGGACGAGCCCGCGTACAGCGTGCCGTTGAACACGCAGAGCGATGCCATGGTATTGCACCTGTCCGGATGCCCGCAGTCGATCCATCCCGCGTCGCCGTCGTACCGGTAGACGCCTCCGGACTCGTCGGCGCCCGTCTCGAAGGTGCCCGCGTACAGATCGCCCTCGAACACGCAAAGAGAGTAGACGCGCAGGTTGTTTCCCGGGCGGCCGCAGTCGATCCACTCGCCCGCGCGGCCGTTGTCCATGCCGAAATGAAGGTGGCGGTAATTGGCCTGGGCCGCCGTCACGCCGGCGTTGTTCGCCAGTCCGAAATTGAAGCCCGTGCGCGTGTCGGGGTCGTATTTGGAGAGGATGTCCCCCGGAACGTCGTCCAGGATTTCGTCGGTATGTACGTGGACGGAGATGGAGAAGTCATCCGCGCCGAGGTCGAGCGTCCGGGCGGACGGCACCAGGATATGGGCGCCGCGACCGTCGAACCGGGCGCCGTCGGGTAAAAACGCCACGCCGTGATTATCGCCGTGGTTGGCGCCCGCGTGGTCCCGGCAGTCGCTGTCCAGCTTCCAGTGTGCGATCAGGGTTGAGTCATCGTTCATCGGTGTCTCCTTCGATGGTACGTCTGTCCGCCCCCGTTCGCGTTTCCGGGGACGCCTGCAATACGTGAAAACGGGGGTTGCCGCGCCAGCGGTCGATGCCGGTCAGGCGAAGTCGAAGCGTGTCGCCCGAGTTTACGGGCCGGGGGGCATGGACCCGGGTTTTGACGGGAATCGCCTCGAGTTCGACAAGGGCGCCGTTGCGACCCTGATGGAGCACGACCGCGGGAAACGTCCGTTCCGCAGACGTCGCGAGCAGGTTCAGCATCATGAAACGCTCGCGCCGGAAGCGGAGCTTCGCGTGGTGCGCGTTTTCCTCGTTTGCGCGATACCGGACCGGATCGAGTTCAGCAGCGGAGTAAAGGGTAGCGCCGGTCGTCAGGTGATGTACGATCTGTCTCTGGGTCATCAGGTCCACGTAACGGTCCGCGGGCGCGACGGCCGCGCATCGTGCGCGGACCCCGAGCCCGCAATGTGCGGCCGGTTCGGCGCTGTATGCCGGGTATGGGGTCCGACGGCGGATTTCGTGACGGCGCACGACCGGATGCCGGATTTCCTCGAGTTCGTGCCGGTTCTCGACGGCGTCCTGGACAATGAAAACGGCAGGAATCTTGTGACGCACGCACCACTTTCCGGTTTCGACGGCGGCAAGCAGCGCCATTTCGTCGTAGATTCTTGCCGCGAGGTCCGTTGGATCCGGGTGATGAACGACGATCCCCTTGCTTCCGGCCTTGACATGCACATGGCCGAAATCCTCAAGCGCCCCGTTACGCCTGCGTTCTTCGCGGAGCGTATCGGCGAGGTTGCTCAGGAGTCGAAGGGTTCCGGCTAAGGAATGTTTTCGTCCCTCGTCTATCCTTTCGACCTCATCGGCGGAGAGACGGGTTCGCAGCCTGATTGCCGAGCGGACAATGCGCAGCTCTCCGATGTTCAGATTTCGATCGAGCTTCCACAGCATGCTGAGCGCGGGTCGACGCCGGTCCACGCTGAACCTGCCGACGTCGTCCGCGAATCTCGGCGGCAGCATGGTCAATGACAGGTCGGGCAGCCGGAGCGTAGCCAGCCTGTCGGACGCATCTGTGTCCAGCGCGGTCCCGGCGGGTACGCAGGCCGCAATATCAGGGACATGGATACCGAGTTCGTATCCTCCCCGCCACCGTCGTCTGAGTGAGAGTGCGAGTTCAGGCCGGTCGTCGGAACCCGTTCGCAAGGCGAAGACAGCGCGCCGGAGTCTTCTACGGCCCTTCAGTATTCGCGACAGGTTGAATTCATCGGCCTCTTTCAAGGCGTCGGCAGAAAAGTCAAGTGCGAGACCAGAGCGAAGGAGATCCAGGTTCTCGTCGGGGTCCCATATGCGCTTCCCAACCATCCGTTCGAATGCGTACTGCTGGAGGTTTCGGTTCCCGGCAGCCGTTTGACGGAGCATCTGGCGGGTGCGCCCTCCGGGGTCCGCCTCGGTTCCCCAAAGCGCATAGCGTTTGATCTGCTCAAGCCACTCGCGCTGCCTTGCCGTAAGTGTCTCCGGATCGTAGACTTCCTCGTCGCGCCCGAGCCAGAAGAGAAACTCCTCCCGTTCGTGGCTTGACTTCTCCCTTCCTGCGAGTTGGTCTCTTCGGTTCCTGACTTCGTTTTCTTCGAGCGGACGACAGGCGTTCAATCGGGTCCGTACGAAGTAAGGGCAGGCGGAATCCAGGTGAACGTAGAGCGCCAGCCAGCGTGAGGGATCGGGATCGTCGCCCCAGTACAGCGCGCCGATATCCTGGATTTCGATAACAGCGTGGTCGTCCTTGAAGGCGTGCCAGATTTCCCTGAGATCGATATGCTTCGCCAGCGCGCGCACCGACGCGCCGTAGGTTCCGAGGAAGTCGCGATTGTCCCTGGCGCCGACGCCGGAAAGGTAGACCACGGACTTTCTGCGAATGACGAGGCGCCTCCCGTCTTCCGCGACAATGCAGATCCGGTTTCCCCAGATCCAATGAGAATAGGCTCCCAGCATCAGACGCTTGCGATACAGAAAGAGTACGATTTCTCCGGGCACTGTTTCGGACGATCGTTCCCTTGCCGAGGGCAATTGTGGAAGACGCAGTTCGCGCCACCTGCGCCGGACCGCGGGATTGGATGTTTGCTTTCCTCGCCGGGAACGTGACGACGGCCGGGATTCATCCATGCGCCCCACGTAGTGCTCATGGGGAACATTGCGGCCGTCGCGACGCAGGACATAGCCATAGAAGCGATCCACGAAGTTGGCGTAATAGTAGATGAATCGGTTCGAAACCGTGATTTCCTTCGGCGGCATTTTCACGATGCACCTCACATGAAGGCCTGTTCAGGAGCGCAAAGTGTGCAGCGACGGGCTGTCCGGGTTATCTGTGGGCTTGCAGGCGTTTCTTCAGGAGGGCAAGGAATTCCTCCTGGCTGTCGAGGTTGCGTTTCGCCGCTTCGACAATCGTCCCCTGGAGTACCACGCGTTCGTTTTCAATCGACGTGGCAGTGGTTGAATCCAGACTCAGGGAAATATTGTGCCGGATGTTGATTTCGAGGCTGTCCTTTAACGCATCCATACGCCCCTGTTCGAGCAGATAAACGGTTCTCGCGCGGACGACCCTCTTTTCCTGCTCGGAGATTTCAGCCTGCAGGCGCCGGTCGTCCCGGCCGCAGGCCGCCAGGGCAAACAGGACAGCGAGGAGGAAAACGTGGGTTCTCAAGGTCAGACTCCCGTGTATCGATGCGGACGATCGTGAAAAACTGTCCCGGAAGTCACGGACCGGCATATGGCGATTGCGGCGCGGGTGCGGATTTCCGGTTATTCGATGATCTGTTCGCCCGACGATTCGGCCCGGGTGATGTGACGCCGGATCAGGCGCCGGGCGCGGTAGGTCTTTACGTAGCGCAGCCAGTTGCGTTTAATCTGCTGGTGGGGCGCAGTCTCTATCTCAATCGTATCGCCCCAGTTCAGAACCGAGAAGCGCGACGCGGGTCTTCCGTTGATGCGCCCGCCGACGCAGTGGAGGCCCAGGTCGGTATGGACGGCAAAAGCGAAATCCGTGAGTGTGGCGCCCTCGGGCAGGATAATCGGATCGCCGTTGGGCGTAAAGACGGCCATTTCGTGGACAAAGAGCATGCGTTTGACTTCGTCCAGGAAGTGGACCCCGGACCCGCCGTGTTCGTGCCATTCGGCGAGTTCCAGGAGCCAACGGGTCCTCCGCTCTTCCTGAAGTTGCCCGCCGCGCAGGGTCGCAACGCCCAGTTCACCCATTCTGTACATGGAAGGCGTCTGGATGGCAACTTCAAATCGCTGCCCTTTGTGGATGACCGTTGTCTGCAGCGCCTGATAGCCGTTCCGCTTTGGCAGGGCGATAAAGTCTTTTATCCCATCCATCAGGGGGGTGAAGCTGTGATGGATCATACCCAGTGTTCTGTAGCAGGTGTAACGGTTGGAGGTGATGACCACGACGGTGTACCGGTCGTAGACGTTATTCACCGGGAGGATTGCCGCTCCTGAACCGGCGACTTTGGCTTTTCCGTAGATACTCCTCAGGCTCTTGGTCTGGAGGCGGACGCGGGTGCGGATACCGTTGTCCGTGACAATATTGCGCATCTCCGTCTGGAAATCCAGATAGGATTGCGGCGGGCCCCCCTGCATGTGGCGGACAAGCTGTTCGTGGACCCTGGGGTGCAGGCAGCCGAAGCTGCGGTCTTCCAGTTCCCTGCGAATACGGTCCATGCCCAGCAGGCGGGAGAGCGGCGCGTAGACGTCAATGGTTTCCTGTGCAATCCGGTGTTGGCGCCTGGTGTCCTTGATGCCCGCGATGCTGCGCATGTTGTGTACCCGGTCGGCCAGTTTCAGAATGAGTACACGAGGATCCCGGTGCGCGGCCGTGAAGAGACGCTGGAGGGTGGCGGACCGGCGGGCGGACCGGCTGCGCGTGCCGGGTTCGTCCACTTTGGTTACGCCCTTCACCAGTTCGGTCACCCGGGCGCCGAACGTCGGAAGAATGTCCTCGTCGGGTGTCAGTACGGAGTCTTCCGCGGCATCGTGGAGCAGGGCGGCGGAAATCATATCCGTGTCTCTGGCGAATCCGAGTTCGGAAGCCAGGATGAGCGCCACGGCGATGGGATGGGTGATGAACGGCTGGCCCTCGTCGCGCCGCTGTCCCTCATGGCTCGCGTTGGCGAGGTGATACGCATGGCCGATCAGCGGATGGTTTATCTGGGGCACCTGCGCGAGCAGCTTTGCCAGGGGCTCCTTGATGGATGTCAGACCCTGAGGATTCAATGGTTCGTTCCGTTCGTATCTTCAAACCAGTCGGCGATAGCGCCGATCATTTCTTCCTGGGTGTTGAAAGCGTGATGTCCCACCGGCAGCGCCTCCAGAAACGCCCGGCCGTACCGGGTGCTCAGCACCCTGCTGTCCAGCACGACGACCGCGCCCCGGTCGGTCTTGTTGCGGATGAGTCTCCCGAAGCCCTGCCGGAACTTCAGGATGGCTTCCGGTACGGAATAATTCAGGAAGGGATCTTTGCCCTGTTTTTCCAGTTCCTCGATATGCGCCGCTACGAGAGGTTCGGACGGCACGGCGAATGGGAGACGTACTATTCCCAGAATCTGGAGCGCGTTGCCGGGAACGTCGATGCCTTCCCAGAAGCTGTCGGTTCCCAGAAGCATGGCGGTTTCTTCGAGCTTGAACCGGTCGGTGATATTCGTTCGGGACCCGTCAATTCCCTGTCCGAGTACGAGTACGCCGTTGGAGCGCAGATCCGGCTTGATGGCATCGTATGTTCGGTTCAGCATGCCGTAGGACGTGAAAAGCGCCAGAGTGCCGCGTCTGGTCTTCAACATCAGTTGATGCAGCAGTGCGGCGACGGCTTTCTGATATTCCGCGGATTTGGGGGACGGCATAAAGCGCGGCGTACACACGAGAGCCTGTTTCCCGAAGTCGAAAGGGGAGCCCAGGCAAAGGGTCTGAAGGCGGGTTTCGGGCATGGATTCCAGGCCCATTCGACGGAGGAAATAGGTCAGTTTGCCCCGGATACCCAGCGTCGCGGACGTGAATACGATCGAGGACTTGCCCTCGTACAGTCCGCCGTTCAGCATCTCTGAAACATCCAGCGGTGCAGAAAAGAGGCGGGTGTCGGCGCTTTTCTCCCTCCCGGGCAATTCCAGCCAGTAGACGGCGTTCTCATCGTTTGCGGCGACGAGATCATTCAGGTCGTCCAGAACGGTCTGGGTGGTCTCGATGCATCCGGCAAGTTCGTTGCAGATCTCGTCCTGGTTGACGAACATGTCCCCGGGCAGATCCCGAAGCCAGTCCGAGAGGTCCTTAAGGCGGCTGCAGAGCGCGCCCAGGGCCTGGCAAAACGGGTCCAGCGATTCCGTCACCTCGTCGAAGGTGGATTCGCCCGGACGATAGCGGATCTTCTCTCTGTACTCGCTTCCCGGCCTGCCGACCTGTTGAACGAGGCGCTGCGAAAGGTCCTCAAAAAATGTCCTCGCCCGCAGCCACAGGTCCTGAGCCGCAGCCGTCGCGGATTTGATGCCGGCGTCAAAGGCTCTGACCGTTGCCGGTTCCGGATCCGCGGCTGCGATCCAGTGTCTCAATGCAGGCAGCGTACCCGCGTTGGACGAACCCGATCCGCACAACGGGTCGGTGATGTTCCTGACCCGCCAGATGCTGAGCTCCTTGCCCAGGTAGTGCGCGGCGATCTTCTCCAGGTTATGCGCTTCGTCAAGGACCAGGTGCGAGTACTCGCCAAGGATGGCGTTTTCGGTGACAAGATCGGAGAAGAGCAATGAATGATTGATCACCACCAGGTGCGCTCTTGCGGAGGTCCTGCGGATGTTGTTGGCAAAACACCGGCCGTTATTGCGGCAACGCTGGCTGCGGCAGAAACCCGGATCGGAGCAGATTTTGGCCCAAAGACCGGCCTGGCGAACGGGGTTGAATCCCGTATTTTCGGTGATGTCCCCTGTGCCGGTTGTTTCCGCCCACAGCACCAGGGGCAGCGCGTCGATGCGTTCGTTCGGTGTGAGACTGGCCTCAGGGTTGTTCAGAACGGACGCCCACCGGTTCAGACAGATGTAGTTGTTTCTGCCCTTGAGCAGGGCGTAGCGGAACGGTACGTCCAGAATCGCCGCCAGTGCGGGCATGTCCTTGAAGAAGAGCTGTTCCTGGAGGTTCCTGGTATTGGTCGAGACGATGAATCGGGCGTTGTTCTTTACCGCATAGAGTATGGACGGGGCAAGGTATGCGATCGATTTTCCAACGCCGGTACCGGCCTCGACGGCCAGGTGCCGCCCGTTGTTGATGGCTTCGGTCACGGCCCGCGCCATTTCGACCTGCTGGGGCCGATATTCATACCCGGAGATGCCGTCCTCGAAGCAGCCGCCGGGTTCCAGCATGCGGCTGACTGCCTTTACGTCCAGCGGCCGATCGGAGGGTTCGCCCCGGGTCTGAAGCGTCTCGCCTCCGGCATTGAACATCGTCCCGTCCGGTAGCCGGCCTCCCGGCTTCGAACTCAAAAATTCCTTCCTCGCGCCTTCGCTCGCCAATTCGACCAGGACGGGAAGCAGACCCGATCCGGAGCCCTGCAGCAATCGAAGCATCTGCTGTTTCGATTGCAGGCTCACGGATCGGAGCAGTTCTACGAGATTGAGGTAGATTCCGGCGAGAGTTTCCGCGTCGGTCAGAGCTTTATGGGGGGTGTCGCAATGTACGGAGAAGTGTCCGGCAAGAGCCTCAACGCGATGATCATGGAGGGTGGGAAGGGCGGCGCTGGCGAGTTCGCGGGCACTGTGCACCGAATTCTCAATGGGGGCATCGCCAACGGCGTCGAGAAAGCGGGATTCGAAGCGGCCATGGTAGGCGATCAGGGGCCTGTCGGCCACGAAACTCCGGAAACGACCGAAGGCGGGGCCGATCCGCGGCGCATCCCGGACTGTGTCATACGTTATCCCGGTGAGGCGGACGGTCTCGTCCGGGATGTCGCCCACGGGATTGACATAAGTCTGGAAACGGTCGACGATCCGGCCGTCTTCAACCCGTACCGCGCCGATTTCCAGGATTTCGGCGCCCGGGGGTATGAGCCCGGAAGTTTCGAGATCAATGGCGATGAAGGAGTCGAGTACTGACATGATTTTGGAAGCCGGCGATCAGAATAACGCCTCGTGTCGCTCTGGAGTGCCGGGTATCGGCCGGTCCGGCAGGAACGGGTGCGGGAAGATGAATCCCCATTGACAATACACCGGGTAGACCCTATCATGAACGTTCGAAAACCCGGGGCGTTTTCGGGCTGCACGGTGGAATCGGAAATCACAAGGAGGTGCTGGCGTGTTCAAGGACAAGAAAACCTTCGAGATCACGCTGGAAACACACCATAAGGCGTTTCTGGACGAAGTGGCCGCCCGATACGGTCTCGAAGACGCTTCCAAGGCCGTGCGCTGCCTGGTTAATTTCGCTATTGACGAGCCGGATGAACAGGACCGGATTTTCGACGAAGTTCGTTGTCTGGATTGCGGTTGAAGATTATCACAACCGGATCAGCCGACCGGTGAAACCCGGTCGGCCGCGTCGTAAATTTGATTATACAGTATCCGACCCTGGATTTCAAGGTCAATTCGCGTCTTCGCGCGCCATCCTGGTCGCATTTCGGTGCTCAGCGGAGAAACCGCGATCCTGAGGTCCGTGTACCGCAGTCTTGAGTTGCTTCACCCCGTCCGGCAATGAAGATTTACGTCGATTCAATCATAAAAGGAGCGGATTATGGAAGCGGTTGTCAAGACCAAACGGGGCGTTGGGTTTCTGGAATTGCGGGAGGTGCCGGAGCCCGAAATCACGGACGACGAGGTCCTCATAGAGATTAAGGCGGCAGGCATCTGCGGTACGGATGTCCACGTGAAGCACGACACGTTTCCGTACTGGCCGCCGGTGATCCTGGGCCATGAGTTTTCAGGCGAAATCGTGGAGGCCGGAAGATCGGTATCGGATTGGAAGGTGGGCGACCGCGTGGTTGGCGAGCCGCATACGCTGCACTGCGGCAAGTGTTTTCTCTGTCGAAAGGGGCATATTCAGAACTGTCTTGAAAAACGGTCTCCCGGCTGGGGAATCGATGGCGCGTTTACGCGGTATATGAAATATCCCACCAACCTGTTGCACCGGATACCGGACCATATGAGTTTCGAGCAGGGCGCGCTGGTTGAACCCGCGGCAAATACGGTAACGGATATCATCGATCGCCAGGCGATCGAGGTGGGCGATTTCGTGGTGGTTCTGGGACCCGGGCCTATCGGCCTTCTGGCCGCCCAGGTTGCCCGGGTGGCGGGAGCGCGCGAAGTGATGATCGTAGGCGCGCCGGCGGACGAGGAGTTGCGTCTGGCGACGGCCCGAAGGTTGGGCGTGGAGCACGTTGTGAATTTTGCGGAAGCGGATCCGGTTGAACGCTGCCTGGAACTGACCGGCGGGAAAGGGGCGGACCTGGTGATCGAGTGCTCCGGCGCGCCCCCGGCCATTGCCCAGGCGGTCGATCTGGTCTGCAAATGGGGCCGGATATGCGCCATCGGCCTTACCGGCAAGCGACCCGTGCAACTGGATTGGGACGCGGCAATGACCAAGGTTGTCACGCTCTTTTTCAACATGTCCACCGAATACGCGAGTTGGGACAAAACCATCTGGATGATTGCCGATGGCAAGATCGACGTGGATCCGATCATCACCCACCGCCTGCCCCTTCAGGATTGGGAGAAAGGGTTCGCGGCAGCGGAGAATATGGAGGCGTTAAAGGTCGTTTTTACGCCTTGAATGTATCCCGACGCCGGCTACCCGACGTGAAACTGCCCGCCGTAGCGGTGCGGCGTGTTTCACGTTTTTTTTCGGCGATAACGGCAGGTACGGATTCGGTTCGGCATCCGGGACTTCCGGAAAACGGGATTCGAACGGCTCAGACCGGTCGCCGGCGGGTTTCGGGATCTCATGTCGGGCCGCAATGCCTTGACGTCCGATCGAGAATTCTGTAAGTTTTCACTTCTCTGAAAGGTCGTCGCCATGAGCGAGTTTACCGGCATCGGCAGGGTCCTGATGATTGTTGGGATTCTATTGTTTTCAGTGGGCTTTGCGCTCTGGATCGGAGACAGGATTCCTCTTTCAGGACGGTTGCCGGGAGATATCGTCGTTCGACGCGAGGGCTTCAGGCTCTACTTTCCGATCGTAACGTGCATCGTGGTCAGCATCGTTCTTACACTGGTTCTGAACCTGATTTCCCGGCGATGAACTGAATCGAGCGAATCCACCTGTCAGGGACGCCTCCTGAAATTCCCCTATACGCCGCCATTCCTGCTCGGGCATTCCAGACATCCGGTTCAATGAACCTCGCCGACTTCGATTATGAGCTTCCCCCGGAATTGATCGCCCAGTACCCGGCCTCTGAGCGGGACGCCGCCCGGCTGATGGTTCTGGATCGGGAGACAGGGCGGATCGACCATACCGTGTTCCGGTCTTTTCCGGACTTTCTTCGTCCGGGAGATTGTCTGGTCGTCAACGAAACCCGCGTCTTTCCGGCGCGCCTCAAAGGGTTCCGTCCCGGCACGGGCGGGGCCGTTGAGTTGCTGCTGGTTCATTGCGACGGAGATTGCTGGGAAGTGCTCGCGCGTCCCGGCCGCAGGCTTCGGGAGGGCGCGGAGGTGGTTTTTCCGGGAGTGGATCTCGTTGCGGAAGTGACCGAGGTTCTGCCCTCGGGACGGCGCATGGTCCGGTTCAAGGGCAGTTCATCTCTGGCGGAGGTGCTGGAAAGCCGGGGACGCATCCCGCTGCCGCCGTATATCAGACGGGAAGAGGAACCGGCGGACCGGGAACGATATCAGTCGGTATACGCACGAACCCGCGGGGCCGTGGCAGCGCCGACGGCGGGCCTGCATTTTACGCCGGATCTGCTGGACCGTATCCGTGTTGCCGGGGTGGAAATCGTCCCCGTACTGCTCCACGTGGGCCCGGGGACGTTCAAACCCGTGGACGCGACGGACCCGCGCCGGCACGAAATCGACGCCGAATACTTCGAGATTGGCCCAGCCGCCGCCGGGAAGGTGAACGAAAGCCGGAGAAATGGAGGGCGCATTGTCGCGGTTGGAACGACCACCGTGCGCGCGCTGGAGTCGTCGTCGGCCGGGTCGCGCGACAGCTGGACACTGAAACCCGGTTCGGGATGGACCCGGTTGTTTGTCTATCCTCCGTACCGGTTCAGGCTCATTGACGCGCTGGTGACGAATTTTCATCTTCCCCGTTCAACGTTGCTGATGCTTGTTTCCGCGTTTGCGGATCGGGCGTTCATCCTGAAGGCGTACGAAGAGGCCGTACGGACGCGGTATCGGTTCTACAGCTACGGCGATGCGATGTTGATTCAATAGGCGGGTTAGCAGCCCGTTGAAAAAGTCCATCCGGGCTGCGGCCGGCCCTTGAGGTCGAAATACGGCGTTGCGCTCCCTCGCCGAATCGAGGGATGGGACTCGGTCGCGCGCCTTGTCTTCGGCCACAATGGCTCGGCCTCGCCTGCAGAGCGACTTTATCAACGGACTGTTAGGGAATCGTCAGTTGATATGGTTTACGCCATAGTGCTTGCCGCCGGTCGCGGCCTGCGGATGGGGGGCGGCCCACCAAAGCAATTTATGAGCCTGGCCGGGCGTCCGATGCTCTTCCTGGCGTTGACGGCATTCGAACGCGCGGAAAAAGTCGACCGCGTGGTGCTTGTCGCGCCGGCGGACCGTGTGGAACGATGCCGGGAGGAAATCCGCTCCTGGGACATGGAAAAGGTGACTTCGGTCGTCGCCGGAGGGGAAAGGCGCCAGGATTCCGTAGCGGAAGGACTTGAAGCGGTACCGGACAGCGCCACCGTCGTTGCAGTCCATGACGGGGCGCGTCCGCTGATACTGCCCGAACAGATAAATGCCGTCGTCGATCTGGCGCGCGAGAAGGGCTCGGCTGTACTTGGTACTCCGGTAGCGGACACGATCAAGGAGATCGAAGACGGGCGAGTCTTGCGCACGCTGGACCGGTCGCGAATGTGGCGGGTTCAGACCCCGCAGGCGTTTCAGGCCCAACTATTGCGACAGGCGCACGGCGAGGCCGCGCGGCGGGGGTACTTCGGCACGGACGACACGTCGCTTGTTGAACAGCTGAATGCGCCGGTATTCGTCGTGCCGGGCCGGGAGGATAATCTGAAAATCACCGCGCCGGAGGATCTGGCAATAGCGGAATCGATCCTGAGAGCCAGAGCCGGGAGCGCGCCGTCGAATCTGCGCGTGGGGCACGGTTACGACGTGCACCGGCTGGTCGCCGGCCGTCCTTTGATACTGGGCGGCGTGGCCGTTCCGTTCGACCGGGGTCTGCAGGGGCATTCCGACGCCGACGTGCTTTCCCACGCGGTTGCCGATGCCATTCTGGGTGCGATGTGCCTTGGCGATATCGGCACGCATTTCCCGGATGCCGATCCTGCGTACAGCGGTATTTCAAGTCTCATTCTGCTGGATCGGGTGTCGAAACTGGCACGAGACGCCGGGGGCGGGATCATGAACGTGGACGCAACGGTGATCGCGCAGCGTCCGAAGCTTGCGCCGTACATCTCCGAAATGCAGGGAAAAATGGCCGGGGCGCTCGGAATCGCGGCGGAACGGCTGTCGGTGAAGGCAACGACCACCGAGGGTCTGGGATTTGCGGGAACGGAACAGGGAATCGGCGCTCAGGCGGTCGCCCTGGTTGCGCTGGGGGCGGAATCCCCGGATCCCGGACGAGGAAACGCGGGATAAACTTTGGCAGTCGGTTGATAGAGTCGCACTGCAGGCGAGGCCGAGCAACGCGGTATTTCGACCGCAAGGACCGGCCGCAGCCCGGAAGGGCCTTTTCAAAGGGCTGTCAAGGGAGGGCTGGTTGGAACTTCCGTTCGATCTTTCGTTCCTGTCGCAGGCATGGGAGCAGTTTCTGCTGACGCTGGACGATCAGCCCCCCGAGTTGATCTGTTTTTTCCTGTTTCTTGGCGCCTTTCTGGAAAACCTGATACCGCCCATTCCCGGTGATACCCTTATCGTATTCGGCGCATATCTGGCCGGGATGGGGATTGTCAGCCTGGTGCCGGCGTACCTGGCGATGTGGTTGGGCAGCACAATGGGGTGTCTGCTGGTCTACGCCGTGGCGTACTGGAAGGGTCGGGCATTTTTTCTGGGATTCAGGTCACGGATTTTCTCGGAGAAGAACCTGGATCGGGTTGAGTCGGGTTTTTCGCGCTACGGCGATCGGATCGTCATCTTCAACCGGTTCCTTCCCACGGTGCGCGCCTTTGTCGGTATCGTGGCCGGCATCAGCCGGATACACCCGGTTCGTATGCTCGTTTACGTCGTCCTCAGTACACTGATCTGGAACAGCCTGCTGGTGTATTTCGGTTTGAAGGTGGGCGAAAACTGGGGACTGGTGGTCGACGCGCTGCGGGCCTACAACCGGGTGATACTCGTATTGATGGCGGCCGGCGGCATCGGATACTGGTGGTGGCGTCGAAAAAAGCGCCGGGAAAGATCAGGTGAATCGGTAGATCCGACGCCGCCCGATATGGGGTCCTCCTGAACGCCTGCCGCGCATCGTATCGGTACCGGCGCCCGCAAATTTCAGTTTTGGGTTTTGTCAATGAACGAAAAAATCCGCGTCGGCGTGCTCTTCGGCGGAAAATCCGCCGAGCACGAAGTTTCGCTGGAATCCGCCAGGAACGTCGTTGAGGCAATTGACAGCAGCAGATACGACCTGGTCCTGATCGGAATCGATCGGGCAGGAACGTGGCGCCTGAGTACTCCCTCACGCCTGCACGTCCAGGCCGCCGGCTCCGCCCTTCCGGCGCTCACGGCGGGACACGCGGATGAACGTGTGACACTCGTACCGCGGGACTCCGGCGGCGCGCATCTCGTTCGCTCATCCGATAATCGGAGTCTTGACGCGCTTGACGTCGTGTTTCCCGTTCTGCACGGACCGTTCGGAGAGGACGGCACCATTCAGGGGATGTTGAAACTGGCCGATATTCCTTTCGTTGGCGCGGGCGTTCTGGGTTCGGCCGTGGCCATGGACAAAGACGTTATGAAACGCCTGCTGCGCGAAGCCGGCATACCGACGCCCGATTTTGTGGCATTCCCCCGGTCCGGAGCTGAAATTGACTTCGATGCGGTTGTGGGGCGGCTGGGGTTGCCTGTGTTTGTCAAGCCGGCCAACCTTGGATCCTCGGTCGGCGTCAGCCGGGTGGACGGACGCGAGACGTTTGCCAACGCGGTTGAACTGGCGTTTCAGTACGACGGCAAGATTCTGATCGAGGCGGACGCGGGGGGCCGGGAGATCGAGGTCTCGGTGCTGGGCAACGACGATCCGATCGCATCCGTTCCGGGCGAAATTATCCCGCGTCACGCGTTCTACACGTATGAGGCGAAATATATCGACGAGAACGGGGCCGGACTGGTGATTCCCGCGGACCTTCCCGACGCAACCGTCCAAAGGGTGCAGACGTTGGCCGTTCAGGCCTTCACCGTGCTTTGCTGCGAGGGAATGGCTCGCGTGGATTGTTTTCTGCGCGGCGACGATGAAGTGCTCATCAACGAAATCAACACCATTCCGGGCTTTACGCGAATCAGCATGTATCCGAAACTTTGGGAGGCAAGCGGGATATCCTACACGGAACTGGTCGACCGCCTGATTCAGCTCGCGTTCGAACGACACCGGCGGGAACAGCGCCTGAGGACGTCCGTATAGCGCACGCAGCGGGTCGCCGAAACCCGGCATCGAGGAACCGTCAATGGCCATACGGTTTTACAACAGTCTGACCCGGAAAAAAGAGGAATTCCACGAGATTGAACCCGGCAGGGTCACGTTCTACAGTTGTGGTCCTACGGTTCACGATTATTCGCATATCGGAAATTTCAAGACGTTTATCGTCTTCGACCTGATCAAGCGCTATCTGACGTATCGCGGTTACCGGGTCGATCACGTGATGAACATCACCGACGTGGACGACAATATCATCGGGAAGGTCCGCGAAGAAGAGTCAACGCTGAAAGCGCTCACCGATCGCTATACGTCAGCCTTTTTCGAAGACGCGGCGACGTTGAATCTGCTGCCGGCCGATCGTTATCCCCGTGCGACGGATCACATCCCGGAAATGGTGGAGATGATCGAGGGGATGATTGAAGACGGGCATGCGTACGTGCATGAAGGATCCGTGTATTTTTCAATACGGAGCTTTCCCTCGTACGGAGAACTGGCCCAACTGGATGTTTCCGGGTTACAGGCAGGCGCCAGCGGCGTGGATACGGATAAATACGACAAGGAAGACGCGAGGGACTTCGTGCTGTGGAAGGCATGGAAACCCGAAGACGGAGAGGTTTTCTGGAAGACGGATCTGGGAACGGGAAGGCCGGGCTGGCACATGGAGTGCTCGTGCATGTCGATCAAATACCTCGGGGAAACCATCGACATCCACGCCGGTGCGGTGGATTTGATATTCCCGCACCATCAGAATGAAATCGCGCAAAGCGAGGCGGTCACGGGCAAGCGCTTCGTCAATTACTGGCTGCACGGCGCGCACATCAACGTGGACGACGAGAAGATGTCCAAGAGCCTGGGCAATTTCCTGACGGTCCGCGATATCGTGAATTCGCCCGATGATGCGCGCGCCTTCCGTTACCTTGTGGTGAGCAATCATTACCGCACCGCGTTCAATTTCTCAAAGGAAGTGCTCGACGCCGCGAGGAATACCATGCGGAGGTTGGACAACTTCAGGCGCAGGCTGGGCGAGGTCTCGAGGTCAAGCGGCGGGGAAGACCCCAAGCCTTTGCTTGAAACGGCGCGTGAGGGATTTGTCAGGCACATGGACGACGATCTGAACACGCCCCGTGCGATGAGCGCTGTTTTTGGAATGGTGAACGCCGTGGAGGATCTGATACGTGAGGGACGGGTGGACCGGGACGGCGCCCGCAACATCGACAGCTTTCTGGATGAGATCGATCAGGTGCTGGGGGTGTTCTTTACCACACCCGAGGATGGTGGTGAGGAGGAGCTTCCGGGCGAACTCGTGGCATTGATCGCGGAACGCGACCAGGCGAGGAACGAGCGGAACTGGGCGCGGGCGGACGAGATTCGGGACCGGTTCGCGGAAATGGGTTATATGCTCGAGGATACACAGGAAGGGACGGTGTGGAAACGTTCCTGACGGACGGCGACAGCCTTCCGGGCCGCATGTGGCGTCCTTGCCTTTTACAGACACGGAATATCAGTTGGTGAACCCGGGCCGCCCTAGCTCAGCGGTAGAGCAACGGATTTGTAATCCGTAGGTCGGGGGTTCGAACCCCCCGGGCGGCTCCATTTTTTCGGTTCGCCTGATTATAGTCGAATTGAGGTTTAACACAGGTGACGGCCATACACTGCCCGCCTATCGCCCGCAGAAAGGACAACCTATGAACGTCCCCTCCGTTGAAAGCCGAGTCGCCGCCCTGGAAGCGATTGTCGAACAGATCAGCCACCGATTGAATACTATCGACAACCGATTGAACAACATCGACAACCGCTTTACGAATATCGAAAATCGAATCAACAGCAACTTCAAGTGGCTTGTCGGCCTGCTGACTACGGTTCTCATTGCCAACATCGGAACGGCTGTCACCATCATTTTGACGTTGAGTAAATCCTGAGTCCTGAGTCGGTTTCAGTTTTTCGGATAACCTTGAGGCTGCCATGCAACGCGTCTTGTTACCTGCCTAAATCGGGTCTCCGGTCACCATGTGAATCCGCTGTCCCTCCGCGAACGTGACCGGAGGCTTGTCCACTGTTTCGCCCGCGATCATCTTGTCCAGCACGTCCGCCACACCCGCAACCGCGTGTCCGATCAGCAATTCTCCTTTTTCCTTCGTTCCCAGCTTCGCAGCCTCATTGACCATAAGCGCCTCGTGTACGCGTTCCGGCGCAAGCGCCAGCATCGTCGAGGTCTCAAATTCACAGGCGTGACCGGGGAGACGATTGGCCTCCATGGTTGAAAAAACGAGCGCGGGATCGCACACGTCCCAGTACGACTGAAACCGCAGATTCAGACCCAGACGTTCCCGGTACTCGTCTATTCGGCGCATGATCGGTTTCACGTTCCCGCCATGGCCGTTCAAAATCAGGATATTTCCGATACCCGCCCGCCTGAGTGAATCGCACACGTCGTATACGTACTCGCAGAAGATCTCGGGCCGCACCGTCAGGGTACCGATATGCGCCATCCATTGCTCCGATACGCCGATGCTTACGGGAGACGCCACCACGACCCGGGGATGACGACGTCTGGCCGCCTGTTCCGCAACGTGGGTAACGTGAAACGCATCGTGAATCATCGCCAGATGTTCATTGTGCTGTTCGGTAGCGCCGACCGGCACGATCGCCGCCTCGATCTCACCCGATTCCATTCGCTGTCGAAATTCCGTCCGGGTCAGGTCCCCTACGAATACACGCTTGTCCGCCATTGGGAAAACTCCTCGAGGGTATCCTTCTTACTGTGTGTAGTTGCGCCGCCAGTTCCAGCTGTCGCTGCCGGAGATGAGCGGTCGCATTTCTTCCGGCAGGGTCTCGACGAATTCGGGGCTCACTTCGTTTCCCATCCACTCCCGGATCATCGGCGGCGTGTATCCCGCAACCAGAATCACCCGCTCCCTGTCACTCCGAATCGCCGTCGTGCTGTGGATCAGCGACTCCCCGAACAGGAGTACCGAACCGGCCGCGGCCTCGACCTGATGGATCAGCCGCTCGTCGTCCATGGCCGCCTGAATCATCTCTTCGCGCGGCCAGGTCAGCCGGTGGCTGCCCGGGATCAGACTTGTGCCTCCGTCGTCCGGTCCAACGTCCGTCAGGTAGGCGAGCGTCTTCACAAAGATGCAGTGATACCGGTCCTGCTCGGTATAGCAACCCCACGTTGCAGTTGTTCCCCTGTGAAAACCCGTTGGATTGGTGCGGCGCATGCGGAGTTGATCCAGGTCCGCATCCGGATCCCGCCGGTTGATGATCGCTTCCGTCTCCTCCAGTCTCACCGCGCCTCCCACCACCTCTTCCACCAGCGGAACCAGTCCGGGATGGGCCGCATATTCCAGAAGTGCGGGATCGAATTCAACCAGGTTTCCGAAAAGCACATGATGATCGCCTCTCGGACGAACATAGACGTGCGGCGCGGCCGCCGGGTTTGCCTTGAGCCGGTAGAGCGCCGCCTTCATGCGTTCCACCTGCTCCGGCGTCAACGCGTTTTCAAGCAGGACGTAACCGTATGTATCGAAGTGAAACCGCTGGGACAGCGTCAGAGCCACCGATTCGGCCATCGCTCACTCCTTCCAGTCCAATAGATCCCCGGCATTGGCTTTCACCTTCTCGATCGCCGTCACGACGTCGTTCATCCCGTCGGGTTCATCCAGCATCATGGATTGGGATATGTTGAAGACGCCGTCCCGGCACGCCCACTCGCTCACAGGGCAGGGCATCACGCGACACCTGCCCTGTGCTCCGGCAACCTCGCCGGTTTCCGTGTTGAACATCGGATTGTCATACAGAGGATAGGTATACCCGCCGTTCGGGATTCCCTCGGCTTCGAGCGCCTTTTTGAACGTCTCCTTCGGAAGGCCGCCGAATGCATCTCCGTTATAGGTCATCACGAATACGTGCCAGCCATGGCGCGTGACATCGGGAGACACATACGGCGGACCGATCCCTTCAACCTCCGTAAGTCCTCGAATCAGCAGCCTGGCATTCTCCTCACGTTTGCGGCTCTGTTCATCCAGTCGCTCGAACTGCGCCTGCAGGATGGCGCCCTGGAACTCCGTCAGCGGATCGGAAAATCCGAGGTGGTGATGTTCGTACCAGGGCCGGCCCTTTTTCCTTCCGAAAGTGGAGAGGGTGAACTTCAGAAAATCCGCGAGCCCCTCGTCGTTCGTCGTTACGATCCCTCCTTCGCCGCACGTCAGATTCTTGGCGTGGTTGAAACTGTATACCGCCACGTCGCCGAGGCCGCCCAGCATTCTTCCCTGCCACCCGGACGTGTGCGCGTGCGCCGCGTCCCATACAACCTTCAACCCGTGCCTGTCCGCCAGCGATCGGATGCCCTCCACGTCCGCGGCGTGTCCGGCGAAGTGTACGGGAATCACCGCTTTCGTGCGCGAGGATATCGCGCCTTCAATCGTTTCGGGCGTTGTGCAGAACGTCTGTGGGTCGATATCCACGAAGACGACGTCCGCCCCGATCGCAAGGGGCGCCAGCGCCGTTGCGATGAACGTGTAGGCGGGGACGATCACTTCGTCTCCCGGTCCGACGCCGAATGCCCGGAGGGACAACTCCAGCCCGGCCGTACAGCTGCCCATACCCACGCCGTGCCGCGCATCTGAAAATTTCGCGAAGGCGTCGCAGAACGCCGTTACCCTCGGGCCGTGAATGGTGCCGCCCCAGAGGCTGGTTTCCAGGACCGCGCCCAGATATTCCAGGTCGCGCCCGTCCGACTGCGGCCAGGACGGAAACGGTTCGGACCGGACGGGGGTCCCGCCCAGAAGCGCCGCCTTATCCATCAACACCTCCTTTGGCTTGATACGAAGTCAAGCTGTCAGCAATCAGCCGTCAGCTAAAGCCGGATATCGGTACGGCCTCGCGGTACGAATTCCTTTCTATCATCGCTACGCGTCACGGTACGGGGCGAGTATTTCACCCAGCAACTCGGGCGGCCGCCCGAACGCCTTCAGAAACGCCTCGTAGGTGGGCGCCAGGCGCACCTTTACTTTCTCGTCATGATGCAGCGCGATATCCTCGAGCCGGTGATCCAGAAAGGGGTTGGCGAACCGCTCCAGGACCTGTTCGGCAAACGGCCGGGCATCCTCCACGACGTGCTCGAGCGTTGGTACGATTTCTTCGAAGACCAGGCGCCTCAGCCACCCTCCGACCGCCGGGTCACCCACCGCTTCGCGAACCGTACGCAGCCCCGATGGCCCCGCCTTGCACACCAGCGACGTATGGGCGCCGTTCAGAATGCGCACCTTCCGCAGTGCATACGGTCGAACGTCGGGCACGTACCGGACACTGGGGTGTTCGAAGAGATCTTCCGCCCGCGCCTCGACCACCCAGAGGGCAAACGGCTCCGCTGCCGTGAGCAACCCGTCCGAGGCCAGAAGCGGATGCGAATCCGGCCTTCCGCTGACAATGCGATCCACGAGCGTGTTCACCCACCGCACGTCCCGGCGGATCCAGCCCTGAAGCCCCGCGTCCAAACCCCAGGCTTGGGCCTGGGCGAGCACCAGTTCCCGAAGCAGTTCGCCATTCGGCTCTACCAGTTCACAGGGCAGCACCGACAGACCCGGAAGGCCGGCCCGGTAACGGGCGTTGAGAACGCATAGCAGCCGGGCGGGAAACGAAAGGGGCATATCGGGATCATCGTCGTCAACGAGCGAGTACCCGGCTTCGGTCGTATTGGAGACGACCATGCGCAAAGCCGGCGACCGGGCGACA
This sequence comes from Gemmatimonadota bacterium, assembly GCA_028873695.1. GTDB lineage: Bacteria > Latescibacterota > UBA2968 > UBA2968 > JAAXHE01. The sequence goes on along the minus strand of JAPPNU010000012.1, from coordinate 73,336 downwards.
TGAACCACCTTCGACCATTCCGATTTCGCAATCAGCGCCCGGCTGATACTCCGAACCGCGAGCGTTCTGTCAATTGCCACCCCGTTCGCCAAACCTCTGAAGACCACGTGATACGTCCCGTCCTGCGCGTTCAGCAGCGCCGCCCGGTTGCCTTCCGTGGACTGTACGACAACGATACGCCCCACGCGTTCTCCCGCTGCATTCGCTTCGTGTACGAACACATCGACGAACGCGCGGAGAAAATTGCCTCCGCCGAACTGCAGGATCGTCTCGGGCAATCCCTCCACCACGGTCCTCTTTTATCCGGCCTTCAGGGCGGCACAGACACCACCGTCACTCCGTGCGGTGCGCTTCCCAATCCCTGTATGGCAGGGACGAATGCATCTGCACGAATCGCCAGCAACCGTTCTCACGTCGCAGGACGGCGGTCCACCGCTCGCCCTCCAGCCTGTAGCGTTGCGCCCCCATTCTGCCTTCGCCGTCCCACAGAAACTGACACCAGGCCACGTTTCCCCGGGTTCCCGACACGGTATCCCGTCGTTCGATTCGCACGTCACGCCAGCGCTCGAAGTGACCTGACCACGTCGCCAGAACCGCGTCCCTGCCGCGTACCGGCGCGTCTCCTCCCGAAAAAAACGCGCATACGTCCTTCGCCAGGATCTGCTCCAAAGCGTGGGAATTACCCGCTGTTACAGCATTCTCAAGTGAGTTCAGCAGACTGTCGAACTCGCCGGACCTACCCCCTGACCCCCTTCCTGAAGGAAGGGGGAACCGGGGTTCCTCGGTGTACTGTCCTTGAGAACAAGCGAAGATGACGTTCTCCCGTCTACGAGAGTCTATTATAGTAAGGCGTCAACGCAATGCTTCTCTTGTCTCCCCCTTACCTTTAGGAGAGGGGGCTGGGGGGAGAGGTCTGCGTCTCCCCGCTTTTACGGAATGGCGTCCAGAACGTGATCGACTTCCTCTTCGGTATTGTAGAAATGCGGCGACAGCCGGATGCCTCCTCCCCGTATCGCACAAACGACCCGCGCGTCGGACAGCTTCCGAAAAATCGACTCCGTATCGATCCGGGCGTGATGGAACACGACAATGCCCGACTTTTCGCCGCGAGCCCTTGAACTGACCACCCGGCATCCCTTTTCCTCGAGCCCGGCGCAGAGTTGATCGGTCAACGACAGTACCCTCGCTTCGATGCTTTCGATGCCAATGCGAAGGAGGAGATCCAGACCGGCCCTCAACCCGTGAACGCCCACGGTATTCAACGTGCCGCATTCAAACCGCTGCGCGTTGGGCAACAGCGTGGTATCGTACGACAGGAAGTCCCTCGGCGCCACCACGTTCGCCCAGCCCAGATTCACCACTCGGAGGTGCGGACGGGCGCGGTGTGAACAATAGAAGACGCCGATTCCTTCCGGACCCAGAAGCCATTTGTGAGCGTCGGCCGAAACAAAGTCGATTTCGGCGTCCGCCACGTCCAGGGACAGCACACCGAGGCTCTGAATGGCGTCCACGAAGAAAAGGACGCCTCGCGCCCTGCAGAATCGGCCGATTTCCCGGAGGTCGTGGCGGAACCCGCTCGCGAATTCCACAGAGCTTACGGATAGCACTCGCGTCCGGTCGTCGACGGCATTCAACAGGTCGTTCAGCGGGATACGGCCGTCAACCTCGGGAACGCGCCGGACCTCCACCCCCTGCGGCTGCAGGTTCAGCCATGGATAGACGTTGGCCGGGAATCCCCGATCGGGTATGACGACGTTGTCGCCCTGCCGCCATGTCAATCCGTTGGCTGCCGTCAGGATCCCATCGGACGTGTTTTTGACGAAGGCGATCTCCGATGCGTCTGCGCCGATCAGACGCGCGGCGGATTCCCGCGTCCGGGAACATACGTCGTCCCATTCGGGCAGGTTTGCCATGCCGTTGCGGGTCACGTCCTGCAGCATGCCGTCCATTGCGCGGTAGACGTTCTGAGAGATTGGCGCTATTCCGGCGTGGTTCATATAAATCCAGTTCCGGGTCACCGGGAACCCGTTCCGGATTTCGTCGATATCGATCTGCACGCTCGCCCCCCGCTTCACACGGGTCTTCCATGTGAAACGGCAGATGGTACCGTACCATCTGCCGTGTGCCTGCCCGCCACCTGGCGCTTACTCCAGCCGATAGTTCGGCGCCTCTTTCGTAACCGACACGTCGTGCGCGTGGCTTTCCCGGACGCCGGCCGACGAAACCTTCACGAACCGGCCGTTCCTGCGGAGTTCGGCAACGGTTCTCGTTCCGCAATAGCCCATGCCCGCCCTCAACCCGCCGATGAGCTGATAGATGAATCCTGAGATCGATCCCTTGTAGGGCACTTGCCCTTCAATGCCCTCGGGAACCAGCTTGTTGGCTTCGACGTCTCCCTGGAAATATCGGTCCCTGCTTCCGCGCTGCATGGCGCCCAGAGAACCCATTCCCCTGTAGACCTTGAAGGTACGTCCCTGGTAGATTACCGTCTCTCCGGGACTTTCGTCCGTACCTGCGAAGAGAAATCCGATCATCACGGAATTCGCGCCGGCCGCGATGGCTTTGGTGATATCTCCCGACTGGGTGATGCCGCCGTCCGCGATGGCCGGAACGTCTGCCTTCTCCGCGACCTCGGCGCAGTCCATGATGGCCGATACCTGGGGCACGCCGGCTCCGGCGATGACCCGGGTCGTGCAACTCGCCGATGGCCCCATTCCCACCTTGACCGCGTCCGTTCCGGCCAGAATCAGGTCCCGCGCCGCCTCGGCCGTCACGATGTTTCCGGCAATCACTTCGGTTTCAGGAAAGGCATTCTTGATGCGTTCCACGGCTTCGAGAACGCCCCGGGAATGGCCGTGCGCCGTATCCACGACAATCACGTCCACGTCCCGGTCGACCAGCGTACCAACCCGGGATTCCAGATCACCCCCCACCCCGACCGCGGCGCCCACGCGCAGCCTCCCGAGTCTGTCTTTGCATGCATGCGGGTACTGTATCTTCTTTTCGATATCCTTTACGGTGATCAGGCCCTTGAGCACGCCCTTGTCGTCGACGACGGGCAGCTTTTCGATACGATGTTCCTGGAGAATCTCCTGTGCTTCCTCCAGGGAGATTCCCAACCGGGCCGTCACCAGTCCCTTGTGCGTCATGACCTCGGACACCTTCCGGTGCACGTTTTTCTCGAACCGGAGGTCCCGGTTGGTCAGGATGCCCACGAGTCTCTTGCCGCCGTCTACGATCGGCACTCCGGAAATCCGGTACTTGGACATCATCTCGAGCGCTTCGCGGATATAGTTGTCCGGCGAAAGCGTCAGCGGATCGACGATCATACCGCTTTCCGACCGTTTCACCTTGGCCACCTCTTCGGCCTGTTCTTCGATGGACAGATTCCTGTGTACAATCCCGATGCCGCCTTCCTGGGCAAGCGCAATAGCGAGACGGGCTTCGGTAACCGTATCCATGGCGGCGCTGACCAGAGGGATATTCAGCCTGATCCTCCGGGTGAGCCGCGTGGTCAGATCCACCTGATTGGGCAAGACTTCGGATTTTCCGGGAATCAGCAACACATCGTCGTACGTCAGTCCCTCCTTGGCGATTTTTTCCGTGGATCTGTCCATTGACGTCTCCCTGTCTTTAACCTTGATTCGTAAGTCCTCGCGGACGTTAATTCGATTATGTGCTTGTAAATAAAGGCGATTAGACGGCAGATTACCAGGTTACACCAGTTCACTGGACGTGAAGGGAAAAAACGTCCTTCCATGCGTCGATAACGCCCCGTTTCGGAGGGTTTTATCGCGTCACCGCGCTGCTGTTTTTTTCGAAATGAGGTTAATTGATGCGGCCCATCTTCGCTATGCCGTCACATCGTACCCGGATACAAGAAACCCCTTGACGTACGTGTCAAGGGGTCTGCATAATCTCCCGTTACAAGTTCGTGCGCAGCCGCCGCGCGCGGGTTATCGCGGGCGGCGAGGACCTGTCCATGACGGCAATGCATCGGGCCCAGATTCTGTTGCGCATGCGAAACTCCGGGTGCGACTGCAACGATAGTTCATCGGTCTGACGAGTCCTCCAATATACGGGATTACCCGGGTTGTGTCAACAGGCAATTGGCGGGCATTTCGTAGCGGGAATTTCGGTATTGTCTCCTGTCTCGGCGCGTCTTCAATTCGTAACCGAATCGCAATAAACGGGTATGGATTTTGCCTTGACATCCAATTTCCTATTCGTTAGATTTCTATGTTTCTAAGTGTTACATGTGTCTATGCGTCTTTGTACCAGCGATTTACTCTGAATCGACGGTGCGGTGCGGCTGTATCGTCGAGGAGTTGCTTTCATGAAATCCAGGCTTTCGGACGGCATCGTTGTCACTCTCTGCGGTTTTCTGTTCCTGGGGCTGTTTTCATCGGCCGAGGCAAGAAGAAAGTCGAAAAAGGACGAGCACAAACCGCGCGAGGCGCCCGTGGACTCGGGGGCGATGTCGAGGAAGCACGTCTATTTCGGCAAGCGATATCTGGATAACAAACAATACGACGACGCCCAGGTGCAACTGACGAAATCCTGGGACTTCAATTCTCGGAACGCCCAGACTGCATACTATCTGGGCAAGTTGTACAACGAGACGGAAAAACCCGAGGACGCCATTACCTGGTTCAATAAAGCAATTGAACTGAATCCGGCGGGACCCAATGCGCGAAATGCGCTATACTACCTGGGGCTGCTTTACGTGCAGGAAGGGAGGCTGGAGGAGGCCATCGAGGTTTACGAGAAGCTTCTGGCCCTCGCGAAAAAACCGGAACAGGAGATTCAATACCTGCATCAACTGGTCGCACTTTATATAGAGATACAGGATTACGACTCGGCTTTGAAGCATACCCGGCGTTGGGGCGAGTTGGAACCGGACAACCCGGACGTCCAGGATGCAATTGCAAAGCTCACCCTGCATATGGGAGACGAAGACGAAGCCCTCAAGGAGATGGAGCGGCTTCTGGAAATCAACCCCGAAGATTACGCGACGCTCGACAATCTCGCCAGGTTGTACGTCCGCATGGGCATGGCGGAGAAGGCGTTCGAGGCGTATCAGAAACTCCACGCCCACAACCCGGAAGACCTCCTCTACCTGGATCAGTTGCTTAATCTTGGGAAACAGCTGAACAAGTCCAGGCGGTTTCAGATCGACATCCTGAGAAAGATGTTCAGGCTCCAGCCCGACAACCTCAGCGTCGTCGAGCAACTGGCGGATCTGACAGGCGATATAAATATGGTCGACAGAGGACTCAGATTGGATCCGGGAAACGGAAAATTCAATTACATGAGGGGCGAGTTCCATTACAAGCGGTGGAAAAAGTCCAATGCCGCGCGGGATTCCGTCAACGCCCTGAAGTGGTTTGGAAGGGCCGGCAAGGATCCACTCTGGGAAGGAAACGCCAGGCGGATGATCGATGAAATTAACCCTCCCATGTCCGAGGAGGAGAAGAAGAGACTGGAATTCTTCAAAAAGAAGAAAGAGGAGGAGGTAGATATCGAAGGGAAGAAATAGGGCGTGCCGGTCTCCGGGGAATCGATGAATTTTACGTTCTCAGGTCCTGGCAATCTTCAGGTTTCCGGGGCTTGCCGGCAGTTCGGAATCCGCAATTCAACCGTGGCCGATTGGCGACGGTCTGCGCGTCTCTCGCGTGTTTACATCCGTAACGAACATTCACATCAACTGGGGGATTGAGGCATGGTTGAACTTTATGTAAACGGCGGGCCCTTCATGCACCCGCTTCTGCTTATGCTGCTTTTCGGTATTGCGGTCAGTATTGAACGTTTCTGGTCGCTCTGGCGGTCTTCCATCGACACGCGGGAGTTTTTCACCGCGGTTCAGGAAGCGCTCAAGCAGCGGGGGCCGGAAGGCGTGGCCGAGGTCTGCGCAAGTCACAGGGGTCCGGTCGCCTCGGTTCTCCATGCCGGCCTTCTCCGCCTGGACCGCGGACTCGAACACGTCGAAAAAGCCATAGAAGAATCCGGCGCCATCGAGATGGCCTTCCTGGAAAAAGGCATGGTCTGGCTTTCCACCGTCGCCAATATCGCTCCGCTGCTCGGGTTCCTCGGGACGGTGAGCGGTATGATCAGCGCCTTCGACGCCATTGCGAAAGCCGGCGACGTCGAGCCCAGCATTGTGGCCGCCGGTATTTCCGAAGCGCTCATAACCACCGCATCCGGACTGGTCATCGCCATTCCAATCCAGGCATTGCACAACCTCTTCGTCTCCAAGATAGACAAGATCATCATCGACATGCAGGAGAGTTCCTCTCAGTTCATCGACGAACTGATCCAGGCCGGCTACGATACGCCCGCGGGAGAATAAGCCATGGCGAACAAGCCACAGTTGGCAAGGCGGAACAAATCCAATCCCGAAATCCCGACTTCGTCGATGGCGGACATCGCCTTTCTGCTGATTGTCTTTTTCCTGGTGACCACCACAATGAACCAGGACAAGGGCATCGGCATGCAGCTTCCGCCCGCCGGAGAAAACAAGAAGATCCAGAAAAAGAACATCTGCAACGTCTGGGTGAATGCCGCCGGTGATATCCTCATCAACCTGGAACAGGAAGTTCCCCTCGGGCAGTTGCGCGCCGACATCGAGCGGCGGCTGAGCGAAAACGACAAGCTGATCGTTTCTCTCAAGGCGGACGAGGAGACGCCCTATAACGCGTTCATAGACGTTCTGGATGAGATCAAGCTTTCGGGTGCAACGCGGATCTCTCTAGCATCCCCGGAAAAGTAGGTTCGTCCGGCAACAGGAGTTCTCAGTATGGCGGATTTTTCAAAAAAATCAGGGGTACATACGTCCATTCCGACGGGTTCAATGGCGGACATCGCCTTTCTCCTCCTGATCTTTTTCATGGTCACCACGGTTTTCGTCCGCTACCGGGTGACCGGTATCGTATTGCCCAGGGCTGAAAAGATCGAGGAAATTAAAACGCGTCGGCATATTTCCTACGTCTGGATCTCCGCGGACCGGAAGGTCTACATAGACGACAAGATCGCGCAGGTCAACCAGGTTGCTCCCATCTTCTACGAACGCCGCGTGCAGAACCCGCGCCTGATCGTTTCACTCAAGTGCGATACCAGGGCGCCATACGGGCTCGTGTCCGAAGTGATCGAGGAACTTCGCAAAGCCGATGCGCTGCGCGTCAACTTTGCCACCGATCGAGAGAGGTAACGCATATGGCCTATATCAGAGGAAAGGATATCGTCCGGCGGAAGTACCCGGAATACGATCTCAGGCGTCGTTATCCCAAAGTCTTCTGGACGTCGGTCGGGATTTCCTGCGCCCTGCACCTGATCATGGCTATCCTTTTTCCCACGTTCGATATTCGGGCCTCGGCGGGGAAGAAAGACCAGATCATCATCCAGATGGAGGAGATTCCGGAAACGCGCCAGATTCAGCGGCCGCCCCCGCCTCCACGGCCGGCCATGCCGGTTGAAACCGAAAGCGACGACGTGCCCGACGACGTGACCATCGAAACGACCGACCTCGACCTGGATCAGGCTCCCGTCGACCTGCCGCCGCCGCCGCCGGGCGCCACCGAAGCGCCTATGGAAGAGGAAGTGATGGAGTTCTGGAGCGTGGAGGAAAAACCGGAACTGGTCAAGGGGGTTCGCCCCAAATACCCGGAAATTGCCCGCAAGGCGGGGTTGGAGGGCAATGTTTTCGTCAAGTTCATGGTGCGCAGAGACGGACGGACGGACAAGGTTCAGGTGTTGCGGGGCCAGGAGATCTTCAGGCAGGCGGCCATCGATGCGGTCAGGCAGTTTGTATTCAAGCCGGCCATACAGAACGACAAACCGGTGAATGTTTGGATGACCCAGGCCATTAAGTTCAAGTTGCACGATTGAACCCGGAAAAGGCATTACGTACTCAACGGAGGCCATCACACAACCGGTGGTGGCCTTTCCGCGTGTCCAAGGCGATTGACATCGTCCCGGGATTTGGTATTATTTACCTTTTGCGAATCATGTCTCCATTAACCTGTATTCTCGAGAGGATCACCTGATATGCGTTGTCGACAGTCTCTGCTTCTCGTCTTGAGCCTTCTATTCTGCCAGCCCGCGTGGGCTCAAGTAGCTCCCGAATCGGCGGAAAAATACAATGCCGGTCAGGCCCTTTTCGAGAAAAGGCGTTATCAGCAAGCCCTCCAGGCGTTCGAAGACGCCGTTAGATTGGATGGCAACAATGCCCAGGCCTATCGAGGCATGGCGAAAACCTATCAGAAGCTCAAGGATTCCGACAAGGCCATCGCCAACTTCCGAATGGCCACCACGGTAAAAGCGGATTACGTCGAAGCCCACTATGAACTGGGAAACCTTTTCATCAATTTGAAAAGATACAAAGACGCGCAGGGGGCGTTCCAGGCGGTGCTGAATCTCGACGGCGATTTTCAGAACGGCAATGCACGGAATCTCCTGAAAGCGGCCTATTCAAGGCAGGGCAGGGACTACCTGCTCAGAAAGAACTACAGAAAGGCGATCGAGGAATACGAAAACGCAACGCAACTCGATCCCACGGATGCCACCAATTACTACAATCTGGGACTGGCCGCCCGAAACGCGCGCAAGATCAAGCAGGCCGAGACCGCCTTTACAACGGCCGTCGAGCTCAATCCCAAATACGCCAAGGCCCATCGCCAACTGGGTGACCTGTATCGGCTCACCAAGAGAAACAGCAGGGCAATCCGGAGTTACAGCCGGGCGATCGACAGCGATCCGAACTGCAAAGACAAGAAGAATATCAACGCCTATCGCAGCCTGGCCCTGGTATACAATCAGACAAAACAACATTCTAAAGCGGTCGCAACCCTCCGAAAAGGCGTGGCGGTAGCCCCCACCAACAGAGACAAAGTCAGAATCTACACGGCGCTGGGATACTCCCACGCGTTGGGGAAGCATTACAAGAGTGCGGTGTCCGCGTACCAGCAGGCGCTGGCGCTGAACTCAAGAGACAGCGAAGCCCAATACCGGGCGGCGGTCGCCTGTTTCGAACTCAAACAATACCAGAACGCCCTCAACTACGCCAGAAGAGCCGCGCGGGACCGACGGTACGGCGTGCCGGCGTACGTCATCATCGGCGACGTATACGACGCGTGGCGGCCCCAGGGATGGAAGGAAAAAGCGATACAAAGCTACTCCAGAGGACTCACAGACCGGAAATTCAAAAAGTACTGCGAGGACAAGATCGATCGCATCAAGAACCCCGTTGACACCGGAGAGTAACAACACGAAACAGAACACCCGCCGGCAATCCACCCGCGCCGGCGCGCTTCCAGCAGTCCGTTGATAAAGTCGCTCTGCAGGCGAGGCCGAGCCACTGTGGCCGAAGACAAGGCGCGCAACCGAGTCGAATCGCCCGGTTCGGCGAGGGAGCGCAACGCAGTATTTCGACCGCAAGGGCCGGCCGTATCCCGGTCCGGACCGCCCCGGCGCCCGGTTCCCTTTCACGGGATCCGCGCACGATACCAGCCTGCTCTCCACAGGTTTACGCATCCACGCCCGGCTTCACCGTTGCCGAAAACGACCTCGTCTTGACGCTCGAAAACTTCACGTTTCTTCTGGCTTTTCTGGGTTATCTCGGGTTGTCGGCGAATCTGGTTCTCACGGCCAGGGGTACATGCAGCCGCCCGGTCATCGCCATGGTTGCCCTGGTTGCCGTCGCCCACGTTTACCTGGTCTGGGCTTTCCGGTACGATTGGCAGTTCGCCATGGCCGTCCGAAACGGCTACGCCGGCTTCTTCATCTTCCACTCGGCGCTCCTGGCTATCGTCGCCGCGGCATTGGCGCCGCCGGCGATCTGCAGGCCCCTGATCGCCCTGTCGTTTCTGATTGTCTCCGCAGGCGCCTCGGGAGCCGTATTCAGATACGAAGTCGTCGGCATCTACCGCATTCCGGTGCTGCTCAACGCGGGTCTCGGTCTCGGATTTCTCGCCTACAATCAGTATCGCAAAATCAGGCCGGTCCGGTGATCCACAACCGGACCGATGGCAGCCGGATCCAGCAAGCCTTCCCGGACCACCATGACCTCGATTGCAGAAATCCGCCGGCGTCTCGCCGGATATCGTCCGTGTCTGGCATCCGGAGACAGGGCCCGGGCCGCGGTCGCAATGGTCCTGCATCAGCGGCAGGAGGCGGTTCACCTGCTGTTTATCGAGCGGTCGCAGCGCGATGGCGATCCGTGGTCGGGCCACGTCGCGTTCCCGGGGGGCAGGGTGGACCCCGGCGACGGGAACGCGCGCAGGGCCGCTGAGCGGGAGACGCGCGAGGAAATCGGCCTGGACCTCGGGAAGGCCGATTTCCTGGGTCGACTGGACGACGTCACCGGCGCTACCCTTCCCATCATCGTATCGGGTTTCGTCTACACCGTGGAAATCAGAGACCGGCTTCGTCCGAACCACGAAGTCAGGGACGCTTTCTGGGTGAAGCTGAACGTACTCGCCGACGCCGGACGCCATCGCGAGCGCAGCTTTCGGATCGACAACGCGGATCGTCGCTTTTCCTCTATCGACCTGCCGGGAACGCGCGAGCGTGTCCTCTGGGGCATTTCATATCGCATGGTCGCGCAGTTACTCGCGCTTTTGGGCCGCCCGTCGCGTTTATCGCCGCCTGCCCGGGCCTCGCGCGGTCCAAAACCGGGAGGAGCAGCATGAATTCAACCGATCTTTGCCATCTTACGGCTGTCGAACTGCGTAGCCTGTATCAAAAGCGGGCACTGTCGCCCGTCGAGGTCACGAGAGCCGTGCTGCAGCGGATTGAACGGTTGAATCCCACGTTCAACCCCTTCATTACGGTCACTCACGAACGCGCCCTGGCACAGGCTATCTGCGCCGAACGCGCTTATATGGGGGGAGAACCCGGTATTCTGGCCGGCATCCCCGGCTCACTCAAGGATCTCACCTCCACAAAGGGCATCCGTACCGCCCGGGGATCTCTGCTCTACAGGAACTGGGTGCCCGATTACGACGCGCCGCTTGCGGAACGTCTCTCAAACGCCGGCATGGTCCTTGTCGGCAAAACCACGACCCCCGAATTCGGCTGGAAGGGCGACTCGGGAAACCGGGTCAACGGGCCGGTGCACAACCCCTGGATGTACGGCCGTACAGCCGGCGGGTCCAGCGGTGGCGCCGCCGCCGCCGTTGCACTGGGTATGGGACCGGTCGCCCAGGGAACGGACGGAGCAGGGTCCATTCGCATCCCGTGCGGGTTCTGCGGTCTGTACGGACTCAAGCCGTCCTGGGGTCGCGTTCCCCAGTATCCGGCCAGTGTGGTCGAGTTGCTTTCGCACGCCGGCCCCGTCACCCGCACCGTGAGAGACGCCGCGCTGATGCTCACGGCCATGGCCGGCGCCCACCCAATGGACCGCCTCTCGCTGCCCGATTCCACGGATTACCTCCGGGAAATGGAAGGCGATATCGCCGGTCTGCGCGTTGCCTGGTCTCCCGATCTCGGTTACGCCATGGTCGACCCGGAAGTCCTGTCGATCGCGTCGGCGGCGGCGTCCAGATTCCAGGAACTCGGTTGTCACGTCGAAGAGGCCCATCCAGGACTGCCCGATCCCTGGGATATCGCCGACACGATTTGGTCCGCATCGTTCGCGGGTGTGCTCGAGGACAAACTGGACGACGTCAGGGATCTCCTGGAATCCGGCCTTGTCGCCGTGATTGAAAGGGGGAAATCTGTCTCGGGGGCCCGACTTGCCGCCGCGTACGCACGTCGCAACGACTACTACCACGGATGGCGTGAATTCATGGGCGCCTACGACCTGTTTCTGTGTCCGACGCTTCCCGTTACAGCCTTTGCCGCCGGTCACGACCATCCGGGCGAAATCGCGGGCCAACCAACCAGCTACCTCGGCTGGACGGCTTTCACGTACCCGTTCAACGTCACCGGGCAGCCTGCGGCCACGGTCCCCGCCGGGTTTGCGGGCGACGGATTGCCGGTTGGCCTGCAGATCGTCGGTCGCTGGCGTGACGACGCGGGCGTGCTGCGCGCCTCCGAGGCCTTTGAATCGCTCGCACCCTGGAACAGGAAACGACCGCCCGCCGAACCGATGGAAAAGGCGTGACGCCACGACATTTCCGCAACGGCAATGAACGCAGATCCTCACGAAAGACGCCATCCACATCAAGACGGCATTGACCCGAGAGAACCGGGCAAGTCGGCCTGATTTCCGGGAAAGGACGGTCCGATGATTATCAGACCCAGAATCCGGGGATTCATCTGTACGACGGCGCACCCCGTCGGCTGCGCGCACGGTGTGCAGGAACAGATCGACTGGGTGAGAAAACAGCCGCCGCTGAAAGGCTTCCGGAACGTGCTCGTCGTCGGCGCCTCGACGGGCTACGGGCTTGCCGCTCGAATTGCAGCCTGCTTCGGCGGCGGCGCCCGGACCGTCGGCGTCTTCTTTGAAAGGCCGGCCCTGAGGAATCGCACGGCTTCGGCGGGATGGTACAATACGGTTGCCTTCGAACGGGCCGCAAAAGACGCGGACCGTTACTCGAAAAGCATCAACGGCGATGCGTTTTCCGATGAAATCAAGGAACAGACCGTCTCGGCCATCAGGAGCGACTTGGGAGACGTCGATCTCGTCGTGTACAGCCTGGCGTCGCCGCGGCGCACCCACCCCCGGACCGGGGCGCAATATACCTCTGTATTGAAAACCGTGGGCGAACCGTACGCGGGAAAGACGGTCGATATCCACACGGGTGTCGTCTCGGAGGTTACCATCGAACCGGCCACCGAGGACGAGATAGATAATACCGTCGCCGTCATGGGCGGCGAAGACTGGGATCTGTGGATTCAGGCGCTCGAAACGGCGGACGTGCTTGCCGAGGGCGTCCGTACGGTCGCGTTTACCTACGTCGGACCGGAGCTGACCCGGCCGGTCTACGGCGACGGCACCATCGGCAAAGCGAAAATCCACCTCGAGGCCACGGCCCGGGAATTGGACGGACGGCTGAGTAACAGGAATGGACGCGCCTTCATCTCCGCGAACAAGGCCGTGGTCACCCAGTCCAGTGCGGCCGTACCGGTGGTATCGCTCTATATTTCACTGCTGTATAAGGTCATGAAGGAGAAGCACATTCACGAAGGATGTATAGAACAGATGTACCGGCTTCTGAAAGATCGACTCTACGCCGGGCCGCAGGTTCCCACCGACGAGACCGGGCGCATCCGCATCGACGACCTGGAATTGAGGGAGGACGTGCAGTCGCGCATCGAATCGCTCTGGCAGTCCGTGACGACCGAAAACCTGGAAGCGATTTCCGACGTGCAGGTTTTCCGCGAGGAATTTCTCAAACTCTTCGGCTTCGGCCTTCCATCGGTCGACTATGCGGCGGACGTTGACCCGGACCGGCCCCTCTAGGCGTCAGCCTGTCCGGCGACGCATTGTTCAATCCTTCCCCGGTCAGTTGAACATCCCTTTCCAGCTGTCGCCCCATTGGCCCCTTCCGTAATTCGCATCTCTTTTCCGGTCAACGGTTTAGGTTTCTCCGGTTCCCCTGGCACATCCTTTGCCTGCCAAGAGGACGTTGGGATTCACCCACACCGGACTCCTTGCAGAACGGCACGCTTCCACGGAGTTCAGTCACGTTCCTGACAGGCTCCGAGGAGGCCCGTATGATGTCCCGAGTGCTGAGTTGCGCCACCCTGGGTATCGACGCCTACGTCGTTCGCATCGAGACCGATCTGGATTATCAGCTTCCCGCATTCTCGGTGGTCGGTCTTCCCGACAACGCCGTCAAGGAGAGCCGGGATCGCGTAACCGCCGCTATCAAGAACTCCGGCAGGATTTTTCCGAATCGCCGGGTAACCGTCAATCTCGCGCCCGCGGATATCCGAAAGGAAGGCTCGGCCTTCGACCTGCCCATTGCCGTGGGTATCCTGGCCGCTTCCGGAGACATCTCGCCCGAGATCCTCTCGCAATACATCGTCCTCGGTGAGCTTGCTCTCGACGGCGCCGTCCGGCCGGTCCGGGGCGTCCTTCCGATGGCCGTGGAGACCCGCCAGGCGGGTTACAAGGGCATGATCCTCCCCCGCGAGAATGCCCGAGAGGCAGCCATTGCGGGCGGTATCGACGTGTATCCTGTCGGCGACCTGATGGAGACGCTGGACTTCCTCGAAGGCTATCGGGACGTGCCTTCGCTCCAGGTCGATATCGACCGGATCTTCAGTCAGGCCCTGAGCTACCGTATCGATTTCCGCGACGTCCGGGGTCAGGTTCACGCCAAGCGTGCACTGGAAGTGGCTGCCAGCGGCGGCCACAACATCATTATGATCGGCCCGCCCGGTTCGGGAAAAACGATGCTCACCCGCCGCCTGCCCACCATCCTGCCCGACCTGACCCTGGATGAAGCCATCGAAGCCACCAAGATCCATTCTGTGGCCGGACTGCTGCCCCCGGAAACCACGCTGGTGGCGATACGCCCCTTTCGTTCCCCTCACCACACCATCTCGGACGCCGGGCTGATCGGCGGCGGAACTCACCCGCGGCCGGGCGAGGTCTCGCTTGCGCACCACGGCGTTCTCTTTCTGGATGAGTTACCTGAATTCAAGAAGCACGTCCTCGAAGTTCTGCGCCAACCGCTCGAAGACGGTTTCGTCACCATTGCCAGGGCCATGGTCTCTCTGACCTATCCCGCACAGTTCATGCTCGCGTGCGCCCTGAATCCGTGCCCGTGCGGATACTTCGGCGATCCGAGGAACGAATGCACATGCTCACCGCCGATCATCCAGCGGTATATGGCCCGGATTTCGGGTCCGCTTCTCGACCGCATCGACATTCACATCGAAGTTCCGGGGGTCGAATACACTGAACTCGCCGATGAACCCGGCGGCGAAACGTCCGATGCCATTCGCGAAGGCGTGAACGCGGCGCGCCAGGTACAACTTCATCGCTTCCGGGAAAAAGAACACCTGTACTGCAACGCCCATATGGGGTCCGCGGAAATCCGTGATTACTGTCGGATCGACGGCAAGGGCGAGGAGCTTCTCAAAATGGCAATCACAAAACTCGGCCTGTCGGCGCGCGCCTACGACCGCATCCTGAAAGTCAGCCGCACCATCGCGGACCTGGAGGAGGAACAGGAGATCAAACCCCAGCACGTCGGGGAGGCCATTCAGTACCGCAGCCTGGATCGGAATCTCTGGATGTAACTCATGGTTGGCGGAAAAACCGGCTGTCATACGGTCTTTCATTTCGCTAAAGGATGCAAAACCCCTTGACTTTTGGTTTGCGATGGGGACTAATTTAAGAATTATCCAGAGGCGAGAAATAGCGAATGTTCCTGAAATTCCACAGGATAAATTCACTATAGATTCGATCTTGTAGAGAAACTAATTCATCAAAAAAGTATCATAGATGCTCTTGACTTTGTTTTTAGTTGAGCATAAATTATAATGGATGCCTATACGCAAAAGCACTCCGTGAATGGCAAGTCATGGAGTATTTGGTATGACGCTATTTGTAAATGGCGCGTTTTCAGAAAGAACTGGAAATGCGCCACTTTTATCGTTTGGGAGACGGGAATGTCGTATCAGGTAGGAAAGATCGTGAATTTCTTCTTAAGATTAGGGCCGGAGAATGAAGTTGACATTTCTCCGCTAAAACTACAGAAATTGCTTTATTTCGCCCATGGTTGGTACTTAGCCCTACATCCAGGCGGAGAACCTTTATTGGATGAAGATATCGAGGCTTGGAAATACGGCCCTGTTGTCGTTTCGGTATATCATGAATTTAAGCAATATCGCAATTCACCCATCGACCGCGAAGTTTTCGAATGCGTGGATAATATGCAACATTTTCCGAGTCTTTCTCAAAAGGAAGAAAATGAAATTGGTCCATTGTTAGAAAAGGTATGGGAAGTCTATGGTTCGGTATCTGCCTTTAAACTGTCAGAGGTTACGCATCTTCCGGGTACTCCTTGGAGGAAACTTTATGATCGATACGGTGATGATTTCCCATCTGATCTTATTATCGATAACGTTGAAATAAAAGAACACTTTAAGGAAAAGCAAAGGAGAAGCCGTGACCGACGTGAATCAAATTAGCGAACCCGAACTGCGCAAAGATATTCAAGATATAAGAGAACGCTTGGCAGGTCTTGAGGCAGGCTTCTATCAGTTTCAACTTTCACTGACAAACACTTCGTCCAATTTTGATAGAATGTATAGGATAGTATGGGGTCTTATCATTATTGCCATTGTTGGATGGTTTGGTGTAATTGTCCGGTGGCTATTTTTTGACAAGCCACCTGCAACTGGTTAGAAAAATCACGTACTATTTATTATTTCTACCACGTAAAATTGCCGCGAAACAGTCATCATTCGGGGCATTTTTGCTATACAAGGGTCGTTCGTCTAAGAGGTAGTCCAATTGCTGTCGCTTAGGCCGCGCACGGGAAGGAGTTGACTTCATGGGCGCAATGATGAAGTTCGCCGATAAGTGGATCGCGGAGAGCGAGGCCAAAACGAGAGCAAGAGCAGATAAGGATCTAAGGGAACTGGAAGCTTCCAGCAGAAGGCGCGAAAAAAAATGAGCGCGCTCATGGAGGAGCTGGAGAAGAATCAAAGAGAAGAAAGAGCCCGAAGGGAGAAGATAGCCGAAATGCTTCAAGACGCGGAAGGCGGCCAGAAGTGAAGACGCCCTCCACAATCATCGTATTTACCCATCGATGTCTCGGTCCTTTGATCCCTTCAAAGCTGAGGCATCGATTTTTTCCAAATGTAGTTTATTTATCCGCTGGCGGTCAGAGGAGCCCTCTACCCTGAAACATCCCTTCCTCCTCATGCCCCTGAAAATCCCCTTTCCGTTTGTCTAGACATCACCCATCGGCTATATTATGGACGCGTGGTTACCCGCTTTTGACGTCTATCCGGTAATCCGGCGGCTGGAGCGAGAACATGAAGGAACCCATCGTCTATCTCAACGGAGAATTCGTGCCTGCCTCTCGGGCCGCAATCAGGATTTTCGACCTTGGCATCATTCTGGGCGCCACGCTCACCGAAATGACCCGTACGTTCGCGCACGAGCCGTTTCGCCTGGACGATCACCTCGACCGGCTCTACCGGTCGTGTAAATACGCCGGGATTCAACCGCCGCTGTCGCGGAGCCGGATGCGGGACAAGACCCTCGAACTCATACGGACGAACAGTGATCTGATCGATCCCGGATCCGATCTCGGCATCGTACACTTTATTACACCGGGAGAAAACGAGATCTACGCCGGCAGCGCCGCGGGCAACGCCCGGCTTACGCCAACCGTCTGTATCCACTCTTTTCCACTGCCCTTTCGCGTCTGGCGCCACCTCTTCGAGGCCGGCGCGCACGTTGTCACACCTGCCGTGCGCCACATCCCGCCCCAATGCCTGGATCCGAAATCCAAGAACCGGTCCCGCCTGCACTGGTGGCTGGCGGATCAGCAGACCCACGCGGTCGACCCTGACGCGATAACGCTGCTTCTGGACCTGGACGGCAACGTCACCGAATGCGCGGGTTCCAACTTCGTCGTCACTTCGGACCGCACCATCTTCTCCCCGACCACGCGCAACATACTCCAGGGCGTCAGCCTCATCACCGTCAGGGAACTTGCGGCCGAACGCGGTCTCGGCTGGATTGAAAAGGACCTTCAGCCGTACGACGTGGCCAACGCCGACGAGGCATGGCTGACCACCACGCCGTATTGCATCGCCCCCTGCACCAGGTTCAACAACATACCGGTCGGAAGCGGTAAACCCGGTCCGCTGTATAAGGAACTGCTGACGGCCTGGAGTGGCCGGGTCGGGCTTGACATTGAAAAGCAGATCCTCAGCGATTGAAGCGGGCGGCCAGGATCAATATGGCAAAGAGCGATATCAACGGATTCATCGCACACGCCCGATACGTCGAATTCCCGGAAGCCGTACGAACGCAACTCGACAAGAACCTCCTGGATCTCTTCGCGGCAACCATTGCCGGCCTGGCCACGCCCGCGGCGAATATCGTGGCGGACTACGCAGCAATCGCATTCCCGGGTAACGAAGCCACGATCGCAGGCAGAGGCAGGATCGGCAGCGCCCAGGGCGCCGCCCTCGCAAATGCCTGCGCAGCGAACGCGCTGGACGTCGACGACGGCTTCCGCCGGGCGAAGGGACATCCGGGCGCGGTTGTCATCCCCGCGGCGCTGGCGATGGCGCAGGCCGAAGACGCTTCGGGCGCGGATTTCCTCGCGGCGGTGGTCGTCGGTTACGAAGTCGGAATGCGCGCCGGCACGATCTGGCACGATCATCCTCACAGAGGGCCCAGTTACCACGGTTCCGGATCCTGGGGCAGCGTCGGCGCCGCGGCCGCGTGCGCCCGTTTGTTGGAACTCGGACCCCGGGAGGTGGAACACGCCCTGGCCATTGCCGAATACCACGCGCCCCTCGCGCCGATTATGGATTGCGTCCGTCGCCCGGCGATGGTCAAAGACGGGATCCACTGGGGCGCTTTCGTGGGGGTCATCGCCGCTCAGCTCGCGGCCCGTGGATTCACGGGCATGCCCGCCACGCCCTATGCGGACGAGTACCGCGCGTCGATGCAGACCCTGGGCGCCGACTGGTGGATCGAGCGGGTCTATTACAAATTTCACCCGTGCTGCCGGTGGGCGCAACCCGCCATCGCGGGCGCGGTCGAACTCCGGAAAAAGCACGATCTGGCGCCCGGTAACATTGCCGCGGTTCGAATCGAGACCTTCGAGGCGGCCATCCATCTGGGAACGCGGCGCCCGACCAACACCGAAGAAGCGCAATACAGCCTGCCCTTTCCGGTGGCCTCCGCCCTTGTTCACGGCCGGGTGGGCGTTCCTGAAATAGCTGGCGACGGTCTGAAGGATGAAGCGGTGCTCGCCCTGTCGGACCGTATTGAAATGTCGGTCGATCCCGCCATTGAAGCCCGATTCCCTGATGAAGCCCTGGCGCGGGTGACCGTCACGACGACGGGCGGGCGGAAACACGTAACGGGACCGCTGCCCGCTCCGGGGGACCCGGACAGCGGCATCACCTTCGACGATCTGGTCTCCAAGGCCCATCGCCTCATCGAAGGGGTTGCGGGCAGGTCCCACGCGGAGCATCTGGTCGAGGCCGTGACGGGTTGTGCGGACCTGAGAACGGTGGAACCCCTGGCCGAGTGCCTTGAGCGTTTCGGGTAGATCCATGAAAATCGCCCTTCTGCTCTCCGGCGGCGTTGACAGTTCCGTTGCACTCAATCTGCTTTGCAGAGAGGGGCGCCACGAGATTACCGCATTCTATCTCAAGGTCTGGCTGGAAGACGAACTCGCCTTCCTCGGCGACTGCCCCTGGGAGGAAGACGTCAAATACGCGCGTGCCGTCTGCGAACGGGCCGGGGTACCGCTTCGCATCATCCCGCTACAGGCCGAATACCTGGACCGGGTGGTCTCGCGCGCCGTGTCTGAACTCAGGGCCGGACGTACTCCCAGCCCGGACATTGTCTGCAACCGGCAAATCAAATTCGGCGAGTTCGCGGCCCGAATCGACGACGGCTTCCGCAAAGTCGCATCCGGGCACTATGCCCGAATCGAAGAAACCAACGGTACCTGCTTCCTGAAGCGGGCGCCGGACCCCGTCAAGGACCAGACCTACTTTCTTTCCGGACTCAGCCAGACGCATCTCAGACGCGCCCGTTTCCCCGTCGGGCACCTCACCAAGCCGCAGGTCCGGAAATACGCACGGGACTTCGGTCTGCCGAACCGGGACCGCAAAGACAGCCAGGGTATCTGTTTTCTGGGCAAGATCAGCTATCCCGACTTCGTCAGGGCGCACCTGGGAGAAAAGCCCGGTGACATCGTCGACGTGGAAACCGGCGCCCGGCTCGGCCGCCACCGGGGTTACTGGTTCTACACCATCGGACAGCGCGAAGGGTTGGGTCTTGCCGCGGGCCCCTGGTACGTGGTCGGGAAAGACACCCGTGACAACGTCATCCTCGTATCCCACAAAAAACACCGCGCCAAACGGGCGTCGAGCCGCTTCAGGGTTTCAAGTCCGCACTGGATCTCTGGGTCGCCCGGGCGGCACGACCTTCATGTCAAGATCCGGCACGGCCCCCGGCTCGTCCGGTGCCGCATCGAATCCGACGGGAATGCCGGCCTGACCGTTCATATGGCGGAAGCGGACCCTGGCGTGGCCCCGGGACAGTCGGCCGTCTTCTACGACGGCGATATCTGTCTGGGGGGCGGTGTAATCGTATAGCGCAGTGCACCGCGTTTTTGCCGGTTCAACCCTGAAGCCGTGTGCAAATCCCACAAAAAAGAAAACAGGAGCGAGGTTTTCCCGCCCCTGTTCCGCAGGGATTATCCGCTGCCATGAACCGCAATGCCGATTACTGGATCTCGGAACTGAATCTCAAAGCGCACCCGGAAGGCGGCCACTATCGGGAAATATACCGCTCCTGTGAGACCGTCCAGGCCCGGGACCTGCCGGATCGGTTCAACGGTCCCAGGGCATTTTCAACCGCGATCTACTATCTGCTCGAAGGCAATGACTATTCCGCCCTTCACCGCATCAGGTCCGACGAGATCTGGCACTTCTATGCCGGATCCTCCATCACCATCCATACAATC
This sequence comes from Gemmatimonadota bacterium, assembly GCA_028873695.1. Lineage (GTDB taxonomy): Bacteria > Latescibacterota > UBA2968 > UBA2968 > JAAXHE01. Next base: position 52,706 of record JAPPNU010000012.1, on the reverse strand, counting down.
GATCAAAGCGGCGTTTACGAACGCGCCCTGCTTGGCAACAACCCTGATAACGGCGAATCCCTGACGGCAGTCATCAACGCCGGCTGCTGGTACGGCGCGACGCTGAATGAACCCGGCTCATACTCCCTCATGGGCGGCACCGTCGCTCCCGGTTTCGAATTCGAGGACTTTGAGCTTGCGAATCGCGCCGACCTGATTCGGAGCTTTCCCCGGCACCTTTCCGTCATTCAGCGGTTGACCCGCTGAAGCGGACCGTCGCCCGGCGGAGGCGGGTTTCATGCCCGGTCGGGAGAACGTCTCTTCATATACCGGATGCCCTCCTCGATCTCCTCTCTCTTCACGGTGTCGCACGACACCGCGCGGCCGATCGTCTCGGGAAGGACAAACCGGATTACCCCGTCGCGCGCTTTCTTGTCGCTGGCCATGCGCGCTATCAATTCGCCCGATTCAAGCACGCGGGCGCCGGACGGAATCCCGATTCTTTCGATCAGCGAGTCCTGCCGCTGCAATTCCGCCGTTTTCCAGTACCCCTTGATGACGCCGATTCTGCCCGCGGCCAGCATGCCCAGCATGACGGCCTCGCCGTGTTTGTAGACCGTGTAGTCCGTCACCGCCTCTATGGCGTGTCCGACGGTGTGACCGTAATTCAGAATTTCCCTCAATCCCGTCTCGGTCTCGTCCGCCGCCACAACGCCCGCCTTTATCCGGCAGTTTCGTGCAATCAGACCGACCAGTTGCTCCGGTTCAATCGCCAGGTCCGCCACTTTCTCTATCTTGTTCTCAAGGAAACGCACGAGGGTTTCGTCCCGGATCAATCCGTGCTTGATCACCTCGGCCATCCCGGCAACCACCTCCCGCCTGGGCAGGGTCACCAGCGTTTCCACGTCGACATATACCAGCTTCGGCTGATAAAACGCACCGATCATATTCTTGCCGAGCGGGTGATCGACGCCGGTCTTTCCGCCCACGCTGGCGTCGACCTGCGCCTCCAGTGTCGTCGGGACCTGCACGAAATCGATACCGCGAAGATAGGTGGCCGCCACGAAACCGGCGGTATCGCCCACGACCCCGCCCCCCAGCGCGACGATGCAGCCTCGCCGGTCCAGGCCCGCCCGTATCAGTTCGCCAAATATCCGGTCCGCCGTCGCCAGCGTCTTGAATTCCTCTCCATCCGGAATCTCAACCACAATTGCCGCCACGCCCTGCGCCTCGAGACCGATCCTGACCGGGTCCAGGTAGAGGCGCGCCACCGTCGGATTGGTTACGATCGCCGCGTTCGAACCCAACCCCCTCGCCGCGTACGCCCGGCCGAAATCGGACAGATTCCCATGTCCAATCAGGATCGGATAGCTTCGGCTGCCCAGATCGACGTGCACGGTTTCCATGCCGCTTTCGTTGACTTGAGAATCCATGAGAAATCGCGTGTCCCGTCGCGCCTATTGCAATGCAATGTCCTTCAATGCCGTTAATGCCAGTTGAACCGTCTCTTCCGGCGTGCGATACTCCGTCGACTCCACGAAGGCGTCCGCCCGGTCGTAAAACGGCGCACGGGCGGCGAGCATCGACCGGATCTTCTCCATCCGTTCTTCATCGTTCAGTCCGTCCATCAGCGGGCGTTCTCCCTCCGTCCTGCACAGGCGCGCGAAGATGGTCTCCGGCGATGCCTTCAAACAGAGGCAGACGCCGGACGCGCGAATCGTGTCCCAGTTGCCCTCCTGTGTCACGGCGCCGCCGCCCAGCGCAATCACCGCATCGGGCATTCCGGCCGCCTTCACGACGCTGCCGCGCTCGATACGACGGAATGCGGCCTCCCCGTCTTCCGCGAAGACCCGGGGGATCGACTTCCCGGCCGCCGCCACGATCAACTCGTCCGTATCCACAAATAACCGGTCCAGGCGCCGTGCCAGAATCGGGCCGATCTTGCTCTTTCCGGTTGCCATGAAACCGGTCAGGAATATCTGTCTGCCCCGCAGCCGGGAAAAATCCGCGGTTTGACTCACATCTCCTCCGGCGCCTTCATGCCCAGCAGATGGAGTCCGGCTGCCAGCACGGCGGTAATCGAATAAACGAGCGCGATGCGTGCCCGTGTCAGGGGCGCGTCGTCCGAAATGACCCTGTGGGCGTTGTAGAACCGGTTTGCCTCGGTGCAGAGTTCGATTAAAAATCCGGCAATCAGAGACGGCTCACAGGTCTCGGCCGCGTTCCGGATTCGCTCCGGAAACCGCTCCATGCACTTGACCACGGCCACGGTCTCGGGTTCGGTCAACAGAGAAAGGTCCGCGCCCGGCGGCGGCACCGCGCCTGCGTACCTGCGCAACACACTGCGATATCGGGCATGGGTATATTGAACGTACGGGCCGGTCTCGCCGTTGAAATTCAGGATCTCATCCCAGTCGAACACCACGTCCCGCGTCCGGCGGGAATCCAGGTCCGCGTAGATTACCGCGCCGATGCCCACGTCCCGGGCGATCGCATCCTTATCGGGAAGATCCGGATTCTTGTTCTCGACGATTTCCCGCGTCAACTCAATCGCGCGGTTCAGCACGTCCTCGAGGAAAATCACGTTTCCCCTGCGGGTCGACATCCTTCCCTCTTTAAAGGAAATAATGCCGAAAGGGACGTGGACGCAGTCTTTCGCCCATTCATAACCCATCCGTTCCAACACCTTGAAAAGTTGCCGGAAATGCAGGGACTGCCCGGCGTCGGTCGTATAGATCAACTTGTCGAAATCGTAGGTCTGCTTCCGGTAGATTGCCGCCGCCAGGTCCCGTGTGAGATAGACACTGGTATCGTGTCCGGTCTGGATGATGGCCGGCGGCATGTCCTCATCGTCGAGCATCACCACGAGGGCGCCCTCACTCTCCACGGCAAGTCCCCCGGCCTTCAGTTCGTCAATGACGGGTCCGACCTTGTCGTGGAAGAAACTCTCTCCCGTATATTCCGCGAACCCGACGTCCAGCAGACCGTAAATCCGCTTGAAGTCCTTGACCGTCTCGTCTCTGAACCAGTTCCAGAGCCGAAGCGCTTCGGCGTCGCCCGCCTCCAGTTTCTTCGTCCAGTATTTCACGTCGTTTCCGAGGGACGGGTCCTTTCCCATCTCCGCATTGTATTTTACGTACAGATTGAAGAGCTCATAGGGCGGATTCTCACGAATCGCGTCATCGTTTCCCCAGCGCTTGTAAGCGGCGATGCTCATCCCGTGCTTGGCTCCCCAGTCCCCAAGGTGGTTGATGCCGATCACGTTCCACCCCGTGGCCCTGTACAGCCTGCATAGCGAGTTCCCGATTGCAGTCGAACGGATATGCGCGATCGTGAACGGCTTGGAGACGTCCGGCGAGGAGAAATCGATCACGACCGTCTTTCCCGCGCCCACGTCGCTCCTGCCGAATTCCCTGCCGCTGGCGAGGATTTCCGAAAGCGTCTCCCTGACAAACTCGGCCTGGCTCACGTAGAAATTGAGATACGGCCCCTCGGCCCGTACCCGGGCGATGCGTCCTTCGGGTTGTATCCTTTCCCCAAGGTCCCGGGCGATGTGAATCGGCGCTTTACGCAGTGTTTTTGCAAATCTGAAGCACGGAAGCGCGTAATCCCCCATCTCGGGTTTTGGAGGGACCTCCACCAGGGACCTCACCTCATCCGGGGGCACGCCGGTTTCCGTTGATACACGGGATACGATGTCTTCGACGAAAGGATTGACCATATAGCAGGACCTCGCGCCCCAAGCCCAGTAAATAAAACGTCAGCCGTCAGCAGCCTCTCCCCACCGCCCAGACCCCTCCCCCCGGCCCTCTCGGAAAAAGCTGTCAGCTCTCAGCCGTCAGCAAAAAGCAAGAACGGCAAAGTCAAATGCAAAACAACAAAAACCCTACTCCCCAAATTCCCTGCCTACGGCGTGTCCCTTTTGAAGCGACCAAAAGGAACCAAAAGTCGCCGCTGGGCGCGGGGCCTGCCACCGGCATCGCGCGAATACCCTCACGGGATGCACCGGATCCAATGGCCTGCCAAACCCGGACGACAACGACGATCGGTGCTGGACGGAATAGCGCGCCCTGCTATGGAAGTGCTCGCGAGAGATTTCGCGTTCGCCAATCGAATGCCAGTCTGAAAGCGAGAACTCGCCCAGCGGACTCCTCAAAAGCGACAGATGGCACAGTTACCACTGCTTCTTCCTTTTTCCTTCTTCCTTTTTCCTTTTTCCTTTTTCCTTGTTCCTTCTTCCTTCAGGAAGGGGGTAAGGGGGTAGGTCCGTCTACCTGATTCTACGGTTTTGACGCCAGGTAGAGCGTGGCGATACCCAGGGTCAAGCGGCGTTCCACCGGCTCCGGAAATCCCGCCCGTGCCATACGCTTACGAAATGCTTCACCCTCCGGAAACCGCATTACGGACTCATAGAGATAACGGTACGCCCCGGGATTCCGGGAAACCAGCCGGCCGATTCCCGGAAGGATGAATCTGAAATAGAAGAGGTAAACCCTGCTCAACAGAAACGCCCTGGGACGGGAAAACTCCAGAATCGCCAGCCGGCCGCCCGGGCGCAGGACACGTCGTATCTCAAGAAGGCCGGCGTCCAGGTCCGAGAAGTTCCGAACCCCGAAACCGATCATTACCGCGCGAAACCGTGCATCCGGAAACGGCAGCCGTTGGGCGTCTCCCCGGAGCAGATACAACCGGCCGGATCCTCTCTTTCGCTTTCTGTTCCCGATCCGCAGCATTGGCAGGGAAAGGTCGGCGCCCACAACCCGCACACCCGGGTCGCGAGCAGCCGCTTCGAGACCCAGGTCGCCAGTTCCGGTTGCCAGATCCAGGATCCACCAGCCCGCCTTCAGATCCAGCGCGTCGACCGTCCACCGCCGCCAGAGAATATCCACGCCGGCGCTCAACAGGTGGTTCAGCAGATCGTACGTGCCGGCAATGCCGTCGAACATCTGACGCACGAAGATCCGCCGGCCGTTGCGTTCCTGATGGTTGGAAATCGCCACGGTCACGTCCGAAACCGGCCGATTACCGCGTGCTTCATCACGTCGACCGGCGGCTCGATGCCCGTCCACACGGCAAACGATCGCGCGCCCTGGTGCACAAGCATATCCAGCCCGCCGAACGCCTGCGCTCCCGCGGATCTGAACTGACGCATCAGGAGCGTATCCAGCGGATTGAAAACCGTATCGTAGAGGACCAGCTGCGGGTGTACCGCGTCTGTCTTCGCGAGGGGCGTCCGCTCCACGTCCGGATACATCCCCAGCGACGTTCCGTTCACGACCAGGCCGGCATCAGCGAACCGGCTCATTTGCGCGTCAATCGTCAGGTCACCCGCGTCGATTGCCTTACCCGTTATGCGCTGCATATCACGCGCGAGAGCCTCAGCCCGGGCAACGGTCCGGTTGAGAATGCTCACCCGCCTCACCTCTTGCCGCGAGGCCAGCGCGTAAACCGCCGCCCGCGCAACGCCGCCCGCGCCGAGGATCACGCAATGCTCCGGCAGCACGGCGAGACCGGCGGTGCGCTCCAGGGCGGTAACCAATCCGTACACGTCGGTATTCTGCCCGACCAGTTCGCCGTCCCTGAGAGAAATCGTGTTCACGGCGCCCACGGCCAGCGCTTCTTCCGAAATCCGGTCCAGGTGCGGCATCACCGCGGACTTGTGGGGAAGGGTTACGTTCAATCCCCGGATCTGCAGTGCGCGCATACCGTCAAGCGCCGATTCAATCCTGTCCGGCAATACTTGAAAGGCGACGTAACAGTAATCTATCTCAAGAACGCCTATGGCCGCATTGTGCATGTCCGGAGACAACGAGTGGGCGATGGGATCGCCTATCACCCCCAGCAATCGCGTGGTTGAGACTCTACCCAAAACAGACTCCCTCGACCCGGTCATTGCGTCTTCCCGGGGGGACCTCCTTCATACCGACCGGCGCCGCGTTGTGCTCAACGGGTCAGGTCCGACACAAACTGGTCGGCAATGGCGAAACTCTCTTTCCAGGAACAGTTGTAGGTGTACCGAATGAAGACCACGCCTCCCAGGAACACCAGCAACGCCAGAAGGAACAACCTGACTACCAGTCTCATAGGGCTCTCCTCGTACCGGTGACTGAACCGATCCGTCTCGATGAGACCCGCCGCTGCGATCCGCGGCGGGCAACTGAACGACTGCGCGGCTTATTCCACTGAAACCTTAGTCAATCTATCCATGACCCCGGGATACATCCGATCCACGGGCCCGGGGTTCCTGATAAGCGTGTCCCCCTCGCCGGCAAGCGCCGCCAGCCGGAGCGCCATGGACACGCGGGCATCGCCGGCGGCATCCAGTTCGGCGCCTTGAGGGCGCCCCCCCTTCACAATCAGCCCGTCCGGCATCTCTCCCACCTGAATGTGCATCTTCCTGAGGTTTTCTACCAAAACCGAAATACAGTCAACAGGACCCTTCCTCAATGCCCCGGCATCCCGAATGATGGTTTCACCCCGGGAAACGGCGCCCGCGACCGCCATCAGCGGGAGTACGTCCCGCAGGAGTCGCGCATTCTTGCCTCCGATCTTTATGCCACGCAGGTCGGACCCCCTGATCCTGACGTTCCGGACAGGGAACCCGGAATCCGTGCGGAAATGCGCCACGTCCATAGCCGCGTTCATCCTGCGCAGTATGTCCACGATTCTGCGGCTTCTTGAGTCCATGCCGAAATGGCTTACGGTCAGATCGGACTGTTTCAGCATTGCTGCAGCCAGGGCAAGAACGAGCCCGGCGTCCGGACTGCCCGGCAATTCATGGGTAACGGCGCGAAGCCGCACCGGACCTTCCAGCAACAACTGATAACCTCCGGCGTCCGTGATCCGCCTCTTTTTCAGATCGCATCCCGCGGCCCGGAACAACACTTCCAGATTGTCATCTCCGCGGGTGTCCTGCAGGAGTTCGACGGGCCCGTCCACACCCAATCCGGCCAACAGGATGCCGCACTTCACCGCAAGGTCGGGACGTCCGGCGCGACAGGATCCGGGCGTCACCCCTGACCCCCCAACGCCGGCCGATATCCCGTCCTCAACCGAAACATCCAAATGCGCGCCCAGCGAACGAAGCGCCTCGAAAACCCGCTCGACGCCGGCTTCGGTTCGAACTCCCGAGAGTCTCGTAACAAAGGGGGCGCTTGACAGCAATCCCGCCAGGCAGGAAAACAGGATAAGGGAACCGTCCACGTCAAGCACGTCGCAGGCTGCCCGGAATGGGCCGCCGGTTACCGTTGCGGTCTCACCGTCCCACGCGATCCCAACCCCGATTTCCGACAGCAATACGCCGGTTCGCGCCGCTTCGCGACTGCGCGAACACCTGTGGATCTGGGAAATGCCATCGGCTGCGGACGCAAAGGCGAGGGCGATTATCGATAGTTCAGTATCCCCGGGGAGGTCGCAAGCTCCCGCAAGCCCATGCGAGGGCTTGATGGCGTCTTCAGAAATTATCGGCCCCGCGAGTTCCAATTCCACGCTTTCTTCGAAATGGAGTCACCGATTTACGGACAGCGATCTCTGGCTCAACCGTCTCCTTACCTCATCCTGACGCTGTAACCCGCCTTGCCCAACACGTCTACGGCCAGTTCCGCGCAGGGACGAGAGTCGAACCCCATTCGAATGGTGCCCCCTTCCCCCTCGCGCACGCTCAGTACCTCGATGTCGTTGATGTTGATATTCTCTCCAGCCAGTGTCCGGGCGACGTCGGCAATTACGCCCGGCCGGTCTTCCGCCAGGAGGAGGATTTCGTGCAGTGGATGCAGGAATCCCTTGGAGTCCTTCGGGATCTGCCCGCGTATTCGATTCGCAAAGTCAAATGCCTGTTCCAGGCGGTCGCGGTCCACGGCCGAGCGAATCGCCGAAAGCGACTCAATATACAGATCGATCATCTCGCGGATCGGCGTCGCGTTCGTATGACAGATATCCCGCCACATCTCGTAGGGGCTGGAAGCGATTCGAGTCAGATCCCGAAATCCGCCCGCGGCCATTCGAATCGGCAGCCCCTCGTCTTCCGTCATCCGTCCGATCATGGACACCAGGCTCGTGGCCATCATCTGCGGCAGGTGACTGACCGCCGCCGCCGCCCTGTCGTGTTCCTGAGGCGTCATCCTCATCGGTCTGGCCCCGAACGCACTTACAAGGCACGCGAGCCCTTCGACCGCGAAATCGGGGGTTTCCGGCGACGGCGTCAATATATAGATTGCGTTCTGAAACAGGAACGGATCGGCCGCGCTCACGCCCCTCTGTTCGGAACCGGCCATCGGATGCCCGCCCACAAAATGCACGCCATCCCGTCGATGGGCCGTCGCTGAGGAAACAATCGCGTGTTTGGTGCTGCCCACGTCGGTCACGACCGCATCCTGCCGCGCCGCCGCCAGGACCTCAGGCAGCAGGTCCAGAATACGAACGATGGGGGTGCACAGGAAAACCAGCGCCGCGTCGCGAATCCCGGATTCGAGGTCCTCATAGCGATAGCCCGCGTCGATAACATCCAGCGCGAAGGCTTCATCCAGGGTCTCCTGCCTGCTGACGCCGACGACACGTCGACCGATGTCCAGACCCTTGAGCGCCAGACCAAGCGAGCCGCCGATCAACCCGACGCCGACAATTGCAATCGTCTCGCCCGCAAAAGGAGGTTCGCCGGCCATGCGGTCATCCTCGCAAGCGGAGGCAAATGCGCCCGCGGAACCTTCGAAACCGTTCCTGTTCTCCGATCCCGTTTTCGATCATATCCCCTCCGCCAGTTCCTTTACGAACGCCTCGGTATCTTCCCACCCCAGGCACGGATCGGTAATGGACTTGCCGAACACGCCGTCATTTACATCCTGGGAACCCTCTACCAGATAGCTCTCCACCATCAACCCCCGGATCATATCGTTCAGGATCCCTGAGCTTCGCCGGCTGCGTACCACCTCCAATCCGATCCTGGGCTGCTCACTGAACTGCTTGCCGGAATTGTTGTGATTCGTATCCACAATGATCGTCTGATTGGCAAGCGGCCGCTGCTGGTAGAGGTCCGCCGCGTACATGAGGTCCTCGAAGTGGTAGTTCGGAATGCTTCGCCCGGTCAGGTCCACGGCGCCGCGAAGCACGGCGTGCGTCATTAGATTGCCGTCGGTCCGCACCTCCCATCCGTTGTAGATGAAGACGTGCGGGATCTGCGAGGCATGAATCGCGTTGAGCATGACCGAAAGATCTCCTCCCGTCGGGTTCTTCATCCCCACGGGAACGCCAACGCCGCTGCAGGTCAGTCGGTGCTGCTGGTTTTCCACCGACCGCGCGCCTACGGCGATATAGCTCAGCAGATCCTCGACATACGGCAGATTGCCTGGATACAGCATTTCGTCGGCCGCCGTCAGATGGGACTCACGGATCGCGCGGATGTGCATCTGACGAACCGCGTAAATGCCTTCGGACATGTCCGGCGCCTTCTGCGGGTCCGGCTGATGCCCCATGCCCTTATATCCCTCGCCGGTCGTTCGGGGCTTGTTGGTATAGATCCGCGGCACGAGAACCAGCGTTTCACGGACGGCCTCCTGCAGCTTCGCCAGCCTGGAGACGTATTCGCATACGGCATCTTCATTGTGCGCGGAACACGGACCGATTACCAGGAGGAATTTACGGCTCCGGCGCGCGAAGATGTCTCTGATTTCCGCGTCCCGCTGTTCCTTTACGCCTTTCAGTATCTTTGGCAGGGGCAACTTTTCCAACACGGCTTCCGGCGTCGGTATCTTCATGTTCTTTGTGAACGTCATGTGCTGAAGGCTCCGTTACAGACGGCGAACTTCGATCCTGACGTGCAGTCCCGGCCGGATTCAGGGTGGGTTCGGGTCTCCGGTTTCACGTTGACCATGCTCCTGTGACAGCCTCCTGGACTCATCGATGATCTGCTGAAAGATCCGTCGCACTGCCTCGTCGTCCGTGGGCCCGTTATTCAGTTCAAGCATCCGCTTCAGGATCGCCGCCTCCCTTTCCGGCACGAAGATCGGTTGTTCGATTGCCTGTTTGATCCTGCCGATTTCAATGGCGCATTGGGCCCGTCGGTTCAGCAGCTTCAGCAGCTTCATGTCCAGTACGTCGATTTCCTTACGCCAGTCTTCAAGATCCATCGGACGCTCCCTTCAGCGGTTGCGCCAGTTCTTCGACGAATTCTCCGATGTGCGAAACGAGGTCAGGGTCGGACTGCCGCTGTGCAATTCGCCGCACGATAGCGCTTCCGACGACGACGGCATCCGCATAACCCGCAACCTCTCCGGACTGTTCGGGCGTTGAAATTCCGAATCCGACAGCGACGGGTTGCGAGGTGTGTCGCCGGATGGCCGCCACCCTCTCGCCAAGCGTCTCCTCCAGACTGTCCCGCTCCCCGGTTACTCCCGTGCGCGACACGTAATACACGAATCCGCTGGTGTGAGACGCGATCCGCCGAATGCGGTCCTCGCCGCTCGTGGGCGCGATCAGAAAGATCGTATCGAGTCCCCGCTTCGCCATCAGCCCCTTGTACTCCCCAGCCTCTTCCGGTGGAAGATCCAGCGCCAGAATGCCGTCCACCCCCGCCTCGGCCGCTCTGTCGACAAGTCGTTCGAGACCGAAGCGGTGCATCGGATTGAAATACGTAAACAGGACAATGGGTATCTCGGACTCCAGCCGCAGGTCCGCCACCAGATCCAGAACGTCGCCAATGGACACCCGATGCCTCAGCGCCCGTTGCGAGGCCGCCTGGATCTCCGGTCCGTCCGCCAGCGGATCGGAGAACGGTACGCCCAGCTCGAGTATGTCCACCCCGCGCCGCTCCAGTTCCGGCACGAGTTCCCGGGTGGTTGCAAGATCCGGGTCTCCCGCCGTAATATAGGCGACAAACCCGGTCTTTCTCGCTTTCTTCAACGCTTCGAACCGTCTCCCGATCCTCGTCATCAGTACAACTCCGTGCTGCGACCTGGTCAGTCCAGGAACTTCGCCGCCTGCTGTACGTCTTTGTCGCCGCGGCCTGAGAGATTCGCCACGATTACGGCGTCCCCGTCCATTCCGGGCGCCGCTTTCGAAACGTGCGCGATCGCGTGCGCGCTTTCCAGCGCGGGAATGATACCCTCTGTGCGACTCAACAACCGGAACCCCTTCAGGGCTTCGTCGTCGGTTGCATATGCATACTCGATTCGACCCTCATCCCGCAGGAGACAGTGCTCGGGGCCTACGCCGGAATAGTCCAGGCCCGCTGAAACGGAATGGGTCAGCGCGATCTGCCCGTCCTCGTCCTGCAACAGATAGATCCTGGCCCCATGCAAGACGCCCAGGTCTCCTCCCTGAAAGCGCGCCGCGTGGTCGCCGGAGGCAATGCCGTGCCCTCCGGCTTCGACGCCGATCATGCGCACGTCCGTATCGTCCAGAAACGCGTGAAACAGCCCCATCGAATTGCTGCCGCCGCCGACACATGCAATCAGGCAGTCCGGCAACCGGCCTTCAGCCCGCAGGATCTGCGCGCGCGTCTCCACGCCGATCACCCGCTGAAAATCCCGTACGATCATCGGATAAGGGTGAGGTCCCAGGACGGATCCGAAAATATAAAACGTATCGTCCACATTCGTCACCCAGTCCCGGATGGCTTCGTTGATCGCATCTTTGAGCGTCCGGCTTCCCGAGTCGACGCCGGTGACTCTCGCACCCAGGAGCCGCATCCGGAACACGTTCAACGCCTGCCGGTCCATGTCCTCGGTGCCCATGTAAATCTCGCACTTCAGTCCGAACATCGCAGCTACAGTTGCCGTTGCCACACCGTGCTGCCCGGCGCCCGTTTCGGCAATGATCCGTGTCTTGCCCATCCGTCTGGCAAGCAGAATCTGCCCCATCGTGTTGTTTATCTTGTGCGCGCCGGTGTGGGCGAGATCCTCCCGTTTCAGGTAGATCCTGGCCCCGCCAAGCGCTTCAGTCAGTCGCCGCGCGAAATAGAGGGACGTCGGCCTTCCGACAAACTCCGTGAGATACCGGTCCAGTTCCTCCCGGAAATCCGGACGGTCCCTCGCGTCCCGGTAGGCGGACTCCAGGTCCTCCAGCAACGGCATCAACGTTTCCGGCACATAGCGCCCGCCGTAGGGTCCGAAGTGCCCGCTGGAGTCGGGCCACGTCCGAGCGGCTTCATCTCTGTTGCGCACTAGATGTCCCTCATCACCTGATCGTAGAACGCCAGATAGCGGTCGCGGTCGTCCCCGTCCAGAAGCGCCATCGCCGAGCGCGGATGCTGGTTGTGCTGCCCCGTGATGTTGTACGGCACAAGGGGCCCCCACGTCAGTTGCTCGCGCAATCTGACAAAGTGTTCTTCCAGCAATCTATAGACGGGTCGAATCCTGAACTTTGGATTGCGCAGAAAACCGAGCAGCAGTTCGAGCGGGCAATTCCCGGCGCCGCGTCCAAGCCCGTCCACCGTTGCATCAACGCGGTTGGCGCCCAGGATAAGCGCTTCGATGGTATTGGCAAATGCCAGTTGCTGGTTGTTGTGCGCGTGAATGCCCACTTCCTTCCCCGTTCCTTCCACGGCATCCATATACTTCCGGATGAGCATATCCACCTGCTCCCGGTACAATGCGCCGAAGCTGTCCACAACGCAGATCGTCCCGACGGGCGTCTGTACGAGGACCTCCAGCGCCTGGTCGATCTCGACCTCCTGCACGGTTGAAATAGCCATGATGTTGCAACTGGTTTCATACCCCTTCTCGTGGGCGTCGCAGATCATCTCCACGGTCTCGGGAATCTGCTCGACGTAGCAGGCCACCCGAACCATGCTGACCACGCTGTCACCGGCCGGCAGGATGTCTTCCGCCCAGTCGCTTTTGCCCGCATCGGCCATGATGGCGAGTTTCAGGCCGGTGCTTTCAGGATCGTGGTCGCCCGTGATTCTGCGGATATCTTCTTCGTCGCTGTGCCGGAAGGCTCCGAACTGTTTTTTCGGGAACATCTCCTTGGAGTTCCGGTACCCGATTTCCATATAGTCGACGCCCGCGTCGACGCAGGTTTCATAGACCGCCTTTACGAAATCGTTGGAAAAGTGGTGGTCGTTCATCAATCCGCCGTCTCGAATCGTACAGTCCAGTACTTTGAGTTCCGGCCGATAGGTAATCCAGGGTGCTTTCATTGAAGGTATCCTCTCCCGACGTTATTCGTGCTGGTTTTCGACTGTACATATGATGCATCGCGCTCCGATGCGCATCCGCGCGAAGACCGCTGGGAATTTTAAGACAGCTTCTCGGGTCAGAGATTCCATCGCACCAGAAAGTAACGTCGTTTGCCCCGGCGCACGACCAGGTATTTCCCGGCGATTCTGTCCGAGGGTTCAAGCTTCGTGCCCATTTCGGTGCAACGCCGGCCATTGACGTAAATCGCTCCGGACCGGATGTCTTCGCGCGCCTGGCGCATGGAGGATGAAATGCCGACGTCTACAAGCAGATGCGTCAGACCCACGCCTGAAACGCCATTGAGCGCCCGCGACGGCACGTCGCTGAACCCTTCCTCGATCTCACTCGCGCTCAGGTCTCTCAGATCCCCGTAAAACAACGCGTCGGAAATCCGGCGTGCCCTTTCCGTGGCGGACCTGTCGTGTACGAGCGTGGTGACTTCCTCCGCCAGCACCCGCTGCGCCTCTCGCTTTCCGGGGTGGTGTTCCGTCTCCATTTCCAGATTTTCAATCTCTTTCCCTGAAAGAAAGGTAAACAGCTTCAGAAACTTCACGACGTCACGGTCGTCCGTATTGATCCAATGCTGGTAAAACTGGTAGGGCGTCGTTTTTCCCGCGTCGAGCCAGACGGTGCCGGATGCCGTCTTTCCGAACTTGGAGCCGTCGGCCTTTTCCAGCAGTGGAAACGTCAGACCGTACGCCTGTCCGCCCAACCGGCGCCGGATCAGCTCGATTCCGGCTGTAATGTTGCCCCATTGATCGCTTCCGCCAATCTGAAGTTCGCATCCGTGCGCCTGAAACAATTCCATGAAATCATAGGCCTGAATGACCATATAGCTGAACTCGGTGAATGAAATGCCGGTCTCCAGCCGGGAAGCCACGGACTCTTTCGCCAGCATATAACCCATGGAGAAGTGCTTGCCCGTGTCCCTCAGGAAGTCAATCGCCTTCAGTTCGGAGAGCCATCCCAGATTGCTGACCACCCGGGCGGGATTGGTCCGGGTCTCAAAATCGAGGAACCTGGCGAGTTGCTCCGTGAGATTCCCGGTATATTCCGCGATCAACTCGGGCGGGTTCAACGGACGTTCTTCCTTGCTGCCGCTCGGATCGCCGATCAGACCCGTGCCTCCTCCGATAAGCCCGATTGCGTGATGCCCGGCCAACTGGAACCGCCGCAATCCGAGAATGGGTATCAGGTTGCCCACGTGCAAGCTGTCGGCCGTGGGGTCGAACCCTGAATAGAGCGTTATGGGCCCATCGTTCAGCCGCGCTCTGAGTCCGTCGGGGTCCGTTAACTGAAAGAGGTACCCTCGAAATTCCAGATCGTTCAAGTCGCCCACTGTGCTCTGCTCCGGTTCAACTCGTATGGGTTCAGACAGGCTGATCGTGGCGGTTCGCCGAGCGGAGCGCCTCCAGGAACTCCCGGATTCTGGCGCGGTCCTTCCGGCCGGGCGCAGCTTCAACGCCGCTGCCGCAGTCTACGGCGTACGGATTCACCGTTCGGACGGCCTCTGCCACGTTCGACGGATCCATTCCTCCCGAAAGGATGATCCGCCCGTGTGCGGTCGCCGCCCTTGCGAATCGCCAGTCAAATGTCTCTCCGGTGCCGCCGTACCATCCCTTTTTGGCCGTATCCAGCAGAAACGTGTCTACCGGATAGTCGTTCAGGGAAGCAGGGTCGAATCCGTCCCCGACCCGAAATGCGCGGATGACCGGAAACGGATATCCCAGACAGTCGGCCGGAGTCTCGTCGCCGTGCAACTGGACCGCCCGAATTCCGGTCGACCGCGCCGTTTCCAGGATCTCCTCCCGGCCTGCGTTCACGAAAACCCCTACCGGCGTTACGAACGGCGGCAGTGCGGAAACGATATCGCTTACGCGTTCCGGGCGCACGTAGCGCGGGCTGGGCTCGTAGAAGATGAACCCGAGCGCGTCCACACCGTGTGCGGCCGCAAAGAGCGCATCCTGCGGATTCGTAATTCCGCAAATCTTCACGCGAACCATGGGTAGGGTCATCCGCCTCCCTTGCCCAGCAGCGCTCGAAGCTTCCGGCCGACGTCGGGTCGGCGCATCAGATGTTCCCCGACCAGCACCGCATCCACGCCGGCATCCTGTAACCGGCCGACGTCGTCCCTGGTCTCGATCCCGCTCTCGCTTACAACGACCGGATCTCCCCGAAGATGTTCAATCAGGTCGAACGTGGTTCGCAAATCGGTCTCGAACGTGTTCAGGTCCCGGTTATTCACCCCGACGAGATCTGCGCCCGCATCCAGCGCCATGCTCGCTTCCTCCCTGGTGTGCACTTCCACCAGGGCATCCAGTTCCAACTCCCTGCAGACTGCGAGCATCTCCGGAAGTTCACGTTTCGAGAGCGCTGAAACAATCAGCAGAATCGCGTCGGCGCCGATTGTCCTGGCTTCGTGGATCTGATACGGATCAACCACGAAATCTTTGCGGAGTATCGGCAATTGTACGGCTTCGCTTACGGCGCTCAGACTGGCGTCGGAGCCCTGAAAATATCTTTCGTCCGTCAGCACGGAAATTGCCGCCGCGCCGTTCTTTTCATAGGCCCGGCCGATCGCAACCGGATCGAAATCCTCCCTGATCACCCCTTTCGATGGAGATGCCTTTTTTATTTCCGCTATCAGCGCGATATCCTCCGCGGCGGTCAGGCTTTCCGTCAGGGAGCCCGGCGCCCGCTTCCGGTACGCCTTCTTCCGTATCTCCTCAGGCGAAACCCGTTGTTTCGCCTCGGCAACAACGTGCCGTTTGTATGCGATGATCTCATCCAGGATGGTAGCCATTTTATCCAATATTGCCTTTGATGTTGGCCTTGATTCGCAATGATTCGGGGACCTGAATGTCGAATATATGCAGAATAACAGAGGCGAATTGACGTCAAAGTACCCGGATTCTTCAGATCACTGGACGTGAACGGTAGTTCATTCTTCTGAACGACCTCGATGCCCCGCTGTTGCGCTGATACCTTCTGTGCCTGTTGTGCGTTTTGTGGTAAATTGCCTTTTTTCGAATTGAGGTTGGTTTCGAGGGCGCGGATGGCGCAATCGCTCGAGATCGGTTCTATCCGGCCGAAATTTGTTTGAGTTCCTCCAGTTTATCCATCGCCCGCCCCGAATCCACGGTCTCCCTGGCCAGTTCCATGGCCGCCGGCAGATCGAGCGCTTTGCCGCCCGCCACAATCGCGGCCGCCGCGTTCAAAAGAACGACGTCGAGCCGCGGACCGGGCTCGCCATGCAGCACCCGGCGCAGGATCGCCGCATTGGTCTCCGCGTTGCCCCCCGCCAGATCGCCTGCCGAAGCCCTTGAAACGCCCAGTTCCTCGGGCGTGATTTCGTACGTGGAAACGGTCCCGTCATTCAGTTCGCTCACCTGCGTCGGTCCGGTCGTGGTAATCTCATCCAGTCCGTCCAGCCCGTGTACCACGAACGCGCGTTCCGATTCCAGCGTTCGCAATACCTCCGCCAGCGTACCGGTAAGAGTCCGGCTGTATACCCCGATCAGGTGCCGGGTTGCGCCTGCCGGATTGGTCAGCGGCCCCAGGGCGTTGAAAACCGTGCGCACGCCAAGCTCGCGTCTGGGTCCGATCGCGTATTTCATGGCGCCGTGCAAAGCCGGAGCAAACAGAAAACCGATGCCCGCCTCGTCCAGACACCGTCCCATCGTCTCTGGCGACGCCTCGATGTTCACCCCCAGTTCCTTGAGGACGTCGGCGCTGCCACAGACGCTGGATGCGGCGCGGTTGCCGTGTTTGGCGACGCACAGTCCCGCGCCGGCCACAACGAACGCCGCCGCCGTGGAGATGTTGAACGTTCCCGAACGGTCGCCCCCGGTACCGCACGTATCGACCACCGTCGCGTGCCGCGTTTCAACCCGTGTCGCCTTCTCCCTCATCACCTCGGCGGCGCCGGCGATCTCCTCCACTGTCTCGCCCTTGACCCGGAGAGCCACAAGAAAAGCGCCGATCTGCGCGTCCGTCGCCCCACCCGACATGATCTGGTTCATCGCACCGATCATCCGTTCCCGCGCCAGGTCCTGACCCTCAATCAGTTTCGCGATCGCGTCCTGTATCGACATCGCCGTCTCCCCATCATGCAAGCTGAGAATGGGACGGGTTTTCAATCCCTGGAGTTCAGCCTTCCAGAAAATTCTTCAACAATACTTTACCCTCGGCCGTCAATATGGATTCGGGATGAAACTGAACGCCCTCAACCGGATACTTCCTGTGCCGTAATCCCATGATGATACCGTCGTCTGTCTGCGCGGACACTTCGAGGCAATCCGGAAGGCCCTCCCTTTCGACCATCAGCGAATGGTATCGCGTTGCGATGAAAGGATGGGACATATCCCGGAAAATCGTACGTCCGTCGTGATGAATCTCGGACACCTTCCCGTGAAGAATCGCCGGGGCGCTCACGACGTTGCCGCCAAAGGCCTGACCGATGCACTGGTGCCCGAGACAGACCCCCAGCATCGGAATCCGCCCGGTAAATCGCCGGATCAGATCCACGGAGACGCCCGCCTCGTTCGGCGTGCAGGGACCGGGCGAAATCACCACTTTCTCGGGTTGGGTCGCGTCGATCCGATCAAGCTCGATCTGATCGTTCCGGAACACTTCCATCCGCGCGCCCAGCTCACCCAGGTACTGAACGAGATTGTACGTGAACGAATCGTAATTGTCGATTACCAGGATCATAGGACAACAAAACCTGAACGTTAAAGATCGCAGCGTCCATTGTTGACGCTACACGGCGCCCTCCGCCAGTTCCACCGCCCTGAACAACGCTTTCGCCTTGTTTACCGTTTCCTGGTGTTCGTTTTCCGGCACGGAATCGAACACGATCCCTCCTCCGGCCTGGACGTACGCTTTCCGTCCCTGAAGCACCATCGTACGAATGGCGATGCACGTATCCATATTGCCCGAAAAGTCAATATAACCCACCGCCCCCGAGTATGGTCCGCGGCGGGTCGGCTCCAGTTCGTCGATGATCTCCATCGCCCGGATCTTGGGCGCGCCGGAAACCGTACCCGCCGGATAACAAGCATACAGCGCATCCAGCGCATCCACGCCGTCCCTGAGATGTCCCCGAACGTTCGAAACGATATGCATCACGTGAGAATAACGCTCTATTGTCATCTGTTCGGTTACACGTACAGAATCGTAACGGGATACACGTCCCACGTCGTTCCGGCCCAGGTCCAGAAGCATTATGTGCTCCGCGCGTTCCTTCTCGTCCGCCAGCAGGTCCGCCTCGAGGGTGGAATCCTCCTCTTCGGTAGCCCCTCTCCAGCGCGTACCCGCGATGGGACGTACCTGCACGACGCCGTTCTCGACACGCACCAGCAGTTCCGGCGACGCGCCTACGAGCTGCGCGTCCCTGAAATCCAGATGAAACATGTACGGCGACGGATTCACCGTGCGCAGCGCGCGGTAAATGTCCAGAGAACCCACGGTTATCTCGGTTTCGAAGCGCTGCGAGAGCACAACCTGAAAAATATCCCCCGCCACGATATATTCCTTGCAGCGACGCACCTTGTCCAGAAATACCGACCGTTCCGTGTTCGACCGGATTTCGCTCGCCCGGCCGCGCGGCTTTCCAGCCGGGACGCCGTTGGCGGGAATCGGGCCGCGCAACGCCGATTCCATCGCATCGATTCGCGCTTCCGCGTCCCGGTAATTCCGCTCGATATCTCCCGTGATATGCACATTGGAAATCAGATGGATCTTCTGCCGTACGTTGTCGAAACCGAGAAGCGTATCGTAGAAGAGCAACTCGACGTCGGGCAGACCGTGGTCGTCGCGCGTCCGGTCCGGGATGTTTTCGACCAGCCGGATTGCATCGTAGGCCACGTAGCCCACGGCTCCGCCGGTAAACCGGGGCAGTCCCTCCAGCTGCGCCGAACGATATTTTGCCAGCAGACGTCTGAGCTCGGCGATGGGCGATCCCTCGAAGGCCCTCACGCCGCCCCGCTTCAGATCCTCAATCTCAATCCGGGTCTTCCACGACCGAAACGCAAGAAACGGATCCACGCCCAGGAAGGAATAGCGGCCGATCTTTTCTCCTCCTTCCACGCTTTCGAAGAGAAAGCTGTAGGGACTTCCGGGCCGCAGCTTCAAATAGGCGGACACCGGGGTTTCGGTATCCCCGAGGATTTCGCGGGAGATTGGAACGATCCCCCGACCTCCGGCCAGCGTCTTCAGCGTCTCCAAATCGGGTGTGTTCACGAGTTTCACCAGGCAGTTGGCCGGTTGCGCCGACCGAATCAAAAAAAACCGTGAGCAGATGCCCACGGCCCGGTTTACGTCTTTTTCAGCAGTTTACTCGCGTGGGCAGACACAACAATCCTGGGCCTCCCGATAATAATACCGGTAGGAGCGAAAAAAATACCCACGCCAGGAAAACCCGTTTCGATCACGATCCGTCACGTTCAATCCTCCACGACCCGGTGCCGGGCCGGTTTGCAACCGGGCGACGGCAATCAGCCGCTCCGACAGGAGCGATCTAACATTAAGCAATCACATCGAGAGTGTCAAGAAATTTTCGTATTCGCAGCCATCTCAATCCGAAAAAAGGGATTGGCTGAATCGGCTGAAGAATGCACAAGTACCGGCGGGGAACGGACGGTGTCGTAACGTCGCGACCCCGCGGTTGTTTTCCCGTCTCCCGGCTGCACGTCCTTCGGTCGTTATGGGCCTACCGGTATCCTTTCAACCTCTTCCCACGTACAGCTGCCCTACGGGCAACACGATCGCCTCCAGCATGTTCACGTGGAGCGGAAGCGTCGCCATCGTTACCGCGGCCTGAGCCAGTTCATCCACCGTCATCATCGGTTCGTCGTCCGTGGGTACGCCGGATTCCTCGCGGCGTTCCACCAGCGTGTTTCCGGGATGCAGGCAGGAGCAGACAATTCCGTAGTCCCGTCCGTCCAGCGCGGTGGCATGCGTCAGGCCGGTAATCCCGAATTTGCTGGTGCTGTAGGGAGCGGAATTCGGGCGAACCCGCTGTGCGGAAATGCTGCCGATGTTGATGATCCGGCCTCCGCCCTGTGCCTTCATGATGCGGAAAGCCGCCCGCGTGCAGAGAAAGGGCCCGCGCAGGTTCACAGCCATCGCCCAGTCCCATGCCGACAGCGAGAGTTCGTCGATTCGTCCCCCGTCGAAGGCCGCCGCGTTATTCACCAGCACGTCCACCCTCCCGAATCGCTCCATTGTCTTCGCGAACACCGCTTGTACCTGCGATTCGTCGGTAACGTCTGCGGGAGCGGCGACCGCTTCCACGCCCTCCGCCCTTATTTCATCGGCCGCCGATTCGAGCTTTCCCGCGGTTCTGGCCGTCAACACCAGATTCGCGCCCTCTTTGGCCAGCGCGCGCGCAATTCCCTTCCCGATGCCCTGGTTTCCACCGGTCACCACCGCGACTTTCCCGTCGAGCTTCGACATATCCAAACCTCCCGGCAACCCGTCCCGGTAAAGGAACGGAGATTGGCTTCCTGCCTCGCAAACGTGTTCCCGTGTTGCATCGGCGCAGGAATGGTGGGGAATTTATGGGACGGAACGCCGATATGTCAAGTTGCGTCTGCGCGGGGTTGATTCATCCGGAGCATTGGGTATATTCTGTGTGTTCCGCAATTCGGGGACTGAGTCCACGCACTGCCGTCGATTGCGATCTTGTTCGTATTCGAAGCGAGGGAAAGAGGGATGGATACCCCGACACACGGCCTTGTCGGCCGTCTGGTTGCGCGGTCCGTATGGCCGCGGAACCGGGGGTTCGTGAATCTGGTGACCGTTACCAGCGTATTGCCGGACCTGGATGTGTTCCTGCCCGGTGACGCGCTCGAAAGCCTGCAGACGCACCGTGGAATGACACATTCGTTCTTCGGCGCCGCAATCGGCGCCGTCGCAGTGGCGTGGGTCGTCCGGCGATTCATACTCAGGGACGTACCGTTCACAAAGCTGTATACGGTCGCCTTTTCCGGGCTGTTGCTGCACATTCTGTTCGACCTGGTGACCTCGTACGGGACGATGGTCTTTATGCCGTTTTCCAGGTTTCGGGCGTTGTTCGACGTGCTGTTTGTGATCGACCCGTACCTGGATCTGATTCTTATTGGCGGACTGATTCTCGGCTGGAAGGTATGGCGGCCGGATGGGTACCGCCTGGGTGTGGCGGCGCTTGCGGCTTATATGGCCTTCAATGTCGCCGTTTCCGGTATAACCTACCTGTATCTGGACCGCTGGGCGGCGGAACGGGGGTTGACGCCTGCAGCGGCGGTTCCCGTGCCTTTTTCACCTCTGCATCGGCGTGGGATCGCGGTCGGGGAGGAAGAATGGCACGAGGTGCCTGTCTCGCTGTTTTCAGGCGTTGCAGACTCGCCGAATACCTACCGTTCGGCCCTTGCCGAGCCCCGTCTCGAACCCTTATGGGAACGGCGTGACGGGCGGATCTATCGCTGGTTCGCGCGTTTCCCCGCGCTGGAGGAATCCGGGGAAGGCGGGCGGACGTTTCTGGTTCATGATCTGCGGTTCGGGATTCGGTCCGACGCGCTGGGGTGGCTGGGTTCGCTGGCCTTGCAAACGGCGCTCGATCACAATCCGCAGTTTCTGAGCAGACGTGCATTTACACTGCGGGTTCGGCTTGACGAACAGGATCGGCTGAAGGAAGTGATCTATTCAGGCGGGGCCGTAAACCGCGATAGGAGGGATTGATCTAGCGCGAAACAGGCGCCGGCAGCTTCTGGACCTGTTGAACAGGCCGAGCTTCGAGCAGATTATCCACAATGCGAAAGCGTATGGGAAGGGTCATCCAGACCGCGACGGGCTTGTCGTTCTGGAGTGCGGGCTTGAAGACGAACTGGTAGACGGCTCCAAGTGCGGACGCGTGAAAGATCCGGGGGCCTCTCTGAACGGAGGCCTCTTTGACTCGCCCGTCAGTACCGACCGCGAACTTGACGAACACAACCCCTTCCAGGCCGAGTTCGTGCGCGTCCCTGGGATAGATGGGCAGGATCTCGCGCACCAGTACGGGTTCCTTCGACACGGCCCAGAAATCGACGGCTTCCTCGTCGAGCGTTCTGTCCATATCCCCAAGCGTGTCATCGATTTGAAGATTTGCGAGAAAGTCGATTTCGGACGCCTCGTCTTCCACGGTGTCAACGACGGCTACGCCATCCAGGTCGCCTGCGCCCAGGATCACTTCTTCGGTTTCAGGCAGCTGCGCCTGCCAGGTTTCGGGAATGTCTTCGAGTGAGATGATCACCGGCATGGCGTAGGATGGATAACTTCGAGATTCGAATCCTGGAAAGAGAATGCAGATTAACGTGAGGAGTATTGAGGAGAGGACAACCGAAACGCCGAAAATCTTCGGATAGTCGCGTTTCAGGTCTGCTGCCGGGTATTTGAAACGGACCACGGTGGGGACGATCCACGGCGGCGCGGAAGGGGCCGGATAACGGATACGCGCCCGGAGATGACCGAGTCTCGAGCGGTGCCAGGATATCGAGGACGCGGACGCCATACCGATTTCCTAAATATAAAAAATCCCGGCATGTTCGCGTGCGGAACACGGCCGGGATTTTCCTGTCTTCCTGATGTTGACCGTGCTTCCGCCGTCAGTCCCGTTTGAGAAACGTCACTCCAGCCAGGCAGGCCTGAAGTAACCGGCAGGGAGACGCATGCCGACCAGGCGAACACGCGGGCGCCCGGCAGGGACAGGTCTCACAGCTTGATGAGGGCGGCGAGTATGCCCGCCAGCGCCACCATGGTCGTAATGAGCCAGGCGAATCGGGATCCAATGAGCTCATTTGTCCGGTCAATGCACTTATTGGTCTCGGCGATCTGCTGGCGGAGGTCTTTGACGTCTTCGCGCAATTGGAGTCGCAGGTCCTGCAGATCTTCGCGCAGACATGCGACTCCCCAATGGGTGTTATCCGGGGCCGGAGCAGCTTGAGGATCGGTCGATTCGGCCATATTCCCGCACTCGATCGAAAGGTAGGTATCGACACGGCGTACCCGTGCGTCGTTGAATGCGCCTGATAAAATATACGGAATCGATCCTGAACGCGCAACCGGCTTTGCCGGGCAGTCAACGAACGGCTCCCCTTATTGGGCGAACCTCCGCGACCCGCGTCAAGGTTTCTCCGGGTAACGCCGCACCGTGTCCGGAGGGCGCCGGACGGGCTCCTCACCGCTGAACGGTTGCCCGATATAGGCGTCAGCTTCTTCGTGGACGCCCCAGACGTTTTCATATTTTCGCACGCGGCGGTAATGGCGGACCGCACGTTTGCGGTCGTTGCGCAGGTCGGCCAGTTTGCCCAGAATGAGATGTGCGGGTCCAAGCAGCCAGCTCTTCTTTACGGCTTCCGCGGTATAGACTTCCAGGCGTTCCTTCGCGGCGTCCGCGTCACCGGCGAGATAGAGGCCGAAGCCTTCGATAAAATCCAGCTTGGTGCGAGACCAGCGGTTCAGGTTCCAGTTCCGTTCTTCAGCCAGGAAGCGGATCGATCGCGCGGAGTCGATCAGAGCCTGGCGGTGATCCTTCCTGCCCTGGATGGTGAGCCCGAAGAGCGCGTCCAGGTAACGGATGCGGTAGTCCAGGCTGTGGGGATAGCGCAGGTGCAGGTCTGTAAAACGACGCCGGGCGTCTTCATAATCCTTCTCGTAATAGAGGGCGATGTAGGCTCGGCTGGAGACGGCATGGCGCTGGGTATAGACGCCCTCGCGGGCAACGCGCTCCAGGCGTTCGAGCCCGCCCTTCCGGTCGCCGTCGGGAAGCGAGAGCAGCCGGCTGACCACCCTGAGGAAACGGGGTTGTCGGGCGGCCACGTACTCGGCCAGGCCCAGTCCGAAATGGGCGTCAGCGAGGTCTGGATTCAATCGTAGGGTTTCCTCGAGGAAATCCCGGCATTTCAGGCCGTGGAGCACGCCGTCCAGGGGACTGCCGTGAATGAGCGCCAGGCCCGCGCGCAGGCCATAGGCTTTTCCGAGAAGGAAGACCATCTCCGCGTCGTTGTTGTCGTTCTTGAGAGCGCGTTCGGAGAGTTTGATCGCACGTCCGGTCAGGTGGTCGACGGAGTCGACAAAGCGTTCGCCGTCCGCCAGCAGCATGCTCTCGTTCCAGTACGAAAGCGCCTTGCCCAGATAGCCCTCGGGTCTTTCGGGCTCGACGGAGATGAGTGAATCGAAAATGGCGTGGGAACGCGCATAGCGTTCGTCGAGCATGTAGTCGATGCCCTGCCGGACGGCATGCTGCCTGGGGGTATGCGCCCGGGAAGCGTGGACGACGCCGGAAAGATGAAAAACGAGCGCCAGCCACGTGAGGCGCTTCAGGAACCGGTGTGGATACATGGGGCTAATCGCCGGAGAGAATCGACGGGGCGCGGTCCCACTCGAGATGGGCTTCGCACCAGGCGGAGATGGAAAGCAGTTGGCTTTCGGCGAAGGGGCGAGCGACGAGTTGGATGCCGGCGGGCAGTCCGTCGGAGGCGCATGCGGCCGGCAGGACGGACGTGGGAAGGCCGGCGTAGCTCCAGGGGCTGTTGAAGGCGGGATTGCCGGTGGATGTGAGACCCGAAGGCGCCGGAGTCGGCGTGGCAGGGGTGAGGAGCAGGTCCACGTTCTCGAATGCAGCGAGGACTTCCGACTTGAACGCAATCTGGTGGCGTCGCGCCCGGGCGTAGGCGACCGCCCCGGTGGTGCGCCCCCTTTCAATGATTTCGCGAAGGCCGGGCGGGAAGGCGTCCCGGTGGGCGCCATATCGTTCCCCGTGGACGTTTGCCGCGCCGACGGCGAGCAGCAACGCGTGATTCTCGTGCAGATCCGCAAAGGATCCGGGCAGGTGCACATCGGTGAATTCAGCGCCTGCTGAGGCGAGGCGCTCAATGGCGTCGCCGGTTGCCTCACGCATGGTTTCGCCGGCGTTCTCGGGGAAGTACGTGCGAATGACGCCGACGCGGGGGGCACGTGCCGGAGGTTCGATACGGTAGGTATCAACAGGAACGTCGGCGCTTAGCGGGTCCAGCGGGTCCCGACCCGCCAGGCACTGGAGCATGACGGCTGCATCGGCGACTGAACGCGTAAATGGTCCCGGATGATCCAGTTCGTAGCTGACGGGCAGGATCCCGCGCAGGCTGATCCGGCCGAATGTGGGTTTGAGACCCACCAGGCCGCAATACGCCGCGGGCCTGCTGATGGATCCGCCTGTCTGCGACCCCAGGGACGCGGGACACATCCGCGCCGCGACGGCGGCGGCCGAACCGCTGCTGGAGCCGCCTGGCGTATGGTCGGGGTTCCAGGGGTTCCTGGTTTCCGCCGGATCGAAGCACGCAAATGGCGTGGTAACCGTTTTGCCGGGGATCACCGCACCGGAGCTCCGCAGCCGGGCGACCACCGCCGCGTCTTTGTCCGGTACCCGGTTGTAGAGATGCCTTGCGCCGGCGGCGGTGGGCATGCCCTTTACGTCGATGATGTCCTTTATCCCCACCGGGATTCCGTGCAGGGGGCCGCGGTACCGTCCGCGGGCGAGTTCCTCCTGAAGACACCGGGCGGATTGCCCTGCGCCTTCCCGGTCTACGAGGACCCAGGCGTGCAGGCTGCCGTCGAGGGCTTCGATCTGCGAAAAGCAGGCGTCCAGAAGCTCCACGGGAGAAAGTCGGCCGGACCGGATCCGTTCCGCCGCCTGTGTAATGGTAAGCGTATGCGGCATAGGTCGTCTACGTCCGAATTAACAGGACTGCGGGCTCGGTTCGCGCGGTCATTGTACGAATGGCGGCGTTTTGAAGATAGCGTCCGCCAGGGTCCCTGTCCACGAATATCTGCGCACGCGTGAGGCAGGATAGCCCGCCTTCCCGGGTCAACCGGTCGAGATGTTTTCCTTCCCGGATCGTGAGAGAATACGGAATGGCGGGAAGGGGTGACGTCGTCCGGCGAATACGGCAACCGCCCGCGGCGCATGGCAGGAGATGCGATTTCCGGTGGATTGCTTCAGGTAAATCTATATAAGGTATAACATGACCTATGGACCACAAGATAATGTAAAACAGTATATTAGAGCAAACTTCCCCTTGACTAACAAAAAACATTGGCTTATCTTTCAATTGCTCTCATCATGCCTGCGATTGAGACATCCCTTCTTCCGGGACCTCGTGGCCGATACCCCTCCGGCCGTTCTCCGGGGTTGCCTCATCCGGATATCCCCCGTTCCCCCGAAACTGTATATCCTGACATTTCGGTCCGCATTTGAAAAGCCCGGAAACAGGAGCCTTACCCGGCAGCCGGATTCCAGTGGCGGAATCATCTCTCCACGGCTGTCGCGTGAACCTGTTTTCCGGGCTTTTTCTTCCGTGGGGCCGCCGGATAGGCGCGCCTCACGATCCGGCATGGCGTTGTGCCAACCGGCGCGTTAGCGTCTACCTGTGGTACGGCTCGCGGCGCATGATCGTAAACGCCCTGTAGATCTGCTCCAGGAGAACCAGACGCGCGACCTCGTGTGGAAACGTGAAGGAAGAGAGGGATAGACGCCAGTCGGCGCGCCGGATAACCCGGTTGGACAGACCGGAAGGACCGCCAACGACGAACGCGATTCGGCCAATGCCGTCCAGGCCGATCTTCAGGATGCGCCGGGCGAGGCCATCCGAACTGCAGGACGCTCCGTTCGGATCCAGGGCGACCACAAAAGCGTTCTGCGGAAGGCGCCGGAGGATGCGTTCGCCTTCCCTGCAAAGGCGATTGGCAGCGGCGCCCTTGCCCGACGCCGGTTCCTCTCTGATTTCGATATGCTCGAGGCTGGCGTATCTCCGAATGCGGTCGATGTAGTCCGTTACTCCGTCCCTCAGGTACGGCTTTCGGCATTTGCCAACCGCCAGCAGCGTGATTTGCATCGTGTTATGATAAGGACAAGATCGGATTCGCACAAGGGGCTTGTTCCATACTCCGAAAACGGGTATAATATCTGGGTGAACAAAACAGGGTCTTATATCGATTCAAAACATTGCAGAACTTGACTTTTCCCAGGTCGCGCCGTAGATTTCGTGGCTCCCGTACCGATCGACGAGAAAGGGTCTGCGCCTTGATGCGCCCGCTGAAGATATCGCTATCCGTTTTGCTGTGGTGTGCCGTTGCCGGCAATGCCGGGGCCGCCGTTGAAACAATGCCCGTCGAGGATCTCCGGAGAGGAATGCGGGGCATCGGCCGGACGGTCTTCCAGGGTACGCGAATCGATACGTTTCACGTCGAAATCCTGGGTGTACTGCACAACGCAATCGGTCCGCGGAGCGACCTGATTCTGGCCAGGCTGTCAGGCGGTCCCCTGTCCAGTACTGGAGTGATTTCGGGGATGAGCGGAAGTCCGGTCTACGTCGCTGGCAAGTTGATCGGCGCCGTATCGTATCGCATCGGCGCTTTCGCCAAGGAACCCATCGCCGGGATTACGCCGATCGCGGCAATGGTCGATCTCTTCAACCGGCCGCCGGCGACGGAGGGCGTCGGTTCTGCGTCACCTCTGACGAAAGCCGGCGCACGACGTCTGATCGATCTCACGGGGACGGATGCGGCTGAACTGACGCCGATCAGCCTGCCGATCGTGATTTCCGGTTTTGCGCCCCAGGCGGTCGCTGATTTCCGACAGGCGTTTTCAAATACAGGTTGGACGCCGGTCCAGGGCGGCGGCGGCGTGGGCCCAGGGCTGCCGGCCGGTCCCTTCGAACCGGGCGCCGCCCTTGGCGTGCAGCTGGTACGTGGCGACCTCAGCGTTACGGGAATCGGTACGCTGACCCATCGCGACGGGGACCGGGTGGTCGGGTTCGGGCATTCCATGATTTTTGGCGGTGCTACCGCGCTGCCGATGACGGGGGCCTACATTCACGAGGTCTTGCCGAGTCAATTTGCGTCGTTCAAGCTGGGTGTCGCCGGGCAGACCGTGGGCGCCATCGTTCAGGACCGTGCCCCCGGCATTGCCGGCACCATCGGTCTTGACGTCGATATGATACCGGTGAGTATCAACCTGCGTTCTCCGGGGAAGGAGGCGCACTTCGGAATGGAGGTCCTGCGAGACCGCGACCTCAGCCCGACGCTTTTGCGGATCGCGGTTTTCAGCGCGATGGTTTCGTCGGAGAAACTGACGGGAGAAGTTACGGTGAAGTCCCGTGTGAGAATCGAGCTGAACGGACGTCCTTCGGTGGAGGCCGAAAACGTCTATGCAGGCGCGCGTGGGCCGGGCAATGCGGTACTTGGGGTCACCACGCCGTTTGCGAGCCTGATCCGGAATCCGTTCCAGCCAATCAGGATCGAGAGCGTCGCCTTCGACCTGGACGTGGAAGCCGAACGGGCGCATACCGCCCACATCAGGTCCATCGGCTTACAGAAGACATCGTTCCAGCCGGGCGATACGGTGCGCGTCACGGTTTCATTAGGGACCTACCGGGGGGGACTGCGGCAGGTGGAAGAGGCCATGGTCATACCAAATCGAACGCCTGGCGGCCGGCTGATTCTCAGAGTTTCCAGCGCATCCGAACACGTGAAACAGGAGGCCAAGCGGGCGCCCGGCGAATACAACGCCAGAGATCTGGATCATCTCATTCACCTGTTGGGGCGCGCCGGACGGAACAACGAAATGGTTGTTGAATTGCTGTCCGGCGCCCCGGGCGTGACGATTGAGGGGCGGGAGGTGTCAAGGCTGCCGTCTTCAGTGCTCTCGGCGCTTCAGTATTCCCGCTCGTCGGATGCGGTAAAACCGGTTCGGCAGACGGTCGTACAGCGGGCACGTATTCCCACGGACTTTGTGCTGTCTGGAAGTCAGATCGTCGTACTGAATGTGAACCGGAAACGGAACGGCGTTATTTTCGCCGAGGGCGGGGGCGCAGGCGGAAAGGGGAAATAAGTCATCCCGGCAACGCCGTCTTCGGACCACAGGGACACGGGAACACGTCGTGGATACGACGGACGTTCCGGAAAAAACAGGAGTTCGGGCTGTTGGATCGAGAAAACCGACATGCGGTCTTTCGAATATTGCTGATGTGCCTGTGCTTTCTGCCTGACTGCCTTCTGATTCCGGCGTACGGCGTTGAGCCGGTCGTGTGGCGCGACCACTCGCAGAAAGCCTTCGCAAGGGGCGAAGCCGACGGCGTCTCGATAACCAGAGACGGCGCGGTGTTGCTGGCGCCCGAGTTGCAGGCCGCGGCGGATACCGGAGAAGAATTCGTCTGGGCGCTCGCGGAGGGGCGAGCCGGTCGATTGTATATTGCTACGGGCAATGGCGGGAAGATCTTTACCTTTGATGGCTCGGGAGCGCCGACGCTGCTGTTCGACTCTCCCGAAGTGGCCATTTTCAGTCTCGCCGTCGGAACGGACGGGACACTTTATGCCGGCTCCTCCCCGGACGGCATTGTATACCGGATTGTTCAGGACAAGGAACCCGAGACGTTTTGTCGAACCGGAGACGAACACGTCTGGGCGATGGTTGTGGATGGAAAGGGAGGCCTGTACGCAGCCACCGGCGGCAGACATGGACGAATCCTGCGTATCTCCGCGGCGGGAGAGGTCCACGAGGTATACAAGAGCGAAGACCACAATGTGGTGTCGCTGATCCGTGACCCCGGCGGCAGGGTGTATGCCGGTACGGACCAGAGCGGACTGGTCTACCGAGTCAACGCAAAGGGAGGCGTGGAAGTACTCTACGACGCTGCGGAGGATGAAATCCACGCCCTGGCGATGGGGCCGGACGGGATCCTGTTCGCGGGTGCGATGTCCAAACGCTCCAAGGGGGGCGGAAAGGGCGCATCTCAACAGTCGGCCAAGGGCCAGGGATCCGCTTCTTCCCAGCAGGCTTCCGTGCTGTATGCGATACGCCCCTCGGGTGCGGCGGTTCGCCTATGGTCGGTGGACGAGCCGATGCTTCTGGCATTGCATGCAGACGATCGGGAGATAACGGTGCTGACTGGAGACGGGGGGAGCGTTTATCGCGTGGACCTGTCCGGGCGGGCGACGCTGCTGACCCGCCTGAAAGACGTTCAACCATGGGTATTCTGCAGGTCGGATTCAGGTGACTTCTGGCTGGGAACCGCGGGAGCCGGAAAAGTGTACCGGTTGGGTAGGGCGTACGCGCGCGAAGGCAGGCTGGAATCCAGGGTGAGAGATTTCCGCCTCGTATCCAGATGGGGTAAAATCAGGTGGAACGCTCAACCTGCCGCGGATGCGTCCGTTCAATTCCAGACCCGTTCGGGAAACAGCGAGAAACCGGACAACACCTGGAGCGAATGGTCTTCGGTCTCGCAGGGAGGACAGATATCAAGTCCCCCGGCGAGATTTCTTCAGTATCGGGCCGAGTTGAGATCCCTGGCGGGTGCGACCACACCGACGATTCGCGAAGTGAGTCTTGTGGGACTCCAGGAGAATCTGGGCCCGCGGGTCCTCGCCCTCGCCGTCTCGCCCATCGAGGCGCAGGGCAACGGCGCGGCGCCGAAGGACCCGGGAAAGGGCCGAAAGCCGCCAGGTAACCTGAGAAGCGTCTGGCGGATTTCATGGAAAGCGGAAGACGCGAATAACGACGGACTGGTGTATGCGTTGTACTATCGGGGTCTATCCGAGAAAAGATGGAAGCTCCTGGAAGAAAACCTGCGTTCGAATTCCTACGATTGGCATACGGAATCCGCGCCCGAGGGTACGATGCTGGTCCGGGTGGTGGCGTCGGACAGGCTGACCAATCCGCAGGAAACAGCATTG
Source organism: Gemmatimonadota bacterium (assembly GCA_028873695.1). Taxonomy (GTDB): domain Bacteria; phylum Latescibacterota; class UBA2968; order UBA2968; genus JAAXHE01. The sequence goes on along the minus strand of JAPPNU010000012.1, from coordinate 21,828 downwards.
GCAGGCGAGATGGTCAGCCAGCCGTTCGATCTTGACCACACGCCGCCTTCCGTTGTGCTGCAGATACGGCAGATTGCGGGAGGCGTCCGTATAGAGGGATCGCTGAACGACGCTGCGAGCCCGCTCTGGAAAGCGGCCTACGCGGTGAATTCAGGAGCGTGGAACGTGGTCTTTCCAGTCGATCGTATTTTCGACTCCAGAACGGAATCCTTGCGTTTCGAAATTCAGGATCTGGCGGCGGGGGAATATACGGTCGTGGTCCGTGCGACCGATGCGCTGGGCAACGTGGGGGTAGGCACAGCGACGGTCGACCTCAAGTAAGGGCCGTCCACGCGCGGCAATTCGTCTTCCCGGCGATGCAGGTTTGTATATGACGGATGTGGACTATATGCGGCTGGCGTTGTCGCTGGCCGAAAAGGGACGCGGTCGGGTACGGGACGGCGCGCTGGTGGGCGCGGTGGCGGTTCGGGAAGGGCGGGTTGTCGGAAAAGGATATTACCCTGAAGCCGGAAAACCGCACGCGGAGGTTTACGCGCTTGAGGGAATCTCCGACGGAACCCCAGGCGTAACATTGTACGTGACCCTTGAACCATGTGTCCACACCGGCCGTACGCCTCCGTGTGTCGATCTGTTGATTAAAAAGGGGGTTGCGCGGGTCGTATGCGGCATGATGGACCCGGACAGGCGGGTCTCCGGCAGAGGCATCGACCGGTTGCGGGAGGCTGGTGTGCGGGTGGAGGTTGGCGTTCTCGAGCAAGAGGCGCGTCGACTGAACGAGGATTTCGTAAAACACCGCACGACGGGCCTGCCATTTGTCACACTGAAACTGGCGCAGACCCTCGATGGTCGCATCGCGACGGCTTCGGGCGAGTCGAGATGGATATCCTCCGACGCGTCCAGGGTTAAGGCGCACGGGCTGCGTGCTGAAGCCTCCGCGGTTATGGTCGGACGGGGGACTGTCGACGCGGACGATCCGGCGTTGACGGTTCGGCATCTGGACGGTCCCGATCCGGCCAAGATCGTGCTGGACAGTCGCCTTGAGATTTCACGGGACGCGAGGGTATTCGACGGGGCGGAGCTGATTCTCGCCGCGGCGCAAGGCGTTTCAAAAAAAAAAGTCGTAGCGATGGAGGCGCGAGGCGCGCGCGTATGGGTCTGCACGCCGAAAGAAGGAAGGCCCATGCTCCGGGACGTGCTTTCCCGGGCGGGCGCCGAAGGTACTACCCATGTGTTGATCGAAGGCGGGGGTGCGGTGGCTGCCTCCGCGATACGCGAGCGGTTGATCGACCGGCTCGCGGTGTTTATCGCGCCGGCGATTCTGGGAAACGGGATCGACTCGGTTGGCGACCTCGGTATAACAAGAATGGCCGATTCGATTCGTCTGAATCAGGTCGACGTGGAATGGACCGGGCCGGACCTGTTCTACACGGCGCGGATAGAGGACGCGGCAGGTTCTGCGCGGACGCGATGAACCGGCGACCGGAATGGCACGCCCGGATCCATTGTCCGGCGGGTCTCCGGTTCTTCATGACGCGGTGCCCGCGAAAGGCTAGGCCTGATGTTTACGGGAATTGTCGAGGAAGTGGGGCTGGTGCGCGCGATTCAGAGGCGGACGGGGTATCAGCGTACGACGGTTGAAGCGAAGCGCGTGCTGGAGGACGTCTCGATCGGCGACAGCATATCGATCGACGGCGCCTGCCATACCGTCGTCGAAGCAGAGCGTCGTGCGTTCTCGTTCGAGTCCGTCTCGGAGACGCTTGAACGAACGACCCTCGGGAGGCTGAAAACGGGACACAGGGTGAATCTGGAACGTTCGCTGAAGCTGTCGGACCGGCTGGGCGGCCATCTGGTGGCCGGTCACGTGGATGGGATGGGCAGGGTGATGGAACGCAGGCGATGGGCTGACAACATGACGTTCCGGATAGGGATGCCGGAGGAACTCGCCGCGTATCTGGCCGACAAGGGATCGATTGCCGTGGACGGGATCAGCCTTACAGTTGTGGCTGCGGGCGCACGAGACTTTACCGTGACTGTCATTCCGCATACGATGGAAGCCACCACGATCGGGGAACGGCGGGTCGGCGACGCGGTCAATCTGGAGGTCGATCTGGTGGCGCGGTACCTGGAAAGGCTGACCGGCCGCCGCTCGGAGAACGGAAACCCGGCGGCGTCGCGGAACGTCGGATCCGGAAGTGAAAGACAGGGGGTATTGTGAGAATCGCGCCAGCGGGGATCTGTACATCTCGAACATTTAACCGGCCGGGGGCGGCATTTCATGTCTGAAGTCGAAGACGGACTACGTATCGCGTCCATCGAGGAGGCGTTGGACGACATCCGGGCCGGGAGGCTCGTGATTGTCGTGGACGACGAGGACAGGGAGAACGAAGGGGATCTGATCACGGCGGCGGAGAAAGTCACGCCTGAGATCATCAACTTCATGGCCCTTCACGGGCGCGGGCTGGTCTGCCTGCCGGCAACGCCGGAACGATTGCAGGAGCTCGATCTGGAAATGATGGTAGGCAGGAATACCGCGTTGCATGGTACCCCTTTCACGGTCAGCATCGACGCGGTCGAGGGTACAACAACCGGAATCTCGGCGCAGGACCGTGCGGTCACAATACGGCGCTTTGTGGACCCGGACGCCCGGCCCCCCGATTTTGCCAGACCCGGCCACGTCTTTCCGCTGTCCGCCCGTCCGGGAGGTGTGTTGCGGCGAGCGGGGCACACCGAGGCGACGGTGGACCTGGCGCGGCTCGCGGGCCTCTATCCGGCAGGCGTTCTGTGCGAAATATTGAATCCCGACGGGACGATGGCGCGCCTGCCGCAACTCATGGAAATGGCCCGGCAGTTCAGCCTGAGGATCATCACGATCCGCGATCTGATTGCGTACCGTCGCCGTTCGGAAAAGCTGGTCAAGTGTCTGGAAACGGTCCGCCTGCCCACCCGGTTCGGGGAGTTCAAGCTTCATCTCTACGAGAGCGAAGTCGACAGGCGGGATCACATGGCGCTGACCAAGGGAGACCTCTCGGCCGGCGATCCGGTATTGGTGCGGATGCACTCCGAATGTCTCACGGGCGACGCGCTCGGGTCTCTGAGGTGCGACTGCAGCGCGAATCTGCATTCGGCGATCGAGATGATCGAGCGGGAGGGCCGCGGCGCCGTTGTCTACATGCGGCAGGAGGGCCGCGGCATCGGGCTGCGCGAAAAGATCAACGCCTACAAGCTCCAGGAAGAAGGCTACGATACCGTGGAGGCGAATCTGAAGCTCGGATTCAAGATGGACGAGCGGGACTACGGCATCGGCGCGCAGATTCTGTTGGACCTCGGCATCAGGAAAGCCCGTCTGATCACCAACAACCCCGCCAAGCGGGTGGGGCTGGAGGCGTATGGTATCGAAATTGTGGAGCGCGTGCCCGTCAAGATTGTTCCGACGCCGTGGAATATCCGGTATCTGCGTACCAAACAGAAGAAGATGGGACACATTTTCAACGAAGAAGATTTGAAGCTCGTGGATGGCTCCGCGGAGGAAACGTATGGCCAGAGTAATTGAGGGTGGATTGCGCGCGGACGGCAAACGTTTCGGCATTGTGGTCAGTCGATTCAACAGTTCAATCAGCAAGCAGTTGCTTGAAGGCGCCGAGGATTGCCTGAAGCGGCATGGAGGCGAACCCGGTGACGTCGACGTGGCCTGGGTTCCGGGTTCGTTCGAGATTCCACTTGTGGCCGGGAAAATGGCGCGCAGCGGACGTTACCACGCGGTGATCTGCCTGGGCGCAGTGATTCGCGGAAGTACGCCCCACTTCGACTATGTGGCCAACGAAGTCTCCAAGGGGATTTCATCGGTCGGGCTCGATTCCGGTGTGCCGTGCCTGTTCGGCGTATTGACAACCGATACGATCGAACAGGCGATCGAAAGGGCGGGAACCAAGGGCGGAAACAAGGGATGGGAGGTCGCTCTTGCCGCTGTCGAGATGGTGAATCTGGTGGCATCCCTGGACGCGGAAGAGGCATGACGGGTTCGCGACGAAAAGCCCGCGAAGTTGCGCTGCAGGCGCTGTATTGGAGCGAGAGTTCGGGAGACCCCGTACAACAGACGCTCCATGCCGTGGCGATTCGCGCCGGGTTGACGGATAGCGCCGCGGAATTCGCGCACGCGCTTGGTCGGGAGACCTGGGCGCGCAGGGAAGAGCTGGACGGTCTGGTTGAAGGGATTTCAAGGAATTGGGCGCTGGAACGCATTTCGAGGATCGACCGGATCCTGTTGTGGATGGCGCTTACGGAAATGCTCGCATTCGAGAATATTCCGGTCAAGGTATCGATGAACGAGGCGATTGAACTCGCCAAGCGGTACAGCGTGGAGAAGGCGCCGAAGTTCATCAACGGGATCCTGGATGCGCTGGTCAGTCAGAAGAAAATCCCGGTGGTAGCCGCGCATTGACAGCCCGTTGAAAACGCCGATCCGGGACGGGACACGATACCTCGCCTGCAGAGCGATTTTCTCAACGGACCGTTAGGGTTTCGGCGATTAACGGTGGACACGCGCTTATGATGGGTGTGATAAAAAAAGTATTCGGGACCAAATACGATCGGGACCTGAAGAAACTCTGGCCGACGGTCGATCGAATAAACGGGCTATGCGAGTCGTTTGCTTCGCGCTCCGAAGCGGACCTTCGCGGCAAAACGGCCGAATTCAGGCAGGTGTTGAGGGACGCGACGGCCGAATACACGGAACAGCTCAATGGGATGCGGGAGGAGATGAAGAGCGAGGAGGAAATGGACCGCTCTTCGATGCTGGACGAAATCTCGGAGCTGGAGGTGGAGATCAGGGAGATTGAGGCGGAGGCGCTGGAGGAGATTCTGCCCGAGGCGTACGCGGTCTACAAGGAGACTTGCCGCCGGTTCAAAACGGCACGGAAGCAGTGGGAGCGCGCCGGTGAGTCCATTGAGTGGGACATGGTGCCCTACGACGTGCAGTTGCTCGGCGGCATCGTGCTTCACCAGGGAAAAATCGCCGAGATGGCCACTGGCGAGGGCAAGACGCTGGTGGCGGGAATGCCGCTTTATCTGAACGGACTGACGGGAAGGGGCGTACACCTCGTTACGGTAAACTCCTATCTCGCAAAGCGGGACGCCATGTGGTTGGGGCCCGTTTATCTCTTTCTCGGGATGAGCGTCGGCATCATCCAGGACCGGTCCATGGAGGCGGAGGCGTATCTCCTGGAGGAAGATGGGGAGGGCGGGTACCGTCTGCGGGAGTGCGATCATCAGGAGGCGTACAGGGCCGATATCATTTATGGCACGAAAGACCAGTTCGGGTTCGACTATCTCTACGACAATATGGCGGTTCGTCCGGACGACCTCATGCAGCGCGAACACTGTTTCGCGATCATCGACGAGGCCGACAGCATACTGATCGACGAAGCGAGGACGCCCCTGATTATTTCAGGCGCGGTGGCAGAGGCCGACAATCAGCGGTACGACGAGATGCGGCCGCTGGTGGAGCGGTTGGTCAGGGCGCAGACCCGGGTGGTGACCGGGACTTTGAACGAGGCGGAGGAACTCCTCGACAAGGACGAATACGAGGCGGGTATCCGGCTGCTTCAGGTCCAGCGGGGGATGCCCAAAAACCGCAGGTTCATGAAATCGCTGCAGGAAGAGGGGACCAAACGTCTGATCGGCCGGGTTGAGGCCGATTACCTGCGCGACAAACGAATGGCAGAGATCGACGAAGACCTCTATTTCAGTGTAGACGAGAAGAGCCACGTTATCGACCTGACGGACAAGGGGAGGGTTGAGATCAGCCGGAGGCCGGACGATTTCGTGCTGCAGGACCTGGATGAAGTCCTGCACGAAATCGAAGCGGACGATGCGCTGGCGCCGGACGAAAAGGCCAGAGCCCAGGACGACGCGTACCAGGAATACGCCCGCAAGAGCGAGGCGATTCACAGCGTGCAACAGCTTCTGGTCGCCTATACGCTTTACGAAAAGGACGTAAGGTACATCGTGGACGGCGGCCAGGTGATAATCGTCGACGAGTTCACGGGGCGTCCCCAGCCGGGTCGGCGATTTGCGGACGGGCTGCACCAGGCTCTGGAAGCGAAAGAGCGCGTCAAGGTGGAACGGGACACCCAGACGATTGCCACGATCACGCTGCAGAATTACTTCCGATTGTATCACAAGCTGGCGGGAATGACGGGAACCGCCGAAACCGAGGCGGCGGAACTGTTTCAGATCTACAAGCTGGACGTCGTCGTAATGCCCACGAACGAACCGGTGCGACGCGTCGATTCGGAGGATCTGATCTTCAGGACCAAGCGGGAGAAATATAACGCCATCGTGGACGAGATAGAGCGGTTGAACGAGAAGCGCCTGCCGGTTCTGGTCGGTACCATCAGCGTCGAAGTGTCGGAGTTGCTGTCCCGCATGCTGAAGCGGAAGGGAATCAGACACGCGGTGCTCAACGCGCGTCACAACCAGCAGGAAGCCCAGATCGTTGCCCGAGCCGGACAACCGGGCGCCGTGACCATTGCCACCAATATGGCGGGTCGTGGAACGGATATCAAGCTGGGGGACGGTGTGGTCAAGGCGCCGCAGGACCATGAATGCGCGTTGATACCCGGCGCAGACGGCGATCGCCCCCGGTGCCCGCACCTGGAGGAATACCGTTGCGCGGAAGAGGTGCCTTGCGGATTACATATCATCGGTACCGAGCGGCACGAGGCAAGGCGGATAGACCGACAGCTTCGCGGACGGGCCGGCCGCCAGGGCGATCCGGGGAATTCCCGGTTTTTCATCTCGCTTGAAGACGATCTCATGCGGCTCTTCGGCTCCGAGAGGATTGCCCGGATTATGGATCGTCTGGGCGCCGAAGAGGGTGAGGTGATTGAACACCGGATGGTTACCCGTTCTATCGAACGGGCGCAGAAACGCGTGGAAGCCCGGAATTTCGAGGTGCGGAAACACCTTCTCGAATACGACGACGTGATGAACCAGCAGCGGGAGGTCGTATACGACCGGCGACGCCATGCGCTGGAACAGCACAATATCTACGAGCAGATCGAAGAAGAGATGGAGGAATTGGTGAACGCTTCGTTCCAGAGCCACCTTCCCGAAGAAGGGACCCAGGAGGACTGGAATCTTGACGGCCTCTACCGCGACCTGCGACAGATCTTCCTCCAGGTTCCGGAAGTGCCCCCCGAGTCGCTGCCCGAACTGAAAGAGGACGGCTTCCGGGATGAGTTGTTCGACGGCATCAGGTCGGCCTACAGGCGCCGGGAGAGCCTGATTGGCGCGGCAAGGATGCGGGAAATCGAGCGAATGGTCTATCTGGGGGTAACCGACGAGAAGTGGAAGGACCACCTCCGGGAGATGGACGACCTCAAGGAAGGCATCGGCCTGCGGGGATATGGACAAAAGGACCCGCTGATCGAATACAAGCGTGAAGGATTTCAGATGTTCGTCGATCTGCTCGACGAAATCAACCGTGAAACATTGAAGACCCTTTTTCGCATTCCGGTGGAAGAGGACCTGTACAGTCCAAGAGGCCGGCAGCCTCAGCGGGTCTCGCTCACGCATCAGGACGCCACCGGTATGGGTTTCGCCCCCGGCGTTGAGGCGTCGCCCACGTTGGATACGGTCGCAGCCACTTCGGAGGGGGGACCGCCCCGGAAGCGCCCGGTTCGGGTACAGAAGGTGGGCAGAAACGAACCTTGTCCGTGCGGAAGCGGAAAAAAGTACAAGAAGTGTCACGGTCAAGCGGGCCGGGTGCCGGCGTGAACAGCGGTCCGGTCGACTCCGTTCAACTCGAAACCCGGCCGGCGCGACGCAAAGGAGCTTTACGCTGATGAAATCCCGAGATGACCTGTTGAGCGAGGCCCGCGGCGAGATTCCGGAGATGAGCGCGCAGGAGGTGTACGATCATCTGGAGAGCGGCGCGAGCCCGGTCCTGTTGGACGTGCGAGCCCTGGAGGAATGGGAATCGGGGCATCTGCGGGGAGCGGTTCACATTCCTCGCGGCCGACTCGAAGCCGAGGCTGAATCCCGAATTCCGGACAAGTCCCGGGAAGTGGTGGTGTATTGCGCCGGCGGGGTACGTTCGCTGCTGGCCGCGGACTCATTGAAGGAATTGGGCTATGAGCGGGTGATTTCGATGGACGGCGGGTACGAAGACTGGGCGGACGCCGACCTGCCTTCAGAACAGCCGCCGCCGCCTGAGGAAGCCGACGACCTGGACCGTCCTGAACTGTTGGAAGCTGAGATAGCACACCTGGAGAATCGGATCGCGCGAAAGAAACAACAGTTGAAGCGTTCGATACAATAGGCGACTGTCGCGGCCGGGCATCAGGCTCAATTCGACCGATACGGCCGGAGGCGCATTACGATACGTAATGCGCTTTTTTGTCGAATGCCGGAATTTGTCCTTGCGCCGGTTGGCCGAAACGTATATATTTGGGGGTTAGCACTCAATCGCATCGAGTGCTAATTATCAGAAAAATTATCTATTATTTAATGGGTTAACGTAAAATTCATTTATTGGAAGGAGGGCCATATGACGGTGAAGCCTCTGGCCGACCGGGTACTTCTCAGGCGGATTGAAACCGACGAACGGGTCCATGGCGGCATCATCATCCCCGACACGGCCAAAGAAAAGCCGCTCGAAGCCGAAGTCGTCGCGGTGGGTCCCGGAAAACGCAACGACAAAACGGGCGATCCCGTACCGGTGTCCGTAAACGCGGGCAACCGCGTTCTGATCGGCCAGTTCGCGGGAACAGAGGTCGAGGTCGATGGAGACGAACTGGTGATTGCTTCCGAAGACGACATCCTGGGTATACTTGAATAGGAGATGAGGAAAAGAAGGAAGTCGCGATTCAATCCCGATGCAGGGATGGGCGATAGCGAACCGGAAACATCGCCCGTGGATCCGGCTCCGGCGGGTTTTCATTCACTGGGGTTTACAGGAGGACAATTATGCCAGCCAAGCAGTTGAGTTACGGGATAGACGCCCGGTCAAAGGTTCTGGACGGCGTGGACATTCTGAGCAAGGCGGTCAAGGCGACACTGGGGCCGCGCGGGCGGAATGTCGTTCTGGGCAAGAAATGGGGTTCGCCCACGGTAACCAAAGACGGCGTAACGGTGGCCAAAGAGATCGAACTGCCGGATCCGTATGAGAATATGGGTGCTCAGATGGTGAAGGAGGTCGCCTCCAAGACCTCCGACGTGGCGGGCGACGGCACCACCACCGCAACGGTACTGGCGGAGGCCATTTACCGGGAGGGCCTGAAGAACGTAACCGCCGGCGCCAATCCCATGGATATCAAGCGGGGCATCGATCAGGGCGTGTCCGCCGTGACCGCGGCTCTGAAGCGTCAGTCACAGGAGGTCACGGGTCGCAGGGAGATCGTACAGGTAGCGACAATCTCGGCCAATAACGACAGCGGGATTGGCGATATAATCGCAGATTCAATGGAGAAGGTGGGCAAAGACGGCACCATTACGGTCGAGGAGGCCAAATCGATCGAGACGACGCTCGACGTTGTGGAAGGCATGCAGTTCGACCGGGGATATATTTCACCGTACTTCGTGACCGACCAGGACGACATGGAAGCGATTTTGGAAGATGCCTACCTTCTCATCCACGAGAAAAAACTGTCCAACATGAAGGATCTCCTCCCGTTGCTCGAGAAAACGGCGCAGACGGGAAAGGCGCTGCTGGTGATCGCCGAAGACGTTGAGGGCGAGGCGCTGGCGACATTTGTCGTAAACAAAGTCCGGGGGACAATAAAAGCAGCGGCGGTGAAAGCTCCCGGATACGGAGACCGCCGGAAGGAGATGCTTGAAGATATCGCCATTCTCACCGGGGGCAGGGTGATTTCGGAGGATCTGGGCATAAAGCTGGAGAATATCCAGCTCGATGACCTTGGACAGGCCAAGCGGATCGTCATCGACAAGGACAATACGACGATCGTGGAAGGCGCCGGCGCTACCGACGACATACAGGGACGCGTCAGCCAGATTCGTATGCAGATCGAGGAAACGACCTCGGATTACGACAGGGAGAAACTCCAGGAGCGGCTCGCAAAGCTGGCCGGCGGCGTGGCCGTGGTGAACGTCGGCGCCGCAACCGAAACAGAAATGAAGGAGAAGAAGGCGAGGGTGGAAGATGCCCTTCACGCGACCCGTGCGGCCGTGGAGGAAGGCATCGTTCCTGGCGGCGGCGTGGCTCTCGTGCGTTGTATTTCGTCACTGAATGCGGTGCGAAGCCGGGTTCGCGGAGATCAGAAGACGGGCGTGGACCTTCTGAGCAAGGCGCTGGAGGCGCCGCTGAGGAAGATTGCCGATAACGCGGGTCACGAGGGCAGCCTGGTTGTTCAGCGGGTGAAAGAGGGAGAGGGCGCTTTCGGTTTCAACGCGCTTACCGAAACCTACGAAGACCTGATCGAATCCGGTGTGGCGGATCCCACGAAGGTCGTGCGTTCCGCGGTTGAGAATGCGGCAAGCATTGCCGGGCTTCTGCTGACAACGGAGGCGCTGGTAACGGAAGTTCCGGAAGAGGAGAAAGAGCCGCAGGGTCACGGCCACGGACACGACCATTATTAGTATCCGAAACAGCGGGCAGGCGGTAAGGGGTCGGCCGATACTGGCCGGCCTTTTTTCGTCTGGTAAACGGTCGCCACAATTGCTTATATTGATGCGTCGCTTTGATGTTTTCGGACAGGTTCAACGTTGAGGAGGTTTGGAGACGAAACGGCCGGACAGGTTTCGTCTGCGTCTTGAAGGGAGGTTTATGGACGTTATTCTGGATTCCCCATCCGAGGAGAACGATCAAACCGTTTCCGATGCCACGGGAGGGGAGGCGAAGGAAGAAGCAAAGGATTCCGAAAGGCGCGTGGTGTCCCGGCGGCCCGCAAAGCGTACCCGGACCGGCGCCAAGAAACCGGCAAGGACAACCCGAAGCCGGTCCGCATCGGATGACGAACAGAAGGAGAAGCCTGGAGCCGACGCCCCGGAAGATGCGGGTGAGCCAACCGGGAAGACAGCGGACGTCCCGGAGAAGCGCGTGATATCGCGACGGCCCGCGAAACGGTCGCGGGCATCCGCAAAGCCCGCGACGCGCTCGACACGCACCAGGTCCGGAGACGAGCAGCAGAATCAGGCAGGAAACGGGGCTGAAAAAGCCGCGGATCCGTCCACGACTGCAACAGCAGCGCCCGAGCCGGCGAACGCCGGTGAACCCGCTACGGAGCCGGTTGCGGAAACCACGGAGGCCGCAAAGGCTTCATCACCCGATACTTCCGCAGGTGCGCCTCCGGAAGCCGCGACTGAAAAGGCGCAGGAGGCTCCCGCCAGGGGCACTTCACAGGACCAACGCCGAACGAGACGGCGCCGGCAGCCCCGCCGCCAGAACGACGGCGGGGGTTCGACCGATAATCGGGGGAAGGCCGACCGGATCCCGGATTCCGTTGCGGACATTCTTTCAGACTCCTGGACGGAGGAAAAAGCCCGCAGATACCTCAGCGAAGGATTCCTTGCGACGTTATCCACGCGACTGGTCAGCCGGGGAAAGGTGGAGGAGATAGACGAGGAGGCGTTGCGTGAACGCCTGAAGGTGGTCCGCCGCGTTCTGGCGGACGAGTGTATGGTGGAGGACGATGCGTCGGATCTCATCCTGCTCGATATGGTAATGGACGCGCTGGCGGACAGGCTTGAAGTCTATCGGTTAACCTCGCGGGGCGCGAGTCCCGAGAAGCTCGTTCAGATTCTCGAACTCCGATACAATGCGGACCGGCGTCTGATCGAGGCTGTGACGGCATTGAAGAACGCCTAGGGGGATACGGTCCAGTCGATTTCGATCTCGTACGCCAGAGGATCGACGGCGCGATTGGCGCGAAAGGCATCGATTCGTTCCACGCAGGCGTCGCAGCGGCCGCAGGCGGGGCGTTTGCCCTCATAGCAGGTGTGGGTCTCGGCGTAGGGCACCCCGAGGTCCAGGCCCATGCGCACGATTTCGACTTTCCATTTCTCCACAAACGGGGTGTGGATACGGTAGTCGGTCCGGCGCGTGGCGCCCAGGCACAGGGCCTTCTCCAGTATGTCGTAAAACTCGCGGCGGCAGTCACGGTAGATCTGAAAGTCGTCCCGTACAGGCGAGAGAAAGAGATCCTTGCATCCCCTCCGCTCTGCCCAGGCGGCTGCCAGCGTGACGAAGAGCATGTTGCGGAAAGGCACAACGGTGAGTGCCTGCCGGTTCTGTTCCGCCGCGGGAACGGGGCGCCCGACGTCCGTAAGCGGGTTGCCGCCGATCTGCCGGAGATCGACTTCGAGGCGGCGATGGGAATCGGCGCCCGCCAACCGGGAGAGGCTTGAGCCGGATTCGAGTTCAACCGCGTGGCGCTGGCCGTAGTCGATCGACACGGTGTGGATCTCTGAAATACCACGGTCTCGCATCCACCAGAGCAATGTGGTGGAATCCATCCCTCCGGAGAGCAGGAGTACGGATTTCCGGGGCAGGGCGGCCATGGGGCGGGACCTTTCCCATAAAAACGTCAAGAGGGAGCCGGGAGGCTCCCTCTTGACGTTGCGCAATCAATTCTGATCGCCGGCAGACCGGATGGGCTTTTTCAACGGGCCGTTAGCGATTCTCGAGGAGCTGATCCACAACCGCCGGTTCCGCGAGCGTTGACGTGTCGCCGAGGTCGCTGGTATCGTCGGCCGCAATCTTCCGCAGGATACGGCGCATAATCTTGCCGGAGCGGGTCTTGGGCAATCCCGGCGCCCAATGGATTACGTCGGGCGTGGCGATCGGGCCGATCTCTTTGCGAACCCACGCCTTGAGCTCGTCTTTCAATGCATCGATGTATTCCACGCCGACGTTAAGGGTTACGTAGGCGTAGATGCCCTGACCCTTGATATCGTGTGGGAACCCCACCACGGCCGCTTCGGCCACGCCCTCGTGAGAGACAAGCGCAGACTCGACTTCCGCGGTGCCCATGCGGTGCCCGGAAATGTTAATGACGTCATCCACCCGACCCGTGATCCAGTAATAGCCGTCTTCGTCCCTGCGGCAGCCGTCTCCGGTGAAATAGTACCCCTTGTATTGCTGGAAGTAAGTCTCCTCGAAGCGCTTGTGGTCGCCGTAGACGGTGCGCATCTGCCCGGGCCACGGCTCGGAGATCGCCAATACGCCACTGACGTCGTTGCCAACCAGTTCTTTTCCGGACTCCGGATCCAGGACGACGGGCTTGATGCCGAAGAAGGGAAAGGTCGCGGAGCCGGGCTTCGTGGCCGTCGCGCCCGGCAGCGGCGTGATGAGGATGCCGCCGGTTTCGGTCTGCCACCAGGTGTCGACGATCGGACACCTGCCTCGACCCACGTTGTTGTGGTACCATAGCCAGGCTTCCGGGTTGATCGGCTCGCCAACGGTCCCAAGGAGCTTAAGTGAAGAGAGATTGTATCCGGCCGGCCACGCTTCGCCCTCTTTGGCAACCGCGCGGATCGCCGTGGGCGCTGTATAGAACTGATTGACTTCGTATTTGTCGATTACCTGCCAGTAACGCCCGGGATCGGGATACACCGGGGTGCTTTCGAACATAACCGTCGTCGCGCCGTTCGCCAACGGACCGTAGACGATGTAGGAATGTCCGGTAACCCAGCCGATGTCCGCGGCGCAGAAATAGATATCGCCATCGTGATAGTCGAAGACGTTCTTGTGGGTGTACGCGGTATATACCATATAGCCGCCCACGTTGTGCTGCACGCCTTTGGGTTTCCCCGTCGATCCCGACGTATAAAGGATGTACAGCGGGTCTTCCGCGTCCATTTCTTCACACGGACAATCCGGGCTGGCGTTTTCCATCGCATCGTGCCACCAGAGATCCCTGCCCTCCTGCATTGGGCACGATATATCCGGGTGCTCGCCAACCCGGCGGACGACGATGCAGGTCTCTACGGCTCTGCCGTCCATGCGTGCATCGGCATTCGCGATAGCGTGATCGGCAAATGCCTTGCGCTCCATCGGTCTGTCGCCGCGAAACATGCCGTCGGTCGTAATCACGACCTGGCATGTGGAATCGACGATACGGTCGGCGAGCGCGTCCGCGGAAAAGCCGCCGAAGACGATGGAGTGAACTGCGCCGATCCTGGCGCATGCGAGCATCGCGATCGCCAGTTCGGGGATCATTGGCATGTAAATGGAAACGCGATCTCCTTTTTTTACCCCGCGTGATTTCAGCACGTTGGCGAATTTGCAGACCTGACGATGAAGTTCCCGGTAGGTCAGCCTGCCGTCTTCACCGGGTTCGTTGCCCTCCCAGATGATCGCAGCCTGATCCCCGCGCGTTTCCAGGTGGCGATCGAGACAATTGTAAACAATGCTGGTTTTCGCGCCTTCAAACCATCTGATGGAAACAGGACCATCGTCGAGGTTGTAGTTGTATGCGCGAACATTGTCCCATTTTCTGAACCAGTGGAAGTCTCCCGCCACGTCGGCCCAGAATGCTTCAACGTCTCCCATGGATTCCTGATACTGCCGCTGGTATTCATCGAAACTGCCTACATGCGCCCGGGCGCTGAGATCCCGGGGCGGAAAATACCGTCCGCCCTGTTCGAAAGTCCGGTCCGGATGTGCCGACATTGAAAACCCCTTATTTCGGAATTAATTCTGATTCGTCATTTTTCGGGGACGTAAAACCGAATATATGCGAGTAGATTAAGGCAATTTGACTTCGGATTACGAGGATACGCACTGGACGTGAAGTGGCATTTCATCCATTCGAACGATCTCAATACCCCGTTTTCGCACCGTCACCTTCTGTGCCTCTTGTGCTTTTGCGGAATTGAGGTTAACGGTTGTCTTTTTTCGAATTGAGGTTAAACGGTTGAAACGCCAGGCTCGATGCCGGAAAGAATCCGTTTTTCAATTACCGGTGGGTACCCGGGCGCTTTCGCAGCCGCGCAAAGACCGCAGGGAATCTTAAGACAGCATCTAAAAGCAGGTCTTGCAATTCCGGGACGGAGCGGCTATAATATTACCACATCCAATGCGGATGTCAAGCGGAGAAACCGGATCGAAAACGTGGTTACCGGACTGTTTTCTCTGGCGATAGTCTTTGGCCTTCGCTCGGATGATCTTCCGGTCCGGTCCTCCGAATCTCTCTGGCCGCGCGAAGACCGCTGGGGGGGTATTAAGACAGCTTCTGAGGTACCGGCGCTGTTTTTTGGCTTTTCGGGAACCTTTCCTGGCACAGAGGGTTTAATTGGCGTTAGGCGGTTGTCCGGATTGCGGGTATCGTATACCCCATTCCCGAGGACGTAGCAGGTGAAAGGGGAGGGAAAGACCATGCTCATGGTTAACACGGATAACGGAGCAGCGTCGGACGTCGACATTCTGACTGATGTCGCCAATGGGGACATCGAAGCTTATGGGAAGATTGTAAATCGTTACAGAGGAAGGCTATACAACTTCGTATTTCGATTTGTCGGAGACAGGGAAACGGCAGAGGATATCGTTCAGGAGGCTTTTCTGAGGGCTTACCGAAAGCGGAATGAATATCGGGCGATTGCGAATTTTTCCACCTGGCTGTTTACAATTGCCGGTAACCTGGCAAAAAGTGAGTTAAGACGTCGTAAACGCTGGCGGCTGTTTCCGCTTCACCGGGATGAAGAGAGCGATACCGGGATGGAATTGCCGGACGAGTCCTATCGGCCCGATAGAATTACGGAATCTTCCATCGCGGACGTACAGATTCATCAGGCGATTATGTCGTTGTCGGAAAACTACCGGCAGGTCATCCTGCTTCGAGACGTTGAAGGGCTGTCCTACCAGGAGATTGCAGAGATCAGCCGGTGTCCGGTGGGTACGGTAAAGTCTCGCGTGAACAGGGCCCGTCTGAAACTGCAGCAGAAGCTGAAGAATGAGGGAAGAGACGTGGGGCTGGCGGTCTGAAACGTCACGCCCGCTTACGGACGACACGGAATTTCGCAATTGAAATGGTACCAACGGAGGAGATTAATGGGTAAGGGTCACATAACTTGCGGTGAGTTTGCGGCCCGATTATCGGCCTATCTCGAAAACGAGGTGGCAGGCGCAAAGAAGGCGCAGATGGATCGCCACGTGGAAGGATGCCCCACCTGCGCCAATTCGCTTGAAGGAGTCAGGAGTCTTACGGGGCGGCTGGCGCGGATGTCACGGGAACGGCCGTCCGCCGGATTCGATTTTGCGCTTCGTAGCCGCCTGATGATGGAAGCGGCGCAAAAGACCTCGTTTTGGAACAGGCTGCCCGACGTATTCATCCCGACTCTGCCAAGGGCGTTGGCAACCTGCGCGGCAGTCGTGCTGATCGCGCTGGGTATGACCTCGGGGCTGGACGAAGCGTCTACAAAACTCGGGGTCACCACGGATCGTGTTCACCAGATGACGCTGGTTGCGCCGGCGTCTTCGACGTTTCCTGCCGCGGACATGCGCGGCGCGCTGAAGATGCTCCCCAGGAAAACGTCTTTTCCGGTTTCGAACCAGGCCTACCGGACCGGCCGTGCGGATTCCGCAAAGGCCGCGTCGATGTCGCCAATGCGGCCGGGCAGGCACATGGCCAACATACGTCGGGTGTCTTTTTAGTGAATCTTGCGGGGGAGAAAGCCTGCGCTGACAATGAGAGCAAACCGATTTAGATCCCTGTGCGCGGTTCCCATTGTTATGGGGATTTTGTTTTTCGGAGCGGGTGTGACGGATTGCCGCGCCGGCAGCGTACTCAGGGGAATTGAAGAAGAAAGAGCCGAGATTCTGGAAAAGAACCGGGCCGGCGTCGTCCGCATTCATGCCATGTTCACCCAGATGGGGACGGCGGAGGGACTGCAGTACGGCAAGGGATTCATGCACGGCACCGGATTTGTTCTGGATTCGAAGGGTACCATCGTTACGGTCCTTCGCGCCGTTAAAGACGCCGATGAAATCTCGGTGATCCTGGGTACGGGGCGTCGTCTACCCGCCCGTTTCGTCGCATCGGATCCGGTTTCGGAAGTGGCGGTCATCCGGGTTGAAACCGAAGGGCTGCAACCGGTCGTAATCGGGAACTCCGACAGGGTCCGCGTCGGCCACTACGCGTTTATTCTGGGCAATAGCTTTGGTGAACTGAAGCCGTCGTTCGGTTACGTTTTCAATGTTGACCGTACGCAGGACCTCATTCACATCGCCGCACCCGTACATCTCAGTTTCGGGGGCGCTCCCGTATTCTGCAGCAGTGGTAAGATTCTGGGGCTGGTCTGGGCGCTGCCCGATCCGTGGTCCGGCATTCTTCCGGAAGGGGTTCCGGGCGCCCGAATGGTCCGCGAGTATCCAACCACCGTGTTTGTGGTGCCCGTCAATCGTGCGGTGCGTATTGCCCAGCGCCTTCTGAGTGGCTCACAAACGGTTTACGGATGGCTTGGCGTGACCGGAGAATACGATGCCGACTATCACGGCGTCCGCGTCGACAGCATTGCGCCGAACGGCCCCGCGGCAAGCAGCGGGATCGTTCAGGGGGATCTGATCATTTCGTTCCAGGAGCAGCAGATTCAAAGCGCCGAGCATCTTCAGAGCCTGGTCCTTTCCACAACTCCCGGGACCGAGGTCCGGATGAAGATCAAACGAGGTGAACAGCCGGACACGCCGCGTGTCGAGGTGGGCAAACTCACGGTTGAGCCCGGTCAATTTCCCGCGGCCGGTTTTGACGCGTTTGCAGTCACGTCACAGCTTTCCAGGCAGGAAGGCAACCAGGCCCTGTATCGGGAGTTCCTTCGTCTCCAGCGGGAAATGCAGCTTTTGAAGCAGCAAATGATCAAGAAACCGGCGGCGTTTCCGGGGCAATAGGCGAATACTATATAAAACAAAAAGGCGGGCGGCCACGCAGGCCGCCCGCCTTTTTCTGTTGGTACCTGCTCTTTCCGTCTACGAAATCATGTTTTCCTGCACGAAATTGACGCGGAGTCTGCCAAGCGCCCTGTCTTTGAGCTGCCGGACCCGCTCTCTGCTGATCTGCAGGCGTTTCCCGATACGTTCGAGCGGTTCCGGCTTATCCGAGTCCAGGCCGAAATACAGACTCAATATCCGCGCTTCACGCTGGGGCAACCGGTTCAGGCATTCCCTGAGCAGCTTCTTGATCCGGGCATCCTCAAACTGCTCGTCCGGGCGGGCGTCCTGCGCCGGCAGCGTATCGGCGTACACTCCCGTGGAACCGTCGTGTGTGGGGCTGTCGAGCGATACGGTGGTTCGGTTGGCTTCGAGGGCGCGGCGCAGCCTTCTGAGGGGCATGCCGGTCTTCTCAACCAGTTCGCCTAGCTCGGGAATCCGGCCCAGCGATTGCGACAGGGCGTTTTTGGCCCTGTTGATTACGTCGAGGTCGTCGATCTGATTGACAGGGAACACAACCGGATGTACACACCGATTGAGCGCCGACAGGATGGCCTGCCGGATCCACCAGACCGCGTAGGTAATGAATTTGTGCCCGCGCGCAAGATCGAACGTTCGTGTGGCTCTAATCAGTCCCAGATTGCCCTCTGCAATCAGATCGGACAGCGGAAGTCCCCGTCCGCTGTATTCCCGGGCGATGCGGACCACGAATCGCAGGTTGGCGGTGATGAGACGGTCGAGGGCTCTGCGGTTGCCCTTCTGAGCGTCCGCGATCACGTCCGATTCGTCTTCTTTGCTCAGCGGCGTGAATTTTCGGATATCGCGCAAATAGAGGTCTGCGTCGCCGTCCGGAATTTTGGCTTTCATGTCCCCAAATCTCCATATGCGATGGTGTGTGCCTCAGGTACACCCGTTCCTTCACCAGGAAGCCTGTCGACGGTCTTCGACGCCGGGAGACCGTGAAAAAGTCGCCTCCTTTTTGGATGAAAAAGCCGCGTCGGGCGGTTAATATAAGGCGGATTCGCGCAGCGGTCAACGGAAAATTGTCGCATTTTGCGACACATTTGAGTTATGTGATGATAACGTCTCAGGATTAACCGGTTCCCGACCGACGGCAGGAGATGGAAACAGTCTCCCACGAATCCCCTCCGTCGTAAGAACGTGAGCCGTTGTCCGGCCGCCCGAACGGACGAAGGAAATTTCGGTAAGATCAATTCAGATGGATTCACGGTCGTTCCGCCCGCCGGTCTTTGCCGTTAGTCTTTCGTTTTTTTTTGAAACTGACGGCCAAACGCTGATTGCTGATTCTGCCGCCTTCCGCAGGCCGGGTTCCGGCACCTTATTCCCGAGCCGGAACATTAATGATGAAATAGCCTGATCCCCGTATTAACCATGACCATGCCATATTCATCGGCGGCCGCGGTCACGGCATCGTCCTGTACGGAACCGCCGGTCTGGATAACGTATTCCACGCCGGTACGGGCGGCGCGGTCGATGTTGTCGCGGAAGGGGATATACGCGTCGGAGCCCAGGGTCACGCCCCTGAGACGCTGCAGCCATTCTCTTCTGGCCGCATCGCCGAAGGGCGGCGGCGCCTTGCGGAACGAAGCGCGCCAGGCGCGTTGTTCTTCGGGAGTCATGTCTCCTTTGAGATACAGTTCGATGGCGTTTATCTTTTCCGGCCGCTTCGCGCCCTTTCTGAAATCCAGATTCAGCACGGCAGGGTGCTGGCGCAGAAACCAGGCTTCGGCTTTGCCGGCGGCGATATCCGTGCACGCAAGGCGATTCTGTTGCCCCGCTCCCACGCCGATGGCCTGTCCCTGCAATGCGAAGCAGATGGAGTTCGACTGGGTGAACTTCAGCGTTATTGTGGCCACCAGCATATCCCTCGCTTTGTCCCGGGGAATTTCCCTTCTCCTGGTAACCACGTTTTCGAGCATTTCGGGGCCGGCGGCAAGGTCGTTGCATTGCTGCTCGAAAGTGAGTCCGAATACCTCCCGACACTCCGTTTCCGCGGGCTTGTAATCGGGATCGACTTGCAGGACCGGGTAGGCGCCTCCTTTTTTCTTTTTCAGTATTTCCAGCGCTTTCGGATGATAGCCGGGCGCAATAACGCCGTCGGATACCTCGCGCCGAAGGAGTCCGGCCGTCGAGACGTCAACCGGGTCGCTCAGGGCCGCCCAATCCCCATACGAAGACAGCCGGTCGGCGCCCCTGGCACGGGCGTACGCGACGGCCAGGGGCGAAAGGTCCATGCCGTCGACAAAATACGCCTTCATCAGATCGTCGTTCAGAGGCACGCCCACGGCTGCGCCCGCGGGACTGACGTGTTTGAATGAAGCCGCGGCGGGTGAGTCGAGCGCCTCCCTCAGTTCCTTCACAAGCTGCCAGGAGTTGAATGCGTCGAGCAGATTGATATAGCCGGGCGCTCCGTTGAGGACGCTGAAGGGAAGTGGGCCGTGCCGGTTGAAAATTCTTGCTGCCTTCTGGTGCGGGTTGCAGCCGTATTTCAGAGCGAGTTCAACCATGACGACCATCCTCGAATGTCTTCGAAATTCCACGACATATCCAGTCGGGGAACCTCACCGCGATCAGCACGGTTCTAACCCAATACACCATCGGCAAAAAGCGAACCCAGGTCGGTTTCGCCCTGCCATTCGCGCAGCGCCGGATTCTCGGTGCTCAGGACCATGTCGGTGGCGCCGGTTTCGGTCCTGGAAAAGCAGATGACCTGACTGCCTTCCGCAAGGCTTACGATTACGGGCGAGTGCGTGGTTAAGAGGATCTGCACGTCTTCAATGGACGAGAGCGCCCGGAAAACCGTTTCGAGAGCCCGCGGATGGATTCCGTTTTCAGGCTCCTCAACGAGATATGCGCCTTCGAAATCAGGCAGGTATGCCGGCAGGGTAAGCGCCATAAGGCGGAGGGTGCCGTCCGAGATCTTCCAGGAGGGCGCTTCAAGTCCGTTTCGATCCTGGAAGACCAGGTAACAGTGACGATCCTCAGAGCGTTCCACCGTGCGGATGGATTTCAGGTCGGGCAGGACGGATTGCAGACATGTGACCCAGGCCGCGAATCGGTCGGGCGCGCCGGACTGCAGAGAGGAGATGACCCAGGGCAGATTGGAGCCGTCGGGCTGAAACGCGGCGGGACGACCGGGCGGGCTGGGACGGCGCATGCCGGCACTGTTCAGTACCAGGCGCTGGATTCCGTTGTTGAGTACGCCTTTCAGCCAGGTCGCGACCGGATATCGGGTTTCGTCTTCAGGCAAATTGGCCAGAGCGGACCGCCGGGGACCCAACCTGAAGGAGTGGTCCCATCCGGTCCCGGTTTCGTAGTAGAAGTTGTCGTTGCTCCCGTGAACCTTGTGAACGATGGTCCTGGCGCCCCTGAGGCGGGGCAGGGAGAGCGTGTCCGGCATGGGACGGTCCATGGGGAAGAGCGTCTGCTGTTCGCACTCGGGGTCTCTCTGGGAATCGTCCGGAAGAAGCATAACACGTTCGGCGAGAATGGCGGTTTCATCGGTATCGGACGTCGTCCCGATGGTGACTTCGTACCGGCAGCGAACGTATTGCCGGTTTTCAAAAAGGTCTGCCTTCTGCGACGGTATGCTCAGTTCGATGGCGACTTCGAGAGGGTGGAACGTGCGACGCCAGACCAGGTCACGCAGATCCGCAGCGCGATTTCCGACGGCCTCCTCCAGTCCGTCGGAAACGAGGTCGCCGAGAAAGGCAATGGCGTCCAGAAGCGTCGTTTTTCCGCTCGCATTGGGTCCAACCAGGACATGGAACGCGTCCAGCGGTCGGCTGATGAAGCGAAGGCAGCCGTAGCGGAGAGCTTCGACTTTACGAATCATGGCGATGTCGGGTAACCTTGTTGTCCTTCTTCCCAGGCGTTAGCAGTCCGTTGAGAAAGTCGCTCTGCAGGCGAGGCCGAGCCAATGTGGTCGA
>JAPPNU010000009.1 GCA_028873695.1 Gemmatimonadota bacterium | reverse complement strand
ACTCAATGAACGCATGGAGAAAGCGACGGCGGCATCAAGCGATGCAAGCCAGATACAAAAGCGACTGGCACTTCAATACGAGTTGCGTCTGGTAGACGATATGCGCGAGATCGGAGAGGCCGGGCGATACGATCCGGATCCGCGCATTGATAAAATCGTAGATTGGATTGCTGAGAACATGTGCCCGGGATTACGGGCAGAGAATGGAACATCGCCGAAATGGAACGACCGGCGCGTTCTTATCTTCACGGAGTACGAAGACACACGCCAGTATCTCGAACGTTGCCTGCGCGAAGCGATTGCACATACTGACAACGCGGATGTCCGGATCGCCACCTTTACCGGCATGACGTCGTCCCAGCGGCGTGAGGAGATCAAACACGCCTTCAATACAGAGCCGAGAGATCATCCATTGCGTATTCTCATCGCGACGGATGCCGCGCGGGAAGGTCTCAATCTGCAGCGCCACTGTCACGATTTATTTCACTTCGATCTCCCCTGGAATCCTAGCCGCCTGGATCAGCGTAATGGCCGCGTCGATCGTAAGTTACAACCTTCCGAGGAAGTATTTTGTCACTACTTCGTCTATACGCAACGCCCAGAGGATCGTGTCCTTAAGGTGCTGGTAAAGAAAGCGGAACGAATCCGTGAAGAACTCGGTAGCGTCGCGAAGGTGCTCGAAGGCCGTATAGCCGAAACCATTGGCAAAGAAGGCATGCGGCGTAATAATCTGGATGAGCTTGCGGATTCCATCCAGAATGAGACAGCGGATGTTCGGCAGACAATCGCAGATGAGGAACTTGAAGACGCGCGCCTACGCCAAAACAATCTGAAAGACGAAGTTGACCGTCTCCGCAATCGCCTGGAACAATCACAGCGGTACATCGGCATCACCGCACCTCAATTCCGCCAGACGCTTTCAATGAGCTTGAAACTCAACGAAGCTCCTGGCATTGTGGAGATTGACCCAAACCGCGACCGAGATCCGGACACGCCGCCAACATACAATTTTCCGGCTACCAGTGATTCACTGGCGCGCGATACAGGCTGGACAGCGGCACTCGATACCTTGCGCCAACGCAAGCAATACGGAGAGACGTACGGAGAGTGGCGCCGTCGCGCATCTTACCGTCCCGTCGTGTTTGACGATCCTGGCCGGCTTGGCGAGAATGCTGTGCAGCTACACCTCGAGCATCGGGTGGCACAGCGTCTCCTCGCCCGCTTCACGGCACAAGGCTTGATCCACCATGATCTGTCTAAAGCATGTTTGACCGCCACAGCGGACGCGATCCCTCGCGTCATACTCCTCGGACGGCTTGGCCTATATGGGCCAGGCGCAGCGCGACTCCATGAAGAGATTGTACCTGTCACAGCGCGTTGGATTGAACCCGGTC
The DNA here is from genome assembly GCA_028873695.1 of Gemmatimonadota bacterium. Taxonomy (GTDB): domain Bacteria; phylum Latescibacterota; class UBA2968; order UBA2968; genus JAAXHE01. Next base: position 38,891 of record JAPPNU010000009.1, on the reverse strand, counting down.
AACGCCGGGGGCCGCTTTCGCCGTATGGACAGACTGGAGAGCAGACGACGTTGAATTCCCTGCAGACGGCACTCGACGAAGCCGGGCGAAATAGCATTCCGGAGCAGGTACAAACCCGGCTCGCGGCATCGACACAGGCCGATATTGTAGACCTTTTGCCGCATCTTGAGAATCGCGCCGGGGAGCTACTCAGAAGAGCGGAAAGGCGCCTGGTCGAGCGGGCGGAAGTCGAAAGTCAAAGCATGATCGAATTGCTCAAGAGGCAGCGCAGACGAATCGCAGCGGTCGCTCAGGCAGATGATAGGCAGACGAAGTTTGATTTCAATCCTGCCGAGCGCCGTCAGCACGAGGCAGACCGCCGTGCGTGGGAACGCCGACTTGCCAAAATCAACGAGGAACTAAAGGCCGAGCCGAGCCGCATTAAGGATACCTACACGGTCCGTGTACATCGCATTGAACCACTCGGTATTGTCTATCTATGGCCGCGGACGGGATAACCTATGCCAGATCGCGTACGTGAGAATCTGATCTTTGCTCACCAGGAGTGGATAGGTTTTGTTCAGCCTGTGGGGCTCGTTGTCGCGCCTACTGTCATGGTCGATGCGCAGGTTGTACCTGACCGCAATATCTCCGGCCGCCAACACGAATTTCGCGAGCTACTATTGGAAGACAGGAGCGGGAATGCAGTTCGTTGGCGCGCACATGACCTTCGACAGCTGTTTCTTGGGTATCTCGATTGGGATGATGCCGACCTTGAAGATGCTGCCTCACATCGTGAAGAATTGGAAGTGTCCCTTCCGGAACTAGGGGTCGTACTAACGCCGAAATGGGCCGTTCCACCTTACGACGACTCGGGTGCCAAATGGATGATGCTAATTCATGTCGAGGAAGGAAGTGGCGATTTTGACAAGCCACCTGAAGACACGGATACCTGGAACGCGACCCGGCATTCACGCTTCGAGAGGCTGCTTCGGGAGACCGGCACTTCAATTGGTCTGATCTGCAACGATGAATGCATCCGCCTGATCTATGCGCCAGCAGGAGAGTCATCCGGACATATCACCTTCGACTTTTCCGAGATGGCATCACCTGCAGGTCGGCCCATCCTCGCGGCGTTCGACATGTTGCTATCGGCAGAGTTGCTATTTGGAGGACCCGATCAAGGCCGATTGCCTGCGTTACTCGCGAAGAGCCGCGACGCCCAGGTGGAGGTTTCGACGCAGCTATCGCGGCAAGTTCTCGCCGCGCTCTACGAACTCCTCCGGGGCTTTGTCGCGGCGGATGCGCGCAGGGGTAGACGTGAACTGAGGCAACTGGCATCTACACAACCAGACCACCTTTACCATGGATTGATCACGGCACTCATGCGCCTGGTTTTCGTGCTTTACACAGAAGACCGCGGCTTAATGCCCGAACATCGGGTTTATCAGCAGCACTATTCCCTCGGTGGTCTGTTCGCACGGTTGCGAGCTGACGCCGCAGCTTGGCCCGATACCATGGATCAGCGTTTTGGCGCGTGGGCACAATTGCTGTCTCTCTTCAGATTGATCCACGGAGGTGGCCGCCACACGGATCTTTGCTTTGTCGCCCGTAAGGGCGGGTTGTTTGATCCCGAGCGTTTTCCGTTTCTTGAAGGGCGCGCGCCAGCAGCCGAGACGGAAATCCCAATGATATCAGATGCGACAGTTTGGAAGATTCTACAAAACCTGATGGTGCTGGATGGGGAGAGGTTGTCTTATCGTACATTGGATGTAGAACAGATTGGATCGGTTTACGAAGCCATTATGGGCTTCCAGATCGAATCGACCACTGGCGCTTCAATTGCCGTGCGCTCTAGCAAACGGACTGGAGCGGCTGTAATCGTTAATCTAGACAGACTTCTCCAGGAAAGCGGTAACAAACGGGCGAAAGCACTACAGGATGCTACGGATCAGAAATTGACGGGCAAAGCAGCCACGGCGCTCCGGGAAGCGCTGAAACCCGCCGATATCATTGTTGCACTCGATGCCAAAATTGACCGAGATGCAACCCCCGACATCCTGCCGAGAGGCGTCCCCGTCTTACAACCGACCAGCGAACGACGGCGCTCCGGCAGCCACTATACTCCCCGTACATTAACCGAACCAATCGTCTCAGAGGCGCTACAACCTATATTCGAACGTCTCGGAACAGCCCCAAGACCAGAAGAAATCCTTGAACTCAAAATACTCGATCCCGCCATAGGTTCCGGCGCGTTTCTTGTGGAAGCGTGCCGTCAACTGGCAGCGAAGCTGGTTGAATCCTGGAATATCCATGGCAGTCCAATCAACATACCCGCCGACGAAGATGAATTACTGTATGCCCTACGTCTGGTCGCTCAGTACTGTCTCTACGGCGTAGACAAAAACCCGATGGCCATTGATTTGGCAAGGCTATCGCTGTGGCTTGCCACATTCGCAAAAGATCACGAGTTCACGTTCATCGATCACGCGTTACGTTCCGGCGATTCGTTGGTGGGCCTGAGCCACCGTCAAATAGAAGGGTTCCATTGGAAAGCAGATGCCCCCGTGTTCCAGTTGGGTTTGGAAACAATGCAGGTACGGGAGCACATTACTAAAATATCTGAAGTGCGCCAACGAATCCGCGAAATTGCAAATGATGCATCGGAACATGAACTTCGCGGTCTGTTGGAGGAAGCAGAGCGCGAATTGCAAAGTGTTCGACGGTTTGCTGATTTGGTACTGGCGGCATTCTTTGAGGGAAAGAAAAAGACGGAACGGGAACAGAAACGCGATATATATGCAAACTCGCTTATTCAACAGCGTGGGGATAATGGTGACTTATCACTCGAAAAAATAAAGCCACCGCTCGAGCCGTTTCATTGGGAGATTGAGTTTCCAGAGGTATTCGAGAGTGAAAACTCTGGATTTGATGTCGTCATTGGTAATCCACCTTTTGCAGGCAAAAACACCGTCGTGGGCGCAAATGTCGCTGGTTATCTTGACTGGCTCAAACAAGTGCACATTGAAAGCCACGGCAACGCCGACCTTGTTGCTCATTTTTTTAGGCGTACTTTCAATCTTTTGCGCAAAGGAGGAACGCTTGGCCTCATCGCTACAAATACGATTGCCCAAGGCGATACGCGATCAACTGGTCTTCGCTGGATATGCAAGAACGGCGGCACAATCTATAGTGCTCGGCGAAGGATCAAATGGCCCGGTGAAGCTGCAGTCGTGGTGAGTGTAATCCACATTGCCAAAGGGCCACATAAAGGCCCAAGAAGGCTCGACGGCCAAGAATTCGAAACAATTTCTGCTTTTCTTTTTTATGCTGGTGGCCACGACGATCCTGAGAGACTTGCCACCAACGCCAGAAAGAGCTTCGGAGGAAGTTACCCTTTAGGCATGGGTTTTACATTTGACGATGCGGATAACAAGGGGATCGCGACATCTATCTCTGAAATGTACAGGCTCATCGAGAAAGACCCTCGAAACCAAGAAGTGATATTTCCCTATATTGGCGGTGTAGAGGTCAACAATAGCCCTGTTCATGCACATCATCGTTATGTCATCAATTTCGGTAAGTATGATGAAGAAGAATGTTGGGAACGATATCCGGAACTAATGGCAATTGTGAACGAAAAGGTGAAACCACAGCGACTCTCACAGAACGACCGAGCTGTAAAAGAAAAGTGGTGGCAGTTCAAAAGATTAAGTCCCGAACTTAACAAAGCAATATCTGGACTACATCGAGTGCTAGTGATTACTCAGATTTCAAGCGCTCAGGCTCTGACCTTTCTACCATCAGGAATGATTTTCGACCAGAGATTGATTGTGTTTCCTTTTACCACGTTTTCGGCATTCACGGTTCTCCAATCACAGTTCCACCAGCTATGGTCTGCATTCTTTGGAGCGTCACTTGGAGATGGGCTCATCTACACTCCCTCCGATTGTTTTGAGACGTTCCCCTTTCCCGAAAACTGGGAGACTCATGCAGGCTTGGAAGCCGCGGGCAAAGATTACTATGAGTTCCGCGCGGCACTAATGGTCCGCAACGACGAGGGGCTGACCAAGACCTATAACCGTTTCCATGATCCTGAGGAGCGGGATATAGAGGTTGCGAAACTCCGCGAGTTGCATGCGGCGATGGACAGTGCTTTGCTGGATGCCTACGGTTGGAGTGACATCCCCACTGAATGCAAATTCCTTCTCGACTATGAAATTGACGAGGAAGAATGGGGCAGAAGGAAAAAGCCCTGGCGCTACCGCTGGCCGAATGAGATTCGTGATGAAGTACTGGCGCGGCTACTGGCTCTGAATGCCGAACGAGCGCGCGAGGAGTGTTTAGCAGGAAGTGATGGTTAATTAGAAAAGGTGGTATTATGACTCCAGATACAACTTTACCAATGGCCGATAGTATCTCAGTTAGGGATTATTTGACAAACGCACTGCGGCTCGATCTAATTGGCCCGCGACCGCAGGATGCGGAATTGCAAAATGAGCGTTTGCCGCAAGCACCCTCGCGCTGGTATCTCACGGGGTTTCTCGTGCCCACCAATGCACCTGATGTGCAGCGGGCACAGGACAACGAGGAGGAATTAGACGAGGCGGTCGATCAGGTCCATGGAAGCGATGATTCGAGTACGCCCGACCGCGGCAGTGGAAAACAAAACTTCCTACCCTCGTCGATCGGGTTAAGCATTATCGTGGATGAAGAGACAACGCGTCTTGATGTCGAGGTCTCGTGGGGCGATTATGAGCCCGAATCCTACGAAGAAGAAAGTGCCGTTTCCGAAGGCGAAGCATCGTCTGCTGATGGCAAGAATAACGGAGACAACGGATTTTCCCAGCGACGCTTTTCGCCCTGGGTTCGCCGATCGCGTACTGAAGCGGTAACAATTGACCTTGCCGATGTCAAGTCTGACAAACCAGCAACATTTGAGGTCCCTGATAGCAATGGCCTGGAGATTGTCTGCCTTGTCCGATCGACCAGGGTTCAGACATTCGACGATGTCTTGAACGCCCGGGCGATCTCAGCATTTGTCGTAAATCGCCGTACACCCGAGGATCGCAGTGATCTACAAGACACCGCTTTTGCTTTTCAAGTCGCAATGGGTATTGAAGCTGATCGGCCCTTTGTTCCGCGTCCGGATCCGCGCGGCCTCGAAAGCGCAGACTGGGACGAGCGTGTCGCGGATTTGCACTATAGCGATGTATTCGAATATGCCGTCGGTCACAATGTTTCAAGTCGCGCCGAGATCGCAGATGACAAATGCCGACGCGTACACACAGAATGGATTCCGCGAGCTTTTGTTGATCGTGTAGAACCTTCGCCGATCGACAATGTTGAATTCGGGATGGAGAATCTGGGTTCGTTGGACAACGCGACGGTCGCCCGTGGGGTGCTGGGTCCATTGGTAACGCAGTATCGCAACTGGATCGATAATCAGAGTAAAGAGATGCAAGCATTGAACGGTCGGCGCAGAGAGGTCGCCCAGAATCTGGTGACGCGCGCAGGTCAAGCAGCGAACCGCATCGAGACAGGGATCGCTCTGCTTTCGGATCCGGATGTGCTGGAAGCTTTCCGCATCGCCAACCGCGCTATGGCGTCTTCAGCGCGTCGTCGTCGAGCGCAGGAGGAAGGTGTGGACCCGAAAAAGGTCGATCCACCTGAATGGCGCCCGTTCCAGCTTGCTTACATCCTGATGAATTTACGCGGAATCGCCGAGCCTGCGCATATTGAGCGCGAAATCGTAGATCTGCTGTTTTTTCCAACAGGTGGCGGGAAGACCGAAGCCTATCTCGGACTTGCTGCGTTTACGCTTGTTCTTCGACGCTTACGCAATCCTGATCCTGCCCATCGCGGACTTTCCGTGCTGATGCGCTATACGTTGCGACTCCTAACTCTTGACCAGCTTGGCCGAGCCGCTGCGGTGATCTGTGCGCTTGAACTCGAACGCGAAAAGGCGCCAGATACGCTCGGCACATGGCCTTTTGAGATCGCACTCTGGGTTGGACGCGCGGCGACACCGAATTACATGGGTAGCAAGGACAACAGAAGCGATCAGACCGCCCGCGTGAAGACACTGAGGTTTAAGCAAGATACTACGCGTGAACCGCCGGTACCACTTGAGCAATGCCCATGGTGCGGCAAAGAGTTCAACAGATATTCGTTCCACCTGGAACCAAACATTGACAATCCGCAAAACCTGTTGGTGCGATGTGCCAACCGACGCTGCGATTTCGCTGGGAGACGGAATCTCCCAATTGTTGCGGTCGATGAGCCAATTTACGACCGCTTGCCTGCATTCATGATCGCGACGGCGGATAAATTCGCTTCGTTACCATGGAATGGCAATACCGCAAAGTTCTTCCGTGGACATGACCAAGACAATCCGATGCCTCCTGATCTAATCATACAGGACGAACTGCATTTGATCTCCGGACCGCTCGGCACAATGGCAGGACTATACGAGACAGCAATCGATCATCTGTGCAAATTGCGCGTCGATGACAAGGAAGTCCGACCGAAGGTCATCGCATCGACAGCAACGGTTCGTATGGCAGCCAAACAGGTCCGTGCCCTTTTCAATCGGTCTCTGATTGACGTATTTCCTTCGCCTGGTATCTGCCGACGGGACTCATTCTTTGCAAGACATGCAGCGACATCGGAAATGAACAGGCGCCTCTATCTTGGCATTGCCGCACAGGGTCGTGGCCCGAAGGTCGTTTTTTTGCGCAGCATGACCACACTGATGGCTGCAGCGCAGGCAGCCTGGAAGAAAAACGAACACACGAAACCACCCAACCCCGCCGATCCCTATATGACGGCAGTCGCATATTTCAATGCGCTAAGAGAGCTTGGCAATGCGCGACGGATCGTCGAGGACGAAATCAGCTCGCGGTTGCAGACTTACGCCACCCGTAAACGCATCGGCGAAACGGCCGGGCTGTTTGACAATCGGCACATTGCGATCGAGCCGGTCGAACTGACTTCGCGAGTTGGAACCGCCGCCGTAGCTGATGCCAAGCGGAAACTTGCCCTGGACTTCGATGAAGACGGAAGTGTTGATGTCGCATTGGCCACCAATATGATCTCGGTTGGGCTGGATATTACGCGGCTCGGCATGATGGTTGTTTCTGGTCAACCGAAAACCACATCGGAATACATACAGGCTACCAGTCGAGTCGGTCGCGATCCGAGTCGACCAGGTCTCGTAGTGACACTATTGAACATACACAAACCACGCGATCGCTCACACTATGAACGATTCGCCAGCTATCACGAGTCTTTCTACAAGGGCGTAGAAGCGACAAGCGTAACACCGTTTTCGCCTCGTGCGATGGACCGTGGTTTACCCGCTGTTGTCGTTGCGCTGGCACGTCTCGGTATTCCAGAGCTTACGGAAATTGCCGAAGCTAAGAATGTGGAAGACTTCGATACAGAAACAAAGGAGATCGCCAGAGCAGTAAGCGAAAGGGCGGGGAGTCATGTCGACGGTCTACCAGAAGATTTCGTGAATTTTGTTCGAGGCCGCGTACAAAGCCTGATTGACGACTGGGCTAAGCTCGCTCACAACGCTGGAGAAGGCGGAGTCACTTTTGGATATTCGAATGAACGCAATAGCGGAGTTTCTGTTCCGCTCTTGCGTGAGATGATCGATCCGGAACGGGACACTCTCAATGAGACCCAACTTCGATTCCGCGCTCCTCGATCCCTGCGAGACGTGGAACCAATTGCACTTCTAGGTCTTAAGACACCCGATGGGCAAGACATCAATTGAGGGATTTCAATGGCTGAAAATTTCATCGGTCATAGTCAATTAATCACAACGTACGGACCAGGATCGATGATTGACCTACCCGATTATTCGGTAATCGTATCCGGTTTGCAGGACTGGTCATTCCGACGCCGCGAAAAGATCGAAGAAACGCGCCTGGTCGCCAAACTTTGCCAACTGCTCGATGTGCCAAGTCTCGAACTTTACACGCCACCGCGACATGAAGAGAATAATACACAGATCGCTCCAATTGGCGCGCGTATTTTCCCCACCTGGTTTATTGTCAGGAAATCAGCACAGTCGCCACGAAACGACCAGTGGCGACAGCGGCGCCTGGTTCGATGGGATCTTCTGCAAAAGGGGCGTTTCATAGATGAGGATGGAAGGCGCCAACCAGTTGTACCGGTGCGTTTTGTCTGCGGTTGCAGACGAGGTCACATTAACGATCTGGATTGGCGTTCTTTTGTCCACAAGAGTGGTAATACGTGCCAGCGTCCCCTGTGGCTGGAAGAACGTGGTACCAGTGGTGATATCTCCGACATATATGGTGTATGCGATTGCGGTGAGGAACGCGCGCTCTACGAGGCATTGGATATCAGTACCAGTCCACTCGGTCAATGCTCCGGCAACCGCCCGTGGATCGGGCAATATGCGCGTGAGAAATGCACCGAACCCTTTCGCCTATTGGTACGGACAGCGAGCAACGCGTATTTTCCACAGGTAATGAGTGTTATCTCATTGCCGGAGTTCGATGCAGGACTGGCATCTACGGTAGAACGTCATTATGAACGCCTGAAAACGACTGATGACCTTAATATGCTCTTAAACTTCCGGGCGGTCCCCGAGCTGAATGCCGCTTTCGACGGTATAAGTGACGAGACTGTAATAGCTGAGTATGAGCGGCAAAAAGGTGGGGGCCACAGAGAGGATGTACCGGTCAAGATCGCCGAATTCGAGATTTTCAACACGAGCGATGATTGTATTGGCGAAAACGATCCCAGATCCACATTTCATGCTGAAACCTTGCCACGTGCGGCGTGGGATCCCGAAAGCGATCTTCTCCTGGCCCCAATCGACAATCTGGTGCTGGTACATCGATTGCGCGAGGTAATGGCCCTGCTCGGATTCACACGTTTTGAGGCGGTCAATCCAGATAAAGACGGAGAGATTGACCTTGATGTAACCAGAGCAGCTTTGGCCGAGACGATCACATGGTTGCCTGCAGTTGAGAACCGCGGCGAGGGCGTATTCGTCTCCTTCAAGAAGGATGAGATTGAGAAGTGGGTGGAACGTCCCGAAGTTCAAACGCATGGTCGGAAAATCGAAGTTGGTTGGCAGGCCTGGGCAGAACAACGTCACCGCAATAGAGATGTTTTCCCCGGGCTACCATTTATCATGCGGCATTCGTTCTCACATATGTTAATGACTTCAATTGCACTTGACTGCGGCTATCCGGCGACTTCGCTTCGGGAACGCGTGTACGCTGGCGATGGCGGATTTGGAATTCTGATTTATACGGGATCTTCAGACTCTGAGGGTACACTTGGTGGGCTAGTGGAAGCTGGCCGACGTTTCACAGATCATCTGCGTCGCGCCCTTCGCGATAATCTGCTGTGCTCGAACGACCCTGTGTGCGCCGAACATGCGCCGGATGCATCATATGAGGGACGTCCCTTACTTGGAGCCGCGTGTCACGGTTGTCTGTTGATTTCAGAGACAAGCTGCGAACAACGCAACGACTTTCTCGACCGTGCACTTGTCATACCCACAGTCGCCTCCACGGATGCTGCATTCTTTGATCCCGCCGGTCTCGATCCATGATAGATTACGAAGCGCTCAATGACCTCGACCACCCGAGTTTGGTCAGGCTCGCAGACCTGCTGGAATCCAACCTCCTTACGGCGCCCTTCACCAAACTCTCCCTGCAGTCCCACATTTCCGAAGGCCACGTTGCCTCGGTCGCGGCGTATCTCAACAAACTTGCCAAGCGGCAAGTTTCGACTTCTGAAATTGCACTAATATTTCGCTCTTTTGCTGCGCTTAGGAAGGTCAACCCCAACATATCCGACTTGATAGACATTGTGGTCAGCGGCCCTGATGTCGCTGCCACGGCTCGGGACACCGGCGTCGTAATCCGGCAACTTTTCAATAAGGCTAAAGAACGTGTGCTGGCCGTTGGCTATGCCGTTTACCAGGGGCGTTCTGTATTTCGGGAATTGGCAGAACGACTCGACGCGGATGAATCCCTCGAGGCTACCCTTTGCCTCGAAGTGCGTCGTGAACAGACGGACACATCGCTCGACAGCCAGGTAGTAGGCAGGTTCGCCAACAACTTCATCGAAAACGAGTGGCCGGGAATACGACTGCCGCGATTGTACTACGACCCCAGGTCGTTAGCCCCCGCTGGCCCTGTACACAGCGCACTGCACGCCAAATGTGTGGTGATTGATGGACGGGAAGCCCTGGTGACGTCGGCCAACTTCACTGAGGCGGCGCAGGACCGAAACATTGAACTTGGCATGCTCGTCAATTCTCCTGAAGTAGCGGGCCAGATAGAGAGACATTTTCATTCTCTAATTCGAAACGGGCATCTACAGATGTTGCCACTACCATAGCCCCCGAGTGACACATCCGCACTACACCAACACGTCAGTTATGTATCGCCGCGCGAAATGGGTCAACTTCGGATTGAAGCTTTGGAACCGAGGCGTAGCGACCTCATTTGTGCGATTGTTGAGATTCTGAAAGAGCAGACAACGTGGTTACACTGAGAAGATTACCTGCGTCACGAGGCAGACACAACCAGATCAGCCGCATTGGACGGTTACAACCTGCGAGGTTGTGAGTGTCGATCTGGACGCTAACGAAGACGGCGTGGGCTTTGTCATCGAGAAGGTGTCTATTCGCCTTGACCGTTTCACAATTGAAACCACCGAGTTGCCGGTTCGCGCTTACAAAGCCGGTTGACTCTGCGGGTCATCTATTTCTGGAATGAGTTCAATCCGGATCGGTTGAAAGCCGGGTACGCTTACGGCGAGGCTGCGAAAGCGAAGGACGGGCTGATCATCGTTGCCTCAACCGGGCCCTTGACTATACTATACCGGAACCGAACCGGGCCGACTCAAGGTCGATTTCTTCACGTTCAAATCTTAGCCAGAGATGGATCCGAGCCTGTATCGCGAGAAGAAGAGAACGAGGGATGGTCGGAACACCGGCTTGATCCTACTCCCTTTCATTCATCTCGCAAAGCCTCGATCGGATTGGACTGAGCCGCGCGGACTGCCTGCATACTTACGGTCGCGAATGCAATGATAAGTGCCAGTGTCGGACTCACGACAAACGGCACGACGTTCAGGGAAATCCGATAGGCAAATCCTGAAAGCCAGTCGCTCATCAGATAGTAAGCGATTGGCCAGGCGACGACGCTGGCAAGAAGGACGAGCAAAAGGAATTCACGAGAGACCAGCATCACCAAATGTGATGTGGAAGCGCCAAGTACCTTACGAACACCGAGTTCCTTGGTGCGAGACTGGACCACAAACGCCGAGAGTCCGAACAGCCCCAGGCACGCCACGAATATTGCCAGCAATGAAAACACCCCGAGCATTCTTCCGGTGCGTCTCTCGCTGTGGTAGATCCACTCCATGTATTCGTCCATAAAGTGATATTTAAACGGCTCCTCCGGCGCGAAGCGATGCCACTGCGCTTCGAGAAAAGCCAGGGTCTGCGCGGTCCCTTCCGGTCGGATGCGCAGGTAAAGGGAATGGAAAAACTCCCAACGCGCTATATAACCCAGGGGCTCTATTTCTTCCCGCAGTGACAAGCTGCGGTAGTCTTTGACAACGCCAATTACTGTCAAGGCCCGGTTCTTGAAGGCTGGCGACTCGATCTGTCTCCCAATAGGATCATCTTCCCAGCCCAGCAGGCGCACGGCTGTCTCGTTCAGGATCATCGCCTCCGATGTATCACTTGCTACATCGGGTGAGAATGCGCGACCACGGAGTACGGGGACTTCGAAAGTCTCAAAGAATGAATCATCAACTTCGTTGACACGAATCGTCTGCTCTCTTGCCCGGTCCCCGTCGGGCCAGAGCAAGCGCGGCCTACCACCGTATCCCTTAATTCTGTACCGCCCCGACGACGCGCTCAGGACGTTGGGGTGTTCGAGAAATACCTGCTTCACCAACTGGTGCCGTGCCGACAGACGTTTTTTCGGGTTCGGTTCCGCGAGAACATCATGATCGAAAATGGGTAAACTGACTATATGATCGCGTGTAAACCCCATATCTTTTGTGTCAATAAATCGCAATTGCTGATAAACGACAAGGGTGCAGATGACCAGCAAAATGGACATGCCAAACTGAAAAACCACGAGTCCCTTCTTCAGCCACGCCGTGCCCCACGACGAGAACGCGCCGCCTTTCAATGCGTTCGCCGGACGTAAGGAGGAGAGGAAGAACGCCGGATACGTCCCGGCGGAGAGTCCGGCCAGGATCGCCAATGCAATCACTTCAGGCGCGCATGCCGACAAAGTTGCCATATCGATGCGCAGATCGATCTGCGCGAATTGGTTGAATAGAGGCAGGGATATATCTGCGAGCGCCAGGGCAATCAACAGCGCGATGCAGGTCAAGAGCAGAGATTCGCCCAAAAACTGGACCATCAGTTGCGGGCGGTGCGCCCCGACCACTTTTCGCACACCGACTTCGCGCTTTCGGGTGACAGCCCTTGCAGTCACCAGATTGGTAAAATTCACGCACGCGATTACGACCACGATCATTCCGATGGTCGCGAGCCGGTAAATTCGCTGGATACGGCCGCCGCTCGCCGGGATAAAATCAGACTCCCCATACAGGTACACGCGGTGAATCGGCTGGAGATGAAACGCCGATTTTGCCGCAACTTCATCCCCCATAAACCGCTCGATAAGCGTCTTCATTTTTGTTTGCAGGATTTCGGGGTCCTGTCCTGCCTTGAGTAGTACAAAAGTCTTCACCGGCCGCCAGGAGAGCATTGGCTGCCACATTGTCCACTTATCTTGCACTTCCGCGACTGGCGTTACCGTCGTAGAGAGGATCTGGAAATGTAGTTCTGACGAGCGATGCGGCTCCTTTACGATTCCGGCAACCGTGAATTCACCGGGGAACACGGTGCTTTCGATTGAGAAAGAACGGCCCATCGGGTCATTGTCGCCAAACAGGTGGAGCGCCAGGTTGTCAGTAATGACCACCGAATTGGGTGTATGAAATGCGATTTCCGGATCGCCTCGTATAAAGTCGAAATCAAAGACCCGGAAAAAGCCGTCGTCAACCAGCGCAAACTGATACTCACCCTTGCGCTCGCCGAATTGTGCGGACACGCGCCATTGCCAAATACGTACGGTTTTTTCTACTTCAGGAAACGACGCTTCCAATTCAGGTCCGAGCGCACCTGAGGTTCCGCTTTCAAAGGTAGTACGGGTTGTTTTGCGCACTTCCCGAATCACTTTGTAAATCCGGTCGCCCAGAGTGTGAAATCGATCGATCGAAAACTCCTGGTTGACGTACAACAGGATCAGGATGCCTCCCGCCAACCCGATTGCAAGTCCTGACAGATTTATGGAGGTGTACAATCTGTTCCGCAGTAGATTGCGGATTGCGACGGTCAGGAGATTCTTGATCACAGGTGTCTCCGTTCGCGCGCTCATTCCCGGATTGGAAACGCGGGAGTGAATCCGACTGGTATTAAGGTGAAATACTGCCCGTTTGACACACGTGCCTGGAGGCAGGCCGATCCCAAATCGTCAACCGTACGCCTGGTTTTAGAAGCAAATACCCTGCCAGACAATTCAAATATAGAAATAACAACAGGTTGCGAATATACGCAAAAATCGGCCGCGGAAATGTGTTCGATTTCGATACAACACTGTCCGATTTCGATACAGTTGTAATCGAACAGGGCGGCGGCGCTGAGTTGCAGATGCTCGAGTCGATCGCCGATGTGTCGCCGATGCGACTGGCGCGATGACGGGTTGGGGACGCCGATCCGATCCATCGGCGCGAGGTTGTCTCCCTTGCCCGGGCGTTACGTACCTTCAACAAGATACGAGGGCTTGATTCTTCAGGGGGACGGAGATTTCCCCTCCGCATCAGCCGTCGGGGTCCCTTCTACCCTTGGACAATGTCAGGGACCGGCCCCTTGTCCCGCAACCTGTCATGCGAAAGATTGCCAGATAAGAGCCGCCGCGCGATATCTGTACGGGCGACCTGCCGGTCGCCCGTACGAAAACCGGCCTAATGGCAGACAGGAATGTCTGCCCCACCCTCACACCCGCTTCCTCGATCACCGAATGGGGCGAGCGTTTTAATAAGGTGAAAATGAAGAACGTGTATCGTCTGATTCGGCTGACTGTAACCGCTCTCGCGATTCTCGCGTTCGCTTCGGCGGGCTTCGCGGCAGAACAAAGCGAAGGGAGCGTGGAGGACCTGCAGAGACGCGCCTTGAAAGGCGAGGCCGAGGCGCAGTTCCTTCTCGGGGCCATGTACGCGAGCGCGCAAGGCGTGAAGCAGGACTTTCCGGAGGCCGTCAGGTTGTTGCGTCTCGCCGCCGATCAGGGTCATGCGGACGCGCAGGCCAGCCTCGGATGGATGTACGCCCAGGGTCTGGGCCTGAAACGGGACAACGCAGAGGCGGTCAAGTGGTACCGTGCCGCCGCCGATCAGGGACACGCCGACGCCCGGTTCAAGTTGGGAACCGCCTACTCCCGCGGCCGGGGCGTGCAGAGAGACCTCGCAAAAGCGATCGAATTCTATCGCTCCGCGGCGGGCCAGAACCACGCCGGCGCGCAGTACCTGCTCGGAATCATGTACGCCAACGCCCGTGGCGTGCCGCGGGACTACACCGCGGCGTTAAAGTGGTTCCGCAGTGCGGTTGACCAGGGCTTTGCGAGAGCGCGATCCCAAATCGGGATGATGTACGCCATGGGTCTGGGCGTGGAGCGGGACGAAATTAAAGCCTACGCGCATTGCAGTCTTGCCGCCGCTGCCGGAGACAGCATGGGCAGCGTCGTGCGCGACAACCTGGAAAATTCGATGACGCCCGCCCAGATCGCCGAAGCCAGGCAACTTGCGCAGAAGTGGAGCAGGAAAGCGGAGGATGTGAACGAATGAATGGTGGGGCGCAGAAGAGAAAGGGGACGAAGCATGAGCCGAACACATCGAAGGCCGCGTCTGAAAAACAGTTACTATTCCTGCCGTGATCACGATCTCGAATCCAAACCCGGTCAACGCCTCGGCGACCGGCATCTGATTCGGATGGAGCCTCGTTCGGCGCGGGTGGATCGGGGTGTCTGCAGGGGAGACTGGTGTGACATACGCGGCAAGCTACGTTTGGGAAGGGCGTTACGGATCTGCTCCAGGTACATTATACGTGAAGAACTTACGAACCTGGATCTCATTCAGTCGCGTGAAACCCACGTGGAAATCGCACGATCTCGGCAAGAACAACCCTTTCGCGGGTGACGGGACTGCAGGAACGCGAGGGTTGGTTTCGTTATCAGCACCGCGGCGTTACTCAATCAGCCAGCTGTCTCTTGCTCAAGTCAATTGAAACGGAAAGACGAGGGTCTCCAACAGGGTCGCCCGGCCTCGGATGTTCCAGAAACGTTATGCTATCATAGAAATCATCCAGCGCCACAAATACGCCGTAATGTTCCGCCCATTCCCTCATCCTTCGATTGCAGCTGTACTTCCACGATACGACCTCAATACGCCATCCCCGCTTTTGCATTCGAGACAGATCGGCGTGAAATCCAACGCCATCGAGAAAACCCGCGCCATCGCCGGTCAACATGACGACTGTACCCGGGTCTCCATTGTTGTCGAAACCATCCCGCAACATTTCTGTCTGCAATATCTGGTCTACTCCCTGTTCGCGTCCATACAAGGTGCCTCGTTCCAGCAGCCTCACTTCCACACCGCTGTTTTCCAGTCGATTCCAGACGCTTCTCAATTCCGGAGGGACCGAACCGGCGGCAACAGCACGCTTTACAATTCGTCCCGCGTGCGCCAACTTCAACATATTCGGGAAATGTATCCGTACCCGTGATCGGGCTGATTCGCCTTCCCTGTCGACAGCAACGTCCTGAGCGCCAATGAAGATGTTAGAATTATCCCAATAGATGAAAACATCATCCATCGTCCATTACCCCCGTGTCTTGCGAATCCGTGAATCGAGAGGTTGTTACATCCTGGCATGCAAATCGGCCCTATATTGCTCCCGTGTACGTTCTGTCTGCGTTCGTATCTCTTATCCGATCTTCCATATCTCTACTCGCGGTGCCACAGTAGACTAGCCGATTGTCCTGCATTCGCAGCAACCGTCCTTTGGAAATCTCCATAATTTCATGGCGTCTTGTCAAGTAGAAAGATCCGATAGAGTGTTCGCCAAACTGTCTGAACGCGTGTGCAAGAGCCCTATTGGACGACCCCGCAATGATGCGACGAATGCTCATATCGATCGACAGTCCGGATGCTGTTGTTCGATCTTGACGATGTACTCAAGGGCGTCGTTTTTGCACAAGACACGGCGCAGATGCACAAGATTTCGGTTGACATTTTGCATTCAAAATGCATATTTTCCAGCAATGGACCAACATTACATCAAACGATCTCTCGAACCTGTCCTCAGAAAGGCTGTCAGCGAGTTCCCGGCCGTCATCCTGACCGGTCCGCGCCAATCCGGCAAGACAACACTCCTTAAACGTCTGTTTAGCGAGCAGTTTCGCTACATATCCGTTGAACCCCCGGATGTTCGCGCGGCTGCTATCGAAGACCCGCGAGGATTCCTGGAGTTGTATCCTGCGCCGGTCATCTTTGACGAAGTGCATTACGCGCCCGATCTCCTACCTTATATCAAAGAGAAGATTGACGCAAAACGAAACCAGCACGGTCAATATTTATTGACCGGCTCGCAGAATCTCCTGCTCGCCCAGAAGGTGACCGAGTCGCTGGCGGGCCGCGCCGCCATTCTTCGACTGCTGCCGCTGTCGAGGCGTGAAGTCGAAGGGCGTCCACAGGCTCCCCTTGCCTGGGAACGCGAAAGCCAGTCGTCCTCGAACTCGCCCTCCGGCTTCGGTGAGCTGTGGCGGGACTACCTTCGCGGCGGATATCCGGAACTCGCGACCCAACCCGACCGGGATGTCTCTCTGTGGCATTCAAGCTATATTCAGACCTATCTGGAACGGGACGTGCGCGCGCTGCGGCAGGTCGGAGACCTTACTCAGTACCAGAATTTCCTTCGTGGACTGGCGGCCCGAAGCGCCCAACTCCTGAATCTGTCCGACGTCGCACGCGACCTCGGGGTTGCCGTCAATACAATCAAAGGCTGGCTTTCCGTTCTCGAAGCCACCTACCAGGTCATCGTCCTTCGACCGTACCACGCCAACATCGGGAAACGGTTGGTCAAGTCACCGAAAGTCTACTTCAGCGACGTCGGGACACTCTGCCACCTGGTCGGTTTAAAGGATCCCGCACATGCGGCTTCGGGACCCATGGGCGGCGCAATAGTGGAGACAGCGGTACTGACGGAAATCTTCCGGTCGTTGACCCATCGTGGAATGGACCCACAGGTCTATTTCTGGCGGACCCTGGCGGGAACCGAAGTCGATTTCGTGGTCGATACGGGCGCAGGTCTCGTCCCCATAGAAGTAAAGCTGTCCGCCACGCCTCGTCCGGCTATGGCCGCCGCCATCAGGACATTTCAGGATGATTTGAAAGAACGGACCGGACCCGGATTCGTCATACATCCGGGAGACGTCCGCTTGCCGCTTGCGCCGGCAGTTACCGCCGTTCCCTTTGCCGATCTCTAACCCGGCCCCCAATCTGATGGTCCCAACGGTCGTTCAAGGATTCGCCGTCTGCACGATGGCTTCCACGAACTCAGGGGCTTCGATATCTTCGAATCTCTTTTCGATGATTGAGACCGCGCCGGCTTTCTGCCAGGTTTCCCAGTGAATCCGGAGGCTTGCATGCACGTTTTCGGCAAGGTGATCGGGCTCCGGGTGAACGATCACGAACCGGCGGCCCTCGTTTCCGGCATACCAATCGATCAACTCATTGTTGACTCCCCTGTCGCCAAAGCCATAACCGCAGACAACCATTGTGTCCGCCTTTCCGATGGTCGATCTGAAGCAATGCCGGAGTTCGCGAAATATCCCTGAGCCACAATCCGAGAACGTTTTGTACGTGCCGATCAGCAGCATCCTCGGGATATCTTCCGCGTAGAGAAAGGCGCCGTCAACCTCAATGCGCTGGGGATACAGATTCGGCGTGATGCGTCTGACTTTACCGTCCCTGTAGCGGTACCAGTCTACAGAACCACGCAGTTTCAGGTACGGGATCTTCACCTCCGAAGTGAGATCTCCGTTCCACGGCGAAATGACATCCTCGCCGCCCGAGAATCCATCGGCGAGCGCAACGTTCCGGTCTTTCAAAAACGCCTCTACATGGGTATCCTGAAAAAGGGTCGATATACCGGTTACGTTGAAGGCCCTGCAGGCGTATTCGACCGCATTCAACTGCCGGATGCGGTCCGGTTCGGGCCCGTAGAGCAGAAGGCTTCGCCTGACGACGTCCGCGATGTAGTTGCACGTTTCCCACAGTAAGCCGGCCAGGTCGTCCGGAACACCCGGTTCGGGTGAATACACCGCGGCTTCGCCTCTTTCGATATCTGTATGGGTGAGCGACAGCCAGTTGGCTTTCAGCCTGTCCACAAACCGGCGAAGCGCCGGATTCTCCGTTTCGCCCAACTCATCATCCAGCGCCTGCCTCGCGAGATAGTAGATATCCTCGTAATTGGCCTTCCGGTCGACGTACGTGGACAGGTAAGTCTCAGCCTCTTCATGAAGTCGCTTCACCATGCTCAGGGGTAACCTTACTTCCGCAGTTTTCGGTTCCTCTCCGCCGCTGATGTAAAAACACCCGTCGCCGTGCCGGGTAACGCCCCGTCCGGAAACGACCAGATCGGTGAGGTCCTGAATCGAAGGGAACCCCGCCGCTTCCGACGCGCCGGCGCCCAGAAGCACGGCGATACTGGTATTCCTGTAAACGCCACGTCCCTCCCGCAACGTGGACCGAGGCTGGTAGCGCTCAACCTGAATCCGGCCTTCCTGCTCACGGGCCTGCAGAAGATCGTAGGCCGTCTGCCGGCGCAACCAGTACCCGGCATCGGACCACCCTGCCTTCTCCAGTCGAATCGCCATTTCGGGCGAGATGCCCGCGTGCCCGTTGAGTACCCGGGACAGCGTGTGACGGGCCACGCCCAATACCCTCGCAGCGTCGGTGACGTTGAGGCGGAGCGGGTCGAGCCAGTTCTCGACGATACTGAGACCGGGATGAGGCGGTTTCTCAATAGCCATAACATTTACCCCGCGCTGGTTGTAGCAACACAGTTCAACACCGTACCCAGCGAACTTCGCTTACGTTCAAGTCTATTTGTCAATCGGCTGGTTCACAGCAGGTTGTAATCCAGAGAGCTCGGGCCGGGGGAGTCACTTCGAAGAGATTCGTCCGAGGGAGGGCGCTGCGCAGGGGATCACCGGGCGGGGATTTTCCAGATTGTGCATGACCTTGCCGACGAAACGAATCGCGTTGACGGAGAACGGTACACGGCTGAGAATGTAGCGCGTACCGGTATGCATATCAAGTGGTTTGTCGTAGTGTCCGAATGCGAGATCTACAGCAGCGACACGCCGTCGATCCGCGCCGCCTTTTTGTCGAAGGTGTAGAGCGGATGCGCTGCGGACCGTTCGGCAGCCGCCAGGATCATCAGATCCGAGAACCCGCCGCCGGAAACCCGGTATCGTACCGCCGCCCGCGCCACGTCGCCGGCCTCTTCAATGACAAGGCTCTCCGTAGCCGCAAGTTCCAGCAACACCTTCGAAACCTGGACCGGCGTAAACCCGTATGCCCGTTCGAGCACCCAGACAAGCTCGACGATTACCTCGCGGCAGACGAAGCCCGGACGCTCCGGTGTCAGTGACTCCAGCAGCACACGGGCGGCCTCGGCCTGCTGCTCGTCATCGCGCACCAGATAGCGAACGAGCACATTGGTATCGAGGCCGATCATTCGCCTGCTGCTCCGTCGGATACGGCCCGTTCCATTTCCTCGATGGTCACGGCTGCGCCATGATGCTGAAGCGCGCCAAATAGCCGACCGATGGGCCGCAGGGACAAGAGTCTAACGTCGCCGTCGGTAATGACGTAACGAACCCTGTCCCCCGCCTCCACACCGAGCGCCTCTCGCACGTGCTTCGGAATTGTCGTTTGTCCCTTGCTGGTGATCGAAGATTCATACATGACGGCGCCTCCATTTTCCTTGAAATATACGACAATTCATTTCTTTTTACAATAAAGTAAGGAAAATATCTGATTGCGGTTCGCGTGGCCGTGACGCCGGTCCGTAGAAATTGACGCACTCGAGCCGGCATCCGTCATCATTCTGCTCCATCCCATCAAACATCGTCACCGGTCAGGATGTCCAGGTATTCGTGGTACGCATAGAACCGGCCACGCTGCCTGCCGGTGATTTCTCCAAGCACGTTGAGGGTTTCGAGTAGTTCTATCGCTTTACGCGCCGGAGGCGGTGTCAGTTCCAGCAACTCGCCAACCATTGCAACGTTGACAACCGGATGTGAAGGAAGGAGGTCGAGCAACCGAACCGCGGCGACGGTTGCGTGTTCGCTGGCAAGAAGCCGGCGGCGGTCGCGTGCCACGACAGAATGAAGCGCCTCTGCGACACGAACACCATCTTCGGCGGCGTCACGCACGCACCCCAGAAAATACGTAGTCCAGCCTTCCCAATCACCTTCGTCGCGAACGGCCGTCAACCGCGCGTAGTATTCCTGTTGACTGCGCCTGAACGCGAGGCTGAGGTATAGGAGCGGTCGGTCTAGAAGCCCCCAATGCTCAATCAATAGCGCGATCAACAGCCTGCCGATGCGACCGTTTCCGTCGAGAAACGGATGAATCGTCTCGAATTGCGCGTGCGCAAGTCCAGCCCGCACCAGCGGCGGAAGATCGCTGTCTTCGTACAACCAACGTTCCAGCGCCGACAGAGCTTCAGGGACCTCTTCAGGGGGCGGCGGGACGAAGTGAGCGTTACCGGGCCGGGTGCCGCCGATCCAGTTCTGCGATCGGCGCACTTCGCCGGGCTTTTTGCCTTTGCCTCGAACGCCCTGCATCAGGATTCGGTGTGTGTCGCGAAGCAGGCGGATACTAAGAGGAAGTCCATCCGGGTCCGCGATCTGTTCTCGGGCATGCGCAAGCGCCTTTACATAGTTGCATATCTCACGAACATCGTCGGGGAGTTCGTTTCGACCTGTGGCTTCAAAAGTAACGACGTCCCGTAGCGTGGCCTGCGTCCCTTCAATCCGGGAGGTAATAACCGCTTCCTTGCGCACGAATCCAAATAGGAACCATTCAGTGCTGGGTACCATTACGCCCGCGATCCGGAGACGAACAAGGGCCGCATTCGCCGCATCGTGGAGTCCGATTGTCCGACCGTCAAATGCCAGCGGTGGATCACCTGGCGGGAGCGGGAAAGGTACAAACGCTCGAACTTCCTCGCAGAGGGTGCTGACAATTCGATATTGGCCGGTCACACGTGGCATAAGAGGATAATGCTCCCTTCCTTTGCCGAAATATTAAGAAATGTTCGTTTCTTTGTCAAGCAATTATGAAACGTTCGTTTCTTTATGTGGTCGTTACAATACGATCGTTTCCTTAAAGACGTGGCATTCTTGACACCGCTGCACGAAACGGAGAAACCCCGACGGGCGACGCCACCGGGGTCGTTCAATCGTTCGAACGAATGTCTTTTAAGGTTTGCGGTTCAATGGAAATCGTACGCGTAGTTCTCAGAAATCTCTTTCGTCAGGGTCTGACGATCTGTCGCCAGACTGAAAGGGCGCGCGCTTCCAGTTCCGCAGCGGACCCGGCGTTTTCGATCACGAAGTCCGCGGCTTCAACCTTGGCGGATTCCGGCAGTTGACACGCCATCCGTTCCCTGACTTCCGCCTCCGACAACCCCGTCCGCTCCATCGCCCGCCGGACCCGGACCGACTCCGGCGCCGTGACAACCACCAGTGTATCGCACAGTTCGCGGCGGTCCCCCCACTCGAGGATCAGGGCCGCATCGATCACCACGGGGCGTTCGGGACGTTGCGAGAGCGCGTTGCGGGCGCGGTCCTTCAGTTTCCCCGTCAGAGTCGGCCAGACGATGGCGTTCAGGCGGTTCCGCGCCTCCATTGACGCGAAGGCGCGCCGGCCCAGTTCCCTGCGAACCAGTTCGCCGTTTTCATCCAGGATCCCCCGGCCGAATGTCTTTGCCAGCGACCGCAATACCGCCGGGTCGTCCACCGCCGCCCGCCCCGCCTCGTCCGCCTCGATCACGTACGCGCCCTCCCGGGCGAAAACGTCGCAAACGCGGCTCTTGCCGGCGCCGATGCCCCCTGTCACGCCAACGATCACGTCCGGTCTCCGGAGCGACGAACGCGGAGGCGGAGGCGCAGGGGCAAAGCGTCTTCGGGAGATTCCTCATCCCATTGTTCGATAATCCGGCGGTTCCGTACACGGACCGCCACGAATACGCCGAGCAGCAGCAGCGTCATAAAGAACCACAGCGCCCCCGCCGACGTCAACAGGGCCGTCACGCTGAACCGGCCCTCGGCGTATTCGGCCCACTCGCGTTCGAATTTGCCGGGCGTGAGTCCGGTGATCCGATACAGGGCGACGTCGAACGAGACTCCGGCGCCGAGGGACTGGACGATCTGCGCCACGGTTCCGGGACCGCCCAGATGGATCAGGTACAGAACGGCCAGCAGGCTTTCGGTATAGGCCAGCCGCGCCTTTGAAGAAGAAAAACCGAGCACCCCCTCGATCTCATCCAGCGGAACCAGTCCGCCGGAGAATATCGCGTAGGAGAGCTCGGTGCTTTCGCGGAGCCGCCATTCCTGCGCGACCCACATGGCCACGCCTTCGTCGAACCAGCGCGGCACGCGCGAGCGAGCCAGATGGTGAAGCAGAATATGGGAAATTTCGTGCCGCGCGGTTTTCAGGACCTGTCCGCGCTGCCCCGGCAACAGCCGCAGCACGGCGATCCGTTCGGCGGGGAACGCGCAACCCGCGCCCCAGTGGGGGATGCGCCCGCGGGTAACGGTCTGGAAAAGCGCCTGCGAACCGGCTACGTAGACGACAATCGGGACGTCCTGCCCGCCGCCCAGCTTCCGCGCAACCTCAGATCTGCCGGAGATCAGTTCATCCAGCAGCACACGCGCCGGCTCTCGATCGATATCCTGATACCGAAGCGTCAGTCCTTCCCGTTCGAGTCGTTCCCAGCCCGCGGCCGAAACCGGCCGGCCAAGCAGGCAGACCACCCAGATCAACGGGTAGAACCGCCGGGCGTTCATCGCCGATTCCTGTTACCCAGATACTTGAAGAAGTCCGTGCGAAGGGGCAGCACGACCGTGGTGCCTTCTCCGAGGGTTTTTTCATAGGCCTCGAGGGTGCGCTGAAACTCGTAGAACCGCGGGTCTTTCTGGAATGCCTGCGCGTAGATTGCCAGCGCCTCGGCATCGCCCTGGCCCCGGATCAGCTGGGACTTCTGAAACGCGTCGGACTTGATCCGCGTGACTTCCAGATCGGTCTCCGCGCGGATCTTCAGGGCCGCCTCTTCGCCCTCGGCGCGATACTCCTTGGCCTGCCGGGCGCGCTCGGCCCTCATCCGGTCGAACACGTTCTTCTTGTTCTCCTCGGGCAGATCGGCGCGTTTGACCCGCACGTCCACCACCTCCACGCCCAGTTCCGCGGCGTCCTGTCGCGACCGCGTCGTGACCTTGTCCATAATCTCTCTCCGGTTTCCGGAGACGATCTCGTCCAGCGTCCGCCGGCCCAACTCCTCGCGGACCGCTGCGTAGATGATATCGTCCAGACGGGACTGGGCGCCTCGTACCGTTTGCACGGACTTGAGGAATTTCAGCGGGTCGACAATACGCCACCTGGCGAAATTGTCGACGGTCAGGTTCTTCTTGTCCAGTGTATAAATGGGCGCAGGATCCGCGTCGCTGTAGAGCAGCCGATTGTCGAAGGAGTGAAGCCGCTCCACAAACGGCACTTTCCAGTGCAGGCCGGGGCTCTTGATGATGCGCCTGGGCTCTCCCAGCCTGGTCACCACCACCTGTTCGCGCTCGTCCACCGTGAACAGGACCGATTCAATGAGGAGACCCGCCAGCACGACCGCCACGACCGCCTTGACTAGAAATTTCATCTTCAGTTCCCCCCTGCTGTCGCGGGTTGAGCGGTTCTCGCGGCCCTGGGCTGCAACTGCAGCATGTTCAGAAAGCCGCTACCCTTGCCGTCGGATTCCACCACGTATTTCTGTATGCCCGGCAGGATCTTTTCCATCGTTTCGAGATAGAGCCTGACTTCGGTTACGTCTTTGGCCTTCCTGTACTCGGTCAACACCTCCAGGAACCGCTCCGCGTCACCCTGGGACCGCTTGACGCGCTCGACGGTATAAGCCTCCGCCTCCCGGATCATCTTCTCGGCTTCGCCGCGGGCCCTGGGGATCACCTCGTTCCGATAGGCTTCGGCCTCGTTGCGCAGCCGCTCCCGGTCTTCCCGGGCGCTGGCCACGTCCTTGAACGCGTGGTCCACCTCGCGCGGCACCGAGACCGTCTGCAGCTTCACGTTCTCCACGTGCAATCCGATTTCGTAGAGATTGAATACCTCTTTGACCTGTTCCTCGATTTCTCCCTGGATCTTGAATTTCCCTTCCGTGAGCGCTTCGTCGATCGGCGACCGTCCCAGCACCTGGCGCAACGCCGCTTCCACCACGCTCCGGACGGCGTGCACCTGGTCGGCGGCATTGAAAAGATAGGCTTCAATGTCGCTGATCCGGTACTGAACGATCAGCTCGACGTTCACGATATTCTCGTCGCCGGTGAGCATGGACGCCTCTCTCGTTACGGTCTGATAGCGCGGCGCCGGCTCCACCGCGACGGTCCGGAACCCGATCTCCACCCGCTTCACCTCGCTCACCCGTTCGATTTCCACCGACTCGATCGGCCACGGGAGATGGTAGTGGATGCCGGGCTCCTGCACCCCCATGGATCTGCCGAACCGCAACACCACGGCCTGTTCGGCCGGCTGTACGATGTAGATCCCGCTGAGCAGCCACAGCAGGATCAGAACGCCCAGACCGTAGTAGACAAGCCGCGGGCTCAGGGACAGGTCGAAGCTGGGCCGACCCGGAAAGTCGTATTGTTGCATAGAACAAACCCCTTGATGAAATGGCCGGCGCGGAAATACCGCCGGAACGTAAGCGTGCGGCGGGCGAACCTTCTATTACTTCAGATAATCGCCGATCCGGGCCATCTGCTCGATGCCCCGCAGGCAACAGGCGGCGCCGGCGATCCTGTTGGCGAACCGGCAGGCCGCCGGAACGCTGCCGGTTTTAAGAAACGACCACGTAAAGCCCATCAGGAACGCATCGCCGCATCCGGTTTCGTCCACGGGAACATCCGCCGGCCGCGCCGGATAATGCTGAACTTCAATACCGCCCTTCGGATTTCTGACAACGGAATCCGCGCCCTCTTCGCCGCGTGTAATCAACAGCGCGCGCGTTTCCGGCCCCAGAACCCGCTCACCGAATTCACCGGTAGCCGCCACGCTTCGCAGAGGTGCGCCGGCAAGCAGACCGGCTTCGTGTTCGTTCAGCTGAACGATATTGGCACAGGCCAACCACGCCTCCCAGCCCGGCGGCATGCGAAAAAACCTGCAGCGGCGGCTGTCGATGCCCAGCGTGAGGCTGTGTACGTCCATCAAGACGAGACAGCGGGACTCTCGGCGAAAAGCCCGCAACGTCCGCAGTTCAAGTTCCATCCCGGTGATGAAATTGAAGCAGACCGCATCGCAGTCCAGGAAAGGCCGAAGCCGCTCAATAGCCAGCGCGGGCACGCCGCCCAGAAGCGTTTCGCGCTTCCGGTTCCCGGAATCGTAGGTCAAAAAACAGTGGGGATTCCGTTCGGGTACGAACCGGACGCCATCCAGTCGCACGGACGTCCAGGAACCCAGAAGACGCCGAACCGCGTCTTCAACGTCTTTCCCCACGTTACACACCGGAAAAATCTCGGCGGACCCGATCTGGTCCAGTGCCGCGATACTGTACAGGATGCCGCCGTAGCTTTCCGTGCGGGTCCCGTCTGGCGTGCAAATCGTATCCCGGTTGATTGAACCCACCACCGCGATACGACACGCGTTTCCGGACATAGCCGACCTCACCGGGAGCAGTTTTTGAATGTACCACAAAAGCCTGCAGGTGTCAACCCCAAACCCCCTCAAACGAACCGCCCGGCACCGCCATCCAACCGACGCCCGCGTCACCCCGCGCGGGTGGTCTTCCCCTCAAGATTCACGGATTCAACGCGCTTGCGCAATGCGTCGTGGCGATCGAGGTTCGGGTCCCGATCGAGGAGTTCAGCTGCCTCCTTCCGGGACGACCGGACCAGGTCCAGGTCGCGCGCAAGGTCGGCGAAGCGGAATTCGGGATACCCCGCCTGCCGGGTGCCGAAGATCTGTCCGGGCCCGCGGATCCTCAGGTCCATCTCCGCAATTTCGAACCCGTCGCCGGTGGCCGCCATGGCATCCAGTCTCTCGCGCGCGTCAGGCGACAAGCCATCCGCCGGGTCGGCGATGAGGATACAATAGGAACCGGCGGCGCCGCGGCCTACGCGGCCCCTCAACTGGTGGAGTTGCGCCAGTCCGAATCGTTCCGCGTTTTCCACCATCATTACCGTGGCGCCGGGGACGTCCACGCCCACTTCGATCACCGTGGTGGAGACCAGAACATCCAGCGAACCGTTCCGGAACGCGGCCATCACCGCATCCTTCTCCGCGGGGGCGAGGCGGCCGTGAAGCAACCCCAGCCTCAATCCCGACAACGCCCCGTCACGTAATTCCTCGAATGCCGCGGCAGCGGCCCTGACGTCCCCGGCGCCGGCGTCCTCGATTGCCGGAAAGACGATATAGGCCCGACCGCCCGCCGAGACCTGTTCACGCAGAAAACGATAGGCTTTTTCCCGGTCCGCCGCCGCCCGCCATCCCGTCTTCACGGGTTGCCGTCCGGGCGGCAGTTCGTCCAGCACGGTTACCTCCAGGTCCCCGTAGAGCGTCAACGCCAGCGACCGTGGAATGGGCGTGGCCGTCATCACGAGAAGGTGGGCGCCGCCTTCCTTTTCCAGAAGTGCGGCCCGCTGCAAGACGCCGAACCGATGCTGCTCGTCCACGACCGCGAGACCGAGCCGGGAGAAAACCACGCTCTCCTGCAGAAGCGCATGGGTGCCTACCACGAGGTGAACGCGACCCCATGCCAGCCCTTGCAGGATCTCGCTTCGCTCTCGCTGAGGCTGTCGCCCCGTGAGTCGCGCGACCACCAGACCCAGCGGGGCCGCGAGAGCGCCGATGGTCCGGGCGTGCTGCTCCGCCAGTATCTCGGTTGGGGCCATCATCGCAGCCTGCGCGCCACCGTCCACCGCCGACAACATGGCCGCCGTTGCCACCAGCGTCTTGCCCGACCCCACGTCGCCCTGCAGCAGGCGGCGCATCGGCCTGGCGCGCGTCAGGTCCTCGCCGATCTCGGTCAACGCGCGGCGCTGCGCCCCGGTGGGTTCGAAGGACAACGTCGCCAGCATTTTTCCGGTGAGAAGACCCCGTGGGGGCATTACCGGCGCCGGCTTGTTGTTTCGGACGTCCTGCAACGAACGAAGCCGAAGCTGGAAGTAAAGCAGTTCATCGAACGCGAGCCTGCGGCGCGCCGCCTCAACATCCCCTCGTTGGACCGGAAAGTGGAGCATTCTCACGGCTTCGCCGAGCGAGAGCGCCCCGGATCGGGCCCCTATCGGATCCGGAAGCGGTTCCGGCAGGCGCACGTCTTCCAGCGCCTGGTGGATGATGCGGCGGAGTCCGCGGCTGGTGAGGCGTTCGGCCTTCATCCGCGCCGTCGTCGAATAGACGGGGATTACGCGTCCCGTATGGACCCGCGTTCCCTCTTCGCTGTCCGAAATCACCTCCACGTCGGGGTGCACCATCTGTCGCTTGCCGCCGTACCTGGTCAACCTGCCCCCGACGGCCAGCAGGTCGCCGGTCGAGAACGCCCGCCGAAGATATCGGTGACCTGAAAACCAGACGCATTCCAGCGTGCCCGATTCGTCTTCCAGCACGAGAACGAACCGGGGTCGCCTGCCGGTCGCCACGTTGGCGCCGCGAACCGGGGCGACGGCAGTGACCTCCTCGCCTTCCGGCAGCGCGGCAATCGGCGCCTGGCGTGTACGATCCACGTACCGGTACGGGAGGAAGAGAAGGAGGTCCGCGACGGTGGATATCCCGACGTCGCACAACAGTTCCTCCCGTTTCGCGCCCACGCCGCGTAAGGTGCTCACCGGGGCGTCGAGTTCGGGAAACATCGGCCGGCCTTTCCTGAATGAACGGCGTTGAAGGGATACGTTGCCGCGCAGCGACAGGCGAATATAGGTATTCCATATACATGCGTCAAGAAACCGCCTCCGTTTCCGGCGGATGGCGTCCGCATCAGCCGCATTTCCCTTGATCTCCCCCGATCCGCACCCTATCTTGCAACGCGGTTGCCGCGTATGGGCACGCCGGACGGGCGCCGTACCGTCCCGCCAACCGCCTGAGTCCGCGGGGTCGGCAACCGGACGGCACGGGCGAAGGGCGCCGTCGAAGACTCGACCCGCCGCAATCGGTACGGCGTAAGCGGAATTCCGCACGGAGGAAATCGATGCAGCCCGATTCCATTCATGAAGCCGCCGGCAGCGGCGACCTCGCCACGCTGAAGAAGATTGTGGAGGAACGTCCGGGGGCGGTCGACCAGGACGACGAGCACGGCTGGCGCCCCATCTTCCACGCCGGCCTGCGCCGCCGCTTCGACGTCGTTCAGTATTTAATCGACCGCGGCGCCGACCTGGCGGCTCACGACGGCTATGCGATGCACTACGCCGCCGAAGTGCCGGACAACAAGGGCATCGTGTCGCTGCTGGTCACCTACGGCGGGCTCGACGCGCATACGAGACCCGCGAGCGAGGTTGCCCGGCAGTTCATCTACTCGGTTTTTCTGGCCAACGTCGGGCGGGTCGGCGCCATGCTTCGCGCCGATTCGCGATTGGCGCATGAACGGTACGCGCGCGGCGACACCGCCCTGCACCACGCCTGCCGAAACGGCGACCTGGACATCGTCAGGCAGTTGGTCGCTTACGGCGCTGACGTCAATGCCACCTCGGATAACGGTCACTTTCCCCTGTACTGCGCCGCCGGACACGGACACGCGGAGACAACGCGATACGTCCTGGACAGCGGTGCGGATAAGGAAGCCGCGATGGCGGACGGGAAGACGGTTGCGGACTGGTTGAAACAATACGCGGATCAGGACCTGCGACTGAAGGCCTGTCTGGAAATCCTGAAGACGTAAGGCACGGGGTCTACTGCATCCGCATGTCATTTCTGCCTGTGGTACGCCCGGCATGGCGCGGCCACGGCGCAAAACGCAGACGGTGATTTTTCCGTAGAAGAGTTAAAATGCACAGCCTGAATAACGTACGATAAAATCACTTGACAAGGCTTTTGCCAATGCTTTTATTAGGGTAACGTGGAAGACTATTTATACCGCCCTTTCTAACGCACTCCACCACATATACCACAAGCGTCATTGTAGAAACACTATATTTTGTGGTACAACGGCCTGCACTTCAGAATAATTCGAGCAACGCAGGCCGACCTGCCAATCGTCAAAACATTCCACGCGAATGGATCGAAAGTAACGGGTCCATCCGCGAATCACCTTACGGAAGCACTCAAGCTGATCGGATTGACCGGTTCTACCGGTCCACAATAGCTGACGCGCCGAATTCTGAAGGTGGTTTTTGCAGGATGTTCGTGACGGGGAGGCATACCCGACGCCCACGCCGCTCCGTCGGTAACCGTTGCGGCCGAAATCGTCCACGGACCGCGGCACGTAACTAATTTTTAGGGAGGTAGACATGGCAGGTAGAGTTCTCGTAGGTCTCATCGCCCTCGGTGCGATCATTGGGGGCCTGGCTGGCGACGCTTTCCTCGGTGAGGGCATTCTTGCGCTCGTGCTGGTCATCCTGGGTCTCGCCTATGCGGGCGTTGCGATCGACGCTGAAGATGCAACGGGCTACCTCGTGCTCGCACTTGCCGTCGGCGGCGCGGGAATGGCCAACGTGCTGGGCAACATCCCGGGTATCGGCGAGCAACTGGATGCGATCGTCGATCTGGCCGGTGTCTCACTGTATGCCGGTGTGGTCACCGTGCTCGTACAGAGGACGCTGAATCGCCTCAAAGGATAAGCACCGCCGCAGATGAACAGCCTATAACGGCAGGCATGGCTCTTGCGATAAAACATGCGAGAGTAAGGGATTCCTCGTCACAACGCGTCCGCCCTGCCGACGACGGACGGATTCTGACGATCCCGCAATTCAGATACAGAATCGTCCCGGTCTGCCAGAAAGCCGAAGTTAAAGCGTTTCATTACAGGTCGCCGGATATCCAGATTCGATCTCCGGCGACCTGTTCGTGTACACGATACCCCAGGGTGCGCCCTGGGTTTCTTTGTATTCGACGGCTTCGCGCCGTCGGCTCCGCTTTCGGCGATTGCGCGGCACGGACGGTTAAGCGATTCGCCGGCTCGTACGGAGACGCCTGAGATGTCGCCTCAATACCGTCTCAAGAATTCCATACTGGCGCTTGTGCTGGTCTTCTTTGGATGTCAGCCCGACGAAAAGGTGACGGTATCAGGCGCCGTCGCGAAACCCGGCGCCTATCGGTACGTGCCCGGCAGACCGGCGGCGGATTATCTGGCGGACGCCGGCGGCGCAACCGAGGAGGCGATGCTGGATGAGGCCCACGTGTCGCGCGCGCGGCCGGACGCATCCGCAGCGGTACCCGGAGACCTCACGACGCCCCTGTCCGGGAATCCTCCGATATCGCCCGGGGATGAGATTCGAATCCCTTCGCGCGTCTACGACGTACGAATGGATACCGTCCGCCTCATGAAAAACGTCCGGCTGGTCGACAGGAATCGAATCTATCGGATTCCATCGGGCGCGCTTGTGAACGGGTGGACGGAACGCGGCGTGCAGGTGGCGCTGTTGCTGGGACGCGGCAAGGCGTACGAAAGACCCGATACTGCGTTAGTCGTGTCGGCCTTCCACTATCTGTACATCCGTCTGCATCCCGGAGAATACCCGCGCCTGGCAAGGTTTGCCGGTGAGGTGGTGGACAGCCTGGAAGCGCTCGAGGACGCCGACACGATCCAGAAGAGCGTTGTACACTCCCTGAAATATCTGCGTGACGGCGGACTGCAGCTTCCGCCGGTTGGCTACTGGCGGGTGATGAAAGGCGTTTTCCTGGCCCCAAGGAGCGCATCGCGTCCCGGAAGCGGTATGCGCCGTCGCCGCTTCGAGGACGGACGCGTGTGGACGACGTTTCCGGACGGTCGGCAGCGGTGGCAGTTTCCCGACGGGCGGACCAGCGTGAGATTTCCAAAAGGCTCCAGCGAAGACCGGTATCCCGATGGAAGGGTCGTGTACACCGACCGGCGCAAAAACCAGCGAATCTCCTATCCCGACGGCCGACGCGAGTGGCGAATGGCGACGGGTACGCGGGTCCATCAGGAGGCGGACGGCCGGGTTGCCGAGCATCATCCGGATGGCGTCCCGGTTCAGCGGCTGCCGGACGGAACGACCCCCGGTGCCCCTTCCGACGTACCGGTGGAGACGCGCGAAGCCGGCGGGACAGCAGCTGTTCCCGACCCCGCGGAGGAACGAACGAAGGGCACCGCTTCGGGGGGCGGACCTGACGCTGCGGCGGAGGGGCGCTCACCGGAGTCGTCATCCGGCAGGGCCGCTCCGGCGCCTCGAAGCGCTTTGCCGGCATCGCGCGGCCGGGGTTCCCTGCTGATCGTTCCGTCCGATAGAGGCAGGCCGGCTCAAGCACCGCGTGTTTTGACCCGAGAGACGCTTCCCGACGGGCGGCTGGTGGAGACGGGTCCGGCCGGCCAGACGTTCACTTCCTGGCCGGATGGAAGCATGGAAGTCCGGATGCCCCCCGCTTACGAGTATCCGGGCCCGCTGAGAACGGACCTGGCAACGGTCGACCGGCTGCCGGAGGCGGTTGCCGTCGGCGAGGAGCTGACTGTCTCTGGACAGGTCCACGGCGAGGTTGAAGGTGTATACGTGATGGGGTTTCTCGTGCCGGACGGTGACGCGATCGAAGGCGACGTGGTCAGGCGGGGACGGCGGTTTCACGCGCGGTTCCGGTTCGGCGAGGCAGGGCATTGCCGGGTTCAGGTTCAGGTTGTATTGCCCGGAGCGCGTACGTATACCGCTTCCCACCAGTCGGTGATTGTCGGCAATCCCGGCAGGCTGGAAGACGAGGTGCTCGCCATCGCGCCGTATCCGGGGGATGAGGCCGCCCAGCTTCTTCTGATCGATCGAATCAACGCGGCCCGGAAACGGATTCGCCGGGGTTCGGTGTTTCCGCATCCCGAGTTGATGCACGTGGCGCGCATCCGGCTGGAAGAGATGCTTGCCATGGGCTTTGTATCCCATTTTTCCATGACGGGTCTGGACGCGGGATGGCACACCGACTACCGGCGGTTGCCCTTCCGCCGCGTGGGTGAAAACGTGGCAAGAACGCGTTTTGTCGAAACGATGCACGCGGGCTGGATGCTGAGCGCGGGGCACCGCGCGAATATCCTGGCGAAACACTGGACGCACGTGGGGGTGGCGGTTGCGGAAGCGGAGGGATCGGTCTGGGGCGTTCAGGTGTTCGGACAGGGTTTCGACCGGGGCCCTTGACGCCGTCGCCTTTCCCCGTGCCCGGAATCCGTGGTAAAATAGAGCCGGAAGAAAACACTTGACAAAACAGACATATGTCTGTTTTTTTGTTTGTGAACATTTTTTCAGGCGCATGTGGAACCGTTTTCACCCCCCGGGAAAGGTCATCCAGGTGCGGGGCGTATCCGGCAATATTAAACGAGAACGCTTTTCTGCCTTGCAGGACAGCGGATTACAGCGCCTCCGGGCCGATCTGAACAGAATCAGGACCCGGACGAAAACACCGCGCTGGTCGCTGGCGCATCTGGCCGGGCGTCTCTGCGAACTCTCTTCCGGTTCAGGAGCCGGTCTGCTTACGGCTGCCTTCCGGCTGGTGCTGGATGCGCAGCTCGGACATGAGCCGGTGGCCTGGATCACGGCCACGCCGGATACCTTCTTCGCCCCCGATGCCGCCGAAAACGGCGTGGACCTGAATGCCCTCGTCGTCATCCACGTGCCCGACGCCCAGTCCGCGGCGCGTTCGGCGGACCGGCTCCTGAGGTCGGGCGCCTTCGGCCTGATAGTGATGGACCTGCACGCCGATCCCGCAATTCCGTTTCCGCTGCAGGCGCGCCTGGCCCACCTGGCGCGGGCCCACGACACCGCCCTGCTCTGCCTGACCTCAAAATCCAGGGAAACGCCTTCGCTGGGACCGATGGTCTGTCTGCGAGGGCTATCCTCCTGCCGGCGCATGGGGGTCGACCGCTTCCAGTACGATATCGAAATTCTGAAGGACAGACGTCATGGACCGGGTTGGCGCCACACCGAAATCTGCCGCGGGCCGGACGGCCTGCATTAATATCCGCGCACTGCCGCTGCAACTCCTGCTGAGGAAACACCCGGAGTGGAAGCAAAGGCCGGTCGCCGTGGTGGAAAAAGAGAATCCTCAGAGCCCCATCCTCTGGGTGAACCCGGCGGCCGGCCGGGCCGGCATCCGCACGGGCATGCGCTATGCCGCGGCCCTTTCGCTGGATCGGAACCTGTGCGCGGGAACGGTTTCCGAGAGGGAAATCCAGGCCGCGGTGCGGCAGGTCCACCGGCTTCTGGAGCGTTTCAGCCCCCGGATCGAGCCCTCCAACGACGAGCCCGGGATTTTCTGGGTCGATGCCAGCGGGCTCGACAGGCTCCATACCTCTCTCGAAGACTGGGCCGGGCAGATCGAAGCCCGCCTTTCCAGGCTGGCGTTAAAGGCCGGCATCGTCGTCGGCTTCGGCCGTTTCGGCAGCTATGCCGTCGCCAGGTCGGTGAGCCGGGTGATCGTGTTCCCTTCACCGGAAGTCGAGCAGATGGAAAGCCGCATGGTGCGGCTGCTACATCTGCAAATCGACCCGAAGCTGCGCGACCGGCTCGAAAAACTGGCGGTCCATACCGTGAGTGACTTCCTGGCGCTTCCCGCGGGCGGCATTGTACACCACCTCGGCGAGGAGGCCTGGAACCTCTACCGTTTTGCGTCGGGAACGCTGGCGCTGCCGATTCAATCCCGGAAGATCCCCGAACCCCTCCGCGTCCGGATAGATCTGGACGAGCCCGAATCCAATGCACGGAGACTGCTTTTCTGGATCCGGCGGCGGCTGGACCCCCTGTTGCGGGCAACGGCGGCAAGGTGCCAGGCGGTGGCGGCCCTGCATCTGCAACTGATGCTGGAAGACGGAGAACGTCATCGCCAGCGCATCCAGCCGGCAAGGCCGACCCTGGAGGCGCCGGTCCTGCTGGACCTGCTGCGTCTGCACCTGGAAACGGTCTCTTTCCGCGCTCCCCCGGTGGAACTGGCCCTCGAGGCGGAGGGCGTGTACGTCTCCGCCGAAACACTGGACCTGCTGCAGCAGAACCCACGCCGCAATCTCGAGGCGGCCCTGGATGCCCTGGCCCGGGTCCGCGCCGAGTTCGGCCCCGATTCCGTGCTGTCGGCCCGGCTCAAACCGGGGCACCTGCCGGAAGCCCGTTTCGAGTGGCAGCCTTTCAGGAAGCTTGCCGCCGCCAGTCCCCGGCCGGTCCTCCTGCGCCCCCTGGTGCGGCGCGTCCATGCCTGCCCCGAACACCTGGAAGGGGCTTCCCTTTACCACGCGAAAAACCGGAAGCCGCCGCCGGGACACGCGATCAGCGGCGGATGGTGGGACCGGGAGGTCCGGAGAGACTACCGGTTCATCAAGAACCGCCGGGGAGAACGCCTCTGGATCTATTACGACGAGCAGACGCATCGCTGGTACGCCCAGGGCCGCGTCGAATGACCGCGCCCTCCTCCAATCCGCCCTACGTCCCCCTCTGGTGCAAGAGCAACTATTCATTTCTGGAAGGCGCCAGCCATCCCGAGGAACTGGTCGAGGCCTGCCGGCGGAACGGCCTTCCGGCCATGGCGCTCACCGACCGGAACGGCGTGTACGGGATCGTCAGGGCTCACGTTCAGGCCCTGCATGCGGGCATACACCTGATCGCAGGATCGCAGATCGGCCTCCGGGACGGATCGGAGATCCTGTTGCTGGCCCAGAACCGGAAGGGCTACGGCAATCTCTGTCGCCTGCTGACCGACGGACATCTGCGTTCCTCAAAGGGAACGTGTACGCTGGGCCTGGATGAAGTGTGCCGCCGCAATCCCGGCCTGATCGCCCTGTGGATCGGCCGGGGCGGGCCGGAAGCCCCCGAGGAGGACGGCCCGGAGCCCGTTCTGGAACGGCTCAAAACGGTATTCGGGGACCGCCTGTACATCCTGTTGGCCAGACACCGCCGGGCGGAGGAGATCCTGCGGGAAATCCGGCTCCGGGAACTGGCCGACCGGTTCGGCCTCCCCACCGTGGCCGCCGTGGAAGTCCTCTATCACACACCCGAACGGCGCCGCCTGCAGGACGTCCTCACCTGTATCCGGGAAGGCGTGACCCTGTCCACGGCCGGCCGGCACATCCGGCCGAACGACCGGCACGCCCTGACGCCTCCAGACGACCTCGCCCGCCTCTTTACGGACGATCCGGAGTCGGTCGGGCGGACACGGGAAATTGCCGACCGCTGTTCCTTTTCGCTCCAGGAACTGCGCTACCGCTATCCGCTGGAACGCGTGCCGGAGGGCAAAACCTCCATCCAGTACCTGCACGACCGGACGTTCGAGGGCGCCGCGCGCCGGATGGGCGAAAAACTCCGGGACCAGATTCCACAACTGGAAAAGGAACTCGAACTGATCCAGGAACTGGAGTACGAAGGCTACTTCCTGACCATGTACGAGATCGTCGAGTACTGCCGCCGTCAGAAGATCCTCTGCCAGGGCCGGGGGTCGGCCGCCAACTCAGCGGTCTGCTTCGCCCTGGGGATCACCAGCGTGGACCCGACCCAGGTGGAGCTTCTCTTCGAACGCTTTCTGTCCAGGGAGAGGGCCGAGCCGCCGGATATCGACCTGGATATCGAACACAACCGGAGAGAAGAAGTGATCCAGCACATGTACGAAAAATACGGTCGCGACCGCGCCGCCATGGTGGCCAACGTGGTGCGTTACCGGTACCGGTCCGCCATCCGGGAAGTGGGCAAGGCGCTGGAGATTTCAGCAACCAGCCTGGACCGCCTGGCCAAGCTGGTGTCCCATGAAAGCTGGAGCGACGCCTTCATCGCGCAGGCCGGGCTCGATCCTCAAAACCCGGCACTGCGCCATCTCGTTTCCCTGGTGGAAGAGGTCCAGGATTTCCCCCGCCACCTCTCCATACATCCCGGCGGCTTTCTGCTGGGCCATCGTCCCGTCCACGAACTGGTGCCCATCGAGAACGCCGCGATGGACGGCAGAACGGTCATTCAATGGGACAAGGAAGACGTGGAGCAGGCCGGCCTGTTCAAGGTGGACCTGCTCGGGCTGGGCGCCCTCACCCATCTGCATCTCTGCTTCGATCTCATGCGGCGGCACCGCGGGCAGGACATGTCTCTGGCCACCCTCCCCCGGGCCGATGCGGCGACCTTCGATATGATCTGCCGCAGCGATACCGTGGGGGTGTTTCAGATCGAAAGCCGGGCGCAGATGGCCATGTTGGGGCGCCTCAAGCCGCGCAGTTATTACGACCTGGTCATCGAAATCAGCATTGTGCGTCCCGGACCCATCACGGGCGGCATGGTGCACCCCTATCTGCGACGTCGCAACGGGGACGAGGAAGTCGACTATCCCCACCCTTCCCTCGTTCCCGTTCTCAGGAAAACCCTGGGCATTCCCCTGTTTCAGGAGCAGGTGATGCAGCTGGCCATGGTTGCGGCCGACTACACCCCCGGCGAGGCCGATCAGCTCCGGCGGGACATGGCGGCGTGGCGGCGTTCCGGACGCATCGAGCGGCACCACCGCCGCCTCGTCACCCGCATGGTCAAAAAGGGCATCGAACACGAATTTGCCGAACGCATCTTCAACCAGATCCGCGGCTTCGGCGACTACGGCTTTCCCGAGAGTCACGCCGCCAGCTTTGCTCATATCGCCTATGCCACCGCCTATCTCAAGTGCAACTATCCGGCGGAGTTCGTCTGCGCCCTGCTGAATGCCCAGCCGATGGGGTTTTACGAGCCCGCCACCATCGTCAACGACGCCCGCAGGCACGGCATCGCCGTGCGGCCCGTCTGCATACGCGAAAGCGACTGGGACTGCACCCTCGAGCCGGCCTCATCCCGCACGTCGCCCGCTCCGTTCGCCGTGCGCATGGGGCTGCGTTACGTCAGCGGACTGGGCGACGCGGACGGACGCCGGCTTTCGGACATCGCGAGGAAGCGCCCTTTTCAAGACCTCGAAGACGTTGCCCGGCGCAGCGGGCTTCGCCAGGACAAGCTGGAGACCCTTGCCGAGGCGGGCGCCTTCGAGTGTTTCGACCTGGACCGGCGCGGCGCGCTCTGGCAGGTTCACGGTATCGCAACACCCGCGGAGCCGGCGCTGCCGGTGAACAACCACGTTTCGCCGCCCCGGTTTCCTCCCCTGAGCGGGTTGGAGACCGTTGCCTGGGACCATCAGGCCGCCGACCACAGCACGCGGGGACACCTCCTGAAACCGCTGCGCTCCCAGCTGGCCGCCCGCGGACTGCCCACGGCGCGCCAGATCAACCGGATGCAGGACGAACGCAGGGTTCGCTACGCGGGGATGGTCATCTGCCGGCAGCGCCCGGGAACCGCGAAGGGCGTCACCTTCATGACCCTGGAGGATGAAACGGGGTTTGTGAACCTGGTGATCTGGGAAAGGACGTTCAAGCGCTACTCCCTGCTGGCCAAAACGCTTTCCTGCATGGGCGTGACCGGAAAACTGCAGGTGGGAGAGGGCGTCACCCACCTGGTGGTTGAAAAAATCTGGAAGCCGAAGCTGGATACCGGAGCAGCCCGCCACAAGAGCCGGGATTTTCATTGACACCATTTCCCGGAAGGCCGAAATTGCACGGAGTTTCCAACGCGACCCGGATCGCAAACCCCCGGACGGCGTTCCGGGTCGGCACGACAATCGGAGGAGAACATCCCATGTGCGGGCGTTTCACGCAAATGATGACCTGGCGCGAACTCCATGAGCTTTACGCCCTGGCCGAACCCCTGGCGCTGCCGGACCTGCAGCCCCGCTACAACGGGGCGCCCACACAGGACTTCTCGGTATGCCGCCTTGACGAAAACGGCGACCGGGTGATCGCCAGGCTTCGCTGGGGCCTGGTGCCCGGATGGGCCAAGGACATCAGAATGGGCGCGCGCATGATCAACGCCCGGTCCGAGACCGTACACGAAAAACCGGCATTCAGCGCGGCTTTTCGCTCGCGGCGGTGCCTGGTGCCCGCCGACGGCTGGTTCGAATGGCAGCGGGCCGGGCACGGCAAACAGCCCTACTTCCTGGCGCTGGCAGACGGATCGCCGCTATCCTTCGCCGGGTTATGGGAACGCTGGGACAGGAGCGGCGAAGCCCTCGAGTCTTTTTCCATCATCACCACCGCCGCCGACGCGCCGCTCGCGGACGTCCACCACAGGCAACCGGCCGTCATCAATCCCGAACACTTCTCGGTCTGGCTCGATGAAGAATCCCCCGCCGACACGCTCCTCGACCTGGCCCGCAATCCCCGCGCCGGCCCATACGAAATCCGCGCCGTCAGCACCCGCGTCAACAGCGTCCGGAACGACGACCCGGATATCCTCACCCCCATGTCCCAGCAGCGGCTGTTCTAGGCCTTAAATAAGCGAGTATTTTTGTTTGTTGTGCAGCAAGGCGCTTTTTGG
>JAPPNU010000040.1 GCA_028873695.1 Gemmatimonadota bacterium | reverse complement strand
AACGCCGCCAGACGGGATGAATCGGCGGATGAATGGTGACATATTTTCGGGACGGGACACCAGGCCTCGCCTGCAGAGCGACTTTATCAACGGACTGTTGGCCCCTGACGGCAAAGAGATACAACAATCAAGGAGGGTGGTTTGGCAACGGGTACGAGGAAGTCCGATCTGGCGATTGACGGCGGCCGGCCGGTACATCGCAAGCCGTGGCGTTCGGGAGCGTTCCACTTCAGGGAGGAACTGGCTGCGCTGGAGAAACTGCTTTCCGGCCCGGCGCTGCCGCTGGCGCGCGGCAAGGCTGTCATGGCCTATCGCAAGGGGTTGCAGAAGCTTTACGGGCTGCCGTATGCCGTGCCGACGAGTTCAGGGAGCGCGGCCATCCACGTTGCTCTGGCTGCTGCCGGCATCGGCGCCGGAGACGAGGTCATATTGAGCCCCCTGACCGACTACGGCAGTATTATGGGGATCTTCCAGTTGAACGCGATACCGGTTTTTGCGGACGTGCAGCCGGACGGCCTGCTGATGGACGCGGCCGCGATGGAAGCCGCAGTCACGCCGTTCACCCGGGCGATTATGCCAATTCACAACGGTGGGTACGCGGTGGATATGCCCGCGGTCATGAGGGTCGCGCGCAGACGTCGATTGATGGTCGTCGAGGATTGCGCGCAGGCGCATCTCGCGTCCATCAAGGGCAGGTATCTCGGCACGTTCGGGCAACTTGGCGCATGGAGCACAAACGAAAGCAAACACATGAAGTCGGGCGAGGGAGGGTTTGTACTGACCCGAAGCCGCAAATTGGCAGAAACAGCGGATCTGTTTTCCGACAAGTGCTATCCGAGGTTCCCAGGCGCGCCGGCAACGCCCGCCTTCCCGGCGTTGAACGTGCGGCTGAGCGACGTCAACGCCGCATTGGCGTCGGTGCAGCTCAAGCGGGTGCCGCGGTGGATCGCCAGCCGCCAGGCGTTCGGCGAGACGTTTGATCGGGGGATTGCCGGGTTGCCCGGCGTCAAACCGCATCCGCAGCCGCCGGGGTCGAAGCCCAGCTACTGGTGGGCGTTGTTTTCGGTAGACCCGGAGGTGCTCGGGGTGAATGCGGCGGCGTTTTGCCGGATGGTTGCAGCGGAAGGCATTCCGGCATTCGCCAAACCTCAGCAATACGTCATCGAATGGCAGGTCTTCCGGCGACTGCACAGGGATCCCGCGGCGTTCAACAGCTACCGGCCCGGCCGGCTCGAAAAAAAGGCGTATCCGCTCGAGGCGTGTCCGAACGCAAGGACCTGCGGGGAACGCGTCGGCGCGGTCCGGATGACCCAGCACAATACCGTGGGCGAGGCGAATGCCGCGGTCCGGGCAGTGCGAAAGGTCGCGGAGGCGTTGTTGGACAGACGGGTATGACAATTCGTACACCGGCGGTTCTCGGATGAAACCCATCTGCGGCGCCGGCGTGTTCTGCGATATTCTGGAGGGTCGGATGGATGTACTGGATGTGTTGAAGGCGCGGCGCACGATCTTCAAGTTCAATTCAAGGCCGGTTTCCGGCGAGGTGCTGAAGCGCATTTTCGAGTTCGGCCTGTGGGCGCCGAATCACCACGTCACGGAGCCGTGGCGTTTTGTCGTTCTGGGCGAGCGCACGAAAGAAACGCTTGGGCGGCGATACGCCGACATCCAGGAAGGCAAGGCGCCGGACCACGCCGGCAGCGAGAGCCGGAGGAAGCTGTGGCAGGCGGGTTACGACAAGTTCATGTCAAAACCCGCAATCGTCGCCGTGTCCTGTGTCCAGGAAGGCGATGAACAGCAGCGGCGGGAGGACTATGCGGCAGCCTGCTGCGCCATGCAAAACGTACAGCTGGCGGCATGGGAACTGGGTGTGGGAATGCAGTGGAGCACCGGTCCCATTACCATGCAAGCCGAAACCTACGAGTTGCTCGGCGTGGATCAGGACCGGGAGTATATCATCGGTTTCTTCTATACAGGGTATCCCAGCGAGATCCCGAAACCCAGGCGAAAGCCGCTGGAAGACGTGATGCGCTGGACGGCGTGAGGGCGTATCAACCCGCGCCGGACGTACGGGCCTGTACACCGGCCAGGTCTTCGACGACGGTCAACAGCCCGGAGTGATCCAGTTCGCCCCGGTCCCTGGCCATCGCCAGGTTGAACAGTTCATGGACGATGCTCGTAACCGGCAGCGGCACGTTGTAGTCGCTGCCGGTTTTCATGATGATGTTAAGGTCCTTGTAGTGAAGCCGGATGCGGAAGCCGGGGTCGAAGTCTCCGTTGACCATGCGTTCGCCCCGGTTTTCAAGAACGCCGCAACGTGCAAGGCCCCCGCTCAGGACCCGGACGATGTTGGCCGGGTCGACGCCCGCTTTGGCGCCGAGCGTCAATGCTTCGGAGACCCCGGCGATGGTTACGGCAACCAGGACCTGGTTGCAGGCCTTCACGGTCTGACCGGCGCCGAGGGGTCCGCACAGCACGACATTCTGACCCATCGCGTCGAAAATGGGCTTTGCTGCGTTGAATACGTCCTCGTCGCCGCCCACCATGATGGAAAGGGTGGCATTCTGCGCGCCAATATCGCCTCCGCTTACCGGCGCATCCAGGCAGCGAACGCCTTTTTCCGCCATCGCCCGGCCCACGTCCTGGGAGACGCTGGGCGCGATGGTGCTCATATCGATGTAGACGTCGCCGCGGCTTACGCCTTCAACGATGCCGCCGGGTCCGAGAGCGACTTCCTCCACGTCCGGGGAGTCAGGCAACATCGTGATGATCACGTCGCTGTTTTCGGCGACCTCCCTGGGTGAATGGGCTTCCCTTGCGCCGGCGCCGACCAGTTCGGCCACGGGTTCCCGGCTTCGATTGTGCACAACCACGTCGTAACCGGCTGCGAGCAGGTGTTTGGACATGGGTTTTCCCATAATCCCGAGTCCGATGAATCCGATTCCGGGTGTGGACATTGTAGCGGCTCCTTTCAATTTACCCTTCAATAAAGAGAGGTCTTTCGGATTTCGGAATGATGTGAGCCGTTTCGGCCCGCGTGACGATATCGGCAATCGCGGCCTCCCCGTCCGGACC
Organism: Gemmatimonadota bacterium; assembly: GCA_028873695.1. Classification (GTDB taxonomy): domain Bacteria; phylum Latescibacterota; class UBA2968; order UBA2968; genus JAAXHE01. The sequence continues at coordinate 914 of JAPPNU010000040.1, read as the reverse complement.
GTAGTCCAGGGTATAGGCGTTGACGTACAGGTCGATGAACCGCTGCGCGACGGACGCATCCATTTCCGGCGCATTCCGGAGGAGTTCCTTCCGGACAGGTCCCGCGTGGGTGTGGGCGTATTCCACGCTCTTCCGCACAGCGCAATCGATCCTGCGGATCCGGTCGGCGCCCAGGTCGCGGCGGGCAAGGATGCCGCCAAGCGGAATGGGGTGGCCGGTGGTGCGTTCCCACCATTCACCCAGGTCGATGACTTCCCGCAGCCCGAAATCGGGATAGGTGAACCGGCTTTCGTGAATGATTAGCCCGGCGCCGGCTTCGCCCGCCCGTACGGCATCCATAATGCGGTGGTAGGGCAGAACGACGAGATTATCGAGGGAGGGCTCGAACAGCCGCAGCAGCAGGCAGGCGGTGGTCAGTCTTCCGGGAATCGCGATCTTTTCGCGGGTCAGTTCCGACGGACGCATGGACCGGGCGGCAACGACGAGGGGACCGCAGCCCCGGCCCAGAGCGCCGCCCGAATGGAGGAGGCAGTACTGGTCCCGAAGGTGACCCAGGGCGTGAAAGGAAACTTTGGTGACGTCCAGCCGGCCGTCGATGGCCAGCCGGTTGAGCACCTCTATGTCATCGAGGATCGTCTCAAACGCGGGTGCGCCGGAGATCCTGCCATGGGCGAGGCCGTAGAAGATGTAGTTGTCGTTCGGGCTGGGCGAGTAGCCGAGCGAAAGGATGGCCATCGGGCCCTCGAGATATACGAGAATACGAGTAAACCAGAAGACGGATGATGTATTTCCGCTTTTTCGTCTTTTCGTAGTTTCGTTTATTCGCCTTTTCGTCTTTCGTCTATTCGTAGTTTCGTTTATTCGAAAAGGCGAGAATACGAGAATACGAGAATACGAGAATACGAGAATACGAG
>JAPPNU010000038.1:55749-165296 GCA_028873695.1 Gemmatimonadota bacterium | reverse complement strand
GTTTGACCAACGCCGACCGGCGCTTTTGCAGCCGCGCGAAGACCGCTGGGAATTTTAAGACAGCTTCTAAACGGGAGTGCGTTATGCCTGACTGGGGAGTAGCAGCGGTAGCCGTATTGATTATCCTTGTGTTTGCGCTTCTTACGAACCGGAGGCGGTCCGGAAACGAACCGGACGAATTCTTCGATCACTCGGAAGGCGAACGGTTTCCTCATAAGTGGGGATATACGGACACGCGCTTCGAGTTCGTAGACGAACGCGCCGTGAAGGTAACCGGGAGCCGGTACCCGATATCGGGGTACCGGATGCCGTTTCTGGTGGACTTTGTGGAGGACGTACTCGGGATTACGATCCGAAGGGAAGACTCGTACGAGGAACGTGACGACGTCGAAGCGCCCGAACCCGACGTAGACGCCGCTTTCAGAAACGCGGTGAAAGAACGGTTCGGAGACGCGCAGGTTACGTTCGATCCCAGGACCAGGCTCGTCCACAGCCACGGGCAACTCAGCGTTGAAGAAGTGTATCGCGTGATGTACGGGGATTCCCTGCCGAGGCTGGTCGATATGGTGATCTATCCTGAGGAAGAGGCCGACGTAAAGGCCCTGATCGACCTGGCTAACGAGCACGACGTCTGTCTGGTGCCTTACGGCGGAGGGACCAACGTGAGCGGGGCGCTTGCGTGTCCGCCCGACGAGCAGCGCTCGATCGTGTCGGTGGATATGCGGAGGATGGATCGGGTGCTGTGGATCGACGAAGCCAATCTGCAGGCGAGCGTGCAGGCGGGTATCTCGGGAAAGGCGCTGGAGCGTGCGCTCGGGGAGAGGGGGTATACGTCCGGGCACGATCCCGACAGCGTGGAACTCTCCACGATGGGCGGGTGGATATCGACCAACGCGAGCGGGATGAAGAAGAACCGTTACGGCAATATTGAAGACATCGTGCTCGAGGCGACGCTGGTGACGCCCACCGGGGAAATCGCGACCCGGACGGTGACGCCCAGGAATTCCACGGGCGTTCAGCCCAGGGGCCTGTTGTTCGGCAGCGAAGGCAATTTCGGAATCATCACCACGGCGGTGATCAAGATCCATCCTATCCCGGAGGCACGCAGGTACGGCGCGCTTGTGTTTCCGGCTTTCGATGCGGGCGTCGCGTACCTGAAGGCGCTCCGGCAGACCGGTATGCTGCCCGCCAGTATCCGTCTGGTCAACAACAACGAATTCCGGTTCGGCCAGGCGCTGAAACCGGCGCCGACGTTTCTTAAAGGCATCAAGGACCGGATACAGAAGTTCGTGCTGCTGAAGCTGCTGGGTTTCGATCCGATGAAGATGGCGGCATGCACCATCGTGATGGAGGGCACGCACGACGAGGTGTGCCAGCAGGAACGCACGATCTTCAGCCTGGCGAAAGAATACGGCGCAAAGAGCGCGGGCGCGAGCAACGGCAAAAGGGGGTACTCGCTGACGTTCGGCATCGCCTATATCCGGGACTTCCTGAACCAGTACGGAATTCTCGGGGAAACCTTCGAGACGTCCGTGCCCTGGGACCGGATCCACCGGGTGTGCGATGCGGTCTCCGGAGAACTGGTCGCCCAGGCAGACAACCACGGCGTACCCGGCAAACCCTATCTCTCGTACAGGGTGACGCAGACCTACCATACGGGCGTCTGCATCTATTTTACCATGGGCATCTACGGCAAGGGCCTGGAACAACCCGGCCGGACGTTTCACGCGATCGAACACCAGTTGCGCCAGGTCATACTGGATAACGGTGGGTCGTTGTCGCACCACCATGGCGTCGGCAAGGTGAGGCGGGACTTCCTGCCTCAGATTCAGACTGATAACAGCATCCAGGTCATGCGCCAGGCGAAGAACGCGATGGATCCGAAAAATATCTTTGGGATAAGGAATGGAGTATTTGGAGGCGGACCTACCCCCTAACCCCCTTCCTGAAGGAAGGGGGAACGTTGATCGGTCAATGTCTTGGCAAGGCGAATCCTGGCTTGTCTCCCCCTTTCCTTTAGGAGAGGGGCCGGGGGGAGAGGTCGCGCGCTGGCATGCGGGCGACCGGCCGGTCGCCCCTACAATTCCAATACAGGCGCGGATATCGCCGGTTGATATTGCCGATTCGTATCGCTGACCGATTCAAGCTGATTGCTGAAGGCCGACAGTTGATAGCTGATCTCAGCCTTTCCCTTTGTGTCTTCGTGCCTTTGTGTGAGAAGAAGTTTGATCTGGCTTGAAAGGTCTCGTATGTTCAACGACAAAGTCGTCGCGATAACGGGTGCGTCGTCGGGTCTTGGCGCGACGCTGGCGCTGGCGTTCGCCGACGAGGGCGCGGACCTGGCGCTGTTCGCCCTGGACGAGGGCGTCCGGGATACCGCGCAAGCGTGCCGGGAGCGGGGCAGCCGCGCCGTTACCGCCATGGGGGACGTGGGAAAACCCGAGGACTGCGAGGCCTGGATCGATGCGGCGGTTGCCGGGTTGGGCGGCGTGGATTACCTGATTGCGTGTGCGGGGATCAGCATGTGGGCGCGGTTTGACGAGGTGGAGGACCTGGCCATCTTTCGCAAGTTGATGGAAACGAACTATCTGGGCATCGTGCATTGTGTGTATTATGCGCTACCACATCTGAAAGTGCGCGACGGGATGGTCGTGGCGATCTCCTCCATCCAGGGAAAGATCGGCGTTCCCCTGCATACCGGGTACGTGGCGTCAAAACATGCCGTTCAGGGATTCTTCGAGTCGCTGCGGACGGAGTTGAGCGACACCGGCGTGGACGTGCTGACCGTGCTGCCGCACTGGCTTCGGGGCACGAATCTGCGCAAGGCGGCCTTCGGCAAGCACGGCGGCTCACTCGGCGCGTCCAGCCGCAAGCACAGCAAGGAGTCCATTTCTCTGGACGACGCCAGCCAGGCCATCATCGAAGCCATGAAGAAGCGGAAGCGGGAACTGATCATTCCGTTCAAGCTCAGGTTCCTGCCCTGGCTGCATCTGATCAACCCGAAGATTGTGGAATACCTGGTAACGCGCGGGGTGTCGAAGCAGGAGAACGGTTAGGCCGGCGGGATGAAGGCGGAAGCGCGGGACAGGACTCAGAAGAAGACGCCGTCCAGGTCCACGTGTTGTTCGATGAGGTCGGGCAGGCGTCCCGGGTTCCCGGCGTCCACGTCCACACGGGGATCAAAGGGTACGATACCGAGGGAGCGGACCCCGGACAGGCGGTGGATCACGTCCGGGCTGGTGCGGGCGGCGCGCGGGTCGCCTGGGCCGGTGGTGTTGTAGACGACGCCGATAACCTCCAGTTTGCGCCGGTGGGCGGCTTCCAGCGTCAGCATTGTATGATTGATCGTTCCCAGCGCGGCGCGGGCGACCACCAGCAGGGGCAGGTCCAGACGGCGGGCGAGGTCCGCAACCAGAAAATCATCCCGTAGGGGAACCAGCAGGCCGCCCACGCCCTCCACGAGGACCAGATCGTGAAGGCGCGTCAGGCGGCTGTAGGCATCATCGATGGGTTTCAGCGGCACCTGGCGGCCTTCCAGTTCAGCCGCGACGTTGGGCGATAGAGGCGCGTCGAGGCGGACGGGATTGACGAATTCGAGCGCGTCGGCGACGCCCGCGGCCCCCGCAAGGCATCGCGCATCGGCCGTTCCGCCCGAGGAGACCGGCTTGAATACGCCCACGTCGACGCCGCGTTTGCGCAATACCGCCGCGATTCCGGCAGTTACGGCTGTTTTGCCCGCGCCGGTGTCGGTTGCGGTAACGAAGACTCCCCGGTATCCCATCGTCGTGTTTTTTCCGTAGGTTGAGACGAGTCCCCGGGTTCGTCGATAGTGCGCGTCAGACCGCCGTCACGCGGCCCTTCAGCAATCGCGCGAAGCGGGCGCCGGCCGGGGGGGTCGGGCCGGGTTCGTCACGACCTCGATGGACTCGTAGACGATGTCCAGCAGCGTTTCAAGATCGCATTCGGAAATGGCAAGGGGCGGCATGAGGACGAGGGTATCGCCCAGCGGACGGATGAGAAGACCCCGTTTTCGGGCTTCGCCGCAAACGCGTGCGCCCATCCTGTCCTCGGGGGGATGGGGCAGGCCGCCCGACCTGTCGGCGACCAGTTCGACGCCCGCGATGAAGCCGCACTGGCGGACGTCGCCCACGTGGGCGAGGGACCTTAAGCGGCCGAGACCGCGCGTGAAAAGTTCGATTTTGGGGCGTAGAGACGCCAGTACGTCGTGGGTTTCGAAGCGCCGGATGGCGGCCAGCGCCGCGGCGCAGCCGAGCGGATTGCCCGTATACGTGTGGCCGTGAAAAAACGTCCGGCCTTCATTGTCTTCGCCCAGAAAGGCATCGAAGATCTCACCGGTGGCGAGTGTGGCGGCCACGGGCAGATATCCTCCCGTGATGCCCTTGCCCAGGCAGAGAATGTCCGGTTCGACGTCTTCTTTCTCGCATGCGAACATGGCGCCCGTACGGCCGAAACCGGTGGCGATTTCATCGGCGACAAGCAGGACGTCGTGGTCTCTGCACAGATCGGCGATACCCTTCAGATAGCCTTCCGGATGGACCAGCATCCCGCCCGCGCCCTGGATGAGCGGTTCGACAACGAACGCCGCGATGCGGTGGGCATCCCGTTCCAGGATTCGTTCGACCGCGCGCAGGCACCCCTGGTTGCAGCCGCTGTGGCCGGCGCAGAACGTGCAGCGGAACGGATGGGGTGACGGCGCGTTCAGCGTTGGAAAGAGGAGCGGCCCGTACGCTTCATGGAAGCGGTCGATATTCCCCACGCTCATGGCGCCGATGGTGTCGCCGTGATAGCTCTTTTCAAGGCTGAGAAAGCTCGACTTCTCCGGTCTCGGATCCGGTTTCTGCCGCCAGTACTGAAAGGCGATCTTGAGCGCGATTTCCACGGCGCATGCGCCGGTGTCCGAGTAAAACACGTGGTTGAGGCCGCGAGGCGTGATTTCCACGAGTTTCTCGGCCAGCCGGATCGCAGGTACGTTGGAGAGACCCAACAGGGTGCTGTGCGCGACCCGGTCCAGTTGTCCGCGTACGGCGTCGTCGATTTCACCGACGCGGTGACCATGCACGTTGCACCACATCGAGGAGTAGCCGTCGAGGTACCGGTTCCCGTCGACGTCCTCCAGGTAGACGCCGTCCGCGCGCACGATGATAACGGGGTCCTCGCGCTCGTACGTGCGCATCTGGGTGAACGGATGCCACACCAGGCGACGGTCGAGGTCTTTCAGGCGGGCCTTGTCGTCCGGAGACATGATACCTGTTGTGGGGTGGTTGGGAAGAGAGGCGGCGGGTGAATGCGGATTGCCGGAGTTCGTCGACTGCTCCGGGGCCGCGGGATTCCGCCGCGCCCATCTCGATGGCAGCAGGCGCCGGGGGCCTGCAAGGTTGGTACCCGGGACGCGGCGCCGGGGTCGTTTGCCGGGCCGGATTCCCCCGGGGTCTTTCGTTATTGCCTGGTTGCGCCGATGCTCTCCAGGATTTCCAGGGGCATCTTGCCGACCATCGTGTACGCGGGGTCGTAGACGTTGCCCACGTCGTATTCCACGGCCTGGCCCATGAGGACGTGAACGGACCGGGCGTCCAGGCCGAAGTCGTCCTGGAGAAACCGGATCAACTCCGTGGTGGCGTGTTGCGTTGCCTGGTCGAGCGGGCGGGCGTTGCCCACCGCCATCGCGTGGGTTTCGTTGATCGCCCGCGGCCATTGGATGGTTTTGCCCTTTAACAGGCGCAACGTGAAGGTCACGTCGAAGGAGATTTCGATGCCCGTTCCCACGATTTCGCCGTCGCCCTGAACGGCGTGACCGTCGCCGACGTGGAACAGGCCGCCTTCGACGAATACGGGGAGAAACACGGTTACGCCCTGGACAAACTCCCTGTAGTCCATATTGCCGCCGTGGGTATCGGACGTGGCCGTGGAAATGGCCTGTCCGCGGGGCGGCGCGACGCCGAAGCAGCCGACCATGGGTTTCAGGGGGAGCCGGAGCCTGCCGACGGGGAGGTCGTCGAAGCCGACGGGCGTGGCGGTGTTGTTTTCGAAGTCGATTTCCCAGTCCAGGCGGTTGCGGTCGTCGTCGAATTCCGGCCTGTACCCGAAATCCAGGACGTTGGCGGCGACAACGCCCGACGTGTACCCGATCTTTCGGTTGGGCGCCAGTTTGTCGAAGGTGACGGCCAGCGTGTCGCCGGGCTCGGCGCCTTCCAGGTAGAAGGGTCCCGTCTGGGGATTGCCACCCGGTGTGATCGGCTTGCCGGTGGCGTCGCTTCCGCCCGCGTCAACCGTGGTCGTCGAGATCGTGTCGCCGCTGGCAACGCTCAGCACCGGATCGTGCGCGCCGATGGCCGTGTGGTAGGTTTCCGGGACGAAGTGATGGTGAGCCATGCATACGCCTCCTGGGGAGAGTGCCGCGGGGCGGCCCGGCGATCGGCTGAAGAAGGGACCCCTTCGGACGCCCGGTTTCGGCGGATTCGTTACTGTTGCACCGCAATCATGCGGATGTTCGAGGACGCCTTCCACGTGGATGCCCACGTGACGCCCCGGTTCCGGCTGCTGTAAAGGGTGTCGTCTTCGATCGACCAGGCGCGGCCGTCGGGCGTGAACCCGATGTGAAACGTGTCGATGTTGCCTGCTGTGGTTCCGGGGAAGCCGTCTGTAACGTGCGACCAGACGCGGCCGGCGTTGTCCGTCCGGTAGAGTTGGCCCTGGGCGTCTCCGTGGGGTCCGGTGCTGACCGAGGCAAGCAGGCAGTCCGGTTCTTCCGGATGCACGGCAATAGCCCGGCCGTAATAGTAGGGAAAACCATCGGAGCGGTGCTGCCAGGATCTGCCGCGGTCGTCGCTGAGGTAAACAGCGCGCGCCGTGTTCGCGTAGACCCGGTCGTCTACCCGGGGCGAGGTGGCCACCTGGTGGACGTCCTTGTGCAGGTCCGGGGTGACGGGTTCCCAGCTTCGGCCCCGGTCGGGCGACCGCATGATGCTGCCCACGTGGATGTCGGCGTACACCCAGCCGTCGCGCGTGCGCGCCATGCTCCGGACGGCCGCGGGTCCTCCCCACGGCGTATACCAGTCCTTTCGGCATTCGAGCGCGTCGAAGGAAGCCAGGCGCTCGGTCCCGCCGTCCTCTACGGCGTACACGTGGGGGGCCTCCACGCCCACCAGAAAGCGTACCGGATCTTCGTCCAGGATGAGGAGGCACTCTACGGGTTCTTCGATGCCGGTGGCGACAGTCCGGCTTCCGTTTTCCGAAAGAACGGCGACGTCTCCTCCTTCGAGCGCCGCGAGGCCGATGGACCGGCCTTCCGCAATCGCATGGACATTGCCGTTCTCAAGAACGGGTTGAGGCGCGGCATCGCTCCCGTTGAGGGAATACACAGTGTCGCGGGTGGCGATTAACATACTGGCTCCTCCTGTGAAACGGTTCGTCCGTCCGGATGGGGACCGTAGCGGAAACCATGGATCGGGTGCTTAGAAGTAGCGCATATCAGGTCTGTCGTCCGGCAATGGCAGGTCCACCGCGCGGTGTTCTGCAGCGGCGCGGTTCCAGGCCAGGCAGAGCTCCAGCACGTTTCGCGCGTGTTCCGGCGTGACGTCAAGCGGATGGCCGTCCACTACGCTGCGGACAAAACGTTCCACAGCGGCGTCGATCGTGTCGTTCTGCGCCCTGTAGAATACGCGCGGGGCGCCCTTGTCGTCCCTGTGCCAGACAATGCCTTCCATGACATCCAGGTGCGCCCGGGCGATACCGTCGGTGCCCACGACTTCCATTTCCCAGGCCGGGGCGCCGCAACTGACGTTGAATATGATGTCCATGGAGCCCATGCGGCCGTCTTCGAACCGGACGGTGCCCTTGCCGGAATCCATCCAGATGCTGTGCGGCGTGGCCAGGTTGTCGTATTCGGCAAATGCGCGTACCGCGGGTGAATCGATGAGCCAGAGCAGCAGGTCCGCTGCGTACACGCCGAGTGAGAGCCCGATGCCGCCCTGACCGGGACCGAACTCACCGCTGCCGTCGAAAACCGTTCCGGGGCCGAAACAGCCGTGCTGAATCCACGCCCGCGACGTGATAACGCGTCCGACCGCCCCGTTCTGCACCCGTGTTCCCATCGCGCGAATGGCGCCGTCTTCCCGTCCGGGCAGCAGGGCGGACAGCAGAACGTCATTGCGCCGGGACGCGTCGATCATATCGTCCGCGCCGGCAAGGGTCATGCACATGGGTTTGCTGATATAGGCGTGGGCGCCCGCGTCCATCGCGCCGGCGGCCTGCTGCGGTTTCAGGTTGTCCGGACAGGTGATGAAAACAAGGTCCAGGGACTCGGCGCGGACCATTTCCGGCGCCGTGACGTACGCCCGGATTCCGTACTGGGCGCCGAACGCCTCCCTGGACTTCATGCCGAGTCTGCCGAGCGCATCGTCGCTCTGATCCAGGTGCGCGTACGCGGCCAGTTCGATGTCCGGGTTACGGATTGCGGACCGGGCAAACGCGTTCGAGTAGAAGGATCCGATACCGCACACGCCTGCTTTCAGCGCCATGGCTTCAATTCCCCGGAGACTGGTGACGAACGAAATCGGGCCGCCGGATCGTCGTTTTGCATATCCGGTTTCCGGCGCAACCCCCGCACGGTGTCCGCGGGTGGTTATTTATGTCAATACCTGCGGCATTGTCAAGCGCAATCGTTCGCGGAGGCGGTTTGGACGGGGCGCGGCGCGGGTCTTGGCGCAGAGCGTCCGGTGACGCGCACATTGACGAACATTCGTTCGGAACGAACGCGATGGGGAGGCTGAATGAACGTGGTTGAAACCCTGATTCGGCTGGCGACGGGGGACGAGGGGCGGCCGCCGATCGGCCAATCGGCAGACATACGGGATATCGACAACAGCCTGAACGCGATCCACGATCTGTTTGCGATCGAGGCGTCGCTCGCGCCAGACACCCTGGCGCGGTACGGCAGGGCGTGGACGCGCAGCCATCTGCAGGATGGGGACGTGAGACGGACGGCGGACCTCGCGAATCGCGCGCGGGACGATTTCGCGGCGCTGGTCACGCTCGGCATCGGAGGGTCCGACCTGAGCGCCCGGGTCTTTCACGATGTGCTTAATCCCGCGTACCACAACCACCTGACCGCGGATGAACGGGGCGGCGCGCCGGAAGTCTATTTTGCGGGAGATACGTTCGACCCCCGCCGGCTGAGGGCGCTGCTGGCCATGCTGACCCGGCGCGGGACGCCGGACCGCACCCTGTTCAACGTGATCAGCAAATCGGGGCGCACGGGCGAGACCATCGGCGCCTTGATGGTGGTGCGGGACTGGCTCTCACGTCACACGCCAGGAGGCGCGACAGGCTGGCATGGCTGCATCGTGGCGACAACCGGCCGGGACGCCGGGAGCGCGCTGTCTGAATTGCACCGGAAGCGACCGTTCTACGGCGATGCGCTGCTTCCCGTGCCCGAGGGCGTGGGCGGCAGGTTTTCCGCGTTTTCGCCCGTGGGGACCTTTTTCCTGGCGATGACAGCCGGAACGGGGACGTCTCCCGGTTCCCGCATTCGGCAATTGCTCGAGGGGGTGCGTTGGGCGGACGCGCGCTGGAACCTGCCGTGGCGGGATGAGCGGAACATCGCGTGGCGCCTCGCCCGGTGGCTGCATCTCCAGGAGCGTTTCGGCGAGAGAAATACGCTGGTATTCTACAATTACGCGGACAACCGCCGCCTTGGAGACTGGTTCCAGCAGCTCTACGACGAATCGCTGCAGGAGCGGGGAGGCGGCCTCCACGTCGTTCCCGCCGTCGGGCCCGCGGCCAACCATTCCATTCTGAACGGCATTGTTGGCGGTCGGTCGGACCGGGCCGTTCTCTTCGTACACTGGGAGGATCTGGGGGGCGATACGCGCATTCCGGCGGACACGGATATCGGCGGCGGGATGGCCGGGTTCGGCGGGCTTCGGATGGGCGAGGCGCAGTCGGCATCGTACCTGGGCACGGCCCGGGACTTTTCCGCGCGGGGGATTCCGAACGCGACGCTGCACGTGGCGCGGCGGGACGAAAGACACCTTGGCGCACTGATGCGGGTACTCATGGATACGGTCGCCGTGAAGGGAAGGCTTCAGGGCCAGCACGTCAACGACGCCGGGGAAGTGGACCCGGCCGCAGAACTCACCTATTCGCAGGACGGGGTCGAGGGGTACAAACAGCGCACCCGCGATCTGGCGCTTCAGATGAAATCCCCGGGCGCCGGGCCGGGGCTTCCTGTTGTGCCGCCATTTCGTTCTGATTATCTTTAAAAGCTGTCTTAAAATTCCCAGCGGTCTTCGCGCGGCTGCAAAAGCGCCGGTCGGCGTTGGTCAAACCCACCCGTTTAGACAAATATGGGCGGGTTTACCCGCCTTAACCGCCACTTTTTCGCTCGCGCTCGGGAACTCGCCGGTAATTTTAAAACAGCTTCTTACGGCGGGAACCGATCTTCCAAAAGAGAGCAAAGGAGCGGAGCGATGGCGGTTGAGATTGGCGGCCTGAGAATAAGCGAAGTTCTCTACAATCTGGTGAGAGACGAGATCGCTCCCGGCACGGACGTGGACCCGGATGCCTTCTGGTCCTCGCTGGGAGAGATCGTTCGGGACCTCGGTCCGGCGAACCGGGAATTGCTGGACACTCGGGACAGGATCCAGGAGAAGATGGACAGTTGGTATCGCGACAGGAAGGACCGGTCGATCGACGCGGAGGAGTACCGCGCGTTCCTGGCCGATATCGGCTACCTGGTGCCGGAGGGCGACCATTTCGAGCTGACCACCGCCCGCGTTGACCCCGAAATCTCAACGGTGGCCGGCCCACAGCTGGTGGTTCCCGTGGACAATGCCAGGTATGCGCTGAATGCGGCAAACGCGCGCTGGGGCAGTCTATACGACGCCCTGTACGGAACGAACGTGATACCGGAGGAAGCCGGGGCGGAGAAGGGCGACGGCTATAACCCCGTCCGCGGCGCGAAGGTGATCGACACGGCCGAGGCGTTTCTGGACGACGCGGCGGGGCTCACATCCGGCCGCTACTCGGAGGTCACGCGATTTACCGTTGAGGAAGCGGACGGCGACGGTCGACTCGTTGCGACGCTCCGGGACGGCGGGGACGTCGGCCTCGCGGATCCCGGCCAGTTCCGCGGATATTGCGCCGAAGACGGTGAACTCACCGCGGTGTTGCTGGTGAACAACGGGCTGCATATCGAGATCCGGATCGACCGGAGCCATCCGGTGGGCGCCGCGCATCCGGCAGGCGTCAGGGACGTCCTTCTGGAGGCCGCGGTGACGACGATTCAGGACTGCGAGGATTCGGTGTCGGCCGTGGACGCCGCGGACAAGGCGCTGGTATACAGAAACTGGAACGGCATCATGCGGGGCACGCTGGAGACGACATTCGAAAAGGGCGGCCGGCGGATGACGCGGCGGCTGAGTCCGGACCGGGAGTTCACGGCGCCGGACGGAGGGAAACTCACGCTGCCGGGACGCAGTCTTCTGCTGGTACGGAACGTCGGTATCCACATGTACACCGACAGTGTGACGACCGTCGACGGAGCGGAAATCCCCGAGGGGTTTCTGGATGCGATGGTGACCGCGCTCGCGGCCGGACACGACCTGAAGCGAAAGGGGGAATTCGTCAACAGCGGCGCGGGCAGCATCTACATCGTGAAACCCAAGCTGCACGGCCCCGAGGAGGTCGCGGCCACGATCACTCTGTTCGAGCGCGTGGAGGCGGCGCTGGGTCTGGAGCGCAATACCATCAAGATCGGTATCATGGATGAAGAGCGACGGACCACGGTGAATCTGAAGGCGGCGATCCGGGAGGCGCGGGATCGCGTGGTGTTCATCAATACGGGATTCCTGGACCGTACCGGCGATGAGATTCACACGAGCATGAAGGCCGGGCCGATGCATCCGAAAGCCGACATCAGGGCGCAACCCTGGCTCGCGGCGTACGAGGACTGGAACGTGGACGTGGGGGTGGAGACCGGCTTCAGCGGCCGCGGGCAGATCGGGAAGGGGATGTGGACGATGCCCGACGAGATGCGCGATATGGTGGAGACCAAAATCGGACATCCGGAATCGGGGGCCAGCACGGCGTGGGTGCCGTCCCCCACTGCGGCGGTGCTGCACGCAATGCATTATCACCGTGTGGACGTGGCGGCAAGGCAGGCGGAGCTTGCCCGGCGGGCGCGGGCGAGCCTGGACGACATCCTGACGCCGCCGCTGTTGGACGGGGACCTGACGGCGGAGGAGATCCAACGTGAACTGGACAACAACGCACAGGGCATTCTGGGCTACGTAGTGCGGTGGGTGGACCAGGGCGTGGGTTGCTCGAAAGTACCTGATATCCACGACGTGGGACTGATGGAAGACCGGGCGACGCTGCGGATTTCCAGCCAGCACATCGCCAACTGGCTGCATCACGGAATCGTGAGCCGGGCGCAGGTGCGTGCGACGTTCGAAAAGATGGCGGCACTGGTGGACGAGCAGAACGGCGGAGATCCGGACTACCGGAATATGGCGCCCGACTTCGAGCAAAGCGTCGCGTTCCAGGCCGCGCTGGACCTGGTTTTCGAGGGCGTGGCGGAGCCGAACGGCTACACCGAACGGGTGTTGCACCAGAGGCGGAGGGAAGCCAAAGGCAGCTATCAGCAATCAGCCGTCAGCTAAAGGCGAAACCCAAATTCAAGATCCAGATCTTCCCGGATTCCCTGCCTGGGGAGGGACAGAAAGTCCTCACACGGAGACACGAAGGGACACAGAGGGAAAACCGGAAACAGCGACAAGGCGGGCGACCACAAGGGTCGCCCCTGCAAGCCCCACGCACGGCACAGAGACACGGAAAGACATCCGGAAGTTGGAAAAGTCGGGACCTCGCCCCGCGCAGCATGTCTCTCGCTTCCGATCGCGATCCGCTTCGCGCTTCACTCGGCGAGTATCCCGTTGCGGATGCGTCATAGGACAACGTTACCACCGCCTCTTCCTTTTTCCTTCTTCCTTTTTCCTTTTTCCTTCTTCCTTCTTCCTTCTTCCCTCTTCCTTCAACCTGTTTTCCGTTGTTCATTGACTTTTGCCCGACGGAAATTTACTTTGTAGACGATTTTTGCGAATCTTGCCATGACAATTGACGAAGAGGAGGCCAGGATATGCAGGCCGCAGGCAAGTTGAAATCCGTCGGACAGCGGGTGGCCAGGCTGAACGGGCCGGATATCGTGACGGGCAGGATTCAGTACGCCGACGATATCCAGCTTCCCGGAATGTTATACGGCCGTATTCTGCGCAGCCCGCACGGTCACGCGCGAATTCGGACCATCGATACCTCCAAAGCGAAAGAACTGCCCGGAGTGGTGGACGTCGTGTGCGGCCTGGACGTGCCGGAACTGTCGATTTTCGAGTCCAGAGAGGTCTGCTATCAGGGTCAGAAGGTAGCCGCCGTGGCTGCCGTGGACCCGGATATCGCGGAGGACGCCCTTGCGTTGATCGAGGTGGACTACGAGGTATTGCCCGCGGTCGTGGACCCCGTGGACGCCCTGGATCCCGACGCTCCGGAGGCCGTCCTGGGCGCGCCGACAGAGGACGTGAAGGATCCTGACGGTCGCAGATTGCGAAATGTGACGGCTTACAATGTCCTGGAAGAGGGTGACGTCGAGCAGGGATTCGCGGAGGCCGACGCCATCGTCGAGGCGGAATACCAGGTACCCTTTTTCAATCAGACGTACATGGAGCCGAATGCGGCCACGGCGCGCGTGGAGGCGGACGGAAGGTTGACCGTCTGGGCGGCCGGTCAGGGCACGTTCACCAAGAGGGAAGGCCTCTCGGAGGCGCTGAACGTTCCCGAGGGGCGCATTCGCGTCATCATGACCGAGACCGGCGGCAGCTTCGGCGGAAAGAACCGGATCAATATCGAAGCGCATACGGCGCTGCTTTCCATGCGCACGGGCCGCCCCGTGAGGCTTACGATAAACCGCGGTGAGGACTTTCGGGACAGCCGCCCGGGGCCGGGATGCTGGGTACGGTTGAAAACAGGCGCGCGCAGGGACGGTACGGTAACGGCCGTTGAAGGGCGTATCGTGTGGGACGGCGGCGTAACGGGCAGCGGCGGAGCCGCCAACCGGCTGCTGGGACCCTACAGGATTCCGAATTACAGGCTGGAAGGCATGGCCGTGCGCACGAACAAACCGGGCCCGGGAGCGTATCGGGCGCCCGGTGGGCCGCAGACGGCGCTTGCCAGGGAGTCGAACCTGGACATGGTAGCCCATAAGCTGGGGATCGACCCGGTGGATATCCGCTTGAAGAACGGCCTTGGCAAGGGCGATCAACCGCTCATACAGCACGACTGGCTGAAAGACACCATCCGAAAAACCGCGGAGACCGCGGACTGGGGCCGCCGCGAACTGGAACCCAACCAGGGCATGGGAATCGCGGTAGGAGACTGGCACAACGCGGCCGGGCCGACCAACGCCTTTGTGACGATGTCGGCGGACGGATCCGTGGCCCTCGTGACCGGCCAGGTGGACATCACGGGCCTGCATACGGTGATGGCCCAGGTTGTGGCCGAGGAACTGGGCGTGCCGGTGGAAAAGGTCACGGTGCGGCTCGGCGATACCGACACGGTGCCCTACGCGTCGTTGAGCGCGGGAAGCAAAGCGGCCTATTCCGCCGGTACGGCCGCGCGGGAGGCTGCCCGCGAGGCCAGACAACAGTTGCTGAAAATGGCCGCCGAAAAGCTTGAAGCCGCGGTGGATGACCTGGTCATCGCGGATCAACAGGTCCATATCGTGGGTTCGCCGGACCATGCCATCGGCCTGGGCGAACTGGCGGCCGGAGCGATTGAATCCAGCGGCGCCGTCAACGGCCGGTGCGTGCTGAGCAGCGTCCCCACCTACCCCTCGTATTCGGTAAACGTCGCCACCGTGGAGGTGGATCCGGGCACGGGACAGGTGCGGCTGCTCGATCTGGTTGCGGGCCAGGACGTGGGACGCGCGCTCAATCCTCTGCTCGTGGAGGGTCAGATGCAGGGCGGGGCCATCCAGTCGATCGGATTCGGGCTGATGGAAGGGTACCGGTACGACGACAAGGGCCGGATGCTGAATCCGAATCTGCTGGATTATGCGATCCCCACGGCGCTGGACGTGCCGAACATAGAGACGGTTATGGTCGAGGACCCGTGCGAGCACGGACCGTACGGGGGCAAGGGCGTGGGTGAGCCGCCCATCATTCCCGGCGGCGCAGCGGTTGCGAACGCGATCTACGACGCGGTGGGCGCCAGGGTCCGGGAACTGCCCATGACGCCGGAGCGGGTGGCGGCTGCGTTGCGTGAAGCCGGAAATTGACAGCACCTTAAAGGAGGTCGAGTTTGTGAATCGTTTCGAATATTTCGCGCCTGAAGACGTCCGGGAGGCGGCGGAGGTGCTGCAGGCCCGCCCCGGGGCGAGGGTACTGGCCGGAGGGACCGACCTGCTCGTTCAGATGAAGGAACGGGCGCGGACTCCCGATACGCTGGTGGACGTCAGGAGGATTCCGGGCGTGGACGAACTCCGTTTCGACCGGAAGAACGGACTGACGATCGGCGCGGCCGTGACCATGCGGCAGGTGGAGCTCATGCCGGCTGCGCAGTTGCACTATGCCGGTCTCGCCGAGGGCGCCCGCGTGGTGGGTTCCTACCAGATCCGAAATCTCGCTACGATCGTGGGAAACGTCTGCAATGCGGCGCCCTCAGCGGATACGGCGCCGGGATTGATCGTGCACGGCGCGAAAGTGAAGATCGCGGGTCCGAACGGACGGCGGACGATGCTCGTGGAGAATTTCATGACCGGCCCGGGCCGGACCACGCTCGACGTGGGCGAGTTCGTGATTGGCATTCACGTTCCCGTCCCGCCTCCGCGAACCGGATCCGCTTACGTCCGGCATACGCCCCGCGGCGCGATGGATATCGCAATGGTGGGTGTGGGTGCGGCCGTGACGCTGGCGCCCCGTGCTCGCGCCTGCCGGGACGTCCGTATCGTCCTGGGCGCCGTGGCGCCCACGCCCCTCCGGGCGAAGGCGGCTGAGCGAATGCTCAGGGGACAGCAACTGACGGACGGGCTGATCGCGGAAGCGGCGGACGCGGCGGCGGGGGAGGCCCGTCCGATCAGTGACGTTCGCGGCTCGGCGGATTTCCGGCGGGAGATGGTGCGGGTGCTGACGGGACGGATGGTGGCGGCTGCGTTCGGGAACGCGCAGGACCGTTCGGGATCGAAAAGGAGGGCGGCATGAGCCACCAGATCAAACTGAACGTAAACGGCACGGTTCATGACCTTTCCCTTGAACCGCGCAAGACGCTGCTGGCCGTCCTGAGGGACCGCCTTGGGCTCACGGGCACCAAGGAGGGATGCTCCACCGGCGACTGCGGCGCATGCACGGTACTCATCGACGGCGAGCCCGTCACGTCGTGCCTGGTGCTTGCGGTTGCCGCCGACGGGCGCGAAATCACAACGGTGGAAGGCGTCGCGCACACGGACGCCCTGCATCCGGTCCAGGAGGCCATGGTGAACTCGGGCGGGCTGCAGTGCGGTTTCTGCACACCGGGGTTCATCGTCTCGTCCTATGGGCTTCTCCAAAAGAATTCCAAGCCTTCGGAGGACGAAATCCGGCGCGCGCTTGCAGGCAATCTCTGTCGTTGCACGGGGTATACCAAAATTGTGGAGGCCGTGCAGGAAGCGGCGAAGCGAATGGCCGGAAAGAACGGCGGGAAGCGGGCCGTCGCGTAAATGGACGGATTCAGCGGTTGCATGGAGTATCGCCGAGCACGCCGTGTCGAATGACGCGGCGTTGTTCGATTTCGGGAGGAGAAGGGAGCGCGAGACATATCGGGAGGATTTCCAATCCACGATATGATGCAGAATCCGGAACGACTATATCAGACTGAGTCGAAACAGGAGGGTTGAAAGGTCTATGGCGAGGTTCAAGGCGGGCATCATCGGATGCGGGGGCAGGGGCCGCGGGCATGCGCAGGGGTATGCCGCATCGCCCGAAGTCGACATCGTCGCGTGCGCGGATCCGGTGGCGGAGGCGCGGGCGAACCTGGCGGAGCAATTCGACGTTTCACGGACCTACGGGGACTACCGGGAGATGCTGGACCGGGAGGAGCTCGATCTTGTCAGCGTGTGTACCTGGATCGGGATGCATCGGGAGATGGTCGTGGCGGCGGCCGGGAGCGGCGCGCGGGCCATCCACGCGGAGAAACCGATGGCCCCCACGTGGGGCGATGCGAAGGCGATGTACCAGGCGTGCGTCGACCGCGACGTCACCATTACGTTCTGTCACCAGAGGCGATTTGAGGCGTCCTTTCGGAAGGCAAGATCCCTGGCGCGGGATGGGGCGATCGGCCGGCTGGTGCGCGTGGAGGGCGCTTGCCCCAATCTGCTCGACTGGGGTACGCACTGGTTCGATATGTTCTTCTTCTACAATGACGACGCGCCCGCCGAATGGGTCCTGGGACAGATCGACGCGTCGGAGAAGCGGGAGGTTTTTGGTGTTGAGTTGGAAGCGGGCGGTCTATCATGGGTGCGCTGGCGCAATGGGCTCGAAGGATTGCTCGCGACCGGCGACGCGGCCCTGGGCGGCGTAGCGAACCGGCTGATCGGCACGGATGGCATCATCGAGGTGATTGGCGGGCGCGACAGGCCGCCGATCCGGATCATGCGTTCCGGCTCGGACTGGGAGGTCCCGGACCTGCCGGGGCCCCAGGTGAATCCAACCGTGTTGTCGGTGCTGGATCTCATAGACTGCGTCAAAACCGGGCGCGAACCGGTGTTGAGTGGCCGGAAAGCGCTGCAGGCGACGGAGCTGATCTTTGCGACCTATGAGTCCAGCCGTCGCCGCGGACGGGTGGACCTGCCCCTGGACGTCGACGACTCGGCGTTGTTGACAATGCTGGAAGACGGGACGATCGGTGCAGATAGAACTGGTTGACCTGACACGGGTCGGACGGGATAGACGCGGGTTCACAAGGAGGATGTTGTGAGTTTTCAGGTATACGATTATCGGACGGACATTTGTAACATGCTCGTCACCCCCTGGATCCGGTCCCGTTTCCTGCGGATGGAGCCGGGAGCGTCCGCGGCCCTGCACAGCCACGATCTGGGCCACGAGATCTTTCTTGTGCTGGCCGGCCGGGCCGAGTTTACGATCGACGGTGGAGTCCGGGAGGTGGGTCCCGGGCAACTCTGCGTTGCGCTGGCGGATGAGATCCATTCGGTGCGGACCGTAGGAGATGAACCGATGACGATGTACCTGTCCGTCACCCCGCATATCCAGCCCACGCATACGGGGAGGACCGCGGACGGCGAACGGATGCCGACACGCTTCTCACCATCGCGTTCGTACGACGTGGAGCCGGACGATACGGCGTCGATGGGTGAGGTCGTCGACACATGCCTGGAAGCCGCTCGGACCCTGGCACGGGAGGCGTCGACCCTCGCGAGTGTACAGGAAGAGACCGCGGACCGACTTCGGGGCGGTAGCAGGGGGGAAGCCGTTGAAGCGCGCGAGGCCGTTTGGGGGGCGCTTTACAAGGCGTTCCGCCAGGCGTACGAACTTGCGGACGGATGGAACGCGCTGGCGGACCGGGTTGAACGGATGCCGGACGGTAAGAAAGGATAAACTCGATGGCGCCCGTCAAGCTGGGCGTGGTCGGATGCGGTGCGATCGCACAGGTACAGCACCTGCCGAATCTGGCGGGGCTGCCTGAGGAGTTCGAGGTCACGACCGTTTGCGACCTGTCGCCCGGATTGGCCCGCTGGGCCGCGAAGACGTTTCACGTGCCGGCGGCGGTGACGGATTATCGCCGGCTCGTCAGGTCGGACGACGTGGAGGCGGTGCTGCTCTGCCATTCAGACCCGAAGACCGACGCTGCCGTGGCCGCGCTGGACGCGGGCAAACACGTACTCATCGAAAAGCCGGTCTGCTTTTCGCTGCGGGAGGCGGATGCGATCGCCGATGCCGCCGTACGGGCCGGAGTGGTCGCCCAGGCCGGATACATGAAGGTTTACGATCCGGCGTTCGAAACCGCGAAGGCCGAAGTGGACGGGATGACCGATATTCGTTTCGTTCAGGTGAATCATCTGCACCCGGACAACCGGCTTCATCTGAGCCAGTTCAGGCTGGTCCGGTTCGACGATCTGCCGGCGGGTCCCGTGGCAGAGACGCATGCCGCCCGGAAGGCGGCGGTGCTGGATGCGATCGGTGAGGCGCCCGAAGCCGCTGTCCGCGCGTTTCGTACGCTCTCGGGCAGCATGATCCACGATCTCTACTGTCTTCGCACGATGCTGGGTATGCCGGAGTCGGTCGTCAGCACGGAGGTATGGAACGAGGGCAGGGCGATCTCGACCGTTTTGTCGTACAGCAACGGCGCGCGCTGCGTCGCATCCTGGGTGGACCTGCCCGATCTGTGGGACTTCAAGGAAACGCTGGAAGTGTACGGCGGCGACCGGCGCGTCCTGGTTTCGTATCCAACCGGATTCGCGCGCGGCATTCTGTCCACCGTCGTCCTGCACGAGATCGACGAAGCCGGGGAGACGTCCACCCGGCGGCCGGCGGTGGCGTGGGAGAGCCCCTTCGTGCGCGAACTGCGCCATTTTCACGCGTGCATTGCAGGACAGGAAGCATGTCGGACCCCCGTGGCGGAGGCGAGGGACGATATCAGGCTCATTATCGACATTACACGTACATATATGGCGCGCAGGCCGATATCGGCGTAGCTGAACGACGCCGGAAAAACACGAAAGGCCCGGCATGTCCTCCGGGCCTTCCTTTTTTCGTCTTCCCTGCGCGGTAGGGCTTTTCTACGGACGATCCGAGACCGGGTATAAAGTCAGTCTTCCCTTCCTTCCCGCGCCTTCATCGGCAACGATCAGCGTGCCGTCCGCGGCAAAGGTGATGCCTTCCGCCTGCCGGTGCCATTTGGCAGGAAGCTTTCTGACGGCAAGGACGCGTCCGTCCGGCGATATTTCCGCTATGGATTCCTGGCGGGCTGCTACAATATAGAGATTACCCGACGTTGGATGCCGCTCGATACCCGACGGGTGAAACTTTTTTCCTTTGATATGTCGAGAGAAATCATCAACCGCAATGACGGTCCGTCGATTGTAGTCGAGCCGTCTCTTGTCGATTGACCAGCGACACAGCGCCAACTTCCCTTCCATGTCCGGATTGCGGGCTTCCTTGCACAAAAGTATGAGTTCCCGCAGGGTACGGTCATACGCCAGACCCTCTATCTCGCAATCTCTGCCCACCCCCGTCGCATAGACGTTGAAGAGAACGGACTGGCCGGCATTTCCCTCGCGGCACTCGTACAGCCGCCCGGTGCTTGTGACGAGGAAGATCCCGTCTTCAGTTGCGGCGATGCCCTCGAAATCACCGGCCGCCGGGTAATTCGTGTCCGAAAGCTGAAATGCCTTTGCGATCGATCCGTACCGATAATCAATCTCGTAAATGATCGCCCGTTCGTCGTTGTGCGCAAGGAGGCGATTGTCTCCCGTCATCGCCAGACCGGAGACCTCTTCGAGTTCCCTTGGGAGTTTCCAGTGGGTCGCGGTCTCCGGGTCCAGAGTATAGCTTTCGAGTGAGATTCTCCCCGTTGATGCAATTTGCCTGTCCGCCAACGGGATGACGCCTGAATTGCCCGGATTTGCGCCCGTCGGTCCGCCGATAATTTGCGCGGATGCAAATTCGCCGAATCCCGACAACAGCATGTAGAGGAGAATTCCGGGACCAAGATAGTTAAGCTGAAATTTTGCTATGATGTCTTTCATATCCGATTGCTACGCTTCACGGGGGCCGCGAACTACCAGTTCGCGTTACGGGATCATGCGCCGCCCCATATAGGTGTTCTGCCACTGGCGCAGGCGGTGACCATACACAGCTTCTTGCAGCGCGGGATCATGTGTATTTTCTGAAACAAGATCAGTGGTTACAGGCTCTGGTCTGTCTCATCTTCTATTAACTCCACGTCCTTTATTTGCTTTTTCCCTCTCTTGCCCACGTCCCTGATAATTGAGGAATGGTCGACGGATTGACTTGAAGTAACCTCGTACACAACGACGACGGTCCCATCTTCATTCTCGATTACTTCGGACAAATTCCATTTGATCGCGCTGTAATCAAGGATAGGGGTTGCTACCTTTTGCGCCGCATTGACGTTCGTTGCGTGCACGGCAATTCGGAATTCACGGGTATCTCCACTGGCCGTATCACCTGTTGCGGAGGACCCCGTCGGCTTTGTGGGTGAGACGATTCTCCAGCCGGAAAGGACTGGAGGACGTGCTGCATAGTTGGTCTTCCACACGCTCAGTGTAATGGTTACGAAAGCCAACGATGCTATATAAGCGACTGTTGTGAGCTGGGTGCCGGCGGCCAGCCCGATTCCTATAACCATAAACATGTAGACGGCATCCATCGTTTCCTTGAGCGAGATCCGGAAACTGACGGCGGCTACGATGCCCGCCAGGCTGAACGCAAGCGCGAGGCTGCCCTTGACCAGGAAGACAACCAGTGAGATGGCGACGGGCATCACGAGCAGCGTGTGCGCAAAGGATTGGCTGTATTTCTTGAGTGGCCGCGTCCAGGCATAAACCCATGTGATCGGGAGCGTCACCGCGAAGGCAAGCACCAGAGCGACCACCACAGGAATTGTGTGCGCGGGATCGAGCAGGCGGTTGACGCCTTCCTTGATGTTTCCCAGAGGAATGGCGGAATCGGCGCCGGACCCGAGCGATTTTCCCACGAATATGCGTTCACGCTCCTGGGCGACGTAATAGAGGATTTCCGGGAAAACATGAAAAACCGTATTGAGAACCACTATCCAGGTAATATAGTAAATGACCAGCCGTATGATGATGTTGTTAGGCACAGTATACTCCTTCACTGGCAAGTCGGATTTGAGACACAGAGATTACCACATAAAATCGAAATACAGGAGGAACAGCATGGAGACAATATACGCTGTTCTCACTGGATGTTTAGCGATAAAATCGAATGGCATTTGGGTTAAATTGCGGTTCGGCGCGTGCACTAGAACATGAAACCGCTACGCAGATAGACGCCCGTCAAATCGTCGCCTTTTACGAACGCCGCGCTCAACGTGTGCCTGCGCTGGAGGAACGACAGCCAGATTCCGCCTCCTATACTGGTGTGCCATTTGTCCGCGCTCGCAGGATCTTCATCATAAAACACCCGCCCGGCATCGGCTGTGCCGAGCAGCCCCATCTCTCCCGCCACGAACATGTTTATTTTCGTGAGAACCAGCCGAAGCTCGGAGTTTCCATACAGCGATGTATCTCCGGCGAACCGGTTTTTTCGGTATCCCCGTAAATTGCCCCCCGATATGCCCGTGCCCACAAAACCGGTCCCGCCCAGAAAGGCGCTTTCAAAATACGGAAAGGATCCCCAGACCTTCTCGGCGCCGCCTCTTAGCGCGAGTGTGGGTCTCGTCGGAATACGAGCGGTCAGGTAAGCACTGGCTTCTCCATCTACGCTGCCAAATGTGGAATCCACGGTCCACACTTCCGGGTAGATTGCGCCACCAACGCTGACCCGGACCCCGTGAGTGGGATACCCTGGATTGTTTCGCGTGTCGAATGTGATTTCCCCCTGCGCGCCGATCTGGCCGAAGGCGCCCATACCGTACAGCTGGCCATCGAGCGAACCGATGAAGGTCCCCTTGTTGGAACCGAGCGGCGTGTTGGAATACTTGATAACGGGCCCGAAGTCAATGTTCAATCTCGATCGGAGCGAAGCCAGGGTGAAACCGGACATTTCTTCCCTGTAGTCCGCGCCTCGATACTCAAGCGCGGGTGTGAAAACGAAGGAATACCGGGTTACCTTATAGAAGGAAGATGGTCGTCGAATCTCCGTTCGGTTGCCGAGTCCGTTGAACCGCTGCGACCGGATTCCCGAGAAATCAATCTGGACGCTCGCGTCGAAGTCGCGCAGGGGTCGACGAAAGTGGGCGGTATATGAACAAAAGGGTCTGAGGCTCTCGAACCCGTTTATCCCCGCCAGCCCGGCTATGTACGTGTGTTGGGAAGAGAAAGGGTCCTGCCGATAACCGAAATACTGCCGGCTGTGAAGGACTCCCAGGTACACGGTCAGATCCGCATTGATCGCGAGAATCGGCAGAATCCCGGTCCGCTTGCCCCAATCCAGTGCGTACCTCGCATTCGGTGTATGGGTTCCATGAGGCCGTTTGTAAGAACGCTCTTCGATGCCCGCTCCCTCGCCTGTAATGAACCGGTTCTTCCCGCGAGAGTCGTAAAACCTGGTATTCGAGGCGCCGGCAGCGGAGAGATTCTTCAGCGTGTCGTCACCGCCGCCTCCGTTGATGTGAACGACAATCCGCCCCCTGGTTCCCGAGATCTCTGCGCGGTCGTCTCCCCCCCGGAGGAAAATCCGCACTTCCCGGGTCTCACCTGGCCGGAAGGTCCGCTGGAAATACGGCGTTTTCTCTTCTGAACCTGCATTTTTCACCAGACCCACACGTACCCGGAGATCACCATTGGGCGTGTGCTCGCACTGAACGTACTCGTCCTGATCGGTCGCCTTGATCTCGACCTCGCGGTTTATCAGTTGATAGTACCGTGCGGCGAATTCAGGCAACGCGTCGCGCCTCGACTTCAGCGCCCGGGTGAGAGACTCGCCGACCATCGCGTAATACGGCGGCGGGAGCTTCCGCACGGCGTTCTCGATCACGGGGTCCGGCAGTTCCTCGCGAAGGGTCGACACCACCGCGTCCCACGCGGCCTTATCGAGTTCGGCCAGGAATTCACGATCTATTTCCCATCCGGTCATCGTCAGGCCGATCAGATTGGGATATTTCTCCGTGAACTTGATCTGAATCGGAAAGCGCCGCCGCGCGATCGCCATGGCGGCCCCTTCGAAATGGATGAAGGCCTGGTCGCGATCCTCCGGAATCGGAAGCCAGGTGTAACAGTCGCGATCGGGAAACCGCGCCCATCTCCACTGGCCGTAGTGGCGGTCTTTGTCGTTGACGAGGAAATCCATCAGTCGCGTTCTCAGAAAGGCACGGGCATCCACGCGGTTGCAGGGGCTTTTTTCCAGGTGTTTCATCAGTTTATCCGTACCACTGACCTTTCGTGATCCCGCGAACCCGGGGGTGTCGTCCACCCCTTCGGACGGGTGTTCCTGCAGCATTCCTATAAGTCCGGCGAAGCGTCCGCGATACTCCTTCAATCTGGGATCATCGGGAATGACCACGAGCGTATGCCTGGAATGCAGGATACCGGCGGCCTCCATCAGCGGATCGACCACAAGCGCGCCGGTTGGCAGCATCGCGCAGATCAGATCGTGAAGGACGTCTCCCACGACCGTATTCGCGATTTCGTCGGGGACCCGTCTGGTCGCATCCTTGTCCAGCGAGCGAACGGTGTACCTGCGGCCGTCTCTGCCGGTAAAGTGCAGTGAGATCGATTGACCGAATCCGCCCGTGCGAAGCGGCGTCAGGCCGCCCCCCACGCTGTCCAGGTCAAGAACCGCGACCTCGACGGGGGTATTCCAAAGGTCACGGTAGTTGTCACCGTAGAACCAGCGTTTGAATGCACCGGCTTGAAATCTCTCGCCGGGAATCACCGTATGGGTCTTCGCTCCAGGCGGAGGAACGGATCGGTGAATTCGGGACCCTGGCGCCGGCGAATCCTCCTGAGACGCGGATGCTCCCGGAACGAAAAGGATAAGTACGAGCAGGAAATGAAGGGGATTCCACCTGGAAAGTACCATTGCTGTCCTTTGCGTTTCTGGGTGGTTCGGGCAGCCTGATGATGTCCCGAAAAATGAAGATTCCGCAATACTTCAAAAGGCTACGATCGCAGTCTGATCCGTACATCAAAATCCGAATCCGATGGCCGCATTGAATTTGATGTCCTTTTTCTGCGTACTCACAATATCGATGCGAATGGGCCCCAACAGCGTTGTGTTGACATAACCCCCGACTCCGAAACCGTGGATAGGGGTATATTCCTGCTCCGGATTAGAACTCATATCATAGAGTCCGCCCTGATAGAAAACCCCGATCCCGCTGCGAGGAAGCGATTCCCAGAATTTGACGTTTCGCCATAATGACACACCGACCGATGCGAACCTGGATGCCCTCAGTTCATCCCGCTTGAGACCGACCACCGGAATGGCAGCACTGCTGAAGTGTCCGGCGCCGCCCAACGGGAAGAACTCGAACACCGGAGCAGGCTGTGTCACGTAGCCTCCGTAGGACCAGAGGCCCACGCTCCATCGCGATTGGGGACTGGCGAAGAACGCGAGTCGCGTTTGAATCTGCTTATGCGAAAACGTCCGGTGAATCCATTTTGCACGGGTCTGAAAAAAGATGCCCTTCGTCGGCACCATCGAGTCGTCGCGCGTGTCGATCCCCGCGGAAAACCACAATCCGGGCAGGAATTCGGACGCATCGCCGATCGAACGGGCCGCATAGCGGATACGGGCATGTTCCATCTGATACCCCATCTGGAAACTGCCCCAGCTGTGGAACAATGTCTGCAAACCGAGTCGCGCGCGAATCCGCCTTTCCTCGTAACCGCCTTCTCGCTGCCGGTTTCGAAAATACAGGCGGTCCTGGTCCCATGCCTGAACGTCCCCGAGCAGACCAAGTCGCCCTGAGGTCCTGAAGATCATGACCAGTTCAGCGAAATTCAGATTGCCCAGCAGGCCGCGAACGTGGAGCTCCGATATACGGCCGAGCGTACTCTGATGCGCGACCTCGCCAAGTATCGAGACCCGGTAGTCGTTGTTGTAATGAATCCCCACTTTCAACTCGCTGGGGGGGTTTTCGAGTACGTGAAAGACCAGCTCTGTCTGTCCTTCATGGTAGACAACATGAAAATCGACCGTCTGAAACAGTCCGGTCGCGTGCAACCGGCCGCACTCGCGTTCCAGTTCCCGAAACGAAATCGGTTTGTTCACGAACTTCTCCAGCCGCACCCTGAACTGACCCTCCGAATAACGCTTCACGCCTTCTATCCGAACCCTGTCGATCACGACGTCCGGCGGTATATCCGCCCACGTATTGACATCGAACTCAACCGGCAATCTGGACGTTCTCGGTGTTCCGACGCGTTTGGGAACGCCGAGCGTCCTCAGCGCATTGCGTATCGCTTCCATCTGGCTTTCCGCCGCGGTTTCGCCAATTGGAATCAGTGTGTACGACCGATTGAAGTCGCCTCCGTCGAAGTTATCCAGTTTGGGCAATATCAACACATGGGAGCGTTTCCGGTTTTCGATTTTTCTTTCTTCTATGCGAAAACTGACGGCCTGATCGATGACGTCGATAATGTCCTGAATTTCCTCCTTCAGGGTACGCAGCGGGGTGGCGCAATCCACGGCAATGACAAAATCGGCCCCCGCGTCCAATGCAACGTCCACCGGCAGATTATTGACGATTCCGCCGTCCACGAGATGGGTATGTTCCGTACTCAGCGGCGCGAAAACTCCTGGCACTGAAATGCTCGCTCTGATCGCCGCTCCGAGAGAGCCGTTTTCAATCACAACCTGTTCTCCCGACAGAATGTCGGTTGCGATTGCACGAAACGGGGTCGGTAGTCGATTGAAGTCGTTGCGCGCCCGGTAGGTTGCGCCGAGGGTCAGCTGATTGAGGAATTGATGGATCTTCTGTCCGGCGAAGATTCCATACGGCAATTTCAGTTTCAACTCTTCGAGGTGCAACGCGAGCATCTGACGGTCGGCCATCGGCTTGCGGTTCATGTTCGACATACGGCGATCCGGGCTGTTGCTCGTAATCTCCCACCAGTCGGTTTCCAGGATCACCCGCTGGAGATCGTCAACGGAATATCCCGCGGCGTACAGTCCACCGACGAGCGCGCCGTAACTTACCCCGACAATCATGTCTATCGGCACGCCTTCGCGCTCCAGTACGCGCAGCACGCCGATATGCGCGCCTCCCCGGGCGCCGCCCCCACTGAGTACAAGCGCGACCTTCGGCCTGTTCTCCGCAAACGAGGGAAGCGCCCCGAACAATACATAAGCGAAAAACAGGAATAACAGGCTCTTGAAAAACGGACCCCTGGTCATTCTGCAATTCATCTCGTGCGACTTTCCTTGCCTTCAAATGAATCCATTCAGCAGATGGTTTCGATTGCTGAATCGTTTACACATCGCGATTCCGACGGGACGACCTGCCGTCCGTACCCATATCCGGAGCGAGGGCATCCTGCGCTCGGACTTCGTGTAATCCATCAATACCCGATTCAAGGGCTTATCGTTTCCCTGGCATCCGAAATCATATAGAAAATCACGGCGCCAGAGCCTCGCGAATCGGCCAGCGAGGGCAGGATGCCCTCGCTCGCGGGCAAATCGTTCCTGACGACTTCGCGAACGAATGATCACAAATCCGGTCGCTGGAAGCGTCACTTCGTTCCCGGATAGCGGTGTTCTGCAATAGAATCATACAAAAACGGCAATGATGTCAAGTCTGAAGACTTGTCCATCGGTACAGAATTTGGCCAGGATTCCACTTTCTTGCGATTTTTCGGCGCATCGAACCTGATATTTCTCGTATGGAGCCGAGTCATGTCGAATCTGGCGCTGTACAGCAATGGCAGCAGGCCGCACGTGAGCAGTATCGCGTACAACCACCACGCCTCCCGGATCAACGATGGAATCAGGCCGGGCGAAGGAGCCTCCACGAGCGACACGGCCTGGGTCTCGGCGGCGGAACAACTGCCGCAGTGGGCGGCGGTCGTGTTTCCCAGGGTCGGCCGCGTTGAGCGTGTTGAGATCTACTGGGGGACGGGGCGTATCCCCGAGTCGTCCCGCACGGTCAACGTTCAGGGAAGGATTGACGGCGCCTGGTTCACCATCGCTGCGGCGCAGATTCCCAGGCTGGAGTCAAGGACCGTGTTGTCATTCGAACCCGTTCAGGTGGAGGCGGTACGCATATGGCAGGACATCGATGGAGGACCGGAATCCACGCCGGGCCGGATGCACGTGGCGCAGATTGAAGCATACGGCGAATTCGTGGAAGGTCGTGCGGTTGATTATCTGAACATCCGGGATGCGCTCCGGGAGGAATGGGAGGACAATTTCCGAAGGTCAAGACGTGAGATCACCCGTGAGGTGCTGGATCGAATCGATCGGTCGCCCGTCGAACGCTCGATAGTCGGGCCGGTTGGCGCCGCCGAGATCGTGAGGGCCAGGCGGAACCGCGCTTCCTCGAAGTGGGGCAGCGCCCTGGCGGAGGAAATCCTGAAGGACGCGTCGTGGTGGCTGGACAAGGGCGATGAGTTTATCTACCGGATGATTCCCACGCAGAATCCTCGCGCGATCTCGCCCAGCTACGAGCGGGGTTGTCCGATCCACGGCGGGGGCCGCAAATGCATGCGGACGAACACCTCGCTGGAGTACCGCTGGCAGTGCGTAATCGGAGGAGAGTGGTGGTACAACGGGGCGGTTGTTCACAATCCGGCCACGGGTGAGCCGGTGGAGGTTTGGGATGACGATGACGGCTGGATCGCGCCGGAGGGTTTCGCCAATCCGGGGACGATCTACCACTTCAATTCCGCGTGGCGATACTACGTTCTCTCGAAGCTGTTCTTTCATCCCTACGAGTTGACGATCGCTTCTCCCGATGCCTATACCGGCGGCACGGCACTGCTTCAGTTGTCGCGCGCCTTCGCGATCACGGGCGACGACCGGTACGCTCATATAGCCGGTGTCATGCTGAACAGGCTGGCGGAGGTCTACCGGTCCTACAATGGCACGGTTGACGAACAACGTCCGCTAACGCGCGGCTACATGGTGCAGGTCAGCTGGGAGGAAATGCCGATATACAATTGTATGACGGCTTACGGCCTGGTGATGGACTCAATGTTGCGTGACGAAGCGCTCCTGGAATTCTTCAAGTCAAAGGGCGACTGCGACTACAACGGGGACGGGCGTGTGGATTTCGAGGACATCCGCTACAATATCCGTCACAATCTGTTCGGCTACATGTACGAGTGGCTGCACCGGGCGATGGCGATCCAGACAGGGGACTACATCATTCGCGAGGGATTGGTACTCTGGGCGCTTGGTGCCATGCTCGGCAACGACGAGATGGTCGAGGAGGCCATCGAAGGCCGGTACGGACTGGCCGTCAATCTGACCAACAACACGTTCAGGGACGGCAAGTGGTGGTACGATGCGCCGGGTTACTCGGTGAGTTCGATTACGCGGACGATTCTGGACCGCCTGTTTTCGATGAAGGGCACGGACCGGCATCTGGATTCCCGCCTTCGAATCCGTGAGTCCATAGAATTCGCCCGGAACATTTACTGTGACGGCAGGATTCCCTCGATCGGCGATACGGGGGGAGGCGATTTGAGGATCAAGGTGCTGGATCCGCTCGCGAATTGCGATGTTGAAGAACTGGCGTACGTCCACACGGGGGATGACGAATATCGGAACCGTCTGCTCGCTATGTCCGATGGGGACGTGGACGGGATCAGAGAACGGTACGCCGATGCCAATCTGCTGTTCCACGCGGAGCCGATACGGGGAACAACCGGGCCGTACGTGCCGCGCACGACCGTCTTTCACGATTCGGGTATCGCGATCCTGAGAACGGGATGCGACGTTGCGACGAGGAAGCACCTCGTTTTGAACTACGGCAAGGGCAGCAGCGGGCACGGTCACCGGGACAAGCTGGGGATCAACCTGATCACCTTCGGGTATGATCTCGCGTGCGACCTTGGGTATCCAACGACCTTTACCCACGACAAGGTGGACGGCTGGGAGAAGCATACCGCCAGCCATGCCACCGTCTGCATCGACGGGCGGGCTCAGGAGATCGCCACGGGCAGCCTGCGGTTCTACGGGCGTGCGCCGGGAATGCAGGCCGTCTGCGCCTCGGGAGAAGCAGCGTATCCGGGATGCGCTGAGGTCTACGAACGGACGCTTGTGATGGTGGACGCGCCCGGCTCGGACGCCTATATCGTCGACCTGTTCCGTGTAAAAGGTGGATCCACGCACGACTACATGTTCCGAAGTTTGAGCTGGGATGACGGTGAGAATTTCTGGATGGAATTCCCGGCGGATACTGAGACGGTGCGCCAGACCCGGGGCACCGCCGCGGGGGAAGACGTCGCATTCGGAACGTCGCCGGGATTGGGATACATCAGGGACGTCAGCCGGACGCTGTGCGATCGGGAATGGTCTGCCACGTGGCGGGCGGGGGACGAGGAGAATACGGGCATCCGGCTGACGATGGCCGGGCAGGCCGAAAGAGAGATTGTAAACGGCAAGGGAGAAGGATTCGGGTTTTTCGGTCAGAGCCCGTGGGACGCCAGTGTGGCGGTCAGACAATCGGGCGGCGGCGAGTCGGTTTTCACGGGCGTGCTGGAACCCTTCCAGGGCGAACCGTTCGTCAGGTCGGTGGAAGCGTTGGACGTCTCCGGCGGCATCGGCGTAAAGATCCGTGTGGACGGACGAGTCGATTGCGTGTTTCGCGGGATGGAGAATGGGGCGGTCTGCACGGCGGAGATCGACGGGATTCCCGTGACCTTCGACGGGGAGGTGGCGAGGATTGCCATACACGAGTCGGGCCGGCGCGACCTGCAGATCGTGCAGGGTATCCGGCTGCGATTTGGAGACGACGTCCTCGAGTGCGGCGCGATACCGGCCGGACGGATCGAGTCAATCGCTCCGGAAGACCGGTCCGTCATTGTCGCTCTGGATTCAGGAGACAGGATCGCGGAATGGGATATGGTCGTCTTCTGGAATCCCGCGTACACCTGTAATTCAAGCTACGAGGTCCTCACCGCTGAAGCGGTGGACGGGAACCGGTACAGGTTGGGATTGCACATGTCCTTCAATCTGTCGGAGGGCGTGGTGCAGTCCGTGGACCGGGCGAAGGGCCTGTTCGCGTCGGACACGTGTATGACCAAGCTGAAAGCGTGCCCGGGGCTGTTTGACGGAAAGGCGATCCGCGCGGGAGGAAGAGCTGTCGGGGCGATCGTGACGGCGGGTCCCGATATCCTGAAGCCGGTAGAACGCCGGTTTGCGACAACGTCGGGCGAAGGAGCGCCGGCGAGCGAAACGTTGAGTTTTTTCCGGTTCGACGACCCACGCTCGGCAGGCGGCCTGAACGTCGGTGACCGGTTCATGGTATGCGATCTGAATGCGGGCGACCGGTTCACGGTCATGCGATCGGCTTTCAGGACCATCGCGTAGAAAATAAAATAAAAGGCCATTACCAAAGGCCCCAAGGTAGTGGTATATGCGGGCTGACGATCGAATTAACGATTCTCAGATGCCGCTGAAGGTTGGCTACCTCTGGTGCCTGGGCAATGGCTTGCGTGAAAAGATAGACCCGCATGAACGAGATGTCAACGGGAAAAGGCCCGTCCATCTGACGCTGCGTGGTGGCCGGCTTGCCCTCATGTCAACTTCCCGTGTACAGCAATCCATATACAGGGCGGATCAGTCCCGTGAGCGGTCGGGAGGTCGAACACGTTGGCCGTCATGGACCCGAATTCCTGATTCCCGGATGAGGTCGCACAGATTCCGGGTTGCGGCTTCCGGATCGGGCTGACAGCAGACGGCCGAAATGACGGCGATGCCGTAGGTGCCAGTCCCTATAACGCCTGCCGCGTTTCCTGCGCCGATACCGCCGATGGCGATGACGGGCGCCCGGACGGCGCGGGCGAAGTCGGCCAGTTTCTCGAGTCCCTGCGCCTCGCCCGCGTCGCTCTTCGATCCGGTTGGAAAAACAGGTCCGAAACCCACGTAGTCCGCGCCGTCCGCGATGCCCTGCCGCGCCTCATCCGTATTCCCTGCGGACACGCCGACGATCCGGCCGGCGCCCAGAAGACCTCTGGCCATTGCAACCGGGAAGTCGTCCTGGCCGAGGTGTACGCCGTCGGCTTCAACGGCGATCGCCACGTCGACTCGATCGTTGACGACGAGCGGGACCCCCGCCCGGGCGCAGATCTCCCGCATGGCCCCCGCGGTCTCGATCATCTCACGGGTATTTCCGCTCTTCTGGCGGAACTGCACGGCGCCGGCCCCACCCGCGACGGCCAACCGCGCCAGTTCGACGTGGGTGTGGCGGGACTGCAGAACGGTATCCGTGAGAACGTGGAGGGCGCCGATTCGCTTCATGATTCGCGGCCGGAGAAGAAGTGTTGGGCCGGGCCGGGTCCGCGGCCGATGGAAAGGCCGCGGCGAATGGCTTCGGTGACGTAAGCCTTCGCGTTTTCGACCGCGAATGCGAGGCGCTGGCCCCTGGCGAGGTTCGCCGCGATCGCGGCCGACAGGGTACAGCCCGTGCCGTGCGGGCTCCCGCCCGGCAGTCGCGCCGTGGAAAAGACGGTTTCGCCGGATCCGTCGAACAGCACGTCGACGGCATCGATGGAACCGGAAAGATGACCGCCCTTAACCAGCACGGCCGAGCAGCCCGATTCGAAGATGATGCGCGCCGCCTCCTTCGCGCTGTCCATGTTTTCGACGGGAATGCCTGCCAGCAGTTGCGCCTCGCGCAGATTGGGCGTGACGAGCGCGGCCAGGGGAAGCAGGCGCTCCCTGACGCTCACAACGGCTTCGGTCTCAAGCAGTTCGAAGCCGCTCGTGGAGATCATCACCGGATCGACGACGAGGTTCGGCGCGCCGCGTTCGCCGAGTCTACCGGCGACAACGTCGACAACCCGCGCCGAGGATAACATCCCGGTTTTCACCGCCGAGACGTCGAAGTCATCGAAAATCGCGTCGATCTGCGATTCGATGAGGTCCACGGGCAGTTCGAACGACTCCCTGACCTCTATCGTGTTCTGCGCGGTCACCGCCGTGACGACCGTGAGGCCGTAGACGCCGTTGGCGTGAAAGGACTTGAGATCGGCCTGAATGCCTGCGCCTCCGCCGGAGTCGGACCCGGCAATGGTGAGGGCCTGTTTCATGACAACCGCGGATGACGGGGGCCGCGCGTGGACCGCCAGGCGTCGAGATAGGCGCTTACGGCGGACCCGACGTGCCTGGCGGAGAGAATGCCCGACATAACGGCAATTCCCGCGGCGCCGTTTCTCTTGCAGGCGCCAACCCGACGAGGCGTGATGCCGCCCAGCGCGTATACAGGGAGGGATGAGCATTCTGCGACGCTGCAAAGCGTACGAGCTCCCGCGCCGGGACCGTATCCGGGCTTGGAGTTCGGACTGTAGACCGGGCTGAACGTGACGAAATCCGCGCCGGCGGCCTCGCCAAGTTCCTTTCTGTTGTGGGTTGACCGGCCGATGAGCATCCGATTCCCGTATTGTCGCCGGATTCTCCACGGCGCCGGCCCCGATGCGGGAAGGTGGACGCCCGCAGCGCCGATCTCCCGCGCGAGCCCGGCGTGCGTGTTGACGAGCAGACGCGCTTCGTAGTTCGATGCCCGCCTCTGGAGACGCGCCGCAAGATGACGGAGTTCTCGCGATTCGAGGTGTTTTTCGCGCAACTGAATGAGGCGGACACCCGCGTCCAGCGCCTCCGCGAGGACGTCTTCCAGGTTTCGGGGCGCGCACGTCGCCCGATCCGCAATCAGATAGAGGGGGGGCAGGCTCAGTCCATCCCCTGGCTCATTCATGGGTAACCGCGCCCTCCATGGGCGTGGAAGCCGTGGCGTAAAGCTTTTTCGGGATGCGTCCGGCCTCGTACGCGAGCCGGCCCGCGCGAACGGCCTGACCCATGGCCTCGGCCATCAGTACGGGATGGCGGGCGCCCGACACGGCCGTATTGAGCATCACGCCGTGGCATCCGAGCTCCATCGCCACCGCGGCGTCGGAGGCGGTTCCCACCCCCGCGTCGACGATCACGGGGACGTCCACCGTGTCGAGGATGATACGGAGATTGTAGGGGTTGCGAATGCCCATTCCCGAGCCGATGGGCGCGCCGAGCGGCATCACCGCGGCGCAGCCGGCGTCTTCCAGTTTCTTGCAGGTAACGGGGTCGTCGTTGCAGTAAGGCAAGACTGTAAATCCGTCCCGAATCAATTCGTCCGTCGCCTCCAGCAGCCCGGAGACGTCGGGGAAGAGGGTGTCCTCGTCTCCGATCACCTCCAGTTTGATCAGGTCTGTTTCCAGGGCTTCGCGCGCGAGCCTGGCCGTGAGTACGGCGTCACGCGCGGTAAAACATCCGGCGGTGTTCGGCAACAGTTCATACCGTTCCCGGTCGATCAGATCGATCAGGCTCTCGCCGGAAGGGTCCTCCAGGTTGATTCGCCGGATGCCGACGGTAACGACTTCCGCACCGCTTGCCCGGATTGCGTCCAGCATGACCTGCATGTTGGGATACCGCGCTGTCCCGATGATGAGCCGGGAACCGTACGTCTTGCCCGCTATGGTCAGACCGTCAGACATATGTCCCTCTTGCAACAACGGTTGGCAAACAAGACCCGCCGACAGCGGATGCCGCCCTGGGCTGAACGCTAACCGCCCTGAACCGCGGCGATGATATCCACCCTGTCCCCGCTGCCGAGCCGCCTCGAAGCCCACTTCGTCCTGACCACGATTTCGGCATTGACCGCAACCGCGATGCCTTTGCGGTCCGGATCGTGCGCAAGGTCGATCAGCAGGTCCCGGATGGAGATGCCGTTACCGACGTCCTTATCTTCTCCGTTCAACGTGATCTGCATAGCGTCAGGACTCAGGCGAAGCGGCCGATGCCGAAGGGCCGGATATCTTCCGGAACCTTGCCGGTCAGCACCAGTTCCGCAATGGAGTACGCGGTGATCGGCGTGAGCAGGATTCCCTTGCGGTAGTGGCCGGTAGCCACAATAAGGCCGCGAACCGGGGTCTTGCCGAGGATGGGCCCGTCGTCCCTGCTTCCCGGGCGAAGACCGGCGGCGGTTTCGATGATCGGCAGGTCGTAGATTCCCGGAACCACCTCCCATGCGGCGCGCAGGAGCTCGAAGACGCCGCCCGCCGTCAGGCTGTCGTTGAAACCCATTTCTTCGGAAGTCGCCCCCAGCACCAGACGTCCTCCGTCCTTCGGACACAGGTAGGCGACCGCCGATGACGCGGCACGGTTGTACCAGACGATGGTTTTGAGGGTACAGTCTTCAGTCATCTGCAGGCGAAGGATCTGGCCTCGAACGGGCCGGACCGGCGGTCTGGCGGTACCGGGCAGACCCGGTATGAGTCGCGACCAGCATCCCGCGGCGAGGATGATCGTGGCCGCCGGGTACGCCTTGCCTCCGGCCACAATGCCGCGAACCCGGTTCCGGGCGACGTCGATGGTTTCAACCGGTGTGGATTCCTTGAGGCATCCGCCGGACTTGAGAAAGGCCGCCCGAAGGGCTTTCACCATCAGACGATTGTCTACCTGGTGGTCTCCCGGACACCAGACCGCGGCGCCGACCTGGGGTGAGAGCTGAGGCTCCCGCGCGCGCGCCTGGCCGCCGCTCAACCATGCCACGGGCAGGCCGAGGTCCCGCTGGTAGTCGTAGCGGTAACGGAGGTATTCGATATCGTCGCGGGTGACACCCACCAGAAGCACGCCGTCGGGGCGATAGCCCACGGAAAATCCGCTTTCGGATTCGAGTTCCGCGACAAAATCCGGGAACTGCTCGAGACCCTTCAGGCCAAGTCGAAGAAGCGCTTCCTCTTCGTGGCGTACCTCCGCAAGGGGCGTTAGCATACCTGCCGATGCCCGGCTGGCGGCCCGGCCCGCGCGGTCCCGGTCGAAGATCAGAACGTCCCGCCCCGCCCTGGCAAGTCGCCAGCCGATGCCGAGTCCGATAATGCCGGCGCCGACGATAATGATCCGGTCCGATGGCAACTGAAACAGTCCTTAGAAGCTGTCTTAAAATTCCCATCGGTCTTCGCACGGCTGCAAACGCGCCGGTCGGCGTTGGTCAGATCCACCCGTATAGACAAATATGGGCGGATTTTCCCGCCTTGACCGCCATCTTTTCGCTCGCGCTCGGGAACTCACCGGTAATTTTAAAACAACTTCAAAAAGAGCCGCCGCCCTCGATCTGGTCGAAAAGCGGCTGGGGTGCGGTTCCTCGACTCCCTGCGCCGGCATGATCCGGATCAGGTTCAAAGGGTATGTTCTCAGCTCGGCGGGCGAGCACCCCTGCGTTGTATTGAAACAAAGATAGCGGTACGGCGGCGTTGCGTCAAGCGAATCCGCTTGACTTCGAAGGACGATTGATTATTTAAGACGGTGAAAAGGCAGAAGAGAGGAGTGAGGAGTGAGAAGAGAAAGGGGAGAAGGCCGAATTCTCTGAATCTGAGAATCTCCTAATTGTGACTTCCGATCATCTTCCTTGAAGATCTAATACAGCGGCGCCGGGATATAGCGAATTATGACCAGTAACTATCTATTTTACATTAAGTCGGAGGGAAGCAAACCACAGGCTTTTCCTTCTTCCTTCTTCCTTTTTCCTTCTTCCTTCTTCCTTCTTCCTTCTTTAAGGGGGTAATGTGGCGGATCTAAAGTTTAAGGTTCACGCCGGACCCCACCGGCGAATCAACTGTCCGGTCTCCGCATTCGTCACAAGGTCGGATGCGACACAGGACATCGTCGACCACCTGGATCGAATCGAAACCGGGGAAGTGCATGGCAGACTGATTGGTCCGCAAGGCGCCGCGCGCTGCCAGGTACATAGCGAGGACGACGGTATTCACGTGAGCTGGATTGTGGACGATCTGGCGGCGGAGGAGACCGCGGAATACGGATTGGAGGTCGGGGAACACGCGGCGTCCGGCGGCGGTGTGGAACTGTCGGAGGCCGATAGCAGAATTCAAGTGAGGATCGACGGTACCGGTTTTACGAGCTATTGCTTCGGGGAGGATCTCGTGCGCCCGCACCTGTATCCGCTGATTGGTCCATACGGCGATGGAATCACGCGACCATTGATCGACGAGGGAGAAGGAGACCATCATCACCACCGGTCCGTCTGGATTTCGCACGGCCACGTGAACGGATGGAACAACTGGGGCGAAGGGGAGGGCCACGCGTGGACCCGGCATCAGCGGTTCGACGACCTCGAGAGCGGGCCGGTCTACGGCCGGATCGTCGCCATCAGCAACTGGGAGGGCGCGGACGCCTGGCGCGGCGAGCACGGATCGAACGTGATCTGCGAGGAACGGGCGGCCTGGACGTTCTACCGTACCGGGTCGGACGTGAGGATCTTCGACCTGCACGTCACGCTGACCGCACCGAAGATCGACGTTCTCTTCGGCGACACGAAGGAAGGCGGCCTGGCGTCGATTCGCGTCGCCGAATCCATGGAAGTGCGGTCCGGCGAGGGCGGCAGGATCGAAAACGCGATCGGGGGTGTCAACGAGGATGAGACCTGGGGCAAACAGGCGGCCTGGTGCCACTATACCGGACCGGTAAACGGCAATCGGGTGGGCGTGGCCATCATGGACCATCCCGCCAGCTTCCGCCATCCCACCTATTGGCACGTGCGCAACTACGGCCTGATGACGGCCAATCCATTCGGCCATTCCCATTTCTACGCCGATCCGAAACGGCGCGGGAACCACGTGCTGCCGCCCGGCGAATCCCTGACCGGCCGATACAGGTTCTACGTGCACAAGGGAGACGCGTCCGAAGGCGGGATCAAGGAGCGCTACCACGACTTTGCGCATCCGCCGGTCGTGGAGGCGTGGTAGTCGGCAGGTGAAGGACGCCGTCGCGTCGCAGGAAGGGTGTTTTCCCATGGCCGATTCCGAGGACCGACCCCATATCGTCTTCATCACCACGGACCAGCAGCGGGGCGACTGCACCGGGATCGACGGTCACCCGCTTCTTGAGACGCCCCATCTGGACCAGCTGGCAAATGAGGGCGTGTATTTTCCCAGAGCGTACTCGCCGTGTCCGGTATGCGTGCCCGCGCGCATGGTGATGATGACGGGACGGTCTCCCTACCATACGGGGTATTTCACCAATTCGAGCAGGGCGCTCGACCACTCTGAAACCCTCCCCGGAATCCTGGGGCGGCTTGGTTACCAGACACAGCTGATCGGCAAGGCGCATTTCAGTCCCCAGCGGGCGAGGCTGGGGTTCGACAATACGATCATCAACGAGTCAGGCAGGTACCGAGATGGAGACGATTATCACCGGTGGCTGAAAAAAACGCCTTACGCGGGTCTCGAGCGTGCGACCAGCATCGGCAACAACGATGTGTTCTCACGTAGGTCGGTGGTTCCCGAGACCCACCACGTGAACACATGGACGGCGAACGAGTGTATCGAGTTTCTGGACAGGCGGGATCCTACCTGTCCGTTTTTTCTTTGGATGTCGTTCAGCCGGCCGCATTCGCAGTACGATCCTCCGTCGCCGTATGACACGTGGTACGATCCGGAAGACGTGCCGGCGTCCATCCCCGCGCCTGGTGACGATTTCCTTCCGCCGGAACTGCAGGAAGCGCCGCTGCGGTACGACTGGGACCGCATGTCGTCCGGGAGGATCGCGCGGGCACGAGCCCACTATCTGGGGCAGATTACCCACATCGACCATCAGATCGGGCGGTTCTTCGCCGCGCTCCGCTGGAAGGGTTTGTGGGACGATACGCTGGTGATCTTTACCTCGGACCACGGGGATATGATGGGGGATTTCGGACTCTTCTTCAAGTCCCACTTCTTCGAAGGTTCCGGTCGTGTGCCGCTGATCCTGCGGCCGCCGCGGAGTCGGGAGGGGACGATTCCTGCGGGAAGATTTGAAAAGCCGGTGTCGCTCGTAGACGTACTTCCCACGTTCGTCTCGGCGGCGGGCGGCCGCGTCCCCGACGGGGCCGACGGGGTGTCGCTGCTGCCGGCGCTGGAAGGGGGCGATCCGGTTGGCGACCGGATC
Source organism: Gemmatimonadota bacterium (assembly GCA_028873695.1). Lineage (GTDB taxonomy): Bacteria > Latescibacterota > UBA2968 > UBA2968 > JAAXHE01. The sequence goes on along the minus strand of JAPPNU010000038.1, from coordinate 126,456 downwards.
TTCCACGGGGAAATCGGCGCCGAAGCGCGCCGCCACCATTGCCTGACGGACGGGCGGTACAAGTATATGTGGTTCCGGCTGGGCGGACGGGAGTATCTGTTCGATCTCGAGGTCGATCCGAACGAAGTGAACAACCTGGCCGGAGACGAGGCCAGGGTTGCCGCCTGGAGACGCCGGTTGATCGAGCTTCTCCTTGAGCGCGGCGATTCTGCGGTGAAGAACGGCGCGCTGGTCGATACACCATATAAACCCACCGATGAGGCGCAATTGCGGGCGATGGACCCGTTCGGGCGAAGACCGTATTAGCCTGCAATGGCGCGGCTGCAGTCCAACCGACCGCAGCCTGATAGCTGGTTGTCAACGTGTATGTTCAATTACGATCACTCCCCCCTTGAGGGGGAGTCGCAGAAGCCGAGCCGGTCCCATGAGCAATCGCCCTGCTTGTGCTGCTTGCACCGAGCCTGCCGAAGTAGCTTGTCGAAGCAAGCTTGTGGAAGGGGCCGGCGACGGCTGATGCGGTGGGGGGATTTTCAAGCTCTCATCGAATTCAACATGAGCGCTTTGAGCGTTGATGGTTTTCTGCGAGACGCTTGACGTGCATCCGAACGCAGGTATAGTCAGGGTGGAAAGCGGGAGCCCGTTTCTTTGTCTGAATCTCTTGAAGTGCGGCTATGCGGATTGATGACCGATCTGGGATGGACCCTCTCGGTGGCGGAGACCACGACGGGCGGGTTAATCTGCTCCCGTATTGTGAGCGTGCCCGGAAGTTCGGCCGTTTTCGACCGTGGACTGGTACCTTACAGTGCCAGGGCCAAGATCCAGGCGCTGGGGATATCCGGATCTCTGCTTGAACGCTGTGGCGCCGTGAGTGTGGAAGTGGCCTCAGCCATGGCCGAAGCCGTGGGCAGGACAAGCCATTCTACGCTGGGTCTGGCGGAAACGGGCATCGCCGGGCCGATTCGCGGAAGGTCGCCAAAGCCGTTGGGGACGGCGTATATCGCGCTTTGGACGCCGGAGGGTGTCCGATGCGAACGCTTTGTGTTCCGAGGCGACCGAAATGCGATTCGCGAACGGATTGCGGAGCAGGCCCTGGCAACGGCGGTTGCGTATTTGGAAGATGCCGCTTGACACCGGCTGTTCATTAACATACATTGAAACTTCGACCTGAAGAAGGTCTACTAAACTCAAGCTGGAGGTCGCATGGCAAAAGAGGAAAAGGTCTCACTCGAAGGAACCGTCGCGGATACGCTTCCCGACGGGCAGTATATGGTGGAAGTGGAGGGCGGGCATCAGATTCTGGGTTACACGTCGGGCAAAATGCGCCGGTTCAATATCCGGGTTCTGGTGGGAGACCGCGTCACGATCGAGACCTCGCCTTACGATTTGAATCGCGGCCGCATCGTCTGGCTGCACCGATTGCCCCCACCCGAAAATGCGGGCGGAAAGCGCAGAACGGGTGGCAACCGCCCCAGGCGCCGGCGCTAGTCGGTCGGTCATTATTTGCTGTAAATAAAAGAAGCTACAATCCACGCGGACTTCTGTGCTAACGGCATGAGCTTACCGCGTTATGCTGGGTGAGTATTTACAGATCTTCACGCGCTCGGGCCGAATCTGAATATCGATCGGCCCTTTTTCTTTTTTCGCGCATACCGTCCGTCAGTTCAACATGGTCCCTCGTCAGGCATCCTTCCACGGGCTCAGGAACTGGCGCCCACGACCTGAGCCGCTCGCTGAGCCTGCCTGCATTGAGCTTGTCGAAATGTCGAAGGGTCGGCGAAGGTCACTGAAGAGCGCCAGCAAAGGATAGGAAACACGGGCATTTCGACAAGCTCAATGACCACGTCTCGGAAGCCCGTTTCTACAACTTCAGTGTCGGCGTCGCGTCAGCGGGATTTCACCAGTGTAAGCTCATGCCACACGTCAGATTGAATGGACGCGAGATTCTTCGACTTCGACCCGACCAGCTGGGCTGCACATCCTTATCACTCCCCCCTTGAGGTGGAGTCGCAGTAGCCGAGCCGTCCCCTGAGCCGTTGTCCTGAGCTTGCCCTCATTGAGCATGTCGAAGGCGTTGCCCCGAGCCTGTGGTCCCTGAGCTTGTCGAAGGGTCGAAGGGCCGGCGATGGCTGATGCGGTGGGGGGATCTTGACGCCTTTCCCTATATTTCACCTCGATCAGACGAACTTGCCGGTCGTCTTTCCGGAAAAACCGGCGTATATTAAAAGGGAAGTGATAAATATAGGTAGATCGTCCGTTTTCCGCGATAGTACTCGGCAGTACCTCTCCATAGCGGGTTTGTAGGGGTGTCCCTTGGGGGCGCCCGCCGTCCGCGATCTCAGACCATGATCTGCCTGACCTGAATCCTTCCGCATATAGCCCGAAATCCTTTCATCCTATCTCGCCTGCGTTCGCCATGGAAAATGGAACGTGTACAATAAAGACTTCGGACTATGCCCAATTCCTCTCGGAATTAGAGGATCAGAGTGTCGATCTGATCTTAACCGATCCTCCATATACTATAAGCCGCAAGACTGGATTTAAACACATTGGGCCAAAAAGCGTCGAGCGGTTCGCCGTGGACATGGATTTTGGCGCATGGGACCACGCCCAAATAGACCTGGATATCCTGGCCGAACAGGCATTGCGAGTACTCAGGCGTGGTGGGACAGCAATAATCTTCTATGATCTATGGAAGATGAGCTATCTGGCTGACAGCATGAACAAAGTCGGTTTCAAGCAACTGCGTTTCATCGAGTGGGTCAAGAAAAATCCCGTTCCGCTGAACAGCAAACGTAACTACCTCACAAACAGCAGAGAGATTGCCGTTTCGGGCGTCAGAACAGGGAAACCAACCTTTCACAGTGAATATGACAATGGAATCTACTCCTACCCCATACCGAACAACGGAAAGAGGCATCACCCGACTCAAAAGCCAATGTCGCTGTTTCGGGAGCTAATTGAAAAACACAGTAATGAGGGCGATTTGGTAGTTGATCCTTTCCTTGGATCGGGGACCACCGCGATTGCCGCCTTGAGCCTTTCAAGATGCTTTAGCGGGTGCGATATCGACAACAACTACGTTGAATTCGCAAAGGAACGACTCAACGAGGCCGATATCAGACCTCCAACGTAACGACGTTATCCTTGGCGAGGAAACGCCATGACGACAAAGAGGAACAAGACGAAGCGCAAGACAGAACGCCCGGCCGCCAAACCGTCGCCGAAAGCCGGCGGTGAGATCCCGGAAGACGTAAAGCGAGCGCCATTGTACTCCCGGCAAAGAATACCGGGCGGTCGGAAGTATCTCGATCGCAGCCGATGAGCGGGCGTTGACAATGGGATGACTGACGAAAGATACGGTCGAATTGAAGACAGAACGACAATACCCGATGACCTTCATCAGTATACCCACCCTTGACGCCTGGGTTAATCCTGACTACATTCGGTTATCACCCTATCTTGATTAGCCGTAGAATGCGATCGTACGTTCCGTTTCGTCTCAATCTCAATGAAAGGGTATTGAAATGGTTCAAATCCCGGAGTGGCGAACTGAGCCTCAGCAGGTTTGGATTGCCTGTCGTCAATTTCGCAAATTGGAATCTTTCGACGAATATTTGGTTCAATTTGACGCAAACGGATTGACCTATACGGCATTTGTACCGGCTCGTTATTTCGATCATCAGAATCAAGCACTAAGGGGATCCATAATTGCCGACTACAATGATGATTTGCTTGTTGATCTGCCTACAGAGACTTTGACATCGGGACCGAGAATTCTGGTACGGGGCACAGAACGAGAATCTGTTTTGCAAGAAATTGAATAGGAATTCTTGATGGTACTTAGTGATCAAGAAATCTGGGCTGAAATAAAAAAAGTAGTCTGATTATTGAACCAGATTTAGAACCTGCTCAGGTAGGCCCTTCGTCCATTGAGATATCGACGAGCGCGGTCGAGGCAAACCCAGGAATATGCGACGTGAGTTGCTCTTGAGAGAAATAATAGAGTAGTTTGATTGCATGGAAATTTCGATTTTTTAAATGTGAGAGAAAAAAACTAGCGATACGGATCGAGAATCGAAATATTGAAATATATCTTAGGCGTTTTTTGATGTTGAATATTTCCGGAAATGAAGGCAGATTGACCGCAAGTATTGAATATGAGGTAAATCTGGCATTTGGGCGAGATGGAACATAAATTCGAGGAAAATATCGGAATGTTTTTTGCTTTTTTAGGCGTCAGTCAATGCCGCATCTCAAACCGACAGGAATGGATGCAATCATCCATGGAGTCCAAAGAATTGTCGTAAGTGACAACTGAAATGGTTCAATTTACGTACGACAGGAGGCGTTACGAGTGATCGGAGAATGGAGAGTTCGCCATTTTCCGCGATGTACCCATCATGTTTTTCTGTCGCATTGTGCTGAAAATAGGCGTAATTTGATACACCCCGTCTTCAATGGCCTGCAGAAAGACCAATTCGTACCGTGGCTTGACAGCCACCACTATCCGAGAGGTCAGGGTGCATTTGCGGTGCTTAGAGAAGCCATAATTCGGTGCCGTCATGTGGTGTATTTCGTTACTGAAGAGTTTCTATCGCAAGGGCGAGGATGGAACAGTGTCGAAACTGCATATTCGGAGTTGCTTCAGGAAAATTTCGTACAATCCGCCGTGGTGTTATGCCATGTCCAGTTACCCCTTTTCTTTCTGCCTCGAAATTATGAGACCCTGGTGAGATCGGCCTGGGGATCTCTCGTTCAATCCGGGCGGTTCTATCCTCCTGGAAAGGTGGACGGCGACGCGATTAATTGGGCTTTGCAAGAAATCACGGCTTTCATAAAACAAGAAGAAAATCGAGGACGCTCGTTGGCGTTTCAAATTGAAAGGGATCCATCTTTCCAGCGGCTTCTTGGGGAAGAACAGAACCTGCTTTCACGTGTAATGTGTGCCTACCCAATCGCCGATGAGATTTCGCAGGTTACGAACTAAAGGAGGTCTTCGATGGCCATAGACGACCGTTATGTTAAGAACCTGCCGGACATCTACCGCGATATTCTTGAAACGTATCCTCAGTTCAATTCGACGCGCATTGCCGGCGACGGTCTGGCTTACGCATCGCTGTATTCGGCTCTGACAGATGACAAGAAGGGGCACACCTTGGGTCAGATACAAAAAGCTTGTGAAAACATGGCTGAGGTGGGTCTTATGGTGATCAAGCATGATATATTCGCTTGTCCGACACCCAAGGGGGAAGAGTTGATTTCCGCGATTACCGGCCGCAGTGCGCCTCCTGTCTCTGACGTTCCCCCTATCGAAGCTCCGCCATAGGTGTAAAATTGGCAATACGCACGCTTCAGTGCATTTGATTATCGCCATGTATTCGCAAATTAAAAGAGCCGTCCATTTCACCAACCTGGACGGCTCTCTCGTATTATACGTTGGGTTTTAATGGCAGGACCGCCACGCAAGATGCGTGCATCCATTTTCACGCTGTCTATACATGGAAGACGTTGAAATCCCCCCACCGCATCAGCCGTCGCCGGTCCTTTAACCCTTCCACAGTCTACGTGGACCGGCTCGGCTTCTGCGACTCCCCCTCAAGGGGGGAGTGATGCGGCTGTGTTGATGCCCCTCTCCGATTCCCCACCACGTTTTTGCGCGACGTTACCCCTCTCCTCTACGGCACCTGCGCTCCGACTGTCTCCACGTAGACCGAGAACAGCGATTGGGAGCAGGTCATGAACAGCCTGTTCTTCTTGGCGCCGCCGAAGCAGAGGTTCGCGCAGGGGGCGGGGAGGTGGATCTTGCCGATGATCGTGCCGTCCGGCGCGAAGCAGTGCACGCCGTCGTACCCGTCCCCGGCCCAGCACGCCCCCGCCCACAGGTTGCCGTCCACGTCGGTGCGGATCCCGTCCGCCGACGCGGGGTCCATGTCCGCGAAGACGCGTCCATTTGAGAGGCTGTCGTCTTCCACGTCGAAAACCCGGATGTGAGTGGGATATTGGGGGCCGTCGGACCGCCCGGTATCGACGATATAGAGCAGCGACTCGTCGGGGCTGAAGCAGAGGCCGTTCGGCCGCTGGAAGTCTCCCGCGACAACGGTCGCTTCACCGGTGTCCGGATCGAGACGGTACACGTTGGCGTCGTTCTCGAATTCGGCCCGGTGTCCTTCATAATTCATCAGGATGCCGTATCCCGGATCCGTAAACCAGATCGATCCGTCGGATTTGACCACGACGTCGTTCGGCGCATTCAGCGGCCTGCCTTCGAAGTGGTCCATCAGAAGCGTGATCGAACCGTCGTATTCCGTGCGGGTGACGCGCCGCGCATCGTGCTCGCACGAAACCAGCCGACCCTCGCGATCGCGCGTATTCCCGTTGGTGTTGTTGGAGGGTTTGCGAAAGACCGAGACGTCCCCCGTCTCTTCTTCCCACTTGAGGATGCGGTTGTTGGGAATATCGCTGAACAGCAGATAGCGGCCGTCTCCGAACCACACCGGGCCCTCAAGCCAGCGGCCGCCCGTCCAGAGCATTTCGATGGCGGCGTTCCCGAGTTTGTACTTTGCGAAGCGCTCGTCCAGCACCTCGACGCGGCTGTCCGGATATCTCACAATGTCCATCTTTTCGTACCCGTCCCTTCAATTGTACCGGCTTCGTCGGACATCTGACGATCGCTCGGCGTATACCAGAAAAAATCCGAATTGACGACAGCTGCGCGACGCATATTCCGCGAACTCACTCACAGCTCGGGCGGCCCCGGTTCCGCGTAATCCACGGGAAATAGACGACGGCAAATTGTATCTTCGCAGCAATGTTGTCAATGGTTTTACGGGCAGCCGGAACGTGCCCGCCATTGCCGTAACGGTCTGCGGGCGAAAAACCCGCCACACCTTGACAACATTTCAGGCGCCCTTTATATTGAAAATTAGCAGTGGTGAAGGCTCAGCAAAGGACCAATATTCCGTCTTTGTCCTGCAGCGTCGCCAGGATTTCCTCTGTAGACCTGCCAAGATGGCCGGAACGAGTCTCTATGCGGACGGTCGTGCCTTAAGGTTATCCATATGACAACACGCCGTTATATTCGGGGACTGAATCTGGCAACCGTTCTCGTCTGCTTGTTTTCGCCCGATCAGGCCAGGTGCGGGGAAGCCCGCGCGTCACGCCCGCCGTACCAGGTGGTCAGCCGGCAGGAAATACTGGACGCGATGCGGCAGGCTGACGACTACGATCCGACGGCGACGACGAACGGCGCACGGTTCCAATGGGAGGTGATTTTCCATCTCGCGCACCGGGCGTGGGAGCGCGACCCGCGGGGTGCGCCGCTGTTTATCGACTCGGAACGCTGGTTTTGGGCGTTTATGGAGGTAACCGGACTCACGGAAGGCGAGATGCCGTAGTACGCGAGACTGGCCTATCAATATAAACAGCATATGGACGTGGAATACAGAATGGATCGGGTGATCCGGAGGGTGATCGAAGGGCCAACGCCCCGATTGGCATTGAATGTCCGTATCTGGTGGGAAGAAAGGGAGGACAGGGCGGAACGTTACTCATATCGGGATACGCTATCAACACCCACTCTCAAGATTACCATTCGTCGGATGGTTGCGTACCGGCTGCTGGATCTTGGAGACTGGTTCGTTTGCGACAAAATCAGGGGGCTCAGTGGACGTCCGACGTCCGGATTGCTGGGGTTGATCTTCCGGATCATCGGCGACGGACGCATTGTACACTCCCGGATGGCAGTCTCAGCCGACGGCCTCCAGATCGTCCGGGGGACGTCGAAGAAGGGCTTCATGGGAATGACAACCACCGCGACAGTTTTTCGGGATGGAGAAATGATCAAGGATCTGCCGGATGGCCGGTCCGATCTGAAGGAACTGAAGAAACGCATCAAGCAGGCGCTGAAAGTCGAATACGTGGAATTACCCGAGGGCAACCTGGAGAAACCCGAAATTCCGGTTGAGAAACCGAAGGGCACGCCACTGGAGGAGCCTTATGACCGAACGTAACAGCGACGCGAGATATACGATGGGGCGCAGCAAGGGAGAAGAGGAGCGGCTGATTCACCAGTCGCAGCTGTACGACGCGATCACCCGGCGTTTTCTGAATGAAGCGGGTGTTGGAAGCGGGATGCGGGTCCTCGATATCGGCTGCGGCCCCGGCGACGTCTCCCTGACGGCGGCTGAACTGGTGGGTCCCGATGGGGCCGTCGTGGGCGTGGACGTCAATCCGGACATCATCGACACCGCTCGCGACCGGGCGCAAGCGGCTGGATTCTCCAACGTGGAATTCAGGGCGGGCGACGCCCGGACATTGGACGTCGGCAGCGACTTCGACGTGCTGATGGGCAGGCTGGTGCTGATGTATATGGGTGACCCCGCCGAAGCCCTCAAGCAGTTGTCAACCCGGCTGCGACCGGGCGGAATCGTGGCCTTCCAGGAGGCCGATTTCAGCTACTACCACAAGCAACCCGATACGCCCGTTGCGAATGATCTGATCGAATGGGCCATCTCTGTTTTCGAACGATCAGGCGCCCACACCGATATGGGGTTAAACCTGTTCGGTGCGTTTGTAGACGCGGGACTGCCCGAGCCGGAAATGGATCTCGCGGCGCCGGTTGGCGGGCCGGAGTACTGGACGGGGTACCGGTTCGTCGTGGAAGCATTTCGCAGCATGGTTCCGCTGATCGAAGAGTTCGGGTTGGCAACCGCAGAAGAGGTGGATCTGGATACGCTGGCGGACAGGCTGCGAAACGAGGTGGTGTCGACCAAACGCGCGTTCATGCTCCCGCCCCACGTCACCGCGTGGGCGGTGGCGCCGGGTTGAGCGAATTCCGGCCGGCCGCGCGAATACCTTCTTTTTCATCGACCCACTTCAGAATCACGCCTCCGGTGACGAACAATATAGCCACGATCGATATGCCGGCGCGCTGGGACTGAAAAGCGAGGGTGAGTTCGCCAAGGACAAGAGGTCCGAGAAAGGCCGTGGCCTTGCCCGAGAAGGCGAATAGCCCAAAAAACTCGTTCTCCTTCTCAGGCGGCACGAACCTTCCGAGGAGCGAACGACTGGCCGACTGGTTGGGGCCCGCGAAAAAGCCCGCCATGATACCGGAGATCCAGAAGACGGTCCTGCTGTGGGTGAAGACCGCCATGAGCGTCGCAAGGATGAGAAACACGAGGCTCACCTGAATGGTGCGTTTGCCGCCCAATAGATCGTCCAGGAAACCCATCGCGAAGGCGCCGATTCCGGCGGCGACGTTCAGGACGATCCCAAAGATCATGATTTCGGTGAAATTGAAACCGAAAGTCCCGGCCGCGTAGATTCCGCCGAAGGAGAAGATTGTGATGAGTCCGTCGTTGTAGAACAGGCGGGCGATAAGCAACTTCAGGATTTCCCTGTACCTGCCGGCCTCCCGAAACGTCCGGACGAGCTGGCGATACGAGGACGAGAGGACCCCGCGCATTTGTGAGGCGCGGGTTTTTTCCTGTCTGACCCAGAGGAATATCGGGACGCTGAAGACCGCGAACCAGGCGGCCACCAGCAGGTTGGTTGCGCGGATATGTGCGCCCGCCTCTTTCGTGAAACCGAACCAGGGTGTTTCCGGACTGACAAAGCCGACCATCGCGATGGCCATTGCCAGGAGGCCGCCGATATAGCCCAACCCCCAGCCGTAACCGGATACGCGACCGATATATTCTCTGGGAGCGACGTCGGGAAGAAAGGCATTGTAGAAGACGTTGCCCATTTCAAAGGCGAAATTCGCCACGGCGAACCAGAGCAGCGCGTTCAGGACCTGGCCTGGCAATGCCGTGTAAAGGCCGGTGGTGGCAACGACCGCAACAATCGTAGAGAGAAGGAGAAAACCCTTTCGGAAACCGCCCCTGTCCGCCAGGGCGCCCGCCAGCGGCGAGACAAGCGCAACCGCGATGGCCGAAAAGGTAACGCCTCTGGACCAGAGCGTGGTGCCGACGATTTCATTTGGCGCGAGGGATTTTACGAAGTACGTGGAATAGATGAAGGTGACCACGAGGGTGGTGAAGGCGGAGTTGGCAAAGTCGTACATTGCCCAGGATGCGACGGTTTTCTTGTCAATCCTGTTCAAAGGCGAGAGATCCTCAGATATGCGTAGGGGCGGCCACAAGGGTCGCCCCTACGCATATACAACGCGGACACGGACGTTGACGGCTCGATATTGCCGCCGTTGGTGAAATTGGCCGGGTGGCGGGGCGGCCGTCTTACGCTTACCGCCTGCCGCCTTACGCCTCTAAAAGTCCGCTGTTAAACCGACGGACACGAGGCGGCCGATCTCGGGCGCGCCGACGAATTCGCGGTGTTTCTGGTTGAACATGTTGGAAGCGTTCGCGACGAGCGCGACGGTCCCACCCGTAATCACGGACGGCAGTTCGTACCTGACGTTCGTATCGAAGACAAGCGCGGACTTGACGTCGCCGATGTAGACGCCGGAATTCATGGGAAATCCGCTGCGTCCGCGAAGACGGAAGCCGACCCGGACACCGCGATCCTGAATATTGGCGGTTGCGCCCAGGGTGAACTTGTTTCGAGGCGCATTGAGCGCGATATCCGCAATGCCCCCCAGATTCTTGAAAAGGTCCTTGTTGACGTGGGAGTAACTGCCCGAGAAGGTCCAGGTTTCGTCGGCATAGTAGGCAAAGCTGACGTCGAAGCCGTAGAATTCCACGTCGCCGAAGTTACGATAGGCCAACATGACCGCGTGGGGATCGGAAGCCTGAAGGGGCGAAACTGTGCCGAAGGGTATAAACGCGGCGCCGTTGTTATCTGTGCCGGCCACGAAGAGACGGGTGATTTCGTCAACGGGCGTGTTGTTTCCGTTGCCGCCCTGTTCCGGCATATCGAGGACGCCGAGCGCCGCGGCCAAAAGCGCCGCGGAGGGGTCCTGCAGGGCTTGTGCGACAGCGGCGGAGAGCGAGGCCGAGAGCGCGGCGGGATCCAGGAAGACGTTCGGCGTTTCCACCCGCAGCGGCGCCACGAAGTCGTGGGTGCGGGTGCGGTACACGTCGGCCGCAAGGGCCAACCGGTTCCCGAATATACCCTTGTACCCGAGTTCGTAGGTTTCGGTGATCGTCGGCCGGATTTTGTCAATGTCACGTATTGTGGAAGCGCCCAGATCCGGAACCGGGTCGAAGGCCGCGGTTGATGGATTCAGAACCATGAGTGTGTTCCGGAGGCCGGGAAGGGTCTGCGGTATGATATTCTGAAAACCCGCAGCCAGCACCTCCACCTGCGCGGCCGCCAGGGCGGGAATCTGTTCCGCCGGGACCCCGGCGGCCGTGAGTTGTCCGGTTATCAAAGCGGTTGCAAGTTGCTTCAGCGAAGGAAGGGCCGCGGCCATAACTGCGCTTCGACCGACTCCCCACATGACATTGCTGAACCTCGCGTCGTTCATCCCGATCTGGTGTGAGGGCGAAAGGCCGATCACCTGGGCGAACGGTGACCGGAAAGTGGGAACGCCGCCGGCGTCCCGGCTCCATGTAAATCCGTTCTCGTTGCCCTGCGCGCGGATGTCGAAACTGGGGCTGAATCCCAGGACCGGCTGAAATCCGCGACCCGTGCCGAAGGCGTCTCTTGCCTGGGGAAGGTCCAGAAAGAAGTTGCTTGTGGATGGGGTGCTGAACGCCCGGTTGTACGTAAGCCGGAAGGTCTGCAGAGGGTCGGGTTTGACAACAACGGCGCCACGGGGAGAGAAGACGCGTTCGTCAACGTGGTTATGGTCGTCCAACCGGGCGGCCCCCAACACGGTAACCTGTTCGTTCAGGTTGATCTCGCCCTGCACGTAGGCACCGAATTCGTCGATGTTGTCGCGGGTCTCATTGGAACCCGTAATCGTTCCGTCTGTATTGGGACGCGTAAACAGGCCGTCCACCCCGTAGGTAATCCTGCCGCGGTCCGCCACACTCAGGCTGTGCTGAGCCTGCAGGACCGTAAAGGTTGACGTGTCCACGATGGGATCATTCGTCCGGAGGAGCTTGGTATCCCCAGCGTCACTGGCATTGTGAAAGGCCTGAACGAAAACGTCCTTGAATAGCACGCGGCCCTGCAGGAAGTAATTCGCCCACCCGTCGGCCTGGCCCGCGCCGATGCCCGTCATCTCAATGCTGTTGATGCGGGCGAAGCCCGTTGAAAAAATGCCCGTGAAGTCCTCGGTCGGGCGAACGTCCAGGCGCAGTTCCCCGCTGATCCGGCTCGTGTCATAGTCCCTGGGATTCCGGCCGCGCAGCCGCACTTCCTCCGGGTCTTCGTATTCCCAGTCCGTTCCGGAGAAGTACTGTCCGGAGAGCTTGACGCCCACTTTTTCCGACGTGGCGGCGTGCCGGAAGGAGATTTTCCTCATTTCGCGTTCGCCGCCCATGACGCTGACGGACGTGCCTTCGGAGCCGAAGGGCGACCGGGTGACGATGTGCATCACGCCATTTGCGCTGTTCGGACCGTAGAGCGCGGACCCGGGCCCAAGGACGACCTCGACGCGGTCGATGTCGTGGTTCGTAACGGGAATGAAGTGATGAGCGTTGAATCGTAGCGACGGAACACGAGATATCCGGTTGTCCACCAGGGTAAGCAGCGTTCCGGAGAAGACGTTGTTGAAGCCGCGCGCTACCGTGTTGGCCTGGAGCAGTCCGGTCTGGGCGTTGTCCACGCCCGCAAGTCCGACGATGTAGTCCGCAGCGCTCAATCCGCGTTGTGCCTTGATCTCATCGGCTCCGACAACCGCGACCGACGCAGGCGCATCCAGGACTTTCTCCTGCCGGCGGGAGGCGGAGACGACGATCTGGTCACCGTAGAGTACCTCGACGTCCAGGGTGAAGTCGAGGTTGATGTCGCCGCCGCCTGATATCCTGACATTGCTTCTGGTTACCGTCTCGTATCCGACAAAGGATGCGGAGACCTGGTAGACGCCGTCCGGAAGATTCCCGGCCACGTACATGCCGTTCTCGTCGGATGTCACGTTCCTGGGAGCGGATAGTGTGGATCCCTGGACAATGACGTTGGCGCCGAACAGGGGGTCGCCATCGTCGCCGGTGATCTGTCCCTTTATGGAACCCGCGCCCTGCGCGAAGGCGGATGTGACGCAGCACAGAAGCAGGGCGAGTACCATTCTAGCGGATGACATAAACTGACTCCTTGCGTTTGACTTTCAGTTTTACGGCTTGTGTGACGTGGATGGAAGTTTGCGTGACTGAACTGGCGATTCGGGGTTCTCCCGGTCCCGGTGAGGGAGAATCCGCCAGCCTTCGTTCTCTTGAAATATCCTGCCGTCATACGGGCGCAATGCTGTCGTCCCTGTTTGGCGTGCGGGCGAGTTCCCCCCTGATCGCACTCGCCAGTGGTTCGGCAGAAGCGAGATATTTGCGCGTACTTGAGAAAACGCCGCCGCCGACCTGTTCGCCGGGGAGCCTCGGTATCAACTGAAAGTGAAGGTGGGAGAGCGGTCCGGAACACATCGTGACCTGGTAGACTTTGTCGCAGGCGGTAACCGTTTTCAGCGCACGGGTCAGTCGAAGCATGACCGTCATCAACTCCGATCCGAATTCGTCCGATAGACCGGCGATGTCCGGAACGTGTGGTTTGGCGATCAGTATCGTGTGACCCAGGCCGCGCGGGTATTGCTCGAGGAACGCGAAACACCGTTCGTCTTCGAACAACAGTGCGCCGTCCGCGTTCGACGTTGCTTCTCCGCTTGCGATCCAGGAACAGGTATGGCACATCCCTTGCTCGACAAGCCGCTTCCATCCGTGACCGCGTTCCGCGCGCTCACGCACATCCTGCTCCGTGGCCGGCCGCACGCAGCCTTTTAGATGAACGAGTTCCACCGCCGGTTTGCAGTCTGGCATCCAGTCCAGAGTATCATGAATCTGCTACGGTTATTGTTCTTAATATAAAAGATTTATCGTTTTCCGCCCGAAGAAATCGGTATTTTCGCAAGCTGCTCTCGGGACGACTCTGAAATATCGATTCGCTCAAGGCCGTGACAAGGAAGATTGGTATACGGAGATGTCGGCTTGCATCCAGCGCTATGGAACGGCGATTCTTCCCAGGTATTCCCTGAGCTTGGGCGGAACGTGCTTTCGAATCAGGCTCTTCTCCAGCGCCCAGGCCGTCTCCGCGCTGGGTTTCTTCTCGAAATGAACGGTTTTTCCTTCGTACCGGGCAACGGGCTCCCCGTCGCGATACAGGATCCGGTTTCCCGGAGTCGCGGGTATGCGTTTGCCCGGCGTGACGATCCCCACGAGGTTGACCGGATCGCAGGCGCTGACCGATACGAGTTCACCCTGTTTCTTCTCCCGCTTCAACGACCGGATGACGGTAACCGCCTCCGGGAGCGCGTACTGCTCGCCCCATCTCTCCACGAATCGGCCTCCTCGCACCTCGCCACGGTCCTCCATCCGCCGCAATACCCTTACCAGGTCGCGCCAGGGCGGGATGCCATTCTCCCGGGTCAGTACCCGTCTGAACACAACCCCGTACCGCTTCAGCAGGATTTTGGCGCATTGCTCGATATCGGCATGATCGTCGATTTCGGGTTCGATCAGAGACCACCGGCCCGCCTGCTCCATGCCGAAGACCGGCCCCCGGTTCCGCCTGGAGCGCACCTTGAATTTCTCCGGAACCAGAAGGGCCCGCAATCCCGCGAAACTGTCGCACGTCAGCATTCCCGCCGCCACCAGTTCGGCGATGGCGCTCTCGATCTCGCTCCTGAGCATCTTCGACCTGGAAAGGATGTCGTGGTAAAACAGCGCGCCGCCTGCTTCCAGGCATTCGAGCATCCGTTGCGCGGACGGGGTCAGGACCGGCGCGCCGGCGTCCGAAGGTCGGAACGGCCAGGCCGAGAAAGTGGTCCGGTTGACCAGCGTAATCGGCGTTGTGCGGATCGGCGTGTTGCCCGCCCGGACACTATGCGTCCGGAGATAACGCCCCCACGTGGTCTTCCCCGACAGGCAACAGGCATCCAGCCAGGTATGGTCGTAGTCCTTGATCCGCGAAGGCAGGATGTCGCTCTCCCACGCGATGGCGGGACATGAAAAACCGTCGAGCTGATCCAGAACTTCATTGAGCGCTTCGGGGCCCTCCTTCCGGGTGCCTTCCGTCAGGCTGTGCCAGCGGAGCAGAAACCGCACGTAATCCGACGAGGAAATGGGCTTGATCGCTCGCCGCAGCTTTTCGAGCGTGTATCTGTGGATGCGCGCGAGCAGGCGTCGTTCGCACCATTCCGTTTCCGAATCGGAAGGCAGGTCCGGGGAGAAGTGGCCCCTGATCGCAAAGCCTTCGGCCTCCAATGCATAGAGTGCCTGGTCGATCCGACTTCCGGAGAGGCCCATATCCGCTGCGATTCCGGACGCGGTCGCAGGCCCCAGCAGCTCCATTCTGCCTCGGATCACGTCCGTGAGTACGTGGTCCGGATCCTCCGACGGGAACTCGCGGATGGAGTCCGGAACCCCCGTTTCAATGTTCCCGACGGCATACCCGTACAGGACCTGAAACTGTGGGATTCGTTCGACGGCAATCCAGAGTTTCGGGCCGTCCTTCAACTCGACCGGCGCCGCCTGGCTCGATTCGACCAGCGACGCCAGGAGCGGGACCCACTTCCCCTCGCCGCTTTCCGTCACTTCCGCGTGGGTCAGGAAACCATGCATCACCAGTACGTCGTACAACTCGTCCGCGTCCGTAATCGCGGGCCAGGCCTCCGCCTGCACGGCCTCGATCGCGCCCTTCTCGAGCCTGCCCAGCTTCCTGGCGTCTTCAGGATCCAGCCAACTGCGGGTTCTGACGGCCTGGACCCGTCTTTCCTCCAGGGGCGCATCGTCCAGGAACGCATACGGGCGCGCGTTGAGGATGCCTTCGGACATGGGGGAGGGTTCGCGCAGATCCCGGGCCGACACTTCGATTTCGCCGGAGTGAATCCGCTGGAGGAGACGTTCGAGGGCCTCGACGTCCATCGCATCGTGGAGACAGTCTTGAATGGTCTGATATACGAGGGGATGGTCGGGCACCTCGCGGTCGCCCGGTATGTTCTCGAGGCATGCCAGCTGATCGGGAAATACCAGGGCGAGCAGGTCTTCCGCGTCGGAACGCTGAATCTGAGGCGGAACCCTCTCTCCGCCCCGCCGCCTGATTACCGCCAGCGCGGTAGAGGCGTTCCAGCGCCATCGCGCCTGAAACATCGGCGCATCCAGCAGTGCCTGTACGAGGACCTCGCGAACCGTCCGGTCGTTGAGATAGTCGACCACTTCCTTGAGTGGAAAGCTGTGCGTGGGTCCCAGGGACAGCACAAGGCTCTCCTCATTGGCAGCCGCCTGGAGTTCGAAGTTGAACTTGCGGCAGAACCGCTTCCGCAGTGCGAGCCCCCACGCTCGGTTCAAGCGGTTGCCGAAGACCGAATGAATGACAAGGTGCTGGTCTCCAACCTCGTCGAAGAAACGTTCGAGTACAACGTGACTCTGGGAGGGGACCAGGTCCAGAGATGCTTTCGTGGCACCCAGGTACGTGACGACCTGATCGGCTGCGACCGCGCTGGCGCCGACGACGTCCGTCAGCCATGCGGCGGCTTCCCGCTTCCAATCTTCCGATCCGTCCTCATCCAGTTCGTCCAGGTTCAGCCGTGCCGACACTTCCTCGCGGACACGAGAGACCGCTGTGGAGAGTTCGGCGGATCTGCCCGGGGCTTCGCCGATCCAGAACGGCATCGTGGGCGGCAGCCCGTCGGCGTCTTCGACGCGTACCTTTCCGGTTTCCACTTTGAGGATCCGCCACGACGCTGTACCAAGTTGGAAGATGTCTCCCGGCAGGCTCTCGATGGCGAAATCCTCGTGGACGGAGCCGATCTGGACGCCCGATGGTTCGAGGCGCACGTCGTAGTCGAACTGGTCGGGGATGGTTCCTCCGGAGACGGTCGCGTTGAGACGCGCGCCTTTTCTGGCCTTCAACGTGCGCGTGACCGGGTTGAAGTGCAGGTAGGACCGCCTCGTACCGCGCCGGAACGTAAACCCTTCAACCAGCATCTGGACGACGCCGTTGAATTCTTCTCTGCTCAAATCCCTATAGATAAATGACTTGCGGAAGACATCATAGAGCGCGTCCGCCGTGTCGTCCTCGCAGGAGACTTCCGCTACGATCTGCTGCGCAAGCACGTCCAGCGGTTTATCGGGAAAGGGTAGGGTGTCCAGTTCGCCTCGCCGGACGCTGTCCAGCAGCGCTACCGCTTCGACCAGTTCGTCTTTGGTGAGCGGGTACAACTTCCCTCTCGGCGTTCCCTCGAGTGTGTGGCCGGACCTGCCTACGCGCTGAAGCAGCGTGGCAATGGACTTGGGAGATCCGATCTGAATGACCAGATCGATGGCGCCCACGTCGATGCCCAGTTCCAGAGATCCCGTGGCCACCAGCGCCCTGAGGGCGCCCGCTTTCAGCCTTGTCTCGGCGTCCTGGCGTTTTTCGCGCGACATGCTCCCGTGGTGGGCGGAGACGACTTCCGGGCCCAGACGTGCGGACAGATGGTGCGACAGGCGTTCCGTCATCGCCCGTGTGGGAACGAAGATCAGGGTGGTCTGGTGTTCGTTGACGGCGTCTTCCAGGGACTGATGGATCTCTTCCCAGACCTCATTGGCCATGACCGCCGTGAGCGGGGATTCGGGCAGTTCGATCCGGAGTTCCAGTTCCCGCCGGTGTCCGATATTCAGAACCTCGCAGGATTCCGCGCCTCCGGTGAGAAAGCGCGCCATCCGATCGATGGGCTTTTGCGTTGCGGAGATGCCGATCCGGTGCAGGGGGTTCCGGGTCAGCCGCGCCAGCCGTTCCATGGAGATCGACAGGTGGGCGCCGCGTTTGTTTCCGGCGACCGCGTGGATTTCATCCACGATGAGGGTGCCGGCGCTGCTCAGCATTTCCCGGCCGCCGTTGCTTGTGAGGAGAAGGTAGAGGGATTCGGGCGTGGTCACCAGGACGTGGGGGGGCGTCCTGACCATCTTCGCCCGTTCGGTGGCCGGCGTGTCGCCCGTACGGACCATCGCGCGTACGTCGGCATCCGGGCAACCGCTCTGCTTCAGGAGCGCCTTAATGCCTTTGAGCGGAAGCTGCAGGTTGCGATGAATATCGTTGCTCAGCGCCTTCAGCGGCGATACGTAGACAACGTGGGTCCGGTCCTCCAGGGTACCGTTGAGACGCCGCTCGAACAGGTCGTTCAGGACCGCCAGAAATGCGGCGAGCGTTTTTCCGGATCCGGTGGGCGCGGACAGGAGCACGTTCCGGCTGTTCGCGATTTCAGGCCAGGCCAGCGACTGAATCTCGGACGGGCCGTTGAAATTCTGATTAAACCACTGCCGGACAACGGGATGGAAGTCTTCCAGGGGCATTCGGTTGCCTCATCCTGTGTCTGGGGAAGACGGTGTCATCGGGGTGTGGCTGCCATCGGCGCGCATCGGTACCCGAATATAATGATCAGGCACTACAAATGCAAGGTGCCGGAATCAGATTTCGAACGCATTCCCGGACCGGCGCCCGGAAACTGTGGCCGCGGCAGCCTGCCCTGAGCCGTTCCCTGAGCACTCGCCCTGCTCGTGCTGCTTGCATTGAGCTTGTCGAAATGTCGAAGGACCGCCGAGGGGCCTTATCTCGGCCGGAACTCGTCCCAGCGAGTGATCGTATCCGCCCATTCTCCCCGTTCCGGCATCGGCCGCTCGAGCGAACGATCGAAATAGACCGCGTTCATACCCATCGATCGCGGCCCAAGGACGTCGTTGCGAAGATTGTCTCCGATGAACAGGACCTCGTCTGCACGGTCGTGTGTGAGGCCCGCCCGTCTGAGAGCCTGGCGATAGATCCCGGCGCCGGGTTTTCTGAATCCGATTTCGGCGCTGTCGACGACGAACTCGAAATCGTGCAAGAGTCCATGGTCCGCCAGCAGCCGCCGAGGCCATCCCGGAAGGTAGAAATTCGAGACGACGCCCATTCGAACGCTGCCGCGCCACGCCGCCAGCATCGCCTCGACCCCGGGCGTCGGCCGGACCTGCTCCGGATAGGACTTCTCGAATTCTTCAACCATCTCCGTTACGAGACATTGAACCGGCGTTAGACCCGTCTTTTCCGAAGCCGCCAGGACGTCGGCCAGACGGTCCTGGAGCAACACCTCCCTCGAGTCGTCGCCGGTCAACCGATCCTTCCGCCACTCCGAATATGCATCTGCGAACTCGCGTGTCGTGGCGAAGTATCCCTCTCTGACCGGTATGTCGACAATCGAGCCCAGGCCGGATTCGTCCCCGGTTTCATCGAAATCGTCCAGGAGCGTACTGAAGCAGTCGAAGAAGATCCACCTGGGTCTGGATTCGGGCATCGGGTCGACGTTGGGTTTGCGGACTGTCAGTCGTCTCGGCAGGAGTTCCCGAGCGTCCAATCGAGGACGGTATCGAGTCCGGCCAGATGCGCGTCGGTTCGCTGCGCCATCGGCCAGGACGTGGGCGTCTCGAAGATGAGTACGTGGTCGGCATGGTGATGAAACACGTATGGGACGATCCCGCCGGTGCCCCAGGACGGGGCGACCCCGTAGACGCCCCGGGAGATCGGGATGTCAATCTCATCGTCCTCTCCATCCGGATCGATGGCGCCGACCCGTTCGACCTCCCGGATGACTGACGGTCCAGCCCACTGTTCATCGCGCCGGCCCTCGTACATATAGAAACCGGCGGCCTCCCAGTCCTCGTGGAAATCCACGTACAGGTCGAACCGCTCTCCGTTCAATATCCCCCTGGCAATCTCGCCCTCGGGAACGCCGGACTCCGAGAATGAGCGGTTGATGTCGTCACCTGCGCTGTTCTCCCTTTTGTTGTGGACGTATCCCCAGGGATTGACGCAGGGCAGAACGAGAAACGTAAAGTACCGGAGCAGGTCGTCCCGATTTCGCTCGAGAAAGGCGAGAACCGCTTCAGGCCCCGCCGGTTCGTCTCCATGGACGCCGCCCGACAAAAACACGCGTTTCCTGCCGCGCGGATCGCCGCCCATCCGGATGCAATAGATGGGATAACCGTCCACGAAGCCGGCTGTCTCCATCTCCATTTCCGCCGGATCCAGGGCTTCCAGCCGCCGGGTCAACCGGTCGAAGTCATGTCCTTCCGCCATCTTTACATCTTCCGTGTTTCTTAGGTCGGCATTGCAATACTCAGCCGCAACCAGTTGGGTGGCAATGAACGGGCGAGCACAGGCAATGACCAAGCGTTATATGGTTCATTGGAGCGAGGGCATCCTGCCCTCGACGGCTAGTTCGCGAGGCCCTGACGCCGCTATTCCAGACGTCGTTTCGGATGGAAGGGAGACAATTGGCCCTTGACGTGGAAATCGATGGGTCACCTGCTATTCGAGGGCAGGATGCGCTCGCTCCGGCACTGCTTTCCAATATAGCTTGGAAAGGACAATCTTGGGCAGGTGAGACTGTAAAACCCAGATGAACTCGTGTGTAGACATGGTCACGCAAGACGTCGGTAGCGCTCCAATGCCATTCGTTCGAATGCCTTCCCTCTTCTTAACTTTGGTCCATCCTTTCTGACTATCCTGAACGCGCTATCCAGGCCCTTCGCATATTCAAGGTTCACGATGGCTTCCCCGGACGTCAGGATGGGCCTCCTGGTGGGAATCTTGTAATTGCTGGATAGTTCGACCAGTTCATGAATACGGTTCCGGTCCGAGATGATGACTGGCGCGCAGCATTCGATTGCTCTTCCCAACATCAGCGTCGCAAGACGCGACGATTCTGCAGGAAGCGCGCCCCACACATTCCAAATGATCGGTATGCAGTTTGCCTGTTTAGCACGGTCGATCACGCGAAAGCACGCGGCGGCGTCGAGTATCTGGTCTTCAGGCACAATACCCACGTATACGGAGCCGTGATCGGTATCCAGATCACACCCTGGTTGTTCTACGCCCTGCCATTTCGACCGACAGTGCATAGTCGGCTGTCCATCGAATTGTCGAACGCGGACTGGCATCTTTGGTACCGTGTTGGGTGGTTTCTGAGGTCTCGGCGAGGCGAGCTCATCTGCGGTTGGAACCTTACCCCACGCCAACTCCTCATCAACCATCCGCAAATCCAGCTCGACAATGTATATGGAGTCCGGATCCCTGCACGCCGAGAGCGGCCGCGAGGTTCGACCTCCTGCTCTCCTCGCCAGGAGTTCGTGCCCATCTGGGGAGAATGCAAACGGATGGGTGCGTGAAGTGCCCAGGTCGTCATGAAGCGTGCAAAGCGAGAACATCCGGTTCTCCACCGCCCTCAGACGCAGGACCGAAGACCATTTGATTTCATCGACATTGTTAAAGCTTGGATTAATGTAAATCTGGGCGCCGCAGCTGGCGAGGAACCGGGGCAGCAGGCCCAAATAATGGTCGTGGCAAATCGTCGTACCGGCCCGCGCCCCGGCCAGATCGAAGGTGGGAAGCATCGAATCCGGCGTCCATAGAGATCTCTCGAAGGCAACGGCGTCTGCGGATGAATGTTTTACGTATACTCGCTTATGCCATCCATCGGGATCAATACGAAGCAGGATCTGGTAGTAGCGGTCGGTTGAGTCGACGCGATTATCGGTCGCGCCGACCAGCAACGTCGCATCCAGGTCCGCCGCGAGCCCTTTCAGCGATTTAATGGGTCTCATTAAGGGTGGGTTTATATAGGCTTCAGGGAAGATCACAAAGTCAATGTTCTCGTCGGCGAAGGAGGCACGTGTGGGGAAGTTCCTGATCCATTTGATCTGAGGAAACACAATCGCCGCGCGGAGTACGGTATCTCTTCGCCCAGCGGAGTCATGTCGTTTACCCCTCGCCATTCCGGATTTGCGCGCGCGTCGACCCATCGTTGTCGCCTTTTTCTTACACGTCTGAATCCGGATTCGTGAACCGTATCTCGTGATGGTCGTAGTCGCTCGTGATGGGTACGGGCTTTCCGTCCAGAAACGCCCATCTCCCCACGTCGCAGGCGGATGCGCGGACGAAGCCGTTGATGTAGGATCGCCGGGGCCGGTCCGTCGTGTTGGGCGATGAGCCGTGGACCGTGTACGACGTAAACATCAGCACGTCGCCGGGCGTGGCCTCGCACGGCACGGCCGAGGCAACGTCCACCTGCGCTTCGACGCTCCCTCTGGCGTACCGTTTGACTCTCAAGTTCCCGAGTTTGTGGCTCCCTGGAATAACGTACAGGCATCCGCTGGCGACCGTCGCCTCGTCCACCACGACGATAGTCTGCACATAGTTATTCACCTGATCGCGAAACGCGGGCGTGGGGCGGATGTCCTGGTGCCACGGGAATTCGATCTTCCCGCCCGGCATCTTGAAGTTGATCTGGTTGATATACTGCTTCAACGTCGTTCCGATCAGCGGCGCCAGGAGCGAGGGGAATCTGGGGCTGTTTCGGACCTCTTCGAACGCCGGATGTATGAGGGACGGCCACTGGACCTTGCGCAGATATCGAACGGCGTCGGGCCCGGCCATCGGTCCCGGTGTCTGCAGGTGAATATGCACGTCGCTCCGCCTGCCCTTGAGGATTTCGTCCGGCAGGTCCGTCCGCGACGCCAGTTCTAGGATATAGTCGTAACCCTCACGCAATCGCGCGATCTCGTCCTGCCCGAATACGCCGCGCGCCACGTGGTATCCCTGTTCTCCGAATGCTTCGACGTCCTGATCGCTGAGCGTTTTCATTTCGTTCCTGTATTCCGGAATTCGAGTTTCCTGGTTCTCATGGACAACAGACCATAGGAGCGCGCCATGGAGAAATGGGTACCCGTTTCGTGCCAAGGCTTTACTGTGCGACTCTATTCCAGTTCCGGCAGGTTCGACTGGTCGATGAGAACCCTGATCGAGCGCGCACGACGCGCAACCCGCGCGATGAAGCCCCGCTCCTCCAATCGCTTGAGCATGCTGTTGACCGTCGGAGGCGTAACGCCGAAATAGCGCTGGATATCGGCCTGGGCGGGCGGAATGCCGTTCACCTTGGTGTAGTAGTGAATGAAGGCCAGATATTGACCCTGTCGATAGGTATAGGAGGTGTCAACTATGGAATCGTAGAATGCGTCAATATCGAACTCAGCCAGATATTTGTTGACACTATCGATGGGGTAGTACTCGGGGTCGAATTTACCGCCAATCCAGTCGACCATCGCGGTATGTTCCGGATGATCGCTGTCCGCCATGGCCTCGAGAAACTCCTCATATCCCAGGACGCCGCCCACGTCTTCCGGCGGACAGGATCGCTCGCCCGCGAGAACTACGGTTTTGAAATCCTCCTCTTCAGTTTCTTCGATTGCTTCGACTTTCACCTGATGCTCCCAACTGTCTCCGAAATCGTATTCGTAGAGAAATTCGACGCCGACGAAGGGAGCCACCTCCTCCAGCGTGAACAGCTCTTCTTCCTGCACGTCTTCACCCAGATCATCGAATTCAGGGTCGCACATCCCGTAGCGGGAGTCGCCTATTTGAAACTCGTGGAGATGGGAGTTGGTCCACCCCATCGCGATCTGGATGTACAGGTGAAGGTCGTCCAGAGATTTCTGCCCGTCAACGAGAACGCGTCTCCAGATTGGCGGCTCGATGTTGAGCAATGTAATCTTGAGTTGGTAGATCATGCGAATTCCTTTCTATTTCTCCGCGCCGTATTGTCTGAGCAAAGCGCCCAGGTCCGTTATCTTCGTGTCGAGTCGAGCATATTCCCCGTAGCCCTGTGGATTCTCGCACCATGCCAGAGGCGTCGCCCATGCCGCACCCGCCAGATTCGGATCGGCGCCCGCGTCAAGCATGAACCTGGCGAGTTCGGGCCAATCGAAACGAACCGCCATTGCCAGCGGCGTGGATTGCCTCTCTCCGCCCAGCACGTTCAGCTCCGCTCCGTGGTCGATCAGCTTCTCCGCGAACACGATGCGGTCCTGCTCCGTGACGTGCCAGGTGATTTCCGCGGTCCAGTGCAGGGGGGTTAGGCCGCCCTTCTTGTCGCGTGCGTTGGGATCGAATCCGTGATCCAGGAGGCGTTCGAAACAGGCGTAGAAGTGTTCCGGGCGCGCCTTTCCCGGATTGCGCGGACAGCGTAACCGCCACATCCGCATGGCCAGGCACAGCACGTCGTGCATTTCGCCCTCGGAAAAGCCCGGATTCTGCGCAAGACAGAGCGCCGCGAGATCCGGGTGCCCGCCCTGGACGGCTCCCCGGAGTACGTCCCCGGCACACGATGGATCGGCGTTGACGAGCGCCGCGTCGACGGCGATGTTGTCGCTGTTCGAGGCGTAGAATCCCGGGGCGACGCCGTCATCGAATCCGGGAAATGCGCCGTGCCGCAACAGCAGTTTTTCCATCGCGCCGTTCCCGTTCGCGATCGCCCAGTTCAATGCGTTGCCGGAAGCGTCCATCACGGTATGCGCCGATGCCCCGTTCGCCAGGAGCAGCGAGGCCATCTCCAGATCGTCGTTGAGCGCCGCGGCGTGCAGCGGGGCGCCGCGCTCGGCCACGGGGTACCCTTCGTACTTGTCGTACGGCGTGTCCGGATCCGCGCCCCGTTCCAGCAGGAGGCGCACGACCTCGAGGTGTCCCTTGTCGGCGGCGATCGCGATCGGGTACGCGTCGATACCGGGATAGTTGCGAGCCCGGTCATTCACGGCTTCCGGATCGGCGTCGAGGATGCGACGCGCGCCGTCGACGTCGCCGATGGCGCAGGCTGCCCAGAGATCGTATTCCGCTCCCCTTCCCAGCAGAATGCCGCCGATGACCGGCCAAAGCGGGCTCGGCGGCGGGTCCCACCCGCGTTTGGGCCGGGGACCGAGCGCGAGGTGGATCGGCTTCTTTCCGCGTGCGTTCGTCCGATTCGGATCGGCGCCGCGGTCCAGAAGCTGCTGGACCATATCGACCTGGTGGTTTTCCACCGCGACGTGAAGCGCCGTATCGCCGCTGCGGTTCACCGAGTGGACACCGGAAGGGTCCGACTCCAGCAGTTCCGTCACGCGCTCGTTGTCGCCCCTGCCGGCGGCCAGGCACAGTTCGATTCCCGTTTCCGTCTCTCCGGACTGACGCAATCGCCACGCTTCCATCGCTTCAGCCACTTCGACGTGCCCGCGGCGCCGGGCCATTTCGATCGCGGACACGCGCTCCCGGTAGGTGATCCGGGTCGGGCTGGCGCCGGCGGCCAGCAGCAGCCTGACGACTTCCAGATAGCCCTCGCGTGCCGCGTAGTGAATGGCCTGATAGCCCTGTACTCCGTCTCGCCGGGCGAGTTCGGGTGTCTGCTTCAGGATGGCCCGCACCGTATCCAGGTCGCCCTCGCGCGCCGCCGTGCAGATTTCCGCAACGCCGGCGGACTCGTTGTCCCGGGCCGGCCCATTCCTCCGAAGCATTCTCTTTGCCATCGCCAACAGGATCCTTTCTGCTCCGGTCCGATCCCTTCAGGCTTTTGCCGTTTGTGCGGGTCGCCGGCTGCAGTCATGACCCGACAAGATCCGAGGTCTCCACGAGCTTCCACGTGTCTCCGCGATCCGGTGACATCATCAGCGAACGGCGGCTGCCGGGGTGATCGTTCCGGTAGAACCAGTAGGTGGAAAAGTAGTCGTAGGAGAGGAACAGCCGCCCGGTACGGTCTATGGTCAGCCGGTGGTAGAACACGCTGTATTCCGAGAACGGCGGCACGACAAGAACGCGGGGTTCCTGCCAGACTCCCCCAGCGACGCACTGCTGATGCGCGAGCGTCGCGTAGTTGCCGGCCGGGAAGTAGCCGGTTCCGTTCCACCAGAGTCTGAAGGATGAATGAAGCGTGTCTTCCGGATCGCAGACGAACCCGATGTAGGTCTGCCGGGCGTCCGGCCAGGCCTCTCCGGGCTCCGTCCATCCGGCGCCGGCCGTGTCCGGAGCCAGCGACCGGGAATACGGGAACGGGCATCCATGGGTACCGGACAGCGCGTGCAGAAAGCCCCGGCTGTCCATCGTGATGCTGGGAGAGTTGTGGACGTCGTTTGCGGGGGGACCGTAGCCGACCAGCGCGGGCGAGCCCATTTGCCGCGTCGTTCTGTCGATGGTGGCGACGTACGTCGGCACGCCGGGGACGCCTTCGTCCGGGTCGGTCGCTTCGGCCCAGATGACGTGCACTTTGCCTTCCCTGGAGACAACCGATGCCGGGATCCCGGAGTGTTGGGAAAGGCCGATGCACTGATCGGAGACGAGTATGGGTTCGCCCAACGACAGCCCGCGGGACGTCTTTTCGGGCAGGAAGACTTCCAGGTCGTTGACCTTCCGCCAGAACAGACGCGCATCTTCCGCGGTGCGGGCGTAGCGGAGAACGGGCGGCGGGCCGTCACAGGAATTATGGCCGGTGAACCATTCGATATCGAATGTGCGCGGACAATCCTCTCTGCCGGGAATCGCGCAAGCGGAGAACGTGCAGCCCTGGTCCGCCGAACACAGCAAGTTGGGTTGACCGTTGACATTTGCTACAATATATAGTAGATTCTCCGCGTCAAAGGCAATCTTGGTTGATGCGGTTCCAAACACGGCGTTGTCAACACCGAGGACGGATCTTCTGAAGTCGGATTCAGTCCAGATACCGTCGCGCAAGGCGCTGATCCCTCTTTCGGTCCTTGCGAACGGCCGGTTGTCGAGATCGAAATAGATCTGGTTCTCTACGGGACAGTCGGGAACAAAACCGAACTGCGCGTTTTCATGTTCGTAGGGTTTTAATACGAGAGGCAGGCGGAGGGGTCGCCGGACGGGTGACGTTCCGGTCCTGAGCGTCAACGTTGAATAGGTGGAGATCTCGGGGAAACTCTCGGACGTTGCCCTGAGCCGGAACGTCAGGACGTCATTCCCGCCTGCCGAATCCGGCACGTTGTAACGGGCGGTGACGCGCGTACTCTCCAATGCGCCAAGATCAACGGCGTCCCGGGAAAGCAGGCCGGGAAGCGCGGCTGCCCCGTCGATTTCGGGCGTCAGCCTCACGGTTTGCGGGCGGCTGGAACTGTTCCTGACCTGAAAGTCGATTGTGCCGGACGCTCCAGGGTCAACGTAGAGGGTTCGGTTCCAGGGCGTGAGCAGCCAGCGGCAGCCGTGGAGGGGGAAGAAAGATTCCAGGTGAGGGGTCCAGTAGGACATGTTCACGTGCGGATCGCCGTCGGTCCATCGCGTGACCCCGTCGATATGAATGACAGCCTGCTGGGCGGGAAGGTGGAGCCGCCAGGGCGTGGCGCGGTGAAGGTCTGCCGGAAACGTATGTGCGACGCGTCCGTCCCGAACCGCAAGGGTATCCACCGGGCTTCCCGTAGCATCGAACACGGTCAGCGCCCTCACAGCGTCGGGCAGGTCTTCGATTTCAACGGCGAACGCGCCCTCGGGAGGAAGAAAGCAGACGTCGCCGGGATACTCCGGCGCGAGCAGGACGATGGGTTCCTCGTGCCTGGCGTCCTTGTGCCCGCGAGACGTCTCGATGAGGTAATGCCTGCAGTTGGTCCGAAACGCCCAGACAATCTCCTCGCCGTACCGGTCATTAGACACAGTGATGTTGAGTTTGTAGATGCCTTTGTGGTTGACATGCGTCGACAACCGTGTATGTTGAAGAGGACCTTCGCCATCGCCCGGACCGGTGTCCGGAAGCGTCGCTTCCTGCAGGACCATTCGGTCGGGCGTTACCAATAGCGCGCGCAGGTCCGTGCGCCGGTTATGGACGTTCCGGTCGCGTTTCTGCACGTCAATGACAAGCTCACCGGGCTCGGCCAGAAAATACGCGCCTCCCGCGCCGCCGATACCCCATTGAGTCGTTGCGTCCATTGTCTTCGCCTCCGGTTTGCCGTCGATGCCGAATTTCGGTACAAGTATACGGTCGAGGGCCGCCAATTGAAATGAAAATAAGCCGGGGCAGGATCTGCGAATCTGATTGTCGTCGTGCGGCGTCCGGTATGTTCCGTCCCGTTGTTGTGAGGCGCAAGTTAGAAATATTGGAACGAAGAAGCGAATTGCGAAGTCGAAAGGCAATAAAGGAATCACGCCTCGATGACTGAACGGGGCCGGAGGTCATCGATTCACAACCTTCACGTAACCGGTCCGTAACACTGAAGATATACATTGTGTAGCCGATGGTTTCTGTCGCGGTTTGGCGCCATATACCGTGAGGGGGGACAAGATGAAGTTCGTGCTGCATCGGTTTCAAGGATCGATCCTGTCGACTCTGTCCGCACAGCGGGATAAACGCAAGCGCTTTCAACTGCTGCTCGAGGACCGGCGGACCGGTGTCCAGGTGGAAAAACGGGACAAGAACCCGGAGGCGGACCTGAAGCGGCGGTATCGACAGGTCCTCGGCGTCTCCTTCGTGCTTTCCATCGCGTTGCTTGCCGGAATTGCCGTTCTCTTTCCAACCCTGGACATTCAGGCCACGCCTTCAAAACCCGATCAGATCATAATTCAGATCGAAGACCTGCCCGAGACCAGGCAGATCACGCGTCCACCGCCGCCGCCCCGTCCGGCCCTGCCCATAGAAACCGAAGAAGAGAACGTCCCGGACGACGTAACGATCGAGACGACCGACCTCGAATTGGAAGACGTGCCGTTGGATCTGCCGCCGCCTCCTACGGCAGAGAGCGAAGCCGTTCTCGTCGAAGAGGAGGAAATCCTGGAGGTGTGGAAGGTGGAGGAGAAGCCGAGGCTGATCAGAAGGGCGCTTCCGGTGTATCCGGCGTTTGCGCTGCGGGCCGGCCTGCAGGGATCGGTGATGCTGAAGGTGCTTCTTGGCCGGGACGGCAGGTCGGAACAGATCCAGGTGTTGAAGGGCGAGGAAATCTTCCACGCATCGGCCAGGGAAGCCGTGAGCAAGTTTCTGTTCGAGCCGGCCCGTCAGAGCGACCGTCCGGTAAAGGTCTGGCTCGTTATACCCATACATTTCAGGCTGCAGGACTGAAGCGGCGCGCCTGCAGCCTCGTACATGCGAAGGGCTCCGGATTCTCCGGGGCCCTTTTCGCGTACGGGGGAGAGGAGGACGTGAGACACTGGAGGTCCCGCCTCCGGTCGCCCGGGTCCTGGCGCGGAATTCGCCGATTCACATCGCGAAGGCGAGTCGTCGCGCGGTTCAGGCCGACAGCTTGTCTTCCAGAAACGCGTAAGCGATTTCACGGTGCGCGTCGTCGAATCCGTGACCTCCTTCGTGCAGGACCTGGCGGAAGTTGCCTTTGACGCCATACAGCGAAAAGACGCTGGAGACCGTTTCGCCCATGCGCGCCAGAACCGGGCGCGTTCGATGCGTTTCCTCACTGCTGTACTGAAAGTCGTTGAGCGCCGTGACGTGCAGGATGGCGCGGGGCGCGGCCAGGGCGAGGTATTCGTGGAGTTCGATCGGGAAGGGCTTGCCGGTCAGGCAATACGGCCGCAGATAGGGGCGACCCACCCACCAGCCGGTGCGCGCATGGTTGAAGGGGTTTTTGGAAAACCGTACCGGCCAGTCGCCGCAACTCGCCACGCCGGCCGAGATGCGCGGTTCGAGCGCCATCGCGTGGATGGTGATCCCGCCACCCTGGGAGTGGCCGATGGATCCGATGCGCCCGGCGTCCGCCTCCGGAATGGTCTCGAGGAGGTCGATCGCCCGGCTGACGTCCCACAGGTCCTTGCCGCGGATGGACCATTCGGGGAATTTCTCGTAGAAGGGCGCGGTGTCGAAGTCGCGCAGGCCCTCGTATTTCCGTTCGTTGGCGCTCAACAGGTCGTACGACAGCGTGACGAAGCCGCGCCGGACCAGATGAAGCGCATACGCGCGGTCCCGGCCCTTCTCGGAGGGATCGTTTCCGATGACCTGCTCTCTCCCGTACGGTGTGGTGGGATGGATGCAGAGTACGGCCGGCGCCGTTCCGCCCGGTCCCGCGGGGATGAGCGCGTCGGCGACAATGCGTTCATCCGGCGCCACGTTGTACGCGATGCTTCGCTTGACGTGGTCGCCGTGGTCGGTTTCCGAGAGAATCTCAGCGTCCAGCGGACAGGACTCCGAGGGACCTCGACCCAGGGTCTGACGGAAGATGGTCCGAAGCGCGTCCGCTTTCGTCTCCCATTCTTCCACGGTGTCGATTGTGCCGATGTGCGACGCTCCCCCGCCCATCGTGAGGCCGTCTCCGCCTTTTCGAATTTCCAGAAGGTCGTCAAAAGAGATGTCGGTCATATTATGTCTCCGTTTACGTGCGCTTGCGCGATGGCGAATTGTACAACATGGATGAACGGGATAAACAGGATGAAAAGCAAACCGTGAGCGTCTGCAGGCGTATCGCAGTCTGCAATATATGCAACGGACTGCCCAACAAAAACAACTTGATCGCCGGCAGCGCGGGACCTCCCACACCGGCCCCTCACAAAGCTATCAGCTATCAGCCGTCAGCTGTCAGCCAGAAACAAGAGCAAGAGTCAAAGGCAGCTAAAGGCGAAAAGCAAAGACGAATCCAAATTCAACAACCCCTTTTCCCCAAATACCCTGCCTACGGCGTGTTCCTTGAAAAACCGCGGGAGACGTGAGATGGAAGCCGGGAGAGATATCCTGTCTTGTATGAATTCCTTGTCATTTCGACTTTTATCATATATATTTTATCGTGATTGTCATAAAAATCGACAAGATTTCTTTCCGTCGCCCGATCATTGGAACCTATCGAGCCGTGCTGACACGAGCGCCCTGCGACTGAAGGCGATCTGCCCTCTTTAACGGCATGATTAACCAATATCCGGAGCGAGGGCATCCTGCCCTCGAACTTAGAGTCAACCATCAATACCGGAATCAAGGGCCTACTGTTACCCGGGCATCCGGAATCGTTATTGAAGATGGCGGCGCCGGAGCCTCGCGAATCAGCCGTCGAGGGCAGGATGCCCTCGCTCCCGGGAACACCAGGCGCACCGGCCCCGGGTCGGCTTCTGTCCTGGACGTCGGTGTATTCAAAAGGAGAACATTAATGTGATTCTGATCAAACTGGAAGATATGATGTGGCGGCGGAGAATTCGCAGCGTTTCCCGGCTGGCGCGTCTCGCGGGGCTGTCGCGGCAGACGGTGGATGCGCTGTATAACCGGCCGAACCGTGTGAAGGGGTTCCGTCTGGAGACGCTGGAAGGGCTCTGCCGGGCCCTGGACTGCCGGATCGAGGACCTGATCGAGTACGTGCCCGAGACCGATCCGGAGTTGCCGCATCGGATCGGGGGGGCGGGCGAGGAGGATCCGGATTCGAACCGGGTCGACGTTGTCGGGGCGGGGTCGACGCCTGAGGTCGCGCAACCGGTGCCTCCATCTCAATGAGGGTACGGGGGCGTCAGTGCGGCGTAAGGCGCCCGCAGCGCTCAGACAGGGGGGCGTTGACCGAATACCGCATGCTGCACGAACAAGAAGTCGAAACCGAAGGGTCGAAACGATGCTGCAGGTGCATGATCTACGTGTAGCATACGGAGCTGTGCCCATTCTGGACGGCATTTCGTTCAGCCTTCACGGCGGCGAGGCGGTCGCGGTCGCAGGCGCAAACGGATGCGGAAAGACCACGCTGATGAAGTGCCTGACCGGGGAAATCACCGATTTCGAGGGCGGGATCGCTCTGGACAGGGCGGTCACGCCCGCCTGCGTGCGCCAGGAAAGCCCGGCGGACTTCGACGGGTCGGCGATGGAGCGCGCGTTGTCGTTCGACGCTGAGCTGACTCGGCTCTATAACGGCATCCAGGACGGACGGCACGAGTACTATCAGGACTACTACGAGTCGGGCGGATTCGCGCGGGAGGACAGGATTCGAGCCTATGCGGCGAATTTCGGAGTGGAACTGGACCAGCGGCACGGGAGCATGTCCCGCGGGCAGCAGAGAAAGGTGGACCTCGTGGGAGTGCTGGCCCTGGATTCGGACCTGATGCTTTTCGACGAACCGCTGAACTATCTGGATATCAGGGGTATTACGGCATTCGAGGAGGCCATCGGTCTCGCAAAACGGCGGGGGAGGGCCGTAGTGATCGTCAGTCACGACCGGGAGCTGATCGACAACGTTGCGGATCGCACAATCTACCTGGAGCGAGGGAGCATGTTCTCGGTCCAGGGCGGCTATTCCACCGCGCTGGAGCACAGGGAGCGGGATTTCCACGGCCGGATGGAAAGAGCCAGGACGCTGACGAAGAAGATCTCCAGCCTCCAGGAGGCCATGCGCCGGCGCCTGGCGTGGGGGGCGAGCCGGGAGAACGAGACGAGGGATTCGTCAAGCCGTCGTCTGGCCGCAAAGGTGACGAAGGGCGCGAAGGTGATGGAACGGCGTCTGGAACGGCACAGGGCCGCGTTGGAGGAGGAGAAGCCCTGGATCGAAAAGAAAATCAGATTGAACTTTCCCCCTTACGAGGTGGACCGGCGGCTCGTGGCGAGGATGGAGTCGGCAGGCAGGCGGATGGACGGCAACCCGGTCCTCGAGGCCCTGGACCTTGTGGTCGAGACCAGAGACCGGATTGCGCTGATGGGCCCGAACGGCGCCGGAAAGACGACACTCCTGAACGTGATGACGGGGAACCTGCCGCCCGACTCGGGCGCGGTCTACTTCAATACAAACGCCAGGGTGGGCTATCTGACGCAGGGTCTGGACGGGTTTTACAAACGGGAGGTTTTCCTCGATAATTTCATCGATGCCGGATACGGCGAGAGCGAGGTGCGCCAGTACCTCGGCGCGGCCAGGCTGAAGGCCGACAAGGTGGTCCGGCCGGTGCAAACCCTGAGTTACGGTGAGCGCATGCGCGGCGCCATCGTGAAAATGATCCTGAAACGGATGGAGTTCCTGGTCCTGGACGAGCCCACGACGCACCTGGACGTCGAGTCCGTGGAGGTGCTGGAAAGCCTGCTGGAGACGTTTCCCGGCGGATTCCTCGTCGTCAGCCACGACCGGCGGTTGATAACCCGCGTGGCGCATGAAGTCTATATATTGGAGGCGGGCCGGCTGGAGAGGTTGTAGTGGTTGAAACCCGACCGATTCGTACGGAACCGCGTGGAATTCACGTCCTCAATTCTTCAAGGGACTCAATGAAAGTCATCTATTCACCGGACCACAGACGCCACGCGCCGCGTTATCAGTTCATCGGAGGCGGGCTGAGGCCGAATCCGGAGGTCCCGGCTCGGGCGGAGGCGATTCTGCGCGCAATTCAGGGCACGTACGACGTGCTCCCGCCGCGGACGTTCTCGATGGATGCCGTCCGGGCCGTTCACGACGCGGGCTATCTGAGCTTCCTTGAGCACGTCCACGCGGCGTGGGTGGATCGTGGCGGGGGCGGCGAGACCGGACTGATCCCCGACACGTTCGCGGCGCGCGCGTCGTCCCGCAGGCCCCGCGACGCAGTGCATCAGGCGGGATACTACAGCTTCGAGACGCAGACGCCGATAGTCGAGCACACCTTCGCGGCGGCTTGCCAGGCCGCGTTCTGCGCGCTGACCGGCGCGGCGATGCTGCTGGACGGCGAGCCCTCGGTCTACGCGCTTTGCCGGCCTCCCGGGCACCACGCGGCGGGCGATCTCTACGGCGGCTATTGCTATCTGAACCATGCCGCGGCAGCTGCGGCATATCTCAGCGCGGGCGGGCGCGTTGCCGTGCTGGACGTGGACTATCACCACGGGAACGGCACGCAGTCGATCTTCTACGGGTCGGACGCGGTCCTGTTCGTTTCCATTCACGCGGACCCGGACTTCGAGTATCCCTGGTTCAGCGGACACGCGGATGAGTCCGGCGAGGGCGCCGGGCGCGGGATGAACGTGAATCTGCCGCTGGCCATCGGAACCGACGAAACGCGGTATCTCGAGACGCTCGACCGGGCGCTGAGCGAAGTGGACCGGTTCGAGCCTGCCTTCCTGGTGGTCTCGCTGGGCGTGGATGCCTGCCGGGAAGATCCGCTGGGCAAGTTCGACCTGCCGGCCGCCACATTCAGGACAATCGGACGTCAACTCGCCCGGGCGGCGCTTCCGACGCTGCTGGTGCAGGAGGGCGGATACGACCTGAACAGCATTGGCGCGTGCGTGCAGAATGTGCTTGATGCATTCGGGCGTTAGGCGTTAATTGTCCGTCCGGACGTTCCCGGCGAAAACGGGCGATTCCGGAGCTATCGCGTTGTTGGCGTCACCGTTGCCCGGCGAAAGGCGGAACACATGATCCTCGCTGAAATGACGTCTCCCGAAATCGACGCGCTGCCGCGGGATATTGTGGTACTGATGCCCGTGGCCTCGTGCGAGCAGCACAGCCTGCACCTTCCCGTGTTTACCGACAGTCTGATCGGCGGCGAAGTGGCCAAACGGGTGCACGAACGCTGCCCGGACGACGTACTCGTGCTGCCGGTGCAGTGGCTGGGCTACTCCCAGCATCACATTCGCTATCCCGGCACGGTGAGCGCCGTGTCCGAGACGCACCTGCTCCTGATGATGGACGTCGTGGCGTCAATGGTCGGGCACGGGTTCCGGAAGATTCTGATTCAGAACAGCCACGGCGGCAACGGCGCCAATGTTTCCGTACTGCTGCAGCGGCTGATGGACCGGTACCCCGACCGCGAAGTGGAGTTCTACTCGCGCTGGGCGTGGGCTTCCGGCGAAACGTTGAACAGCATACGCCAGCTGGGTTCGGGAGGGTCCGGCCACGCGGGCGAAACGGAGACGTCGATGATCCTGGCGATCCGTCCCGAACTTGTGCGCATGGACCGGTTGGATGCCGATGGCGAGCGCGACGGCATGCGGGTGCCGGGCGTGGCGTCCTACTTCCGGTTCGATCAGCGCACGAAGCACGGCGGCGTCGGCGACCCCACGGTGGCAAGCGCGGAGGCCGGGGAGCGAATGCTGGACGCGTCCGCGGATGAGGTGGCCGAACACGTCAGACAGATTCGCGCCCTGAAGCCGTTCGGTTAGGACAGTTATGTAGGCGCCGGCCCTTGTTTGAGACGGCCGCCCACGTCAATGGTTGAAACAGACGACAGTGAGACAGTAAACGTCGAAGCAACACGCGGAGGAGACCGCATGCGCAGAAACAAGCTGAGTGAGTTGTTGAAGGCGGACAAGCCCAGCATCGGGACCCACGTACACAGTCCCTGGCCGACGGTTATGGAGCTCGTTGGGCTTACCGGAATGTACGATTACGTGGAATACGTGTCCGAATACGCGCCGTACGACCTGCATACGTTCGAGAACCTGGCCAGGGCGATCGAGCTTTACGATATGTCGTCCATGATCAAGGTGGAACAGGAACCGAGATCGCACCTGGCTTCGCGGGCGATCGGCGCGGGCATCCAGAACGTGCTGTTCGCCGACGTGCGAAACGTCTCCGACGCCCGCGAGTGCGTGAACGCGGTGCGCGCCGAAACGCCGAAGACGGGCGGGCAGCACGGGGCCAGCATGCGCCGCAACATGGGGTTCGGGATGGCCGGGGGGCTGCCGGAGTTTGTGGATGCCATGGAAGACGCCGTCATTGCGGTCATGATCGAAAAAGCGCCGGCAGTGGAGAATCTGGAGGCGATCCTGGCCGTGGGCGGCCTGGATATGGTGCAGTTCGGCCCGGGAGACTATTCGATGAGTATCGGCCATCCGGGCGAATACGGAAACGAGAAAGTCAGCGAGGCGGAGAAGTTCGTCATCGAGACGTCGTTGAAAATGGGTGTTGCGCCCCGTGCGGAGATCGGCGCGCCGGACCAGGCGGGGCGCTATCTGGATATGGGCGTGAAACACTTCTGCATCGGTACGGACGTCAGCATTCTGATGGACTGGTTCCGCACCCGGGGCGAGGAAATGCGGCGGGTGCTGGAAGGCGCGTGAATCTGCATGGCGGTCCGTTGATAAAGTCGCGCTGCAGGCGAGCCGGATGGACTTTTTCAGCGGGCTGTCAGGGGACGCGGACGAAACATCCGGCATTACGGATTTGAAGGGTCTGCAGCCGGTACGATGCAGGCCGGAGGGAGGCGATTTACTTATGGCGACGGAATCAACCGGTAACGGACGGTCGGACCCGCACGGTCTGTGGGACGCGGACAATCCCCGCATGCACGTGGGCACGCAGCGGTTCGACACAACCGACGAGCACCTGGGGTTTCTCGCGCGCCTCGGCGTGAACAATATGGCCGCGAACGACGTCACCTTCCACCGCGACCGGGGCTGGGACGCGGAGGAACTCGCACAGAAGCGCGAGAAGTGCGCTTCTTACGGCGTGGACCTGGAAATGGTGGCGCTGCCCCTTCACCAGTTCAACGAAGACGGCGGATCGGTGCCCAACTACATGCTGGGGAACTGGAAGAAGGGAGAGAAGGAGATCGAGCGCGTATGCAGGATGGTGCGCGCCACTTCCGAAGCCGGGATTCCCGCCATCAAGTATTTCCTGTGCGAAATGGAGAACCAGCGAACGGAGAGTGTGCCGCCGGGCCGCGGAGGCGTCCGGTATTCCACCTGGGATCTCTCGAAGGCCGATGCAGGCACGCCGCGATACGACAAACCGGTAACAGCCGAAGAGAACTGGGAGCGGGTGACGTTCTTCCTGGAGCGGGTGATTCCCGTCGCGGAGGAATGCAAGGTCCGCATGGCCTGCCACCCGTGCGATCCGTGGCTGCCGCCGGGGTACAAGGCCGTGGACCGCGTCCTGGGCGGGGCGGAGGGGTTCAAGCGGTTTATCGAAATCTGTCCCAGTCCGTATCACGGTCTGAATCTCTGCCTGGGCTGCATGGCGGAGAGCGTGGAGGATCCCGCCACGGAGGTGCCGGATATCATCCGCTATTTCGGTGAACGGAAGAAGATCCATCTGATCCACTATCGGAATATCTTCGGCGGCCGCAACAAGTTTCAGGAAGTCTGGCCCGACGAAGGCGACATGAATATGTACACGCTGATGCAGGCGCTGAAAGACGTCGGTTATCCGCACATGGTCGTGCCGGACCACGCCCCGGGCCACAGCGCGCCGGGGAGTTTCGAGCAGGCTTTCGCCTTCCAGTTCGGCTATATCAAGGCGATGATGCAGGCGGTGCTTTCCGCGGCGTGACGGGGGGTTGATGGGCGGATATCCGCGAGTGAAGGGTGTTGTGAACTGGAGGACGCGGTGAGTTTGTTTTCTCTGGAAGGACGCGTGGCGCTGGTGACGGGCGCGGGCAGGGGGATCGGCGAGGGTATCTCGAAGGGCCTGGCGGCCCACGGCGCCAGGTGCGTTTGCGCGGCCAGGACCCGCTCCCAGTTGGAGGAAACCGCAGCGGCGATCCGGGCGGCGGGCGGCGATGCGCTGGCCGTTGAAATGGACGTGGCGGACCTCGACGCCGTCAGGCGGGGAGTGGAAACGACCCTCGCTCAATATGGGCAACTCGACATTCTGGTGAACAACGCGGGTATGAACATCCGGGAGCCGCTGGAAGAAGTCACCGAGGAACACTACGACCGGATCATGGACGTCAATCTGAAGGGCCTCTATTTCCTGACCCGCATGGCCGCCGAATATATGATCCCGCGGAAGCAGGGCAAGATCATCAACATCGGCTCCCTGACCACCGGAATCGCCCTGCACGGCGTGTCGGTCTATACGGCAACCAAGGGCGCCGTCGGACAGTTGACGAAGGCGCAGGCGCTGGAGCTGGGTCCGCACAATATACAGGTGAACGCGATCTGCCCCGGCTTTATCCTCACGCCGCTCACCGAAAAGCTGTGGTCCGACCCCACGTGGCGGGCTTGGGGCGAGGTCCGGACTCCGGCCGGGCGGCTGGGCGTACCGGACGACCTGGTGGGTACCGCCGTGTTTCTGGCATCCGCGGCTTCGGATTACGTAACCGGCCAGCACATCTACGTGGACGGCGGTTTCATGGCCGGCGAGAAGTGGCCGCTGCCGCCTAGGAAGTTGTCTTAAAATTACCGGTGAGTTCCCGAGCGCGAGCGAAAAAGCGGCGGTCAAGGCGGGAAAATCCGCCCATATTTGTCTATACGGGTGGATTTGACCAACGCCGACCGGCGCTTTTGCAGCCGCGCGAAGACCGCTGGGAATTTTAAGACAGCTTCTAAGTCGAGTCAATAGGGCGCATTTGGATGGATGCCGACAGGCTTGAACGACAGATCGCCTTTATTACCGAAATCGACAAGCTGAAGCAGGTGCTCCGGCGGACGTATCTTATCGATGGAGAACGCCGGGAG
Organism: Gemmatimonadota bacterium; assembly: GCA_028873695.1. GTDB lineage: Bacteria > Latescibacterota > UBA2968 > UBA2968 > JAAXHE01. The sequence goes on along the minus strand of JAPPNU010000038.1, from coordinate 88,343 downwards.
AACAGCGCGGAGCATTCGTGGCACCTGGCCGTGATGGCCGTATTGCTGTCGGAATACGCCCGGGAAGAACTCGATCTCGCGCGAGTTGTTAAAATGCTGCTGCTTCACGACGTCGTCGAAATCGACGCTGGAGATACGTTCGCTTACGACGAGGCGGCGCACGCCGATAAGGAAGAGCGCGAGCGGCGGGCCGCTGAGCGGATTTTCAATCTGCTCCCTGCCGATATGGCCGGGGAGGCGTTTGCGTTGTGGGAGGAATTTGAGGCGGGCGCGACGCCGGAGGCAAAATACGCGGAGGCTCTGGACCGGCTTCAGCCGATCCTGCTGAACTGCGGATCAGGCGGAATCGCGTGGCGGGAGCACGGGATCAGTTCGGAGCAGGTGATTGCGCGGAATCGACATATCGAATTGGGGGCGCCCGCCCTGTGGACGTACGTCCGGGGGCTGATCGACCGCGCCGAGAGCGGGGGTACCCTGCGTCGGGAGCGCGATCCTGCGGGAAGCGAACGCGCCGCGACCGGGCGGGACAGGACGGAACAGACCTGACAGGAGGATCGGGATATGGCACAACAGCAGGTGGAAGCGATGTGGTTCTACGTGGGCGGCGCCGGAATCTCGGTCTACCGCCTGGACCTTTCCACCGGGGACCTGGCGCACCGGAATACAGTGTCGGACGTGAAGAATCCGTCGTTCCAGGCCGTCCATCCGTCGAATCGGTTCCTTTACTCCGTGGCGGAAGTCAATGACGGCGGGGCGATACACGCGTTCGAGATCGATCCGGCCACCGGCGCACTGGGTTCCCTGAACCATCAGTCCAGTATGGGGGCCGGTCCCTGCCACGTGAGCGTGGACGCGACCGGTCGCGTGGTGCTGGCGGCCAATTATTCCAGCGGAGGCGTGGCGGCGCTGCCCATCAATGACGACGGGAGCCTGGGCGAGGCCAACTCGGTTTATCAGCACGAGGGTTCCAGCGTGCATCCGGGCAGACAGCAGGGGCCGCATGCGCATTCCATCACCATCGACCCCGGCAATCGGTTCGCCGTTTCGGCCGACCTGGGCATCGATAAGGTGCTGGTATACCGGCTGGATGCGGAGAAGCAGACGATAACGCCCAACGATCCGCCCTGGGTGGACGTTCAGGCGGGCGCCGGACCCAGGCACTTCGCGTTCCATCCCAACCGGAAGCACGCCTATCTGATCAATGAGCTGGACAATACGGCGGTGGCGTACGCGTACGATGAAGACCGGGGGGTGCTGGAGACGGTCCAGGTGATTTCCACGCTGCCTTCGGACTTCACCGATACCAGCTATTGCGCGGATATTCACGTGTCGCCGGACGGGCGCTTCGTGTACGGCTCGAACCGGGGGCACGACAGTATCGTGATCTTTGAGGTCGATCCGGACACGGGCAGGCTCTCGGTCGTGGACTACGAGTCGACCCGCGGCGAATTTCCCCGCAATTTCGCGCTGGATCCCACCGGCCGCTATCTTTTCGCCGCCAATCAGAATACGGACAATATCGTCACGTACCGGATCGACGGACACACCGGGAGACTCACCGCGACCGGACAGCAGGCGGAGACGCCGCAGCCGGTCTGCATCAACATGATCCCCGTGGCATAACCGTCCGAGAGCCTTACGAACCGATGCCTCACGCCTTGAATTCCCTTTTCCGGCTGAGGCATTTTCTTTATATACGGTTGAGTCGGTTTCACCCGTGTGGTAGGATTCCCGTCGGGACCGGTCCGTCGAGTGATTGAGACACATCTGCGCCGGCCGTGTAAATCGAACTCTCGGGAACGAAGGCTGCCCATGAACATCGGCACGCTGTTGACAAAATCCGCGCGCACGTATCCGCAGAACCTGGCTGTGGCCTGCGGTCCGAGGCGATGGACCTACGCCCGGTTCAACGAGCGCGTAAACCGGCTGGCGCACGCGTTTCGCAGGCTCGGCGTCCGCCGCGGCGCCCACGTCGCCATTCTCATGCAGAATCTCCCGGAAATGCTCGAATCCATGTTCGCCTGTTTCAAGGCCGGCGCCGCGGCCGTGCCGATCAACTTCCGGCTGCATCCCAATGAATACGCGTTTGTCATCGATCATTCCGAATCTGAACTGGTTGTCATCTCTTCCCAATTCAACGCGCCGGTCTCCCGGATCAGGGATCGCCTGCCAGGCGTCAGGCACGTCGTCACCATAGCGGATGCCCATGAGCGAATGCTGGACTATGAGACGTTGATTCGCGCCGAAAGCGCAGGATTCGACGATACGGACGTGGACCCCGATGACGTGGCATGGGTGTTCTACACCTCCGGAACCACGGCTCAGCCGAAGGGGGCGCTGCTGACGCATCGAAATCTGCTGGCGATGACGATGAACTTCTATTCGGACATCTGCCAGGGCTTCGGGCCCGGAGACGTGGCCCTGCACGCGGCGCCGCTGTCGCACGGCAGCGGTCTGTATGCCCTGCCCAACGTCGGCAAGGCGGCGGCCAACATTATCCCGGAGACCGTTTCGTTTGACGTCGACGGCGTCCTGGAGGCGATTGAGAAACATCGGGTGACGAACATGTTCGCGGCGCCGACGATGGTCAAACGGATGGCGGAAAGCCCGGTGCTGCACCGCTACGACCTGCGATCGCTGAAGATCCTCAACTACGGCGGGGGACCGATGCTGGCCGGGGACCTGCGGGTTGCCATCGAAAAGCTGGGACCCTGCCTCGTGCAGCTGTACGGCCAGGGCGAATCGCCGATGACCATCACCGTGCTGCCCCACCGCGACCACGTCCTGAACGGCGCCCCGCAGCAGATGAAGCGACTCAGTTCGGTGGGGATTGCGCGCACCGACGTCGAAATCAGGATCCTGGACGAGGCGGGCTACGAACTCCCGCCGGGTGACGTCGGCCAGATCGTAACGCGTTCCGACCTGGTCATGAAGGGGTACTGGCGCAATCCCGAAGCCACCGCGGCCGCCCTGAAAGACGGCTGGCTTCATACCGGCGACGTGGGCTATATGGACGAGGACGGCTACGTCTTCCTGCTCGACCGCTCCAAAGATCTCATCATCAGCGGCGGCGAGAACATCTACCCCCGAGAGATCGAAGAGGTGCTCATCCGGCATCCGGCCGTTTTCGAGGTCGCGGTCATCGGCGTGCCCCATCCCGAGTGGGGAGAGGCCGTAAAGGCCGTCGTGGTCAAAGCGCCCGGTTGCGACGTTTCCGGTGAGGAGTTGATCGACTTCTGCAAGGGCCGGATTGCCAGCTTCAAGAAACCGGGATCCGTGGATTTCGTCGAGGAATTGCCCAGGAACAACTACGGCAAGGTCGTCAAGAACATGATCCGGGCGCCGTACTGGAGAGGCAGGGAGAGCAGGGTGGTCTGAACGGATGCCCCGATGCGATTGGGGCCGTGTTGAGGCGATGCGCGATGGTCAAGAAACGCAAACTCGGACGTGGTGTCGCAATGGTGGGCGCCGGCATGTCGCCGTTCGGCGTGTTCCCGGAAAAGGATTCCAGGGACCTGTTCGTGGACGCCTTTCGCGCGATGATCGAATCGGTGGACAACGGCGTGGATCCCGGCGATATCGACGCGCTGTATATCGGCAATTTCACAAACGACTTCTTCGTGCATCAGTCCCACTGGGGCGCCATCCTCGTCGACGCGCTGGGCCTCGTTCCCAGACCGGCGACCCGCACCGAAGGCGCATGCGCCTCCAGCGCGATCGCCTTCCGCGAAGGCGTGTTCGCAATCGCGTCGGGATTCTACGATATGGTCCTCGTCGGCGGCGTGGAGGATATGTCAAAACGTTCCACGACCGACGTGGCGGAGGGCCTGGCGACCGCGGCGGTACCCTATGAACGGAAGTCGGGCTTTACTTTTCCCGGGGTATTCGGCGCCATCGCGACGGCGTACTTCCACAGGTACGGGGCAACGCGCGAACACCTGATGGACGTGACCATAAAAAGCCATGAGAACGCGCCGCTGAATCCGAATGCGCAGTTCCGGACTTCCATCGCCGATATTATGGAATCGAAAGCGGCCCACGCAGGATCCGGCGGCAACCCGGCGCCGCTATGGGCGGATGAGAAGGACTTCCTGCGCGACCCCGGTGTCAACCCGCCGGTCGCCTGGCCGATGCATCTCTTCGATTGCTGTCCCATCAGCGACGGCGCCGGCTGCATTCTGCTGGTGGGTGAAGAGATGGCCAGGGAATTTACCGGCGATCCTCTTTACGTGGTTGGCCTCGGCCAGGGCAGCGGCAGGGGGCTGCACGCCGCCCCGGACCTGACGAGCTTCGAGGCCACGCGCCGGGCGGCCCGGGAGGCCTATGCGATGGCGGGCCTCGGTCCCGAGGACATACAGTTCGCAGAGGTGCACGACTGTTTTTCCATCGCGGAGATCCTCCACGTCGAGGACCTGGGCTTCTTCAGTCCGGGCGAGGGATACAGGGCGGCCGGCGAGGGCGCGACCCGGTTGGACGGGCCGAAGCCGATCAACACGTCGGGCGGGCTGAAATGCAAGGGGCATCCCGTGGGAGCGACAGGCATCGCGCAGTTGATCGAGGTATGGGAACAGCTGAGGCAGCGGGCCGGCGGACGGCAGGTGTCCAACGGCGATCTGCGTTTGGGCGCGGCCCATAGCCTGGGCGGCACGGGCGGCACGAGTACGTTTACGATCCTGGAAAGGCGATAAATGGTGGCGACGCCCGCGATCAGCGACTACGGGTTCGAAGCCTTCCTCGGCGAAGAAAAACTGATGGGTTCCGCGTGCGATCGATGCGGGGCCACGTTCGTTCCGCCGCGTGCTCTGTGCGCGGAATGTCATCACACGGAAATGCGGTGGACCCGGATGAAGGGGATGGGCAGGCTCGTCGCCCTGACGAGCATATCCATCGGCCCGCCCGCCATGCAGGCAGAGGGATTCAATCGCAGGAACCCGTATTGCACCGGCGTCGTCAAACTGGACGAGGGCCCCCGAGTCGTCGCCCGCATCGAAGGCGTTGACGCACGGAATCCGGAATCCATCGAGATCGGCGTACCGGTAACCGCGGTCTACCTGCATCGCGGCGAGGGCGAAGACCGCACCACGCAACTGGCCTTTCGGCCGGCGCACGACGATATCAAATGACGGGAAATAATTGCGGCGGCCAGTGCTCATGCTTATATTAGCACGCTTGTCTGTCCACAACGGGAAAACGTTGAGCGTCATCTTACAGCAAGGGTTTTTGATGCGGCGCCGGGAATGGCTGTCAGATCGGCTGACGCCCGCGTTCCAAACGGGAGCGTTCCATCCCGGATCCGGCAAAAGAGGAGACATACGGATATGAATCGGACACTCAAAGACATGATGAACGAGAGCTTCACGGAGCACGCGGATCGGACCGCCGTGCGCGTTCTGAGGCAGTCCGATCAGCAGGGCGAGCGCGGCCTGCGCTACGTCCCGATGACCTATGCGCAACTCAGGGAACAGCGGGACCGGCTGGGCTCCGGACTGGCCCGCGCCGGTTACGCCAAGGGCGACCGCGTGGGGATACTGACCGAGGGGGGCCTCGAGTCCGTGCTTATCTTCCTGGCGGCGGATATGCTGGGGTTGTCTTCCGTGCCGCTTTGCAACAAGCTTCCGGACGATATTCTCAAGTACATGATCGAGCATTCGGGGCTCGAGGTGCTGTTTCTGGACAGCAGGAGCCGCGAACAGGTGGACCGGGTACTTCCGAAACTCGCGAAGTCTCCGAAACTGATCCTGACGGAGGGCCAGTCCGATGATATCCGGTCGTTTTTCGCCCTGGTGCAGGACGGCGGCGAGGCGCCTCCTCCGAACGTGGAAATCTATCCGGACGACGAGTCGAAGGTGGTCTACACCTCGGGTTCGTCCGGTCTCCCCAAGGGCGTGGTGCAGACCCACCGCAACCTGGTGGACAACGTCAGGTCGGTATGGGACGGGATAACCGCCCGCGAACGGCCCGTTCTGTTCAAGTCCGCGCCGGACTACCACACCATGGGCATCCTGAACATCTACTATCCCCTGTTGAAAGGCTGGACGCTGGATCTCGCGCGTTCCCCGGACCGGGTGCTGGTGGACATTCGTTATTCCGAGCCCCACGGCTTCCTGACGGTGCCCCTGATTCTGGACAAGGTATACGGAAACGTGCGCAAGGAAATTGACGCGGGAGGAGTGAAGGGCCGCCTCGTGGAGCGCGCGGTACGGGCGAAGCGAAACATCTCCAGGGGCGCGTCTTCGTTCGGCGACCGGGCCGTGTACGGGCTGATCGGGAAGAAGGTGGTGGCCGCCATAAAGGAAAAGCTGTCGCAGCGCGTGGGCGGACGGCTGGAACTTCTGATCGTGGGCTCGGCCAAGGCGGACCCGGAGGCGCTGGATTTCTTCCAGGACGTGCTGGATATCACCTCGCTCGAGGGGTACGGCACCACCGAGTGCTGTCCCCTGATCGCCGTCAATACGCTGGACGCCCAGAAGACCGGTTCGGTGGGAAGGCCGCTGCAGGAGGTGAAGCTGATCACGGAAGCGGGCGAGGAAGTCGGTTCCGGCGATCCCGTTACGCACACGTACCGTGACAGCAAAGGAAAAGAGGGAGAACTCTGGGTACACGGGTCCCACGTGATGCGCAAATATCTCAACGATCCCGATCGTACCGCCGAGACGCTGGTGAAGGACGAAGCCGGCAGGACGTGGTATCGGACGGGGGATCTCTTCAGCATCGACGGCGACGGGTACCTGACGTTTCGGGGACGCCTGGGCCGGCAGTTCAAGCTGAGCAACGGGGAATTTGTGAATCCCGAGTTGCTCGAGCGGCTGTACGCAAGGGTGCCCCTTGTCGAGCACGTGATCATCTACGGCGATCAGAGCGGTTCCTTTCCCATGCCCGTCGTCACGGTCAACGTCGAGGAGGCGCGGACGTTGTCGGACATCCAGGACCTTCCGGAGGACGATGACGCGGTGCGCAGGCATGCGGGCGTGGCGGATCGCATGCGGGAACTTCTGCTGAACGAGGCGACCGCCGCCGGCCTGCCCGGACACGAGCGTCCCCAGCGGGTTCTGGTGCTGCCCGACGCGCTCAGCGAGGAGGCGGGTACGCTGACGCGGGGCCTGAAGAAGGTCGTGCCCGGGGCGATTCTTGAACAGTATCGCGACAGCGTCGAAGCGGCGTATTCCAGTTAACCTCAATTCAAAAAAAACAAAGGCGAAATTTACCACAAAAAGCACAAAAGGCACAGAAGGTATCTGCGCAAAAGCGGGGTATCGAGGTCGTACAAATGGCTGAAGATTCCGTTCACGTCCAGCCACCTCAAATATCCGGGAACTTTGACGTCAATTCGTCTTTGTTCTTCTGTATAAATTCGACATTCAGGTCCCAGGAAAATTTCGAATCAGAGTTAACGACACCCTGGTTCAAACGTATCGTTCTTGTGGGGTTTACATATGCCGGTTTTTAGCGCCGCCGAACTGCATCGAATTGGTCGGGAGATCTACGAGCGCGCGGGCGCCACGTCCGAAGAGGCGGAGACTGTCGCGGGGCAACTGGTGGAGTCCAGCCTTTCCGGCCACGACTCGCACGGCATACTGCGCCTGCCGCAGTACGTTGCCGGGGTGGCGTCCGGACAGATTGTTCCGGGCGCGGCGGTCGAGGTGGAACGGGAAACGCCCGCAACGGCGGTGTTGAACGGAAACTGGGGGTTCGGACACGTAACCGCGGTTGCCGCGATGAAGGTTGCCATCCGCAAGGCCCGCGAGGCCTCGATCGGGCTGGTCACGGTTCACCGGTGCAACCACGTCGGCCGTCTGGGCGCCTTCACGCCGCTCGCCGCTGAAGCGGACATGATCGGCATACTCGCAAACAACGGACACGGTGCCGATCTGGCGATGCCCCCGTCGGGCGGAATCGGAAGAATCCTTCCCGCGAACTGCCTCGCGGTGGCGTGTCCGTCCGCCGGCGAATTTCCGATCGCGCTGGACTTCACGACCGCGGTGGCTGCGGGAGGCAAGGTTCGCGTGACGCTGGCGAAGGGCGAACGGATGCCGGACGGATGGATGATCGACCACAAGGGGTTTCCCACCAACGATCCCCGGGATTATATGACGGAGCCGAGAGGCGCGTTGCTCCCGTTCGGCGGGCCCGTTGCGCACAAGGGATACGGGCTGGCTTTCGTGATCGACATCCTCTCGGGCGCCCTGTCGCCCGCCGGTTGTTCCCGTGAAAACTCCAGAGAGACCGGCAACGCGCTTTTCGTCCAGGCCATCAATATTGAAGCGTTTCAGCCGCTGGAGGCGTTCAAGGCGGAGGTAAAGCGGTTCGTCGACTACGTGAAGTCGGCCGAACCGGCGCCGGGGTCGGACGAGGTGCTGGTGCCCGGAGAGCGTTCGTGGCGCACCCGGACGGAGCGGTCGGCGTCCGGCATTCCCGTGCCTGACGCCACCTGGGAGCAGATTGTCGAGACCGCGAAAAGAGTCGGCCTCGAACTGTAGGGTGTTACGGAGATCTATTGTTTACCGCAGGAGGGTGGAGGAAATGTCGGACGAAATTAGAGCCAGAGCCGAGGGCGCCCGCGCCGCGGCCTTGCAGCTGAGCAACGCCACCGGGGGGGAGCGAAACGCGGCGCTGGGAGCGATCGCGCGGGGCCTGGAAGCCAACGCGGGCGCCATTCTGGAGGCGAACCGGAGGGACCTGGAGGCCGCGCAAGTGATGCTTGCCGAGGGCAGGCTGACGGGTGCGCTGGTGGGGCGACTGAAGGTGGATGAGGTCAAGCTGCGCAATGAAATCATCCGTGGCGTTCAAAGCGTAAGGGAGCAGGCGGACCCGATCGGCCGGACGCTGGCGGCGACGGAAATGGACCGTGGTTTGAAAGTGTATAAAGTATCGGTACCCATCGGTGTCCTGGGGATCGTATTCGAATCGCGGCCGGACGCGCTCGTGCAGATCGCCACGCTCTGCCTGAAGTCCGGCAATGCGGTTTTGCTGAAGGGCGGCAGCGAGGCGTTTCATTCCAACCGCGCGCTGGCGAACGTCCTCATTGCCTCGACACGCGGCCTGCCCGGTATTCCGGACGGGTGGATGCATCTGATGGAGGCGCGTGAGGAGGTGCAGGCCATGCTGGACCTGCACGATCTGATCGATCTCATCATCCCGAGGGGCGGCAACGAACTGGTCCAGCACATTATGAGGAATACGAGAATTCCGGTGATGGGGCATGCCGACGGCATCTGCCACGTGTACGTGCACGCGGGGGCGAACCTCGACAAGGCGAAGCGGATCTGTCTGGATGCCAAGACCCAGTATCCCTCGGGCTGCAACGCGGTTGAAACGCTGCTTGTCGACAGAGATATCGCGGGGGATTTCCTGCCGGATATGGTTGGGATCTACGGGCGGAACGGCGTGGCGGTACGCGGGGACGATCTGACGCGTTCGCTGGCAGGGGGCGAGGTGGCCGCCGCGTCCGAGGAGGACTGGGCGGCGGAATACCTCGATATGGTGATCTCGGTCAAAGTGGTGAACGGGGTTCAGGAAGCGGTCGATCATATCAACCGCTACAGCAGCAACCACACCGATGCGATTGTCACCGAAGACAGGGCGGCGGCGTCCCGGTTCCTCCGCGAGGTGGATTCCGCGTCCACGCTGCACAACGCGTCAACCCGGTTTGCCGACGGGTTCCGCTACGGCCTGGGCGCCGAGGTGGGGATCAGCACAAACCGGCTGCACAGCCGGGGTCCCGTCGGTCTCGAGGGCCTGGTAATCTACAAATACATCATCGAGGGTAACGGGCAGGTTGCGGGCGATTATCTCGGGGAAGACGCAAAGGCGTTCACACATCGCCCCCTCGCCGAAACGTGGACTCCCCAAAGCTGAGGACTTTTCAATGAAATGTGTTCTGCGGTTTCCGGTTTTGTTTTTTCTCGTCCTGTTCGGCGCCTGTGCCGCACCGCAACAGGCGGCCCCGCCGGAGCCTGTTGCGCCGCCTCCGGCGCCGAAACTGCCGGTGGATCCGAATCTGACGCTTGGCACGCTTCCGAACGGCATCCGGTACGTTATCCGCGAGAACCAGCGGCCGGAAAATCGCGCCGAGTTGCGGCTGGTGGTGAACGCGGGTTCGATTCTGGAAGACGAGGACCAGCAGGGCCTGGCTCACTTCGTGGAACATATGGCGTTCAACGGGACCCGGAATTTCCCGAAGCTGGACCTGGTGAATTACCTGGAATCGATCGGCATGCGTTTCGGTCCCGACCTGAATGCTTACACGAGCTTCGACGAGACCGTGTACATGCTCCAGGTGCCCACGGACAGTGCGCTGATTGTGACGCAGGCGTTCCAGATCCTGGAAGACTGGGCGTCGGGCATTCTGTTTGAAGCGGAGGAGATCGACAAGGAGCGAGGCGTGGTGATCGAGGAATGGCGCCTGGGCCGGGGCGCGGGCGCACGGTTGCGGGACAAACAGTTCCCGATCCTGCTCAAGGGCTCCCGGTACGCGGAGAGGCTGCCCATCGGGAAGAAGGCCGTGCTGGACACCTTCAGGCACGAGGCGGCGAAGCGGTTCTATCGTGAGTGGTACCGCCCGGACCTGATGTCCGTCATCGCCGTGGGCGATTTCAATACGGCATGGATCGAGGGGTTGATTCAGACGCATTTCGGGCGGATTCCCGCGGCGAGCCAACCCAGAGAGCGGACGCTATATCCGCTGCCTGGTCACGAGGAGACCCTGTTCGCCGTCGCCACCGATCCGGAGGCGACGAGAACGAACGTTTCCATTTACTACAAGCAACCCGTGCGCGAACAGGACTCGGCCGGAGCCTACCGCCAGAACATCGTCGAGTCGCTTTACAACAGGATGCTGAACGCGCGGCTGCGGGAACTGACGAAAAAGCCCGACGCGCCTTTTCTGTTCGCGTACTCCAGCCAGGGGCGATTCATCCGGACAAGCGAGTTTTACCTGCAGGGCGCCGTCGTGAGAGAGGGCGGGATTCTGCGGGGGCTGGAGGCCGTACTCACGGAAGCCAGAAGGGTGCGCCTGCACGGGTTTACCCAGTCGGAACTCGACCGTGAGAAAACCGGGGCGCTGCGGGGGATGGAGCGTGCTTACACGGAGCGGGACAAGGCCCGTTCCCGCAGATATGCGAGTGAATATATCCGGCATTTTCTCACGGGCGAACCGATTCCGGGGATCGAGTATGAATTCAAGCTCTATCAGGAGATGGTCCCGGAAATCCGGCTGGCCGATGTGAACCGCCTCGCCGGCGAGTGGATCACCTCGCATAACCGCGTGGTTCTGGTCGACGGTCCGGAGAAGCAGGGTGTGACGATGCCCACCGAAGAGGAACTGACGGCGGTCATCGCGCGCGTCGACGAGATGGAGATCGAGCCCTACGAAGACGCGGCCTCGGCCCGGCCGCTCGTCGAGACGCCGCCGGCGCCCGGCGAAATCGTCGCGGAGAAGAAGATCGCCGAACTGGACGTGACCGAATGGACGCTGTCGAACGGTGTGCGCGTCGTACTGAAGCCGACCGATTTCAAGAACGACGAGGTGTTGTTCTCGGCATTCAGCCCCGGCGGACACGGTCTTGTTTCGGACGAGGACTATCTTGCAGCCGCAACCGCGACTGCCGTCGTCCAGGAAGGGGGCCTGGGCGCCTTTGACGCGATCGGGCTGGAGAAGAAACTGGCAGGAAAAGTGGTGCGGGTATCCCCGTGGATCGGAGAACTGAGGGAGGGCGTTCGCGGCAGCGCCTCCCTGAAGGACCTGGAGACGATGTTCCGGTTGATCTACCTGAGGTTTACGGCGCCCCGGAAGGACCCGGAGGCGTATCAGGCCTACGTGCAGCGCATCCGCGGATCCCTGGAAAACCGCAGCGCCAGCCCGGGAGCGGCGTTCGGCGATACGATTCAGGTTACCATGTCGCAATACCATCACCGCGCGCGGGTCTGGTCGGAAGCGCTTCTGGATGAAATGAACCTGGAGCGTTCGTTCGAGATTTACAAGGACCGGTTCGCCGACGCGAGCGATTTCACGTTCTTCTTTGTCGGCAACATCGATCCGGACGGTATCCGTCCGCTGGTGAAGACGTACCTGGGTGGGCTGCCAGCGACGCGGCGAACGGAGACATGGCGCGACGCGGGGATCCGGCCACCCCGGGGCGTCATCGAGAAGACGATCCATAAGGGACTCGAGCCGAAGAGCAGCAACCGGATCGTCTTCACCGGGCCTTTCGAATGGAGCCGGAAAAACAGCTACAATCTGGGGTCGGCAATCGACGTCCTCCGGATCCGGCTTCGCGAGGTTCTGAGAGAGGAGATGGGCGGGACCTACGGCGTGGGCGTGGGCGTGTCAACGTCACGTTATCCCGAACAGCGGTACAGTATCCGGATCAGCTTCGGCTGCGCGCCCGACAGCGTCGACCAACTGACGCGGGCGGTTTTCGCTCAGATCGACAGCTTGAAGCAGTTCGGCGCATCGGATACGAATATCGAGAAAGTCCAGGAGGCGGACCGCCGCGCCCGGGAAGCGGCGCTGAAGGAGAACGGGTTCTGGCGGAGGACGCTTTCGTCAAACTACTGGCTGGGACAGGATCCCGCCAACATCCTCAAGTACGACGAACTGGTGGACGGGCTGACGTCCGACGTCGTCCGGGACGCGGCGCGGAAGCATTTCAATATGGAGAACTACGCGCGTTTCGTGCTCTATCCCGAAGAGGCGCAGGACGGATCTCAGGACGGGGACGGAAGTCCTCCGGATAAAACCGATGGATCCTGACCGCGTTCGGGGCCTCTCCCGCGGGCCCCGCAGATGAAGCTGTCAGCGATCAGCCGTCAGCCATCAGCTAAGATCGAAAGGCAAAAGCGAAGTCTACCCCACCGCCCGGCCCCGCAGATCTCTCGGAAAAAGCAATCAGCTCTCAACCGTCAGCTATCAGCTAAAAGCAAGAACGAAAGGTAAGATCATAGGCCGCCACTCCCCGCCACCCAGACCTTGCTCCCGCGGGAGAGAGGGAGGAAAAACAGTTCTCGCCCCATCAATGTATTTCACAGCTGGCGACCGGGGGTATGGGGGAAAATCGTCCACAGCAATTGGCGAAACGCTGAGCCCACACCTTCGCCAAAACTGTCATCCAGAGGAGGCCTGCGTACGACGTCGGCGAAACATGTCCGCTACACGTAAGATCAGACTGCCATGCAGAGCAGGCCGACGAAGGATCTACTGCAGCATCGGATCATCCACGTAGGATTCTCACGTGTCGATACCTGAGAGGCAGCACGTCCGCCTGCGGAGCGGGACGGAAGCGGCGAAATTTTCTCGAATGCGATCAGAATGACAGGCGTTGCAACAAACACCGACTGATGGCGACCTGGTTTCCGCTATCCGGGTCAGACCCGTACAAAATCGCCAATTGCAGCCGCTTTTCGAACCTTACCTCTGTGAATCCCACAGTTCCTGGACAGCAGTGATGTCTGATGACGATTGTACTCAACAATGTATAGCCAAGTCCCGGCGTGTCCAGATGCCGGGACTCCTCTTTGATGTGTGAACGCGATAGCTGACGGAGGGGAGATCGATGGCGAGATTCGCACGGGCCGCGGACGTGAAGACCGGCGTGGTCGGTTACGGCGCGGCATTCGATATGGGCCGGAGGCACCTGACCGATACGCGGAAAGCGGGCATGACGCCGTGCGCGGTGGCGGAGACGGATCCGGAGCGGCTGAACGCGGCGGGGCAGGATTTCCCCGGAATCGAACAATATCGTTCCGTCGATGAAATGCTGCGAGACTCGGACGTGAACCTGGTGGTGCTGATCACGCCGCACAACACGCATGCAGAGCTGGCCCTGCAATGCCTTCGCGCGGGACGTCACGTCGTCAGCGAGAAACCGTTTGCCATTACGACGGAAGAATGCGACGCCATGATTCGCGAGGCACACGCGCGGGACCTGCTGGTCACCGCGTACCACAACCGGCACTGGGACGGGTGCGTCCTGGAGGCGCTCAGGCATCTCCACGACGAGAAGGCGATCGGCGAGATCTACCGCGTCGACGCCCGAATCGGCGGATACGGTCACCCGGGAGACTGGTGGCGGAGCAGCCGGTCGATTTCCGGAGGCATCATGTACGATTGGGGCGTGCATCTGCTGGAGTACGGGCTCCAGATCGTTCCCGCGGGAATCGTCGAGGTATCCGGGTTCGCGAAAAACGGCTTCTGGGCGGACGAGACGCCGTGGAAGGAGGACACGAACGAGGACGTGGCGTGCGCGGTGGTCAGGTTCGACAACGGCGCATGGCTGAGTCTCACGGTATCTTCGCTGGAGTCAAATCCCAGGCCCGGTCAGTTGGAGATCTCGGGTACCGAGGGAAGCTATATCTTCGACGGACGCAAGTACGAACTGATCCGTCAGCGGGGAAGCGAAAAGGTGGTGACGAAGGGCGCCAACATGGCCAGCCGCTGGGAGGCGTTTTACGACAATATCGCCCGGCACCTGACTGCAGACGAAGACCTGGTGATCACTCCCGAGTGGGCCCGGCGCCCCATACACATTCTCGATCTTGCGGTGGAAAGCGCGAGGCGGGGAACGGCGATCAGGGCGAGATACGAATGAGAGGAATGGCATGAAGAAGGATACGCGGAACTCACACAGCATCGCGCCGCCGGTGCATCCGCCTCCCGACGTGACCAGAATGCAGGGTTACGCTTCCCGGCTCAGCGCGTCGCCCGATGACAACATTGCCTTTCGGATGACCACGAACGCACGCAGCTATCGCGTCAGGTTCCGCAGCGCCGGTAAATCCAATATCGAGATCGGTAAATTGGAGGGGTTGCGGGGGAGGATGCAGGCGTGTCCCGACAGGGCGTGGGAGAAGGGCTGCGACTGGGCGTCGGATTTCTACTGGATCGTGCCGGAGGAGACGCGGTCGTGGATCTATTCCGCGGAGTTCGTGGACGAAAGGGGCGCGACGTGCCACGTTCCGTTCATCATCAAGCCCCGGTTCCACCTGAGGGGCGACGTGGCCGTGCTGGCATCCTCCAACACCTGGAACGCGTACAACGGATGGGGAGGACGTTCGGCCTATAGCGAGCCGCAACCCGTTGCGCTCAGCCTGGACCGTCCCATGCCCACCGCGACCCCGGAAGGGGAGGGCAGAAGCCATCTGTTGCGGGCCGAAATGTGGGTCCTGGACTGGCTGGCGGCGTGCGGCTACGCGGTCGACGTCTATTCCGATCTTGATCTGCATCGCGGCTGGGACTGGCTGGCGGACTACGGCGCGCTCGTGATCAATACGCACAGCGAGTACTGGTCGGAGCCGATGCGGGACCACCTGGACGCCTGGCTGGACGCGGGCGGCAGCCTGCTCTATCTGTCGGGAAACGGCGTTTACTGGAAGGTGACCTGGGATTCCACCTGCCGGACCATGGAAATCCGGAAGGACGGCAAGCCGCATTACCAGAATGGCGAGGAGGGCGGGCTGTGGCGAAACCTGGGCCGGCCCGAACACGCCGTACTGGGCGTGGGGTATCTGCGGCCGGGATACATGACGTTCGCGCCGTACCGGGTGGAGGCCGCGTCGCACTGGATATTCGAGGGCCTCGGTCTGAAAGACGGGGATCTTTTCGGCGAAGAGGGCATCAACGGGGGCGCGGCGAGCGGCTGGGAGGCGG
Source organism: Gemmatimonadota bacterium (assembly GCA_028873695.1). GTDB lineage: Bacteria > Latescibacterota > UBA2968 > UBA2968 > JAAXHE01. Next base: position 72,700 of record JAPPNU010000038.1, on the reverse strand, counting down.
ACCAGGTGAGAGAGGGCTGGTCTCCGGACAATCTCACGGTGCTGGCGAGGGGAATCAACCCGGAAGACTACATGGGACAGGGAGAATCCGCGGTCTATCCTGATGACGGGTACGATTGGGACGGGTCGGGCGGGGCCCATATGACGTATTACGACCATCCCGGCGGCGGGGGCGTGTTCTCGGTGGGGTCGATCGCCTTTGGCGGCAGTCTGATCGTGGACCGGGCGCTGCAGGGCGTCGTGCGGAACGTGCTCGACCGGTTTCTACGCCGGTAGGAAAGGGGGCAGATCAATGGAGGACGCAGGAACGACGTCGCGGTACGATCTCCATCTTCATACGTACTGGAGCTACGATGCGCTCGCGCAGCCCGAGAGCCATTTCAGGCGGGCCCGGGAACTCGGGGTGAAGTGCTTCACCATAACGGACCACCACGTGCTGGATTCGCTGCCGGAGGTGCTGGAGATTGCCGCGGGCTATCCGGAGATACGGGTCGTACCCTCGGCCGAACTGACGATGACCACGTCGATCGGGTCGGTGGACCTGTTATGTTACGGCTTCCCCGCGGAACTGCCCGCGTCGATGGTTCAGGTACTCGAGGCGTATCACGACTGGCAGCGGGCCTACGGCGCGGCGATATCGGCCGGCCTGCAGGCGCTCGGACTGGATTTCTCGGATGCCGACCGGCTCGAACTGTTGAAGTCGTACAGACCGTCGAAGACGATCGAGTTGCAGGGAAACACGCACGTCAAGGGGGGTGTCATCCAGCGGTACTGCGTGGAGCGGGGGCATATCGACCGCACCGAGGACTACGCGGACCTGATGGCGCGAGCGGGCAGGGCGACCCGGTTTCCGCCGTATCCGCACGTGAAGGACGCGATGCCGGCCGTCAAGGAGGCGGGCGCGCTGGTGGCGATTGCGCACCCGTTCGGCTATTTCAGGGAAGACGACGTGGAACGGATGGATGCGCTCCGTGAGGAGTGTTCGCTGGACGGGATCGAGTGCGCCCACCCGAGCGTGCCGCCGGAGTTTACGGCGAAATACCGGGAATACTGCGAACGTCACGGGATGTTCTCCACCGGCGGGTCCGATTGTCATACCGATGAGGACGTGGAGACGGGGTTCGCCGGGCACGGAGGACCCGATGAATGGCTGGACGAGTTTCTGAACCGGCTGGATTGAGGTGCGGCGATAATCGTCCGATTCAGATCACACCTGACGAATCTCTTTCCCGGAGCGAGGGCATCCTGCCCTCGAAAGCGCCTTCTGGAACGATGGCACCTTGCCCTTTTTGCGTTTTCATTGCGTTTGTAGGGGCGACCGGCCGGTCGCCCATCTGGCGGCGCTTTCTTTAGGGAGCGAGGGCATCCTGCCCTCGATTGCGCCTATTGTATCGCGCGCGTCCGTTTGATGGTTTAATCACTCCCCCCTTGAGGGGGAGTCGCAGAAGCTGAGCCGTCCCCTGAGCCGTTGTCCTGAGCCTGCCGAAGCAAGCCTGCCGAAGGATTGTCGAAGGGTCGACGTGGTCTCCAGGCAGCTCATGTGTCCGCGCACAAGTTCATCTACAAAGGGCATGGAGGACACGTACAATCGAGAATACGGGAGATTCTTCGCTGCGCTGTGATTGATATTTCTTCCGATAACTATTGACGAAACGCTGAGCCCACACCTTCGCCGAACCTGTCATCCTGAGGAGGCCAGCGCGCTCAGAATGACATGATTTACGATTGTCGTGCACTTGGCTTCCCGCTGTCATCCAGGGCCGGCGCCCAGGCCGACGAAGGATCTACTGCAGCATGGGATCATCCCCGTGCGATATTCATATTTCGATACCTGAGAGGCAGCACGTCCGCCCCCAACGCGGAACGGTAGCGGCGAACGATGCTTCGACTCCACTTTTCGAACCCTATCTCCAAGAATCCCGAATTTCTTGGACAGCAGTGATAAGAACCATCAACGTGAGCGTTAAACCAATGAAAGCCTCCGACCTGTTTGTAAGAGCCCTCGAGGCCGAGGGCGTGGAATTTGTCTTTGCCATCCCCGGCGAAGAAAACCTTGACCTGCTCGAGTCGCTGCGCCAATCGAGCATCCGCGTCATTCTCAACCGTCACGAACAGGCGGCGGGTTTCATGGCCGCCACGTACGGACGCCTCACCGGCAAGACGGGCGTGTGCATGTCCACGCTCGGGCCCGGCGCCACGAATTTCGTCACCGCGGCGGCGTACGCGCAACTCGGCGGCATGCCCCTGCTGATGATCACCGGGCAGAAGCCCATCAAGTCGAGCAAACAGGGCCACTTCCAGATCGTCGACGTGGTTGAGATGATGCGGCCGCTGACGAAGTACACCACCCGCATCGTCAGCGGTGCGACCATACCGCCCCGTGTGCGGGAGGCGTTCCGCGTGGCGGAGGAGGAGCGGCCGGGAGCCGTACACCTGGAGTTGCCCGAAGACGTCGCCGCGGAAGAGGCGGCGGCGCACCTCTATCCCAGGGACCGGGTGCGGCGCCCGGTAGCGGAGGAAAAGGCGGTCGCGCGGGCCGTTGCGATGATCGAGGCTGCGCGCCGTCCCCTGCTGCTGGTGGGCGCCGGGGCCAATCGCAAGCGCACGTCGAATATGCTGGTCCGTTTCATCGACAAAACGGGCATTCCGTGGTTCAATACGCAGATGGGCAAGGGCGTTGTGGACGAACGACATCCGCTGTACCTGGGAAACGCGGCCCTGTCTTCCGGCGACGCCATCCACTGCGCCATCGAACGGGCCGACCTGATCATCAACGTGGGCCACGACGTGGTCGAAAAACCGCCCTTCCTCATGCGGGACGGCGGTCTGAACGTCATCCACGTCAACTTTTCCTCGGCCGAGGTGGATCCCGTGTATTTCCCTCAACTCGAAGTGATCGGCGACATCGGCAACAGCCTCTGGCAGATCTACCGGGAGATCGAGCCACAGACCCACTGGTCGTTCGACTATTTCCTGAGGGTGAAGGAATGGGCGGATGCGAAGCTGGCCGCCGGCGAGGACGACGATCGCTTTCCGGTGCTGCCGCAGCGGCTGGTGGCCGACGTGAGGCGCGTGATACCGGACGACGGCCTGATCGCTCTCGATAACGGCGTCTACAAGATCTGGTTCGCGCTGAACTACCGCGCCCACCAGCCGAATACCGTGCTGCTGGACAACGCCCTGGCGACCATGGGTGCGGGTCTGCCTTCGGCGATGGCGGCCAGTCTGCTGTACCCGGACCGCGACGTGGTGGCGGTCTGCGGCGACGGCGGCTTTATGATGAATTCGCAGGAGCTGGAGACCGCCGTCCGGCTTGGCCTGAACGTCGTGACGCTGGTTCTGCGGGATAACGCCTACGGCATGATCAAATGGAAGCAGGCCGATATGGGTCTGCCGGATTTCGGGCTGGACTACGGGAATCCGGATTTCGTGCGCTATGCCGAGAGCTACGGCGCCAAAGGGCACCGGCTGGAACGGACGGACGCGCTGGTCGGATTGCTTGAGCGTTGCCTCAGCGAAGGCGGCGTGCATCTGATCGACGTGCCGGTGGACTATTCAGGCAACCACAAGCTGCTGGACGGGCAGCTCGTGTGTCCGTTGTAATCGGAGCGAGGGCGGGCGACCACAAGGGTCGCCCCTACATATCGAATTTGGGCGGGAGGTTTGGGGATGGCGGCGTGGTCGTCTCGATTTTCCAGGAGCGAGGGCATCCTGCCCTCGATGGCCTTCTCTCGATTGCGTTGCGCAACCGGCAGGCGGGCGACCACAAGGGTCGCCCCTACGAATGGAACATGGGCGCGAGGATCGGGGACGGTAGCGTGGTCCCATCAGGAACTGGATATTTGGTGTAAGGGGGATTGTATAAAGGGTGTTGGCAAGCGGGTAATTTGCCATTGTCATTTAGTTGCCTTTTTAGTACCTTTTCTTTGGTACAGCTTACGAAACAGACTGCGTTTGGGGAGCTAAGAAGCTGTTTTAAAATTACCGGTGAGTTCCCGAGCGCGAGCGAAAAAGTGGCGGTTATGAGGCGCGAGGGGCGCGCAGCGCCGACGGGAAAATCCGACCATATATTAATGTATCGTGGCTGCGCGCCCTCGCCACTCTTGGGTGGATTTGAGTAACGCCGACCGGCGCTTTTGCAGCCGCGCGAAGACCGCTGGGAATTTTAAGACAGCTTCTAAGACGGGGGTATTATGTCGACGGCTTTATCTGGATTACCTGCCATTTTCACATTTTCTCCTCTCAATCAGCAGGAGTGGGTTTCGAATACTATGGGGTCTTTCTTTACGGAGAGAGAATTGAAGTCCCGGATTTGGGTTGATGCTGAGAGACAGAGCCGGAAAGTTATCGATGAGTTGCGGGAGGAGACCGATCTTTGGTGTCGGTTTTATGGGGAGATGTTTAAACGGGTTAAGGAGAAGCCTGAGAGAATCGGTTCGTTTTTCAGCGATATGGAAGCGGCTATTGAAGGTTTCAGGAAGCTTGAGGATGTAAATAAGGAGAATATCCCAAAATACGAGTTGTTGGGAGAGATGGCATCGAATGTTGAGACGAGGAAGGCTATTGATCGTCTTATAGAGTCTCTTGGGGAATTTGTGTCGGTTTGTCAGGATCTTCGCTGGTATATTGGGATCTATGAAGGGCTGCAGGAACCTCAGGCAGAAGAGCCTTGTAAGACGGCCGAGGAGTTTATCAAGAATATGAGGTGTTCGATTGCTGCTGCAGCTGCCGGTTAAACTTGATCCACTGACCAAAAGGCAAAAACGCCAGCTACAGAAGCTCCCTCCGCAGGCAATAAAGAATGTCGAAGATGTTGTGAAGGAGTTTTACGAAGGAGAGCTTCCTCCCGGTCGCCAACTGGAGTTAGTGGATGGGTTTGATGATGTCTATGCAGTGCGCTTGAACGACTCGTATAGGATGGCAATCCAATCAGATAACAAGGGAACCGGTCGGGTAATCCTGATAGACGTGCATGAGAAGTTTTATGATCGTCTAAACCGTATGAAGTAGGACGCTGTTCTAAACCTGTTCTTCAGGTTCCCCTTCAATAGAGTGAAGGGTACCGAGAACGGGTTTTTTCTGTGCAAAAAAGAAATCTACGCATCTTACTTGCCCTGCTGGTGACACTATTGTATGGTTTCTTCAGAAGATAAAAATATCAGTAGGTTATTTCATTGACGCGGACAAGAATGAGGTCAAGGCACCGGGAAAGCGTGCGGCGCCTGCCGTGCTCCCAGCCGCAGAAGGTCCTGGATGGCAATTTTAGCCCCGCGTTTACCCTTGACAGCCGAAGAACTGTTCGACCTGCGGGACGGTGGCGGACGTTGTGAACTGGTAAGTGGTGAGATCATTCGTCTGACGCCAATCGGAGCGGAACACGGCGTCGTCACGGCTCGCATAGCGAGCGCGCTCGACGAATACGTCGAAGCAAACGACCTCGGTGTGTGCTGCGGCGCCGACACAGGATTCATCCTCGAGAGGGATCCCGATACCGTGCGCGCCCCGGACGCCGCCGTCGTGCTTGCGTCGCGCGTTCCAGCCTCGGGCGTCCCTGTAGGCTACTGGCCCTTCGCCCCGGATCTCGCCGTCGAAGTGATCTCGCCGTCCGACCGCCTCGCCGACGTTCACGTCAAGATCGCCGAGTACTTTGCGGCCGGAACCCGCTTGGTCTGGCTCGTAGAACCCGAAACCCGCATGGTCCACGTTTACCGGTCTCCTCAGCAGGTTGAGGTACTGGGAATTGACGATGACCTCGACGGCGGCGATGTGCTCCCCGGGTTCCAGTGCCCCATTCGGCGGCTCTTTCCCTCCGATAGCTGATCTTAATCCGAAAAAGGCAACGGCAAGACTTACCACAAAAGGCACAAAAGGCACAGAAGGAATCAGCGTAAGAGCGGGGCATCCAGGTCGTACAAATGGATGAAGTTTCCGTTCACGTCCAGTGACCTCGAGTATCTGTGATCTTTGACGTCAATTCGCCTTTTTTCCACTGTATATATTCGACATTCAGGTCCCAGAATAATTGTGAATCAAGGCTAATTGCGATGAGTCCGGATTTCTCGCCGCTCATCGTTTTTTCGTCCTGCCATCGTCGAGAATCCCACCTCGATAATCCATATCCACCGCTTGAACCTTCCCGCCAATCCTCTCGCAAAACATCCTGACAGCCAACGCTCGTCTACGTAAATCCTTCCTGATCTGCGCTCAATTCCCCCACACGTTCCTGCTCCTGTAACGGCCGGCGGCTGACGAAGGATCTCCTCTGGCATCGGATGAACCTGAGCGTTCGCAATCTGCCCCCGCCCGCCCTGCCTGCTAAAGCATGCCAGGCAGGCAGAACAGCCGCTTCTTCCCGAGATTGCGGTTCCCGGATGATTCCTGTTTCTGTCGAAACTCCATGTCTCCACAAAAAAAACACCGGATTTCATCATAAAAACAACGATACCATCTCATTTTTCAGCGTTAATCCAATAATTATTTACTATATTGCTACGAACACTGACGCAAATTGCGACACCCACACAATTGATAGTTCCAATCGAAAAAGCCAGGCCGACGTCCGAATCAAGATCGCCGCCGGAATCTGCCTGGTATGGCTGGTGGAATCCAAGACCCGCATGGTCCACGTCTACCGGTCTCCTCAACGGGTCGATGTGTTGTGGACGGAGGACAACCTCGTCGGCGGTGACATGTTTCCAGGGAGCGTGTGCTCCGTTTGGCGACTCTTTCCCTCCGATAGCCAACCATGATGAGTATTGGGTTCTCCTTGGGGTACTATTCTCACATACTCAAAGCCCCTATGTCCGGATAATCGAAACAACCCTAAGAAATCGGGAGAGACGAGGCAATTGCATGGGAGGAGAACTTGAGATGAAAGTCGAAATTGAGATGGATTGGACTGTTGGTAGACTCATTGATCTTTGGCACGAACAGATATTGCGGGTTGACCATGAGTACCAACGTGGATTGCGTTGGACCGAAGTGCAAAAGTGTATGTTCATAGATTCCATCTTTCGTGATTACTCAGTTCCAGCTTTTTACTTTCATTTGAGAGAATCAACAGCAGGTGGCATAACAAATACATACTACGATATCGTGGATGGTCAACAGCGAATCGAGGCTATTTACAGCTATAGCGAAGGTGCTTTCCCACTATTGGATCCTTCGGACGAATCGAAATTCCGATTTCCAGACTTTGTAAAGGAAGACCCGTGCCCTTGGGCGGGAAAACGCTTTGAAGAACTTCCAGATGAGTTACAGTCCAAACTAAAGTCAAACCAAATAGTAGTATATAATATTACAACTGCGAACGAGAATTTAATAAGGGATCTATTTATCCGTTTACAAGGTGGAACCCCGCTCACAGCACAAGACAAGAGAGATTCATGGCCAGGGAATTTCACCGAATTTGTGCTTAAAATCGGCGGGAAAAAGGAAGTAGAGAAATGGCCAGGGGTTCCCTTGTTTAGGGAGTTAGTAAAGGGAAATGAGCAGAGGCGGCGGCAGCTTGCAGCGCAAATTTACATTCTCTATTGGACGATGCGAGAGAAAAATGAGTTTTGCGACATTAAATCCCGGAATATTGACGAGTTTTACCATTCACAAGTTGGGTTTGACGGTAATTCACGCGAAGCACGCAGATTTGAGAAGATTTGTGCGAAAATACACGAAGTATTTTCGGGAAAACCAAAAATAACTGGGCACTACGTCATTCATCTAGTTCTCCTGGTGGACTCTCTATTAGATGAATATGTGCCCGGATGGGAAGGCCACTTGGCCGCAAAGTTGAACGAATTTGAGGATCGGAGAAGTGAGGCAGCCGACGCCACGAAGCGTCGTAGAGAATCTGAATTCCGACGATACTATTCAGAATATGGCCAATGGACACAGACTCGCTCGGATGATGGTAAGACCATTCGCCGGAGACACGCCTTCTTCCAAGAAGAAATGCTGAAATTGCTTGAACCTACAAGACTTGACAAGAACCGATCATTCACTGAAAGTCAACGTAAAACTGTGTTTTTTCGGGATATGGAATTATGTCAGTACTGCCGAATGAAAGGGAATGATCACAAGGTTTCGTGGAAGGACAGTGACATCCACCATGTTTTGCCGCACACAAAAGGGGGCGAGACTAACATTCAAAACGCGGTCTTAGTCCATCGAGAATGTCACCCAAGGAGCGAGCAGGAGGTCGAAGAATTCCGACTCTGGTGGCAAGCAAGCCAAGGGCATTCGCTGGATTCGAAGAGTCCCAAGCGGTCGTTTCCACCTCCAGATGGGACGGTGGCGAAGTTTGAATTTGGTGGACAGATCCACTTTGGCGAATTTAGAGAAGGAATGCTCGTGTTGAGTGGGAGCCACGGAAAAGGGTTTGAGTCGTTTTCTGCAGCGTCGAAGGAAGTAACGAAGACTTCACGTAACGGATGGCGTGATTGGTTCCTGCGCCTACCCGATGAATTGGATTGGAAATTAGCTGACGATTGGAGATATCAGAATTGAGTACAAAGCTAAATCGGGTGATGATCTCTCTGTCGCCAGACGTCGAGGCCGTTAAGACTGAATTCTGTTTGGGTCTCACGGGATGGGGCACTGGTCCAATAGTTCGGCTTACGGCCAATTCGTGTGTGGAAGATTTGTTGGGTTGTTGATTTTAACGAAGTAGAAGGTGCATCCGTCAATGACCGGTGCAACAGTGCCACGCGATGGCCGAATACGTCAGTTTGGGCCACTAAAACAACCGTACCTGTCCGCATAGACTCTACGGATCTTCAACTGGCCCGATTAGGCCGATCCCGCATTGGCCGCAAATGGCCAATCATTAAATTATCCGCGCTACATTGACGCTACCAATCATCATTAAAACAGGGAGACCTTTTTATGTTTCTTGCCTTGTCTAACTTGCTTGAGTCTTCATTACGTATTTTTTCACCTGCCATTTGGACTGCGTGTTTTTTGTGGATATTGCTATTTTCGCTGGTAGTTTTGTTTTTTTCTTTTTGCAAAGGACGACTCCCCACTCTTACAGCGCATGCGCCAGCGTTACTTGCTTCATTAGGAATTCTCGGCACTTTTGTTGGGATTGTAGTGGGGTTATTGGATTTTAATGGGAATTATATACTTGACTTGCGGATTCGAATTTGTTAAATTTACCTATGTAAACAGAGAACAACACCTTACGCAAGGAGAGACACGATGGCACACGAAGCACCTGGACGCGCACACAGAACAGGCGTCACCCTCCTGCAGATGACACAGATATTCCCCACCGAACAGGCCAGCGCCGCGTGGTTCGCCTCAAGGCGCTGGACCGACGGCAACCGCCCCTGCCCGCACTGCGGACACACGGAAACGATGGACGTCCAAGACGCCAAGCCCATGCCCTACCGCTGCAAGGGCTGCTGGCAGTATTTCTCGGTCCGGACCGGAACCGTCCTCGAACGATCAAAGGTCCCCCTCCAGAAATGGGCATACGCGCTATACCTCACCACCACCAGCCTCAAAGGCGTATCAAGCATGAAGCTTCATCGCGATATCGGCGTCACTCAGAAGACCGCATGGTTCATGCTCCACAGAATCCGCGAGGCCGCAACCGCGCCCGACAGCGTCTTCGGTGGACCCGTCGAAGTCGACGAAACCTACATGGGCGGCAAGGAACGCAATAAACACGCCAACAAAAAGCTCAACGCCGGACGAGGCCCCGTAGGCAAAACGGCCGTGGTCGGCGCGAGAGACCGCGAAACCAAAAACGTACAGGCGGAAGTCGCACTGAACACCGATGGACCCACCCTCCGCGGATTCGTCGAACGACACGCCAGAGAGGGCGCCACCGTCTACACCGACGATGCCGCCGCATACCACGGCCTCTCAGGCGTGCACCACAAGCAGGTTAAGCACAGCACAGGAGAGTACGTGGACGGCGAAACCCATACAAACGGCATCGAGTCCTTCTGGGCGATGTTCAAACGCGCCCACAAAGGCACGTATCACAAGATGAGCCCCAAGCACCTGCAGAGATACGTCACCGAATTCTCCCGAAGGCACAACCTCAGGGATCTGGACACCCTCGAACAGATGCGCCAGATGGTTCAGGCGATGATCGGGAAACGTCTGACGTATCAGGATCTGATCGCTTGACCGGCTCCTGCACCGGCAGGAGCAACAACCGCTGCGCCAGCTCGTCCAGGCTCATCTCCACGGGCGGCAGCATCGCGGGACGCGGCATAATACCCTCCTTAAGGATGACCTTCCAGATGGCGATCTATGCGCTGATTCACCTTGTCTATGCGAGTTGACAAATCCCGCCAAACAAACACGATGATGGCGATAATCACACCCGGCTGAATCCAAGATGAAAGCTCCATAGACCCCTCACTTCTCAATCTCATCGACCGTGACGAGCAGGATCGCCCGCGTATAGCGATCCCCCGACTTCGTGATCCCCAGCCCCACATTCCTGCCTTTCAGATTCTTCACCTGACGCGGAACAGCCACGCCACGGCGCATATATCCCATCGTGTTCAGCATGGCACGCTCAAACCAATCAACCGAACCGTCCCAGCGAGGCGCAAAGACCAAAAGCGCAAGCGAAACAACCGACACATTCCGCAGCGACTTTCCCTCATTTGTGGTCAGAAGGAACATTACGCTCGCCTCCTCGACCATCGGCTCGCCATACAACTCCAGCACACACTCGCCGTCCGAAGTCACAGCCCTATGAACGACATGCCCAAAAACCTTCTCCCGAGACCACTTCAGGTTCGGCGGTGATATGCTCGAGTTTGACAGCGCATTCATGGCGCCGCGCGTCGATACCGCCAAATCCGCCGCCTCCACCACCCCACCCAAACACACCACGACAACTACCGCTGATAAAATCAGCGCCCGCATCTCTTGTCCTTTCGACGGTGGTTGACATTTTACGCCCTTTAATGGCGCCGGGCAGTGTCAACCACCACGCGAAAGAGACGCGGGAAGGTCCCACCTATTCGCCAAAGCCGAGGTCGCGTATCTCGGCTTTTTGAGCAGCTATTGTATTCAGCAGGCTACCCGACATCGGGACCGCCTGGTGGTTGACATGCAAAAGAGTAAGGCATATCATGCACTAAATCAAGCATTATTTGCTCTTTTTTTGCCGATGCAGCCGTGACGTCACACCCCGGAAAGGAGGTGATAACGTGCGAGACATCGCCACCACGCGACGCATGCTTTCAGAGTCTCGCTTCGTGTGAACGCGGACAGGGACCTTAGATAAGCACGACACCCTCGTGCCGTCCCTGTCCGCCACACCACCAGCATCACGCGGCTGCATCGGCGAACGAAATTATATATCTGATTACCGTCGGCGCCGCAAGTTAGGTATATAATTCCCATTTTAATCCTCAACAGTTAGATGAGAGTATAGAGGGCTTACTCGAGGGCCTAAAGACTGCTTTTGTCAGCAGTATCGCCGGAATTGCCGCAGGTCTTATTTTCCGTATAGCGACGACGTTCGTAAAGGCTAAATCCTCTGATAAAACCGAAGTGGAAATTGGACCCGAAGATATTCTTGAAATATTAAGGGAACAGAAAGACCTGCTCGAAGCGACAAAGGAAGCAATTGCGGGAAGTGAGGAATCTAGTTTGTCCGGGCAAATAAAGCTCTTGCGTACAGATTTATCTGATCAATCCCGGGAGAACACTAAGTTTCGAGAACGTTTCGAAGCAGAGTTGTGGAAGCGTCTTCAGACATTTGCGGAGATGTTATCAAAGTCAGCGACAGAACAGGTCATCAAGGCCCTTGAGGCAGTTATTGTAGATTTCAATCGAAATCTAACCGAGCAATTTGGCGAGAATTTCAAGAGACTTGATGCTTCTGTACAGAAACTGGTGGAGTGGCAGGAGGGATATCGTCAATTGCTAGCAGAATTACATACATTATATGATAAGTCTGTACAAAAGATCACTGCGATCGAGAATTCTGTAACCCAGATTGCTGAGCAGAGTGCCAGTATCCCAAATTCAATGCAACATCTTACAGGGATTATGGAGACGGTTCAATTTCAAATTGCGGAACTTGAGCGACACTTAACGGCTTTTAAGGAATTACGGGATCATGCTGTTGAAGCGTTACCACAAACTCAAGCGCATGTCGAGGCAATGACGCGTGATATTGCTGAGGCAGTGCGTGTGGCGGGCGACAACCTTTCTACATTACGACGTGACTCAAAAGAGCAACTTGACAGTCTGGCGCGTGCCGGGCAAAGTGTTCAGGACGGAATCTTGGTCGCGCAAGATCTTGTGACTGAGTCTCTCAGAGGTATGCAAGTGCGGGTTGAAAATGTGCAAAAGGAGACGTTGGATAAACAACAACAAGCGACTGAAACCATGGTGCGGACAATGCTCGATGAAACAGAAAAGGCTGTAGGGCGGACCGGTGAGGGTATAAATAAACAAATCGAATCTCTTGATGAAGCAGTGTCTAGAGAGATGAATCGTATAATGCAACAGATGGCGAACGGGTTAGGTCAAATTGCGGGTCAATTCGTTACTGACTATAAGAGATTTAAAGAGCAAATTGGTAACGCGGACGGTCGGCAATGAAAACAGGAATAGGTGGTTTATTTGGTACAAAACGAGGACGCAGTAATGGCGAGCACTGGCTAACGATTTCTGATCTCATGGCCGGACTAATGATGGTATTTCTTTTCATTTCTATTGCCTTAATGCGCAGTGCCTTTATAGATCGAGATCGCATACGGGAAGTCGCAGTGGCTTATCGAGAAGGACAAGTTGCTATTGATCAAGCTCTACGTTCTGAATTTGAAAATGACCTGGAAAAATGGGATGCCGCCATAGATTCGGAAAATCTCATTTTTGAGTTCCGGTCACCTGAAGTATTGTTTGAATCTGGTTCAGCTATTCTGCGACCCCAATTTATCACCATTCTTGATGATTTCTTTCCACGATACTTACGTGTCTTGAGAGAATTCGAAACTGCAATTGATGAGGTACGTATTGAAGGGCATACTTCCAGCGATTGGATATCGGCCAGTGCAGACGAGGCATATTTTAAGAATATGCAGTTGTCCCAGGGACGTACAAGGTCGGTATTGGAGTATGTATATAAGTTGCCAACAGGCTTTGGCGATCGAAGTTGGGTTCGACGTAGAATTGCGGCGGTTGGTTTGTCCTCATCTCGATTGGTTATGAATAACGGTAAGGAAGATCCCGAGGCTTCGAGACGTGTATTGTTTCGTGTTGTGACTAATGCTGAAACACAGATTCGCAAGATTCTGGAGTATTGAGTTGTGAACTTAAATACTAATCTGCATCTCTTGAAATCAGCAGTACGACGCATGGGGGCTGAGACGCAACGGGTAGGTATAGCTATTGATGTCCGGCAAGGCATGGGCTCTTTTACTGGTATTGAAATTAAATTAGAAGACGGTATTGAAATCGAAAAATGGTCTGCAATTGGAGTCGATCCAGAATCGGGAGTACTCACTTATGAAGGGCGGCACGTCGTAGTATATATCCAAGATCATTGGAATATATACTCAGTTTTGAGAGATGGTGAAAAGGGTAAGAAGGTGCATTTGGCTGATTGTGGAACGCTACAATCAATGAAGAGTCAAGGTCGTTATGAGCGTTACGTTGCAACGAATAACATAAATGGTGAATTTTATGTTAATGGTGTTGGAATGCACGGCGAGCAAGTTGACGGGACAGCAAATCTGAAGGTCTGTAAGAATTGCCTATATCAGTTAAACTACAGGAATTATAGATGGGGGAATCGAGGAGAGGTTTTTCGTACATTCAGATGGGATGAGTTTTTCAGAACTTACAGTTCGAATTTTTCTGAAATACCAGGTCGAAATGCAGGTGAATTTGATGCTGGATACACGGAAGATTGGGAAGGAATTTCTAAACATTATAAAATGAAACAAGGACATGCTTGTGAAGAATGTAGTGTCAAGTTAGAGGACCATCCGGGTCTATTACAGGTACATCACAAGAATGGTGTAAAGACAGATAACGAACCTTCCAATTTGAAAGCACTGTGTCTCCTCTGCCACCGCGAACAACCAGGACATAGCCATGTGCACGTGTCTAATGAAGATAGGCAACTTATTACACAATTGCGTCGCTTTCAACGGATTACTTTCTGAAAACAGAGTTGTCTTCTGGACCCAACCTATGAGTGCTACAATCAACCTATACGGGCAGGAGGTAAGGCTATGGATGTCGAACAGGTTCGGCAGCTTATTGAGGATGCGTTTCCGGAATTAATACCTCGTCAACTTACAAGAGATAATGTACCTTGTGGTTGGTCGTTCTATTATCGTCATATCTCACGTGGCCGTTGTATTATTCGCGTTACTCAATTAGGTGATCGTAATGTGCGGCTTCGCCGTGTTGTTAGTGATCAGGAGAGTAATGGTAATGGGTCAACTGAGAATATCACTGGTCGAGAAAGTGAGCTTTGTGGAATAGTCCGACAAGAGATTGCTCGTTGGATCTGTGAGAAGGGGTAATGTAGGTACTCGCTCAATGGGAACAACATCCTTCAGAAGATATTTTGGATAAGTTACTTAGAATCGCAACAAAGGTTGAGTTAGATATTCCAGGAATCGGCAAAACAACAGTCCCTAGGAGCTTGTCGGAATACGTGCGGATAAGGGTTTGAATAAAGTGTCCCTCCCTACGTGCCAATATAGAGTGAGACAACTCCCCCTCCGAGTTTAATGTCGTAAATTGGGCGGAGAGGCGAACAGAAGATGAGGTCAAGACCTGATGTCGGAGACAACGGCAGCACGAGGCCGGATCCGGAGGCGCCGGCGCGTGCGAAGCGTCGCCGGTTCACCGCCGGGTACAAACTTCGCATCCTCGAAGAGGCGGACGCTTGCCGGGTCCCCGGTGAAGTTGGCGCGCTGCTGCGTCGCGAGGGACTGTATTCGTCTCACCTGACCCAGTGGCGTCGTGCGCGTCGTGAGGGGACGCTCAAGGCGCTGTCCAAGCCACGGGGACCCAGGGGGCGTCGTCGTGACGAGGTCACCGTCGAAAACGAGCAGCTGCGCAAGGAGAACGCCAGGCTGCGGCGACGGCTGGAACGGGCGCAGACCATCCTCGAGATCCAAAAAAAAGCCTCGGAGATCCTGGGCATCCCCCTGAACCGGCCGCTGGCGGACGACGACGCATGAAACGTTCGGCCGAACACTTCGTCTCGACAGAAGGGTTGGCTTAAGCATGCCGGGCATTGTTAATGATCGCCCTAATGCGGCCAGTGCTGGATCGCCTAAATCAGACCACCTGGGATTCGATTGAGTTTCGGACCTTCCGGCGACGTTTCTACCTTCTGCATGTCTCCCTGACAGTGTTGGACTTCGGTCCGGGCGCCGTGGCGCGGGTGGACTTTGGGCGGGTCCAAAGATAAGGGGCTTATATATTTAGCTTGGCATCTGGTGTTTGTGGTACGGGGATACGCCTGATTTCGACGAAAACAGGCAGAAAAAACCGCGAGGGACGGGCAGACCTCGCGGTTTCGGATTATTAGAGGCAGGATAGCAGCTTCAGTCTATCCGCTACCGGGCGGGTTTGTAAGGAGCGGCCGGTGCTGCCTCTCTTTTCTCGTCGTCCTTTTTGGGAGCGGCCATTTTCTTCTTGTGCAAGACCATTGCCCGTGCCAGTTTTTCCGGTGTCGCGCGTTCTAAGGCATAGTCAAATTGTCTTGACGTATTCAGTCCTCAACGTCCAAGTATCAGTCTAGAAACTAGGAAGCCTCTTCCTTGTAGTCCTTACCTCGATGCCATGCTTCGTAGACGGTAACTTCTCCTGGCTGTGCTTTTCGCTGCTTCCCTTTGTTTTCCCGTATAGGCCGCGCGATAGTATATAGAATTCTGTACCTGCCATCCCGAATAGACCAAATAGGAAGTCCGTTTGGTGCCTTTTTGTCTGTCAGCTTTTTGCAACCTGGAGGGCGGGGGTTGAGGGGGAGTACTTCAATAATGTCAATCAGCCTTTGACGAACGGGAGCGGGCAGTTTTCTCAGCTGCCGTCTGGCCTTACCCATTACCACCAATAAATATTCGGGCTGTTCTTTCTGGATATCCTCTTGGGAGTTAGGAGTCCGATCCATATTGTCTGGCATAAGATTTGGGAAACATCTCTTTCATCTGTTTTTTTGTGATTGGGCGCATCTTTCCGGCTTTGATGTCAGCAATGACCCTGTCGGCAGCAGCGTAATCGTCCTCGTCAGGCTCAAAAGGAGTCAGAGTCGCCATAACATCCTCTTTTACTCGATCGTCCTTGTTCTTCTTTTGTCTAAGGAGGAATCTATTAATAACCAACAAAGCGTTGGATACAGCTCCCATACAGACCTCCAATTCGCTAAAACTGGTGTTCGCTACCTGGATGCACCTTGTTTTTCAAGAACCTTTTGGCTCTTTCCACAGGAGTCTCAGGCTCTTCCTCGACGACCTCCTCTTCCTAGTTTTCGCCTGCCACAAACGTGTTTGCGAAGTCTTCAGCGTCCCCTCCGTCGACCACTTACTGATTCATCTCGCTCGCGAATCTGTGCTGCATAACCTACCTCCTGAAAAAGAAGAAATAAACCTCGCCTTTTGTCAACTACAAATGTACCATTCTACTGTTCACGTTTCTGCAGCACATTGAATGTCGGACGGCCTGCCCAATACAGTAGCCACGAGCCAAAGGATTTGGGAAACTCCCCTACGTGCCAATATAGAGTGAGACGACTCCGCTTCCGAGTTTAATGTCGTATAATGGGCGGAGAGGAGAGCACGAGATGAGGTCAAGAATGGATGTAGGAGAAAACGGCAGCAAGGCGTCTCCGGTTGTGGGGGGGGGGGGGGGGGGGGGCGCCACCCCCCCCCCCCCGCCCCACCGGGGGGCGGGGGGGGGGGCGGGGGCGGGGGCCGCGGGGGGGCAGGTCATGAAACAGCAAAGAAGGG
>JAPPNU010000038.1:0-55739 GCA_028873695.1 Gemmatimonadota bacterium | reverse complement strand
CGGCGCCTCGCCCCCCCCCGCCCCCCCCCAAACCGCCCCCCCCCCCCACCCCCCCCCCGCGGCGGGGGGGGGGGCGCGCCCCCCCCCCCCCCCCCAAAAAACCACGAGGCCGGATCCGAAGGTGCCGGCGCGTGCGAAGCGGCGCCGGTTCACCGCTCTGTACAAGCTTCGCATCCTGGAAGAGGCGGATGCTTGCCGGGCTCCTGGTGAAGTCGGTGCGCTGTTGCGTCGCGAGGGATTGTATTCGTCTCACCTGACCCAGTGGCGTCGTGCGCGTCGTGAAGGGACGCTCAAGGCGCTATCCAAGCCGCGGGGACCCAAGGGGCGTCGTCGCGACGAGGTTGCCCTGGAGAACGACCAGCTGCGCAAGGAAAACGCGCGGCTGCGGCGACGGCTGGAACAGGCCCAGACCCTCCTCGAGATCCAGAAAAAAGCCTCCGAGATCCTGGGCATCCCCCTGAACCGGCTGCCGGCCGACGACGACGTATGATACGTGCGGCCGAACACATCGCCCCGAGTGGAGGGTTGGCTTCAGCGTACCGGGCATTGGGTGTGGCGCGCGCGTCGGTATACCGTCATCGCAAGCCACATCCAACGTGTCGGGGTCGTTCTCGCCGTCTCCCTTCAATGATCGCCCTAATGCGGCCACTGCAAGATCGGTATAATCAGGCCACTGCAGGATCGCCTTAATCAGGCCACCTGGGATAGGATTGACGTTTCGTACCTTCCGGCAACGTATCTACCTTTTGAGTGTCTCCCGACAGTCAGGAGGGAAGCACATGGGAAACTGGAAGTTCGAGATGTATCAGTATCGCCAGGCAATAATGCGTATGCGTTTGGGCGAGTCGCATCGTGCGATCGCCCGTTCAGGGTCGATGGGTCGTGAGAAGGCCAGCGCGCTTAGTGAAGTGGCAAGCCGCGAGAGATGGCTGTAGGCTTCCAGCGCGATGCCCGATGATGCGACCCTCGCACAGGTTCTGCAGATTCCTTCCTCGCGGCCTCGGTCGACGTCGACGGTCGTACCCTACCAGGACAATGTCAACCCTTAGTGGGGTCAGGGTATCAGGAATACGGCCATCCATAAGGTAGGCACATTCCCGTGGTTTTCGTTGACACAGTTCTGGTATGAGATCTGAACTTTCCAAAAGCAGTTGCAATAAACCAAATCCCGTCTGAATCCAGTGTCAAAATCAGAACAGGACAACACCCCCTTAGCGTGCGTTGTCCTGTTGTCTCATATGCGCCAACGAGGGATCGACGACCGGAATTCATCCCGGTCCTTCATCCAACAATTCACCGAACGCGTCCAAATTGGATACATGAACCGCAGCGCGGTGCAACGTCTTGAGGCGCTGCGCGTCGTCGACGTTCGCTATGCGTTCGGCGTATGGATTCGACGCAGGCAGACCGAATCGGACCTCCAATACGGCGAGGATACTTTCCCTGAGACATTGCTCGATGCCTTGCCGGGTGAGGTACTGGGCAAAGGATGATTCGCGCATGAGATCCATAATGCCCTCCTTCAAGATGATATCGGAGATGGTTTCCGTTGCGAAAACCAATCCGCTTAACAGCGACATGCCGGCAAGAAAATCCGCTTTCGCCGGCGGCGCCATCGGACGCCGGTGAGCGGTGTGCAAACAGTGAAGCAACCACGCCCGTGCTGCCATCCCTTCAGGCGGCTTCATCAGCGGCGTAAAGGGGATCAGCCCGTCGTGTCCCGCATCGAGAACCCGTTGGCCATCCAGCTTTCTGAGTCGAATCACCCGGTACTGCACAAGCACACGGTGTTTTGGATGCGATTGCAAATACCGTCCCGGATCCCGTCGGCCCACGTCGGGGCGCAGATAGATGACGCTGGAATAGACGGGCAGGCGATGCCGCTCGATGGCTCGACCAACGTAGCCGGCCATGCGGTGCGGCATGGGCGGATCGGTACTGTCGGTGGTTTGAAATTCGTTGTGGACCAACGCCTCCTGCCCATCGACGCGGACGCGAATGAGACTGTCGGCGTGGCTTGCTGAGACGGTGGATTGCTGTGTGTCAATAACTTCGAGGACCTCGACGTTCTCTCGGTTGAGCGCAAAGCCGGCAAAGTCTTCGGGATATGTTTGAATCAGGTGTTTGGAAATCGCATCGAATTCTGCCATGCAAGACATCCCGGGGCCGTGAGGGAAAGGGAGCGGCTCCACGTAGACAAGATACGGGATCAGGGCCGAGAGTCAATTGGAACACGGGAATTATTGGGAAATCATATGATCAAACTGTGTCGTTTCGAGGACAGCATTCAAATCCGGCAGTAGACCACCAGAAAGAATCGGGACATACATACTATGTTAGCCATAGACGAGACAAGCCCCGCGCGCCAGGAATTGTGTAGATTCACTTGACACCGGCGCACGTTACGTTAGATTTCTACTGTAACTGGTCACGAGAAATCTTTCTGCGGAGGCACACAATGAAGAGCATCCCCGTTCCCGACTGGAAGTACATATCGCTATTTCCTTCCAGGGCAAAAAACGCGAAAGAAGCCCTGCGCCAAGACGCAGATGCTGTTCTCTCAGACAAGGCCAACGCACAAACGGCAGAACCCCTCGAAACACTACCGGAAGCGGCAGACGGAGCCGAAGTTAGTTGACAGATCCTCCGCTCACAATGGAGCAGCTTGAGCAGGCGCACCGCCAAGCTCTTGAGCGTCGCGGTCAATGGATGGCCTTTGTGCTAACCGTCCTCGCAATTGCAGCAACGATATACAGCATACATCAGCAACAGGAAGTTGTTGCCGTCCTTCTCGGAGGCTTCTCCTTAGCCAGCATTCTAAGGACCTTCTTGCGCCGATAGACTCCCGGAAAACCAAATCACCAAGAACCTGCCAGCGTAGCAAACTGGCGGGTCTTTTTTTCGCCTATCGCCTTGCCTCTTGCCAAGTGAGAACGTTATAATATGGAGTTCAGAAGCCGACCCTGCCATCACATAACGGATATCAGTTCATGTCGATATTGATCGAGCATTTTTCTTCATATGCAGCTCCTTTTGGAGAACCTGCATTTTTGCCGCCCGCGACTACGACAGGTGCATACTCAAACCCTCCCACCAGCGCAACGCTGCCCCTCTGACTTTCTAAACGTCCGCCCCCAATCGATAGCCGACGCGCGGCTGGTTGAATATGTAGGTGGGATTGCCTGCCTCATCACCCAGCTTGCGGCGCAGGGACTTTATCGCCGATCTCAACGGTCTGGTATCGCTAAGGACACTCCTGCGCCAGACGGTTTGCAGCAGATGTTCGTGCGTCAATACCCCGCCAGCGTGCTCTGAGAGTTCAACCAGCAGCCGATACTCGATCAGCGACAGGCTCACCTCCCGCTCGCCCATGGTGACGCGGCGCCGTGCGTAGTCAATGGTCAAGTCGTCCAGCATGAAGGGCGCCTTCCGCGCCTGCTGAACGGTCAACGACGCCTTACGCAGTGCCACCCGGATTCTGGACACGAGTTCCGTCGGTGAAAACGGCTTGACCACGTAGTCCGCGGCCCCTGATTCCAACGCCTGGTCAATCGCTTCTTCGTGGGCGTATGCCGAAAGAAACACGACCGGTACGTCTGAGTTCTTGAAGAGAGTCCGCATCATCTCAATACCGTCGGTTCCCGGCAGAACCAGATCGAGCAAGACCAGCTGGGGACAGTGTTGTTCCAGGAGCCCCGGTACCTCGTCCGGGTCGCCCGTCGTCACCGGCACGAAGCCGACCTTCGTAAGGGCTTCCCGTACGTTTCGCAGCGTCTGCGGGTCGTCGTCTACGACCAGGATTGGCGCTCGACCGTGCCGCATGGGGCGTTCGACTTTAGCGTCCGATTCCGGAAAGCCATGGGGAATATCTCCCGCGTTCTCAGCGATGGGTATGGTAAACGTGACGCTGGTGCCCTGACCCACGCCATCGCTCTCAACCCGTATCCGGCCGCCGTGGGCTTCTACGATCCCCTTGCAGATGGACAGGCCCCAGCCCGATTTCTCATCGTTGCCAACCACCTCCTCGCCGTCGTACGGAGTAATGTTTCGAAAAACGTGCGGAAGACGCTCAGCGGAAATTCCACGTCCCTTGTCCTCCACACGAAACGTTACGTGCGCCCCGTCCTGCGAAGCCATTATCCTCAGCGGTGAATTGTCAGGTGAATGCCGATCCGCGTTCGTCAGCAGGTTCACGATCACCTGGCTGACGCGCCTTCCATCGGCGCTCACAGGCGGAAGTTCAGGTTCCAACTCGATCTGAATGTTGTTCCTGCCCCCAACGCCGACAAACATGCTCCTGGCCCTGTCCACCAGTCCGATGACCGACGTGGGTTCGCAATTGACATGAAGGGTACCCGTCCTGATGCGGGCAACATCCAGCAGGTCGTTGACCAGTCCGCTCATCTGATCGGCGTGTTGATTGATGATGCGAAAGAACTGGAGCATCTCGGACCTGCCCAGAGCAAGACTATCGCCAAGCACCGTCGCTGCCGAGCCCTTGATGGCGGCAAGCGGCGCCCTCAGTTCGTGGCTGACGATGGCAAGGAAATCGGACCGCTGCCGTTCCAGTTCCTCCAGGTGAGTCATGTCCTGCACCGTCACGATGAGTGATGCAACCCCGCCGTCATCCGATCGCATGGGAGTAACGTTGAGCAGGGCCGTGACCCGGTTCCCCTCAGGACCTTCGATGGTGATTTCTTCGGATCGTAACGTCTCAGGGCTGCCAAGCACCTTGCTGACGGACAACTCTTCCGACGAGAGCTGACGTCCGTCTGCGCGACGGACCTTGACGACCTTCACAATGTCCTCAAGGGGACCGTTCGGTATCCGCAGGACACGCAAGAGCCTTGCCGACTCTCGGTTGGACGAGATGAGCTCCCCGGTTCTGGCGTTGAATACCAGGACGCCCATCGGCGAGGTCTTGATCAGCGCTTCGAGATCTGCACTCGCCTGCTGCGCTTCCCGGTATCGCCGTGCGTTGGTGATCGCCAACGCCGCCTGAGACGCGAACATCATCAACGCCTCTTCGTCTTCAGGCGTGAACGCCGTGCCTCCCTCTTTATCCAACAAAACCAGAGTGCCCACCCTTTCGCCACGGTGGCGGACGGGCGCCGCAAGAAGGGTCTGTGCAGAACTGACGTGCGTTGGCGGGCGGAAATCCGACAGCCCCGACCTCCGAATATAGCTGTCGATGTCCTGCAACCGAAGAGGTTCTTCAATGAAGCCGAAGTGTTCCAGGAAGACCTCGTTCTCCGGCTCGCCATATATCCGCTGCGATGGACCGGGAGGTAGACCGGACTCAAGACATTCCCGTACCCGCCCACCGTCTTCCGACAGTATTACCATCCCGTAACTGGCGTCGGTCAATGACCGCGCGCTTTTCAGAACGCCCCGCAGGACGGCCGTGAAGTCGAGGTCCTCGTTGATTCGCAAGAACGCCTCGCCTATCGCGGTCAGGCGCTGCTGTAGTTCTTCAATCTCTCGTTCACGGTCTCTTGCTGGATTCATCCTGTTCTCCCGGAAGGGCGGCACGGCTCCCGTCTTTCGATGCTTCGGCAGACGTTCAGGGAGACCTGCCGCGTCCGGCATCTCGCTTTGTAAATGCCCCCGCGTTGCGATATTTCACTCATGGATCACTGTTATAGATTGAAGTTCCACAGCAACGTCACGATTTTGTCCGTAAATTTACCCTAAAATGCGGAGACGCGGTAGTTGTCTGCGCAACAGGTCTGTACAAATGTGATTAATCTGCGGAAACAATATAGCAATTCTGATCCACATGTCAAATGGACCGACTCGAAAGCACAACTGATCTTTTGCCGCTGTCCGAACTGAATAATCTGGTAAGTCCAAAGGAGGCTCCAGATGTCAGGCTTATTCAAGTGGTGGTGTTGCCGATATATGCTTCGAGTATTCTGCGTTGATTGCAGCTTCTCCGACACATCCGCCCGTATCTTTCACAAATGCGACGACAAGAAGTACAAGCGGGATCGCTCCGGTCCAATGTGTGAAAAGGAAAATTGTGTCAACCCTCGCAGAAAGAACGGGATCCCAAGAACCGAGCACGTCTATTACAGTTAGACAGGAACGCTTTGAAGGCTCAACACCGGTTCTGTTTTTGACAGAAGCACCGGTTTAAATTCGGACACTATAGACAGGATGACGAGTGGACCCGGGTGGCATGAGCAGGTCACTTTTTTTATTGGGGTATTTTGTCAATCGGGGACGGTCAAACTTCGTGGCACAGCGGGGTAAAGGGCAGTCGATGTACGCATCTCCTCCCGTTGGTGTGTGCGTCGATAAACTGTCCTGCCGTCCCTACAATCAAGAAACAGGCACACAACAAGGGGGTAGATATGCAGGGAAAAACGGAAGTCGAAGCCGAGGAAGGCCAGTCAAGCACTCGGCCAGGTGGCAGTATTCGACGATGAAAGACGTGAAGTAATATGGAAATTGAAGAGCGTCGTAGACTGGTCGCAACCATAGTTGCGGGGATTGTCGCGTCGCCGGACGGCGCGTGGTCGGTCTTGCGGAATCTCGGGTATTCTCCTGCCGAAGCCGGGGGGATTGACCCCATACACGCGGCGAATCTGATCGTTGACGAAATCCTTAGATGGCCGAGACAACGGGGAGACGGCAATGGATAAGGAAATGGAACGGAAAATGCCGGTGTTGGACTTCGGATTGGCCGCTGCGAAACTGATTGAGAATATAGCTGAGGAAAAGGGTTGCGCGGCTCAAGGAAAAAATCAAACGACTCCCGGATCGAATCGCGCGGGAAATACGCAAGGGTGTCTTCCGGGCGACAGGAGCCGGCTTTAATGATCGCCCTGATGCGGCCACTGCAAGATCGGCATAATCCAGCCACCGGACCTTATTGGGAAAATTCTATGTCCACGGCTTAAGAAAAATCACGCCTGAACAATTGGTCTGAATATCTGACGTGGTAAAGGCCCACGGGGTTGAATCCCCCTGGGCCTTCATTCATTAGGCTTGTGGGAACTGGCGAAGCCGATTAACTTTGAAGACATGGATGCAGTGCAAGACGAAATGTGGCGGGAGTTTGATCCGGCGTACGCCGATTTGACAGGAACTGAACGTTTGAACGGAACCGGTCTCCGTGTTTCTTATCGATGGGGTAAGACATGCACAAGATCAATCTCAACGAAGCGAAAACCTGTCTTGCGTCATTGGTCAAAGAGGTGGCCAATGGCGAGGACGTAATTATCACCGAGGAAAACGGTCTGGCCTTTAAACTCGTTCTATTGGAAAAGGTACCAGGTTCGCCTGGCTTCGATGGAGGCACGCTCTTCAATCCCGAAGGCTTGTGGGAACACGCGAGGCCGATTACCTCTGAAGACATTGCTGAAGTGCGAAGCGAAATGTGGCAAAAGTTCGATCAGAAGGATAAACCATAAGGAATATGGAGAAGACCAGCTGCTGGCCTGATGGTCTCGACCCATTATGGCGCACGATTATGCGCGGGTAGCTATTCATGTTGGACGGATAATCGAATCAGATCCGGTACAGTTTCATCTCAATTTGAAGCCGGGGAGGATATTCGAATGTCATATACGGACTATACGGCCGAAGAGATAGAATCACGTGGTCGGGCAATTTATGCGGAGCAGATCCGTGATCGGTTGAGTACAGGACATCGTGGCGAGTTTCTCGTAATTGACATCGTAACAGGTACATACAAGATCGACGCAGACGATCTTGTAGCAACGAAACAGTTGCTTGCTATGCGACCCAACGCCATCATCTATGGCTTGCGAATCGGCTTTCCGACTGCCTATCGAATCGGCGCCGGGTATTCGGTCAAAACGGGATGATTACGGGACAGGTCACAGTCGACCGGGAAGCGGTCATCCAATTGGAGGTGTTTGGGTCAGAACAGAAGCGAGAAATCGTCGATTTCGTGATTGATACGGGCTTTAACGGATATTTGATACTACCTGTTGACTTAGTGGAACGCCTCAATCTTCGGTCGGCGGGGAAAAGGCGTGCCACGCTTGGTGACGGGAACACGGTGCTGTTAGACGTATGTATAGCAAGTGTGTTATGGAATAAAGAGAGACGCGACGTCCTTGCTCTGCGGGCAGATGGCGGGCCGTTGATAGGCATGTCATTGCTCCATGGAAATCGCGTGAAGCTAGTAATTGTAGATGGCGGTGAAGTGACGATTGAACCAATCAGGTGAGCAACAGGGAGTTCCGTCGTTGCGACTTGGCACTCGCTCGCTTGTTTTCAGGCCACAGGCCAATCATGACCTCAGTAACGACTCATCAGGGAGCCCACAAATGAAACCCTTCTCTGAAGATCTGCTCGCGAAGCTGGCGAATACGACGGTGGCCCCTCCGGAGACGCGGCCGAGAGTTCTGCTGGGCGCGGAGGAGGTGGACGCCGTCCGTGAGAGGGCGAGGGCGACGCCGGGGTTTGTCGACAAACTCGCGGAGGCGGCGAGAGGAGCGTCCGAGAGCGAAGATCTTTTCGGCCCCGAGCCGGAGCTCCCGTATTTCTGCCAGACGCCGCTCCGCTCCCTGGCGAACGCCGCGTTTATCCTGGAGGACGAGGCATTCGCGGCCCGGGCGCTGGAGGGCGTGGAGGTGATGTTCTCGCATCCGCCGGAGGAGTGGGTGGCGCGCCCGCACCGGCCCATGCGATGCGACCACGCCATGCTGAACGTGGCGTCGTCGATCGGCATTTCGATGGATCTCTGCGCGTCGATCTGGCCGGCCGATTCGGTGGCGTCGATCTCGGAACGGATCAACGCGTACACGGTCGCGCGGTTCCTGGAGACCTGGGATAAGCAGGATGCGCACTGGT
This sequence comes from Gemmatimonadota bacterium, assembly GCA_028873695.1. GTDB lineage: Bacteria > Latescibacterota > UBA2968 > UBA2968 > JAAXHE01. The sequence continues at coordinate 46,910 of JAPPNU010000038.1, read as the reverse complement.
CGAGTCCGGATTACCACTGGAACTGGAAGATCATGTGCTGCGGCGAGATGGGAACGGCCGCAATCGCGTGTTCCGAGGCCATTTCGGAACTTGACGCGGTGCTGGTGGCGGCGCTTGCGGGGTGCCTGGATATTCTGGATTTCGTACCGCCGGAAGGAGACTGGGCGGAGGGTCCTGGATACTGGCTCGGCACCCTGGGGCACGGAGTGAAATTCGGCGTCGGGCTGCGGCGGGCCACGGGCGGAGCGGTGGATCTGTTCGAGCATCCGGCATTGCGAAAAACCGGGGACTATATCGTTCACGTGACCGAACCCGACGGGCAGGTCTACAATTTCAATGACAACGGTATTTCCCTTGGCTCCAGTCTCGACTACCTGCTCCTGCTGGCACGGCTGAACAATCGGGGAGACTGGGCCAGAACCGCCCGGGCAAGCGATCACGTTACAGTCGAACGCCTGATCTGGGACGATCCGTCGTTGGCGGACGCGATTCCAAAAGAGACTTCGAGAAGTTATCCTACGACCGGCGTGGTGACGATGCGCAGCGGGTGGGACGACCGGGCCACGTTCGTCGGACTGAAGTCGGGCTCGAGCGACGTCGGCCATTCGCAGCTGGACGCGAACTCATTCGTCGTCTCCTCGCGCGGGGAACGGCTGTTGATCGACGAGGGGATCTGGCCCTACGGGCACGACCTGGGGTTTTTCGACAGCGACGGGGGAAAACGCTGGAACTTCGACGGCAACGGTACGATCGGTCACAACACGCTGATGGTGGACGGCGAGGGGCAGCGCTACGGGGCGGACTATCCGGGAAGGATCGTCTCTTTCGAGGGGGGCGGGGAGGTGGACGTGGCGGTTGCCGACGCGACGGCGGCTTACGGAGGCAGGTTGAAACGATACCTGCGGACGCTGGCGTTTCTGAAGCCCGACGTGCTCCTGGTCTACGACAGCGTGTCGTCGGAGGAGCCCCGGTTGTTCGAGTGGCTGTTTCACCACCGGGCCGACGTATCCGGTGACGAGCGATTAACGGAATTCACGCGGAACGGCGTGACGCTGTCTCTGTCCAGGGTGATTCCGGAAGCCATGGAATGCTGGCGGATGAGCGACGTGAAACGCACCAGTACATATACCGAGTCCAACCAGTTCCAACCCCGGCGGGTCAGCGTTGAATACCGGAGTTTCGGGCCCTTTCATCCCTGCCGGGAAATCGAGGCGTTGTGGGGCATTCACGTGGGCGACGCTTCCGATCGGCCGGATTTCGACGCGTCGGTCGAGGCGGGGACGGCCACGGTCCGGGTCGTCGACGGCAGCGGCAACGAGCGAATCGTAAGGCTGCCTGGATAAGCCACGGCGCCGCGTTCAGTTCGATGGCTGCTTCGAGTCCTTTTCGGGTTCTTTTGTCTTGTCCTGTCCGGCGCTGTGTTCCGTGTTGATCTTATGAATCAGCCATGCGTATTGCTGCAGGACGGGATCGTCGATTTTTTTCTCAGCCGAAAGTTTGAGATATTTGTTCAGATACCTCGCGCCCTTGGCCACAAGGCCCACCCTGATCAGGCCAACGTATGCACCGGCCGAAAGACCGGAATCGGCGATCCTGCGGAGTTCCCGCTTCGCGAACCCGTGCCTGCCTTCCGCAATATACACCTCGCGCAGCAAAAGCCGTCCCAGGGCGAACTCCGGCTTGACCTCCAGGCTGCGCCTGAACGCATTCTCGGCCCGCCTCCAGTCCTTGCGATGGTAGGCCGCCACGCCCTCGATGGCGTATCTGTCAGGTAGCGCGGGATCTGTCCGGATTTCCGCCCGCCACCGCGCCAGCAGGTCCTCCACGTTCGTGCCGGACCGCCTGTACACCGCAACAAGGGGATGATCGAAGCCGGTGATCGTGGGCTCGGCGTCGGCTTCCGAATACGTGAATCCCAGTATCTCCGGACCCACCTTGAACTGTGCGACCCGCTCGAAGCCCAGACGCTCCTCGGCCATGCGCCGGTAGTACGTGTGCGCGATCGGGAACCGCTGCCGTACGTTCATGAACGGCAGCATGCGATTTTCCTCGATCAGCACGATCCAGTCCATGCCCGTCAGACGGTTCTGTATGAATTCCACATGCGACTCGTAGGGCAGGTTGCCGTCGGCTGACAGGAACCAGGCCGCCTCATCCAGCTTTCGTTTGTACCGGTCGGCCGGCGCCATCCATGACGTCGGATACCCGCCGCGCTCCGTGAGCACGCCCGCCCCTTTCGGGATATTCCGTTTAATCCATTCCGCGGCCTCGAAGCGGCTGCTGGCGCGGTAGACCCGGGACGTGGCGATGCCGTACGCGGCCGTCGGAACAACCACAAGCGCCACCGGCAGCGCGTAGACCCAGGCTTTGTTGAGGCGGGTGCGGATCCAGCCGGCCGCTTCCATGCATGCCCACGCGCCCATCACCGCCATGAGGGGCTGCATGGGCGTGGTGTACCTCAGGGGCTTGGTGTGGAGCCCGCCCACCGTGATGAAGTACGGTACCAGCCATGCCAGCAATATCCACCATCCTCTTTGCCGCCGCCACACGGCCAATGCGACGCCGCACAGGGCCGCGATTTCCAGGGGCGTCCCCAGCGCATAGCGGAAGAGGTGCGTGACGAAAAACAGATAGGGCGTGGTGGAGAAATCGTAAAGCCCCCAGATGCGGATCGTCTCCCCTTTCGCAACCTTCATGCTGGGCAGGAAATTCCGCATGTCTTTGGAACTCAGGAATTCGCCGGGCTTCAGGAGCAGGGGTTCGCAGATGACCGCAACCACGACGACGACCGCGGCGCAAAGCAGCGCTCTCGGCGTGAACGCCTGTCTCAAAAGGCTCCAGAGCCAAAGGGCCCCCGCCGCGATCCGGTTCGAACCGCTCTTCCGCTTCCCGCGATGATCTTCGCCGGCCCGTTCCGGCGCCTGCGCCTGCCACACGTGCGCCAGAAGGAAGGGCAGACACAGCATTCCGGCCATCAGCCGCGTGCCTGCCGCCATTCCGCAGACCAGCCCGCAAACCAGGTAGGGCCGGGTGCGATCGGAGGGCAGTTTCAGGATGACGTAGACGCCCAGCGTCGTCCAGAATGTCAGGGTGATATCCACCGTATAAAAGTGGCACTGCTGGATGTGCCCGGCGCAAAAGGCCAGAAAGCCCGCGCTCAGAACCCCCGTCCAGAGTCCGGCAAGATGCCTGCCGATGGTAAATACGACCCATACGGTAAGAATGCCCAGGGTCGCGGAAATCCCCCGTCCGATGAGATGGGTGAATCTCACCGACCGGTCGTCGTCCTTGTCGAACGGCTGGATGCCCGCGACGGAACCGGCGCCCTTTGCCAGTATCCACAGGACGTAGGCCGGGCCCTTGGCGTAGGCCGTGACCGCCCGCGTCACTTCCACACCCACCAGGCCGGCGCTCTCGACAACCGTGCGTTCGTCCGGGTGGAAGGCGTGAAACCTGCCGGTTTGCGGATCCGTCCCCCAGCCGATCCCGTAGAACCTCAGGACCGCCGATGCGGCCAGGATCAGGACGAGGAGCGCGTATGCGCTTCGATTGTTGATGAATCGGGACATTGACTCAATATAAGTGCATTATCTATCGATATTTACGGATAATATCGATCATGCCGAAGATGGCGATGACGAAATCGCGAACTCTGATCTTGGACCCTGCCGTATCCCGCCATTCCGATAGCGGGACTTCGTACAGGATATCCCGGACCTGCGGTCGTGCCGTGCCCGACCTTGCGCGCATCAGTCTGGCGATGATTTCAACGTCGAAAATCCATCGGGTGGCGAACGGTTCCTGAAACAGGAGCGGCAGGTCCGGCGTTGCCCTGAAGAGCTTCGCGCCGCACTGGGTGTCGTAGATATCCACGCGAAGAAACAGGGAAGCCGTAACTGCGAACAGCCTCCCCAGCAGGTGCCGCAGCCGGTTGCGCCGGATCGCCCTGCCCAGGAGGCGGACTCTCGCCCCAAAGGCCATTTCGACGTCCGGTCTGCCGTCCAGGACGCCGCGGAATTCCCGGATGGCGTCCAGGGGCGTGGCCAGGTCCGCATCCCAGAATCCGATGTAGTCCGGATCGGATTCGAGTGCCGCCAGGAAGCCGTGCCTTACCGCTTCGCCCTTGCCCGCGTTGACGGCAAGCGTATGGACGTCGAAGCAGTCGGGCGCGGACGCTTTCAGGGCGTGCAGGACGCCGGCCGTGGCGTCGGTGCTTCCGTCGTCGACGAACAGAAACCGGATGCCGTGCGTCCGCCTGACGAATTCCCGGAACGCTTGCACAGGAAGCCGTTCTGCTTCGTTGTAGCACGGGACGACGATGACGGTATCCGACATGCGATATCACACGTGGCGACGGAATGCGCACAGCAGCAATGAGGACAAACGACTCACACGAAGACACAAAGGCACAAAGGGAAAAACAAGCTGTCAGCTATCAGCCGTCAGCCAGAAGCGAAAGGCAAAATCAAGATCCACCGCTCCCCACCGCCCAGACCTCTCTCCCCGGCCCTCTCTCCTGAAGGAAAGAGGGAGAAAGGCAAATAAACCGCTGCTTTTTCCTTCTTCCTTTTTCCTTCTTCCTTCAGGAAGGGGGTACCGGGGCAACGCGACGCCTGGTACGGGCAATATAGCGTACCTCGTTTCGCGTGTCAATGCGATCGCCGGAAGTGAGGGCCGATCGACGATAGCGCCGATCCCACGTCCGGAACGCCGCTCAAGGAGGACCGGACGGTACGGGTCGGACGTCACCGTTGCCGCTTCGAGACAGGCTGCCGGGCTTGACAAAGGGTTGTGCAGGCCGTAGATTTCGCAGCGGCGTGAGGGGCGGGAGCGGGGAGCCCCCAGTACGGGAGATCGTCATGCTCGCGGATGAACATAGGGTCGACGTGGCGTTCGGCCGAGGCAGCGTGTCGATCACGGCCGATCCGGAACTGGCGGAATGGGAGGTGATCCGGCCCGCCTTCGAGGCGGCCCTGCCGGATCCTGAGCGTAGGTTCCGGCAGGCGATTGACGAGCCCGTGGCATGCAGGCCGCTCCGGGAGATCGTCTCGCCCAGGGACAGGGTCGTCATCGTGACGTCGGACGGTACGCGCCCGGTGCCCAACAGGCAGTTGATTCCGTGGATTCTGGAATCCCTGCCCGTGCCCGAATCGCGAGTTACGGTCTTGCTGGGAAACGGCACGCATCGGGCGAATACGGACGATGAAATCGCGGCAATGTTCGGCAGCGACGTTGCCCGGCGGCTGGCGATACGGAATCACGACGCGTACGACGGGTCCGGGAACGTATTTCTGGGCGCGTCCGCCTGCGGTACGGACGTGTGGCTGGACAGGGCGTACGTGGAAGCGGACAAGCGGATCCTGCTCGGATTCATAGAACCCCATTTCTTCGCGGGTTTTTCGGGCGGTCCGAAGGGCGTCGCGCCGGGCGTGGCGGGCATCGAGACGATCTATCGGCTGCACCGGTCCGACCTGATCGCGGACCCGAATTGCACGTGGGGTGTGCTCGACGGGAACCCCCTGCAACGCGAGGTACGCGAAGCCGTGGCGCTCTGCCCGCCGGATTTCCTGGTGAACGTGACGCTGAACGGGGAGAAGGCGATATCCGGGTTCTACGCCGGGGACTATCTGGAGGCCCATCGACGGGGGTGCGCCGGCGCGAGGGCGGCCTCGATGGCGCCGGTGGAGAAGCCGTTCCAGGTCGCGGTGACGTCGAACAGCGGATTCCCGCTGGACCAGAATCTCTACCAGGCCGTCAAGGGCATGTCGGCCGCCGCCCGCATCGTGGAAGACGGCGGCGCGGTACTCGTCGCCAGCGAGTGCAGCGACGGCGTACCGGATCATGGATACTTCGCCGAGTTGATGCGGACGGGGGCGGGTCCGGAGGACGTCCTGCAGGCGGTGCATCGCCGCGAACCCGTTCCCGATCAGTGGCAGGCGCAGACCCTGGCTGCCATCCTGGAGCGGGTTGAAGTCGGCGTGTACTCCCGTATGGATCGAGCCGATATCGAGGCGTGCAAGCTGGCCGCCGTGGATGATCTGAACGCAGCCCTCCGGGAGAAGATTCGCGCGGTCGCCGGAGGCGCGCGGGTGGCGGTGCTTCCGGATGGCCCGCTGACCATTCCTTATCTTGCTGAAACATAAATAGGATTGACGCGAAACAAACGGTTATGGCGAAGTCGTCACGAATGCCTTTCCCGGGAGCGAGGGCATCCTGCCCTCGATGGCGAACAGGAGGGGTCTTCGCGCCGTCATTTGGGATGAGTTTTCGGATGGAAGAGTCTCGAATGGCCCTTGTTGTGGAAATTCGTCGGTTGCTCGAAGTTCGAGGGCAGGGATGCCCTCGCTCCGGAAACTGGTAGATCATGGACTGATTCAGGGCAGGATGACCTGCCAACAAGGGATGTCGCGACCGATAGGTTTTCGGTTGCAAGGGAAGCAATAGCTTTTTTGCCTGCGGTGTCCAGGTACGAAGCCGAATCTGCACAGTTGTGCGGAAAGGCGTTAATTTATGCAGGAACCCATTTCAATAGGACTTCAGGTGGTTGAAACCGCCGGCGTTGCGAGGCGCGGTTGGCCGGTGACGAGGGGGGTCCCCTTACCCGTGGGCGCCGTCTCCGATCCGTCCCTGCTGGGCGTGAACGACGCGGACGGCCGCCCGGTATCCGCACAGTTCCGCGTGTTGAGCCGGTGGCCTGACGGGAGTGTGAAGTGGGTTCTGACCGACTTCCAGGCGGACGTACCGCCGGGCGGGGAGTCGACTTATACGGTCTGCCGGAATGGCGCCGGGGCCGGGCGGGTCGACGAGGTCCGTGTAGTCGAAGAGGACGAGAGATTGGTCGTTACGACGGGTCCCCTCCGGTTCGCCGTGAACCGCAGGAAGTTCTCCCTTGTCGAGACGGCGGCGCTGGGACGAACGGGACCGGACGGGACGTTTGCGCCGGAAGTGGAAGTCGCAGGCCGGGGCGGAGACGCATGGGTGCGTATCCGCGAGTCGTTTATAGGCGACGACGGAAAGCGATACATTTACGGGATGGGCGGCGACTGCCTGGCGTCCCTCGCGGAGGCCGTGTACCGCGTGAGCGTGGAGGAGTCCGGCCCGCTCAGGGCCGTGATCCGGTGCGAGGGCGCATTCGAAGCCGATTTGCCGATGCACCATTACGCGGGGTACCGGCCGTTTCGTTTTGTGACGCGGATCTACGCGTACGCGGGCCGGGCCGGGTTGCGTGTGCTCCACACCGTAATCGCGGCCTGCAATCCGAGAGAGACCGAAGTGCAGGAAATCGGGCTGCGTGTGCCGGTCTCGCTGTCCGGTTCCGTGAATTACCGCGTCGCAGCAAGCCGGGAGATCGCCGGTACGGCAACCGCAGGTGAATCGCTGTTGCTCTCCCAGCGGCTTCACAATCACTTTCGTCTCGACCGTCGTCGGGGCCGGCAAACGGGAACGATCGCCGAAGGAGACCGGACGGAGGGCTGGATCGCCTGCGACGACGGCAATGTGGGCGTTGGCGTCGGCCTGCGTTATATGCCCGAGGAATATCCGAAAGCGCTCGGGCTTTCCGGCGCGGGCGACGGGATCGACGTGTATTGCTGGCGAGATCCGGATGGAGAATGCCTTTCTTTGAAGCGGTATTCGGAGGCCGTGGCGTGGGATGAGGGCGAAGGGGTGTATTCCGACGGTACCGGTACCTCCAAGACCACGGAGTTCTTCGTCTGTTTCCACCGGGCATCCGACGGCGCCGGCGTCCCGGGACGGCTGCGAGGCTGGCTGGCGCCGCCGCACGTATCCGTGGATCCGTCATGGATGGCGGCCTGCGAGGCGACGGGGGGCTTTCAACCCGTCGACGAGGCGCGTTTTCCGAAATCCGAGCGGATGATGGCGGGCTTTATCGACTGGCTGCGCCGGAATATCGAACTGGGCGCGTGGTACGGCTATCTTGACTGGGGCGATGCGCTGGTGGCGTGGGACCAGGGCACGGACGACTGGCGTTTCCACGGGCGATGGGGCTGGTGCAACAGCGAGTGGGACCCGAGACACGGCGTATGGGTGCAGTACATGCGTTCCGGCCGCGCCCGTGACTTTCTGCTCGGCGAAGCGATGACCCGGCATTCGACGGACGTGGATACCTGCCACTATCACCCGTTCAGGCCATATATGGTGGGGGGCTGTTTCCGGCACAGCGTGGACCATTTCGGCGATGAGAGTTGCGCGTCGCACACGTTTCTCGACGGATGGATGGACTATTATTACCTGACCGGCGACCTGCGGACGCTGGAGGTGATCCGGGAGGCCGGCGAGTTTCTGCTGCGATACCGGTGGACGGAAGATCCTGCGTTCAGTTTCAGCCTGCGCAGTATTGCGAATACGCTGCGCGGCCTGCTCTACGTGCATGAAGTCACCGGCGAGGAACGGTTCAGGACCCGCGCGCTGGATGTGTACGAGGCGATTGCGCGCGGTCAGAACGACGATGGAAGCTGGCACAAGCGGTTCCAGATCTCAACCGCGGAACGGCTGTCGGACCAGAGGCCGTACGGGATGGCCACCGAGGGCACCACGCTGGCCGTTGAACTGGGCACCGCGGCGCCGTTCACCGACGCCGAATTTCGCACCCTGAGGGGCGATGCCAGGACGACTCACCGGGTCCTGCCGGTCTCGGAACAGAAGGGATACCAGACGCATTACCTGATGGTCGGGCTGGAACTGCTCCACCGTCTCACGAGTCGGGACGACGTGGCGAACGTCTACCTCAGGGCGGTGGACTGGTTTTGCGGCCATCCGGAAGGGCCGAACGCGGAACATGCCATTCAGCAGCGGTACGGCGGCGTCATCTGCCGGCACCTGGGCTACGCGTACCGGATGACGGGGAACCGGAAATACCTGGAGATCGGCCGGGCGGTTTTGCAGGTGCTGATCGAGAGCCAGGATTGGAGCGACGATCCGAAGCGCCGCGGGGCGGTGGAAATGAGTCCGATGCACATCAGTCTGTTGTTCTTCGGCGTGCCCTATTTTCTCGGCGCGTTGTCCCATGCCGGGATGGGAGAGGAGTAACCGGAAACGCGGTGTCTTCCCGGCGGACAGGCATCGCGGGCAGACGTTATCAACCGGATGGAGGTCGTAAAGATGGCGGGTACGGAGCGTGTTCGGGTTGGCATTCTGGGTCAGGGGCGCAGCGGAAGGGATATTCACGCGGAGTGGCTGTGCCGTTCGCCTGAGAAATATACCATCGTGGCCGTGTCGGATCTGCTGCGTGACCGCCGCGACCGCGCGGTACGCGAATTCGACTGCGACGCATACGCCGACTATAAAGACGTGCTGGCGCGCGAGGACGTCGACCTCGTGGTCAACGCATTGCCCAGCCATCTGCATGCGCAAGGTTCCGTGGACGCGTTCCGGGCCGGCCGTCACGTCGTCTGTGAAAAGCCCCTGGCGGCCAACACCGGAGACTTTCGCCGCATGGTGACCGCCTCCCGGCGGGCGGGCAGAATCCTTGCGCCGTTTCAGCAGTCCAGGTACGCGCCGCACTTTCAGCAGATTCGCAGGGTGATCGACTCGGGCGTCCTGGGGAGGATCGTGCAGGTCCGCATTGCGTTCAACGGATTCGCGCGGCGGTGGGACTGGCAGACCCTCCAGGAATTCAAAGGGGGTAACCTTCTGAATACCGGGCCGCACCCAATGGACCAGGCCCTCTGTCTTCTGGAATGGAAGAAACCCGACGTGCAATGCATCATGGACCGGGCGAATACCTATGGAGACGCGGAGGACCACGTAAAGGTGCTGCTGCGAAGGAAGGGGTCGCCCACGATCGATCTGGAAATCTCCTCCTGTGACGCGTATTCCGGAGACATGTACCACGTCTACGGGACCCGCGGCGGGCTCGCGGGCGGCGCCGGCGGCCTGAGGTGGCGGTTCTACGAACCCGGTGCCTCTCCGAAACAGCGGCTGACGCGAACCCCCCTTCCCGGGCCGAGTTATTGCAGGGAGGAGTTGGCGTGGACGGAGGCGTCGTGGGCGCCCGACGAAGCGGAGAAGGATGCGTTTACGTACATGTCCAGGGCGTTTTACGATCATCTGTACAGCGTCCTGAAGGACGGCGCCCCATTGGTGATCACGCCCGAACAGGTTGCCGTGCAGGTGGCGGTTATGGAAGAATGTCACCGGCAGAACCCGCTGTCCAGGCGGAAGCCAAGAGGCTGGAAAAACGGAATTTAAGAAAAGGGATACGGTATGGCGAATTCCTGTCGGACAGTCCTTGTCGGCTGCGGGGGGATGGGCCGACAGCATCTGAGAATCCTCCAGGGGATGGCGGGGTTCGAAATTGCCGGCGTCTGCGACGTGTTCGACGAAGCGCTCGCGGAAGCGGGTGACAGTTTCGAGGTGTCCGACCGGTACGCGGACTTCGAACGGATGTACGACGAGACGCGGCCTGATCTCGTCGTCGTGGCCACCCAGACCCGGGGACATCGCGCGCCCGCGGTGGCAGCGCTGGAGCGCGGGATATCCGTCCTTTGCGAGAAGCCGATCGCCATCGATCCCGCCGAGGCGGACGAGATGGTCGCGGCGGCTGAAGCATCCGGCGCGAAGCTGGCGGTCAACCAGCAGAGCCACGTGAGCTCAGCCATATTGACCGCGCGCGACATGGTCCGCAGAGGGGACGTCGGTCAGGTCGTGCTCGTGCGCGGGCGGAACAAGTCCGGGCGGCGGAGCGGAAACGAGTTTATGGAAATGGGAACCCACGTCACCGACATGATGATGCGCTTCGGCGGCGTTCCCGCGTGGTGTTCCGGCAACGTCTGGTATCAGGGGCGCCTGGCGGACGTCGACGACGTGATGGAAGCAAAGGAAATGTCGCCGCGGGACAGGGATTCCGGGCTTGTAGCGGGCGACCGGGCAACGGCGCAGTACGGCTTCGAGGACGGCATTGTGGGGGAAGTCCACTTCCTGGGATTCCAGGCGACCATGGGCGAAAACTACGGTGTGGACGTGGTCGGGACCGAAGGGCAACTGTCGGTCCGCGCTTCAGCCAGGGTCGACCATGCGCTCTGGCGCCTTCCAAGGCCCATGGAGGGACTGCCGGGTGGACACGGGGACTGGGCGCCGGTACCGTTGGGCGACCCCGGGGACGGCGAATCGATTGCCAGGATGTATCGCCGCCTGGCCGCGGCGATCGAGTCGGGGACGGAACCGCCCTCGAGCGGGGCCGACGCGCGGACGGCGTTCGAGATGATTCTGGGTATCTACCAGTCCCACAGGGAGGGCGGGCGCCGCGTGGCGTTGCCGCTGTCCGACCGACGGCATCCCCTGGATGCGTGGCGAAGTGAACCTTGAAACGGGGACCGGACGCAGACATGTCAATTGCCGAAAGCGTCACGGCAGCCGGGAACGAACTGGATGCCCACGTGCGTGAAACCGTTGCCTGGCATTTCAATCCGGAAACGGGCTGCCCGTTCTGGCTGGAATTCGCGGCCGGACTGGATTTCGATCCGCTGCGGGAAATCGGGGGTTATGAGGACTTGAAGATCCTCGGCCATTTTCAGGACGAATGGCTGCGCGGCGGCCCCGTGCGCCGTTGGATTCCCCGTGGAAGCGCGGGCAAACGGACTTTTGTCTTCGAAACGGGCGGATCCACCGGCGTGCCGAAATACCGGATCAGCCAGGACGACTTCCAGATCGACTACGAAATGTTCAGCGGGCACCTCTCTGACGAGTCGTTTCCGAGGGGGGCCGACTGGCTGATGCTGGGGCCCACGGGCCCCAGGCGGCTGCGGCTGGCTGTGGAATACCTCTGCCAGATCCGGGGCGGGATCTGTTTCCTGGTGGACCTGGACCCCAGATGGGTCAACAAGCTGATTGCGCGCGGCGCCCTCCAGGAACTGGAACTCTACAAGGCCCACGTGATCGACCAGGCGCTGACCATTCTCCGGGCGCACGACAACGTGAAGTGCATGTTTACAACGCCGAAGCTCCTGGAAGCGATCTGCGAAAAGATTTCATTGAAAAAGGCCGGCATTTCGGGGATATTTTGCGGGGGGACGGAAATGGACGCGCAGTTCAACCGGTTCGCGAGAGAAGAACTGGTTCCCGGCGTCGACTTCGTGCCCACGTATGGAAACACGTTGATGGGACTGGCGTATTCCAAACCGCTTGAACCTTCGGACAATTTCGCCATCACCTATTATCCGCCGGTCCCACGGGCCGTGATCGAACTGGTGGATCCCGATAATCCCGACGAACAGGTGGATTACAACGAGGTTGGCCGCGTCATGTTGACCACCCTGACCCGGGAGTTCTTCATGCCGCGGTTTCTGGAACGGGACGAAGGCGAAAGGGCGGAACCGATCGAGGCGTTTCCCTGGGACGGGGTGAGGAATCTGGGTCTGTTCTCCGAGATGCAGGAGTCGGTGGTGGTCGGTGTATATTAACGGGTAGGATCGACGGCGATCCAGGAGAATGGTATGACGCATATCCCGGTTTTGCGTGCTGGAAAGCCATACGCGAGCCTGGACGTCCAGGAAGTTCCGCACGTTCAGACCGGAGAACCGCTCGTACGGGTCAGCCAGGCGAATCCGGGTCTGATCGCGAGGGACCTCAGCGCCGCGAAAGCGAATAAGGGGGCCCTGGACGCGTTGAGCGTTTCCGATCTTGCGGCCATAACGCGGAGGGCCGGCCGGCTGTTCGCGGAAGCGGACCTGCCGCTTGACGGTCACACGCAATCCCCCGGGGACTACGTCCGCCAGGTATCGGGGACAACGGGAATTCCCGAAACCCTTTGCCGCGAGAATATGGGAAAAATCAGCCTGGCCTGCAGCCAGATCGACGAAATTCACGCCGGACTGACGCGTGAGCTGGATCTGTCGGTGCTGGACAGGGGGTGGGATGCGGAAAACGGCCGGCCATTGAGCTACGTCTGCCAGACAGACGCGCTTGGCGCGGTATTGCCGAGCAATTCCCCCGGCGTGCATTCGCTCTGGGTTCCGGCGGTTTCGCTGAAGGTACCCCTGGTGCTCAAGCCCGGCCGGGAGGACCCGTGGACCCCGTTCCGGATTGCGCAGGCGTTTCTCGCCGCGGGATGCCCCGGCGAGGCGTTCGGCATCTTTCCCACGGGACACGCCGGCGCCAATGAAATCCTCCTGCGATGCGGACGTTCTCTCCTGTTCGGGGGCGGCGCGACGGTCGCGCCGTGGCTGCACGATCCGCGGGTATCCGTCCATGGGCCGGGCCGCAGCAAGGTGATTCTGGGTGAAGACCTGGTCGACCGCTGGGAGGATTTCCTGGATGTCATCCTGGACTCGATCTCGGCCAACGGCGGGCGTTCGTGCATCAATGCGTCCGGCGTGTGGACGCCTGCCCACGGACGCGAGATCGCCGGGGCGATTGCGCACCGGCTCGCGCGAATCGAAGCGCGGCCGCTGAGCGACCCGCATGCCCGGATTGCCGCATTCTCCAATCCGGCCGCGGCCGCCGGAATTTCCAACGTGATCGACGTTCAGTTGAAAGCCGGCGGCGCGGTGGATCTGACCGCGGACCTGCGCGGGAGCCGGCTTGTGGAACGCGACGGCCTGACGTTCCTGAATCCGACGCTGGTTTGGTGTGAGTCTCCGGAACACCCTCTTGCGAATACGGAATACCTGTTTCCCTATTCGAGCGTGGTCGAAGTGCCGCAGGCGGAGGCGGTCCACCGGATCGGGCCCAGCCTGGTGGTCACGGTGCTGACAGAGGATGAAGGCCTCGTCGGCGAGCTGCTGAATTCGCCCCACGTGGACCGGCTGAACGCGGGGCCGATTCCCACGAACCGGATTTCATGGGACCAGCCTCACGAGGGCAACTTGTTCGATCACCTCTACCGCCAGCGGGCCTTTCAGTACGCGCAGGGAGCTTAGAAGCTGTCTTAAAGCCCCCGGCGGTCTTCGCGCGGCTGCAAACGCGTCGGTCTGCGTTGGTCAAATCCACCCGTATACCCAAATATGGGCGAATTGGCCCGCCTTGACCGACACATATTCGCGCGCGCTCGGGACTCACCGGTGATTTTAACACAACTTCTTAGAGACCCTCGCATGGAACCCTTCGATCTTCATCCAGCGCCGCGAGTCATCTTCGGGGCGGGCGCGCTGGCGCAACTTCCGGGCCTGGCGGATGGACTGGGCGGCGGACGCGTTCTGCTGGTGACCGATCCGGGGATCGTCAACGCGGGCATTGCGGACCGGGCGTTGCGCCTGCTGAGAGGTGCGGGGCGCGATGCGTTCCTGTTCGACGACGTGGCCGAGAATCCGACCACGGACCACGTGGACGCCGGTGTGGAAGCGGCCTCGGCGCGCGGCGGGACCGGGCTCATTGTGGGCCTGGGCGGCGGCAGCGCGATGGATTGCGCCAAGGGGATCAATTTCATTCTCACGAACGGCGGGCGCATGGAGGACTACCGCGGGATGGGCGGTGCGCGGCGTCCCATGCTTCCGTCGATCGGTGTGCCGACCACCGCGGGCACGGGGAGCGAGGCCCAGTCCTACGCGTTGATTTCCAGGACGGATACGCACGAAAAGATGGCCTGCGGCGACCTGAAGGCGAGATTTCGCGGCGTCATTCTGGATTTCGAACTCACCGCGAGCGCGCCGGGACGCGTGACTGCCGCAACGGGAATCGATGCCATCGCCCATGCCGTGGAGAGTTACGTTTGTACGAAGCGGAACGCGGTTTCGCGAATGTACGCGCTGGAGGCGTGGCGTCTGCTCGCATCGGGATTCGAAGCCGCGCTGGCGCCAACGGCCGGCGCGGAGGCCAGGGCCGCCATGCTCCTGGGCGCGCACTTCGCGGGGGCGGCGATTGAAAATGCCATGCTGGGCGCCGCCCACGCCTGCGCCAACCCGCTGACGGCCCGATACGGGATTGCCCATGGCGTCGCTGTGGGCGTGATGCTGCCGACGGTGATCCGGTTCAACGGGGAGACGGAAGGCGCACTGTACGAAGGCTTCGGGATGACCGTGGATGCACTGGCGGAGCGTGTCGTTCAATTCAGACGTGCGGCGAATCTGCCCGGATGCCTGGGTGAACTCGGGGTTGAACGGAACAGGCTAGGGGAAATGGCCGCCGCGGCTGCCACGCAGTGGACGGGAACGTTCAATCCGCGGCCGGCCCGCGAAGCCGACTTTCTGGCGTTATATGAAGAGACGTATTGAGGTGCGTGCGAAGCGAAAAGGCGGGCGCCGGTGGAACGTTTTCCTCATTTTCGGTATCTTGTACATACCGGTTTCCGTCTGCGTGGCCGGCGAGACGTCATGGCCGCAGTTCAGGGGCGACGCGCAATCCACGGGAGTCGCAAGGGGATCGCTGTCGGACAGCCTGGTCGTCCTGTGGGCCGCCCGCGTGCCGGAAGGCATCGAGTCTACGGCGGCCATCCGGGAGGGCCGGGTATTCGTTGGCGGGCTGGACGGAAATCTCTATGCGTTCGATCTCGGTTCCGGAGCGTTGAAGTGGAAGTATTCGGCCGGCGGAGAGATCAAGGCTTCGCCGCTTGTGGCGGACGACACGGTATTCTTCGGAGACGGAGACGGCGGATTTCACGCCGTGGACGCGGCGTCCGGGAAGGGGCTGTGGACGCATCGAACCGCCGGGGAGATCATCTCTTCCGCCGCTTCGTACGAAGGCCGGGTGATCTTCGGGTCCTACGACCAGTTCCTGTATTGCCTGGCGAAGGCGGACGGAAAATTGCTGTGGAAGGTGGAGACGGAGGGGTACGTCCACGGGTCCCCGGCCCTCTGGCAAGGACGCGTACTCATTGCCGGTTGCGACGGTTTGCTGCGTATGGTGAACCCGGCCGGCGGAGATGAGATTTCGCGGATGGAATTGTCCGACTACGTGGCCGCAAGCGTTGCCGTGAGGAGCAGCCGGGCATACGCGGGCACGTTCGGAAACCGGGTTCTGGGTCTGGACCTGGTGGCGGAGAAGGTCCTGTGGCGGTACGAGCACCCGGATCGCGGGTTTCCGTTCTACGCGTCTCCGGCGGTGACCGGGAATCACGTGGTCGTCGCGGGACGTGACAGGATGGTGCGGGCGCTGCGTCCGGACGACGGCGAGGTTATCTGGGTTCGTTTGTTCCGCTCCCGGCTGGATTCATCGCCCGTGATTGCCGGCAACCGGGTATACGTGGGCACGACCGGCGGGAGGATTATGGGGCTGGATCTGGCTTCCGGAGAGCCGCGATGGGAATTTCAGTCCGGTTCGGGCGTACTGGCTTCGCCGAGCGTGGCCGGCGGACGGCTGGTGATCGGAACCACGGACGGGATTCTGTACTGTTTTGGAAGTGAGGATAGGCAATGAGTACACAGGTTCACGTGCCGGAGCCCGCGACCTCCAGGAAAGAGTGGAGTGAAACAGCGGTCGGCAGCGTATTCGTATCCAACTACCCGCCGTATTCGTTCTGGCGGGATGAGCACAACCCCCGGGTCGAATCCATGTTGCAGGTCCCGGAACCGTCGGGAACGGGTGTGCCGCTCGGACTGTATCTGCATATCCCGTTTTGCAGGAAACGCTGCAAGTTCTGCTATTTTCGCGTGTATACGGACCGCAACAGTACCGAGATCCAGGCCTATCTGGATGCGCTGGCCCGAGAGGTCGAAAACTACGCGCGAATGCCCGGAATCGCCGGACGCAGCCTGCAGTTCGTCTACTTCGGCGGGGGAACGCCGTCGTATATCAGCGTGAGGCACCTGAAGGCGCTGGTGGACCGGCTCAAGGCCGTGTTGCCGTGGGATGCCGCCGAAGAGGTTGCGTTCGAGTGCGAACCGGGCACGCTCACGCAGCCGAAGGTAGCGGCCATTCGCGAAATCGGCGTAACGCGGCTGAGCCTGGGCCTGGAGAACCTGAATGACGAAATCCTGAGGGAGAACGGCCGGGCCCACGTCGGCAAAGAGATCTACCGGGCCATGGGCTGGGTGAAAACACAGGCGTTCGAACAGGTGAACGTGGACCTGATTTCGGGGATGGTGGGCGAAACGTGGACGACGTGGAAGGAGACGGTGCAGGGCACGATTGACCTGGATCCCGACAGCGTGACGATCTATCAGATGGAGCTTCCCTTCAATACGACGTATTCGAAGGCGCTTCTGGACGGTAACGGTGTGTCGGTTGCGGACTGGGAGACGAAGCGGGCGTGGCACGCCCATGCGATCGACGCGTTCGGCGACGCCGGCTACGAGATCTCCAGCGCCTATACGATGGTCAAGAAGGGTCGACCGAAGCGCTTTGTCTACCGGGACGCACTGTGGCGGAGCGCAGACCTGATCGGCGCGGGCGTCGCGTCGTTTTCACACGTGGGCGGGATACATTTTCAGAATCACACGCAGTGGGAGCCGTATATCGACGCCTGTATGCAGGGGCGGCTGCCGCTGAACCGGTCCTTCGTTCCGACTCGCGAGGAACGCATGGTTCGTGAAATGATCCTGCAGTTGAAGCTAGGTCGGATCGAAACGGCGTACTTTCAGGATAAATTCGGTCTCGATATTCTGCGACACTTCGGCGACGCCTACCGAAAACTCCGGGAATACGGGATGCTGGATTTCGATTCGCAGAGTATTACGCTGAGCCGGGATGGGCTTTTGCGCGTCGATCAATTGCTCCCCGAGTTCTACGACGAAAAATATCGCAATTCCCGCTATACATGAAGAATACGGTATATCACTGCTTCGCCCTTCATCCACGTTTATACTCGCTACGCCACGATTTTGATACGCCTGAGCTGTAGTTTCACTCTCTTGCGGAGCCTATCATGAAATACGTTTATTTTGTTTCAATCTCTGTATTACTGTGCATTTCCCCCGCACACGCGGATTGGCCCCAATGGCTGGGTCCCGACCGCACGGGAATTTCCACCGAAACGGAATTCCTGAAGACCTGGCCGAAGAATGGTCCTGAGGTCGTGTGGAAAAAGGACCTCGGCGTCGGGTTTTCGGGGATTTCGGTGGCGGACGGCCGGGTCTTCACCATGTTTGCGGAGGGTGACGATGAGTTCGTCGTTTGCCTGAACGAGGAGTCGGGCGACGAAATCTGGCGGTTCAGGACGGGGGGCATGTTCGTGGAACGGCAGGGCGGCGACGGACCCCGGTCGCAACCGACGGTCGATGGAGATCGGATCTATGTCCTCAGCGCAGAGGGTCGCCTGTACGCACTGAAGTCGGAGAACGGCGAAAAGATCTGGTCCGTAGACCTGGTCGACGGGCTTGGCGGCCGGTTTCCGAGGTTCGGGTTTTCCACTTCGCCGCTGGTGGAAGGCGACTTTCTGTACATGGAGGCGGCGACGCGCGACGGTACGTTTCTGGCGCTGCGCCGGGAGGACGGTAAGGTCGCCTGGGCTTCCCAGAACGACGTGGCTTCCTATTCATCGCCCATCGCGGTGGATCTTGCCGGCGTGCGTCAGGTCATCTACTTCTCGGGGCAGGCCGTGGTGGGACTCTCGCCGGCGGACGGATCACTGTACTGGCGGTATCCCTGGAAGACGTCGTACGATCTGAACATCGCAACGCCGATCCTGGTACCGCCGGACCAGGTCTTCATTTCCTCGGGCTATGACCATGGCGCGGCCCTGTTGCGAATTGAAGCGGACGAAGGCGGGTTCTCCGCGACGCGGGTCTGGGAGAGCCGGCGGATGAAGAACCATTTCGGCACGTCTTTGCTGGTCGGGGACTATCTGTACGGATTCGATAACGCCATCCTGAAGTGTATCGAAGCACGGACGGGGAAAGAGCAATGGAAATACCGCGGGTACGGCAAGGGGGCGTTGATGTACGCCGACGGCCATCTCCTGCTGATGAGTGACAGTGGAAGGCTGGCCCTGGCAAAGGCAACGCCGGAAGGATTCAGCGAAGCGGCCGGCGTGCAGGTGCTTTCAGGCCGCAGTTGGACGATGCCCACCCTGGCCAACGGCCGCGTGTTCGTCCGGGACATGCGGAAAATTGTCTGCCTGGACCTACGGTCCGGCGGTTAGAACGTCATTATGAAAGGAAATCGCATGTTATTTTCGTACCGAACGGGTTTGCTGGTCGCCGTTTTTCTGGGGCTGGCCCTGAACACGGTGTCTGCCGCGGACGACGAAACCGGCGAGGAAGCCGGGGATGACCTGCCGGTTTACGCCGGTGAAGAGATCGTGGTGACCGAGAGCAAGGAAAAAGTCGCCACGATCGGTTCCGTCGCCAGCAAGATCCCCGTCCCTCTGAGTGAAACGCCCGCCAGCGTCAGCGTGGTCAACCGCGGGTTGATCGAACACCAGAGCGGCGTGGTCCTTGGCGACGCCCTTCGCAACGTGAGCGGCGTGAACGTGCAGACTGTGTTCGGCGTGACGGACTTTTTCGTGATTCGCGGATTCGACTCGCTGTCCAGCGGTCTGGTGCTGACCGACGGCGCTTCCGAGCCGGAGGCCACGTTCTACAATCTTTACAACCTCGACCGTGTGGAGGTGCTGAAGGGACCGGGCGCATTTCTCTATGGCGGCAATCCGCTGTCCGGATCCGTGAATCTGAACCGGAAGCAGCCCGAATTCAGGCCCATATTCAAGGCGGGTGGCGCATTCGGACCATTTGGGAGCGTGCGGGGAAGCGTCGACGCGGGGTGGGGAGACCCGGCGCGGGGCACGGCCGTGCGTTTCAACGGTCTGCGACAGGTCTCCGACAACTACCGCGACGACAAGGGAAGCGGCATCTGGGCGTTGAACCCCGCCGTCACCCTGCGAAACGAAAGGACGACGGCCACGGCGAACTTCGAATACGTGACCAGCGAATACAAGTCCGATTCGGGGTTGCCGGTGGCTGGAGGCCAACTGGCGGACGTGCCGCGGACCCGTTCCTACCAGTCGCCGTTCGACGTATCGGACCAGGAGATCTATCGGGTGCGAATGGATGTACAGACCCGATTGTCTCCGGGGGTGACGCTGCGGAACAAGCTGTATTTTACGGATTTTTCCTGGATTTCAAACGGTACGCTGTTCAACGGCGTGTATCCCAACGCCGCGGGCAGCCAGGACCTGGTCAGGACGTTGCTGCTCCTCAACGACCGGCAGAAGGTGCTGGGCAATCAGTCTGAGTTTGTGTTCTCCTTTGCCACGGGCCGTGCGAAACATACGCTGCTGGCGGGTCTGGAACTGATGCGGTGGCAGGACACGTTTACGCTCGACGTTGCGGTCCTGCCGACCATCGATCTGTTCACGCCGGTCGAAACGGCCGCATTGCCGTATTTCGTCGTACCGGATCAGTCCCGCGCGGCCGATGCGACGAGCGGCGTTGTTGCGCCCTTTGTCGTCGACCGGATTGTCTTTTCCGATTTTTTCCAGGTGTTCGCGGGCGTTCGCTTCGACCGGATACGGTACGACGACCCGGTCACGTCAACGTCCAGAGCGTTTAACGAGTTGAGCCCGATGGCCGGTGTGGCGCTGAATCCCGAGGAAGACCTGACCCTCTATGCCAGCGCGGGCAAGGCGTTTGCGCCGCCGTCGAGCCTGGTCGCGGGACCGCGGGACGTTGAATCGGCCACGCAGTTCGAGGCCGGCGCGAAGAAATATCTCGTCGACAACCGCCTTCACGCGTCACTGGCCGTCTTCGATCTGCGGAAATACGACATCGGCATACCGGACGAGACCGGCGTGACCCGGCAGGACGGGGACCAGCGGTCACGGGGTATGGAACTGGAAGTGATGGCGCATCCGGGCGGCGGGTGCCACGTCTTCCTGACGTACGCGTATTCCAACGCGGAACTGACGCGGTTTACGGAGATGTTGGCCGTACCCACGCCCACCGGGATGCAATTCCAGCACCTGGACCGGTCCGGAAACAGACCGGCCTTCTCGCCGCAACATATTCTGAACGTATGGAGCGCGCTGGGCTTCGAAAGCGGCATCGAACTGGGTTTGGGCGCCAGGTACGTCGGAAGCCAGTTCATCGCCGAGGACAATCAATACAGTATCGGCGGCGTGCTGACGCTTGACGCTTCGGCATCGTATACATACGGCCACGCGACAATCAGGCTCAATGCCAGGAACCTGACCGATCGCGAGTACGAGACGCGCGGGTTCGGCGCGATGTCGGTCATTCCGGCGCCGCCTTTCGGCCTGTACGCCGCCATTCAGGTCGACCTGTGAGTTCGGCAAGACTGGAGGATGACGGGCACGAACCGCGCGAATCGCAGGTCCGTCGCCTTCGGGACATGCTCGTCCCCGTCCTGCGGGACAACGCGTTCTACAGAGAAAAGCTGACGGGCGCCGGCCTGTCCCGGCCCGGGGACGTCCGGTCTCTCGACGATTACAGGCGGCTCCCCTTTACAACCAAGGCCGAACTGTCGGCCGACCAGGACGCGCACCCGCCGTACGGATCCAATCTGACCTTTCCTCTACGGGATTACGTCCGGGTCCATCAGACGTCGGGCACGACGGGCAGACCCCTGCGCTGGCTGGACACGCGTCAAAGCTGGGACTGGTTCGCCGCCTGCTGGCGCCGGGTTTACGACGGTGCGGGAATAACGTCCGGGGACCGGCTGTTCTTCGCCTTTTCGTTCGGACCCTTCATCGGGTTCTGGACCGCACACGAAGCCGCACGCATGGTCGGGGCGATGGCCGTTACAGGCGGTTCGATGTCGTCGGTCCAGCGGCTTCATGCCATCCGGGAACACCGGGCGACGGTTCTGATCTGCACGCCGACGTACGCGCTGCACCTGGCGGAGGCGGCGGAAACCGAGGGGATCGATACCGCGAACTCCAGCATTCGCGCCACGATCCACGCCGGGGAGCCCGGGGCCGGTCTGCCGGCGACGAGGCGTCGCATCGAGGAAGCATGGGGCGCGAGATGTTTCGACCACGCCGGCGCTACCGAGGTGGGGGCCTGGGGTTTCGAGTGCCATGCGCGGAACGGGATGCACGTAAACGAAGCGGAGTTCATCTCCGAAGTGATCGATCCGGATACCGGGGATCCGGCCGACGAGGGCGAGCTGGTTCTGACGAATCTGGGACGCCTGGGGATGCCGGTGATCCGTTACCGTACCGGCGACCGCGTAAAACGCGCGCATGGGAACTGCCCGTGCGGGTCCGGGTTTCTCCGGCTGGAAAACGGCGTGATCGGCCGTATCGACGGCGGGATCATCATTCGCGGAATCGTCATCTACCCGAGCGCCGTGGAGAACGTCGTCAGGACCTTTCCCGAGGTGACGGAATTCGCGGTCGACGTGTACCGGCGTCGCTTCCTGGACGAAATGGAGATCCGCGTTGAAGTCAGGGGAACGTCACCGGATTCCATTGCCAATGCCGTGGCGAGGGAAGCGAGACGGAAGCTGGGGTTCCGCGTGGGGGTTCGCGCGGTAGGTACGAACACGCTGCCCCGGTTCGAATTGAAGGCAGACCGGTTTACGGACCATCGGAACTGAGGCCCAGATGCGTTCAGACTCCTACGATGTCATTGTGATCGGGGGCGGCCCCGCGGGAAGCACGACCGCCGCGCTGGTGGCCGAGTACGGCCATCGCGTGCTGCTGCTCGAGCGTGCCCGGTTTCCCCGGTTCCAGATCGGCGAGTCGCTGATGCCCGGTACGTACTGGTCGTTCAAACGGCTGGGCGTCCTGGAAAAACTGAAGAAAAGCGCGTTCGTCAGGAAATACAGCGTGCAGTTCTTCGGCGCTTCCGGCAAGGGATCGGCGCCATTCTATTTCAACCGGCACGACCCGCACGAGAGTTCGATCACATGGCAGGTGCTGCGAAGCGAGTTCGACCGGATGATGCTGGACAACGCCCGCGAGAAAGGGGCGTGCGTGAAGCAGGGGACCGCCGTTCAGGAAGTCCTCTTCGACGGAACCCGGGCCGTCGGCGTCAGGGCGAAGTACAGCGACGGCAGCCTGAGTGACCTCACGGCGCGGGTGATCGTGGATGCAACGGGACGCAGCGCGTTGATTTCCCGCAAGCTGAATATCAAGACCGAGGAGCCCTCCCTCAAGAAGGCGTCCCTGTTCACGCATTTCGAGAGCGGGTATCGAGACGAGGGGATCGACGAAGGGGCGACCCTCATATTGCACACCCGCACGAAGGACGCGTGGTTCTGGTATATCCCGCTGGCGGACGACGTCGTCAGCGTGGGCGTGGTTGGAGACATCGGGTACCTGTTGCAGGAGCGTGCGGGCACGCCGCAGGAGATATTCGAGGAGGAGTTGGACCGCTGTCCGCCGATGCAGGACCGGTTGCAGCGCGCCCGTCAGCTGTTTCCAATGAAGGTGACCAGCGATTTTTCCTACCGGGCCAGTTCGGTTTCCGGAGACGGCTGGGTGCTGGTCGGCGATGCCTACGGGTTTCTGGATCCCGTCTATTCGTCCGGCGTGTTCCTCGCGCTCAAGTCCGGGGAAATGGCGGCCGACGCGATTCACGAGGCATTTCTGAACGACGATTTTTCCGCGGAGCGACTCGGAAAATGGGGTGAGGAATTCATCCCCGGAATGGAAGCCGTTCGAAAGCTGGTATACGCGTTCTACACCAGGGAATTCAGCTTCAGCCGGTTCCTCGACGCCCACCCGGAGTGTCTCGACGGCATCGTGGATATCCTGAGCGGAAAGATCTACGTCAACGACGTCACGCCCATCTTCGGGCCGATGGGACGGATGTGCAACCTGCCCGATGACGTGGTCGATTACGCAAAAGCAATTGAGAATTAAAAATTAAGAATTAAGAATTGCAAGAAGCCGTTTTAAAATTACCGGTGAGTTCCGGAGTACGTGCGAAAAAGTGGCGGTTAAGAGGCACGAGGGGCGCGTAGCGCCGACGGGCAAATCCACCTATGAGAGGCGAGCAAGCGTAGCGTCGATCTCGTATGACTGGTGGGTTTGACCAACGCCGACCGGCGTTTTTGCAGCCGTGTGAAGACCACAAAGGACAAACCCAGCGCCAGATCCTGATTTTTAATTCTTATTTCCGATGCTGAAGAACTCTGTCGGCTTCTCGCAGCGATTCAGAAAACCGCAAAAGACAAACGTAGCGCCTGACTCTGATTCTTAATTTGTAATTCTTAATTTGTAATTCTTAATTCTTAAGGTGCTTGGGAGGGATTTTGGAGACGAAATGAAGGAAGGTAACACCTGTCCAAAATCGTCTTTACCAACCGCTATTACGACATGATCCACCAGAATCCGGAGCGAGGGCATCCTGCCCTCGAACATCGAGCAACCTGGGAATCACCCCATCAAGGGTCAATTGCTTCCGTTCCATCCGAAAACACACCTGGAATGACGGCGCCAGGCACTCGCGAATCGGCCTTCGAGGGCAGGATGCCCTCGCTCCCGGAAAAGGCAATGGAACCGACGGATTAAGAATTGAGAATTGTAAGAAGCTGTTTTAAAATTACAGGTGAGTTCCCGAGCGCGAGCGAAGAAGTGGCGGTCAAGGCGGTCAAATCCCGCTATGAGAGGCGAACAAGCGTAGCGTCGATCTCGTATGACTGGTGGGTTTGACCAACGCCGACCGGCGTTTTTGCAGCCGTGTGAAGACCACAAAGGACAAACCCAGCGCCAGATCCTGATTTTTAATTCTTAATTCCTAATTCTTAATTCTTATTTCCGATGCGGAAGAACTTTGTCGGCTTCTCGTAGCGATTCAGAAGACCGCGAGAGACAAACGTAGCACCAGATCCTGATTCGTAATTCGTAATTCTTCATTCGTAATTCGTAATTCGTAATTCTTCATTCTTAAAGTGCTGGTGAGGGAATTTTGGAGACGAAATGAAGGATGATAACATTGTTCAGGAAAAAGGCTATGGGTTTGCAGTTCGAGTAGTAAGACTCTATCAACACTTGTCAACGGTAAAGAGAGAGTTCGTGCTTTCAAAGCAATTGTTACGGTCTGGAACAGGAATCGGCGCTAACATTGAAGAGGCGATTGGTGGTCAGTCCCGTGCAGACTTCGTCAGCAAAATTTCCATCGCATATAAAGAGGCTCGTGAAAGCAGTTATTGGTTGCGTTTACTGAAAGATACCGGCTATTTGTCCGAAGACGAGTTTTTCAGCATCCACTCCGATGCTGAAGAACTTTGCCGGCTTCTCGCAGCGATTCAGAAAACCGCAAAAGACAAACGTAGCACCAGATCCGATTCTTAATTCTTAATTTGTAATTCTTAATTCCTAATTGACATGCGAATTGCTTATATCGCCGCCGGCGCGGCGGGGATGTATTGCGGCAGTTGCATCAACGACAATACGCTGGCATTGGCGCTCAGGCTCAAGGGCGTTGACCTGGCGCTGATTCCAACGTATACGCCGTTGCGGACCGATGGACCCGACGCAAGCATCGACCGGGTGTTCTACGGTGGAATCAACGTCTATCTGCAGCAGAAACTGGCGTTTTTTCGTCGTGCGCCGGAGTTCGTGGACCGCATGATGAACGTGCGGACGCTGTTGAATTCCCTTTCGTGGTTCAGTGGATCGACGCGCGCGGAAGAACTCGGGGCGCTCACGGTCTCTATGCTGAAGGGGGAACAGGGTTCCCAGAATAAGGAACTGAAAAAGCTGGTCCGGTGGCTGAAGGACGACCTGCGGCCGGACCTCGTTCATCTGACGAATTCCATGTTTCTGGGCATGGTGCGTGAGATGAAGCGCGAACTGGGCGTTCCCGTACTGTGTTCCGTGCAGGGCGAGGAGGTCTTTCTCGACGGGTTGGTCGAACCGTATCGAGACGAGGCGTTGCATGCCATGCGCGACCGTGCGCGCGACGTGGACGCCTTTGTGGCGACGTGCGACTGGTACGCTGCGTCCATGGCCGCGTACCTGAATGCGCCCCGCGAACGCTTCCGCGTGGTTCCCCTGGGGATCAGTCTGGACGGCCACGGGCAAAGCGAGCGTGTATTGCCGGAGAGGCCGTTTACGATTGGCTACATGGCCCGCATCGCGCCCGAGAAGGGATTGCATCTTCTGGCGGATGCCGTGGGGCGGCTGGCGGAACAGGTGGGAAAGGAAAATATCAGGTTGCTGGCGGCGGGTTATCTGGGCGGGCGCGAGAAGTCCTATTATCGTGAGGTCGTCTCGCTGATTGGGTCCCGCGGGCTTGCCGGCGCCTTCGATTACCGGGGCGAGGTGGACCGGCGACAGAAGATCGATTTCCTGAACAGCGTGCACGTCCTGTCTGTACCCACGCCGTACCGGGAACCGAAGGGGCTGTACGTACTGGAGGCGCTGGCCAACGGCACGCCGGTGGTCCAGCCGCGTCACGGAACGTTCCCGGAACTTCTTGAACGCACCGGAGGCGGCATCCTGGTCGATCCGGACTCTCCGGCGGCGCTTGCGGAGGGATTGTCCCGTCTGATGGGCGACAGGGAGGCCAGGGAAGCCATGGGGAGAAGAGGTCGCGCGGCCGTGCACCGGACGGCCAGCGACGCGTGCATGGCCGATGCCATGCTGGACGTTTATCGACGTTTCGTGTCGGCGTGATCCGTCCGCTGACGACTTACGACCGGAGCATTTGCAGCCGTGCGAAGACCGCCGGGAATTTTAAGACAATCGTCATGCCCGTATGGGCGGCCACTTTGATGAAAATCGTTGCATTGCCGGGCTGAAGTGCAACAATGCGGTATTGGGCCTCTTGTGGCAACGGATTTCAGCCACGGACTCTTCGTATTCTCGTAGTCTCGCCGTTTCGTTTATTCGCGTTATTCGCAGTTTCGTTTCTCGCCTTTCGTCTTTTCATAGTCTCGCCGTTTCGTTTATTCGCGTTATTCGCAGTTTCGTTTCTCGCCTTTCGTCTTTTCATAGTCTCGCCGTTTCGTTTATTCGTGTTATTCGCAGTTTCGTTTCTCGCCTTTCGTAGTCTCGTAGTCTCGTAGTCTCGCAGTTTCGTAGTTTCGTAGTCTCGTAGTCTCGTATTCTCGTTTCTTCGCGTGTTTCGTCGTCTATAGTCTTATTTTCAAAGCAGCTTCCAGGGAGGAGATTCTATGCCGGCCGAACAGGCATCCACGCCAGGGCTGACCTGGTTGATATTCGCGGCAATGACGGTAGGGTCATGGGGGCTATACGGGATCTTTCTGCATACCGGGCAGATCGCGATGGCCGATCCCGTGAACGGACGGTACAAAGCCTTCCTGCTGGTGGGCGTGGCTTATCTGCTGACCGCGGTAATCGGTTCGATGGTGGTTCTCTGGTTGAACGGCTCGGACTGGTCGTTTCCCGCGCGAGGGTTCACGTGGTCTCTGCTTGCCGGCACCGTGGGCGCAATCGGGGCGTTCGGCGTTCTTCTCGCGTTTGGGGCCAGGGGCACGCCTGCCGTTGTGATGTCGATCGTATTCGCCGGCGCCCCCATTGTAAACGCCGTCGTGTCGATGGCCGTACACCCGCCCGCCGGTGGATGGGGCGCGTTGAACTGGCAGTTCGTGCTGGGTATCGTGCTTGCGGCGATGGGGGGGTGCCTCGTAACGCTCTTCAAGCCGGCGTCGTGAAACGGCAGAGGCAGCTATCAGCGGTCAGCCGTCAGCAATCAGCCAAATGCAAAAAGCGAAAACCGCATCGCGTGACGTCAGCGCTATTGTCAGGGCGCCCACAAGGGACGCCCCTACCAATGCAACATTAGCGCGGAACTCCGAGAATTCAATTCAAGGACGATTGGTTTCGCAGGGGCGTCCCTTGTGGGCGCCCGGCCACTGGCGAAACGGAAGATTCCCTTAGAGGAAGTCCTATGCCAAGCGAATTCCACACCACGCGGAGAATCGAATTCTCGGATACGGATATGGCCGGGATTGTGCACTTTTCCCGGTTTTTTGTTTTCATGGAGGCGGCGGAGCACGCGTTCCTGCGTTCCCTCGGCACCAGCGTGGCGGGCGCATTGGACGGACGCAGCGTGGGATGGCCCCGGGTGGGCGCGTCGTGCGACTATCTGAATCCCGCCCGGTTCGAGGACCGGCTGGATGTACGATTGACCGTGATGCGAAAAGGGACCCGTTCGATGACGTACGGGTTTGAATTCCGGCGCGGCGAGGTCCTGATCGCGCGGGGCAGGCTTAGTACGGTGTTTTGCGAGTGCGCGCCGGGGCAGCCGTTCCGCTCCATCCCCATTCCCGGTTCTATCGCGGACCAGATCTCCGAATCTTCCGAGGAAGAGGGTGGCGATGACGCTGAGGGCTGAGCGAGTCTCGAAACGGTACGGAGACGTGTCCGTTCTGAGGGACGTCTCATTCGAAGTGTCTCGAGGTCAGTCGGTTGCGGTCGTCGGGCCTTCAGGGTCGGGCAAGAGTACGCTGCTGCACGTGATCGGCACGCTGGACAGGCCGTCGTCGGGGCGAGTGGCGTTCGACGGCCGGGACCCCTACGCCCTCCCCGGGAAGGAACTGGCGCGCTTTCGGAACCAGGGGATCGGATTCGTCTTCCAGGAGCACCATCTGCTGCCCCAGTTTTCCGTGTTGGAGAACGTGCTTCTGCCCACGCTGGCGTTCCGGGAAGCGAGACGAGACGCCGCGGAACGGGCGCGGGACCTGATCGAACGGGTCAGTCTCGGGCATCGGACGGACCACCGCCCGGCCGCCCTGTCGGGGGGTGAACGCCAGCGGGTGGCGGTGGCGCGAGCGCTGGTCAACAGGCCGGCGCTGCTTCTTTGCGATGAGCCGACGGGCAGCCTGGATCGGGCCCGGGCCGATGAAGTCTGCGATCTGCTCTTCGAGTTGCACGATCAGGAGGAGACCATTCTGATCGGCGTTACGCACAGCCCGGAAATGGCCGCGAGATTCGAGCGCCGGATGTCGCTGCAGGAGGGAACTTGCACGGAAGCCTGACGTACTTCTGGCGAATTCATCTGTCCGTTTTGCTGGGTGTGGCGGTGGCCACCGCTGTGCTCACGGGCGCCCTGCTGGTGGGCGACTCAGTGCGCGACAGCCTGATCGACCTGACCCTCGACCGTTTGGGCGACGTCGACCACGCGCTCGTTTCGGAGCGCTTTTTTCGTGCGGGTCTTGCGCGTGGCATCGAGAGGGAGAGCGACGGGTTGACCGCTGTGCCGGCGGTGAACCTCAGCGGATCGGCGGTACATGCGAGCGCGGGGACGCGGGCTTCTCGTGTCACGATTCTGGGTGTGGACTCCCGGTTCGGGGACCTGTTCGACGCGGAAGTACCCGGCCTGGACCGCCTCGGGGCCGCGACGCCGTTCGTCGCCAATGAGTCGCTGAGGAGCGAACTGAACGCCCGTGTGGGCGATGCGGTCCTGCTTTCGTTCGAAGTTCCGGCCGAGGTCCCAAGGGAATCGCTGTTCGGGCGGGAAGGGGCTTCAGCGTCGATACAGACCCTGCGCGTGCGACTCACAGGTGTCGTGCCGGACCGGGGGATGGGTCGTTTCGGATTGCGCCCGCGCCAGGACGCGCCGCTCAATGCCTTCGTGTCCCTGCCCGTATTGCAGGAAGCGCTGGGGTTGCCGGGCAGGGTGAATATGCTCCTGGTCTCAGTGGATTCGCGCGGCCCCGAAGATATGACGCAGGCGCTCACGCGGGCCGCAACGCTCGACGATCTCGGGCTTTCGATGCGGGTGGATGCCGACCATATCTCGGTCGAGAGTACGGGATATCTGTTGAAGCCCCAGGCGGCGGGGAGCGTTCTCGGTCTGGCGGATGGTTTGGGGATGCCCCGAATGGCGGTACTGACCTACCTGGCCAATACCATCCGGGTCGGGAATCGTGAATTGCCCTATTCAACGATCGCCGCGATGGACGCGGAGCGCGTCGGATCGCTTCGACTGGCCGGCGGGCCCGCGGCGCCGGCGCCGGGTGAGGGTGAAGTGTTGTTGAATGCCTGGGCGGCGGCGGACCTTCACGCCGAAACCGGCGACACCGCGGAGGTTGCCTATTTCGAAGCCGGACCGAAGGGGGCGTTGAACACGCGGCGCGCCGTGTTTCGCGTGGCCGGCGTCGTCGCCATGGACGGATTGGGCGCGGATTCGCTGCTGACGCCGGCGTTTCCGGGTCTTCACGACGCGGAGGACATGCACGCGTGGGACCCGCCCTTCCCGGTGGACCTGAAGCGGATACGGCCGGCGGACGAGGCCTACTGGGACGCCTACCGCGCCGCCCCCAAGGCCATCGTGTCGTCTGCCACGGGACAACGACTCTGGCGAAGTCGATTCGGCACCCTGACGTCCATACGGTTGGGTCCCGCCCCGGGAATGGACGTCAGACAATCCGCCGGGCGATTCCGGTCCGGAATCCGGGATGCCTTCACGCCCGAATCCGCCGGACTGGTATTTCAGCCCGTGAGAGTACAGGGTCTGGCGGCTTCTTCGGGGTCTACGGACTTCGGTGGTCTCTTCGTTGGATTCAGTCTGTTCCTGATCGTCTCGGCGGCGTTGCTCGTGGGCCTCCTCTTCCGGCTCGGCGTGGAACAACGCGCCGGCGAGGTGGGTTTGCTGATGGCGTCGGGTTTTACATCGGGCGCGATCAGAGGCCGGTTCATGCGGGAAGCGGTCTGGCTGTCCGGGTTCGGCGGCGTGATCGGGCTTGCGGGAGGACTGGCGTACGGATGGATCATGATCGCGGGGTTGCGCACCTGGTGGGCCCCGGCCGTCGGGACCGGCGAACTCGCGCTGCACGTGCATGGGTCCAGCCTTGCGGCGGGATATTTGATATCGCAGGTTGTGGTTCTGTTCGCGATCCTGATGACGGTCCGGCGACTGGGCCGGTTGCCCGTGCGCGCCCTCCTGTCCGGGACCGTTCACGAGGCGGCCCCCGGCGGCGGGCGCAGGACCAGAGCCTGTGCGATCGGAAGCCTCGGGTTGGCGGCGGCCTGCCTGGCCGGCGCGTCCGGCGCGGGGCGCGAAGTTGCGATCGCCTTGTTTTTCGGATGCGGGACGTTTCTGCTGATCTCGGGCATGGGTACGTTCGCCGTCTGGCTGCACGGCAGCCGCCGCGCTGCGGCGCCGGGAATCTGGCGTATGGGTGTGCGGAACAGCGCGCGGAATCCGGGGCGTAGCCTGCTGTGCGCTTCGTTGATCGCAAGCGCCTGTTTCGTGGTCGTCGCGGTTGGCGCCCATCGCCGCATCGCTGCCGGCGCGGATGCGTTGAACGACCGGACGTCGGGTGGAGGCGGGTTTCAACTCGTCGCTGAAACGGACCTGCCGCTCTATCACGATTTCAATTCGGAGGAAGGCCGGTTCGAGTTGGGGTTTTCCGCCGGGGACGCCGGGATCCTGGACGGCGCGCGGGTCATGCCGCTTCGCGTCCTCCCCGGCGAGGACGTGAGCTGTCTGAATCTCTACAGGCCCCGCCATCCCAGGGTTCTGGGCGTGCCTGAAGCCATGATCGGACGGGGCGGCTTTTCGTTCGACCGGTTACTGGAGGATACGGATGAGCCATGGACTCTGTTGACGCGGCACGCGGAACCGGACGTGATTCCCGCGTTCGGAGACGCGAACTCGGTGACCTGGATCCTGCACAGGAAGCTGGGCGACGAGATCCCGATCCGAACGGACACGGGTGAGGTCGTCAGGCTGCGCCTCGTGGGACTTCTGAAGAACAGCATTTTCCAGAGCGAACTGCTGGTGTCCGAGTCGAATTTCACCGCGCATTTCCCCGACCGGGGCGGCTACGGGTATTTTCTCATCGAGACGGACCGACCCCGCGAACTGGGGGCGCTGCTGGAGCGGAGGTTGCGGGACGCCGGTCTGGACGCCACGACGGCGTCGGCCAGGCTTGCCCGCTTCCGGACGGTGGAGAACACGTACCTGTCGACGTTTCAGACGCTGGGCGGTCTGGGGGTGCTTCTGGGTACGTTCGGCCTTGGGATCGTGATGGTACGCAACGTCATCGAGCGGCGCACCGAACTGGCGGCGATGCGGGCGCTCGGGTTTCGCAGGTCATCGTTATCCGGGCTCCTGTTCGTGGAGAACGGGTTCCTGATGGCCACGGGCATGGCAATCGGCGTCGCCGCCGCGGTCGTGACGACAGTGCCCCATGCTTCCGGCGGCGGCCTGCCGTGGACGTCTTTAATGGCAACGCTGGGTCTCATACTCGGCGCGGGCCTGGCTGCGGGCGCCGCCGGTATCTTTGCCGCGCTGAAGACCCCGCTGTTGCCGGCCCTGAAGCGGGAAGGGGCGTAGCGGCGGCTTTCGGCGTTCGGACCGGGAGTGGATGGTCCATTGGCGATATTGTGTCGGGATCGGCGAAGTTTGTCTTTCAATCCGCAAGCGCAGGTGGTATCTTCAATGTTGGACGCGAAGTTCGGACTTCACGTGTCGCACGTCGTGAAAGGAGCATATTATGAATCGACTATTTCTGGCCATTGCGGTTTTCTGTCTTTTGTGGGCTACCGGACCGGCGTCGTCGAACTGGCCGCATTGGCGCGGTCCGAACCGCAACGGGCTGGTCGACGGGAGTCCGCCCGTACAGTGGAGCGAACAGAAGAATGTCCGGTGGAAGGCGCCCATTCCCGGTCTGGGCCACGCAACGCCGATTGTCTGGGGTGATCGTATCTTCGTGCAAACCGCCGTGAGGACGGACAAGGTTGCGGCGGATGCCGGCGAGGGACGGCGCCGCCCGCCTCCCAATCTGTTTCAATACAGGGTCCTGGCGCTGGACCGGCGGACCGGGAAAACCGTGTGGGAAAAGACGGTACGGGAAGCCCGGCCTTACGAGGGAATGCACCGGACGGCATCGTTTGCGTCTCCCTCTGGCATCACGGACGGAGAGAGCCTCTACGCGTATTTCGGATCACAGGGGCTTTATTGCCTCGATATGGACGGCAATCTGAGGTGGGAGAAAGACCTGGGAAAATACTGGAGCAGAAACGCCTTCGGCGAGGGGGCTTCGCCAACGATCCACGGCAACACGCTGTTGATCAACTGGGACCATGAAGGGGACTCGTTCATTGTTGCGCTGGACAAGAAAACGGGCCGGGAACTCTGGCGCAACGCACGAGATGAGGTGACGTCCTGGTCCACGCCGCTGACCGTGGAGCGCGGCACGCAGACTCAGGTGATCGTGAGCGCGTCGGCCCGCACCCGGAGTTACGACCTCAGGAACGGGGCGCAGATCTGGGAATGCGGCGGCCTGGGGACGAACGTGATTCCAACGCCGCTGCACGCGGACGGGGTCGTCTACGTGGCCAGCGGGCACAGGAGTCCGGCCATGCAGGCCATATCTCTCGATACCGCAAAGGGCGATATTTCGGACTCGGATTCTGTGCTCTGGTCGATAACGCGGGATACGCCGTACGTGTCCTCGCCGCTGCTCGATGGCGACAGGCTGTTCTTTCTGAAGGGCCGCGGGGCGTTCCTGTCCTGCTATAATCCGGCAACGGGCGAACCGTATTTCGGGCCCATACGCCTGGACGGGATGGGCGCCATCTACGCGTCTCTGGTGGGGGCGGACGGCCGCGTATACATTTCCGATCTCGAAGGTAAGACGCTGGTCATCCGGAACAGCCCTGAATTCGAAATCCTGGCGACGAACACCCTGGACGAAGGGAGCGGGGCATCGCCCGTGGTTGTCGGTGACGCGCTCTATCTGAGGGGGCGCAGTCACCTCTATTGTATCGCGGAAGACCGGAAGGATCAATAGATCGGCATCCCTGTACCGAATGGAGAGAGGAGTTTCGATGAACCGCTTCCTGGCAGCGAAACCGGCGATCGTCGCAGCCGCGGTAATCCTTCTGGGCGCGTTTGGTTGCGAAGGGCCGGACGAATCGCGGGAAACGTCCGCCCCCGGGCGCCGTTTTCTGAGCGTGGGCACCGCGCCCCCCGGCGGCGCGTTCTTCGTGGTTGGCGGGGCGATCGCTCAGGTCGTGGACGACAACGGAGGAGACCTGTCCTGGGACGTGACCGCGGAGGCAACCAAGGGGACGCAGGAAAACATCCGGCGTCTCGTGCGGCGGGAACTGGACTTCGCGCTGGCCAATGCCGCGATTTCGTATTTCGCCGTGAGAGGCGAGGGCGCCTGGGGTGAAAAGCAGGAAATCAACGCCGTCATGACGCTGGCGCCGAATATCGCCCTGTTCGTTACGCCGGAGGGGTCCGGGGTCCGTACGATCGGCGATCTGAAGGGCAAACGGGTGGTGGTTGGCCCGGCCGGGGCAGGGTTCGAGTATTTTCTCGGGCCGATTCTGGAGGCGCACGGCGTCACCTATGATGACTTCAGCCCGTTACACAATACGCAGTCCGGGGCCGTGGATATGCTCGCGGACGGCTCCGCCGCGGCCGCATTTCTGGGCGGCGCGGTTCCAACGGCGTCCATCACGCAGGCGAGCGCTTCTCAGGACGTCCGCTTCATCCCCTTCGGCGTCTCCGAAAAGGAACGCCTGTTTCAGGATTATCCGTTCTTCAACGCGGCGAGGATCCCTGCTGAAACCTATCGCGGCCAGGCCGAAGCCTTCGAAGGGATGAACGTGGGCGCGATGCACCTGGTGACGCCTGCCGCACTGGACGAGGAGACCGTCTACCGGTTCACCAGGATCCTGTACGAGAACCGCGCGGACGTGGTCAGGAAGCATCCCGCGGGAAAAGCGATTCATCCAGCGAACGTGATTCGGGATACGGGCACGCCCTTCCATCCCGGCGCGATCAGGTTTTACAGGGAAATCGGGATCTGGCCAAACTGACATGCTCGAAAAGTGGCTCTTTCGCATCCTGGCGGCCCTGCTGGGCGTTTTCGTCCTGGCGGAGGTCAACTATCCGGGACTGACGCCTCAAGCCCAACTGGCATTCTTCGCCATGTTGGGCTTGAGTCTTGTATTTCTGAAGCATCCGTTACGTGCGGGCGCCGCCCGGGCCGGGCTTCCGCGGGCCATTGATTACCTCCTCGTCGCCGCCGTCTTCCTTTGTTTCGGCTACGTGCTGGTCCAGACCGAACCGGTCTTCAGGAACTGGTGGCCGGGCGGCCGGAGCCTCGGCAATCGTGCGGGGCTCGAACGTCCGCTGGACTGGGCAGTGGGTCTTGCCGGCCTGGTTCTGGTTCTGGAGGCGACCCGCCGGGCGATCGGCCCGACCCTTCCGCTGCTCGCCCTCGCCTTCCTGGGATATGCCGCCTTCGGTCACGTCATGCCGGACTGGCTCTTTCCGCACCGCGGCTACGGCTGGGAACGGATCGTCTCCCAGGCTTTTCTGCATTCGCAGGGCGTATTCGGCATCGCGCTGAAGGTGATGTTCACCTACGTGTTTCTCTTCGTTCTGTTCGGCACGACGCTGGAGGGGACCGGTGCGACGGGCTACGTACTGGATGCCGCACGCCGTTTCTTCGGGAAGCGCACGGGCGGCTCCGCAAAGGTTGCCGTCGTCGCTTCAGGGATCATGGGATCGCTTTCCGGCAGTGCGGTCGCCAACACGGCCACAACGGGTACGTTCACGATCCCGATGATGCGTTCGGCGGGATTCCGGCCCGTAACGGCGGGAGGGGTCGAGGCGGCGGCCAGTTCGGGCGGGGCGCTGGTGCCCCCGATCATGGGGGCCGGCGCCTATATGATGCTGGAGATGGTGGAGCCGGCGGTCACCTATCTCGAGATCGTAAAAGCGGCGCTCATACCGGCGGTATTCTACTATACCGCGCTTCTCCTGATCGTCCATTTCTACGCCCGGCGCGTCCGTCTCGCCTCGGGGGACGAAGTGCCTTCGAGTCGACCGCCGGGCGCTCAGGGCCTTGTCTTTCTGGTGGCTCTCGCGAGTCTCGTCCTGCTGATCGTGGTGGGTTATACGCCGTTCCGGGCGGTCAGCATCGCACTGGCGTGCATGCTCCTTGTGGCCGCGTCGACGCCGTCGACGCGCATGGGGCCGCGGGCGCTGCTGCGCGCGGCGGAGAGCGCGGCTCACGGCGGGGTGTCTCTCATCGCGGCGGCCGCCTGCGTGGGAATCATCATCGGTGTCGTCACGCTGACGGGTATCGGCGCCAAACTGCCCGGCGCCATTCTGCCGCTGGCGCAAAACAACCTGGTCCTGGCCCTGATTCTGCTGATGGTCTCCACCATCATACTGGGAATGGGCCTGCCTTCGGCCGTTTGCTACCTCCTGATGGCCACGCTTGTCGGCCCCGTTCTGGGCGGGTTGGGCGTTGTGCCCCTGGCTGCGCATATGTTCATCTTCTATTTCGGGATGATGTCGATGGTGACGCCTCCCGTGGCGCTGGCGGCCTACACCGCAGCGGCGATCGCCAGGGCGGACATCATGCGGACCGGCGTCGCCGCGTTTCGTTTCGCGCTGGTCGGCTTCGCCCTTCCCTACGCCTTCGTGCTGCATCCCGAACTGCTTCTCGTCTCCTCCGACGTCGCGTCGACGCTTGTCAACGTGCTTGTCGCCTTCGCCGGGATTCTTCCGCTTGCAGTGGCCATATCGGGATTTGGCTTCGGGCCGGTCAATGCGTGGCAACGCGGCATTCTGCTTGTTGCGGCGCTCGTCCTGTTTCTGACGCCTTCCGGCGCGTACCGGGTCTGGCTGCAGGCATCCGCCGTGCTGGTTACCTGTATCGTCGCCTTCTGGAACCGGCGGTCGGCAGTCGGCGCGTCCTCGCCATCGGACGACGGCGCTTACGTCGCCTGATTCGGTATTCTGATTTTGCTGACAACTGACGGCTTTTTCTGAGGGACCGTGGTGAGAGGTCTCGCACTCAAGTCGTTTTTCGCTTATCGAGCGCGAAGCCTCTCGCGAGTACTTCCACAGTAGGGCGCGTTGTTCCGTCCCTCACCGTTTTACGTTCTTCTCCAGGGTTGGCAGGCCAGAGGATCAGGTGCGTCCTGAAGGGTAGTTCGCGCCATGCATAGGGCAGGCCCCGCGCCCAGCGGCGACTTTTGGTTCCTTTTGGTCGCTTCAAAAGGAACACGCCGTAGGCGTGATTTTGAAAACAAAGACAATAGACGGGTTTGCTAAATATAGGTCGCTATTTTTACACTCAAATAATTATTTTTATTTTATTTACGTCCTTTTTCTTATCCGCGTAAGAAAAAGGACCAAAAAGAAGCGCGCCCTTCGGCAGGGGGCCGGTTTTTCCGTGAATCACTCTGGAGGCAATAATGAGAATAGGGTGGCCTGCCAACACTTCAGCAGTGCCAATACCGATGCGATGGACGGATCAGCACGGAAAAACCCCCCATACCCCCGGTCGCCAGCTGTGAAATACATTGATGTGGCGAGACCTGTCTTTCCTCCCTCTCTCCCGCGGGAGCAAGGTCTGGGTGGCGGGGAGTGGCGGCCTATGATCTTGCCTTTCGTTCTTGGTTTTAGCTGATAGCTGACGGCTGAGAGCTGATGGCTTTTTCCGAGAGGTCTGCGGGGCAGCGAGGAGGGGTCGCCTTTGACTATGGTCTTCGCCTTTAGCTGACTGCTGAAGGCTGATGGCTGATAGCCGGGTCGGGGGGCGGTGGCGGGGTTGTGCGGCCCATCTACGGTGAGACGCCTCTCTTGTCGGTTGGCCCGAGCAGGGCCTGGAGGCGGTTGCGGGTGAGGGAAATGAAGTTGCAGAGAAAGGGGCGGGTTTCGCGCGGATCGATGATTTCCTCGACAGCGAAGGCTTCCGCGGAGCGAAACGGGGATGCGTATTGCCGTAGTTCCTCTTCGAGTTCCTTCTCGCGGGCGGCCGGGTCTTCGGAGTTGGCGATATCCCTGCGATAGGCGGCCGCAACCCCGCCTTCAATGGGCAGGGAACCCCACTCTCCCGACGGCCAGGCGATCTTGAAGTCCAGTTCGTCCATGTCGCCGGCGGCCATTCCGGCCATGCCGTAACACTTCCGGATCACCAGCGTGAGGATGGGTACCCGGACGCGGTGAATTGCAAAGACCGCCTTCATCCCTTCCCTCAGGGTGGCTTCCTGCTCGGCGGCGGTGCCGATCATGAATCCGGGGATGTCCACAACGAAGACCAGCGGTATGTGGAAGCAGTCGCACAGTTCGATGAAGTGGGTCTGTTTTCTGGCCTCGCCCGCGCCCATCGCACCGCCCGATACCATCGGGTTGTTCGCGACAATCCCCACCGGATGGCCGTTGAGCCGCGCGAGGCTGGTGATGAGCGCGCGTCCGAACGTCGGCTGGATTTCGAAGATCGAGCCCTTGTCGACAACCAATTCGATCAGGCGGTGCATCGAATACGGTGACGTGCGTTCACGAGGGACGATGGATAACAGTTCTTCCTCACAGCGATCGACCGGGTCGTCGCTGGACTCCGCGGGGGGCAGTTCCCATACGTTCTGGGGCATGTAGGACAGAAACCGCCGTATCATGTAAAAGCACTCGCGTTCGGTATCCACCGCGTTGTCGACAGTGCCCGCGGCGTCCACCGCGACGTGGGTCCCGCCGAGGTCGTCCTTTGACACCTCTACCCCGAGCGCCCGCTTGACAAGAGGCGGACCGCCGGAGAAAATCTGGCTCGTGCGCCGTACCATGACGGACCAGTGCGATAGGATGGCGCGTCCGGCGGGTCCGCCGGCCGCGCTGCCCAGTACGGCGGATACGACGGGAACTTCGCCCAGGAGTTGGACGGAGCGGCCGAAACTGCTGACCCCTGGGAATACGGTATAACCCCGCTTTGACGCCCCGCGGACCGAACCGCCGGCCCCGTCCGCGAGGTTGATGAGCGGGATGAGATACTTGGACGCGAGGTCTTCGATAAAACCGCCCTGCCCGCCCTTTCGCCGGTGCGTGCCGGGGCTGCTGCCGCCCCGGACCGTAAAGTCCTCTCCGCCTATGGCCACGGGCCTTCCATTGATGCGCGCCACGCCCATGATATAGGGGGCGGGTTGCACGCTGACGACGTTGCCGGCATCGTCGTACTCGGCTGTGCCGGTCAGGCTGCCGACTTCCCTGAACGAGCCGCCGTCCACCAGGGCGACGATCCGTTCGCGAATGGTGAGTTTTCCCTGTCCGTGGTGGCGGTCGACGTTCTCGGCCCCGCCCATCTCTCTGGACCAGGACCGGCGTGCGTCGAGTTCCTCGCTCTCTTTCTGCCAGCTCATCCGGACCTCCTGTACGACGGGCTGTGCGCCGTCCGTTGTTTCCGTAACCCTGTCATCCGGCGCTCTTGCAGCCGCCTGCCTTGCCGGCAGGGAGCCGCGGGCGGAAAGGCGCGCGCAGTTGCCGCCGGGTATTCAAAAACGGCCTCTTCGGAGGATCAGCCCTGGTAAATGGTCTCCTGCCGCACCAGTGCGTCGATTTCGCGGGCCTTCAGACCTGCCACCCGTTCCAGTACGTTCCTTGTGTCCACGCCCACTTCCCGCCCGGCCCAGCGCACGGCGCCCGGCGTTTTCGAGAGCACGGGCACGACTCCCGGCAGCGTCACCGTACCCAGGACGTCATCCGGCGTTTTCAGCAGCATTTCCCGCGCTTCGTAGTGCTTGTCGGCGAAAATGTCCCGCAACGTAAAAATCCGGGCGGCGGGTACGGCGCTCGCGTCCAGCCTGTTTTCCAATTCCGGGAGCGGATGCCCTGACGTCCAGTCGGCAACGATGTCGTCAATATCGTCCTCGTGGCGGGACCGGGCCGTGGGCGTCCGGAATCGCTCGTCCCGGGCCAGGTGCGGGGCCCTCATGCAGGCCGCCAGGCGCTCGAATGTCGCGTTGTTGCCGGCCGTGATGTGGATGAAGTCGCCGTCCGCCGTGGGATAGAGATTGTTGGGGGTGCTGTTCGGCAAGCGGGACCCGGTGCGCGTGGGCACCGAGCCGAGTTCGGCGAACGCCGGGACATGGGGTTCCATGAAGCTGAACGCCCCCTCGTACAGCGCCGCGTCGACAACCTGGCCGGCGCCGGTCCGGGTCCGCGAAAAGAGCGCCATAACGGCGCCGAACGCGGCGTACAGCCCGGTGATGCAGTCCGTGAGGGAGATGCTCACGCGGCTTGGCGGGCGGTCCGGCTCTCCCGTAATCTCCCTGAGGCCGCCCACGGCCTCGCTGGTAACGCCGTATCCGGGCCGATGCCGGTAGGGGCCCGACTGTCCGTATCCGCTGATGCGTACGAGGATGACGCCCGGGTTGGCTTTGGAGAGGGCGTCGAAGCCCAGGTTCCATTCCTCCAGCTTTCCCGGCCGGAAGTTCTCGACAACCACGTCGGAGACTTTCGCCAGGCGCTTGATGATATCCTGCCCGTCCGGCGTTCTCAGGTCCACCGAGATGAGGTGTTTGTTGCGCAGAATGCTGGCCGCGTAGAGCGACCGTCCCCGGCTGCGTTTGCCCATTTGGCGCACGGGGTCGCCCGTGGGCGGCTCGACTTTGATGACTTCCGCGCCGAAATCCGCGAGAAGGCGACCGCAGAACGGACCGGAAACGGTGCTTCCCATTTCTATTACGCGACATCCGGAGAGGGGTCCGGCGCTGGTGGACGGTGTCATTTCAGGAGACGGTCGGGGATGGAATGACGACGCAGACGGCGCCTGGCACTTCCACGGGCCTGCCGGCGGGATCGAGGGCGCCGGTGTCAGGGTCGATCCGGAAACAGGAGACCAGGTTGCCGCGCTGGTTGGCGGCCAGGACAAATTCTCCGGCAGGGTCGAATTCCAGGTTCCAGGGCCACGCGCCGCCCGAGGGCTCGTGGGCGAGCGGCGTGAGTTCACCCGTTTCTCCGTCGATCGACATGATCACGATGCTGTCGTGGCCGCGGTTGGAGCCGTACAGAAAACGGCCGGACGGATGGACCCGGACGTCGGCGCAGAAATTATCCCCGTCGTAGTCGCCAGGCAGGGCGGAGAGGGTCTGGCGCTCGGAGAGGGATCCGGATTCGACGTCGTAGTCGAATACGGCAATGGTGCTGTCGAGTTCGTTGATCACATAGGCGCGGCTGCCGTCCGGATGGAAGGAGACGTGCCTGGGCCCGGCGCCGGCGCGGGTCGAAACGAACCCTTGCCCGGTTGGCTCGATGGTCGCGGAGGATGCGTCCAGTTCATAGGACATGACTTTGTCTATACCCAGGTCCGCGGAGAACGCGAAACGATGGTCCGGCGAAAGGACGATGGAGTGAACGTGCGGCGCCTCCTGACGCCCTGAATCGACGCTGGATCCCTCGTGCCGGACGACCTGGGCAACCGGTTCGACACGTCCTTCTTCATCGATCGGCAATGTGCTCACGCTCCCCG
The DNA here is from genome assembly GCA_028873695.1 of Gemmatimonadota bacterium. Classification (GTDB taxonomy): domain Bacteria; phylum Latescibacterota; class UBA2968; order UBA2968; genus JAAXHE01. Next base: position 5,927 of record JAPPNU010000038.1, on the reverse strand, counting down.
ATCCGTAGTTTCCCGAAAGCAGGCAGCGGCCGGTCCGGTCCACGCTGAGATAACATGGCAGGTCTCCGCCGGCGTGCTGTTCATTGAGCAACGCAAGGCTGCCCGACTCCGCATCAATGGCGAACGACTTGATACAGCCTCCCGGCCTGCCGTCGAATTCGTCCATCGCGCAGGCTGCATACAGGAAACGCGCGCCGGCGTCGGCGGCCAGAAAGAAGGGGTTGTGCACGTCCGGCACCTTCGACACGGCTTCGAGGTCACCGGACGACGTATCCAGTCTGAGAATGTGCAGGCCCTCGGTCCGATCGTCTGTATACGTGCCGACGTAGACCGTGACGTGACCGCCGGACTGATCTGACATGCGCCTGGCTCCTGTCCTGAATGCAGATGTGTTGGGGAGAATTCAGATTTGTACGGCGCTCGCAACGGGTGTTTCGAATCACGGTTTCCTGGCGCTTCTGAAATATAGCCGGAAATCGGCTTGATTCAAAGTTTTTTCGCTGTTTCGTGCACAATAAAACAAACGGTGCGTACAATCGAACTAAAACCGGGTGAAGCGACGCAATCGTAGACACCGCACGTCTTGTATTTTCGGCGTCGTGGAAGTATTATTGGACGACGGCCGTTCCGACCGTAGCGCGAAATGGCATTTCGCGCACCTCGATAGGATGCCAGCAACGCCCACCACCCGCGAAGCGGCCACCCAGTTCAACTTCAGCGTCCAATACTGTGACGCCTGAATTCAGATTGCGAGGTCAGCTATGGATACCGAACTTCTCCCCACGACCAACGCGGACGGTCTGCCGGTTGTTCCGATGACCGACGCTCAGAAATACATCTTCGATCTGAAGGGCTGGATCTGCCTCCCGGATCTGTTCGACGCGGAGCAACTCGACCGCGTCCGTCAGCATCAGATGAATTTTCTCTACCGGCGCGACACGCTTCCGCCGGAAGAACGCGACAACCACGGGGGTCCGTCGCAGGTGCTGCTGGACCATCCCGCGGTGGTCGGGGTGCTCAACGAAATCCTCTCGCACCGCCCGTTGGCAACCGAAGACTGTTACGGGTTCCGGTACGACCACACGTATACCAGCCATCGAAAGGCCGGCCACGACAACTTCAGGCCCCACGGGGGCGGCGCCTATTTTTCCTTCTGCGGCAATTCCCACATCTACCAGATGCTGCCGGGGAAGGTCCATTCGGGTCTGACCCGCGTGGTATGGGAGCTCAACGAGGTGGGCCCCGGCGACGGTGGAACGATGTTCCTGACGGGCAGTCACAAGGCGGCCTTTTCTCGGCCCGAGGAAATCAGCGGCCGGGAGAGCGCGCTGTGGGAGACCTATACCTGCCCTGCGGGGTCGGCGGTGATCTTCACGGAGGCCCTGTGCCACACGGGCACGCGATGGAACAACGAGACGCGCGACCGGCTGAGCCTCTTTACCTGTTACAACACGGTCAACGCCAAGTGGGGCAAGGGGCGCCCGGCGCTCGAGGTGATCGCCGCACTACCGCCAAAGCGACAGACGTTGTTCCGCGGAGTCTGGCACGGGATGAGGGAAGTGCCGGGCATCAACCAGTACGTCGACGAGGCAAACCGGGCGGTTTAAGGCGGGACAGAAAAAGCAGGAAAGATAGCTATCAGCTCTCAGCCGTCAGCTAAACCGGGTTTGCGATGCGGCCTGGCGATATCAATTCCCTGATGTCTGGTTTTCGTAGGGGCGACCGGCCGGTCGCCCAATGGACACCCTGCGCCAACACGCGGGTAACCACAACGGTTGCCCCTGCTATCGGAGGGACTCGAAATGAAGGTTGGCATATACGCGTCGTATTTCGGCAAGGACGACCCCAAGACGTTCCCGGACGTCGAGTCGTTTATCGTTCTGGCGCGAGAACTGCGGCTGGATGTGATCGACTTCCGGGTGGACGTGGGTTTCGGCTCCCTGGACCGCGACTATCTTCGGGGTCTGAAGATAAAATGCCTGAGAGCCGGACTGCCCATCGGCTATCTCGCGTCGGGCGGCCATTTCGTGGGTACGGACGAGGAGTTGCAACAGAAGGTGGCGCAGGCGAAGGCCGACGTGGAAGTGGCCGCTTACCTGGGTGCGCCGATGATCCGGCTCTTCTGCGGGGCGCCCGGGGTGGGCGACGCTGAGCGCGAGATCCGTTGCTTTCAGGAGGTGTGCGATTTTGCGGCCGATGCCGGGATTATCGTGGGCCTTCAGAATCATCCGAGTACCGGCGACAACGTGCTGCGCATTCTGCGGGAAACCGACCGCGAGAACTTCACGTTCATCCTGGACACGGGCCAGTGGGTGGGGTCGCCGGGTGTGAATCGCGGCGTGGGCGATCCGGACGTGGACATCTATCGCTTCATGGAACAGACCGCGCCGTACGCGGCCCACGTCCGCGCCAAAATCTACAAGATCGACAGCGGCCGGGAGGAGTGGCTGGATTACCGGCGCATCGTCGGCATACTCAAATCGGCAGGCTTCAACGGGGTGGTTTCGATCACGTTCGAGGGAAAGGACGTCAACGCGTGCGACGACCGGGAAACGTTCAGGCTCGCGGCCCGGCACCTGCGTGAGACCATCGCCTCAGCGTAACGGGAACGCACACCGGCGGAGATAAGCGAATGCGGCGATTGACCGATTACCGCGTCCTCACGTTCGATTGCTACGGCACCCTGATCGACTGGGAGTGCGGCATCTGGGACGCATTGCAGCCGTTGATCATGCGCAACCCGGGCTCGCGCCCCACGCGAGACGACGCGCTTTGCGCCTTCGCGCAATGTGAGAGTACGCAGGAACGGACCACGCCCGGCCTGCGCTATCCGGACCTGTTGGCGCGTGTACACGCGCGCGTCGCAAAGCGCTTCGACTTGAACACCGACGAAGAACTCGACGCGGCGTTCGGCGCGTCGTTACCCCACTGGCCCGCGTTCCCGGACACCGCCGACGCGCTGCGAATTCTCAAGCGCCACTTCAAACTGGTGATCCTCTCCAACGTCCACCGCGACGGCATCGCCGCCTCGAACCGGAAGCTGGGTGTCGAGTTCGATGCCATCTATACTGCAGAGGACGTCGGCGCGTACAAGCCCGCCGACGCCAACTTCGAGTACCTCCTGGCCCACCTGAAGTCGGACCTGGGGCTGGAACCGTCGGACGTTCTCCACACCGCACAGAGCCTTTACCACGACCATGTGCCTGCGAAGAGATTCGGCCTGGCCACCGCCTGGATCGACCGGCAGCGGCTATCGGAGGGCGGGAGTTGGGGCGCCACCGGGCGGGTGGATGAGATGCCGAAGACCGACTTCGTTTTCTTCTCGCTGGGCGAAATGGCGGAAGCGGTGGAGGGTGCGTGAAGGCGGTGGCAAGCGATGGGTTCCCGACGTACTCACGCACAGACGGGATCGTCCACCTTCCAGCGATTGTACGTGGGATCCGCGCTTCTGGCCAGCCTGCTTCTCGCCTCGTGCCACAGCCTCGCCCACTCTTCAGGATCGCGCAGTTCGCTTTCCGGATTCGATCGGCTGCGGGCGACGAATCCCGGAAACGACCCGCGTCCCGTGGGCTGGCCGATGGGGTTGTAGCGCAGATCGAAGCTCCAGCGGATGTTGTCGCTCTTGTTCGGAAGAGAGGAATGGCAGTTCAGACGGTGGAAGAATAAGACGTCGCCGCGCTTCATGGGAAGCACCACGCCGTCTCCCTGGCGGAGCAGCCGGTCCGGAATCTGCAGGCCGAATCCCCGTGACATCGTCGCGGTCGCGTGGCAGTGATGCAGCAGTCCCTCGCGGTGACTCCGGGGAATGACCTCCAGGCAACCGTTCTCCACTGTCGCGTCCCAGAGGCCGAACCACACGGTCAGCATATTCGTCTCATCGGCTTCGGGTCTGACCACACCCGTATCCTGGTGCCAGGGCGTGGCGCCCAGCTGAACGCGTCCCGCATCGTTGACGGGACACAGGTGCTCAGGCGGTTTCAGCCGGACATGCTGCACGGGATTGGAATAGATCTCGGGCCCGATCAGGGATTCCACGGCGTCCAGTAGCTTCTCATTTCGCAACAACCGGAATACCGCAGGTCCCACCCACATCGGCGTATCCGCCTGAACATTCTTCTGCGGCAGCGAAAAGTCGAAATACTGGGCGTGGACCTTGCCCGATTCCGCGTAGACCTTCGTCAGCCGGTCCCCGAACGGCAGATCGTCGTACGTCGAAGCAATGTCTCCGTTTTCGTACAGTTCACAGACAAGCCGGTCCAGAACGCCCGCGTACTCCTCGATCACCGGATCCAGGTCCTCCTCAGGGTCGAACAGTCCTCTCACGACCAGATACCCTTGCGCCTCGAACGCCGCGACCTGCGCTTCGGTTAGATGTGCCATCTCTGTAATTCCCTTCAAGTCGTTGACTGCCGTTCCAATTCGTGCATCAACCCTGTCGGATACCCCTATCCGTCACCGCTATCGAATATACGCCCCCGGCCGTCTTTTGGGAAGATGGAAAATTCCTCCGGGTGTCAACAACCCGACGCCACCTCCCTATCAGCCATTGGGTCGCACGAACGAACTCCTTTAGGCTCTCTCAGAAACCGTTGCTCGAAACCTGAGCCGCTCCCTGAGCACTCGCCCTGAGCTTGTCGAAGGGTGACGAAGGGCCGGCGAAGGTCATTGAAGAGACCCAGACAGGCTACGAAACGCGGGCATTTCGACAAGCTCAATGACCACGTTTTGAAGACGGGCATATCTGGCTTGAACACAGGGCTGCTTGAATTGTGATACGCCGGATTGACGTAGATCCTGCCGCGCGTCATTCACGCGATGCCATCTCAATCACTCCCCCCTTGAGGGGGAGTCGCAGAAGCCGAGCCGTTCCCTGAGCTTGTCGAAGGGCCGGCGATGGCTGATGCGGTGGGGGGGTGCTGTTCCTTACCACGGCGTGACGCCATTGGAACCGAGGATAGTTGGGTCAAGCGATGAATTTACCAGATTGTAATTGTATCCAACTTAGCATAATTTCCGCCGTAGTGGGAAGCCCACACGTCTATTCAATCAACGCGGATTAGCTCCGCTTGGCGTTCAAGAAACGTCGCCAGCTCTGCATCCGCGTCCAGGTCGATAAGATCCACAGACCTTGCGAGTTCCATTAACAACCTTCCCTGGAGTTTGTAAAACATATCTGCGGGGCACCCCTTGACCGCGAAATCGATATCCGATCGCGACGTGCAGCTCCCATCAGCGATGGAGCCAAAGAGATATACTTCCTCGCATCCACCAGCTTTCAATATGTCTACTCCACGAACCAGGTCGTGCCGCACCGCGTCTGATACACCTTCAATGTCTGCAATCGTTGCCATCAATGATGCCCTTATTGAGGGTTCTAAATCGCGAAATGTACCAACAACCCCGGCTCTTTTTGAATTACATGCTTGCATATACGTCGGTGTTGGGATATCTTGTGTAAAAGAGGTTAAAAAGTCAACCGAGGGGGCTGCAATAGACAACGAATCTGTTGAACCCATTTGGGGTGTTAAAGACAGAGAATTGTATATCAATATTGCAGTCTGGTTGTTTGTAATAGGTATAATTTGTCAGTTCGTGCCCGATCCCGAGAAATTCCGATTCACGGTTTCGAAACTTGAAAATATCGTAACCATTGGTCTCTTTTCCATTATAGCTGCATTTTTCTTTCTAGAGGGTAGGGATATGATCCTTGGACAGGCTATACGACAGGAAACACGAAAGGAAACACGACAAGAGACAATTAACGAGTTTGCCAAAAGGATCGACGAGCTCCGCAAGAATGGTAAAGAGACGTATGAGGAGCTTGATAATATTGTAAAGGATATGCGGGAACAGTATTCTAATAAGAAAAAGTAACGCGCCGATACGCTTTTGGACTTGACAAGTGGGGCTGGATGTGTTATCTTGTA
>JAPPNU010000062.1:143789-363140 GCA_028873695.1 Gemmatimonadota bacterium | reverse complement strand
GTCTCGTAGTCTCGTAGTCTCGTAGTCTCGTAGTCTCGTAGTCTCGTAGTCTCGTAGTCTCGTAGTCTCGTCTTTTCGCCTTTCGTCTTTTCGTATTCTCGTAGTTTCGTCTTTTCGTATTCTCGTTTCTTCTATGCATCCTCTTCTTCGATCCCTCCGGCCGAACCAGTGGATAAAAAGCGTTTTCGTACTCGCGCCGCTGGTCTTTTCAGCCCACCTGCTCGACGGGCGCTATCTGTTGCGCAGCGGCGCCGCGTTCGTCCTCTTCTGCCTCATGTCGAGCGCGGTCTACCTTCTGAATGACATTCGAGACGTCGAATCCGATCGCCGTCACCCGGAGAAGCGCAACCGGCCGATTGCATCGGGCCTGTTGAGCCCCGGAGCGGCGTCCGCCGCCGCCATCGTAATCACCCTCCTGGCGCTTCCGCCGGCATTTCTGCTGAGTACCTCATTTGGATGGGTTCTGCTCGCTTACGGGCTGATGAACGTCGCCTATTCTCTCTATCTTAAACACGTCGTCATCCTGGACGTGATGATCGTCGCTTCCGGATATCTATTGCGGGCCATCGCGGGCGCACTGGTCATCGTCGTGGAGATTTCCTCGTGGCTCATCCTGTGCACCGTGTTGCTGGCGCTGTTCATGGGATTCGTCAAACGCCGGCAGGAACTGATCCTCCTTGAATCCGGTGCGGGAGGACATCGCCGCATTCTGGATGAATACACGCCGCGGTTCCTGGATCAGATGATCGCCGTCGTCACCGCGGGGGCCCTCGTTTCATACGCGTTGTACACCATGTCGCCCGACGTCGCACAGAAACTCGGTACGCCGCATCTCAATCTCACCATACCCTTCGTGATCTACGGACTTCTGCGCTACCTCTATCTGGTCTATGCCAGGAACCAGGGCGGCAATCCATCCTCAACCATACTGGGCGATCCATCGCTGCTGATCAACGGCGGCCTCTGGTTCCTTGCCGTTTTTTCCCTGCTCTATTTCAAGTAATCCCGACCTTTCTGCTTTTATCGCCCGGATCCCACATCGTACGAAAGCGCCTGTTATGCAGAGCCGGGTCGCCGTTCTGAAAACCGGACCTGAAACGGTCCTGAAAGACTACCACAGGCTCCTGAACCTGGCGGGGTACCAGGACGTCCTTGACAGAAAGCTCGACACCGCCCTGAAAGTCAATATTTCCTGGCATTTTTTCTATCCCGGCAGTTCCACGACACCGTGGCAGCTCGAGGGCGTGATCCGCGCCATGGCAAGGGACGGCTATCGTAAGGACCTGATCCACGCCTGTCACAACCGGACGGTCGTCATCGACGCCCGGCTGGGCGAACGGGAAAACAAGCAGGTCCACGTGGTAAACGCCCACGGCCTGCGGAATATCCACCTCTACGAAGGAGAGGAATGGATCCACGTACGCGACGCGGTGGGCGACCTGGCGGACGGGTTCCTCTGCCTGAACCAGGTCTATCCCGACGGCTTCCACATTCCCCGGCGCCTGATCGGTGAAAACATCGTCCACCTGCCCACCGTAAAGACCCACGTATTTACGACCACGACAGGCGCCATGAAAAACGCCTTCGGCGGTCTGCTGAACGAACGGCGCCACTGGACCCATCCGGTGATTCACGAGACCCTCGTGGACCTGCTGATGATCCAGAAAAAAATCCATCCCGGCGTATTCGCGGTGATGGACGGTACGTTCGCGGGAGACGGCCCCGGACCCCGATGCATGATACCCTATACGAAGAACGTCATCCTTGCGAGCGCGGACCAGGTGGCCATCGACGCGGTCGCCGCCAAAATGATGGGCCTGGATCCGCTTTCGATCAAATACATCCGTCTCGCCCACGACCGGGGCCTGGGTTGCGGCGACCCGCGCGGGATTCGGATTCTGGGCGATGCCGCCGCGGCCGAAGAGAACTGGCGGTTCGCGGGTCCCTTCCGCAAGATGACGTTCGCATCCCGAATGCAGCACAAGATCTATTGGGGACCACTCAAGAAGCCCGTCGAGTGGTCTCTCAAGACCTTCCTTGCGCCGTGGTCCTACCTCGCCAGCGTTCTCTACCACGACACCTTCTGGTATCCGTTTCTGGCGCGAAGACGAATGCGGGATGTGCTGGAAAGCGACTGGGGCAGGCTCTTCAGGAACTGGGAGCGTCTGACCCCCGCGGACGACGGATTCGACACGGTTGGGGATGCCGCGGCCGAGATTCGCCGGACCGGATTCAATGCCTTCAGGCGTTCCCTTCGCATCCTTGTCTCCTGTATTCGCGAAGCCCCGGAATTCCTTACGCTGCGAAAACGGCAGATTCAGCGGAAGTAAACCTGCACCGGGTTCCATGCGCGCGCCTTCCTCCGAAACGACGATCGAGGCCGTCAGGCGGATCGCTCCCGCCGCCGTTCGCGGTGGGTCCGCGGTTGCATGTGTCCGGAGCCTCCCCGGTCACCCGAACGTCTGGAAAGTCGCCCTCGGTGACGGTTCATTTCTCATTGCAAAGCAGCACGTTTTCGCTCCCCTGGTACGCGGCGAACCTCACGATATGCTGGCCGTTGAACAGCTTGTGCACGCGCGTCTCTCCGGGGCGCCGGTCCCGAGGCTCTACGCCGCCGATACCGAACACGACCTGGTCTTTTTCGAATGGTGCGGCGACCGTACGCTCGACGACGTCTGCCAGGAGGGCGCCACGGGAGCCTGCGGCCGTCTTGTCGTCGAGGGCTTTTCGCGGATTCAGTCCCTCTTTTGCGCACGAAGCGACGATTTCGCCCCGCGGACGTTCCCCGGCTGCTATCCGGGAGACCTGCGCCGGACGTGGCGCCGAACAACCGGAAGTCTCGCCTCGGCCCTGCCGCGACTTTGCAGCCGGCTCTCGGGATCGGCGGATGGAAAGCGATACGCCGCGATGTCAGGTACGTTCACCGAACTTCTCCAATTCCTCGAGCAGGCGGCGCCGCTGCCCGGCCCTACCGACTACAACGCCCGCAACATCGTGATCGACCCGGCCGCCCGATCGCTCCGTTTCATCGAGTTCTCCAGGATCGGCTGGGACTGGCCCGAACGCCGGCTCACGCAGTACACTACCTCCCACGGCGCCGGACGCCCGGACGGGGGAATCCGCAGCGTGCTGACGCCTGCTCTGGCCGCGCGTTATGCCGCGCTTGCATCGGAATACCGTGCCGAACCGCTGGCTGAGATCGAGGCGCTGCTGGATGGACACCACTTTGTCTTCCACCTCCTGGCCGCACGGACGCTCCTCGACGCCCTGCCGGATCCCGGTCATCCGCTGCTGGAGAGGTGGCGGAACCCGGAAGCGCGCCTGGCGCAACTGCGACGCATTCTGTCGATACCCCTCTGCGGCGATCCCCGAACGACGGCGCTCCGGTCCTGCTTCGCATCCTGATCCCGGCATGAACGCCCAAAACGGTTGACAACCCCCGGGAATTGGCCTATCGTAATTTCGAGGGCGAAAAGCGCGCCCGGTTCCTCTCATCTCATTCAACTTTCGGATATGTGTGCCTTCCTGCCACCCGGCAAACTTCCGCTGGACATGCTCTCGGGCCTGCTGCGCGAATGTACCGCCGAAGACGAACGTATCCTGGTCGGGCCGCAGGTGGGCGAGGATGCCGCCGTTATTGACTTTGGCGGGACCTGCCTGGTGGTGAAGACCGACCCCATCACCTTCGCCACGGACGAAATCGGCCACTACGCGGTCCACGTCAACGCCAATGACATTGCGACGATGGGGGCCGTTCCCCGCTGGTTCCTGGCCACCCTCCTCCTGCCGGAAGACCGGACAGGCGAATCGCTGGTCCGGAACATCTTCGACTCGCTGCGACGCGCCGCGGGTGAAATCGGCGTCTCACTATGCGGCGGCCACACCGAAATCACCGCCGGTCTGGACCGTCCGATCGTCGTCGGCCAGATGCTGGGCGAAGTTGCCCGGGAGCGCCTCGTCCGGTCCAGCGGACTGCAGCCGGGCGACAGTATTCTGCTTACAAAAGGGCTGGGGATCGAAGCCACGGCGATTCTGGCCAGAGAGAAAGAAACCGAACTGCGCGACAAGGGGTTCGATCCCAACCACCTGAGTGCAGCGCGCGAATACCTTCGCGACCCCGGGATCAGCATCCTCGAAGAGGCGCGCATCGCCTGCGAAACCGCGTCGGTCCACGCGATGCACGACCCCACCGAAGGGGGTGTTGCCACCGCGCTTCGGGAACTGGCCGCCGCTTCGGGCTGCGGCCTGTCCGTGGAAGCGGAAGCGTTATTCGCCTCGGAAGAAACGCGTCTCCTCTGCGATGCGTTCCGGCTCGATCCGCTGGGCGTCATCTCCTCCGGCGCGCTGTTGATCGGCCTGGCGCCGTCAGACGCCGGGCGGGTCCGAAGCGCCATCCGGACCGCCGGCATCCCCTGCGAGATCGTCGCCCGCGCGGAACCGCCCGAATTCGGGCTCAAGCTCCACGCTAACGATACGGTTGGCGACCTTCCCGAATTCGACCGGGACGAAATCGGCAAGATCTTCTGATTCTGGATCGGTTGTCCTGTCTTCGTTTCACTATCGTTGGATTCGCATGGGCAACCCTTGTGTTTGATCGGGTGTGGGCGCAGGTTATCTGCAAGGGCGACCGGCCGGTCGCCCCTACAAAAACCGGACATCCGCGAATGGATATCGCCGGTCCGTGTCGCTTGCACCCCCTTCAGCCCTTGCGCTTCACGGTGCTGACATCGACTGGTTTTGTCTTTGATTCAAGCTGATGGCTGACGGCTGACGGCTGACAGCTGATCGCTGCCTTCTGCTTTCGCTGACGGCTGACGGCTGATAGCTATTTTTCCCGACTGCTGAATCCGCTTGTCTGCAATTGACCTTACGCCTAAATTATGAAATGACATGCCCTGAATCTCACGTTCATTGACGGAGCCCAAATCGTGACGGACCAGAAAGGCTTCACTTTCCATTCCCCCACGCGCCTTTTCGTCGGCCGCGGGAGCGTCTCGGAGATCCCGGGGATTCTCTCGGAACGAACAGAGAAAAAAGCCCTCGTCGTTACCGACAGGGGACTCGTCAAAGCCGGCGTGACCCAGCAGGCGCTCGGCGCCCTGGAGGCCGCGGCAATGCCGTTTACGGTATACGACGGCGTTGAAGAAAACCCTCCGGTCCACGTCGTCCAGGCCTGTTTCGATCTTTACGAATCAGCAGGTTGTGACTGGCTCCTGGCCGTCGGCGGCGGTTCTTCGATGGACACCGCCAAGTGCGCCGGGGTGCTGGCCGCAAACGGAGGGCGAATTGAAGACCACATCGGTATCCTGAAGGGCCGGAAACGGGTGCCCTTCCTGCTTTGCGTACCCACTACCTACGGCACGGCCAGTGAAGTGACCCCGTTCGCCGTCGTCACGGACAACAACCACTTCAAGGCCAGCGTGAGTGGCCCGCATGTCATTCCCGACGTCGGCATTCTGGATGCCAATGTAGCCGTCGCCCTGCCCATGCCCATCGCCGCCGCAACCGGCATGGACGCGCTCACTCATGCGATAGAGTCCTACGTCGCACGCGCCTCCAACCCGATAGCCGACGGCCTGGCGCTGCACGCGATCCGGCTGATCGCGCAACACCTCCGGCAGGCCGCGGCGAGTCATCACAATTACGAAGCCACGGAACAGATGCTGCTGGCGAGCAATATGGCGGGCATCGCCTTCTCGCAGACGCGCCTCGGTAACGTGCACGCGATGTCGCACGCCGTGGGCGGTCACTATGGGGTCCCTCACGGCGTCGCTAACGCCATCCTGCTCACACGGGTCATGGACTTCAACAAAGTCGCGTGCCCGGAACGGTTCGCCGACGTCGCCGCCGCGCTGGGTGAGAATATCGACGGCCTGTCCCACGTGGAAGCCGCCGACGTCGCCGTGGAAGCGGTGCAGTCGCTGGCTTCGGACGTGGGCATTCCTGACACGCTCACGGACGTGGGCGTTGCGCCCGAAGGTATTTCCGTGCTTGCGGAAGACGCGATGAAGAGCGGAAATATCCAGATCAACCCCCGCCACACCACGCTCGAGGACATCATCGGCCTCTACGAAGCCGCCATGTGATTAGCCTTCGCATCTCACCTTGATTCGCAGTTTTCCGGGGACCTGAGTGTCGAATATACACAGAAGAACAAAGGCGAACTGACGTCAATGATCCCGGATACCTGAAGTCACTGGACGTGAAGGGAAATTTCAACCTTATGAACGACCTCAATTCCCCGTTCTGGCGCCGTCCTCTTCTGTGCCTCTTGTGCTTTTTGTGGTAAATTGACTGTTGTCTTTTTTCCAATCGCGGTCAATGCGAGACCCGGATTCTGACGTTCGTCCTCTACGACCGGAGGCCCCAAATGCAATACCCCCACATGTTTCGGATCCGCCAGCGTTTCGACGCGCCGCGCGTCGACGATATACCCGGCGCCACCCGGCGCGAGATCCGGAATCTCAACCCCGGTGAAACCATCAGGCCCGGGCACACGGTTGCGATCGCCGCCGGGTCCAGAGGCATCGCCAACCTGGACACGGTCATCGCGACGATTGTCGACGAAATGGTCGCGCTGGGCGCAAAGCCGTTTATCGTTCCGGCCATGGGCAGCCACGGCGGCGGCACAGCCGAGGGTCAGGCCGGGATTCTTGCCGAATACGGCATCACCGAGGCTGCGGTCGGCGCCCCCGTCAGGTCCTCGATGGACGTGATCGAAATCGGCGTCACCGATTTCGGCATGCCCGTCTATTTCGACAAATATGCCTCCGAGGCCGACCACGTCGTCGTCGTCAACCGGGTCAAGCCTCACACGGGCTTCGTGGGCGAGATCGAAAGCGGCCTGATGAAGATGATGCTCATCGGCCTGGGCAAGCACAGGGGCGCGACGATCTACCACCGCGCCATTATCCATCATTCCTTCGACAAGATCGTGCGGATTGTGGGAAAGACGGTCCGGGAAAAGATGCCGATTTCGTTCGGTGTCGCCCTGCTTGAAAACGGTTACGACGAAACCGCACAGATTGCCGCGGTTCCCGCGCGGGACTTCGAAAGCGCCGAGAAGGAACTGCTGGTCAAGGCCAAGGCCTGGTGCCCCCGGCTGCCGTTCGACGAAGTGGACCTGCTGATCATCGACGAGATGGGTAAAGACATCAGCGGCTCCGGCATCGATACCAACGTGGTGGGGCGCAAGCGCAACGAACGCCGGGCGCTGGACGGTGACGCGCCCCGCGTCCTGCGGATCTTTGTCAGGGACCTTACGGAAAAAACCCACGGCAACGCCGTGGGCATCGGCATGGCGGAATTCACCACGGACCGGCTGGTTGAAAAAATCGACTATCACGCAACGAATATCAACGCCATTACCGGCCAGCACCCCCCGGCCGCCTCCATCCCCATCCACTTCCCCACCGACGAAGCAGCGCTGGACGTCGCGCTCGAATCCGTCGGGCTCGTCGAACCCGTCGACGCAAAGGTGCTCTGGATCAGGAACACGCTGGACCTGGGCGAAGTGGAAGCGTCCACCGCGTACCTTGACATGGCCGAAATGCGGGACAACCTGGACATCCTGGTTGGTCCCCGCCAGCTCGAACCCGGTCCCGACCGCAACCTCCCGCCCATCGACACCTTCGCGCGCAAAGCGCCGGAGATGGTTCCCGCGGATTGAGGGATGTTGGCTACGATCGAATTGAGAGCTAGACGCTTTGAACGTATAGGGCTGACACCATTGGGTGTGGAGGCCTTGCGTCACTAATGGGGAAGACAAGCGACCGTTGAGGGAATCGTACACATCCGGTTAGTGGACAGCCACGAATTATCGCAGCTCACCGGATCAGCATTCATCAAATAGGAGATAACGCCTTCGAAGAGATGCCGACGTTCGACGAAGAGGATTCGCTGGACTTGTTCCCTATTCCATGGGAAGAAGCGAAGTTGTTTGATCCAATTCAGCTTGCCGGCGCATGGCCGGGGGATGAACCGATCGAGCAACTGCTCGCCCAACTCGATTGAAAAAACGCCCGCGCAAGCGGGTGAAGCATCTTTCAACGGGAACGTTTACATCAGTTCGCCCTTGTTATTCTATGATATTTCTGCTGAGCGCTGAGCTCACTGCGGCGTGGCGAGACCATCATCGAAACGCATCTTACGGCGGATAGTTAGGTAACAGTGGACGCAGTTGGTTTCGACCGAATTCCTACTTTTATTGCTTGACTGTATCGTATAATGTGGGAGTCATGAAAACAACGATCGATATTCAAGACGAATTGCTGGCGAGAGCAAAACAGTACGCGAGGAAGTCGGGTCGTACATTGCGCGCGGTGGTCGAGGAAGGACTGAGAGAGGTATTGGACGGACCGAAGCATCGAACTCAATACCGGCTTCCTGATTTAAGTACGGGCAATCCGAATTCGTCCGATCCGTTAGAATCCTGCTCGTGGCAGGATCTGCGCGAAATCATCTATGGTGACCTGAAAAACCGGCAACCGGCTCGTCGACCAGGATCGAATGAATGTAAATGAGTCAATTCGATTTGACATCGGATCTCCGGGGCGATGATTGCCGGTGTTCAGGAGATTTAGCCGCCTGACGCCGGAGTAAACTGCCGTCCTTCCGCCCATCATCGCAGCACTACCCACCCTCAGGTTCGAACACCAGTTCCGGCACCACAACCTCCCAGGTATCGCACTTTGCATGTTCGCGGAACCCTGGTTCCGACGCTTCTCGGCTCCACGTCACGACCGCGTAGACCGTGGCCGTTGTACACTGCATGCCGGGCGGGGGTTCGAACGCCTCGGCAAGGCGTCCCACCACCATCCCCGACCCGTCCAGCAATTCCCATCGCCCGTATTCGTCAATCCTCGTCTCGAGCGGATCGCCGGTTGACAGTGCGGCGATCGCGCGATGGACAGGATGATTGGCGTACCGTCGTCCCGAAAAGCCCAGATCGACCTCACTCAGCCCCGGTCTCCTATATTGGCGGCTGAGTTCACTGGAATTTTGCGTGACAGCATCAGTCTTGCGGTGCAGAATTGCGCCGTTGTCGGGAAATCTATAGGGCGCCGGGTTGAGTGGTACCGCGTACGCTGGCGGCGCGGGCTCACTGACGATATCCGACCGTAGGCGACGATATCCGCGTCGGGTTCCCTGAAAGCGCACGAGCGCGAGCGTCTGTCTGGCGCGTGTCATCGCCACGTAGTAGAGCCTGAGCGGCGCGTCGGGGTCTTCGCCCGCGTTCCTCTTGTCCCAACCGCCGTCGAGCACCACGATGTGATCGAATTCCAGTCCCTTGGCGCGGTGCGCGGTCGACAGCAATAGCCCGCGCTGGCGGCGCCGAACGTCCCGGCCCCACTCTGCCAGCCACTCGATGAAGTTATCCACCGGCACTTCGCCGTTTCCGGCTTCCAGGGCGTGTTCTTCGAGTGCCTGTCCAAGAAGCTCGTTCCAGGTACCGTTCCGCTGAGCTTCCAACCACTCACGCAGACCCGCACCATCCACCAGCCGAGCGTCCCGGCCGCGCAGCCAATCAACGAATACGCGGGTTTCCCGCAGGTGCCAGAAACTTGGGATACCCTCGTTCGCCATCTGCGCCGGGATACGGTTGACTTCGCAGAACGCCCGCACCGGGTCCAGATATTTCCACTCTCGTGCGATCACTGCGCACGTGGACCAATCCCAATTCGAAGATAAATCCGCGAGGCGCTGAAACTCTGTCATGGCAACCTGCACCTGCGAAATCGGGTCCGGAACAGAGAGCAGAACTTGAACTCTTCCGCGTGCGACGGAATCCAGCCCATCCCAATCGCCGCCGGGCGGATTCTTCGCTCGCGCGCGGTCGATCCGGATCGGGTGTTCGGTCTTCAATCTTTGTCGAGCGGGTTCAATCAGGTCGTTGGCTGCTGCAATGATATTGCCGGTAGAACGGTAATTGTCGATGAGGTAGCTGGGTCTCGGACCATAATCCACTTCGAACCGACGGATGAATTCGACGGATGCGCCGTTGAAGGCGTAGATGTTCTGATCGTCGTCGCCCACGGCGAAGAGTGTGAGTTTTCGGTCCTCATCCTGCAGGGTCCTTCCGGCGAGGGCCGATATCAGAGCATATTGTTCGGCGCCGATGTCCTGATATTCGTCCACCAGGATCCAGCGGAAGCCCCTGAGCAGCCGTTCCCGCTGATCGTCCGCGTCTTCGGGCTCCAGGCCCTCACCGCGCAGCAGTGCCACCGCCTGGCGCAACACTTCCCGGAAGGCATCGTCGTCCAGCGGCCGTCGTTCCCTATCCTGAAAACTGACACCGACCAGGCGCATCGCCAGGGCGTGGCAGGTGAGTACCGTCACGCCCCGGGCATCGTCTCCGATCAAATCCTTCAGGCGTTTCCGAATCTCGACCGCCGCGTGCCTGTTGTAGGCCAGCGCCAGTATGCCCCGGGGATTCTCGCGCCGTGCGCGGACGAGATATGCGATGCGATGCACCAGCACGCGAGTCTTACCGGAACCCGGACCGGCGAGTACCAGGACGTTCACCTGCTCCCGATCGTCCGCGACGATGCGCTGCTGATCGGGATTCTTGAGGCTCTCGACGATCGCCCGCCACGATTCGGGCGTGGTCTCCCGCTCGATCTCTTTGCCTCTTTCCGGCAACCATCGGCTGAGGAAAGCTTCCTGTGTGAGACTGAAATAGTCGAGTGCCAATCGCAACGCGTCGGCCATATTGTCGAGCCCGCGCTGTGCGAATTCGGCCATGACGTGGATCTGCATTGCCTGGCCCTTGTAATGGAGCCGCAGCGGTTCGAAGTCTGGCTTGGCGAAGCCTCGTGTCTCATCCGTCAATCTGATCGTCATCGCCTGACGGAATACCGCAAGGCCCTTGTGGAGTCGAATGACCTCCTGCTCGTGGAGCCACAGGAGGGCGCGATCCAGGAGTTTCTCCGGATTCCTGCTCTTCAACGCGATATCCGACGTGATCGCGGCCAGCAGCTTGCCGAGAGTGGTCTCAGCGAGCAGGTCCGTGCCGCGAGTGTTGGGAGGCAGGCAGGACAGCAGGTGATCGAGCAGAAGTTTCGCCCCGGCACGCCGGCGTGACGCGAGTTCAGCGAGGTCCGTCCACTCGCGTCGCAGTTCAACGTTCACGGTATCGGGGTCTCGCCGTCGGATACCCAGACTTCCGGCGTCGCCGCCTTCACCGCGTCCATCGCTGGCGATACTGCGCAGAATGCGCCACAACTTCTCAGGAAGTGGATCGGGCACATCCGCGTCTCGCAGCTTCTGAGAGGCAAGGCGCAAGAAGAGCGGCCACTTGTCTCCTTTGATCATGTCGGGGGCGGTCTCGCGCATCTGCGCAATCAAACCGGTCTCCAGCTCGGTTGCTTCATCAAAACGCTTCCGCGAGTTTCGCACTACACCGGCGTGCACGAACGCGGTCAGTGCAGTATCATTGCTGGCGATGCCGAGCCGCTCGAGATCGAACATGGCGCGACGTACGCCTTCGGGACTCAACCCGGACACGCCCATCAGTTCGTCCGTGGAAATACCCTCGTCAGGGTCCGCATCGATGAGTGCTTCGACGATTCTCAGCAACTGCCGTCGATATCCCTCTGCAATCCTTTTCCTCTGGAATCTGGCGCTTGCTTCCTTAACCGTGCTTACTCTCAGAGACGATGGAAATACCTGGACCCGGTTTTCCTCCCGGGACAGCAATACCGTTTCTTCAAGCCAGGAGACGGCGGTCCGTACACGGGTATCGTCCGTGGCGGAGTCCCGTTCGAAGGCGTTCTCGTCGTCCTCGCCCAGTATTTCGCCTGAGGTTGCGACGACCTCGCCGCCAAGCCGCTTCTTGCGGTCCAGATTTCGGAGTGCCCTCAGGACGCCGTGGATCTCCCGCCTCGTGAGTCGCGACGCCGCGGACATGCCAAACTGTCGTTCCACGTCTTCCGGGGTATAGAGGAGCACACATCGCGCGGACTTACGGTCCCGCCCCGCGCGGCCCGCCTCCTGCATGTAGTTCTCCAGCGAACCCGGTATGTCCGCGTGGATGACAAGACGCACGTCCGGTTTGTCGATGCCCATGCCGAAGGCATTGGTGGCCGTAATAACCCGCAACTCGCCCTTGATGAATCGCTGCTGCACGCTCTTCTTGGTCTCAGGCTGCAGCCCCGCGTGAAAGTGTTCCGCGGCAACGCCCTTGAGTTGCAGGAACTGCGCCGCCTCTTCCGTCTGGCGGCGCGTTGCGCAATAGACGATGGCGCCTCCGGGAGTATCCGCCGGCAGGTCCGCCATCAGTATCTGATGGATGTTCGCGAATTTCTCAGGTTCGGTCGTCTTTACGACGACGAACTCCAGATTCGTGCGCTGGGCGCCGCCGTCGAACACCCGCAATTCAGCCCCGAGTTCGTCCCGAAAATGCTGTCTGATGTCGGCAACGACGTCGGGCTTTGCCGTCGCCGTAAGGCACATCACCGGCGGGATCGGCTCCTCCCCCGCCTTTTCGCGGATGAACCGTCCTATGTAGCGATAATCGGGACGGAAATCGTGGCCCCACCTCGAGAGGCAATGGGCTTCGTCCAATACCCACGCGCCAACCTCTCTCTGGTCCAGTACCCGGCTGAGGGAACGACTGCGCAGTTGCTCCGGAGAAATGAGAAGAATGGCCGCGTCCCCAAGACGTACACGGTCCAGCGCATCGGCGCGTTCGGGCATCGAGAGCAGTCCGTTGATCGCCACGCAGGAGGAAATTCCCCGTGTTTCCAGCCCCGCAACCTGGTCCGCCATGAGTGCAACCAGGGGAGAGATCACGACGGTCAGCGCACCGGTCTTGTCGTAACGGGAAAGGGCGGGGATCTGATAGCAAAGCGACTTGCCGGTACCGGTCGGTAGAATCCCAAGGACGTGCTCGCCCGCCATCGCCGCCTCGCAGAGGGCCTGCTGCATCGGGCGACCGTCTTCGCCCTTCGGTTCCGGTCGGAAGTTGTCAAAGCCGAACCATAGCTTCAGTTCCTTCCGTGGATCGTGTCGCTCGCTGCACCATTCGCAGTCCGACTGACCGCAGGGAGCGTCCCTCAGGCGGCGAACGAGCCGCCCCGCTTCCGGGAACTGGTGGCGAACCCACGGCGGCATCACCGAATTGCCCCCGGCAACCGACAACCACGCAAGGGCATATGCAAGAGGCCACCCGACCTGCTGGCTAATCCGCACGACATCCTGGCCGTAATTCTGACACGCGTTGCCCTTCAGAAGGCAGCCGATGGCTGTGTGCGCCTCGAGGTACGACGGTCGTTGCGACTGCCGGAGCGAGGAGAAAAAGGCATCCCAGCCGGCCGATTCATTTCCTGAAAAGGCGTCGATGCCTGTCCGGTCACCTGCAGCCGAGGTGAGCCAGTGCCACGCCAGGGTCAGTTTCGGGGCGTCCCGACTGACCGCTTCCAACGCACCGCACTGGTCGTGGAAGAGATCCAGAGCAAGGCGCGCGTCGAGTTCCGGGTCGTTCAAACGCCCCTGTTTGAGTTGTGGGTCCTGATAGTGTTTGACGAGTTGGTGATAGGGATTGCGAGGAAAGGCGAGGGGGTTCAGTTTCAGTGTATCGACGGCAGGCAGTTTCAGCAGCCGGAGGTTCGATTTCTCCGCCGCGAGATACGGCAGATCGAAGGCAATCAGGTTATGACCGAGCAGGAAATCCGCGCCTTTGGCGAACTCGTCGAGTTCCGCCAGGGCCCTTACCACATTTCCCTTCTGGAAAATCATGGACCGATCGGTATCCGTGCGAACCGCGGCGAACGCACGGATGCGGCCGTCGTTCTTGCCGACTTCCAGATCGATCGAAATGTAGCGATGGGGAAATTCCATATTGAAATGAATCCTGAATGCAAAAGCGTACGACCAGCCTAATGTCAAGCAAATCGTGACGTCAGCAACGTCGGCTGAGGCTGCAACAGTAAACCTTTGCGCGTCGTTTCGTTAGCGTGTCCATGCGGCCGCATCCGGGATACCGCGGCTGACGAGGACCTCCAGTTCCGGTTCCGGCAGGCCAAGGCTGGCGGCGGCCCGCTTCGCGGCCGGCTCCGCCCAGTCCCGCAGGATACCCCGGACACTTCCGGAGGCCCGATCCAGCAGCAGTGCGGCGGCGGGGCCTTCGTCGCCGTCCAGCATCGAGATACCGTCCGGTCCGGAGAACACAATGCGCGTCAGGCTGCCGGGCCAATCGGGTTCTACAGGAAGTATGAATGCGAAAGACCCGCCTGACCCGCCGCACGCGATCTCGGCCATACCGAATGCCACGTCGAATACGGTGCTTCCATCTTCAGCCTCCCCCGTAAGCCGGTACGGGCCGTTCATACGCGGCAGGTTCGGCGCGGCGCTCACTACGAATGCGGGTTCGAGGAAGATTTCGTTTTCGCCGTTCACGCCGCCCCACAGCAGCAGGCCCCTGCCAGAGGCTGAGTAGGCGGCCGTCTCGCGTTCGCCGCTTTCCTGGATGCGGTGTCGCATTGCCCTGGAAAAGCTGTACTCGCTGATCCATTGTGGGTGGCAGTATGACATCAGGTCCCACGTCACGGGGGCCACCAGGGCTTCCTTGCGGAAATCGTATCCCCACACGCCGATGGATCCGTCCTCGGTGGGAAAATCGGGATCGGGACCACCTGCGTTACACCCCGGGGCGTGATACAAACTCAGGTTGTGCCCGAGTTCGTGCGCGATGACGTTGTCGTCGAGGACGGACAAACTGACGTGTCCCGGTACATATGCTATACCTCTGATACCGCCTTGACCCTGCTCTCTGAAGATGCCCATATAGTAGCCCCTTCCCCCTCCATGGAGCGAATGACCCCGGTTTCAGACATTAAAGTAACATGGCTGTCGGACGTGGGATCCACAGAAGTCAATACCGGCTTGTGTACGGTCAGACGCAAGTCGCGAATCGGAAGGAGATCACGGGTCGATCGGAACAGATCGGACTCGGCTGTCAGACCCTCAGTGTCGATCAACACGGTACTGTCCGGGTTTTCGGTCCACAGGTACGGAACCATCGTCAGTTCGAAGGGCGGAATTGACCTCACGTCAACTGCCGTCCGGCCCGTCCGGGGCAAACGTCCCCCGATGTTCAGAGATGGATTCAGCGTCTGGTCCGGATCGATCTCCACGACCATCTCCAGTCCCGGCATGACCACCGAACCCGGCACGATCGAGTTGCCCGTATTCAATAGAGACGCCTCGGTGACCTGCCAGGGTATGCTCGTCGCCTGAGCCACGATCTCGGACGTATGCACCTCGGCGCCATGCAGGAAAAAGGTAGCCCGCACGGGTGGCATTGCGGCATCCACGTCAGGATTCGCGGTGACGAACACGCGCAGTAGTGCGCCTTCGCCGGCCACAAGAGGTACGGGAAATTCCAGCGATTGCGTGACCTGGGTCAGGTAGGCAGTTGACCTGTCTGTTCGGGCGCAACTGGGCACGCGGGTATCCGAAATCCCGCTGATCCATGCGTGGAAACCAGTTCCCTGAGGGGCACAGAGGAGCGTCTCATTCAATAGAAGGGCATCAAGTTTGAGACCGGTGATTGAGTGGGGAAGGGTTCCCGATAGGGCGCCGTTGAAGGCCAGGTTCAACGAACGCAGACTGCTGAGATCACCGAGTTCCGGAGGTACCTCGCCTGACAGCCGGTTGACGCTGAGATCCAGCGATGTGAGCCTCGAAAGGCGCCCCAACTCCCCCGGTATCCCACCGGACAACTGGTTTTTCGAGAGATTCATTCTCTCGAGATTGGTCAACTGTCCCAGCTCCGCCGGGATCCCCTCGATTATCTGATTCTCGGCCATGTTCAACACCGTGAGATTCCCAAGTCGCCCCAGTTCCGGCGGAATCCCTTCCGACAACTGATTCTCGTAAAGGTAAAGGAATCTGAGATCGATCAACTTGCCCAGTTCCCGGGGCACCCCGCCCGTCAACTGATTCCGGGCGAGATCCAGTTTGACTAGATTGGTGAGTTGTCCCAGTTCCGGTGGAATCACTCCCGTCAACTGATTCCCTGAAAGGTGCAGATTGTAGAGCTCGGTGAGTTGTCCCAGTTCCGCGGGTATCGTCCCCGTCAACTGATTCGAGGCCAGATCAAGTTTCGTTAGATTCGTAAGTCGTGTCAGTTCAGGGGGTAATGTACCGGTCAGCCGGTTGTCTAGAAGATTCAATCGTTCGAGATTGGTAAGCCGTCCGAGCTCCGAAGGGATCGGCCCCGTTAATTCATTAGAGTCAAGAAGTAACCATGTAAGATTGTTCAACATGCCAAACGCCGGTGGAATCGTGCCACTCAGATTGTTATTCGAAAGACGCAGCGTTTCGAGGTTGGTCAACTGTCCAAGCTCGGGCGGGATCTCCCCCGATAACGAATTCACAAAGAGATTCAGAGAAGTGAGATCGCCAAGGCCGCCCAGTTCGGGCGGGATCTCGCCCTTCAGTATATTTGCGAAAAGATCCAGGGACGTTAGCCTGGCGAGCTCACCAAGTGCTGGTGGGATTCCTCCCGTCAGCTGATTCTTCCCGAGGTTCAGCGTCGTGAGACTGGTAAGTTGTCCCAGTTCAGGCGGGATCTCACCCGTCAGTTGATTGTCATTTAGACTCAGGGATGCGAGATGATTCAACTGTCCCAATTCCTTCGGTATCGTCCCCCGCAGGCTGTTTTCTTTTAAATCCAGTTCGGTCACGCGTCCACCGGAATCCGTCGTTACACCGTGCCAGTCGTTCAATGGGGCCGCACTTGCCCAGTTTGTTGAATTCGTCCAGTTCGATCCATCCGTTCCGTTGTAGAGTTCCACCAAAGCATAATAATCTACGCGCGTGTCGGTACAGCGGTCAATATCGGTCTTGTTGTCTATCCCTCTGAGCCATGCGTCAAATTCCTCGTTGGGTGCCGTACATAGCTTCGTACCGTCCAGAGCAAGGGAATCCAGGTTGAGGCGCGTGAGTCCTGAGGGCATTGGTCCGGACAGGCCGGCATTAGAGGAAAGATCAAGAGATCTAAGGTGGGACAGCCCGCCCAATTGGTATGGAATCGATCCCCGAAGGTTGTTTGCCCTCAGGTTCAGTTCGGTCACGCGACCCTCGGCATCGGTCTTCACACCGTACCATTCCCCCAGATGCGTGCCGCTCAACCAGTTCGTTTTATTGTCCCAGTTTTGGCCATCCGCGCCGTTGTAGAGCGCGACCAGAGCATCCCGTTCAGGATCGGCACATTGAGAACTGGTGACTTTCGTCGGTATCGCATCGAGCCATTCCTGGAATTCCGTGGAAGAGGGTACGCACAATCGAGTGCCTTGAAATTCAAACCGCTTCAGATTCAGGCTGGTGAAGGATTGGGGCAATGGACCGGTGAGGCCGTCATTATCAGATAAGTGTAGCTCTGAGAGTTTCGTGAGCTGGCCCAGCTCACCCGGAATCTTTCCCGACAATTGATTCCTATAGAGGCTTAACTCTGTGAGGTTGGTGAGTTGACCCAGTTCGACCGGAATTGTCCCAGTCAAATTATTCCCGCTTAGTCCCAGGTCTGTGAGGTTGACGAGCCGACCCAACTCACCCGGTATCTGTCCCGACAGCTGATTCTCAAAAAGCTGCAGCTTTTCGAGTTTGGCGAGTCCACCCAGTTCCCCCGGTATCGGCCCGGTAAGCTGGTTCCACGTAAGCCACAACTCGGCGAGGCTGGTGAGCCGGCCAAGTTCCGGTGGGATCCTTCCTGTCAACTCATTCCCGTCAAGTCCCAACTTTGCGAGGTCCCTGAGTTGGCTAAGGTTGCCCGGGATCGGCCCCGTCAGATTGTTACCGCTAAGGTCCAATTGAGTGAGACCGGTGAGTTGGCTCAACTCCAACGGTATAGGTCCCGTCAGTTCGTTGCCTGTAAGACTCAAACTCGTGAGATTGGTGAGTTGGCCAAGCTCCCGCGGAATATTGCCTGTCAACTGATTCCCAAAAAGACTCAATGATTTCAGATTCGCGAGTTGCCCCAACTCCGGCGGTATCATCCCTGTAAGCTCGTTCCCAGTAAAGTCCAGCCAAGTGAGGTCGGTGAGTTGTCCAATCTCTGGCGGAATACTTCCCGTTAGCCGATTACCGAAGAATCGCAGTCTTTTCAGGTTCGCCAGTTTGCCCATTTCCTTCGGTATTGTTCCCGAGATTTGATTAACGTTAAGGTTCAGCGTTTCGAGATTGGAAAGTTGTCCGAGTTCCGGCGGGATTTCTCCAACCAGATTATTCCTGGAAAGATTCAATTCTTCAAGATTAGAGAGTTGCCCCAGTTCGGACGGTATCTTCCCCGCCAGCTGATTTTCGAATAGAGACAAATCCTCAAGACTCGTTAGTTGCGCCAGTTCCGGTGGTATCTCTCCCGTCAGTTGATTCCCGTTAATGCTAAGTCTCGTGAGGTTGGTGATATTTCCAAGTTCGACCGGGATTCGTCCGTTCAGATCATTGTTGTTCAGGGACAGGCTTTCAAGCATTGTAAGCTGTCCCAGCTCCAGAGGGATCCCTCCCGCCAGGTCATTATTGTCGAGGATCATGTCTTCGAGATTGGCGAGATTCCCAAGTTCTTTCGGTAACTTTCCCGTTAACTGATTGTAGCTGAGAATCAACTCCGTTAGATTGGTGAGTTCCGCAAGTTCGGGCGGAATCCGTCCTGATAACTGATTGCCGTTAAGATTCAGCGACGTGAGATGTGACAACTGACCCAACTGGCGAGGTATGGTCCCCCGAAGGTTGTTGTCTAACAGGAACAGTTCGGTCACCCTTCCCTCGGCATTGGTGGTAACGCCGTGCCATTCGCCCAACGACGCCGAACTCGCCCAATTGTTCGCGTTCGTCCAGTTCGATCCTCCCGTCCCGCTATACAGCGCCATCAAAGCATAGTAATCACCCTGCGTGTCAGTACAGCGTGCAACTTCGGTCGTGTAGGGTATCCGATTGAACCACGCCTGGAAATCCGCCCGCGATGGCGCGCACAGCTGTGTTCCGTACAACACCAGGGAATCCAGGGCAACACGTGGCAGCTCTGCGGGCAACGGTCCGGTCAGCGCGGCGTTGGAGGAGAGATCCAGCGTCTTGAGACCGGTCAACCCTGCCAGGTGGTGGGGTACAGCTCCCCGCAGGTTGTTTTGTTGCAGGTCCAGTTTGATTACCCGACCGTCTGCATCGGTGGTCACGCCCTGCCATTCGCCCAGAGGCTTGTCGCTCAACCAGTTGGTCCCGTCTCCCCAGTTTCGTCCGTCAGTCGCGTTGTACAACGCCGACAAAGCCGCCCGTTCCAGATCGGAACATTGTGCATTGACTTCCCTGTCCGGTATTTTCTCGAACCAGGCCTGGAAATCCGAACTCGCAGGTATGCATACCTGCGTGTCCTGCAACATGAGCGTCTTCAGAGTGAGTTTGCCGAATGATCGGGGCAGCGGTCCAAACAAGTCGTCGTTTGAATTCAGGCGCAACGCTGTCAGGTTCGAGAGTTGGCCCAGTTCACCGGGGATCGGTCCGGTCAACTGATTTCGGGAAAGGTCCAGCCGTGTGAGTTCGGTGAGGCGGCCCAGTTCACCCGGGATCATTCCCGCCAACTCATTTCCGGCGAGACTCAACTGCGTCAGGTTGGCTAACTCCCCCAGCTCCGCCGGAATCGTCGCTGTCAGTTTATTCACGTTCAGATGCAACTCTGCCAGATCGGTGAGTTTTCCGAGTTCGGCCGGAATCGACCCCGTCAATTCACTGTTGCCAAGATACAATTTCTCCAGATTCGCGAGTCCTCCAAGTGTATTTGGGATCGTCCCGGTCAGATTGTTCCCGTTCAGGCGTAACTCTGTGAGAGCGGTTAGTCCTCCGAGTTCGGCGGGGATCGGACCCGTCAACTCATTATCGCCAAGATACAACTCCTCCAGATTCGTCAGTTGACCCAGCGTAACTGGGATCGTTTCACTCAGATCATTCCCGGCAAGGTTCAACCGTGTAAGGCGGTCAAGGCTTCCAATCTCCGGTGGGATATTTTCAGTCAACCGGTTGTTGAAAAGGCTCAGCCTTTTCAGATTCGTGAGTTGGCCCAGTTCTTTCGGCATTCTTCCGATTAGTTGATTTACCGAGAGGTTCAAGTTTTCGAGTTGGGTGAGTTGACCAATCTCTGGCGGGATCTCTCCCGTTAATTGGTTCCCGAAAAAACTCAAGTCTCGGAGATCGCGCAGCAGTCCCAATCCCGAAGGTATTTCACCTGACAACTGGTTAAACGAAAGGCGGAGAGTTCGCAGATTGACGAGCTGGCCCAGATCCCCGGGTATCGCCCCCGTCAAACCGTTGGAAACAAGGTCCAATCCCTTGAGATCGGTGAGTTGGCCCAGTTCTTGTGGAATCGTACCGGTTAACTGATTGTAGTCGAGCGACAGGGAATCGAGATGCGTCAATTTTCCCAGTTCAGCAGGTATCGTCCCCGATAGGTTATTGTCGGTCAGAACAAGAGCGGTGACGCGACCGTTGTGAACGCCGACGCCATGCCAGGTTGAAAGGTCCGTGTCTGTCAACCAGTTGGCGTTGTTCGTCCAATTGGGACCATCCGTCGCCTCGTACAGCGCGACCAATACGTCCCGGTCTCCACCATAGACGGGGACTTTGTCACCGAAACGACTTGCAAAGATCACGAAATCATCGAATCCGACCGCGCCGTTCCCGTTCAGATCAAACCGCCCATCATATCCTGCGTCTCCAGTTACCGACCCGAATGCCTCGGCGAGCAGAACAAAATCGCTGAAGCCGACCGTTCCGTTCCCGTCGAAGTCCGGTGAACCGGCGGAATGCGGCGAACGTTCCTGGGAATAGAGCGATCCAAGGGAGATCAACACGGACAGGGACACGACGACGAAAATCCAGGTGGATTTCGTTCCCTGTCCTGCGGATCGTACCCAGGTCCGCTTTATTAGACGTCCGGACAATGAGACCTCATACCTGATATTGATGTCGCAGGTTCGCAAAAAGCGATACAGGCGCTACAACCGCTGAAACCCGGGCGCCCACAAGGGACGCCCCGGCAAGGCGAAAAACCCAACCTGCGATCTGTTCACGGCAACGTCCGCGTTTTTTTTCTGCGGGCATTTCGACAAGCTCAATGACCACGCATCATCTGGTTCAAAGTATGTCGAGACCACATTCTGGATGTCGGGCGCCCACAAGGGACGCCCCTACAAGTGTCCGGATCAACGCCGTGCAAAGCATGGGTATACGGCGCGAGCGCGCGGTTATATTCTTCAGGCGCAACCAGATGATGTGGCTTTTATTATCAATGAAATAAGGTACGTGACGAAACGGGTCAAGTCGAAAATCAGGTTCAAGTAAGTGTGCGTGAGTGGCAGCCAACAAAACACCGCTCTCCTTCTGGAGGAAAGCGGCTCGGTGATTGGCGTTGAACGGATGGTGAAGAGCGGGCGCCCACAAGGGGCGCCCCTACACGGGGATGGATCACGTAGCGCAAACTGGCAGGTTCAATGACGGCGTTTCGAAAGGCAGGGCGCCCACAAGGGACGCCCCTACACAGCGACGGGCACTGGATCGGAAGGACAAAATCAGCGATTTGGAAGTGCCCGTCACGTCGTCTTGGCGGCGCGCATGGTGAGGATATCCTCACCGGTTCTATTGACGTCGAACGCGTATCGATCGTTGCCCGCCCGGATCTCGAATCCGCACTCGTGCCTCGATACCTGTGGGTTCAGGCGGTGATCCACGAACGCGAAGACCAGGACGTCTCCGGGGGTCGACAGCAGCACGCGCGTGCTGGGGTCCCGTCCGCCCGGGACAAAGCTCTTCAGGCTCCCGGCTGCCAGTCCGGCGGGTGCGAAGGGGACCTCCTCCTGCTCGAATCCGGCTTCCTCACCGAAGAGCGGCAGGACGTCGACAGTCCGCTCGCCCGCACCGAACTGCGCCAGGTCTGACCGCACGTCCCGCAAGTCCACCGGGTTCAACTTCCAACCCATCGCCGCGCTGCCCGTTTCAGGACCCATGTCCGTCTCGAAATCCACCGTCAATCGCCGGCGGCCGGAGCATCTCAGGTCCAGCATGCCGAGGTCGCATTTCAACCCCGTCCCGGGCATCTGGACCGCGCCGCCGAAGGCCAGGACCGTATTCGATTTGATGTAGAACGTCCTGGGCTCGTCGCGCGATTCGAGGTTCTGCGAATCCACGCCCAGTTCTCCGAAAACCGCGGGATCGTCGAATCGGTTCCGGCGGCCGTCGACTTCGATCTCGATGAACGGCCGGTCTCCCCGCCGGTTGAACCCGCCCCACCGGATTGCCGCATCGTGCCACCTTCCAGGTTCGATTTTCGCAGGCGACGTTACCTCGACCGACGTATTCCGCTGGCTCTGTACGACGAACGTGAGCGCGTTGCCTTCCATTATCGCCAGCGAGTAATTGTTCACCCGGTTTCCCATCACGCGCCCCACGCCGATTCCCGTATTGAATAGGGCCCTGGGGCCTTTTTCACGGTTCTCGCCATTCAGCCGGAAACGCATCCTCAATTCACCTGCTCTGGGATTGAAGTACGGTCCACGTTCGTACTGCAGATAGTCTCGCCCATTCAGTTGCGCGAATCCCTCACCCCGTCGCCGCGTCAACTTCACCCCGCGGCGGCGCCGTCTCAGAGCCGTCACCAGGATTGGAGACCCCCCTTTCAGCAGCCAGTATTCCTGGTCCGTTCGAACCGAGCGGACGCGCAGCCGGTCGAAACGCTCATCCTTTTTCAACCGCTTCAGGAACGCGACGATCTCGTTCTGTCCGCCCACGAAGGGAAGACTCCCGCAGGCCACCGGCTGCGCTTCTTCCGCGGAGATCGACTTCAGTACCGGATGTCCGGACCACTGCGCGTGCAGGTTCAGATACCCGTGGGCGCCCCCGCCCTTGTATCCCGTCACGCTGCAGACGACCGCGTCCGTGTCCCATCCGCTGCGCAGGAGCCCGGCCTCGCCGTAGTGCGCCCGCATGAACGTCCTGGAAAGCGGCCATTCCTCCCGGCGACGCGACGGCCGGAACGCCGGATCGCAGTAGCAGTACGCGTACGGACCGTATGAGACCATGCATTCGGCCGTGGTGCCCTTCACGCCCATCCCGAATCTGTAGAGCCTCCCGAGTCTGGGATCGCCGAGCGCCGCATCTCGCATCTCCCCGTCTCCCGCCTCCTGCGCCAGGCGAAGCAGGGTCACCGAACATGCATTGAGTTGGCTGCCCGTTATCACGTTGGCATTCTGCGGATAATATAGCCTGTCTTCGATCAGCTCCGGCGGCGCCAGGTGGTAACGGAACCACTTCAGGGGCCGTTTCAGGCGATTGGGGAATTCCTTGTAAAGATCCTCTCCCGTTACGTTCTTCAACGCGTCGGCGAAGTGAAGCATCCAGAGATTCTCCCATGGCCAGAAAGAGGCGCCGTCGCCCGGCTCGCCGTCCCGCCCGCAGCCATGCGGCATCACCCCGCTGTGAAACCGGTCGATTACGGCCGCCACCCACGCCTCCGCATCGGGATGGGCGCCCAGCAGATGCAAAGCCGCCACGCCGAAATGCCCGTTATCGACCACGGCGTGGTGCCGTCCGTCCGATGAATGCCTGGAGCGTTCCACGTCGGGCCACCAGCGCTCCATCAACCGGACGAGGCACGCGGTCGCGCGTTCTTTCTCAACGTCCGGTAACGCGTCGTCGAGCAGATCCAGCGAGAGCGCAAATGCCTGCATATACCGGTTTGCCGTATAGAAATGCTCCTCCACGCGGTCACTGTGTTCCCAATCCGCCGCCGCCCGCAGCCAGTCTCTCGCTCGCTTCAGCCAACGCGGGTCTCCCGTCAGCCGCCACGCGAACGCGTAGTTCTCCATAAGCGCCGTCGCGTGCATTCCCGTGTAGAACGTGAGGTACAGCTGGTGATAAGGGTGCGGGCTGTCAGGACGTTCGGGGATCCGCTTCCACGGACGCTGCGTAAGGTATTCTTCGCAGTCCGCAAGAATGTTTCCCAGAATATGCCTTCGCGCCTCGTCCTCCGGCGGTTTGAACCTGTACTGCGGATCGTCGGCCGGACGGTAGAGCCGGGGACGTTCCTCACGCAGAATCCGAATCATATCCAGACTCCATTATGGCAAGGTCTCGCGAACGATATCCCGTTGCGGGTGCGTCCATTCAGCGCACACGCGCCGCCCGGACCGCATCCACGGAAAACGTGCCTTCAGGGCAATGGACCGACACGATCACCTCCGGCCCCAACGCCAAAAGGTCCAGGACGACCTTTCTCCCGTCCGTGTGAACGGAGATGATTCGCGCTGCTTTCAGTGGAGAAAGCTTGAGGCCGGGCGGGTCGTCCTGCGTACTGAAATACTCGATGCGCAGACGACACGGTCCGGGCGTCCTGATGGACCAGGTGTGAAAACCGGGCGGATACGAACCGCCCAGGTAGTGACCGCCCACGTAAGCGGACCCGTTCGTCACCATCCTCAGCACGTCGCTGGAGTTCCCGTCCGCCTCGCCGATCCGCATCTCTTCCTGCGCCGACAGGTCCGCGTCTACCGGATAGGATACCGGGTCGCTGTGTCCATAGGCGATCGGGAACGTCTCCGCCAGGTATATGCGGTAGAGGTCCAGGATCGGCGTCCTGTACCTGTCCTTCAGGTAGTCCGCCTCCACGGCCGCAACCCCGTGAGACCGGACCGTCTCGTCGTACCGGCCGATCCAGGGCCGTTCGACCACCTTCAAGGCCGTCCAGTGGTCCGGTTCCATCACGAGATCGTGGAATGACGCGATTTCTCCCGTACCGTCATACGCCTTCTTCGAATAGAAGAACAGGCCGAACGTGGGGTCCAGCAAATGCCATTTGCCGTCGTAGTACACTTCGCTGATGGCATGGCTTCCCATGATCGGACGGAGATTGAAAGCGCCGATATACCGGGAAGGCAGCCCCACCATCCGGCAGAGGACCCGGAGCACGTGCGAGAGCCCGCCGCAGATCGCATGGCCCTCCTTTATGATCTTAGTGGCGGATCCGCCGTTGTTCTTCAGTTCCAGCGCGGATGACGCGTAACGCAGTATCGCGATCCCCTTCTGTTCGCCGGTCAATCCGTCAGTGCCGTCCGGGAAGATGCTGTTCAGCACTTCCTCCAGGAATCCCAGGTCCTCTTCGGGCGAAATCTCCAGATCTTCGGGTACGGGCATCGTACGAAACGGAAGTATCGGACTCTTACCCTCCGACGCCATGGCCGACGCGGGACCCAGCAGCACCACGATAAATACCGGCGCAATCAGAAATACGGTAAACATGGGAGGCCTCCATTCTTTGTCGATTTCGATTCTACGCAAAGATACGTACCGTCCTGCGAAACAGCAAGCATCGAGACGTGTATGACCAGTTCTTACAAGGAATCCGCTTGACAGAAATGGCCCCCGCCGGTAACTTTGCATTCAAAATCTCCCAATATCGCATCTCCATCGTCTAATGAGCCCGGCCACGCCAATTCTCCTTCGGAACGGACGAATCGTCGATCCCGCCAACGCGGTCGACGCTTCCGCGGACCTTCTGATCCGCGACGGGCTTATCGATCGTATCGCCCCCGGAATCGAACCCCCTGCCGGCGCTCATATCATCGACGTTACCGGAAAGCTGGTCGTCCCCGGCCTCATCGACATGCACGTCCACCTGCGGGACCCCGGATTTCCCGAGAAGGAGACCGTGGAATCCGGGTGCCGGGCCGCGGCTTCAGGAGGGTTTACCGCGGTTGCCTGCCTGCCGAACACCGACCCGCCGACCGATTCTCCCGAGACCGTCGAGTACATTCTGAACAAGGCCCGGAAGGCGGATGCGCGCGTCTATCCGATCGCCTGCGCGACAAAAGGGATGAATGGTGAGGAAATCACCGACGTCGACGCCCTTCTGGACGCCGGCGCCGTCGGACTCTCGGACGACGGCCTGCCGATTGAATCCGACGCCGTCATGCGCGATCTCATGCGCCGGTCGGAACGGCGGGGATTTCCCGTCTGCCCGCACACCGAGGTATTCGCGCTCACAAGGGGCGGGCACATGCACGAAGGCGCCGTCTCTCGCGAACTGGGCATCAAAGGCATGCCGGCCGAAGGCGAGGCGGCCATGGTCGAGCGGGACATCAACCTGCTGCGTTCGGCTGGCGGACGCCTGCATATCCTCCATATCAGCGTTCGACGCGCCGTGGACCTGGTGCGACGCGCGAAATCCGAGGGTCTGCAGGTGACCTGCGAGGCCACGCCGCACCACGTCGCGCTCACGGACGAAGACGTGCGCGTTTTCGGTACCCAGGGCAAGATGAGCCCTCCCCTGCGTTCGGCCGACGATCGCGATGCGCTGCTCAAGGGACTCGCCGACGGCACGATTGACGCACTCGCCACTGACCACGCGCCGCACACCGTTACGGAAAAATTCCGGCGTTTCCCGGAAGCGCCAAACGGAATCCTGGGGCTGGAGACTGCCGTCGGGGCCTTTTTCACGCATCTTGTCGAACCCGGCATCCTATCCGCAACCGACGTTATCCGTATGCTTAGCGCAACGCCGGCGCGGATCCTGGGTATACCCGGCGGCACGCTGACTCCCGGAGCGCCCGGAGACGTGTCGGTCATCGATCCATCGCTCGTCTGGGTCGTAAATGCCCATAAATTCCGCTCCAGGTCCAGAAACACCCCCTTTCATGGGCACACGCTGACCGGCAGGGCCATTCTCACGATCCTCGGCGGACGCGTGACCCACAGCGCGGGCGACAACGGAGACCGGGCGGCCCCAACCGCATGAAGCGGGATCCATACGCGACACCGAGCCGGAGACCGCCAGGCAGACCCGTAAGCCGGCGCCTCTGAGGAGCGACTCGCATCCATGAAAGCCATCCTTGCCCTGGAAGACGGCACCTGCTATGAGGGAGAGTCATTCGGCGCGCCCGGTGAATGCGTGGGCGAGGTCGTCTTCAACACCAGTATCACCGGATACCAGGAAATCCTCACGGATCCGTCCTACATGGGTCAGATCGTGACGATGACCTATCCCCTCATCGGAAACTACGGCGTCAATACGGACGACGTCGAGTCCGCGCGGCCCCAGGTGGAGGGTTTCGTGGTCAGGGAATACAGCGAACTGCCAAGCAACTGGCGTTCGTGCGAGCCTCTCGGCGACTACCTGAAACGGAATGGCGTCCTGGGCATACAGGGGATCGACACCCGGGCGCTGACGCGGCGAATTCGCAACGAAGGCGCCATGAAGAGCGTCCTGTCCACCCTGGACCCGGACCCGGGCAGCCTGGTCGACAAGGCCAGGAAGTCGCCGGGTATGGCGGGTCGGGACCTTGCGCGAAAGGCCGGTTGCAGCGAACCCTACCGCTGGACCGAAGGCCTGTTCAACTATGAGACCGGACGGACGGAAACGCTCCCGGAAAGCCATCGTTACCGGGTTGCCGTATACGACTTCGGCGTCAAGCGAAACATCCTTCGATACCTCGTCAGCCGCGGCTGCGACGTCACCGTGTTTCCTGCCGACTCCCCGGCGGATCAACTGCTGGAAATCGACCCGCACGGCATCTTCCTGTCAAACGGTCCGGGCGACCCCGAGCCGCTCACCGGCGCGGTGGAGAACATCCGGCGGCTCATGCGCGTCAGACCCACCTTTGGCATCTGCCTCGGCCATCAACTGCTGGGGCTGGCCCTCGGCGGGCGGACGTACAAATTGAAATTCGGTCATCGGGGCGCCAACCAGCCCGTCAGGGAACTGGATACGGGCAAAGTGGAAATCACCTCCCAGAATCACGGGTTTGCCGTCGACGCGGACTCGCTGGACCGCCGCGAGGTGGAAGTCACCCATATCAACCTGAATGACAACACACTGGAAGGGTTGAGGCACAAACACCTGCCCATCTTCTGCGTACAATACCACCCGGAAGCATCCGCGGGCCCGCACGATGCAGAATACCTCTTCGATCGGTTCGTGGAACTGATGGAAGAGGCGTAGACGTCCGACAGCAGACGTTCGGATGAGCGACCGAGAACCTGTCGGGGCGTGCAGGACGAATAGCGGAAGGCGAGACGGGATAAATCGGCGGATGAGTGGCGGCGCACGAACGACAGCGCCAACCATTGCCAAGGGAACACCCACGGACTGTTATATGGAACGCTTTTCGCCCCCCAAACGTCCAACAGGTGGTATCGTGTCTTACGTCGATAGACCTTGACAAGCCGTTTTTGTTGTCGTATTCTTTAACTCAATTACTGAATGCGGCGTTACGTGCCGGGGATGCAGGAGGAAGACCCAATGAGAATGCTCGTGTTTTCACTCGCCATTTCGTTACTCGCGGTTGCTTCGGCGTCGGCTGAACCGTTGCTCCAACCTCAGCCCGTGAAACTTCCCGGCCTGAAAACAATCGACTTTTCGCCCAAACCTCTCGGTCTGGGTGAAAAGTTCAAGGGTCTGTTGGACTCAGGCAGGCTTTCGTTCAGGAATACGGTCGGGTTCAACTTCCGTTCCGGCGCCTTCGGCGGCGCAAGCCAGTACTATCTCAATACCATCAGTTACCGCGCAAATACAAAAAGGCCCCTGTTGATCGAGGCGCAGGTCAGCCTCGAACACCTGTTACAGGGCAACTCCGCCTTCGGATCCTCCATGGGCAACAGCACAAGGCTTGTCATTCCCTACGTGGGCATGTTTTATCAGCCGAGGGAAAACATCCAGATCGAGATTCAATTGAGCAATTCGCCCTATTATAGATCCGGCGGCCGGTATCGGTATTGAGAATCGTCTCGCGGCTGCTCATTCATACGGGACATGCGTCCGGCAGTGTTCGGTCCGGGCAGTGTCCCGTTCCGTTTTTCGGGCATAGCGCATGTCACGGAAAATCGTCCTGTTTGCCGCGGCGGCGGTAACCCTTGCAGGAATGTTCGTCTTCGACGTTCAGCGACGGCTGCGGCACGAATCTCCTTCTGCCGCCTCGGAGCATGAACCCTTATCCGCGCCGAAGCCGAAGTCTTTCGCTGTTCCGGAGCCGGAGTCATTCGCCGTTTCGGAACCGGAATCTCTCGCGATACCGGATCCGGAGACGATACAGGGGATCCGCATCGAAGTACTCAACGGCTGCGGCGTTGCCGGGGTTGCGGAAAAGGCGGGGCGATACCTGCGGGAAGCGGGTTTCGACGTTATGACCTGGAAAAACGCCGATAGCTTCAACTATCCCGAAACCATCGTCATCGACCGGACCGGAAACCTTGAAAACGCCCGCAAAGTGGCCGGTGCGATGGGGCTTCGGACACACATTCAACAGATCGTACACGACCCATATCGCATCGAACAGGTCGCAGTCATCATAGGCCTGGATTACGATCGGCTGGAAATCTTTACCCGCGACCCGCCGCGACAGCAGCACACAACGCGTCACCCCGTGCGATAGTGAGCCTTTCAGTCACGGAACGGAACCGCATTGTCCAATCAACTGCGCGAAATACTGGATCTCTGCGTCGAGTGCCTTCAGTCCCGAAAGGGCGAAGACCTGCTTCTGATCGATCTGCGCACGGTCTCCGACGTCGCGGACTACTTTCTCATCTGTACCGGCAATTCGGACGTGCACGTCAGGGCCCTCGCGGACGCGCTGCAGGAAGGCACGAAAGCAGCGGGCTACCGGCCGTGGCATATCGAGGGACAGGAATCGCGCACCTGGGTTCTGTTCGACTACATCGACGTGGTCGTACACATCTTCCAGCCGAAGGCGCGGGCGTTCTACCGCCTCGAGCGCCTTTGGGGAGACGCCCCGTGCGAGCGGATCGAAGAAGATCCCTCACTCGCCGAAACGTCCTCCGTGGAACTCTCCTGACGACCTTGCGTCGCAGGTACGGAATCGAGGAGTGAGTGGAGAGTAGTGAGAAAAGAGAGAAAGCGAGAGGCGAGGAGTAAGTGGAGAGAAGTGAGAAAAGAGAGGGGACGAATTGGGTTTCTCTCACTCCTCACTCCTCTTTCCTCACTCCTCGCTACGACCGATGCCTGTTCCAACCATCGCATGGGAAGATGACTTCCTCCGGCTGATCGATCAGACGTTGCTGCCCGAACGATACGTCCATATCGACTGCGGAGACGTCGAAACCGTTGCCGAAGCCATCGAGAGTCTCAGAGTCCGGGGCGCTCCCGCGATTGGCGTGGCCGCGGCGTACGGCGTCGCTATCGGCGCGCGGGAAGCCCTGGCCTCGGGGTCGGATATCGTCTCAGGGACGAGGAAGGCAATCGAGAGACTGGCTCGAACCCGGCCCACCGCGGTAAATCTCTTCTGGGCGCTGGACCGGATGGGCAGACGGCTTGGCGAAGTCGCCGATCTGCATCCCGTTGAGATCCGGGACCGGCTGCTGGAGGAAGCGCAGGAGATCTTCGAGGAAGACAGGAGAGTCTGCAGGCGGATTGGGAAGAACGGCGCCGAACTGCTCAACCGCAACGCCACCGTACTCACCCACTGCAACGCGGGCGCCCTGGCCACTGCGGATTACGGCACAGCGCTGGCCGTGATCTATGCCGCCATTGAAGCCGGGAAACAGGTCGCTGTTTTCGCCGATGAAACCCGCCCGCTGCTGCAGGGGTCGCGGCTCACGGCGTGGGAACTCCGGCAAAGCGGCGTCGACGTCACGGTGATCTGCGACAGCATGGCGGCGTCGGTCCTGCGGCAGAAGAACATCGACAGCGTCATCGTCGGCGCCGACCGCATTGCCGCCAACGGCGACGTTGCCAACAAGATCGGCACCTACGGTCTGGCCATTCTGGCACGCGAGCATAACGTGCCGTTCTACGTTGCCGCTCCGCTCTCCACCATCGATATGTCCCTGCCATGCGGCGAGGATATTCCCATCGAAGAGCGGAAACCGGAAGAAATCACTCGCGGGATGGGCAGACAGACCGCACCGGGTGGCGTCACCGTCTACAATCCGGCCTTCGACGTCACGCCCGCGCGTCTGGTCACGGCAATCGTCACCGAGAAGGGCGTGGCCCGCCCCCCTTACGAACCCGCCTTCCGCGACTGGTTCCAGACGACGTAATACATCGACATACACACACCGTGTCGCCGATTCCCATCGTTATTGCCAAATATTCACCCCGTCGCAGCCGAAGGCCGGCAGCAACACGAAGTGGTCGCCGGTCTCGATCAGCCGATCCCTGAGAAGCCTGTGGTGCCGCGCGATCTCGTCCTGGAAGCCGGGGTGATCGATCAGGTTCCTCAGTTCGTACGGATCGGCTTCCAGATCGAAAAACTGCCACGCGCCGGCGCCCATCTTGTCTCCCCGGACGGTGTATTTGTACCGCCGGCTGCGAAACCCGCGCCATACCCACCGGTTGAACGCCATTCCCTTGCGGAGTTCCGCCACGAATTCCAACAGTACGCCTTCCCGATCCAGCGACTCGATTTCACCGTGAATCAGCGGAGACAGGTCCGTACCCGGCAGATGTTCGCCGGGAGTCAACCCCGCCAGCCCCAGTAGCGTTGGGAAAAAATCCTCCGCGCAGATCGGGTCCGCGATGGCGGCG
This sequence comes from Gemmatimonadota bacterium, assembly GCA_028873695.1. Taxonomy (GTDB): domain Bacteria; phylum Latescibacterota; class UBA2968; order UBA2968; genus JAAXHE01. The sequence continues at coordinate 331,624 of JAPPNU010000062.1, read as the reverse complement.
CCCGCGTTACCGGGAAAACGAGGGTCGTGGACTATCGCGGGAATGCCCACGGATTCCTCGTACGGCCATTGCTTCCCCTTCAGTCCGTGGCTGCCGCCCAGTTCACCGTGGTCCGAGACGAACATCACAACGGTATTGTCAGCCAGACCCTGCGACTCCAGGAATTCCGTCATCCGCTTGACGTTGTCATCCAGATTCTCAACCATCGCGTAATACCGCTTGCGATCCAGCACGAATGCCTCGGAGCGCGCGGCGTCGGACGCCTCGAAATTGGGCGGCAGTTCGATTTCCCTGGCTTCCCATGCCGCCTGAACGTCGGGCGGCGCTTCGAACGGGTCGTGCGGGGGCTCAACCGAAATGACCATACAGAACGGCCTCGAGCGATCCCTTTCCTCTGCCAGGTAGTTCATTCCGATATCGTACAACCCATCGGTCTGATAGCCTTCGATGGGCCTGGGCGTCGGATCGTCGTCCACGAAATAATAGGTGTCGAAGGGCGCGTTCCTGAGCTCGAATCCGAACCACTTCTCCCAGCGGCCCTGGTACGCCCGCGGCACCGGAGTACGCCCGCACTCGAGCGCGGAACCCATGCGCCCGTGACCGCCGTCCAGGTGCCACTTTCCCACGTAGACCGTTTCGTAACCCGCCTCATTGAACGCGTCGGCCAACGTGAATTCGGTGGGTGACATCCGGTACTCGATACCGGGAACCTTGCGGCTGTGGGCGTACTCCCCCGTCATGAATGTGAAACGGAACGGTACGCAGATCGGATAGGTCGAACAGGCGTTCGAGAATCTGACGCCCCGCGTCGCGAGCGCGTCGATATTCGGCGTTTTCAGGTTCACGTCGCCGTGGACCGACAGCGCGTCGCGCCGCAACTGGTCGCACATGAGAATCAGGATATTGGGTCTTTCGGACATTGCGTCACCCGCCCTCCCGCCGGTATTCCGGATTCACCAGGTTTTCCGGATCTTCTCCCTGCAGCGCCCTGCGGGTTTCCGTGGCGGCGCGTTCCCGCAGTTCGATCAGGGATTCCGTCGAATAGAACGCGGCGTGGGGCGTATGGATCACCTGAGGCATCCCGATAAGCCGGTCGCCATCGCCCGGCGGTTCTTCTACGCGGACGTCCAGGGCGGCCCCCGCAATCACGCCCGCGTCCAGCGCATCGGCCAGCGCGGTCTCGTCCACGATATCGCCTCGCGAGGTATTGATCAGGCAGGCCGTGGGTTTCATCCTGTGCAGGGCCCCGGCGTCGATGAGTCCCTTCGTCGCTTTCGTGGAAGGGCAGTGGATCGAAACGTAGTCCGACGTGTCCAGCAACGCATCCAGCGTCACGGCCTCGACGCCCCCGGACGCTGTGGTCCCCGGCTCCAGCGAAGGCGCGGTCGCAATGACTCGAAGTCCGAACGGGGCCGCGCGGGCCGCGACCTCCCGTGCGATGCGGCCGAAGCCGATGAGCCCCAGCGTCCGCCCGGTCAGGCGATTCAGGGGCAGGCAGGCCTGTATATCCCAGACGTCCCCGCGAACCGAACGGTCGAATCCCGCCACCTTTCGCGAGAGCGCCAGCAACAGCGCCATCGCGTGCTCCGCCACGTCGGACATACAGTAGTCCGGCACGTATGCCACGGGGATCTTCCGAGCGGTCGCATAGGCCACGTCTATATTGTCCAGCCCCACACCGTAACGCGTGACAACCTTCAGATCCGGCAGCGCGGCCTCAATCACCCGCCTCGTGGTCTGGGCCCAGCAGGTCATGATGCCGCTGGCGCCGACTGCCAGCCGCGCCAGCGTTGCTTCGCTACCGTCGGGCGCGGCCACCAGTTCGACCCCGATGCCCTCCAGCACGTTTTGTTCCACACTGAGGTCGCCCCACGCATAGTCCGTTACCAGCACCCGCATCAGCATCCCTCCGATCGGTCTCCTACGCGTGATTCTTCGACGGGTTCTGCCCGCAAAAGCGGCATACGATATCGAAGAGCACGCGGGTGGCGAAAACCAGGTTCTCCACGGAGGTGCGTTCATCGTGCCCGTGAATCAATTGCCATTCCTCTTCTCCAGGGGCTCCCCGGTAGGGCATGAACCCGTACACCTGCGTCGACGGCCGCCGCGGACAGATGTGTTTGGCGTCCGTGCCCCCCGTGGATTGCGACGGCACAACGCGGGCGCCCGGATCGTGATCCGCCATCACCTCCACGATCGTCCGGTACAGCGGCGAGTCGATCCCGGCCTCGAGCGGTGGGCTGTACTGGTCCACGTCGATTCGGACGTCGTCTCCGATGAGCGGGCGGATCTCCTGAAAGAAACTCGCATCCGTCTGTCCGGGCGCCAGCCTTCCGTCGACCCATGCGGCGGCCTCGGCGGGAATCACGTTGATCTTCTGTCCGGCTTCCAGCATGGTCACGGAAGCGGTATTTCGCAGCGACGCGCGCAGGTTCGCCACGATATCGGACGCCAGCGGAAGCGATTCGAGCGCCGCCTCGCTGTGTGCGGGATCCAGGACGCGACGCAGCCGTTCTGCGGTCCCGGCATCCTGCGTTTCGGCGATGCTTTCGAGAAACGCCTGAACGGTACCCGACGGATGCATCGGCAATTCGGCCCGCCCCAGGGCAGCGACCGCTTCCGACAGCCGCACCACGGCGTTTTCCCGGTGAGGTCTGGAACCGTGTCCCGGCTGTCCGCCGGCCGTCATCCGGAATCTGCAGATCCCCTTCTGCCCGGTCTGGCAGGTATGGAAGCGGGCATCGCCCACCCGGAATTCCGCGCCGCCGCCCTCCGTCAGCACAAACGGCGCGTCCACCTGCTCGGGATGGTTGTCCAGCAGCCAGCCGACGCCGTGGTCTCCCTTGCCGGCCTCTTCATCCGCGGTGGCCGCGAAGATCACGTCACGCTTCAGACGGATTCCCTGGCGCTTCAACAGCAGAAATACCATCAACTCCGCCGCGACCATGTTTTTCATATCCAGCGCGCCGCGGCCCCAGACGTACCCGTCGTGAATCTGCCCGCCGAACGGCGGATGCGTCCACCGGTCGGGTTCCACCGCGACCACGTCGGTATGTCCGAGCAATACCAGCGGTTCACCCCCGCCGGACAGCCGGGCCGTCACGTTTCCCCGCCCCGGTTTCGACTCGGTCACCAGCGGATCGAAACCCTCGTTACGCAGCGCGCCGGCGAGGTACTCCGCCGCAAGTATCTCGTTCCCCGGAGGGTTGGTCGTGTCCAGGCGGATCAGATCCTGAAGATATCCCGTCACCTCCTCACGGACTGCTTTCCAGTCGATCTGTTCCAATCCTGCCTCCCGTAGAAGCCGTCGTCATTTCAGTCTGGGCCGCTGAACGGCATCCATCCGGTGACGGCCGGAGGTGCGAGCGACACGCTTCGCCAGTGGATCCTCAGAGGTCCAGGGATGCCGCCGACCAGTCTTCCAGCGGCGTAAACCGCGTGGTGTCCAGATCGAACCCGTAACCGAACGGCGCATCCACCACGCTGCCGATATCCAGGCGCCCGCCCCGTACGTCCAGCGTTGGAAATCCGGCTTCGTGACGGCGGTAGAGCGCGCCATGATGCCGGAGAACCTGCGCCTGTACGTCCCGGGGATACATGCTCAATCCCGTGAAATAGTGATGCCCGTTGCGCTCCGTATGCCCCACGCCGAGGCTTGCGGCCACCGCCAGGTCCTGCAGCAGCGCGACCGGGCCGACGTTTCCAAGGTCTTCGCTGCTCAGAACGTATGCCCGGCCGGGGTCCCTCTTTCGTCTGTCCGCGATGAGGCAGGCGCTGGCGACGCCTTTGAAGATCCCCTTGCAATTCTTGTGACTGGTTCCCGCGTACCCCAGTTCCAGGGCCTCCGCCGCGCTGGTCAGCGTCCCGTCGGACTCGTCGATGATCATCGGCGGACGGTCCGGCCAGTCGCGCAGCGCGCGACCCACGGCCGCGCCGAGGGCGACGTCCCGCCTCAACGGCTGCTCCACGAACAACAGCCGTCCCATGAACCCGTCCAGCGACGGCTCCGCGGCGATCGACTCCCATAGCGCGCGGAACGGATCCATTTCGGCGTATTGCTCGTTCCCGTCCAGCGTAAACGCATAGCCGGAACCGGAATGTCGTTCCATCAATCCCGCGATGTCCCTCAACCGTTCCGCGTCCTGATCCGAATCGCCGCACAACTTGATCTTCAGATGCGACAGACCGTACGCCTGTATGCCGGCCTCGAGAGATTGCGGCAATCCGTCGTCCACGCGTTCGTCCGTTGAGATCTCCGCGTCAGTCAGCGGATCGGTCAGTCCGACGGTATGGCGCGCCAGAATCGACCTGCTCGCGCGTTCGGGCAGCAGCGACCGGGGTTCGACTCCCTCCAGATCCGGCTGAATTTCACGCATCCGAAGGCCGAACGCATTCTCTCGCAGCGCAATTCCGAACGCGGCGCCGGTCGCCCGGCAGAATGCGTCTATTAGAGCCCGCTCCACAAGGCTTACGCCGAAGGCCCACAGCAACGGCGGATACGGCGTGGATGCGGCCCATTCCTCCTGACCGTTGTAGATTTCCCGCCAGAAACCATATACGGATTCCGCGGGGTCCGCCACCAGAGACAGCCGGCAGGCCTGCCGGATGACCGCCAGCATTTCCGCGAGGTCGTCTTCGAACGACGCATCGGGGTTCTTGGTAAACCATTTGGGCGGAAGCCCGTCCGCGGCGAGTCCCACCTCCCGGCGTCCGTCAATCTCCGCGGTCGCCCGGACAAACAGATGGGGAACGGCGACGAGAGACGCGATCCCGTATCGGAAGGGCATTCGCGCTTTCATGTTCAGGACGTTCAGGTCGATGGATTTTATCGCGATCGACATGATCGTTCAGTCCCCTTTCACGCCTATGACGCGAACGGCGTTGCGATGCAGGATGTCCTCCAACGCCTCGGGATCGTCCACCATCCGTCTCAGGAACGGCAGACTCTTCGCCGCAAAACAACCCGGGGGATAATCGGTTCCCCGTCCATCCACACACGGGCAGTCCGTGGCGAACAGCAGCTTCCGCCGGTGGCGCATCAGAAAGTCCCTCCCGAATGCCTCGTCCCGCGTGACGGCCCCCAGCCCCGATCCTGCTGACAGATCCGCGTACACGTTCTCGTAATCGGACAGCAGCCGGTCCGCGAGTCCGCCCGGAACCACCGGCCCCGTGGGGTACAGTGTCTCCTCCGGCGGCGGTACTTCCGCGCTGATATTGGCCCACCAGGACTGCGCGTGACCGATGAACCTGATGTCACGGAACCTGCGAACCAGCGTCTCCAGATGCCCGATTCCCTGGTTGTAGCCACGGCTTCCTTCCTGGAAATGCCAGGTGACGGGCCAGCGCATCTCGTTGCAAAAGGCCAGCACGCGCTCCAGACCGGGATGATTCAGCGGAACGTGCTGCTTCTGTTCGCCGTATCCCTTGAACACCCCGGTTGCGGCGCGCCGTTCGAGTTCCGCTACGGCGTCGTCCCGAGTCACGTCCACGTGGCAGAAGGGTATCACTCTGTCCGGGTACCGCTCATGCGCCTCGACAACCATTTCGGTGAGCCACTCGTATTCCCTGTCGGCCGTCTCGATCGGCAGAAAAACGGCTTTATCCGCCCCGATACCGTCGATATGCCGGATTGTATTCTCGATACTTCTGCCCAGATGTCCGATATGCAGGTGGGCATCGATCATCGGTTCAACACCTCCTTCAGCCGGCGGCCCACGATCTCCTCCTCGCCCGGCGCCAGCGTCATCGGATCCACCACGATTCCGCTCCCGCTTGAACGCACCACGACCGGCGGCTCCCCGTCCCGCATCGCCCGAATCACCCTGGAGGTTTCCGTTTCATCGAGATCGACGTACGCCCTGGGGGCGAAATCGGGCGAAGCCTGCTGGCCCTCGCCCAATACGTACGCGGGCGCGCCCGGCAACCCGGCCACGAACTCAACAACCCGCTTCGCCTGTCGGCGCCAGGTTCTCAGGTCCTCCTCGTCGCTCCCCGCGAGAAAAAGATCGACTGCGGCCAACAGACCGAGGATCTCTTCCTTGCCCACCTTCATGCCGCGCCCCACCGCGCTGAAGGGGCTGGCATTCAACCGGACCGCGTCCACGTAATCGCTTTTTCCCAGAACCAGACCCGTGCATTGCGGCCCGCGCAGACCCTTGCCGCCGCTGAAGACAGCCAGGCTCGCCCCAATGTCCACGACCTCCGTCAGATTCGTCCTCGGCGGAAGCTGCGCGGCGGCGTCCACCACAACGGGGACTCCCATCCGGTCGGCTCCCGCAACCACCTCTTCGAGCTGCGCCTTGCTCTGCGTACCCAGGAAATGCACGACCGCGGCCGTCCGCTCCGTGATGCCGCCCAGAATGTCGCCGGCCGTCACTTCCGTCCTGCTGCCCACCCGTACCAGCTTTCCGCCGCAGATCTCGATCCCCTGATGAATATAGGTATGGGAATCCACGAGACTGACCACGAACTCGTTCTTCCAGCCGCCGGTATGAGGCAGTGCGCGGACCCGTTCCGCGTCCGTACCCGTCAGGCAGGCCGCCGCGGACAACTGCATGCCGCTTGCCGCGCCACAAGACACGAATGCCGCCTCGACCCCGATCTTCCCGGCCAGGTATCGTCCCGCCCCGACGTTCAGGTCCGGAAGATCCACGAACGCGCCCGCCGCTTCCTTCATGGCGTCCAGCACTTCGGACGGCATCAGACTGCCGCCGAGGGTGGTAATCGTTCCGCTGGCGTTGATGATCGGTTTTATCCCAAGGTCCCTGTAGTTGACCATGATCTCCTCTGGTTTTGACCGTGCAGGAAGCCGCGTCTGCGCGCACGGCTCTCATCACGAAGGGTCGTTTGCGGAACGTGCGGCCTCTCACGCGTAGGGGAATTCCCGATTCCTGTCGGCCCGGGAGAGTTCGGCCAGAAACCTGCCCATGCCCTCGATGCTCGAATCGATTACGATCCTGCCCTTTTCCCGGGATGCGCGGGTCGCGTCTCCACCGGCGGACGCCGGCATGTAGAGATGCCAGGGTCTGACGAAATCCACCTGGAACTCCGTCAGGACCTCCAGCGCCGGCTGCATCCGCGGATTGTCGCCGATTTTCGCCTCATGGACGAGGTCGGGCCGCAGATGGAGCATTTGAGACGTTTCGTCCTCGCCCGCGTGGTCGCTGGGCTTTTCGCAGACCTGACGCGCTTCCCGCGACGCACAGGAAGACGCCTGTAACATGCAGACGAAGGCGCCGTCTTCAGCGGCCAGATCTCGCATTGCCGCCCGGATCACGTCCGGATTGCCTCCATGGGCGTTGACGAAGACCACCTTTTCGATACCATCCGCCTCACACATGTTTACGAGGTCCTTCAGCAGGGCCATGAACGTGGACACCCGCATGCGGCAGGCGAAGGGAAAGGCGCGGAAATTGTTGTTCAGGCTGACGCGGACGGTGGGCAGGCAAACCACGCCGGCGCCCTGTCCGTTCGCCGCCCTGGTGGCGCCGTAGGCGATTGCCTGGGCGCGATAGCTGTCCGTACCGTATGGCAGCGCGGGCCCGTGCGGTTCGGTTGACCCGATCGGAATTACGGCAACGTCCGGCTTCAAACCCCTGACCTGGTCGATCGTCATTTCTTCGAGAATTCCGGAAAATCTCTCCGCCATTTCATCCCCCTGACAAGCATTGGCGAGCACAAGATAGGCCCGCGCCCCGACCCTGTCAAGATATCGCGGATCCGGGGACTGCGCCGCGTCCGTACCTGCGCCGGAAGCGCTTTCGCGCACAGACCTTTTGCTTGACCCTGATTTGCGGATTCGGTAAATTGAGGCCGTTTCCGGCGGGCCGGAGCGACGGCTTCACGGGCCGGAAATCCGGAGGAACACAGCCAGGAGCGAGCGTCGCATGGGCAACACATTCGGCCGCCTCTTCCGCATCACCACGTGGGGCGAATCCCACGGCGCAGGCGTGGGCGTCGTCATTGACGGCTGCCCGCCCGATCTCGAAATCACGTCGGGGGAGATCCAGGCCGAGCTGGACCGGCGCAGACCCGGCCAGAGCAGGATTACCACCCAGCGGAAGGAAGAAGACCGCGTGGAGATCCTGTCGGGTGTCTTCGAAGGCAGGACCCTGGGCACGCCGGTGTCGATGATTGTCCGGAACAGTGACGCCCGATCCAGAGATTACGAGGAAATGCGGTTGAAATTCCGGCCGTCTCACGCCGACTACACCTACCAGGCGAAATTCGGTATTCGGGACTGGCAGGGAGGCGGACGGGCCAGCGCAAGGGAGACCATCGGCCGCGTGGCCGCCGGGGCGATCGCCCGTAAAATCCTGAATCAGGCGCTGGGGGTCGAGGTCCTGGCCTTTGTCAAACGCGTACGCGGCCTGTCGGCAGACGTCGACCCCGACGTGGTCACGCGGGACCAGATCGAATCCAACATCGTTCGATGCCCCGATTCCGGAATCGCCGATCGGATGATCGAACAGATCGAACAGGCGCGTAAAGCGGGCGACTCCCTCGGCGGCGTCGTGGAGGCCGTCGCACGCAACGTGCCGGCCGGTCTGGGGGAACCCGTTTTCGACAAACTGGAAGCCGACCTGGGCAAAGCCATCCTTTCTCTGCCGGCGTGCAAGGGGTTCGAAATCGGATCCGGGTTTGCCGGCACGAAACTCACCGGTTCCAGCCACAACGACCCGTTCTACAACGACGGAGGAAGGATACGCACGCGGACCAACCGCTCCGGCGGAATCCAGGGCGGCATCTCCAACGGTGAGAACATCGTGGTCCGCGCCGCCTTCAAGCCGACGGCAACCATCCTCAGGACCCAGGAAACCGTTGATATTCACGGCAACCCCGCCACGCTATCGGGCCGGGGACGCCACGACCCCTGCGTACTGCCCCGCGCTGTGCCAATGGTTGAATCAATGATCGCGCTCGTGCTGGCCGACCACCACCTTCTCCACAGGGCCCGGTGCGAAACCGGAGGCGAGTGACCGGGCTTCCCGGCGTCACTTCCGGTTTCGATGGCGGACAGTTCAGTCACTATGGATCCACAGATCTTCACATGTATCAAGAACGGACGCCCTCACGCCTACCGCTTTCCCTGGAAGAACTTCACGCACCTGCTTCAACATCGGGCATCGCACGGCGAGGATCGAGCAGCCATCGTCTTCCGCGACCTGGATCGGGAAGAACGGTCGGTTGTCACGTACGGCAACCTGGACCGGCGGACGGCCGCGCTGGCGTGCCGGCTTCACGTTGACTATGGCATCGGCCCCGGCGACCGCGTATCCCTGGCGATGACCAACTGTCCCGAAATCCTGCTGATCACCCAGGCCCTCTTCCGTCTTGGCGCCGCCGCGGTGCCCCTGGATCTCAGGCGCGACGCGCCGGAACGGAAACGATACAAACTCCAGGACGCCAGCGTCAAATTGCTGTGCGTGCAGCCGGACCACCTGGAATCCGAACGGCGAATCGCACCTGAAGTCCCGATCGTCGCCACGGACAGCCTTCTGGCGGACAACGCCGATCGACCCCCCCGCCTGGAACCGGAATGGAGCGGCGACCCCATCGAGGAACAGGCCGCGGGGATCGTTCTCTATACGTCCGGAACGACCGGCAGGCCCAAGGGCGTCCTGCTCACGCGTCAGAGCATCGTGAGCAATGCGGACGGCATCGTCCGGTGGCTGCACTTCGACGAAAACGAACGCCTGTGCCTGGTCCTGCCGCTGCATCACGTGAATTCAACGGTGTTTTCGATCGCGCTGTTCATGGCGGGTGGAACGCTCATTCTCAACTCCCGCTACAGCGCTTCCAATTTCTGGCCGGTCATCGCGGAAGAGAAAGCCACTTCCAGCAGCATTGTTCCGACGATTATGCGAGACCTTCTTTCCAACGCCGACACATTCGACTCGGCCGGCCACGACATTTCCGCGCTGAAAAAGATAATGATCGGCAGCGCGCCCGTACCCGCGGGTCCCGCCGTGCGTTTCCACGATCGATTCGGGGTGCGGCTGGTCCAGGGATACGGTACCACCGAAGTCAGCCTGCGTGTTACCGGCGTTCCGCCCGACCTGCCCGATGACGAATACAAGGAAGCACTGGAGCAAAACGCCGCAGGAGTCGAACTGGACAACAACAATATTTGCCTCGACGGCGATCCGACTCCCGGTGAACCGGGTGAGATCCTGGTTCGCGGGCCGGTTGTATCCGGCGGCTATCTCAACCAGCCCGCGGCGACGGAGGAGGTCTTCCTAAACGGCTGGTTTCACACTGGGGACATCGGCTACCGCCGCGCCATCGGCGGTAGGGACTACTACGTGGTGCACAGCCGAAAAAAGGAAATCGTAATCAAGGGCGGCGTAAACATCTCGCCGATTGCCGTTGAAAACGCCCTTGTGGAAGCCTTTCCCGAACTCGCTGCGGCCTACGTTACCGGCCTCGAGGACGAACGCTGGGGACAGGTGGTATGCGCCGCGCTCGTCTTCCGCAACGGCATGACGCCCGAAAGGCAGGAGGAGGCAGCCCGGCGAATACGCAACGCCGGGCAGAGGGGGACCGTGGCCAACCTCAGTCCCTACGAAGCGCCCTTCAAGACCATCCCGTTCGATCCGGGCCGGCTGCCGGTAACGTCCACGGGAAAGGTCCAGCGCAGCGTCCTGCGTGAAATCGTACAGGAAATGGTTGACAGGGAACAGGCATAATCTGGCGGGTTTGACCATCGCCGACCGGCGCTTTTGCAGCCGCCTGCCTGCGCGTCGCACGCAGACAGGTGCGAAGACCGCTGGGAATTTATAGACGGCTTCTCAATTACCAGAGGAATTGCATGTCACGAAGAATCCTGTTGTCCGGCAATTTGAGGAACCCCGAATTCGACTCGGAAAGCCGCCGTGAGGGGGTGGAGAATCTGCGCAAGTTCGCCAGCGTTGATTACTATACAGGCGAACTGACGGAAGACGACGGACCTGGCGTGGTTGGCGTTATTGCGAGTTCCTCGCTGATTCACGATGGCTTCTACGAGGCCGCGACGGACCTGCGAATCATCTCGAGATGGGGCGTCGGCTACGAGAAAGTCAACCTGGAGGCGGCCGCGCGGCACGGCGTGATGCTAACCATCGCTCCTGAACACATGGTCACGGTGGCCGAATACACCATCGCGCAGTGGATGGCGACGTTAAAACGGGTCTACACGCTGAACCAGCTATCCCACAGCGGCGATTTCTCCCTCATCAGGACCTACGAAGCCGCGGAAACCACGCTTGGTCTTTACGGATTCGGCCGCATCGGTCAGGCCGTCGCCCAGCGCGCGAAGCCTCTCCTGGGCGAACGCGGACGTCTGCTCGTCTACGACGTACGCCCGGACGTCGCCGAACTCGCGGTACGATTCGGGGCGGAGTCTGTCGGCGATCCGATCGACCTGTTCAGGGAGTGCGACACCGTCTCACTGCACGTGTCCGGCGCGGACACCATTGTCACCCGCGATCTCCTGAACGCGATGCAGCCCCACGCTTCCCTGATCAACCCCTCGAGAGGAACCCTGGTAGACGACGTTGCCGTCAACCGCGCCATTGTCGAAGAGCGACTCTGGTACTACGTGGTAGACGACCCGGTAGACGGTCCCCGAGCCATCCACAAGGGGCATCCGCGAGTCATTTGTACCAACCACAACGCCGGAATGACCGACGCATCCGCGGTACGCCTGGACCACAGGACCTTCGGCCAGATAACCGACGCGCTTGAGGGCCGGGAACCCCCGCACGTCATCAATCCGGACGTACTGGATCACCCCCGGGTCAGATCCTTCCTTGGCAGGAGTTAGGTTCGATCGTCTCTCGAACGACGACGGGAATTGCGTCCACCTGATCCCGATTGCTACTGCCATGCGCGGCCTCATCTCCATTCTCTTTCGCCTGCCCCAATATATCAGGCTCTCCTGGCGTCTGATGAAAGATCCGCGCGTGCCATGGTACAGCAAACTGCTGGTCTACGTCATCATCCTCTACGGGATTTCTCCGGTGGACCTGTTGCCGGAAGCGTTGTTCCCGCATCTGGGTTACGGCGAAGATATCCTGTTGTTCCTGCTGGCGTTGCAGCAGCTGATCAGAAGCAGCCCGCCGGACATCGTCAGGGGGCACGCCAGTGACATCGCAGAAGAGAAGCGCCGCCGGAAGGAAGACCGTCCGGGCGCGGCGACGTGACACTCAGCGCTTGTAGACATGGAAATCAACCCATCCGAACGTGCGGCGATAAAACGGCGCCTGCTCGCCTGGTATCGACGGGAGAAGCGGGATCTTCCCTGGCGCGATACAGATAATCCATACCACGTCCTGCTCTCCGAGTTCATGCTCCAGCAGACACAGGTCGATACCGTTATTCCGTACTACAGGCGCTTCCTGAGGGATTTTCCAACCGTGCACGCCCTCGCGAGCACGCCGAGGGACCGTGTTCTCAAGGCCTGGGAGGGCCTCGGATACTACACCCGCGCCCGGAATCTGCACAGGACGGCCCAGTACATCGTGGACAGATTCGACGGCGCCGTGCCCGACGCCTACGACGACCTTGCCTCTCTGCCCGGTCTTGGTCCGTACACCACGGCCGCGGTCCTGAGCATCGCCTACGACCGCGACTACGCCGTACTCGACGGAAACGTCATTCGCGTGCTGTGTCGCCTCTTTGGGATTCAGGACGACACGAGGCAGACCCGCACCAGGGCGAATCTTCAGAAACTGGCGGACAACCTGCTGCACAGGGGCGACGCCGGCGAATACAACCAGGCGATTATGGAACTCGGCGCAACCGTCTGCCGTCCTCGCGCGCCCCGTTGCGGTACCTGCCCCGTTAACGGACAATGTGCCGCGCTTCGCGCCGACACCGTGGAATCGCTCCCGGTCAGGGCGCCGGGGAAACCCCGTCCGCATTACCTCATGGGCGTTGGAATCGTGTCCAGGAACGACACCGTCCTGATCGTGCGGCGGCCGGAAAACGGGCTGCTTGGCGGGCTCTGGGAATTTCCCTCAGCTCGCAAGATGGTCAAAGAGTCCCTGGGAGAAACCTGTATTCGCGCCGTACGCGAAGCAACCGGCGTCCACGCGGCCGTTCGGAACCGGTTCAGGACCGTCAAACACGCGTTTACCCACTTCAGCGTGACCATGCACGCCTTTCAGTGCGATTACGAGGGCGGCGAGGCGCGCGCGGTCACCTGTTCTGACGTGAAATGGGTCGCGCCGGGCGTTCTCGGGGACTTTGCTTTTTCCAGGGCGAACCGGAAACTCATCGAATTCATGGAACGGGCGGAGCTTTTTTGAGGGGAACCGAAACCAGGGCGACCACAAGGGTCGCCCCTACGAATACAATAGGTATGCTCGTGGATGTGGAATACGCGCCTGAATGTTAACATTACAACTTGAACGAAGGTCATTTTCACGGATTGTGCGAACAATTATGCCAGAAAATTTCATGGACCTTACCGGCCGGGTTGCGCTCGTCACCGGCGCCGCCCGGGGCATCGGATCCGCGATCGCGGAACGCCTGGCGAGTGCGGGCGCGACAGTCGCCATCGCGGACCTCGACCCGCCGACCGTCCCGTCTTCCACCATCAGCATGGCCGTGAAGGCGGATGTCTCCTGCAGCAAGGACGTGACGCGGATGGTGAACGACGTGCTGGACCGCCTGGGCCGGATCGATATCCTGGTCAATAACGCCGGCGTCGTGGGCCCGGAGGCGCCGGTTCGCGATCTGGGCGAAGCGGACTGGGACCGCGTGATGAACACCAACGTCAAGGGCGTCTTCCTCTGCTCGCGCGCGGTCATCGGACACATGGCGGAACGCGGAAGGGGCGCGATCGTATCCATCGCCTCGATCTCGGGCAAGGAGGGAAACGCCAACATGGCGGCCTACTCGGTCTCCAAAGCCGGTGTTATCTGCTTTACAAAGGCGCTGGCAAGGGAGGTGCTGGAAGACAACATCCGGGTCAATTGCGTCGCGCCCGCACTTATCGAAACCGAAATGACCCTGAGCCTGGATCCGGACCGAGCCGCCTTTCTCACTTCCAAAATACCGATGGGCCGCCTGGGCAAACCAGGCGAGGTTGCCGCGCTGGTGCATTTTCTGGCCTCCGACGAGGCCAGCTTTACAACGGGGCAGTGTTACGATGTCAGCGGCGGACGCGCCACGTACTGAACGGCGTTGCGGCATGGGGAAAGGCAGAGGCCCGGACGGCAGTCCGGGCCTCTGCCTTTCTGATTCAATTCGATGGCGCTATCCCAGCGGCCGGGCTGTCCAGACCTCGCGCAGGTAGACGATGAGCGCGGCGAACAGCGTGACCACGGTCGCAACGGCAACGGCCAGCAGTACCAGGAACACCCTTGATGGCGGACGCCTGGGATCGCCAGGCGGATACGATTTGTAAGGATCGGGGTCCATTGCGCGTCCTGGAAGCTGTTTTCGCTCCGTCGCCGCGGCCGCCGTCAGGGGCGGTCCCGGTCGGCGGGCCGGTTACCTTCTGATTGCCTCAACGGGATCCAGCGCGGCGGCGTCTCTGGCAGGGAACAGCGTGAACAGATAGCAGACCAGGGCGGCGGAAGCCGAGATCGCCAGAAAATCGGTTGCCTGCATCGCCACGGGAAGTGCCTGGGTGATCAGAACGTCTCCCGGAACCTTCAGAAGTTCGTACCGTTGCTGCGCCCAGCACAGGGCAAGCCCCAGCAGATTTCCAAGCAATACTCCCGACAGCCCGACAGCCAGGCCCTGCAGGGTAAATATCCGTCCAATCCTGTGCGGCGGCACCCCCATCGTCTTCAGAATGCCAATTTCCCTGCGCCTTTCCGCGACGTTCATGGTCAGCACGCTGACGATGTTGAAGCCGGCCACCACCACGATCAACCCAATTCCCAGAAAACTGGCCCACTTCTCCAGGTGAATCGAAAAATACAGATTGCCGTGGTCCCGCATCCATGGATGCACGGCAAACGCCGGATCCAGCCGCCTCACCGATTCCTCGACGACTCCACTGATCTCCTTCGCACGAAACGCATCGTCGAACCGGAGACGGACGCCGGTAATCTGGCGCCCCCAACCCAGGTCCCTTCGGGCAGCGTCGAGCGACACAAAGGCCAGACTGCTGTCGAACTCAGGATTGCCGGAACTGAAGATGCCGGTGACCACGTAACGCCGGAACCGGGTCTGCGCCCCGAAAATCTCCCGCGGGAGGATCCAGAGATGGACTTCCGATCCTATCCGCACGCCCAGTTGATCGGCGAGATAGCGACCGATCACGATGCCGTATACCCGCCCGCGGGCCTCCGCTTCCCGGGGTCCCAGATCCAGGGCCCCGCCCCAGATATAGTCCGCCAGATCGCTTACGGCCTCCAGTCCGTCCGGCGTCACGCCCCTAACCATCACACCCGCGCTATATACGTCGTCGTCGAGGGACCGGTGCAACAGGGCGCCTTCGGAAGCCACGAATGGAGAAACGGCGGTAACCTGCGGATGGGAGGACAGCGCGTCCAGGAGTTCCCGCGGGGCCTCGATCCGCAGCCCTGCCTCCTTCCTGACCGTCGCGTGTGCGTTTACTCCCAGCAACCGGTCCCATACCAGCTCAGAGAATCCGTTCGAAACCGACAACACGATCACCAGCGCTGCCACGCCCAGGCCTACGCCGGCAGCCGCCACCACCACCGTGAACGAGACCCGCTTCCGACGCCGCATCGAGCGAAGATACCGTCGCGCAATCATGATCTCATACATCACCCATCCTCCGCCCGGCCCGGCAGACGACGTCTTCAGGCACGACGCGAGCGCCCCCGCGTACCCGGCGCCCGGCCGCCACGCGCCGGCGATCACTCATAGCGGATGGCATCCACCGGATCCAGGGCCGCCGCATCACGGGAGGGAAAGAGGCTGAAGAGGTAACAGATCAGGAGGGCGCACAGGGACACGAGACCGAAATCCTCGGGGCGCATCTCCACCGGCAGCGAACTGACGTAATAGACCTCTCCCGGCACCCGAATCACTTCGAACCGCTTCTGAATCCAGCAAAGGGAGAACCCAAGCATATTCCCGATTGCGATCCCGGCCAGGCCGACGACGACGCCCTCCAGGGTAAAGATCCGACCGATTCGACCCGGGATCATTCCCATTGCCTTCAGAATGCCGATTTCCCGGCGACGGTCCGTGACGTTCATCGTCAGGATGCTGATTATGTTGAACCCCGCCACAACCACGATCAGGCTTAGAATCAGGAAAAACGTCCACTTCTGCAACTGGATCAATACGTAGAAATTCCCGAAGTTCCGGGTCCACGACGACGTAAAGAGACCGGGATGCGCCTCACTGAGCCGCTGCCTGAAGGTCGCGTCCAGCCGTTCGGCCGCCATCGGATCCCGCAATCGCAGTCGAATACCGGTAACGGCGTCCTGCCAGCCCAGATCCCGTCTTGCGGCGGCAAGCGAAATATAGACGAGCCGGGAATCGAACTCGAAATAACCCGTGTTGAAAATCCCGGTCACCCGATAGCGCTGCCAGCGGCGTCCGCTGCCGCCAAAGACGTCTTCGGGCACCAGGCCCAGGTACAGGTCGTCCCCCGGACCCGCATCCAGCCTCTGCGCCAGAACCTGGCCCAACAGGATGCCGTGTACCGCCCGGGAGCCCTTTTTCTCACGAGGACCGAGATCAATGGCTCCGTCCCGGATATACGCGCCAATGTCGCTGGTGCGCACGAAGGACGACGGGTCCACCCCTCGCACCAAAACACCCGATTTCACCACGCCCGCCCTGCCGGATTTCCGGAAGACAAAACCCTCCGCGTGAATAAATGGAGACGCGGCAAGCACTTCGGGCCGGTCTTCCAGGGCGCGGATCACAGGCTTGTAGTCCGCAATGGGCTTGCGATAGGACCTGCGCACCGTCACGTGCGCGTTCACCCCCAGCAGGCGTTCGCGGATCATATTGGTATAACCGTTCATGACTGACATTACGATCACCAGCGAAGACACTCCCAGCGCCACGCCGACCGCCGCGATACTTATCGTAAAGGAGATTCGTCTCCTGGCGCGCAAAGACCGGAAATGCCTGCGCGCGATCATGAACTCCGGGTTCATCCACTACTCCGTTAGAGTCGGCCGACGCCCGGGCCCGGAAGGGGCGCACCGCTGTGCCTCCACACACAAAAAAACCGGATCTGAAAACGAACTGCCGTTCAGATTCGGAATATGCGGTGCTGCCGTCCACCCGGCGCCGGCGCCCCGCGAGGACGTCCTGTTCAACTGTTACAAGCGAATTCAGTTCAATCCGCGAAGCCGGTTTCTCAAAATCGCGGCCTGTTCGTAACGCTCCCTCGCAACCGCCGTCTGGATCTGCGCCAAAAGGTCCTCCCTGGCGGGGGCGGGATATTGCCGCCGAATCTCTTCCTCCCAGTCTTCCAGCGCACGAAGCTCATCGCTGGATTCGAGCGACTCCGGTTCTCCCGACCCGATCAGGAAGCTCCGAATCTCTTCGATACCCTCCCGCACCACCTCCAACGCACCCTCGGAATTTCCATTCTGCAGACAGATTTCCCCCTTCGACCTGGTATGTACCATAAGCACGCATGTTCTTGAACGCTCGAATTCACACTTGATTTCTTCATCACCTGCGAATGTCCTCACCAGATCCAGCAGTGCCAGATTGTGCGTGGTATCCCTCAGGACGCCTTCATAGTCGCCCAGGTGCATCAGACAGACGTACCGCTGATAGAATTGTACGCCCTCCGTCCACAACACGTTGCATGCCTGTTCATCCAGCCGGAATCCTTCGTCTGAACCGTGTTGCCGGCGGTGGGCTTCCAGGCGATCGAGGTACGCATCGAGGGCGGACTCATATCCCCTGGGCGACCTGCCGTCCGGGCGACCGGTCATTTCCATCTGAAGAAGGCCCAGTTCGAAACGGACCTGAAGCTTTTCCCTTCCGTCGATTCCCACGATCTTTCTGGCACAGGTCTTCTGAGGATCGAAGAGCCAGCGCTTGAAAATCGGTGATAGATCCTGTTCCATAGGAGGTACCTGAAAAAACGGCCCGATGAGATCGGATAGACCGGCGCGGTGTTGTCCTCTTCCGTCTACCGACTCATGTCTTACCGCTTTTTGAAGAATATACAAATGGGCGTCTGAAGTCAACCCGATTCGCCGGGCTCTCCCCGGACGCGATCCGGAAAATGCGCTGTGAAGTCGTTTTTCTTGACAAAGAATTTCCAACTGCGTATTTTCCGTGCCCGCCGAGCCAGAACTCGATGGCCGGCATCAATCATAAATCTTCTTTTTTCAGCATGTTGGAAAGTCAGAAACCCACGGCGCAAAAAGTGAATCGGAACGTCTTCAACCGTCCGGACCCGTTATGGAGCACGCCGAAGGCATTGTCATCCGGGAACACCGAAGGCACTATTACGTGGCCGCCGGAAGCCGGGTGGTGGACTGTGCCGTCTCGAGCAAATTGAGAAAACAGCTTCAATATCCCGAGGCGGCGCCCGGTTCGCGGAGAAAGCGGGTACAGGCCGTTCGCCGCACGCGCGTCGTGGATCCCGTCGCCATAGGAGACCGGGTACGGATCGATACAGGCGAAGGGAATACCGGCCTGATCCGCGAAATTCTCCCGAGGCGGAACAAGATATCCAGACGGGCGTCCGGCAGTTCACGGAGAGAACAGATCCTGGCCGCCAACGTCGACCAGCTCATTCCGGTCTTTTCGGTGGCAGAACCGCCTCCGGACTGGAGTATGCTCGACCGTATGCTGGCCGTTGCGGAATGGTGTGAGATCCCGGCCGCCATCTGTTTCAACAAACTGGACCTGCCCTGCCCCACAGCGTTCGAGACGACGGCTTCGATTTACGAAGACATCGGCTACCCGGTTGTGTTCACGAGCATCATTTCAGACCGGGGCGAGGAAGCGTTCCTGGACCTCCTCAGGAACCGGATTTCGCTCTTCATGGGGCCGTCGGGGGTGGGAAAATCCAGCCTGCTCAACTGGCTTCAGCCCGGACTCGAACTTCGCACGAGCGAGGTCAGCGAAACCACCGGGGAAGGCCGTCACACGACCACCCACACGGAACTCGTCGAACTCGAAGCCGGCGGCATGGTCGGGGATCTGCCGGGCATGAGGGAATTCCACCTCTGGGAGATCGATACGGAGGAAATCCCCGGGCTTTTTCCCGAGTTTCGGGACCTTTCCGGACACTGCCGTTTTCGAGACTGCGCCCACGTCGGCGAGCCGGGTTGCATCGTCAGGGATGCCGTGGACCGCGAGGACGTATCCCGCCGGCGATACGAATCGTATCTCCAGCTCCGAAGAAATCCTTGACGCGACCGCGAAACCGCGGTTCGCGCCTACCCGTATTTCTTTCTCAGCAGTCGCGCGGCGTCCGCCTCATTGCGCAGTTTGGCGAAAGCCTCTTCAACGGGGATCTCCGCGGCATTGCCCGGGGCGAAGCCGCAGTCGGGATTCAGGACTATCTGTTCAGGACGCAGGAATTCCAGAGCCTGTTCCACCCGATGCACGATCTCGGCAACGGGATCGATGCGAGGAGACCTGCAGTCCACACAACCCAATCCCACCTGGCGGTCTTGCGGGATCTGCTCCAGTGCGTCCATATCGCCCGCTGCGGGGACGGTAAATTCCATTACATATTGATCCACGTTCAAACGCAGGAGGGCCGGCAGAATCGGCCCGTATCCTCCCTGACCGACCCAGCCGGCCCGTCCCTTGTTTCTCCGGCACAGATGTACGGCCACGGCCGGCCCGTCAACGCCGTCCACAATCTGGTTCAGCAGATCCACGCAGAGGTCCAACTCCCGGCCCGGGTTCTCGTATCTTCCGCGAACGTCGGGATCCACAAACAGACAGAGATGCGGATCGTCGAACTGGATCACGTCGGCACCCGCGTCCCGCAGCAGCAGCAGTTCGGCCCGCAGGATCGGCACCAGCGCGCGCATAAACGCCTCTCGCGTGGGATACGCGGCAATTGAACGTTGCGGATGCCACATCCGCTGGCCCAGCAGATAGGGTGAGGGCAGGCACACCTTGACCGCTCTACCGGTCCGCGCCTTCAGATATTTCGCCTCGGCCGCTGCAAGACCCGTCCGTTTCGCTTCAACCGGTTCCACCACCGTGTGCCACCAGAGTCCTTCCTTCCGTTCGCGCACGAACCCGTCCGCGACGTCAGCTATAATGCCGATGTAGGACCGGCGGCGGTACTCCCCGTCGGAGACGACGTCCAGCCCGGCTGCTTCCTGCAACGCCAGAACGTAGTCCACGGCGGCATCCATCCGGACGGAAAACTCGTCCGGATCATCCGGCGCTCTGCCGGGGTCCAGCAGGTCTCGCACAAACTGCGACCGCGGCATGCTTCCGACGACGCCTGCGGGGAAGAGAACCCGGTTGCTCCCCAAACTACCATCCCTCCCGCGCGATTCGGAAATCCTGATTCGTATCGATCTCCATGTACCCTCCGTCCGTATCCATCAGATGGATCGGGATTTCGGCGTCCAGCATCTCCTGGTACAGGTCGATCAGGAACGCTTTTTGAAAGGTGGCGGCCGATTGAAACGGTCGACCGTTGTACAACGACTTTGCCCGGTGATACGCATCCCGCAACTGCATGGTTCCGTCCCGTCCGAAACGGGCGATGCCCGTATACTCGCCGTGGGCGATTTCGGCGGGCACGTTCCTTCCGATTGCTACGACCCTGTTGCCCACGCTGGCCACTTTTTCGGCGTCGGTTTCGGGATGCTCGGTCCGCTGCCGGTACCTCGCGCGCCAGTCCGTGTCGCAGACCAGCGTGATCTCGTGCAAACTGCGCATCAGGTTCGAGACAATCTCCGGTCTGTATAGAATATCCGAATAGGCGCAGACGAAGCCGTCGTCCATATGGAATTCCGCGTGCATCAGCGAAACCAGGATGTTGTTATTGGGCCAGTCCGCATTGTGACAGTAGGTAAGACCGGGAAAACCGTTCTGAACCTGCTCGATGCGGTAACCGCTGACGAATACGATATCGCACAGGCCGGCCGAACGCAAGGCGTCCAGGCCCCAATCCAGAATGCGCCTGCCCTTTACTTCGGCAAGGCATTTCGGCGCGTTCTTCGTGTGCGGCATCAATCGCATGCCTCGCCCCGCACCGATGATGATCGCTTTCAACTTCGCGAATCCCTCCATTAAACGGCTTCAGAAAAAACCCGGGATAGAAATAACGCCATAAAACGACCGGCGTCCACGTCCAGCGCGCATCTCACGGGCAATCCCGTCCGGTCCCCGTCCGCCCTGAACGCCCGCCGGTCCGCCACCACCTGCCCCGCGGTGAGATCGCCCTCTGTCTCCACATCCGCGAAAACCGTCTCGATCCGGAAGAAGGA
Source organism: Gemmatimonadota bacterium (assembly GCA_028873695.1). Lineage (GTDB taxonomy): Bacteria > Latescibacterota > UBA2968 > UBA2968 > JAAXHE01. The sequence goes on along the minus strand of JAPPNU010000062.1, from coordinate 310,262 downwards.
CGGATCGATCGCCAGCCCCACCGCCAACGGATCGTGCAGAAAGAACCGGGGACCCGCCTGAAGCCGCATGGCAAGTTCCATGGCCGGCCGAACCGCCTCCTTCACAAATCGACCCGCGTGCGTAGCCGGCATCCGCGCAAGTTGCGATCCCTCCAGCGCCACCCGATGGGTCACGTCCAGCGGCGCCAGCGTGATCTTTGCGCCGGAACGAACGACCCGCCTCGCGGCGTCGGGATCCGCGAAGAAGTTAAATTCCGCCACGGGCGTAACGTTACCGGGCTCATCGACGGCGCCGCCCATCGCACACACCTCCCGGGCTTTCTTCAACACCCCGGGCGCCCGCGCTTCCGCCAGGGCCAGGTTGGTCAAGGGCCCGACGGCAATCAGGGTCACCTCCCCCGGCCGCGCCCTAAGGGTTTCGACGATAAACGAAACCGCGTCGCCCGACGTCGAGCGGCACGGCATCGGCAGTGCGGAATCCCCCAGTCCCTCCGGCCCGTGCACCTCGGTGGCGTAAACGGCTTCCTTCCGGATCGGACCGCCGGCGCCGGGGTAAACCGGGATCTCGTTGCGACCCAGCAACGCCAGCACCTTCAACGCGTTCCCGGTTCCGGTATCCAGCGGCACGTTGCCGCTCACGGTGCAGATGCCAAGCACCTCCAGTTCCGGGGATCCCAGCGCCAGCATGATGGCCAGCGCGTCGTCGACGCCCGGGTCCGAATCCAGAATCACCGGCCGACTGCCGGACGGCTCAAACCCCATACAGCGGTCCGAATCTGGCCTTCAGGTGCGTCATCAATGCCCTGTGGCCCAGGGGCTTCCCTGTAACCGCCTCCACGAGTTCCGGTGCCGGATAGCGCTTTCCCTGCAGATGGATCCTGTCCCTCAGCCAACCCAGCAGCGGACCGAATTCTCCTTTGGCGAATTGTCCGTCGAGATCGCCCAGGTCGCCGCGGGCAGATTCGAAAAACTGGGCGGCATACAGGTTTCCCAGCGTATAGGTCGGGAAATATCCGATCAACCCGGCGCTCCAGTGCACGTCCTGAAGACACCCGTGCGCATCGTCCGGCGGCTTCAGGCTGAAATCCTTCTCGAACCGCTCGTTCCACGCGCCGGGAACGTCCGCTACCGCCAGATCGCCCTCCACCAGCGCCTCCTCCAACGCGAACCGCAGCAGAATGTGCAAATTGTACGTGGCTTCGTCCGCTTCCACCCGGATGAACGACGGCCTCACGTGGTTGATCGCGAAATGGAACGCATCCGGCGAAACATCCGCCAGCGCCGCCGGAAACTCATCCCGCGCTTTCGGGAAGAAATGCGTCCAGAACGCCCGGCCGCGCCCCACGAAATTCTCCCACATCCGGGACTGGGACTCGTGAATTCCCAGAGATACGGCGTCTGCCATCGGCGTTCCGGAATGCGCTGAGTCCAGCCCCTGGTCATACAGGCCGTGACCCGCCTCGTGCAGCGTCCCGAAGAACGCCTGCGCGAACCGGTTGCGGTCGTACCGCGTGGTTATTCTCGTGTCTCCAGGGCCGATCCCGGTACAGAACGGATGCACGGTCTCGTCCAGCCGCCCGCGCTCGAAGTCGAACCCGATGGCCGCTGCCGCGGCGACGCCGAACGCCGTCTGTTTGGCCACGGGATAGTCCCGCGTCAGGATCGATGCGTCCGGCTCCCTGCCGGTATCCACGATCGCCGCGACCAGCGGGGCCAGTTCGTCACGGAGCGCCCCGAATACCCTCTTGAGATTCCGTGAGGTCTCTCCGGGTTCAAACCGGTCCAGGAGCGCGTCGTATGCCGAACCTCCGGTCTTCAGCGCCTCCGCTACTTCCCGGGTGAGCCGCAACACCTCCTCGAAGTGCGGCCGGAACAGCCCGAACGCAGATTTCTCACGAGCCTCCTGCCAGGCCTGCTCCGCCAGCGTCGTCGCCTTCGCATGCGCCTCCACCAGAGACCGCGGCAACTTCGTCCTCCGGTCGTACTCACGCCGGATTTCCCTGACGTTTACGGCGGGCGCCGAATCCGGCGTGAAATGCCGATCGCCTTCTTCGATGCGCGACAGCAATTCACCAACCTCGGTCGCCGTGGCCCGCTCGTGCGCAAGGCCGGCGAGCAGAGCATGCTGTTCGGCGCGGTGCGCGGCGCCGCCGCGGGGCATATAGGTACGTTCGTCCCACCCCAGCACGGCCCCGCAGGATTCCAGCAACTGAAGCTCCTTCCACCGGCCGATGAGGTCTTCGTAAGCCCGCTGTGTGGACATCGTTCTTATTCCTATCGTGGCGTGCCGATAACCGTTCCGTATGCCGCCGCAATCTAACCCCCGCCGGGTCGACGGTCAAGCGGATTCCCGATATACAGCCGCGACCCAAAGGCATGACGTTGACAATCCTGGCCGGACGAGATATATTATCAGAATGCGAGGAGTGAGGAAAGAGGAGTGAGGAGCGAGAAAAAGCAAATCGGGAAACGCGAAATGAAAGAGGAGTGAGAGGCCTTTGATTCGTTTTCTCTCTTTTCTCACTTCTCTCCACTCTCTCCTCGACTTTCGCCTTTTCTCTTTTCTCACTACTCTCCGCTCTCTCCTCGACTTTCTCCTGTTTCAACCACACACGTAAAGGAGGCGCCGGATGCCCAGAATCGACATCGAATACTGCGCGGCTTGAGGCTACGAGGATCAGACCGTCAGTTTGACGGACAGGCTTCTGAGAGAGTTCAAGCAGGATATCGAAGGCTTCACCCTCATACCCTCCGGCGGCGGGCGTTTTGAAGTTACGATCGACGGCGAACTCGCCTTCTCCAAGCTGAAAGAGGGCCGCTTTCCCGAGTACGAAGAGATCCAGCCCGAAATAGCGAAACGCATCTGACGCATCGTCAGAATGCGAGGGTCGGGGATGCTGAAGGGCGCCTCGACCTTTTTTGTGTTGGAATCCATAATCGGCGCCGAAAGCCGGTTCAACGGATCTCGTCATTTCAACCGGAGCAGAACCGGATGAACAGAATGTGCATTCGCAATCTCATCCTCCTGTCAGTCCTTGCCGCCACGGGTTGGATTACCGGTTGTGCGGGCAGGAACGTCTCCATACTCGTCACCCGCCCCGCTGAAATCAATCTGAGTGAGTACGACCTTATCACGATTGGTGAAATCAAGGGAGCGGGCAGCGGATTCGTATCCAAACTGGACGATTTGGGTAAATTCCTGCAAGGTGTGGAATCCGGAGACGCCTGGATTCGACGATTCGCCGCCGAGACGTCGCAGGCCCTCGCACGGACCGATCGATTCAGACTTCTCGACTATGAGCGCCTGAAGGCCGGACGCAGCCGGGAAGACGATAACGCCAACGTAATCCTCATTTCGGGCGGGCTCCTTGCCTACGACTACGATGAGGAGGAAATCAACGAAGACGTTAAGAAGAAAAACAGAAAGACGGACAAGGGAAACACCGCGCGGGAATACAAACGCAAGGGTACCGCGCGCGTGGAGGTCCAGCTGCGAGTTGTGGATTGGCGCACGTCAGAGATATTGGCCAGCCGGAATTTTTCCAGACGTGAGACGATAAGGACCTCGGGTAAGACGCCGGAGAAGGCAAGCATCGACAATGCCGCCCGCAGGCGTCTGTTCGCGGAATGCCGGGCCGATATCGTACGGGCCATCGAACGGATGATCGTGCCGTATTCCGAGCGGGTGAACGTCTCCTTTGAAACCGCCAAGGAAATGCCGGAACTGGAACACGGCTTCAGACTGGTTCAAGCGGGCAACTGGGATTCCGCGGTGGACGTCTTTCTGGCGGCCGTGGAGACCTATTCCGATTTGCCCGAAGTCCATAAGGCTTATTACAATCTTGGCCTGAGCTGCATGTATACGGATCAGTTCGATCGGGCGCGAACCGCTTTGCAGCAAGCCAATGCCAGGAAATCCAGCGGAATATACCGGAATGCCATCCTGGAACTGGACAGACGCATGGAAGAAAAACGCCGGCTCGATGAGCAGACGAGGACCGATCGAGGGACCGGTGAGGACGACGCGGAAACCGTCGAGGATCAATAAGCGCCGGCCCGCAAACGCGTCCGCGAAGACCGCTGGGGATTTTAAGACAGCATCTAAGGGAGGATCGAGAATATGCCCGTCACCAGAAGGCAGTTTCTGAAGTCGGCGACCGCCGTCACCGTGGGATTCCAGGGGCTGCAGCACCTCGTGGTCTGGGGGGAAGCCACCGCGAAGGAGATCGCTGCCGGCTACGGACCCATGCTACCGGACCCGGGCGGGATCATCGACCTGCCTGCGGGATTCACCTACCGGGTGATCTCCCGCACCGGCGAGGAGATGGACGATGGCCTCCGGGTGCCGGGGCTGCCCGACGCCATGGCCGCCTTTCCCGGAGCCGAGGGACGGACTTTGCTGATCTGCAACCACGAGCTCACCGCGGGGGCCCGAAAGATCGGCGCCTTCGGCGATGAGAACGAGCGTCTCGACAGGCTGCCGCGCGACCGGTTCTACGACTGGGGTCGCGGCGATCCGCCGCAGGGAGGGACGACGACCTTCGTGCTCGGCCCCGCCGGCGAACTGGAGAAACATTATCTCAGCCTCGCCGGCACCGTACGCAACTGCGCCGGGGGCCTCACCCCGTGGGGGAGCTGGATCACCTGCGAGGAGACGACCCAGCGCGCCGATGAGGACCACGAACAGGACCACGGGTACAACTTCGAGGTTCCGGTGGGCCCGGCCACGGGGCCGGTGAAGCCGGTGGCCCTGAAGGCGATGGGCCGCTTCAATCACGAGGCCGTGGCCGTCCATCCGGCAACGGGCATCGTCTATCAGACCGAGGATGCCGGCGACGGTCTCATCTACCGCTACCTGCCCGACGAGCCCGGACGTCTCGCGGCCGGGGGCCGGCTGCAGGCGCTCATGGCCCTCGACCGGCCGAGCCTGGACACGACCAACCACCAGTCGCAGACCGTCGCTCCCGGCGACCGCCTGGCCGCGGCCTGGGTCGACGTGGAGGACGTGGAGTCCCCGGACAATGACCTGCGCGACCAGGGCTTCGACAAGGGCGCCGCCCGCTTCGCCCGCGGCGAGGGCATGTGGTACGGGCGGGAAGCCATCTACTTCGCATGCACCAGCGGCGGCAAGAAGAAGAAGGGTCAGGTGTGGCGCTACGAACCGGGCCCCGGAGAGGGAACGCCCGAAGAGACCGCCTCGCCCGGAACCCTGGAACTGTTCATCGAGCCCAACGACGGCAATCTGGTGGAGAACTGCGACAATCTGACGGTGGCGCCCTGGGGCGACCTCGTGCTCTGCGAGGACGGCGGAGGGGACAACCACCTTGTGGGGGTCACCCCGGAGGGGCGGATCTACAAGCTCGGCCGCAACGCCTTCAACGACTCAGAGTTCGCGGGCGCCACGTTCTCGCCCGACGGCCGCACCCTGTACGCCAATATCCAGTCGCCCGGGATCACCCTGGCCATCACCGGGCCCTGGACGGGCTGAGCCGGGGACCCGGTCGAATTCCCGGCGCCGCGGCAACCGGAAGAACGAAAAATGGCCGTATAAATCAGAAAGCCTACGAACATTGATGACAACGCTCCCGACATGCGACGCCCCCGACCCGAAGGCCTGCGCCGTCGCCAAGGCCGTTGGCGAAGAAGCCCGCCCTGACAGGGTCATCCTGTTCGGCTCTCGAGCCAGGGGCGACTACCACGCAAAATCGGATATCGACCTGCTCATCATCACCGACGCCGATTCCACGAACGAGCAGAAATATCAGGACACGAGCGCGGCGGCCCACCGCAAGGTCGAGGACCTGTATGGCGACCTGATCGGCGTCGATCTGGTCCACCTGAACGAAAAAGCCTTCCACGACGGTCGCCGGGCGCGCAACCACGTGGCAGGCCAGGCCGTCCGCGACGGTTTTGACGGAAATGGCGACAAAGTAGACTACGATAACCCGGAGCCGTCCAACTGGCCCGACATACGGCAGCGCATTGCCAATGCCAGGCGGTGTCTCAACGATCTGGAAGTCCTTGTGGAAGACTCCCGATCTTCTCAGGAGGCCATTGGGTTTCACGCTCAGCAGGCAATGGAAAACGCGCTGAAAGGGTGGATTTCCGCGCTCGACGCCGACTATCGTAACACGCATGATCTGGCGAAGCTTGCCGCCATCGTGCGGCGGCATCCCGGTGAAAACCACACACCGGCCGGCGAAAAGCTGGTGTGGCTGACCGGGTATGCCGTCCGATACCGCTATTCAGACCCGCAGGTGGTCATCGAAGACCGCGATGCGCTGCTTTCGGCGGTGACCGCGACTGTTGAAGCGATCGTCGCCCGCATCCGGGCGCTGAACGAAACGGCAACCGAGGAGCCCGGCTCCGAATAGGGACGACCGCAGATCCAGGTTTAACGCACGGCTGCATTTGAACAACAAAAACGAGGGTCGAAGCCGCTCACGCTTGGACCCTTGTTTTTTGTTATAATCGTTCCGAAACTACCCTCCTTGTCCCTCTTCCTTCCCTCACGTCCGCTATCACCCGCGCAGATCCACCTTCCCTCATACCCAACGCCGCCGTCCAACCGGCGCCCTCCGCCGCGTCAATGTCTCCCGCGAATATCCGGATTGAATCGTGTGCCACGGCGACTGACGTGAAGACCTCGAATGTTGGGTCGATCTCGTCCAATTCCTTCCCCGGCAGTAATCCTGGTTCACTCTGAACGAAACTCCACGTCCCGTCATTCTGCAACGTCCGATGGATTATCGGGGTCAATTGGCCTGGATTTCGAGCATTTCCAGGAAATTTCAGCAAAAAATCATAAAAAAAGCGCGATATTTCAAAGCAAATTCGCCAACGAAGTGTTATATTTGTGTTAGTTGAGATTCTGCCCAACACTTGATCGGTGGCGGATTCCCGATTGAAACGAAATCCGCCGAGCTTATAGGGCAATATTGTCAATAGGTCTGCAGGATCCGAGACGTGGCGCCTAGACGACATAAGTCATACGAAGAATAGGTTATTTCGCTAATACGAGAGTTGTTGTTGTCAAACGCCACCATTGCGTTGCTCGGGTTTGTTTGCCACGCGATGATCAATTCCAATACAGTTGACGACGGTGCAACGACACATGCGATCACTGTCAAAGGCAACAACGAGGCTGTGTTTCCTCCCGATTGCGACGGCAAAGGGAGGAATTGACGCGGGTACCATTCTATATAGGTTGAACGACGATGTTTGTTGCTCAATTTGAAGTGGCAGGTCGCCCGATGACTGGCACGGAGCTTCTGGACCGCGGCATGATTCATGCCGTAGATGTTCATCCCCCCCCAATTCTAATTGGTGACAGTAGAAATGCTGATGGAAAGTTGCGGAATTTTGGAAACGGCCCACTCGTGTTTTCGAGAGGCTTTTTTTTGTGTACCGAGCGTGCACGGGAAGGAGCCGCGCCATGACGAAGTAGCGCCGAGTGATCGGAGGCAAGATCACGGGTATATCTCGTACGATCGTCCTCAACGAATTTGGCATCATACACCCTGTCACCGCAATGGTGACGCAATGCAAGGAGGCTGGTATGTGGACTCGCGTCCTTACATCCGTCTGTGCGACGTTCGTTTTATGCGGACCGGCGCTCGCAGGCGACATTACCCGCGGCTTGACCATTACCGGGGGTCGGAATGCCGATGCGACGCTGAAGCTGGAGCGTGTGAACGACCCAGGCGCCGACAGCGGCGTTCTGAAAATGCTCGTGTCGGTGGCGCGGACCCAGGATCTGAAGGGATACGGATTTTCCCTGCTATACGATCCGGTCAAGTATGAGTTCGTGAGTGCCACCGAACTCGACGGCAATCTGCTGAAATCCGGTTCCGGTCAGGAGACGTTGTTTCTTTCATCGAACCGGACGCCGGGGCAGGTGGATATCGGCGCCGTTAAGATCGACGGCGGGGGCGCCAACGGCGACGGGAAACTCGCCGAGCTTTTGTTCAGGACGGACGGAATGCCGTTGTCGTCCGACTTTCAGGTATCCGAAAGCGTGCTTGTCGGCATGAATGGCGCTGTTGACATGTTGCATCACGCCGAAATAGGCGACCTCAAGCCGCTGCCGGATCGCTTCAATCTGGAGCAAAATACGCCCAACCCGTTCAACCCTTCCACCGCAATCGAATACCACCTGCCGGAGGCGGGAATGGTCCGGCTGGCGATTTACAATCTGATCGGCCAGGAGGTGCGCGTACTGGTGAACGAACGCATGAACCCCGGGACGTTTACAGCGACGTGGGACGGAACGGACGCGCTGGGCCGACGCGTCGCCAGCGGCGTCTATCTGTATCGGATACTGGCGGGCAGTTTCTCAGCGACCAGGAGGATGCTGTTGTTGAAGTAGATCACGCGGCGAATGCTGCCAACTGGCGGTTGCGCAGGAATGAAGCATTGTGAAAGGCATCGGCGGTGCGTCAGCCGTACAAGAGGGGCTTGTTTCGGTGGCTGACCACGCAGCCGGCTTGTTGGAAGGTATGAATACAAGGGAGGATCTGTTATGAATTCTGTATTTCGCCTGTCCGTGATTGTGGTTGTCGGCCTCTTCGTGTTAACAGGTGCAGTTCTCGTCGCGTACAGCGAAGACGGGTTTTCGTCTCTCGACGTGATTGCCGGCGGTGAGTTGGTTGCCGGCGGGGACGGTGACTCCGTCAAGGGCACGCTGTCGGAACACGGCGCGAAAATCGCCCTGGGCAACAACGCAAACGCAGTTCTGTCGCTGGACCTGATCGCCGACGGCGGCGCAGGCAACCAGAGGGACGACGGCGTGACAACGGGCGCCGTGCAAGGACGCGGCACGATAATTGCCATCGAGGTATTCGCCACGGGGGTCACGACCTCCCTGCGCGGCGCGATCATCAGGTTCGACTTTGACGCCTCTCTAGTGACCTACGTCAAATCTGAAAAAAGCGCCTTCGACCTTTCGATACCGGAGGGGTCGGTCGGGGTCAACCTCGCCTCGACCTCGCCCGTCACGCTGGCGTCATCGGGGTTCCTGGTGCGCGCGGAGTTTGAGACGGCTGCAGACGTCACGGGCAGGGAGTTTACCATCGGCGTCGAGAAGGTCTCGATTGCAGAGAGTTCCACGTCGTCCGATGAACTCACGACCGGCAGCGTCATCACGTTCAACGCCGCGGGCTCCGGGTCGCCGGACTTCGACGGTGACGGGACCGTCGGGTTTCCGGATTTCCTGGCGTTCGCGGGCGGTTTCGGGGCAAGCCGGGGCGATGCGCGGTATGAAGCCCGCTTCGATCTGGATGGCGATGGATCCGTCGCCTTCTCGGATTTTCTGGTTTTCGCCGGCGCATTCGGCAGTGAGGTCCCGCCCTCCGGCGGCGGCGGGACGCCTGCCGGCTCTGCTCCCGCAGACCAGAATGCCTTCGACCGCCTGGCCGTTGGCAAGCGGATTCTGGCGGAGTCCTACTTTCTGGACATCGTGTCTGCCGGCCGGTTTGCTGAAGGCTTCGGCAGGCGCGAGGGACGCTATACCTACACGAACACGGGTCCGATGACGGGCAATCTCACGCAGATCTACGACGATTCGGAGCTGTTTGGGGGCAAGTGCACACTTGAAATGACGTTTACGACAGAGGCCACGGGCACGATAGGTTACACGTGCGACGATGGGACCTCGGGGGACGCAGAAGCCTGGCGGGCGAATGATCTCTCCACTCCGGTTTTTACGCGAGCGACACCCGATACGCTCTACTTCAGATTTCTCGATACGTGGCGTGCCGGAGAAACGAGAGCCTATGATCTCGAACTACGGACCAAGGCGCCGCAGGGAGAATGGGAAGCGTTTTGTACGACGTTCACGAACCGGGGCAACAATGTCTTTATTGGCTATGCTACCACGTGGTTCTACGGGGCGCTGAAGTCGAATACGACCTACGAAATGCGCTACCGGTATAGAAACTCGTCTTCCTGCGAAACCGGCTCTGCAGATCCCTGGTCGCCCATCGCCGAGGGCACTACGGCGCCAAGTGGAACCGGCGGTGGCGGAGGTGGGGGCGGGACAACGCCGCCCTCCGGAGATTACAAACCGCTGGACGGTCTTCGCGTTTCGTCTGGACGCGTGCAATACCTGTTCTTCTCGGCAGGCAACTGCATCATCCTGAACAACTCGACCGTCAACGGCGTATCGTATATGGCTCACACGTCTAAATGGCAGCGGAAACAAGGATCCGCCTGGGTCGACGTTCCGGGCACGGAGCGTAACGGTTTGTGTTCCTATTCACCCACGGTCGCAGGAGAATACCGACTGGTTGCCGAAATCACCATTAATGGGGTCAGGGGCAAGTACGCCAGTGAGAATACCCTTACCGTCAGCGGCACGGGTGGCGGAGGGTCGGATAACCCCGACCTGATCGTCGAGTCACCCTCGGTGGACGACAACACGCTGACGACCGGACAGTCGTTTACGCTTAGCGCCACGGTGCGCAATCAGGGCAATGGGGCTGCAGGATCCACGACGTTGCGGTACTATCGCTCGTCCAACTCGACAATCTCGACAAATGACACGGAAGTGGGCACGGACGCCGTGAGCGGCCTGTCTCCGGGGGGCACAAGCGCCGAATCGATCAGCCTGAACGCGCCGTCGGACGCCGGGACCTACTACTACGGCGCATGCGTTGACGACGTCAGCGACGAGAGCGATACCGGCAACAACTGCTCTGACGCCGTGGAGGTCACCGTCAGCGGGAGTGGCGGAGGAAGTGGCGGCGCCTGCAGGGCCGGGCTGGTCGTGAATCCTGGCGGAACCTGTACCTACAAGGGCAATACCTTCTCTGTATCCAGTTCCGGAAGGGGTTCCATCGCGTTCTTCAGCGCCGGTACCGGTATAGACGCCAGAGGGTCCACCATAAACGGTGTGCGGTGGAACTTTCATGCCACGAAAAACAGCGGCAGCAACAGTTGGACGATTCACGTAGCGGATTGATGACCGCTGCCGTCAGACGGCGTCCACCAGCTTCACGTCTTAACCAGAGCTGTACCGTCAGCGGCCGCGGGTTCGGCCGGGTTCGGCGCCGGCTGCTCGCTCCGGAACGATGGCGTCGCCCGGCCCCGCGGCCTCCGACCGTTACGGCAGCCCCTGTCGGACAGTGACCGCTGCCACAGTCGGCTTCGGCGCAGCCGTGTGCGCCTGGTGTCGCAAAACGCTACAGTTATGTTGCAATCTGCGACATACTGATCCGGCCTCCTTGGCCACCTGACCGTCGCGAATTGCGACACTTCGTTCAACTTGCGTTAAAGGAACGGCGCCGGTTGTCCCGAAACTGGCGACCCCCGTGCCCGTCGACGAACCGGCAGCGAGGCGAAGTCCGCGGGGCCCGTCACCGTGGAGACTGCCTCGACGCGGGGGAATTCGTGGATGGTGTCAAGAATGATGACGCGCTTCCGGTTATGACGTCAACGTCGTATATCAGGACACGCGCTGTCGTCGACGCGCATTGAACCGACTGCACAAGCATAGGAGAATTCGATGCAACGTCTATACAAGATGGCCAAGAGCCTGACGGTAGAGTCCCGATTGCCGTTTGTGGTGGGAATCAGCCTGTTGGTTATGCACTTCGCGTACGCCTGCGGCAAGGATAACGGCGCCGGATCGGGTTCATATCAATGTGAGGTAACGTTGACGCTGGTGCCGTCGAGGATAGGTAATCTCAGTTCTCCATCGGGTACCGGGCAGGGAACGGGCGAGGGTGGGACGCAACAGGAAGCGCTTACGGCGGCCTACAAGTCCGCATGTTCACAACTCAATCTAAGCAGCGACGTGAGGAGCAGGTGCGAGACGGGTCAGGACTTCGGGGTCGCGGTCACTTCCAACGGAGTGACGCTCGTCAGTGCGGTGAACCGGTCTCAACGCTGCTCGGGCTCATCGTCTTTTTAACCTTGATTCGTCGTTTCCCGGGTGACACAAGCAGAATCAGTGCGATACCACACACGTTTCTTGGCACCGATGCCCTCTGTGGCTCCTGTGCTTGTTGTGGCCAATACAGCCGTTTTCTTTTTGCGAATTGAGATCGAGGCGCACGGTGAGAAACGTAGAGACAACAAAGAGAGGTTCGAATGTTGGCTTTCCGGAAAGCCATGATTTGCATTGCCGCCATAGCGCTGCTGCCTATGGCGTTCCGCGCCTCGATCGGCGCCGGTTCTGACGAAGACCGCACAATGTCTCACACGGACTCCGTCGATGCCGCCGCCGGCGAGACGGCGGCGATCGGGAGTGGAGGACCGCAACCTCCGGAACAGTCGTCCGGCGTTCAGCTACTGGCCGCGGTCGAACGGGGTGACGTGGCGGAGGTGCTGAAACTGGTTGAATCGGGCGCGTACGCACCCGGTAGCCTGAACGGGCTGCGCGCGCTTAAGACCGCTAAGGATAGAGAGGATGCGGAGATCGTTGCCTTGCTGGAGCCTGCGTTCGATAAGTACTGGGAAGACGGACTCTCTTATGACGACTGGATAAAGACAACCTATGCTGTCTCCAGGTATAGGTACTACGCGCAAAAGAGTCCCGATAATTCCTCCAATTTGCGTGCGGATGCTGAGAGGCACGCCTTCACTGAGGTGAGCCATGACTTCAAACTTATGGGTGTTCGCGATACAACCGGCCTGTGGGCTCCAATGACAGAACGCTTCGACGAGAATGAACTTCGTCGCAGAATCACGAAAGCGTTCGATGCGGTAGACGAAGAGCTGCGGGCGAGATCTGAGGCTGCCGCTCGAGATACCATTCCGTTCATGATGAGATTTGCACCGGAAACCCATCAGGCGGCCGCACGAGGAGACGTCAAGCAGTTGACAGATCTTCTTCAAGACGGTGCGAATCCGAATGTGCCGGCCGATTCACCGCTTGCACCAATGCCACAGTCCTCGCCGTTGCACTATGCAGCTTCCACCGGTCAAGTTCCCACCATCGACGTTCTCGTTGACGCGGGTGCGGACGTGAATGCTCAGGACCGTGACAAGAAGACCCCCCTGCATGTGGCCAGCGGAGAAGGGCAAATCGCGGCCATTTCGGCGTTGATTGAGGCGGGCGCCGATCCGAACGGCCTACCTGGCCAGGTAACACCGATTTACAGCGCCGCCCGCAATGGTCATGTTGCAGCCATCCGAGTCCTTGTTGACGCTGGCGCGGATGTAAACCTTCCGGACAACGGACAAGCGGCTCTGCGTGCGGCCAGCGCAGAAGGGCACATTGGGGTCATTTCGGCGTTGCTCGAGTTCGGCGTCGATCCCAATGCGACCACCAGCGACGGCACCACGCCGCTGCACGAGGCTGCTTGGTCCGGTCACGTTGATGCTGTCGCCGCTCTGGTCGAAGCCGGCGCAGATACGAGGGCGCGTGACAAACTTGGGAGAACGGCCGAGATCATGGCAAATATCCGCGGCCATGCGGAAACGAAGAAACTCCTGCAAGATATCGATCCCGACGCTCCTCGAACGGGTGCCCTGCACTCGGCCGCGTTAGGCGGAGACCTGAAGAAAGTTGCGAGCCTGCTTGAAGCAGGGGCCGATCCCAATGCTCGCGACGAACACCAGCTCACTCCGTTGCATAACGCAATGCTCCTGATGAGGTTGGGGATTGGTCATGTCGAGGTGGTGGTCTCGCTGCTCGCGGCTGGCGCCGACCCGAACGCGCAGGACAAGAACCAGATTACACCTCTGCACATGGCTGTAATGTTAGGAACGGTCGAGACCATCAACACGCTGATTGCCGCAGGCGCCGATCCGAACCTGCGTTCTGCGGCGAACGAGACGCCGCTGCAGCTCGCGGAGCGACTCGGGAAGAGTGATCTGGCTGACGCTCTACGGTAGGCGCGGAAGAGATTCGTCGAGTCTCACGGTTGGCGGATCCGTTGGGATGATTCAAGGGCATGGCGCAACGGGCGGTACACCCTTCGGCGGATGTCATCCTGTACGTACAACCCGACCCGTCCGAGGAGTGCGACCAAAACGTTCACAGGATCGAGTCGTTGCTGTACATGCCGTTTCGTGTCAATGCCTTCTGTATCCTTTGTGCGTTTTGTGGCCAATTTAACCTCAATCCGAAAAAACCAGCAACGCGGCGACGCGATAAAACCCTCCGAAACTGGGCGTTATCGACGTATAGAAGGACGTTTTTTCCCTTCAACGCCAATGACCTGGTGTATTCTGGTAATCCGCCGTCTCGTCGCCTTCATTAACTGGCACTTATTTGAATTGACGTTCGCGAAGAATTACGAATCGAAGGTTCACGACTGAGGATGTCAGACAGCGCCCACACGTTTCACGTATCAGCCCGAGCTGTACCGTAAACGGTCGCGGGGTTGCCGGATACGGCGCCAACTGCTCGCTCCTTAGCGATGGCGTCGCCCGCCCCCGCGGCTCCGACCGTTCGTGCAGCCTCTGTCGGATAATGACCGCTACCGCAGTCAGCATTGGCGCAGTCGCGTGCGCCTGGTGTCGCAAAACGCTACAGTGGAAAGGTCTCATCGCTGCTCGGGCTTATCGTCGAATTCGCAGGGACGCTTCAATCAACGGCAGAAACCGGATGGACGAAGAAGGAGGTCACGGATGATTACTTTCTTGAGAGGCATCATGTGGATCGCCGCTATTGGCGCCAGTTCACGCGCCCGCGGCCCGGTCCATTTCGCGCCGTCGTGGTCAAATAATGCCAGCGGCCCGTCGGCATTAGCACAGCCGTGTGCTCGTTTGTTTCGCAAGACACCACAGTGATGACGTAATCTGCGACATGCCCATCCGCTGTCTGATGTGCCAACTGTCGCGAAATGTTACAGTTCGATTCACTCGATCCGAACAACTGGCGCCTGAAGGAGAGTTATGCAAATGAACAACAAAACGGTAATCCATCTGGCGACGTGCTTTTTTGCATCGGTCTGCCTCCATTCCGTCAGTACCGCTTCGACGCCCGAGGCCGACAGCGTGCACTTCTGCCAGCCTTTTGACTACGAGGCGTGGCGCCGTGACCACCCCCTCCCTGCGGCCAAGCGTCCCGCGGACCTGAACGTGGGCGAACCGCGCACGGTGCGGCTGATCTACTTTCTGCCGAATGATCGGCCCTATCGCGCAGAAGTGGTCAAGGATATGAAAGACCGAATCCGTGAGGTTCAAGCCTTCTATGCCGTTTCGATGGGGGAGCGAGGCTACGACGACACAACCTTTCAATTTGAAACCGACGGGGCGGGCGAGCCCCTTGTACACCGCGTGAATGCTCAGTACCTGGACAGTCACTATCTCGACGAAACATTCGTAAAGGTCCTGAGCGAAATCGAACAGGCATTCGACACCGAGCAGAACGTATATATCGTCGTCATCGATATCAGCACGAATTTGATCGAACGCGGAGCGGCTGGAAAAGGTACTCGAATCGGAAAAATCGGCGGTTTTGCCCTTGTCACCAGCGACGAAATGGACCCGTGGAACTATCACAACGTCGTCAGCCATGAACTGGGGCATACCTTCGGCTTGAGGCATGACTTCCGTCACAGCGAGTACGTCATGTCGTATGGCAATCTACCCGACTCGCGGTTGTCCATGTGTAACGCCGGATTTCTGGCCGCCCATCCGTACTTCGATGCAAACAGCCCGTCGGAGAGCGGACAACCGCCGTCGATCGAACTCATTTCACCCCTCACCTATCCGGCCGGCGCAAAGGAGGTAGCGGTTCAACTCGAAGTGAACGACCCGGATGGCCTTCATCAGGTAATCCTGCACGTACCAAACAGCGTCAAGGCGTGCAGCGTGTTGGCCGGTTAAAGAGACGCCGTGGTCACGTTCGATTATGACGGCGTCATTCCCAGTGACTGGGGTGATTTTTCAAGCCTCTCCGAACCTTCCTCACATCCTCTCGGTATCGAGGCAGTCGACCGCGACGGGAACGGAGAAAGGACACGCTTCGTGATTTCGGAAATTCCGGACGACGTCGTCAGGGCGGCGCCTGGCAGGTTGGAAATAATCGACGGCGCCAACCAGCAGGGTACGCCCGGCGCGCCACTGGAAAGACGCTTCACTGTCGAGGTGAGAGACCGGAACGACAATCCCCTCCCCGACGTGCCGGTTGCCTTTGCGGTTACCATGGGCGGGGGGAGACTCAGCGGCAGATTCATGCTCGAGCAAGCAGTGACCGACATCAATGGGCATGCCGGGAAAAGGCTGACGCTTGGTCCGCGTCCCGGGACAAATGCGGTCTCAGTATCCGTCAACGGGCTGGAGTCAGTAGCGTTTCAAGCCATGGGGGTGGGGACCGGTATTTCGCTTCCAGCCTTGAAAGGCGATTTTCGGACGTGGCACCTGCCCGATGACGCAATCGTGCGGCTGGGGAAGGGCCGCCTCAGTCGCGGCGACAGAGCGGTTTCTTTTTCGCCGGACGGCCATCGGCTTGCTGTAGCACGAAATATCGGCATATGGATGTACGACCTGGCGATGTTGCAGCCTCACGGGCTGATACCGGCCGAACACACGATCGTATCCATGGCGTTTTCCCCGGACGGCGCCATGATCGCATGGTCCGAGCAGGTTTACTCCGAATCCAACCTCAGGGTATGGGATACGACGACGAACACGCCAGTCGCCGAGCTTAACTTTTTGGGAGACAGGGGAGGCTGGGGACGCTGGCCCCAGGGCGTGGCGTTTTCACCCGACGGCGGACTGCTTGCCTGCGTTTCCTCGGGTAATTCGCTTGTGATCTGGGATACGGGTACGTGGCAAAGGGTTACAACCTATGAGGGGAAGCCCAACACTACCACCCTCGATTACAATCCCCTGGCGTTTTCCCCGGATGGAAGGCTCCTCGCTGCGGCAGACAAAAACCAGCATTCAATCAACCTGTGGGACGTGGTGACGCATGAGAAAGTCGGTGTTCTGACAGGGCACAAGTTCATAATCCGCTCCATTTCCTTTTCACCCGACGGGCGCACAATTGCTTCGGGATCCTTCGACAGGACGGTCCGCCTGTGGGACGCGGCGACACATACGAATCTGGCCACACTCTACGGGCATACGGACGACGTACGATCCGTTTCCTATTCGACCGATGGAAATACCGTTGCGTCGGGATCGTCCGATGGCACGATCCGACTCTGGGACGCGGGCGCCCGTGAGAGCGTCGCCACACTTTACGGGCATACGGGCGGCGTCCGATCCGTTTCCTTTTCCTCCGATGGCAACACCCTCGTATCGGCGTCCTCCGATGGTAGAATCGACCTGTGGGACGTGCAGGCAAGAGGGATTGTCGACAGGATTGAAAAAGAGAGTGCCACCACCTCCGTAGCATTTTCTCCCAACGGCGGGATCTTCGCCTCAGGGTCGGACGACAGGAAAATTACGCTGTGGGATGTGGCGACTCATGAAAAAGTGGCTACGCTGGAAGGTCATGCGAGCGGTGTGACGTCCCTTGCGTTCCTCCGTGATGGGACGCTCGTCTCCGGGGCTTTCGAAGAAATCAAGGTGTGGGATCTGGCCACGGGAACACCTATCGCGGAATACTTCAGAAACGCGTGCATAATCAACACGATCGTGGTTTCGCCCGATGGCGCGACGGTCGCTTCAGGGGGAAAATACGAGTTGGTCCTGTGGGACGTGGCGACCGGAGCGCAGTCCGCGATCTCCGTAAATGCGCCGCTGCTGTCGTATTCACCGGATGGTTCTGTGCTGGCCACGAAATCTGCCGATGGATTCATTCAGCTGTGGGATGCGGCAACGCTGGAGAACCCAACTACCGTGTACCAGGGCTTTCACGGAGTCGGTGGCAACCTCGGCTTTCTCGCGTTCTCCCCAGACGGGAAGACGATCGCCTCCGGAACAGAGAAGGGCCCTCGGATCGACTCCGTGATCCTGCTTTACGACGTGGCGACAGGTGAGAGAATCGCCACCATGGAGAAATCGGACGGCGGCCAGCTGTTTTCCGGGGCGTTTTCCCCTGACGGGCGGATCCTCGCTGCCGGGTCGCAAGGTCCAGTCGTGCTGTGGAATATGGAAACTCTGGAGGAGATCGCTACCCTCTACGGGCACACGCTGGGCGTTGGCTCCGTTTCGTACTCTCCCGACGGCAGGATGCTCGGCTCTGCGTCACATGACGGCACGATGCTGCTATGGGACTTGACGCGATACGTCGAACCTTCATCCCGCATCGCCGACTTCGACGGCGATGGGACGGTGAGCTTTCCGGATTTTCTGCTGTTTGTGGGCGCTTACGGTCTGAGCCGCGGCGACGCGGGTTATGACGCACGCTTCGACCTGGACGACGACGGAGCCGTCGGGTTCAGCGATTTTCTGATCTTTGCCGAAAGCTACGGCCAGGGCGCATAAGCCGCTCCTCGCGACACATTCGCTGTTCGATGCCAGGATTGAGAATCTCGAACATGCGCCTTCTTTGCATTGCATCGATCGCAGTGCCGTAGCTTGCCTTTTCAGCTTCGCCGCCATGTGTGGCTGGCAGCGACGACCTGGACGCCCTGCTCGACCGTGGGGCCGAAATCGCCGCGCCGGGCGCGTGGTCGCTTCGGTGGCGAGGGCACACGTCTGGCGGTTGCGCAGGAACGTCTCGACTGCGACGGGCAAGGGAACAAAGTCCCCCTGGAATCTGGCTTCCTTGGCGGGGGGTGTGGAGCAGGAGCACATTGGCACCCATACGTGTTCAGAGGCCTCGACCGAGAGTTCGGGGCCGAGCTAATGGAACCGACGATCGAGAAGGAACATGCACTCAGCGCAATCACCGTCCAGTCCTTCGCTGATCTCGGCTACGTCGTCGATGTCAGCAAGGCCGATCCGTACAGGCTTCCCGCCTCCGTAGGCGCCTATCAGCCGCCCACGGCAGGCGCGAAACCCGTAGCCATTCACAACACCGCCCCGGGACCCGTCGGCACGATCCACATAGGCGATGAGCACGGGAACGTCATTCGCGCCATCGATCCCTGATTTATAGTACTTCCGCGCCGTACTGCGCTTTACCGGTACGGTGAGCTATCAATTGGCGAGGAAGACAATTGGATACCACGAATGGGAGGTTTCGAATAATGTCTCTATCGAGAGCTATCACACGTATTGGCACCATCACACTGCTGGCAGTGGTGTGCCACGCCGTAATTGATGCCAATTTTGCCGGAGGCGACGCAATTGCACCTGGAGTCACCGTCAACGCCATCGGCGACGAGACGGCGTCCTCTCCCGATTTCGAACGCGACGGCGCGATCGGGTTTGGTGAATTTTCCTTCCGGGCGTTTCCGGATGCACAATTCTCAGCGCCCGATGCAGTCACGGGTCCGACTCCCTACCCGTACGCCGGCGACGAGTCGGAGACCGGTGTGGAGTACGACACGCCCCATGGCCCGTCGTCCGAATGGGCCGCGAAGGTCGCCCTGGGCAACAATGCAAACGCAGTTTTGTCGCTGGACCTGATCGCCGACGGCGGGGCAGGCAACCAGAGGGACGACGGCGTGACCACGGGCGCCGTGCAAGGACGCGGCACGATAATTGCCATCGAGGTATTCGCCACAGGGGTCACGACGTCCCTGCGCGGCGTAGTGATCAGGTTCGACTTCGACCCCTCTCTCGTGACCTACGTCAAGGCTGAAAACAGCGCCTTCGGCCTTTCGATTCCGGAGGGGTCGGTCGGCGTCAACCTCGCCTCGACGACGCCTGTCACGCTGGCGCGATCCGGGTTCCTGGCGCGCGCGGAGTTTGAGACGGCTGCAGACGTCACGGGCAGAGAGTTTTCCATCGGCGTCGAGAGAGTCACGATTGCAGAAAGCGCCACCTCGTCCGATGACCTCGCGACCCGCAGCGTCATCACGTTTAACGCTGCGGGCTCAGCGTCGCCGGATTTCGACGGCGACGGCACGGTCTCCCTTTCAGACTTTCTGGCATTCGCGGGCAGCTTCGGGTCAAGCCAGGGCGATGCGCGGTATGAAGCGCGTTTCGATCTGGATGGAGACGGGGCCGTCGCCCTTTCTGACTTTCTGATCTTCGCCGGCGCCTTTGGCAGTGAGGTTCCGTCCTCCGGCACGGGTGGCGGAGGCGCCACTGTGACCATTGCGGATGACAACTTGCGTGCTGTGATTGCAGATAGTCTGGGCAAGAAGCGCACTGATCCGATTACCCGTGGCGAGATGGCGACCTTGACGCGAATTGCCGCGCCCAATATGGGAATTCGCAGCTTGTCAGGCCTCCAGCATGCCACCAATTTGACAACGCTGCTCCTTGGTCGCGCCAGAGTGGATGGCGAGTGGGTCAACAGAAATGCCATATCTGACCTCTCGCCCCTCTCTCGCCTGACCGACCTGACGATCCTCGATCTTACCTGGAACCGGATCACGTCCGTTTCCGCGCTTTCGAATTTGACCAACCTTACGCAACTGCATCTTGGTGGAAACCAGACCATCTCGAATATCTCCGCCCTCTCCAACCTGACAATGTTAACACGGCTAAACCTCTGGGATAATAACATCTCGGAAATCTCACCCCTCTTCGGCATGACCAACCTGGAATACCTGGCGCTTAGCACCAACAGCATCTCGGACATTTCCGCCCTCTCCAACCTGACCAACCTCACAGTCCTGTACCTATATAACAACGGCATCTCGGACATTAACGCCCTCTCCAATTTGACGAACCTGACAGAGTTGAGTCTCGGTAACAACAGCATCTCTGACATTTCCGCCCTTTCCAAACTGAGCAACCTCACGGAACTGTATCTATATAACACTCGTATCTCGGAAATTTCCGACCTCTCCAAGTTGACGAATCTGACACGGCTGAGCCTTGGTCGTGGATGGGTGGATGGCGAGTGGGTCAACGGCAACGATGTTTCTGACCTCGCACCTCTCTCTCGCCTGACCGATCTGACATACCTGAATTTTACCTCGAACCGCATCTCGTCCATTTCCGCGCTTTCGAACTTGAGAGACCTCACGGAACTACATCTTGGCGGAAACCAGACCATCTCGAATATCTCCGCCCTCTCAATCTTGACGATGCTGAAAAGGCTGAACCTCTGGGATAATAACATCTCGGATATCTCACCATTGGTGGCAAACACGGGATTGGGTGAAGGGGATTTCGTTAATATTCGAGGCAATCCATTGAGCAGCATGTCGCTCAACACGCACGTTCCAGCCCTTCAGCGTCGAGGGGTTGAAGTAAGAACTGACAGTGGCAATGGCGGAGGAGGCGGAAGTAGCGGAAGCAGTCCGGACCTGATCGTGGAGTCACCCTCGGTGGACGACAACACGCTGACAACCGGACAGTCGTTCACGCTGAGCGCTACGGTTCGCAATCAGGGCAATGCTTCGTCCGCGGCCACGACCTTGCGGTACTATCGCTCGTCCAACTCGACAATCTCGACAAATGACACGGAAGTGGGCACGGACGCCGTGAGCGGCCTGTCTCCGGGGGGCACAAGCGCCGAATCGATCAGCCTGAACGCGCCGTCGGACGCCGGAACCTATTACTACGGAGCATGCGTTGACGACGTCAGCGACGAGAGCAACACCGGCAACAACTGCTCTGACGCCGTGGACGTCACCGTCAGCGGGGGTGGCGGAGGAAGTGGCGGCGCTTGCAGGGCCGGGTTGGTCGTGAATCCCGGTGGAACCTGTACCTACAAGGGCAATACCTTCTCGGTATCCAGTTCCGGAAGGGGATCCATCGCGTTCTTCAACGCCGGTACCGGTATAGACGCCAGAGGTGCCACCATAAACGGTGTGCGGTGGAACTTTCATGCCACGAAAAACAGTGGCAGCAACAGTTGGACGATTCACGTAGCGGATTGACCTCAAAGAGAGGTTCGAATGTTGGCTTTCCGGAAAGCCATGATTTGCATTGCCGTCCTGACGCTGCTGCCTTTGGTGTACCACGCCGCTTTCGGCGCCCACATGGGACTTCATGCCGAGATACCAGGTGTTGCCCTTCTTCGTGCTTTTCATCTCGGGGTCCCGCTTGCGTTCCTGGTTCTTCGTCGACGATGGCGCATGAACGATCCTGGCATCCACAATCGTGCCTTCACTGACGATCATGTCCCGCCCGGACAGATAACGCTTCGCCTGCTCAGACAAGGCTTACGTGAGACCATGCCCCTACAGAAAGTGCCGGAACTTGCAGGTCGTCGTCTCGTCAGGCACCCCGTTGATGTCCATCCCCGCGACACGGCGTATCGATTCCACGTCATACAGACTGTCCTACATACCCTGATCGCTCAACCCATACCATTGCCGCATGAAGTAGATCCGCAGTATCACCTTCGCCCCATTCGGACGACGACCCCTTCCACGTTAAGGCGTTCGATTTGGGCGTCGAACTTTTCCCGGGATGCTCCACATGCTGATCCGTGGCCCGTTTGGGTAGTCCATGATCAGAGAGCACGGCGACTTCATGTACAAGGCGGCGCGTGCTCGGCGACGGTATAGCACCGCTTGTATCGGTACTTTTTTTTATTCTATACATCAGAAACCGGGAGTGCGGACTTATGCCCTGGATATTGTCGGACAAGAGACGATCTGGTCGAGTATACGTGGACGACGACGGCGCGAACAATTGATTCGTGCTCTTGGTCACGGTGGTCGTGACCGGCACGTCGGGGCTGAGCGGTTGTGGCGATCTCCTTGGTCCATTGGGGGACGCGGTTACCGTGAATATAACGACATGCTCGGGAGTCAGGGAAACGATCGGTTCTCGTACGGTGATCACGATAGGAGGCACAGTCCGTGCCAACAGGTCGGTCAATTTTGTAAGGGTTACGGGGTACGCGAACCGCCAACGGCTGTTCTTTACGGACAGCTTGGGCTTTATGAACAAAGGCGGCGTAAAGACATTCACCATCACTGGCCACATCACCGTTACCAACCAGACTACACTGGAGTGCAGAGCCGAAGTGAGCTTTACGGGGAATTGAAGCGTTCGGCGGCGCAATGACGTGGAACCGGGCTGTCTATCGCGTTATTCAGTTCTGGAAGTAGCATTGACGCCAGAGGCGAGACGATAAACTGGCGTGCGCTGGAACTCTTATGCTTCGAAGAACCGTGGCAGCCACACCTGTCCAAAAACTGATTTTATCATTACGGGGAGCGTTAAATAGTCGACACAATCAGAGTGCGGCGTAACGTACGGATGTGGCTATAAAGTAGCGTCTTACGATGGACTCTTGTCGTTATCTGCTGTGCAGATAAGACCGGCTTGAGTAAACATAGATAACTACATGTCCATGTTTGTCTGAGTCAAAGTGGGAGGCCGACAAATGATAACGAACCACCGTTACATCGTCCACGTCGTGCGCCGCAGGCATGCAATACTCTTGAGCTTTGCATGCACTTTCATATGGATGTGCGCGGTTTCGGCCCAGTCAGCCCAAGAAACGTCGTTGGATGATCAACTGCTGATTTCCGCTCTGAAAGGCGATTTACCCGCAGTGCGCAGGCTCGTGGACGCCGGTGCTGACGTGAACACGGAGGGTGAAGTCAAGGGCATATCCGACGATAAACCACGCGCAGCGGGATCGCGTGGGGCCACTCCCCTTGTGGTTGCCGCAATCGTGGGCCACGGCGACGTGGCCGAATTCCTCGTCGATTCGGGTGCGAAACTGAACACGTTGACGGCGTTCGGGACTCCGCTGATGGTTGCCGCGGCCGCGGGCCACGTGGACATCGTCCGATTCCTGATTGACCGGGGTGCCGATGTAGCGGTCATGTCGCGGGCCGGTAACGCTGTCAACTACGCTGCACGTGCCGGTCATCCGGAGGTAGTACGGCTCCTGGTTGACGCGGGAGGATTCAGGCCTTCAACCATTGCCGGCATCGCTGCTATTTCCGCCGCCAAAACGAAAGGGCACGCTAAGGTTGCAGCTTTGCTGCAAGCGGAATTTGACGAATATCTGGAATCTGGCGCGTCTGCCGATTCCATTTTCAAGGGCGTCATGAAAGTGCTCAGGAAATTGGCAGCGAAAGATCGGGACAGCGAGTTCAATCGACGCTTGCTCCAACGAATGGACCGTGAGGAGGGAATAGTAACAAGGCGTAAGGTAGGTGACCGCTTCCGGGACTGTCCGGAGTGTCCGCAAATGATCGTATTGCCGACGGGCGAGTTCGAGATGGGGTCTGCGTCACGTAAGTGGGAAGGGCCGACGCATCGCGTCACCATCGCAGAGCCCATCGCAATGAGCTCGCATGAGGTAACCGTTGCGGAGTTCCGCCGTTTTGTGGCCCAGACCGGTCATTCAACCGGAGATTCGTGCTGGACATTCGACATATCTTTCGATGAAATTCTGCAAATAAAAAAGCGAGATTTGACGAAGTCCGTGTTGATCGGCGGCGGAGCAGTGGCGCGTGAGGGTCGGGGCTGGATGAACCCGGGATTCCGGCAGGGGGACAGACATCCGGTAGTTTGCGTTAGCTGGGGCGATGCGCGGGCGTATGCAAAATGGCTTTCAAGGAAGACGGGCGAAAGCTATCGCCTGCCGAGTGAAAGTGAGTGGGAGTACGCGGCCCGAGCCGGAACAAGCACGCCGACCTACTGGGGTAACGTAGATTCCGCCGACAGGTGCCGCCACGGAAACGTGGGAGCGGCGGCCCCGCTGGGAAAAGGCTGTAGGGACGGCAACTCCGATTCGTCACCGGTAGGCAGCTACATTCCGAACGCCTTTGGCCTTTTCGACATGTTGGGGAATGCCTGGGAGTGGACTGCCGATTGCTGGAACTCAACCTATCGTGGCGCACCTGACGACGGCACTGCGTGGACCATCGGGGACTGCCAGTTACGAGCGGTGCGAGGTGGATCCTATAAGGATGAGACTTTGTTACCACCTGCGTCGGCGGTGCGCAAGCCGATCTGGCAGACCGGTCGCACGGCCGACATGGGATTCCGGGTGGTCCGTTCGATGCGGATGGAAATGCGAGAAGACGTCGTGCTCTCGGACGAGGGCCAGGTTCGGGATTCAAACCTTCAGGCCGGCGTGGTTTTCCGTGATTGCGCGAACTGCCCGGAGATGGTGGTCGTGCCATCTGGTACCTTCGAAATGGGTTCACCGCGCCGCGAGAAAGGGCGCTCAAGAAACGAAGGCCCCGTCCGCAGGGTCGCCATCGCCAATCGATTCGCAATTGGCGCACACGAGGTGACCCGCAGAGAGTTCCGCGATTTTGTGACGGATACGGCACATCCGACGGGCGGTACCTGCTCGACGTGGGTCTTCAGAACTTGGATTGACGTGGGAGACGGGTGGAAAAATCCGGGGTTCATACAGCACGACTCGCACCCCGTGGTATGCGTCAACGTTCAGGACGCCGAAGCCTATGCCCGGTGGCTTTCAAAGAAAACCGGGAAAGACTATCGTCTCCCCAGTGAAGCGGAGTGGGAATATTCCGCTCGGGGCGGATCAATCGCGGCAAGGCACTGGCAGCGTTCCGGGGCGAAGAGGTCGAAGCATTGGCCGTGGGCTGGCCAATGTGCGTATGCGAATGGAGCGGACCAGTCATTGGAGGACGAGCTTTTCAAGAACGTGAAGAATAAGAAGGGCCTTCAAGTCGCGACGGACATCTCGCGGTCTTTCGCTTCTTGCGAAGATTGGTATGAATATACTTCCCCGACGGGAACCTATCGACCCAACAACTTCGGCCTACACGACATGATCGGCAACGTGTCCGAGTGGACGCAGGACTGCTGGAACAGGAACCACAGGCGTGCTCCGAAGCGAGGCGAGGCGCGGACAAGTGGCGATTGCAAGGACCGCGTTGTCCGCGGTGGTGGGTACCTTAGCCTACCGCCGGAACTACGCTCGGCGAATCGATTGCGTGTCCGAAACAGCAACCGAAGCGCAACGGTGGGATTTCGTGTGGCACGATCACTTGAGGAAAACCCTTGAACAATATCGGGACCTGATCGCTCTCGGCAGGCCGATCGATGATCAATGTCGTCTGGCTACGGCACACTCCACCCGCTATTCGACGAGCCCTTGCTTTTCGGGAAGACTACACATCAGTTGCGAGCGACGGCCGCAGTCGGCATTGCCGTAGCCGTGTGCGCCTGGTGTCGCAAAACGCTACAGTGGAAAGGTCTCAGCGCTGCTCGGGCTCATCGTCGAATTAGCTTCGACGTTTCAATCGACAGTAGAAACCGGATGGACGAAGAAGGAGGTCACAGATGATTAATCCCTTGAGAGGCATCGTCGGGATCGCCGCATTTACGTTGACGGC
This sequence comes from Gemmatimonadota bacterium, assembly GCA_028873695.1. Classification (GTDB taxonomy): domain Bacteria; phylum Latescibacterota; class UBA2968; order UBA2968; genus JAAXHE01. Next base: position 284,064 of record JAPPNU010000062.1, on the reverse strand, counting down.
ATTCCTGTTCCACGCCACAGTCGGCGCCAGCGCAAACGACGGAGGAGCGACGTCCCATGCGATCTCCGTCGACGCCAACGTAGACGATACCGTGTCCATCCCCGACTTCGACGGCGACGGAACGATCGGCTTCGGCGATTTCCTGAAATTCGCGGCGAAGTTCGGCCTGGGTCAGAGCGATGACGGATATGACCCGCTATTCGATCTGAACGGCGACGGGGCGATCGGGTTTACTGACTTTTTGATCCTGGCGGAGAACTTCGGGAAAGCGGCGGCTTCTTCCGGAACCGGTGGCTCACAAGGGGACGGCGGAACAGGAGGAACAGACCGTTGGCTGACGATTCAGTCGTTTGAAGTCAGCGACAATAGCCTGACGGTGGGGCAAACCTTCACTCTGGTGACGACGGTGCGCAACCCAGGGAGTGATGCAAGGGGTGCGAGTCTGGACTTCTTCCGATCGACCGACGCCACGATCGACAGCACCGACGCGTTTATCTACAACGAGGCATTCGCCGTGGGGCAATTAGAAGCCTCGGCCACTCAAACGGTGTCGCTGGATTGGCTCGCGCCGCCGTATGGCGGCACATACTACTATGGGGTCTGCGTCTTTCCCTGGCACAATTCTTTCGGCAATTGCTCCGCCGGTGTACGCGTCACCGTGGAGGGCAGCATGGGGGGACTCCGGATCTGACCGTTCATCCTCCAAGGATCACCCATCCGATCGTGACCCGTGGGGGCGGGACTACTATGGAAACAGTGATTGAGAACATAGGATCCGGTCCAGCGGCCCCAACGACGGCGCGTGACTACGTTTCCCGTGACGCAACCATCGACGCCAACGACGACATGAGCCCCGGTTTCACTTCCAACTTGCCTGCCGGGAAAAGGTTGATATCGACGATTCATTTCCAGGTTCCAGTCGTGGCAGGCACGTACTACTACGGAACGTGCGTCGATCCAACGATTGGCGAGACCAATTTGGAGAACAACTGCTCGGTCGGCGTACCCGTGACTGTGAAGGCCGTCGAGGGCGGCAGCCCGGACTTGATTGTCATAAACCCTTCAATCCTCGATTCGAGATCGAGGCCGGGTGAGTTCACGGTGAAGGTGTGGGTGCGAAACATAGGAACGGACCTGGCCGCCAATCCCCGGATGGTCTTCTACCGCTCGGACGATGCCACCATCGACGTCTCCGACGCGGAACACGGCGGGTATCCGATATACTCCGTCGATATTGATTTTCCCCGCTCTTACGTTTCTTATCCCATGAAGGCTCCCTCGAGTCCGGGCACATACTATTACGGCGCCTGCGTCGAACCCGTCCCCGGCGAGAGCGATACGAACAACAACTGCTCGGAGTCGGTGCCGATGAACGTCGGGGTTCCGGACCTGGCCGTCGGATTGACCTGGGCCAGCACGAGCGTTCCCCTGGCGGGGCAATCGTTCACGCTTCATGCGACGGTAAGAAACCAGGGCCCTGAAGCAGCCGGTTCGACCACGCTGCGCTACTATCGCTCGGACGACGCGGTCATCGACGCCGCCGACGCGCCAGCCGGCGCCGGCACCGTCGGCAGCCTCGCGGGTTTCGACGGCCGCGTCAGCGGACCCGGAACCCGACTTGCCGCCTCCGGAACAAGCCGACAGGAAATCAGTGTAACTGCGCCTTCCAGCCCCGGCACGTACTACTACGGCGCGTGCGTCGATGGCATCCCCGGTGAAACCAATACCGACAACAACTGCTCCGCCGGCGCCTACGTTCGAGTCGTCCCTTCCGGGGGGGACCCCTTCAATATCGAACTGGTCTTCGATGGCGACTTCACCGATGCGCGCCGGGACGTGATGCAGCAGGCAGCCAGACGCTGGGAGACCATCATTACAGAGGGTCTGCCGGACGTGGATTTTTCGACAAATCACTTTGTCTTTGTCGACGATGACGGTAGCGTCAGTGCTTCCGTTGAAGATACTGTGGACGACCTGCGGATCTTCATCCACAAGACTGCCCTTGGGGGACCCGCAGGACGAGCCGGACCGGCCTATATGCGTTCGGGCGACCCGATCGGCCTGCCGGCCCTGGGGCAGGTCTGGATTGATGAGTCCTTCCTTGCCCGAAAGCAACAGTCGGAGCCGGTGTGGATAGAGGAGCGCCTTGTGCGGGACCTGATGCTCCACGAGATAGCCCACGTTCTTGGTTTTGGGCCTATCTGGGCGGATTTGGATCTGCTCCATGACCTGGAGGGAGATACATACTTCAGCGGTGAGCGGGCCATCGCGGCCTTCAACGCCGCGGGCGGCGAGAGCTACATTGGGAACAAGGTCTCCGTGGAGTTTGGTCGTGGTGGCGGGGCGGCATGTGGGTCACCCGCCCATTGGCGAGCGCACGTGTTTCGGGGCCTGAACCGCGAAATCGGCGCCGAGATAATGGAACCGACGATTCAGAGAGAACACGCGCTGAGTGCAATCACGATCCAGTCCCTAGCCGATCTCGGCTACATTGTCGACGTCAGTCGGGCCGATCCGTACAGGCTTCCCGCCTCTGTAAGCACTGCTCAGCCCCCCACGGCAGGATCGAAGCCCGTCGCCGTTCACAACTCCGACCCGGGACCCGTCGGCACGATCCACATAGGCGATGAGCAGGGGAATATCATCCGCACCATTGACCCCTGATTCAAGGACGGCGTTGCGAATGAACAACAAAACGGTAATTCATCTGGCGACGTGCCTATTAGCATCGGTCTGCCTTCATTCCGGCGGTTCAGCTTCGCCTGCACCGCCCGACAGCGTACAATTCTGTTTACCGTCCGATTACGAACAGTGGCGCAGCGAACGTCCCCTTCCTGCGGCCAAGCAATCGGCGAATCTCAACGTGGGCGAACCGGGCACACTACGAGTGATTTATTTTCTGCCAAACGACCGTGCGGTTCATCCAGACATCGACGCAAAGCTGGACACTTTAATACGAGCCGTTCGACGGTTCTACTCCGACGAGATGGAACGCAACGGGTTTGGCAGAAGAGCCTTTGCTGTCGAGACCGACGCCAGCGGAGAAATTCATGTACATCGTGTGAACGGGCAGTTCACCGCATCATATTATAATGGAAGCGAGGGTGCCTTCGACAGAGTCCTGAAAGAAATCGATAATCGGTTTGACACATCTCGGAACATCTATTTCATCGCGGCAGACATCACCTATCCAGGATCCAATTGGCGCGGAGGCGGCCAAGCCTATCGTGGCGGGGCTACGATCTGCTATATCCCCTTCGATACGCACGGAGACGAGCCGTACATTCTACGTAGATACATCGCGGGCCACGAACTCGGACACTCCTTTGGATTACAACACGACTTCCGCGACCGTACCGTTCAAGCTGAAGCAGACATCATGTCTTACACCATAGGGGTAGACTTCCACAACAGGCGATTGTCGAAGTGTGCTGCCGGGTGGTTGAATGTCCATCCTTACTTCAATGACAGAGAAACCCCTCCCAATGACGAACCGGCAACGATTCGTCTGCTATCGCCACGCGTAGTTCGACCGAATGCCTACAGTCTTCGCTTTGAGGTAACCGACCACAATGGACTCCATCAAGCACAGTTAATGATTCCAAGAGAACCCGGTTTCAGTTTGCTCGGATGCAAATCCTTGAATGGCGAAACAGACAACACAGTTGAATTCATCACCACCGAATTGACATCCAGAGACAGTAATGACGTGGAACTCGGAATTATTGACGTGCATGGAAATTTCAGATGGAAGGGCTATTCCATCTATGTGGATGACGCACTGGAGCGCGTAGATGGTGTGATTGACGTTGGCAACCTTAGCCCGACGACGCTCCGAAAAGTCTCGGGGGATAACCAGGTCGGTTATGTGAACAGCCGCCTTATAGAACCCTTTGTGGTTACAGTGCGAGACGCGGATGAGGAGCCTGTTTCAGGAATTCAGGTGACATTTGATGTGATTGCCGGCGATGGCAACCTATCGGTTACTAATCCGTGGACCGATTCTGAAGGGCGTGCCCGAAGTTTTCTCACCCTTGGGAGATTTACGGATGAATACCGCGTTGTGGTGAGCGTCTCCGGCGTTTCCCGTCAAGTGACTTTTAGTGCTACGGTGAATACGACGGATATCCCGGTGACGGCTATGAAAACCTTTACCGGACATACCGGTAAAGTCTTTCGTGTTGCATATTCACCGGACGGTGGTACACTCGCAACGGGGAGTGACGACAAGACGGTGCGTCTGTGGGACGCGGTCACGGGAGAACAGAAAGCCAGAATCACCGGGTTTACACATACTGTTTCTGCGGTCACCTTTTCACCCGATGGTCGCACGCTCACGACGAATGGCAGTTGGGGTGAAATTCAGTTATGGGATGCGGAAACCGGACAGCACAAGCAGACGCTTGAAGGAATGAGTGCACAGCGTCCTCATACTGCTTTTGGGCATACGTCCGGCGTTTCGGCGCTCGCGTATTCCCCTGATGGCCGCAGGCTGGCGACTGGAGATCTGATAGGCGAAATCCGGTTGTGGGATGCTGTTACAGGGCAATACAACGCCACACTGCCAGGACATCCGGATAACAATGTTACCAGCCTTGCTTTCAGTGCGGATAGTCGCACGCTTGCAAGTGGAGGTACGGACAGAATTATCCGGCTCTGGGTCGCTGGCACGGGACAGCCGTTGAGAACCTTAAGTGAGCATAGTAAAAGGATTTCTGGAGATTGGGTCGAAACAGCCTTCCACCCCATTGGCAGTCGCATCCTTGCAAGTACTGGCGCCTGGGACCTTACAATTCGGTTGTGGGATGCAGTTACAGGACAGACGTTGAGAATACTTCAAGGCCATAAGACCGGTGTCTACCCGGTTGCTTTCAGCCCTGATGGAGTCACCCTCGCAACCGGCAGTTCTGATAGCGAAATTCGGTTGTGGGATGTCGGTACGGGAGACCATCTGAAAATCTTCATCGGGCATACTGGGACAGTCGGATCTGTAGCGTTCTCCCCAGACGGAAACACGCTTGTCAGTGGGAGTCATGACCACACGATAAAGATGTGGGATGTGTCGCCGTATGCGATCTCGAAATCCCGCAATCCAGACTTTGATGGCGACGGGACGATCGGATTCGGCGATTTCCTGAAGTTTGCTGCGAAGTTCGGCCTGGTTCAGGGCGATGACGGATATTACGCGCAGTACGATCTGAACGGCAACGGAGAGATCGGGTTCATTGATTTTCTGATCTTCGCAGAAAGCTTCGGAAAGGCCCCATGAACCAGTAGGTGTTGGTCACGAAACGGCTGAGTCCGCCCCGGGGCCTGAATTTCATCGATAATCAAACGCAAACTTCCGGAATATCAAAACGAATTCAGCAACTATGCGTTATATTAAGGATCGACACGACTCTGCTGGACTCCATATCATCGGTGGATTCTTGCTTGATACGGACAACGCGAGCGTTGAATGTCAGTTTTGTCAAATGGCCTGACGCAAGACATCGCGTCTGGACGATTTCGAAGAGAGGAGGACAGGTCATGTCATTTACACGAGGATTGTTGTTGTCCATTGCCGCCCTCCCGCTGTTGGCGTTCGTGTGCCACGCGGCCATTGGCGCTAGTTTAGATGACGAACGCGCGACGTCTCATGTGATCTCGGTCGACGCCCGAGGCGACGACACTGCATCTATTCCCGATTTCGACGGCGACGGTACAATTGGATTCGGCGATTTCGTGAAGTTCGCGGCGAAATTCGGCCTGGTACAGGGCGATGACGGATATGACGCGCAGTACGATCTGAACGGCAACGACGAGATCGGCTTTGGTGATTTTGTGATCTTTGCACAGAACTTCGGCAGAGAGGTGTCTTCACTGGTCTCAATCCCCGATTCGAACCTGCGGGCTGCGATTGAGGCGGCTCTGGGCAAGAATACAGGCGCACCGATCACAAGGGCTGAATTGAACTCTTTGGACGCTCTGACCGCGCCTGGTTGGGAGTGGCCCGGCATCAGCGATTTGACCGGGCTGGAGTCGGCGACCAACCTGACGTTCCTGCACCTCAGCCATCAACAGCTAACGGACGTGTCGGCGCTATCCGGCTTGACGAAACTGACAGAGCTGCATCTTGGATTCAACAGGATCAGGGATCTGTCGGCACTGAGAAACCTGGCTGACCTGAAGAAGTTGTACCTTAGAGGTAACAGGCGCGTGGACCTGTCGACTCTAGCCGGTTCCGGATTGGCCAGGCTGGAAATCCTCTGGCTTGGGATCAACAACCTCACGGACGTATCGGCGCTGGGAAACTTAGCCAGCCTGACAGAATTGGAACTTGATCATAACAACCTCGCGGATATATCCGCACTTTCCGGCTTGACCAACCTGAGAATCATGCGGCTTGACGACAACGATCTTACGGACGTGTCGGCTCTCGGACGCTTGAACAAACTGGAAACCTTGAGGATTGGGTTCAACAGGATCACGGACGTATCGGCACTGGGAGACCTGCCTGACCTGACAGAGCTGGACCTCAGAGCTAACAACCTCGTGGATGTGTCTGCGCTGGGAGTCCTCACCCGCCTGACAGACCTGAATCTTGCGTTCAACAACATCACGGACGTTGCGACACTGAGCGGCTTGACGCGGCTGACTGAGCTGGATCTCAGGGGCAATCCTCTGAACGCATCATCCATCAACCAACAAATCCCCTCGCACAAGCGCAACGGAGCGACGGTGCACTTTGACTCTTTCCGAAAAGGCGACTTCGACATCGAACTCGTTTTTCTCGACGGATTCACTGAAGGTCAGAAGAACGTAATCCGATATGCGACTCGGCGCTGGATGTCGATCATTACAGAGGACCTGCCGGATTATGAATTTTCTGAAGGTTGGTCGGACGGATGCGGCGATCAGTCGTTCGATATCGCCTCCGGGGAGCGGATAGACGACCTGCGAATCTATGCGGTCAGCCACGAAGAGGGTCCACTGGGGTGGGCTGGTTCATCAGTGTTGCGAGAGACCCATCAGTCAGTCGTCGGATGCATGTCCTTCAACATGCAATCCCCTGATCTGCTGAACGTAGCGCTTCACGAAATAGGGCACGTCCTTGGGTTCGGTCTGGTCTGGGACGATCTCGGCTTCTATCAGAACCCGCCAGACGGGGACGAGCACTTCAACGGTCCACATGCAATTGCGGCCTTCGATGAAGCTGGCGGACGAAACTACCCTGGTGCGAAGGTGCCGTTGGCTGATCCGGGGCACTGGAGTTACTCGGTGCTCGCGGGCGAACTGATGGCGCCTTCTGCGATTGGGGGGGCGCTGAGCGCGATCACGATCCAGTCTCTGGCCGATCTGGGCTATGGGATCGATGTCACGCAGGCCGATCCGTATACCCTGCCCGGAGCCAACGCGGGAGCGAAGATCGCCATGTCAGCGTCGGCAGGTCTAGGCTTCGACGCAAACACCTTAGGGCCGGACATCCTCACGCAATCGGGCGCAGAACAGTCGTGGGATGCCACAGCGAACTTCAATCTTACTGGCGAAAGGCAGATGCCGCCATTGGGTCTGCCCTCTCTCCTCGCGCCCGAGCTAACCTGCGGCGCCGGGCTGATGAATGATCCCGTCTACGTCGTTGATCAGCAGGGGCGCATCGTTCGTACCATCAGCCGCTAATATTTCCCTTTCCAGAGCTGAATGGCGTTGAAACTCATGCCGGCGGACCGTTCGACGCCCATTTTCGTCCCAGGCCCCTATTCGAACCGGCGGTGAGCGATGTCGCCCGTGCAAGTCCGCGTATCTCGCGTGACGAGGGATCTTTTCCATCCGTGATTGTCCTGTTTGAATAACCATCCAGTACATGATTTTCAGCCGCTATATTGCCCTGTGTGTCCGATTTCCGTATATTGATTTCACTTGCAATGAATGCAGGTGAGTTATCTTCCCGGCCGGTTGATTGGGCGATGGATAAAACAGCCATTGAGGAAACTCCGTGAACACCACGATTCATACGATAGATGACCTTTTACGCATCCTGGACGACAATCCAGAGTGGTCCGATGCGTTGCGTGCCCGGTTGTTTACGTAGGAACCGATTGAATTGCCTGAAATGTTCACACAGTTTGCAGCAGAGGTGCAGAGGTTCGTCGAGGCCACCAACCGGCGCTCTGCCGCGCTCGATAACAGCGTGGCGTCTATCCGGAATGACCCTGGTATACTCAATGGCGCCCACGCCCGGAGTGCCGCGCTTCGGGAGACACCCTTCATAGCCGGTGAGATGGGCTTTCGGTGGGTCAAAGACCTCACCGAATTTGATCTGTGGGAGTTGATTAACGCTACCGACACGTCTGACGTTCCGGCAAATGAGTTGAGAAGCTTCCGCCGCGCCGACCTGATTATAGAGGCCACCGACCAGAGTGGCGCTCACTGTTACATTGCCGTGGAAATCTCCTTCACCGTCAATGGTCGGGACACCCGCCGCACCCTCCGAAATGCCGAGTTCCTGACCAGGCTTACAGGTAGCCAGGCATTTTCGGCTGTCGTTGGGTTGCGACGAGACGATCGGATAAGGGATCTCGTTGAATCCGGCGAGGTGTTCTGGTACCAATTGGACCCGGAAGTTTTGGAAGCGGAACTGCCGTGACCTGTGGTCTGGCAGTTGGTCGATAATGTCGCTCCGCAGGCGAGGCAGCGCAACGCAGTCATTGGCCTCACCCTCCCGGATCCGCCGTTACGGCCGCGACGAACGGGAAAACCGTAAACAACCGTGCGGTACAGAAGGTCTACGTCTTTTTTGGCAAAACTTCGGACACGCAACGCACCCGACCCAAAGGCCTTCGCCGTCGCCAAGGCTGTTGGCGAAGCGGTTCGCCCGGACCGGATCATTCTGTTCGGCTCTCGAGCCCGGGGCGACTACCGCGCAAAATCGGACATCGACCTGCTCATCATCTCCGACTCCGACTCCACGGACCGGCAGAAGTACCAGAACACGAGCGCGGCGGCCCACCGCAAGGTCGAGGAACTGTATGGCGACCTGATCGGCGTCGATCTGGTCCAGATGAGCGAGCGGACCTGCCACGTCGGTCGCCGGGCGCGCAACCACGTGGCAGGCCAGGCCGTCCGCGACGGATTTGACGGAAATGGCGACAAAGTAGACTACGATAACCCGGAGCCGTCCAACTGGCCCGACATACGGCAGCGCATTGCCAATGCTGAGCGCGAACTCGGCGTTCTAAAGGTTCTCGTAGAGGCTGATTCCGCTCAGGAAGCCATCGGGTTTCACGCGCAGCAGGCTCTCGAAAACGCACTTAAGGGCTGGATATCCGCGCTCGACGCAGACTACGGCAATACCCACGATCTGGCGACCCTCGGCGCTATCGTGCGGCGGCATCCCGGTGAAAACCACACCCCGGCCGGCGAGAAGCTGGCGTGGCTGACCGGGTACGCTGTGCGATATCGCTATTCGAACTCGCAGGTGGTCATCGAAGACCCCGATGCGCTGCTATCGGACGTGACCGAAACCGTCGAGATAATCATCGACCGCATACGCGGGTTGAACGAAGAGACGACTGAGGAGACCGGCTTCAAATAGGGACGACCGCAGATCCAGGCTAAACGTACGGTTGCATTTGAACAACAAAAACAAGGGTCGAAGCCACTCACGCTTCGACCCTTTTCTGTTTTCGGTTCTTCGCTTTCAGTCTTTCCCGGCTGCTCTCACTCTCCCGGCGCCGCCGTTACGGCCGGACGGCGGCGGTTGCCCGTTCTGGCGGACGGCCTGTTCGCCGTGCTTCCGGCGGCAGGCGAGCGGCGCTTGCGTGATGCCCGTCGCTTTTTGACGAGAGCCGTTTCAAGCACCTTGTCCATGTGGTCCGCGAACACGAGCTTCACGCCCTTGCGAATGGCATCCGGCACTTCCTCCAGGTCCTTTCGGTTTTTCCCGGGAAGAATCACCGTCCGGATGCCCGCCCGGTGGGCCGCCAGCACCTTGTCTCGTATGCCGCCAACGGGCAACACCTTGCCTCGCAACGTGATCTCCCCGGTCATCGCCACGTCATTCCGGACGGGCCGGCCCGTGAAGACCGACGCCAGCACGGTCGCCATCGTGATTCCCGCTGACGGGCCGTCCTTGGGCACTGCTCCGGCCGGCGCATGAACGTGCACGTCCCTTTCCTCGTTGAATTTTTCAAGCAATCCAAGGCTCTCCCATCGGGAGCGAACGTACGTCATCGCGGCCTGGACCGACTCCTGCATCACGTCGCCAACCTGTCCGGTCAGCTTCAGGTTTCCGCCGCCGGGCATCACAGTGGCCTCCACGAACATCACGTCGCCTCCCGAGGACGTCACCGCCAGACCCGCCGCAACGCCCACTTCATCGTTCTCCTCGGCGATTTCGTGCAGGAACTGCCTGGGCCCGAGGTATTCCTGCAAATGTCCGGTCTTCACCCTCACCTTTCGCTTCCGGCCCTGAGCGAACCGGCGCGCCACCTTGCGGCAGAGCGTTCCCACGGCCCGCTCCAGGTTACGCAGTCCCGCCTCGCTGGTATAGTACCGGATCAGGCCCGTTATCGCTTCGGTGTCGATCTCCAGCCGCCCGGCCGTCAGCCCGTGCTCCTCGAGCTGCCTGGGCACGAGGTAGCTGCGGGCGATCTCCAGCTTTTCCTGCTCGGTGTAGCCCGGCAGTTCAAGGACTTCCATCCGGTCCAGCAGTGCCGGCGGTATCGTGTGCAGCGTGTTTGCGGTAGCGATGAACAAAACCTGTGAAAGATCGAACGGCACGTCCAGATAGTGGTCCTCGAATCTGCAGTTCTGCTCGGGATCCAGAACCTCCAGCAGCGCCGCCGACGGATCGCCCCGGAAATCGGCGCCCAGTTTGTCGATCTCGTCCAGCATAAAGACGGGGTTGTTCGTGCCCGCGCGGCGCAATCCCTGGACGATCCGCCCGGGAAGCGCGCCGACGTAGGTCCGCCTGTGGCCCCTGACTTCCGATTCGTCACGCACGCCGCCCAGTGAAATCCGGACAAAGGTGCGGTCCAGCGCACGCGCGACGGAACGACCCAGCGACGTCTTTCCCGTGCCCGGTGGACCCACCAGGCACAGAATGGGCCCCCGCATATCGTTCTTCAACCCGCGCACGGCCAGGTATTCCAGGATCCGGTCCTTCGGCTTCTCGATCCCGAAGTGGTCGTCGTCCAGAATCTTCTGCGCCCGGTCCACGTCGATACGGTCTTCGCTCGCCTTGCTCCAGGGCAGTTCCACCAGCCAGTCGAGATACGTTCGAGACACGGTATATTCGGCGGACTCGCCCGGCATCTTCTCCATCCGCGACAGCTCTCGAACAGCGGCCTTTCGCGCCTCGTCCGGCATGCCCGCCGCTTCGATCTTTGCGGATAACTCCTCGATTTCTTCGACTTCGTCTCCGCCTTCCCCCAGTTCCTCGCGAATGGCCTTGAGTTGCTGCCGGAGGAAATACTCGCGCTGCGCCTCATCCAAGGACCCGGCCGCATTGCTTTCGATCTTCTGCCGCAACTCCAGGATTTCCACTTCCCTCGTCAGGAACTTGTGAATCAACTCGAACCTGAGACGCAGGTTGAGTTCGGACAGGACTTCCTGGCGTTCCTCGAACCTGAGGTTGAACTGTGAAGCGATAAAGTCCGCCTTCTGTTCCTGTTCGCTCAGAGAATCCAGCGCCGCCATCAATTCTTTGGGCACGTTGGGCACCAGATCCATCGCCCTCTTGAACAGACTCAGCACGTTCTGGGAGAGCGCTTCCAGTTCGTTCGTCTTTTCCGCCCAACTCTCCAGCACCTTGACCCGTGCCAGAGGATAGGGCGCGGTCTGAACGAGCTCCTCCAGTCCCACGCGGGCAATTCCATTTACCAGGACCTGCAGCCTGTTGTCCGGCGTTCGCTGCATCCTGACCACCTGTACGGCCGTGCCCACCTGGTACAGGTCTTCGGCCTGAACTACGTTTTCCGCGTCGCCGGCCGCGTCGTCAGGTCCGGCTTTGCGTTGCTTCGCGCCAGGCTTCTGACCGAACAACGCAACGACGCGATGGCCTCCGTTTACAGCGGTATCCACGGCACGGATCGCCTGCTCGCTTTCGACAAATAGCGGCGACAGCATATGGGGAAAGATCACCACGTCCCTGCTTCTCAACACGGGCGCTTCGCCGGGGACGTGCGTCCGGTCCATTACTTCTATGCTTTCTGAGATCTTCTCGTTCGACATCCGTTCCACTCCTTCCAGGTTTCAGAAATTCCTACCAGCGAAATACGCGATCGGTCAACCCCGGGTGTTCCTTCCCATTTCCTTTAAGGTGGAGAGGGCGCCAAAGGGCGATTAAGCAGTGGAAGAAATCCCTGCCCGTTAATTTATCACTCCTTGCTTCCGGCTCGAGAAGAAACCTCACAAGGCAGGTAATCTCTCCCGTCTCCCCGCCTTTTGGCTTTTTCGGGATCGGGGGGAGAGGTCGCCGCTGCCATGATCGTGAATCGGTCATAGGCCATTAAAGCATGCAACATCTATGCCTTAAGGCGTACAAGCTGGCTATCATATTGATATCTATCACGTTATGAGATAACACGTCCGCCGACAACAGGTCTCGATCTCGACTGGAGCACGTGATAACGCGAGTTCTGCCATTTTGGCAGATCACTTTACTTCAGCCAGCCACGATTTCCTGTTGAAGCGAAGACCCCCAATACATATATTGGCGCTCGAACACCAGGCCGTGTCGCAACAGGCGCCGGAGTCGTCGTGTCGCCTATATCTCTCCGGTTCCCTTCCTCGCGGACCGAACCCCCGGGCCGACCCGGTCGGCTCCTTTCAATACGGCATCGAACCGATGAAGATTACCGGCATCCATACAATCGCCCTGAGGGGCGAAACACCGAAATCCGGCTGGACGGCCGAAACGCCGCCGTCGGAGAACCTGCACACGCTCGTGGAAGTACATACGGACACCGGCCTGACGGGAATTGGAAGCGTGGCCACCAGCAAGGCCCTGGTCGACGCCGCTCTGGACCTTCTGAGACCCCATTTTATCGGCGAGTCGGCCATCGAACCCGAGCGCGTGTCCGAAAAACTCCACCAGTCGACCTTCTGGCAGGGACGGGGGGGCACGGTCACGCACGCCATTTCCGGAATCGACATCGCGCTGTGGGACCTTCTGGGCAAAGCCAGCGGGCAACCCGTGGGGCGCCTCCTGGGCGGATACTACCGGCAGAAGATCAAGCCCTACGGCTCCCTCCTCTTCGAGGCGGACGACGCGACATTCAAGCAGACGTTGGCGTCGGCCGTTTCCCGGGGATTCCGCGCGCTCAAGCTCGGGTGGGGACCGTTCGGCCGTGTGGATAAGCATACCGACGAGCGGCTCGTCAAACTCGCCCGCGATACCGTGGGACCGGACGTCGAGCTGATGGTCGATGCCGGCGGGAGCGATCAGTTCTGGCCGCACGGGTACAAGTGGGCGCTGGAAACCGCACGGATGCTGGCGGACTACGACGTGGTCTGGTTCGAGGAAGCCCTTCCCCCCGACGATCTGGAAGGGTTCATCGCACTCCGTCGAAACGCCCCGGTCCCCATTGCAGGCGGTGAGGTCCTCACCAGGCGGCAAAGCTTCATGTCCTGGATCGCGCGCGGCGCCTTCGATATCGTTCAGCCGGACGCCACAAAGGTCGGCGGCCTTTCGGAGACACGCCGCATCCTCTGGCACGCCTGCAATCACAACGTGCTGCTGGTCACCCACGGATGGAACACCGCCGTTGGCCTGGCGGCGGACCTCCACCTGGCCGCCGCCCATCCCACGGCCCGCTGGGTGGAATACATCACCCCGTCGCCGTACATCGAAGACATCCTGACCGAACCTTTCCAGCTCGACGAGAACGGGCTGTTGACCATACCCACGACGCCGGGACTGGGTATCGAGCTGGATCGGGAAAGGGTGAGACGCTATTCCGGACAGGAGTGATACGATGAGAATTGGAGTAATGGGCGTCCACTACGGACACATCGGCAGCATGTTCCGGTCCGCCGTCAAGGCCCCCAACGCGGAACTGGTTGGCATCGTGGAACCGGACGACGCCCTGTACGAGCAGTACGTGCGCGACGTCGACGTACCTCGCTTTCCCACGCTGACGGAGATGCTGGACGGGACCCGCGCCGACGTGGTCATGGAAGGCGTGGGCCACCACGAGAAGGTGGAAATGATCGAAACCTGCGCCGCGGCGGGCGCCCATGTCTTCCTGGACAAACCGCTCTGCCGGTCTCTGGACGATTGGAATCGCATCCATACCGCCGTCCGGGAGCACAATATCCGCCTGACCATGTTCTACACCTCACGCAGTTATCCGCCCTTCATCGCACTGAGGGAAGCCATTCTGGCAGGAGAACTCGGCGATATCGTCAGCCTCATCTCCACCCATCCCCACAAACTCGGCCCCTGGGCTCCCGACTGGTATTTCGATCCGCAGATCTATACGGGCACCTTCAGCGACGTCGCGTGCCACGGCGTGGACCAGGTCCGCTGGCTCACGGGCGCCGAATGCGTGGGCGTGCATGCGCTCGGCACGTGCAAGAGGCATACGCACGGCCCGCAAAAGCTTGAGATGGACCACATTCAGGCATCGTTTCAGTTGAGTACCGGAGCCTGCGCACTTCTCACCGCGGATTGGCTGACTCCTGAAGACTCTCCGTCATTCGGCGACACCCGCTTCATCATCATGGGTACGAAGGGATCTGCCCACCTCCGGGCGTATGCGTCAGACAGCCTGCTCATCGTTGCCGACCGCAAGGGCGCGTACGAGCCCGAATTCCCACCTGAGCGCAACAGCAGCTTTGTGGAAACCATGGTGAACGCGTTCTCCGGCGGCGAGGAGAACTTCATCTCCACCTCCGACGTGCTGGCTGTTGCCAGAGCATGCATCAAAGCGGAAGAATCCGCCAGACGGGGCGGCGAGTTTCTGAGTATCGAGTAAACCCGCCACAACAGGAGAACTCCAATGGGCGCTCTACAGGCAGGCGCCGCCACGGCCAACATCACCCCCTGGCTGGGCGTGACCATTCCCGGAGGGCATCGGCCGGGATACGCGGACGACGTCCATGACGAACTCCTGGCCAAGGCCCTCGTCCTGGACAACGGCCATACCCGCGTCGCCTTCATCACCTGCGATCTCATCGCGATGCCGCGGAATATCGCGGACCGCGCAAGGCAGCGCGTGGCGCAGCGGTGCGAAATCCCGATCGAAAACACGATGATCAATGCGACACACACGCACAGCGGGGGCGGCATCGCCGATCTGCTGGGTACGGACGGTGATTCGGACTATATCGAATGGCTCCACCTCAAGATCGCTGACGCGGCAGAACTCGCGTGCCGCCGCATGCGACCCGCCCGAATCGGCTTCGCAAGCGTGGAGGAAGACCGTATCGCCTTCAACCGCCGCTGGCGGATGAAGGACGGGACCGTGCGGATGAACCCGGGGGTGGCCGACCCAGACCTGATCGAACCCTCGGGCCCCACCGACCCGGAACTCGCGATGGCCTACGTCGAGGATCTGAACGGCGATCCGCTCGCCGCCGTCGCCTGCTACTCACTCCACTACATAGGCGCCGGCGGCGGCATATCGGCCGACTATTTCGGGCACTTCTTCAGGTTGATGCGCCGATATCTGGGCGGCGAATGCATCCCCCTGCTGTGGAATGCCGCGTCCGGCCAGATCAACAATATCGACTTCAGCGGGCGCCGCACATGGAAGGACCGGGGCCACGTACACGCGAAGAAAATGGCCAACGTCCTGGCCGGTCACATGCTCACCGAAATCCAGCTGATGGATATACAGGATAGCCTGGATCTCGCGGCCGCTACCGGTTCGTTCGATTTCTCGCCCAGGACCATCACGCCCGAAGACCTGGAAACGGCCGAACGAATCCTGGCGTCGCCCGACGATCCGCCGGAATACGATGACGGCCCCTTCAGCTGGGTCGTGGGACAGCCCATCCCGCGGTCCATCGTGGACATCTACGCCATGGAATGTCAGCGCCTGGCGAAGCTCCCATCCAGAATGAGCGCCCAGGTGCAGGTCTTCAGACTCGGCGACGCCGCCATCGTGGCCCTTCCCGGCGAGGTGTTCGTTGAATCGGGCCTGGGTATCAAGTCACGGACGACCGCCAGTCCTGCCTTTGTCGTCAGCCTCGCCAACGGTTACATCGGATATATCTGTACCGACGGAGCCCTTACCGAGGAGGGCGGATACGAAACCTGGGCGGCCAACTCCTCTCTGGGTGGCGTGGGCACGGCCCCAGCCATGGAGACCCTCGCCGACGACCTGCTGGCGCAACTGTTCGGATAAAAATGCCGCCGCGTCGAGGTGTCAGCGAAGAGGTGGGCTCAGCGTTTTGACAATGGCTATCGCAATACATGTCATTCTGAGCGAGATCGAAAATTCCTAATCAAAACGTGGTCATTGAGCTTGTCGAAATGCCCGTATTGCGGCGTCCCCTGGACATCTCTCGTGAGCATCGGGGTCCAACCGAAGACCGGGCAGACAGGAATGTCCGCCCCACCTTCACACACTAAAACCCCGTCGCATACTCTGCCTGCGACGGGGTTTTTTCGAAGGTTATTGACGGGTACGATTTCCGGCGAACCTGTTCTTATGTGCGCGGTCGAGACGTCCCCTTATTCAATCACCTCCCGCATTGTTGTTACCCCTTCCAGACGCTCCTGCACCGGATCGAATCCCACGCCGGGCGTTTCGTCCAGCACAACATCGCAGTTTTCGTCCTGTTCGACCCATCGATCCGTAATATCCTCAGCGTAGAATTTCGAAGAGGGAAACACGTCCGCCGGATAGGTGAATCCGGGCAGCGTTCCCAGCGCGGCGCAGATCCCCGCGCCTACCCCGCTTTCCAGCATGCCGCCCACCCACGCAGGCATCCCCGCGTCCCGCGCCATATCGTGAATCCGCACCGCGTTGTACAACCCGCCCACGCGTCCCGGCTTGACGTTGATGACGCGGCAGGCGTCGATTTTCAGCGCCATCTCGAAGTCGCGGGGGCGCGTGACCGATTCGTCCAGGCACACGGGCGTCCCGATCCGACGCTGCAACTCGGCGTGGTCGATGAGATCGGTATGGTCAAGAGGCTGTTCGATCATCGCCAGGTTGAACCGGTCGAACCCCACCAGCGTATCGATATCCGCCTCCAGGTCGTAGCCGGAGTTGCAGTCCACGTGAATCACGGGACCGGGAAAGGCCGACCGCACGGCGTCCAGCATCTCGATATCCCATCCGTGCTTCACCTTCAGCTTGATCCGTGGAAAACCCGCGTCCACGGCGCCCTGGATCAGCGCGAGAAGCACGTCGATCGTGTCCTGGACCCCGAAATCCGCGCCGCATCGCACCACCGGCTTGTCCGCCCCCAGCGCGCGCCAGAGCGGGACGCCGTTGAGCCTGCTGTCGAGCGCCCACCAGGCCGTTTCCACCGCGGCTTTGGAAAACGGATTCCCCTTGAAGATGGACAGCCGCTCAACCACTTCCTCGGCGGTATCCAGCGTATGGCCCACAATTCGCGGCAGGAAAAACTCCCGGGCCGTTTCATAGACGGACCGCGCGGACTCGGGTGAATATGTGGGGGCGTAGAACGGCGCCGCCTCGCCCCATGCCTCCGCCCCTTCGCCTGACAGTTTGACCATCACGGAATGTATCGACGCATCCTCGCCGTACGCGGTCCGCCACGGCGATATCAGCGGAAGCTCGACGTATCGTATTTCTGCGGAATCGATTTTCACGGAGCGGACCCTTCAATATTGAATATCTGATCATACGTTGATACGAGCAACGTAGGGACTGGATTGCTCGAGGAAGCGATACTACATATATTGGTCAATTCATCAATGAAAAAGAACTGGTGTGAACAATCTTTGCTTAATCTCAACCGAGATTGCCTTCAGCTTCAGCGTCATTGTGCACATTAGGGCGATTTCGCGGTCCGGCGACCGGTACCACGGATTGATCGATGGATGAATTGGCGTTTTCAGGAATACAACCTGAGACAATCGTGCGAGGGCACGGATGGACGTTAGACAAGCCGCAGGAACGGCCAGGGCGTTTATAGCCGATCTCTTCGAGGGTGAAGAAATCGCACACGTTGGCCTTGAGGAGGTCGATTTTGATGAGGCGTCGAACGAATGGAAAATCACGATCGGCTTCTCTCGACCGTGGGACCGAAAATCTGTCACGCCGGCAATGGGTGAAGTACGTCTGACACGCTCCTATAAAGTCGTCCGCATTAACGACGAGAGCGGCAATGTCATTTCAGTCAAGCATCGCTTCTTTGAGGCTTCAGAATGGGCCGAAGGCGGTTTCAGGATATAACTGTTTATTTATAAGCCCCTTGTCGGTGGCGAATATCCACAACGTAAACGTCTGAACCGGCTCTCTTATAAAAGATCCTGTAATTCCCGGACTCGATTCTAAACATAGCATCGTTGGCGGGCCGTCCCTGAATTTTGACTGACCCCCTTTGATTCCGAGGATTCTTCAGGGCCTCGATCCGCTCCAGGGCCAAACGGCCTGCATTGGCCTGAAACGTCTCCAACATCTTGAGAGCCGTGTTCGAAAGAATAACCCTGGGATCTTCCTTCGCCCCCGGCTCGGTCCGAACACTGGCACGTTTTCTCCGTCGCCGCCTACTCACGGCATGTCCCACTTTTTCTTCAGAGCATCAATCGCTTCCTGGGACTCCTCTGCAGACAGCATCTTGATCCTTCCGCTGCGAAGTCCTTCGTCTATATCTGCCGCCTGAGCCTCGTCCCAAGCTTGGTCTTCCGTCGCATCTTGGACAGAATCTTCTGCGCGTCCGGCCTTTACAACACGTTCGATCAGCCTCATTGTCCCATCGACAAGACCCATAACATTACCTCCCCTGTCAATCACGAAAAAATGCCCATAGGCCCCTATTGCCAATTCAATCCGGTATTCCGGCTCCTAAACGTCCTCTTTCTATTTGCAGACCGACTCTGTCGCCGTGCAGATGGTATTACGTACACAAGATAACCAATTTCACAATTCCGGGAGGCTTTTTTCACCTGAACCTCCCTTATTTCCCGTCTGTAACCACTCACGCGGCGGAAGCTTGTCGATAGGTTCGGCCATTCAACGGCAAAGTGTCCAGCGGAAAGCGTGGATTGTCGAAATTTAGCTGAAATACAGCTTCCGGCTTCGACTCCTCTCTCACAGCCAGTGCGCGAAGGGCCACAGAGTCGCCGCCCGGGTAAAGTTCGCGTCCAGCAGCTTTTCGGGCTCTTCGGTGGGGTCGTGGCCGTAACGCCGCACGAACTCTGCCTCGATTTTCCTCTCGAGCTCCGTCGGTTCGCCCAGGGGCAGGTCGACCCAGGTATTCCCCCTCCTTGCGCTTTCCCGCACGGCAAGGCAGATTTCCCAGTCCTTCAGCGCGTTCTCATGCCCGTACTGCGGCCGGCTCCCGCTGGTTATCGCACCGTGAAAGCTGACGAGAATGCTTGCCTTGGCGACGTCGTCGGCCGACCCGATGCGCCACTTCCTGTATGGATTCTCCCACGTGACGGGAGGATTCGTATCCACGCGCGCGACGTCCAGCACGTCGTCCCCGTCGACATCCACGAAACGTTCCTGAAGGTCGAATGCCTGCGAAGTCTTCTCGCTGTACAGCACGAGTTGGCTCTGGTCCAGGTATCCACGGGTCCCCTCAATGTGCCAACCGGTTGCAAATCCCTGCGCCGGAGAAGGGAAGACGCGCGGCGGCTTTTCAAACAGGCAGACGATACCGCCCTCGAACTCGACCACCGCGTGGTCCCACATCACCGTGGTCTCCCGCTCCCCGCCGTAGGCCTCGTACGGCAGCGCCGGCGCTTCTCCGCAATAGCCCAGCACCCGCTTCGCCTCTCTGCCAAGCAACGTGCGGACTCCGTTGAATCCGTGATATTGACCGGTCAGGTACCACAGGCGCGAATGCGTCAACTCGCCCAGCAGGCCGGCCTCGATGATTTTTCTCTTCAATCGCTCCCGCGGCCACAGCCACACCTGCTCCGCCACCTCCCACAGCACACCGTGTTCTTCGCACGTTTGCGCAACCGCTCTCGCGTAGCGCCGTGTGAGCCCAACGGGAATTTCGGTGATGACATGCGCGCCGTGACGCGCGGCCGTTGCCGCAATCACGCCGTGGGAGTCCTTGGGCGTCATGCTCAGCGCCACTTCCGGTGCGGCCGAAGCGAAGAGAGACCTGATATCCTGAAAACAGGCCGTAGAAGCGCCCGCTGACGCTTCGGCCAACGCGCGTTCGTCCCGGTCGCAGATTGCGACCAATTCATAGTGATCCGTCAAGCGGGCGATTGTACTGAGGTACTGGCGCGCCCTGGAACCCGGATCCGCGCCCACACCGATCACCGCTATCCTGAGCCTTTGCATAAGTGCCGTTTCCTTCCGTAAGAAGCTGTCTTAAAATTCCCAGCGGTCTTCGCACGGCTGCAAAAGCGCCGGTCGGCGTTGGTCAAATCCACCCGTATAGACAAATATGGGCGGGTGTTGCCCGCCTTGACCGCCACTTTTTCGCTCGTGCTCGGGAACTCGCCGGTAATCTTAAAACAGCTTCTAAGCCGTTGTCGGTCCCTTTCAATATACCCACCGGTTTCACGGGGTGTCAACCCCTTTGCGCCCTATAGACGGTCCCGGTCCGATCTTCCGTCCAATTGTCGAAGTGCTTTCTACCGGTACGTCGGGACCGTGGCATTTTACCCTTCCGCGGTTGACTTCAATCCCCTAACAGAGTATATTCTAACCTTCTATAAGAGGTGTGTGTAGACGGTTGAATTTTTTGAAGTTGTAAATAATGTCACGACACAGAAATATACCGCCCACTTCCGCCGTTTCGTCCCGCCTCGCCGCATTGGGCAGACCTCGCAGAAACGCGTTCATTGAGCTTGTCGAAATGCCCGCGTTTCGTAACCTGTGAGGCCCTCTTCAACAACCTTCGCCGACCCTTCGACAACCCTTCGGCTGGCTCAGGGCAACGGCTCAGGGAGCGGCTCAGGTCGCAGGCGCCGGCTCCAGGGATGGGACGTCAGTTACAGCGTTTCCCGTGTATGAATACCCGAAATATCAGAAACTTCTGCATCATCGCCCATATCGACCACGGCAAATCCACCCTGGCGGACCGCCTCCTGGAAGTGACCTCGACCCTGTCTCAGAATGAGATGGTGGACCAGGTCCTGGACGATATGGACCTGGAACGGGAACGCGGCATCACGATCAAGTCGCACGCCGTCCGGATGGAATACGCGCGCGCCGACGGTCGGGGATATATCCTCAACCTCATCGACACGCCGGGGCACGTCGACTTTTCATACGAGGTCTCCCGGAGCCTGGCCGCCTGCGAAGGCGCGCTCCTCCTCGTCGATGCGGCGCAGGGCGTGGAGGCGCAGACGATCAGCAACGTGCTGCTTGCGCTGGAACAGGACCTCGAGATCATCCCGGTTATCAACAAGATCGATCTGCCCAACGTGGACGTGGACAGGGTGGTTCTGCAGATTCACGACCTTCTGGGTGTCGAAGAGTCCGAGATCCACAAGATCAGCGCCAAAGAGGGCGTTGGCGTCGACGGCGTGCTGCAGGCGATCATCGAACGGATTCCGCCGCCGGAGGGCGATCCGGACGCGGAACTCCAGGCCCTTATCTTCGACTCGATCTTCGACCAGTACCGCGGAGCGGTCGCCTCGGTCCGTGTTTTCCAGGGCAGCCTGCGGACAGGTATGCCCATCCGTTTCTTCTCCACGGGGCGGCAGTTCGAAGCCGAGGAAATCGGCGTACTCAAACTCAAGCGGGTCAAAACCGGCGCGCTGCAGGCCGGTGAAGTCGGTTATCTTATCGCAGGCGTGAAGGACCTTGAAGAACTCCATATGGGCGACACCGTTACAGGTCGCGACCGTCCCGCCGGGGAACCGCTGCCCGGGTACCAGGAAGTGAAGCCCATGGTCTTTTCCGGCGTCTATCCGGTCGACGCCGAGGACTACACCAACCTCCGAACGGCGTTGGAGAAATTGCGCCTGAACGACGCGTCACTCCGTTTTGAGCCGGAAACGTCCACGGCCCTGGGGTTCGGCTTCCGCTGCGGCTTCCTGGGCCTGCTTCACATGGAGATCGTTCAGGAGCGCCTCGCACGGGAATTCGACATGGACATCATCACCACGGTACCCAACGTGGCGTACGAAGTCCTGCTTACCAACGGGGAAGTCGAAGTCGTGCACAATCCCGCCGAGATGCCGCCTGCCGTACAGATCGAAGAAATCTCGGAGCCCGTACTCAACGCGCAGATTCTGGTTCCGGCGGAATACATCGGCGCGGCCATGCAGGTTGCCCAGGACCGACGGGGAATCTATATTACCACCGAGTTCGTGGATCCCACGCGCGCGCTTCTGCGATACGAACTGCCCCTTTCCGAAATCGTACTCGACTTTTACGACCGCCTGAAATCCGTCAGTCGAGGGTACGCCTCGTTCGACTACGAATACAAGGAACACCGGGACGCCGACCTCGTCAAACTCGACCTGCTCATCAACGAAGACCCGGTTGACGCGTTGTCCGCCGTCGTCCATCGCGACAAGGCCTACGAATGGGGTCGGGCGATCTGTTCCAAACTCAAGGAACTCATTCCGCGACAGATGTTCGAGGTTGTCATCCAGGCCGCCATCGGCAGGAAGATCATCTCCAGAACATCCGTACGTCCCTTCCGCAAGAACGTCACCGCGAAATGTTACGGTGGGGACGTGACGAGAAAGCGGAAGCTTCTCGAAAGACAGCGGGAGGGGAAACGAAGGATGAAGCAGGTGGGAAATATCGAAATCCCGCAGGAGGCGTTCCTGGCCGTCCTTCGGATGGAGATGTAGAGGAAACGCGCGGACCCGGAGCCGGTTCACAAGACTATGGTCAAGCCCGCTCGACGCACGAGGGCCGGTAAAAAGGCCCCGACCCGAAAGGCCCGGAAGGGACGATCCCGCAGAGGGAAAAAGTCAGTGGCCAGAGAATACCTCGAAGCCATACTGGTAGCCGTTGCCCTGGCGCTTTTTCTGCGGACCTTTGTCGTTCAGGCCTTCAGCATTCCCTCGGGCTCAATGGAGAACACGCTGCTGGCAGGCGACTTTCTGCTGGCGAACAAGATTGTCTACGGCGCCAGGATTCCATTTACGGACGTACGGCTTCCAGGTTTCAGGAGTCCCGAACCGGGGGATATCGTCATTTTCGAGTATCCGAGGAATCCCGCCCGGGACTTTATCAAACGCGTGGTGGCGGGGCCCGGTCAGGAGGTTGAAATCCGCGACAAGATACTCTATGTCGACGGTAAGCGCTCCGTGGATCCGCCGCTCTCCAAATACTCGGATCCAGTCATCCTGCCCGCTTCGACTCCCGGCGGGATTCGCGACAACATGCGCCTCGCGAGGGTTCCCGACGGCCACTATTTCGTCATGGGTGATAACCGGGACAACAGCGAGGACAGCCGCTACTGGAGCTTTCTGGATGAGAGGCGTATACGGGCGCAGGCGAATATCATCTACTGGTCGTGGGCGCCGGACCCCGAGGCGCCGGCCTTCGAAGACGTCCTTTCAATTCCAAGAATGGCGGTCTATAACCTGATTCATGGATTCGGCCGCGCGCGATGGAGTCGTGTCGGACGAATTGTCAGATGATGGCATTCCGCGTTTCCGTTCACTCCGGCGTTCCGTTCCGGAGACGGGGTACCATTCATTCACGGATTCAACCAGTCTCGCTGCGTCGTCTGCACGCCTTGTGCTGAACAATCCGAAGCGTCCTATCGAATCGTGGTCATTGAGCATGCCTGCATTGAGCTTGTCGAAATGTCGAAATGCCCGAGTTTCGTAATCTGTTAGGCATTCCAATACGCCCTTAGCCGACCCTTCGACAGGCTCAGGGAGCGGCTCAGGTTGCAGGCGCTGGATCCTAAGCCTGTCAAAGAGATGCCGGCCCAACGACTCAACGACGTAATTCAACCAAACCGACTCCGTGACAGAACACGTACCCTCATGTTCAGTCTCTACGTCCACGTCCCGTTCTGCAAATCCAGGTGCCCCTATTGCGACTTCGCATTCGACGTGGGCAAGACGCACCTGGCGGGCCGGTACGCTGCGGCGGTCATCCGCGAGATGCGGACCCGGCTGTCGGAGATGGGCGGCCGCATGGAGTTCGACACGGTCTATTTCGGCGGCGGTACGCCGTCGGAGGTTCCGCCGGACTCGCTGCGTCGAATCCTTGACGCCGCCCGATCGATGTCGCGAATCACGCCCGGTGCGGAGATTTCCGCCGAAGCCAATCCCGAGGACCGTTCGCGGTTTGCTCAGATGGCGGCCATCGGCATCAGCCGCCTCAGCCTGGGCGTACAGGCCATGGACAGCGCCACGCTCCGGGCCCTGGGCAGGCGGCACACGCCCGCCGAGGCCGGGGCCGCCGTGGACGCTGCGCGCCGGGCCGGCTTGAGCAATCTCAATATCGACCTGATTTTCTCCGCGCCCCGACAGACGGTTTCAGTCTGGCGTGAAACCCTGGACCGCGCCATAGACCTTTTTCCCGAACACGTCTCCGTTTACGGGCTGACCGTCGAGCCCGGCACCGCGTTCGGCCGCAGAATGAAGAAGGGCCGCCTGCCGCTGCCTCCCGAAGACACCCAGGCGGAAATGTACGAGGCCGCTCAGGAAAAGCTGTGCGAGGCCGGTTACGTCCATTACGAAGTTTCGAACTTCGCGCAACCCGGTTTTGCCTGCCGTCACAATATCGCCTGCTGGGAAAGGCAGGCTTACCTTGGCGTCGGGCTTTCCGCCCACTCCTTCTTCAATGACCGCCGGACCTGGAACATCCGCCCGCTCATGGCGTATATAGGGAGTGTGGAATCCTCGGGCGTCGCGATTGCAGGGGAAGAGGCGATCTCCTCACGCGAGCGGCGCGTGGAACAGGTGATGCTCGGCCTCCGCCGCGCCAACGGCATACCCGAAAGGTTGTTGGGGGCGAGCCCCGGATGGACCTCTCTCATTCCCGATCACCTCTTCGAACGTGATGACGGGCGTGTGCGGCTCACCCGCCGCGGACTCCTGCTGGCGGATCTCGTCTGTGCGAAACTTCTCACGGAGATGGAATGGAAATCCGCCTGAGAGCGCCCGGCTCAACGTCCAACCTGGGTCCCGGATTCGACGCACTCGGCCTTGCACTGACCCTATACAACTGGGTTGTCATTCGAACCCTTTCCAATGACGGGCGCCGGCGGATGCACATTACGGGGAAAGGCGCCGGGAAACTCCCGCCGGACGAATCCAATCTTTTCTTCAGGTCCGCCGAAGCGGCCGCTCAGCGCGCCGGCCGGTCACTGCCCGGGCTGGACGTGGAAATGCACAACGGCATTCCGCTTTCACGGGGGCTGGGCAGCAGTTCCACCGCTATCGTGACAGGCGTGTACGCGGCCAACCTGCTCATGGACGAACCCTTTTCCGAGCCCGCCCTTCTCAACCTCGCCACGGAACTCGAAGGCCATCCCGATAACGTCGCGCCGTGCCTCCTGGGCGGCCTCGTCATCTGCTCCTTTGAAAACGGTCATGTCGAAACGATCCGGGCCCTGCCGCCTCGGGAACTTCGCGCCGTGGTCGCGGTTCCCCGCTTTGAACTCCAAACGGAAGCCGCGCGAGCGGCCCTTCCGGAGCGGGTGCCGCACAGGGACGCGGTGTTCAACGTGGGCCGCGCCTGCCTGGTGACGGCGGCGCTGATGAGCGGCAAACTGTGCGCTTTGAAATCCGCGATGCGCGACCGCCTCCATCAACCCTACCGGGCATCGCTCGTACCCGGAATCGAAGAGGTACTGGAAGCCGCGGAAGAAGCCGGAGCCATGGGCGCCTGCCTCAGCGGCGCCGGACCGACGTTGCTCGCCTTTGCGACCGATGACGCCACGAATATCGCGGACGCCATGAAGAACGCCTGGGCGCGACTGAACATGCACGTCGACACCGCCGTCCTTCGTGTCGATCATGACGGGGTAACCACGGAATGACCGGGTTTTTCTCCTGCCGCAAACCGACCCTTGTCTTGCGTCTGATTGCAATCGCGCTCTCCTTCGGTCTCGTTTCCGAACCCGTCATGCTGTTCGCGCAATCTGGACCGGGGCGGGAACTCGGCCGGAGGAGGTCCGATCGCAAATCGACCGGCGCAACGCTTCAGCCGGACGAAATGCAGGGCCTGGACGTCAAATGGATCGGAAAGATCGCTTACGACGCCATTATCCGCTCCGAGCGCTACATTGTCGGTCCCGGCGATACCTTCAGCATCCACATCGAAGCCGGGGAAGAACCCGTAACCCTTCCCGTTCTTGTCAATGCGGAAGGCAAACTGGTCATTCCGTACGTCGGCGCCATCCAGCTGGCAGGACTCAATCTTGGGCAAAGCCGGAAGCGGATTCAGGACGCCGTCAGCGACAATCTGCGAAGTCTCGACGTCCAGATCTCTCTCGCCCGGCTGCGCAGTTTTCCCGTTAATGTCGTTGGACAGGTGGTCCATCCGGGCACCTACATGGTGGAGGGAACCGAGCAGGTTTCGGAACTCATCAGTCAGGCGGGCGGATTGCTGAAACCTCCGGACGGCAGGGCTTCCCAACGAAATATCCGGATCCAGCGGCTGTCAGAAAGCGGCGCGCCGACGGATGGCGGGCGCGGGGCGGACCTCGCCCTGTGGCGGCTTTCGGGCGATATCGCTCACAACCCGTTTCTGCTGGATGGAGACCAGATCTTCGTGCCGGCGCTTAAGGATTCCGTGCGTATTTCGGGCGCGGTCTATAAGCCCGGAAGTTACGAATTCGTCTCGGGCGATCGTGTTTCCGATCTGATTTCACTTGCCGGTGGATTGCACGGCGATGCTGCTACAGCCAGCGCCGAACTGCTGCGTTCTTTTTTTTCTGAAGGAAACGAAGAACGGCACGCTATCCGGCTCTCCCTTGCGCTGGCCGGCGATGCGGACGCGGACCTGCCGCTTCGCGCGGGAGACAAGCTACACGTGGCCGTGAAGGAGCGACGTGTGAACGTCGAAGGCGAAGTGTACTTTCCCGGAACCTATTTTATCGGTGCGGGGATGACGCTTAAAGATCTCATCGGGAAAGCAGGCGGGTTCACGTCCAAAGCCTCTCTCGCCCAATCTATCGTGGTCCGCCGCGTCGAGTTTCCGAAAGGCGTGGCCGGTCCCAGACAACTGCAGAGCGTCGGCCCCATCAGCCTGACCGACGCCCAGCGGACCTATATGGCCATGCAGAAACAGCAAATGTCGGGGCGCCTGCCGGTCGATTTCGTCGCTCTATTCGAAAACAAGGACGATTCGCAGAACATCCTTCTCAGAGACGGGGACGTCGTCAGGATTCCCATGCTTGTTCCCTCGGTTGCGGTCAACGGATACGTCATCACGCCCGGTGCGGTTCCCTACGAACCGGGTCTCGGCGTTCAGGACTACATCAGCAGGGCGGGCGGCTTGAATGAACAGGCCGAGAGTGGCGAAATCTACGTGATTCAGGGCAGCACCGGCAACTGGACGAAAGCCTCCAGGGTGCAGAACGTCAATCCCGGAGACACGATTTTCGTCATGGGCAAGAAACCCGTGCACGGCTGGCGGCTGTTCCGCGAGACGCTGGTCGTGCTCTCACAGGTGGCCGCCCTGGTCATTGCGGTACGGAGCATCAGCCGTTAATGGAACCCGAAAAGAACTTCCTCGACCATCTGGCCGTCCTCGTCCGCTGGCGACGAATGATACTCTTCACCTGTATCACCGTATCCGTCGTGACGGCCGGCATCAGCCTGATCATCACGCCGGTCTACCGCGCCAGCGCCGTCCTCTTTCCCCCCAGCGAGAGCCAGGGTACGCTGGGTATCTCCGCCATTCTCGAGAAGCTGCCGGTGGGGATGCTGGGCATCGGGGAAAGCGTCGTTTCGGCGACGGAATTCGTGCCCATCCTCAAGAGCCAGCGCGTGGCCGAAGCCATCATCCGCCGCTTCAGTCTTCAGGAAACGTACGACGCCGAAACCCGCGAGGAACTCCTGCAGATGGTCGCCGACCGGCTGGAAGTGGAACTTTCCCGCGAACAGTTTCTGACCGTGTCCTACGAAGCGGAGTCACCGGAATCGGCCGCCGAGATTACCAATGCCTTCGTCGAAGAACTCGACACCGCGCTGAGGCACCGGCGGGAACAACAGGCGCGCGACCTCCGGAGCTACCTGGAAAAACGCCTGGCGCAGGCCGAACGCGGCATGATCGAAGCCGAAACGGCCTACAACGCGTTCCAGAAGGAACATTCGGCCATAGACATAGAGAGCCAGACCAAGGCGCAGATAGACGCCTACTCCTCACTTATCACGTCGACGCTGGGCGAGATGGTCATCCGCCGCGAAATCGCCGCCCTTCAGATGAATCCCGACAACAGCAGGGTCAGGCAACTCGATATCGAGATCGAGGGCGCGAGAGAAGCGCTGGACGGCATCCTCACGGGATCGGAACCGGACAGCGGCCGCGGAGTTCCCGATATGCCCAGCATCATGCTCCCGATGGATCGGATCCCGGATCTGGGACTTCAGGCCATGCGATTGATGCGCGAAATGGAAATCCGAAACCTGATCTATCAGTTCGTACTCCAGGAATACGAAAAGAGCAGCTTTGAAGAGAAAAAGGAAACGTCCCTGGTCGTGGTTCTGGATCCGGCCGTGCCGCCCGACTTTCGGAGCCGCCCCCGGCGCGCGCTGATGGTTGGCACCGCCGCAGGGCTGAGCCTGCTCCTGAGCATCCTGGTTGCATTTCTAATGGAGGCTCTGCGAAGTCCCGCTCCGGAAAACCGCAGCCGGCTGGACGCGATCCGCCAGGAATTCAGGTCCCCGAAAACCCGGCGGGAATAGACCCGGACGCACGTTGCCGGTATTCTCCACGAATGCTTCCGCCATGTCCCATCGCATTCTCACCACCGTCGTTGGCAGCTATCCCGTACCGGTCTGGCTTCGGACCTCTCCCTCCCGGCAGACGTTGATCGATGCCATTCGCGTCGTGTTGAAGACCCAGGAAGACGCGGGAATTGACGTTGTCGCGGACGGAGAACTCAGCCGGTTCGACGTGAATCATCCGGAAACCAACGGCATGATCGACTATTTCGCACGAAGACTGGGCGGTATCGCAACCCGGTTCGGTCGGGAGGACCTGAATGCGTTTCGCCTGGATGCCGGCCTTTCCTATCGCGGGGATCCCGCGGGCATGATCGAACGCGAACTTGACGAAGGCACGCTCAATCTTCCCGGGGACTGCCGCATGGTCCGGCCTCTGACGCGGTCCAGGCTCAAATTCACCCTCACCGGGCCGCACATGCTCAGCAAAGTTTTGATGGATCGCCATTATGGAGACCCGGCGGCCGCGGCCCTGGCGCTGGGAGAGCTCCTCGCCCGGCAGGTTGCCGACGTCGACGCGGACGTGATTCAGATCGACGAAGCCAATATTCCAGGACACCCCGAAGAAGCCGCCTGGGCCGCCTGCGCGGCAAACACCGTACTCGACGCGGTTCAGGGCGAAAAAGCAGTACACGTCTGCTTCGGGAACTACGGCGGCCAGACCGTTCAGCAGGGCGCCTGGCCGGACCTGGTCCCGTATCTCGCCGCGTTGAGGGCGGACCACCTCGTCCTTGAGTTCAAACGCTGGGGTATCGAACACGCGGCATACCTGAAGGACGTTCCCGAGTCCGTAAGGATAGGAATCGGTGTGATCGACATCAAAACCAACGTGGTGGAGACCCCGGACGAAATCGCATCCGACATCGAAGCCGCGGCGGGCCATCTCGGACAGGATCGAATCGCCTGCGTCCATCCCGATTGCGGTTTCTGGATGCTCCAACGCAGCGTTGCCGACCGAAAGATCGAAGCCCTCGTGAAGGGACGGGACCTCTTCGAAGGGCGTTGAGCCCGGCGGCTCCTCAGCGGCTTGTCGCCTGAATCCAGTCTATGCGCATCATTCGAAAAAACTGCGGAATACCGTTCGTCCTCTGCGTCCTGCTCACGCTGGCCGACGCGTCACTCGCCCAGAATCGCGGATCGCTGATTACGATTGCCGGCGGCGGCGACAGGGAAGGCGAGAATATCCCCGCGACGGACCTTGCCCTGAGCGTCCCCCTGGGCGCCGCCGCAAGTGCCGACGGCCACGTCTATATCGCCGATACCGGCACACACCGCATCCGCAGGGTGGATGCGGTCACCGGACGGATCACGACCATAGCCGGAACCGGCGAGGCCGGATTCGCGGGCGACGGCGGACCCGCCACGGAAGCGCAACTGAACAGGCCCCAGGGCGTTGCGGTCGACGGGGCCGGCAACGTATACATCGGCGATACCGGCAACCGGCGCATCCGGCGCATCGACGCCGCCACGGGGACCGTCACCACCGTCGCCGGAAATGGCGAGTTCGGTTTCGACGGCGACGGAGGTCCGGCTGCCTCCGCCGTATTCGGTGAAATCGTCGCTCTGACCATGGGCCCGCGCGGCGGACTCTATATCGCAGACGGGCTGGACGGACAGGCCCGGGGCAACAACCGGGTGCGCAGGATCGACCTCGATACCGGCGTGATCACGACCCTTGCAGGCGACGGTGATTTCTCATTCGGCGGCGACGACGGCCCGGCGGTCGAAGCAGGACTGACGGTCGAAGACGTTGCCGTGGACGCGTCGGGAAATATCTTCATCGCGGACTTCAACAATTATCGCATCAGGCGTATAGACGGTGAGACAGGCATAATCAGCACCGTGGCAGGCCGCGGTCCCGTCTTCGGAGGCGGCGGCGCATTCTCGGGCGACGGCGGGCCAGCCACCGAAGCGCGGCTCGATCTGCCCGGCGGCGTCGCCGTCGGCGCGGACGGAACCCTCTATATATCGGATACCGGCAACAACCGGATCCGAGCCGTGGATCCCGGCACCGGGACCATCTTCACCCTGGCGGGCACCGGCGATTTCGGTTCCGCCGGCGACGGCGGTCCTGCGCCGCTGGCCGAACTCCGCCAACCCTCTCGCGTGGCCCTGGACCCGGACGGCAACCTGATCGTCGTGGATACGGGCAACAGCCGTATCCGAAAACTTTTCGACCCTGCCTTCCGCTCGCCCGTCCTCCGTTCGACGACCACCAGAATCGAGTTTCAGCCGGTCGTTGTGGGCGATCAGGAAACCCGTTCGATAACCATTGAGAATCTCGGCACAAGAACGCTCACGCTTGCCGATGCCGCAACCGATCAGGCCGCGTTTGTGCTGATCGACGCTTTTCCAATCGAGATTGGCCCTGCGGAGGCGTCAGAAATTCGGGTCGGGTTCAAACCCGGGGCTGAAGGTGTCGTCGAAGGACGGCTCACGATCAATAACAACGACCCCTGGAGTCCAACACTGACCGTCTCACTCCTGGGAACCGGGTCGGCACCCGTCATCGGCGTGTTTCCCGAGAACGTCGTATTTGTCCCCACGTTCGTCGGCCACCAGCGGATATTCGTGCTGCGGATCGCGAATCTTGGCGCCGGCGTGCTGACCGTATTTGATTCCGACGTGTCGGACCCCGAACAGTTCTCCGTCGCCTTCAGTGACACGTTGCGCATTTCCTCGGGCGCAAGGCGAAATGTAGACGTCGCTTTTCGACCCGCGCGGGCGGGAACCCAACGGGCGGTACTCACCCTCTTCACCAACGATCCGGACGATCCTGAGTTTGCTATTCCTCTCCAGGGCGTCGGTCGGACATCCAAACCCGGTGGATTCGCGGACGCGGCCGAGGACCTGGGTTTGGCAGACCAGGGGAGCGGGTTCGGCGCCGCATGGGCCGACTATGACGGCGACGGCGACCCTGACCTCTACGTGGTCCGCAGCCTGCACACCAATCTGCTGTACCGTAACGAGGGCGACGGATTTACCGATGTTTCCGCCATGGCCGGCGTGCAAGGCGCGGACAACGACGACGGCAGCGCCGCCGCCTGGGCAGATTATGACGGCGACGGCGACCTGGATCTCTACGTCACCAATTACGGGCTCCCGAACCGCCTCTATCGCAACGACGACGGCGAATTCACCGACGTCGCCACGGAGGCCGGCGTAGACGACAGCGGAGACGGGTACGGGGCGGCCTGGGCAGACGTAGACCGCGACGGCGACCCGGACCTGTACGTGGCCAACTTCGGCGAGAATCGCTTCTATCGGAATGAAGGTGGCCGCTTTGTCGAAGCTGCCGCGGAGGCCGGTCTGGCAGATGACGGCAGCAGTCTGCAGCCCGCCTGGGCCGACTATGACGGCGACGGTGACCCGGACCTCTTTCTCGCCAACAGCGGACCCAACAGGCTGTTTCGCAACGACAGCGGCAGCTTTGTCGATGTGACAGCCGAGGCCGGCCTGGCGGAACTCGGCCTTGGCGGACCCAGTTTCGGTGCAAGTTGGGGAGACTTCGATAACGACGGGGATCTGGATCTCTACGTGCCTTACTACGAGGAAACCAACCGTCTGTATGTCAATAACGGCGGCCAGTTCCAGGAGGCCAGCGGAAGCCTCAACGCGGGAGGCGCAGACACGTCACGCAGCAGGGGCGCCGTGTGGGGCGACTTCGACAACGACGGCGACCTGGATCTCTACGTCACCAATGGCGGACAGAAGAACAACCTGTTCCGCAACGACGTCGACACGTTTATCGACGTCGCAGATTCTTTCCGCGTTTCGAGCGTCGCCAATAGCCGGGGTGTCGCACTGGCGGACTTCAACGGTGACGGCGGACTGGACATTTTCGTAGCCGTGCAGGACGGCGGCGACCATCTATTCCTGAACCGGGAATCAAACGGCAACTGGCTGTCTATTCGACCGCGGGGCACGGTAAGCAGCTCCGATGCAATCGGCGCCCGATTCGAGGTTGCCTTCGGCGGCACCAGGGCAATGCGTGAAATCACGGGCGGCGCCTCCTATCTGTCGCAAGACGCCTTGACAGTTGCATTCGGCCTTGGTGAATCCGAGACGGTTGATACCCTCACGGTCCGATGGCCATCAGGCATCGCGCAGCGAATCTATAATATCGCAGCGAACACGGAACTTGACCTTACCGAAACCGTGCCGCCCTCGCCCGAGAGTGTGGCGCTGGACGCAACCGCCGAAGCTCTGGCGGCCAACGGAGAAGCGCAGACTGAAGTCCGCGCGTCAATCCTGGATGCACGGAAGGAAGCGCTGCTCATCAACAACCGGATCCTGGTCTTCAACGTCGAGTCCGGCGACGGCGTATTCGTGGGCGGCGACTCGGTTGCCGTTCGGGACGGGGTGGCGTCCATCCGTTTTCAGGCAGGCGCCACGCCTGGTGACGTTGTTGTATCCGCCCGGTTCGAGGGGCTCCCTGCCGCAAGGATCACCATCCGCCTGCTGCCCCCAATCGGTGCGGATCAGGCCGTTCTCAGTACCATTGCCGGCGCCCGTGGGGAACAGGGGAGTTTCGGGGGCGATGGCGGCCCCGCCACGGATGCGTTCCTGAACGCCCCTAGTGACGTAGCGGCCGACTGGAGTGGCGTAATATACATCTCTGATTCGAGGAATAACCGTGTACGGAGGGTCGACGCGGAAGGCGTCATTCAAACGATCGCCGGAACCGGGACCGGATTCTCAACCGGAACCGGGGGTCCGGCTGCCATCGCCAACCTGGGTATACCCCGGGGTCTTGCACTGACACCGGGCGGTGATCTCATCGTCGCGGAACAGGGCAGCCATATCGTGCGCCGGATCAATCTGATGACTAACGAAATCCTCGCCTTTGCAGGAAGGGACATACCTGGCTATGGTGGAGACGGGGGAGCTGGTGTCGATGCGAATCTTTCCGGCCCCGTGGGTGTCGCGACGGACTCGAAGGGAAGCGTATGGATCACCGAACGCTTCAATCACCGTATTCGGAAGTTGGACGCCAACGGCATCATCACCACGTTCGCAGGCAGCTTTCAGGAGGGATTCTCCGGTGACGGAGGCTCGGCAGTGCTGGCCGCGCTGAACGGTCCGCGTGGAGTGGCCGTAGACGAAACAGGCCGCGTGTATATCGCCGATACCGACAACCATCGAATCCGCAGGGTGGATGCAGACGGCACGATTTCGACCGTGGCGGGAACCGGTGAGTCCGGTTTTTCACGGGACGGGGGGCCGGGCACCGGGACAATGCTCGCCAGCCCGGGCGATGTTGCAGTGGACGACATGGGACATCTCTACATCGCGGATACCGGAAATCACCGGATACGCGTTCTCGACCTGGAACTGGGAATTATCCAGACGGTGGCGGGCAACGGTGTCGCGGGATTCAATCAGACAGAGGGAGCGGGCGCCGAGACGACGCTGAACGCGCCATCGGGTGTCGCCACGGATCCGGACGGTAAAGTCTACATTGCCGATACGGACAACCATCGCATCCTGGAACTCACAGTCAATTATCCCGCCGAATACCTGCGTGAGCCTATGCCGGACCCGCCTCCGCCCGAAGTCCCGCGCGACGGACGAGCCGACTTCAACGGCGACGGCGCGGTTGACTTTGCCGACTTCATCCTCTTCGCGCGGGCCTACGGTTCCACTGATTCGCGCTATGACCTCGACGGGAACGGAACGGTCGGATTCGGAGATTTCATCGCCTTCGTCACCGCGTTCGAACAGAACCCGCCTTCGGCGCGATTCCGGCCGGGAAGCCGTTTCTGAAGATGCAACGTGCACCCATCCTGACTGCCGATGATCCGGGAATGGTCCAGACTGCCGATTGCATCCGGTCCGGAGGCGTCGTAGTATATCCTACCGAGACCGTGTACGGAATCGGCGCCGACCCTTCCAATCCTTCCGCTTTTGAGCGCATCTTCAGCCTCAAGGGCCGGGAAACGGAAAAGGGCCTGATCCTGCTCATCCGCGGCGGACAGGACCTGGACGCGCTTGTCGCGAACGTTCCACGGGCCGCTGAAGTCCTTATGGACGTATTCTGGCCGGGGCCGCTCACCCTTGTATTTCCCGCATCACCCGACCTTCCGGATCACCTGCTCGGGTCCACGTCCACAATCGCCCTCCGCATGTCCAATGCGCACGTCGCCGGCTCATTACTGCAGCTTGCCGGCGGCCCAGTAACCAGCACCAGCGCCAACCTTTCGGGCAGACCCCCCGCCCGAAGCGCGCAAGATGCCGCCGATGTCCTTGGGGACCGCGTCGATCTGATTCTGGACGGCGGTACGGCGCCCGATTCGCGTCCCTCCACCCTCGTCGACGTCTCCGGACCGAATCCACGAATCCTCCGCCCCGGCCGCATCGCGGAAACGGATATCAACCGGGTTCTGCGTCTGAATTCAGATTGACGAAGACGTGTGGTGGGGCGGACATTCCTGTCTGCCCACATCGATGCCGTCGCTGTCTCCGCTTGCACCCGGCAACATCTGATAGGCAGCACGTCAACTGGCTTTCTGTTGCGCTCTGATTGACACGTTGGCCGATAGTCAAGCATATTGCTTCCCGCTGTCATCCAGAGGACTTGCGCTGAGCTTGTCGAAGCGTGCCCCCGGGCCGACGAAGGATCTACTGCAACATTGAATCAACCCCGTACGACTTGCACGTGACCAAACCTGAGAGGCAGCACGTCCGCCGTTTCTTCGCAACGCCCAAAGTGGCCGGTAGGCCAATCAACGCAAACTGAATGGCATTTTTCATCCGAGGTACATCTCCGATGGAATTCTCACCGCGAGAAATGGTGCAGCGCCCCCGGCGCGAGAGCACGGGCAACCGGGCCCTGCTGGTACTGGTGGACAGCCGGGGCAGCTATACGGATACGAGCATCGTGGATCAAACCGTACTGGTGGCCTTGCAGCATTTCGGATTTCCATTCAGGATCCACGATCTGGCCGCCGGGCCGTTGACGGCCGAACTGCTCGACGGCTGCGCCGCGGTCGTTATCGCCCAGGCACGCCTGGGCGATGCGCTTTCGCATGAGGAAACCGAGTTGCTCGCCACGGGCGTGGAAGAGTCGGGTTTGGGTCTTGTCAATTTCGACGGTGAACTGCGGTTGTACAAGCCGCCACTGATTCGGCTGCTGGGACTGGAGGTCGACCGGATCCCGATGGCATCGGACCTGCTGCGCATCGGAGACAGCGACCACTTCATCAACTGGACGCAGCAGGCGGGCAGTATGGTCCGGCTGAAGCGACCCGTGACCGTCGCGCAGATCAAGCGCGTGGGGCGGCACGTTGTCGAACTGGCGCAGGCAGCGATGGGCAAGGACCAGCTCATCTTCTCGCGCCACAACGTGCCGGGCACGGCCTACGAACCGGACCAGTTTCCGGCCGTGCTGGCCGGGGTCTGCGGAAGCGGCCGGGCGGTGCAGTTCGCCTGTTCGCCCCGGATCTGGCACCAGGAGTTTCTGGGGCACGCGATGGGGCTGGACGCCATCTTCTGGCGATCCATCGTCTGGGCGGCGCGCAAGCCGTTCGTCTCGCAGATGATGCCGCCCTATGTGACCATCCGGGTGGACGACGGCCGGGGACGCCACGATTTCCGCTATGCGGAGGTGATGAACCGGCACGGTTACCGCCCGATGATCTCCTGCTTCCTGGACCTCGTTCCGGACGAAGTGGTACCGTTCATGCGCGAGCGTTACAGGGCCGGCCACGTGGACTGGGACGCGCATGCCTTCGACTATTACAAACTGATACCGTTCGATTTCGGCATCGGGGAGTACAGCGAGGCGGAGTTGAAGGTGATCTTCGAGCGGGTGGACCGATGGTACGACGAACGGGGCCTGAAGCCGCCGCGCCGGGCCGCGTTTCACTGGGGCGAGGTGGGCGTGCGGGTTCTGCCCTATCTGAAGGCCCGGGGGCGGACGTTCGTCTATTCGACCTACCATCTTGGCCAGGTGAAGTGGGAGCGGCTGTTCCCCAACTGGTGGCCGTACGGTCTCAACAGCCTGTTCTACGACTATATCCCCGAAGACCCGGAGATGTACAACATCGGCGCCATGCTCCCCCGCCACCTCGTGGAGCCCGATGTACTCACGGGCTGCACGACCTGGGCAGAGGACAATCCGACCAACGATATGGACAAGGCCGCGGAACGTGCCGCCGGCTCGGTCCGCCTGGCGCTGGACAGCGGGTTCTTCTCGGAGATCACAACCCACGAGCAAAAGTTCGGCGTACTGACACTGGAGGAGATCGACCGGTGGCTGTCGCTGGTGGCGCAGCGGACGGAACGATTCGATATCCGGGGGGTGAGCCACGACGAGGCCGCCGAGTACACCCGCTCACGGGACGAGTCGTGGATTGCAACCGCGTCAACGCCCGACGGCAAGTCAGCCTGCCTCACGCTGGATGGAAAGGCGGGCGTAGACCAGGAATTGGCCGTTTTCGAAAACGACGGAGACGGTGTGGTCCAGCGGTGGGAATCCGTGCCCGCGTTCGAGGGGGAAGTGCGGGTCGATCTGTGACTGATATTGAGCCGCAGTGGATTCGGATCGACTCGATCGGCCGTGCAAATGTACCGACTTGAGAGTAGACTGCTCAACTCATACTCCGTGATTCCTCACCCGCGCCCGCCCGAATGCGTTGGGGCAGCGAGGTGTATCGATCGGCGACCCGGTTGTTTTTAATGGCGATGGCCATGGCTTTGCGCGTGCCGACGATGACGACCAGGTCCTTCGCTCTGGTGACGGCGGTGTAGAGCAGGTTTCTCTGCAGCATCATATAGTGCTGGGTGGTCAGGGGCAATACCACAACCGGATACTCGGATCCCTGGCTCTTGTGCACGCTTGTGGCGTAGGCCAGAACGATCTCGTCCAGTTCGGTGAAATCGTACCCCACGGTGCGCTCGGGGTACCTCACCGCCATGGCATGGTTCGTCATGTCGATCGCCGCCACCCGCCCGATATCCCCGTTGAACACGTCCTTGTCGTAGTTGTTGCGCACCTGCATCACCTTGTCTCCCACCCGGAAGCGAACGCCGCCGCGCAGAAGTTCCTGGCCGCCGGGATTAAGCCGCTCCTGGAGCACCTGGTTCAGATTGATCGCGCCGGTCTCGCCCCTGTACATGGGCGCCAGGACCTGAATGTCGTCAACCGCGTCCACCCCGTAGGCGCGGGGCAGCCTGCTTTCGCAGAGACCGCAGACTGTGTCCACCACCTCCTCGGGGTCGTCCACCTTCGAAAAGAAGAAATCCGATTTCCGGCTGTTGTCCACCTTCGGGATTTCACCGGCCAGGATGTTGTGTGCGTTCGTCACGATCCGGCTCTCCCGCGCCTGCCGGAAGATTTCGTTCAGCGCGACCGTCTCGGCCTTTCCGGAGCCGATGATATCTTTCAGGATATTCCCCGGGCCCACCGAAGGCAACTGGTCCACGTCGCCCACAAGAACGATGGAAGCATTCAATGGCGCCGCCTGCAGCAGGCTGTTCATCAGGCCCACGTCCATCATCGAGACCTCGTCCACGATGACCGCGCCCGCGGAAAGCTGATTTTCGAAGTTTTTCTCGAATCTATGCTCCCCGGGGCTGTATTTCAGCAGCCTGTGGATGGTACTGGCTTCCCTCCCCGTGGCCTCGGCCATGCGTTTCGCAGCCCTTCCCGTGGGCGCCGCCAGCGCAACGTCCTTGCCCCGCGCCTCGAACAGGGCGATCAATCCCCTGATGGTGGTGGTCTTGCCCGTGCCCGGTCCGCCCGTCAGGACCAGCAGGCTGTGGGCGAGCGCCTTTTCCAGGGCAACCTTCTGCCGCGCGGCGAACCGGACGCCGTTTCGTTTTTCAATTGCCGCGATCTCCCTGACGGTATCTCCTGTTTCAATGCGCTCTATGCTGGAGAATTGATGCACCCGCGTCGCTACACCCTTTTCGGCAAAGAAGAGCGGCGGAATGTAGATGCGGTCCTCCTCGACGACGACTTCCTCGGTCTCCCGAAGCAAGTCGACGCATGCCGAAATCCGATCGGGCGAAACGTCCAGGGTCTCCGCGCATCTGCCCGTCAGTTCCTCCTCCGGCAGATAGATATGTCCGTCCGACTCGGCGGCCGTATCCAGCACGTATCGAATGCCCGCCATGATCCGTTGATCCGAATGGGGTTCGACGCCCAGTTTCTGCGCGATCCGATCGGCGCTCGTGAACCCGATTCCCCACACGTCAGCCGACAACCGGTACGGATTCTCCTGGATCAGCGAGATTGCGTCCTGACCGTATCGCTTCCAGATCTTTACGGCGTGACCCGTGCCCACGTCGTGCGACTGCAGGAAAACCATCACATTGTGGATCTCGCGCTGTTCCTTCCAGGCATCCGTGATCATCCCAGCACGCTTCCTGCCCAGCCCCTCCACCTCGACCAGCCGTTTTGAGGCCTTTTCGATCACCTCCAACGTCTTCGCGCCGAAATGGTCCACGATGCGTCCGGCCATG
Source organism: Gemmatimonadota bacterium (assembly GCA_028873695.1). Classification (GTDB taxonomy): domain Bacteria; phylum Latescibacterota; class UBA2968; order UBA2968; genus JAAXHE01. The sequence goes on along the minus strand of JAPPNU010000062.1, from coordinate 244,625 downwards.
ACCGGTCCGATGCCCTTGATCAACCCCGAGCCCAGGTACTTCCGCATCCCTTCGACCGTGGAGGGATGTACCTTTTCGTAGGACTCGATCTTGAACTGGCGGCCGAACCGGGCGTGGGTGGTCCATTCGCCTTTCAGGGCCACACACTCCCCCGCGGTCAGCGACAGCGTATCGCCAACGACGGTTACCGGCTCCCGCCGGCCCTCGGGCTGAAACCTGGCAACCGTGTACCCGCTCTCCTCATTCTGAAACGTGATCCGCTCCACGACACCCTGGAGCCGTTCCATGGCTGGAGCCCCCGAGTCCTCAACTGAAGATTTCACGCCTTATAGACGATTTCACCCCGGACAATCGTCGCCTCGACGGACAGCGCGCGCTGTCCCTCCGTCCAGCGGAACAACGTAAGGCTGGCCTCCATCCCGGGCGACACGCGTCCCAGCCGGTCATCCACGCCCAGCAGCCGCGCCGGATTGACGGATGCCATGTCCACCGCGTCGGCCAGCGCGGCGTCCGTGTACGCCACCATATTGGGTATCCCGTAATCCAGAAACAGCGACGCACCGGCCAGATACGGCGTGCCCGCCAGCGAAATCTTCCCGTTCTCATGTATCTCAACCGCGTCGGACCCGTAACTCCGGCCGTAGGTGCCCGGCGGCAGCCCGGCGATGGACGACACGTCGCTGACCAGACAGATGCGCTCCTTCTGCTTGGCCCTGCAGAAGCTTTTCAGCACCGGCGGCGGCAGATGATGCCCGTCCGGGATGATCCCCGCCCAGAGATCGTCCGCGGCAAGCTGCTCCCAGATATAGTTGTCGTGGCGGGGAATCTCCGCGTGCGCCCCGTTGCCCAGGTGGGTGGACATCCGCGCCCCTGCAGCCACCGCCTCCCGGATCCGCGCCCGGCTGGCGCCCGTATGCCCCAGGGCGACGATGACGCCGGTTTCGGAGACCTTCTCGATAAAGGCCAGCGATCCCTCCCGTTCGGGCGCGAGGGTCAGAATCCTGATCCGGCCGCCCGCAGCATCCTGGTAGCGGCGGAACTCGTCCCAGTCCGGGTCACGCGTATGCTCCAGGGGATGCGCCCCCCTCGGACCGTCTTCGGACGCGATGTACGGCCCCTCCACGTGGAAACCGACAAACGACGCATTCGCGGCTGCCGACTGTTCGCACGCCCGGGCCAGCGTCCGCAACCCCGCGATCGCCTGCTCCGCCGGGGAGGTTGTGACGGTGGGGCAGAACAGTGCCGTTCCGGCCCGGTACGGCCACTGGCAGGCCTGGAGTACGCGCTCCACCGTCAGGTCTCCGGAACTGTAGTTGATCCCGCCGGCGCCGTTGACCTGAACGTCGAAAATCCCGGGCGAGATCCACACCTCGTCGCCACCGAATGCCACAGGTCCCTCGTCTTCGATGCCTGTGATTGTGCCGTCTTCGATAGATACCGACACGGGTGTATCCGTCCCCACAATCTTCCCGCGAAGAACCATTGTTACTCCTTTTCCGTTTACTGCACTGTAAAACGGTGAGATCCTCCCCCTCCTACTGTCTAACGGCTCTTAAGGGGCCGGGGGGAGAACACCCGCGCTTCTGATGCCTGTGTAGGGGCGACCGGCCGGTCGCCCCTACAAACACATACCAATCGCTGCTTGCACTCAGAATTGGCCGACGGTTGTCTATCACGATACCGGTCCCAAGCGCTACCAAAGCAGAGCGCGCGGATCCGTCCAGCGCCGAAGACTGGACTGCCTCCGAAGTCGGCAGGACAGAGGACCGAGTGCATCCCGTGAGGCTATTCGCGCTATGCATATGGCAGGCCCCGCGCTTTGTGTTCTGTCCCGGAAATAGATTGCCGTAATTCGGTCGCCGAGTCGCCTGGCTGGCAAGACGCCTGAGCGAGACGACCTGGGCAAGGTCGGCGAGAGAGGGCAACGCAGCCAGACGGGATGGATCGGCGGATGAATGGTAACATATTTCCGGGACGGGACACGTACGGCGACTTTTGGTTCCTTTTGGTCGCTTCAAAAGGAACACGCCGTAGGCAGGGAATTTGGGGAACAGGGGATTTTGGTTTTCGGCTTTGCTTTTTGTTTTAGCTGACGGCTGATAGCTGATAGCTCTGTGTGCGTGGCGCGGGGGGCACCGCCGCCTAACGATAACACCCGCGCACCCGTTCCGCAATATGTTTTGACTTGACAACCCCGGGTGAATATGGTATACTCATTGACTGTTTGATCCAGCCCTGAAATCAGTCACATTAGTCCCGTAAAAACATAAATTTAATTACTTTACGCCGAAGGGGTCACGAATGGGTGACGATCAGGTTTTCGAAAATAGAATCAACAACTTCAGTAGAACCGATAATGTTGACGAACACACGACTCTCGCCCTCGCCATTGTGGCCGAGACCCTGGATATTCTGCACGATTTACAGGGCGATGCCAGCGGCTCCATGGTCATCCGAACCCGGGAGGGCGACTACAAGAACTGGGACGCCGAGATTTTCGGTGTGGACGAGGCCGCGGAAGGCGCATATATCGGCAGGCTCAAGGAGAGCACGCATCCGGTCGTACTGCTTTCCGAGGAAGCCGGAATGGTGGACCTTACCGGCGGCAAGGAAGGCGAAAAGATCTACGGCGTTTCAGATCCGTTCGACGGCAGTTGGCTGTACAAGAGAGGGCTGCCGTTCATGCAATACAGTTCCCTTGCGCTCTTCGACGCCGCCTTCAATCACCTGACGTCCGTCACCGGCGACGTCTTCAACAGAGACCTTGCCTTCGCCAACGGAAACGGCGCCTTCCTGGCCAGGCTGGACGGAAACGCTTTGACCGGCGTGGAACGGCTGAACGAGAGCTATCGCAGGGAACGGCACGGAGCACCCGCGTCCGGGCTGGATGACGCCTGTGTCGAATCGTACCTGCTGAAACCGGCCAAGTTCCTCATGCCGCTCATCGATGAGTACAGGCCGGTCATCGATGCCTTCAAAATGCTCCATCCCAACGGCGGCCCGTACGCATTTGCAGAGGCGGCGGCCGGGCAGATCGACGTCTATTTTGCCAGGCAGCAGCCCTATGTCGACGTCTTCTCCGGGATCGCCATTGCGGAACAGGCCGGTCTGATCGTTTCAGATTTCGACGGAAACGAAGTGGTGACGCCCACGGAAGATTACGAAACGGTCTTCGACGTCCTGGTCAGCCGGACGCAGAGCCTGCACGATCAAACCCTCGAAAAAATCGCGGAATGCAGAAAGGAATAGGCAATGGCCATTAACGGAACCGGCACGAAGGACAATCCGGTCATCGTTACCGAACTGGCGGCTGACGAGGTCCCGGCCGAGTTGAGACCGTCCAACTTTTTCGACCTCGACAGATACCCGTTCGAACACCGGTCGCTGGTCGACGGCGCCCGGTCGGTCGTGGATCTCATCGGCAAAGACGGCATTGAAAAGTACGCCACAGAGTGGCTGGCCGAAAAAATCGGCTCGGCTGAGGGCGTGGAAGAACGCACCGGCCTGACGGGCGTTGGGAACTACACGGTGCTGGTCGAGCCCGGCGCCGTCTGCGAACCGCTCTTCGTACACGGCGCGCTCGATGGAGAAGGCCATACGCTTTACGTCGCGAGCGGCGCAAAGGTGGTCGGGGCCGTGATCTACCTGGACGGCGGGGATATCTACGTCGGCTCCGGCGCCGTAATAGAACCGACGGCCGGCGTCAAGGGTCCCACAATCATCGGACCGAATAACGATATCCGGCAAGGCGCCTATCTTAGAGGCAACATCGTTCTGGGCGGCCACAAGAAACACGGTGACAACGCCATCCGCGGCGAACTCAAGAACGTCCTCATGCTCGACGAGGCCAATTTCCCCCATCCCTCGTATCTCGGCGACAGCCTCTGCGGGTATGCCACCCACTTCGGCAACCAGGCCACGGCCGCGAACCTGGGCATAATCCAGGGCGTTCGGGAACGGGACAAACGCGTCAACCTGAAGGTTGAAATCAACGACACGTGGTACGACCTGGGCGGTTCCAAAATGGGCGTCGTACTCGGCGACAGGACGCAGTTGGCCTGCGAGTCCCTCACGGATCCCGGAACCTTGCTGGGGCCGATGTGCATCTCCTACGGCCTCGCCTACGTCAAGGCCGGCTATTATCCGGCGGGCACGATGTTCAAGACTCGCTCTGAGCGCGTCGTGGATACGCAGAAAGGCATCTTCGATCCTGACAAGCTGTAATTCGACTTCCCGCCCCGCATTAGAACGACAACGCTTCTCGAGTCCATCGGAGGCGTTGTCTTTTTCTTTTTAAATTCCTTTGGCGGGGTCGCCTTATTCATACAATCCAGCCGCCTTGGTAACGTCGGAATCAATTTCACTCGGCCGACTGAATGAGTCCGTTTCCCGACGCGCGACTCCGGGAGGATAGCCGTATGATTGGCCAGAAGAATACGAATGAATGGGACAGGGCGATTCGCAGCCGCGACAGGGGTCTGATCGCCAGCCTTCAGTCCGTCTACGGCGACAATCCTGACCGGATCGAAGAACGTCTCGGCGCCCTGCTGGAAACCGTGACTCGATTCAGCGAGGCCTACGGCGAAAGGGACGTCAGCTTTGTCAGGGCGCCGGGCAGGCTGAACACGGTGGGCATGCACGCCGACCACCGGGGCGCCTTCATCAACCCGATCTCGCTCGACAAAGAGATTCTCATCTGTTTCTCCCGTAGAGACGACGACCGCGTGGAAGTCCGCAATCTGGATCCGGCCTACGGAACCCGTCGATTCCGTTTGTCCGATATCTGTCCGGAAGGGGCAATCCGTTCGGACGCCGAGTGGCTGGACTGGACGCAGGAGAAAACCGACGAACGCAGGGCCGCCGGCGTGAACGAAGACTGGGTCACCAAGCTGCAGGCGCCGCCGGCCTACCTCTACACCCGCTATCCGGAGCGACAATTCAGAGGCTTCAACGGCGTGATGGGCAGCAGCCTTCCCGACATGGGCGGCCTGAGCTCTTCGTCCGCGGTTATCGTCGCGACGACCGAAATCATGACACATATCAACGATATCGACCTGGACGACGGGCAGTTCGTGAGGTACGCGGGCACCGCGGAATGGTACGTGGGCACGCGCGGCGGTTTCGGCGACCATGCTGCGATCAAGTGCGGGCGACTGGGTAAGATCACCCACATGAAGACCCTGCCGGAATTGATGATCGACGCCTACCTACCGTTCCCGGACGGTTATCAGATCATCATCTTCGACTCGGGCATACAGGCGAACAAGACCGGCGGCGCGGGGCAGAAATTCAACGAGAAGACGGCGACGTACGAAATCGGAGAGGTATTTCTCCGAAGCTATCTCGAAGCGCGCCACCCCGATGCGATCCGGGGCGTCGCGGCGGCCAGGATGGACCTGGATATCGAGAAAAAGTTCCACCTCGGCGACGTTATCGAATGTCTCGACCAAACCGAAATCTACGCGCTGATACAATCCCTGCCGGAACGGATCGACCGGCGTGGGCTCCTGCGCCAGCTACCGGACCGGAAAGCATTTTTCAAACAGCAATTCGCCACCCACGATGAACCGACCGGCGGATACCAGGTCCGCATGGTCATTACGTACGGTATCGCCGAATCCGCGAGAAGCAGGAATCTCAAGGACGTGCTGAACAGGAATCGCGTGGACCTGTACGGGCAGTTGATGAACGTCTCTCACGACGGCGACCGTATCGACCTGGACGCGCCCCGATTCGACCCTGAGAAAGACCTGCACCTCCAGCCGGGCGACTACAACTGCAGCATCCCGGAAATCGACGAGATGGTCGACGTTGCAATGGATACGGGAGCGGTGGGCGCGCAGATTTCCGGCGCCGGCCTGGGCGGCAGCATGATGGTCCTCGTCGAGTCAGGAGGCGTAGACGCTATCATCGAAGCCATGCGGGCGCGATACTACGAGCCGCGCGGGATCCCGGAAAGACTCACGGTCGCGTTTCCGGTCCAGGGGGCAGGGGTGTTGTAGATATACGTCCTATCGACGCCGAACGAAAAAGGAGCCGGAAATTCCGGCTCCTTTTTCGTTCGGTCCAACCCGGGTTTGCTCACTATTATTTGCCGCCCTGATCGTCGTCAGCCCGTTCGAGCTCCTCTACCACGGAATCCAGTACCGTCTGTGGATCGCCGGGCCGTTCCCGCCGCTCACTCCAATGCCAGTGCGCCAGGTACGCGTCCGTGCCGGCCAGACCCTCCCTCATCGCGCGCCGGTCTATCGCCTCCTGAAATTCCGGGGGCATCTGCCGGGCGACACGACGCCTCCCGTCGAAGACCCGCACCTGCGCGGGGATGCCCTTCCAGTAAAGCACCTGGTATTCGGCCACGGATCACCTTTCCCGGTGTCGGCCCCCGGCATTCTTCCGATCGCGGGCGTCGTTTGCATCCCTGCCATACCTGTCCTTCCCGAACCCACCGTTCATCATCCTGTGGAATGCCCGGATATGCAACGGCCCCGTCCCGCAGCAGCCTCCGATGATGGATGCGCCCGCTTCGATCAGACCGGGAACGAACGCGGCCATATCGTCCGCCGTCAGGCTATACGTTGTCCTGCCTGTTTTCCTTTCAAGTTGAGGCAGACCCGCGTTGGGATAGGCCATCAACATGACGCCGTTGATTCCCCTCGACGATAACGCCTCGCGGAATTGCCGTACCCCGTGGATCGCGTAAGCCATTCCGGTGTGCTCCACCCGCCGGGTCTCGGCGCCGCAATTCATGCCGACGACCCGCACGTGCCCGAGAAGATCATCGCCGTCCGAAAACTCACCGGAACCAAGGAAATCCAGGAGATCTCCGGCTGAATGCCCCCAGTCCGTCCGGTAGACCACCTCGCCCGTCTTCCGGTCCTTCGTGTACTTGCACGTCAGATTGATCGCCACGGGCAATCCGGTCTTCCGGGCCACGTCCGCCGCAATGGCAGCCTCCTTTGCCGAGAACATGGTCTCGATGCAAATCAGGTCCACTCCGGCATCCGCCAGGGCGTGAATCACCTGCTCGTGCGCCGCCCTTACCTTTGCGTCGGCAATGCCGAAGACCGTGTCCCCGGCATCCGACTCGATAGCGCCGGGAGACGGTCCGACGGATCCGGCAATATGGACCTCCCTGCCGCTCCTTTCGACTGCCGTTTTCGCGTGTTCCACGGACAGCCGGGCAATCTTCCCGGCATCGTTCGCCGCTTTGCCCGCCATTTCCAGGTGCAGCGGAGATGCCACGAAGGTGTTGGTCCCGATGACGTCGGTTCCCGCTTCAATATAGGCGGCATGGATATCGACCACAGCATCGGGATGCAATTCATTGGCGAGCGCGCTGTTCGTCAGTTCGATGCGCCCTTTGAACAGTTCCGAACCGAATCCCCCGTCGTAAACCAGCGGCCCGGATGCTTCCAGGCTTTCGAGAAATGTCTTCATCTCCTCCCCGTCTCCTCCTCAATGAATTAACGGTAAGCGTCGAGCGCACCCTTCCGAAACGCACGCAGAAAGGCCTTGCACATGCGGTCCCGGCCCAGAAGCATGGCTTCCGCGAGCCGGTACGGTTCCGTATCCCGGTCCATTGCGAAAACACGTTCCGGGCTGCTCGCGACCGGGTCGACAATCCCGCTGTCCGCTCCGGCCTCGACGGCCAGAATCGTGAACACGTCGTTAATCAGGCGCCGGCACGGCAGCCCGAAAGAAACGTTGCTGAATCCGCCCGTGACGTGAATCCCCGGCCCGAATTTCGCGCGAAGCCTGCGAATGGCCTCGAAGCAGTGGTTGCCGAAACCGACGTCCACGGAAATCGGAAAGACCAGGGCGTCCACAAAAATGTCCTCGATCGCGATCCCCCTGGACAACGCGGCGTCCACCATCCGGGACGCGTTCCCAACACGCCCCTCCGCGTCCTGCGGCATCCCGCTTTCGCCGGCGGCCGTCACGACAACCCTGGCGTTGAACCGCAAGGCCAGGTCCAGCGCCTCCAGACGCTCCAGCGAGGCCGAGTTCAGCAACGGCCGTCCAGCCCTTCCGTCGCAGGCGGCGAGCCCCTCTCCGATCGTCTCAACGTTGGATGAGTCTACGGATATCGGGACGGGACTTGCCTCCTGAACGGCGCCCACCAGCCACCGCATGGCCTTTTTCTGCTCGTCGAGGCGTAGTGAGACCTCGTCGACATTCAGGTCAAGGTAGTCGGCGCCCGCATACACCTGGCGCTGGACCATCCGGCGCAGATACGCCAGCCCCTCGTCCGCCTGCGACGCAAGCCCGGACATCGCCGACTGCACGGCGATTTTGACGTACTTGACGCGCCCTTCCTCGTAATCCTGCGTCCGCTTGAAATCGTCGGGAATCGTCAGGAAGCGCCGCCTCTTGCAGGTGTCGTAATAACGGACGGCTTCCAGGCCTTCGGGATTCTTCACAACGAGTCGTCCCTTTCTCAGGACAACCCGTGTCGTGTGGATGTTTTCACCGATGACGATGAACTCGCCGTCCCGGCCCTCCAGTTTCATCTGTATCCCTCATTCTCTGCGCGCATGGTGGTCCCGCTCCAGAAACGCGTTCGCCCAGGCGCTGGTGCCTTTGAGGGCGCCGTTTCTGAAGACCACCGGCCCATCCAGCATCGCCTCTTCCTCGCCGTACGCCTTGAGCCGTTCGTAGGCCAGCGACCAGATGCATTCCTTCTCCCCCACTTCGCACAGTCCCCGGCGGGTCCCGCCGCAGGGGCCGTTTCGCTGATTCTTGACGCACTGCGACTCCGGACAGAGAAACGCGATATCCGGCAGCGAACAATCGCCGCAGTCCCGGCAGTCGAATCCCGGAATCTTCACCGCCTGCTCGGCGACGTGCACGGCCCCGCGGACTCCGCTTCCGGCGCGATCGACGGCCTCGAAGAACTTTCTGCCGATGCGGAAGGCCGGGCGATCCTTCTCAAATACGTGTTCGTGGATGAAGCGGTTGATCCGGTAGCTCGCGGAAACCCCGCTCCTGGCGGCCCTCAACACCTCGGGCTGCTTTGATTGGAGGTAGTGGCGGCTGACCTCGTCCGAACTCAGCCCGGTTTCCTCGTCAGGTTCGAAGAAGTAAAACTCTTCCGGCTGCCGGAAGAGATTCCCGGAAACGAAGTCTCTCCAGTCCCCGTCTCCGTAGCCGCCCAAGATCTCGAGGATTCTCGCATAGTCCTCGAACTTCAGGTGCCCGCCAAGGTACACCCCGCGATACCCCAGACCACGGGCGATGGCGCACTGCTTCGCGGCGAACTCCAGGAAGAAGGCCTTGCCTCTGTCACGGGAACGGGCGTGCTTTTGCGTGAGTTCAAGCAGCGCGTCGGTGACGATTACGCCGGGGATATTTCCCGCATGGAAAAACCTGGCCGACGCGGGGCTCAGCACGTACACGTTTGCGATCGCCGGCGTACGGAGGCCGCTACGAGCCATGTACTTCAACAGTTCGTCCTGTTTGCGGGCGTCGAATCCAATCTGGTTGATGATGAATCCGGCGCCGTTCCGGATCTTTTTCGCCAGCTTGAAATATTGCGGCATCACCTCGCGCTCATACCGCTTGTGGTTGTTGACCACGGCGCCAGTGAAGAAGCGAGTGGGCCTCAGGACCTGATCGCCCCTGCCGCCTTCGAGGCGCATCCCGGAGTTCATATCCGAGAACATCTTCAACAGACCCACCGAATCGGTATCGAACACCCCGCCTGCCTGCCCATGATATCCGCTTGCGGGATAGTCGCCCGACAACGCCAGTACGTTTTCGAATCCCTCGCTCGCAAGTTCCCATCCTCGGCTCAGCAACGCGTTCCGGTTCCAGTCCTTGCACGAGACGTGGATGATCACCTCCTGTCCCCGTCCCAACAGGTCGACCCCCATCGTGTCCGGGCTGTTCGTGGCGTTCCCGCCCGGATTGTCCGTGATGCTCAGCGCGTGCACCCCCGGGTGGCCGGCAAGCGCCCGGGCGAGATCCAGAACCCGGCTTCCGCGGCGCTCGGTGATCACGCCCCGGGAATTGACCAGTTCCACGCAGACAACGAACGCGTCTGTTTCCTCAAGCAGATAACGGAGGGTGCGCTTCTTACCCTCGACGCAGTCAGGATTGGATTTTTCCAGAGTTTCAGCCATGCGGAAATACCTGTCCTGTTACGCAGCAGTCGTATTCGTACCGTGGACCAGATCGCAGAAAGTCGGCGCTGAGACGCGGGCAACCACAAGGGTTGCCCCTACATAAACAACGACAGCGCATAACCTCGGGAGATCAATTCGTCGATGTTCCAGTTTCTCAGGGTCGGTTCATTCAATGGCGCGGAGGAAGTGGTCTCAAGACGCCCGCGGCGCACCACACCGGGGTCGCGCTCCGTTCCGCACCGCTCTTATCGTTTCATGCAACGAGATCTCGCTTGCGGACGCCAAACAAAGTAAAGTTATCTACCCTTCTTCCTTTTTCCTTCTTCCTTTTTCCTTCTTCCTTCTAACCGGTTTTAAAAGGCATCGGCTTGAACTGGCAGCCTTCCACGAACACCTCGAAGAAATCCGGTGTCGTCTCGAGCTCGATATGTTCGATATCTTTCACCAGCGCCTCGACGTGCGCCCGTTTTTCCCGTGAAAGCAACACCTCCCGCGCCCCCTGGACCGCCGCATTTCCCGTCTTCACCACGCGTTCTTCGTCGACCGGCGCAAGAAACCCGATCTCGATTGCATTCCGGACGTTCACGTAGTTCGCGAATCCCCCGGCCAGATAGAGCGTGTCGATATCTTCCGGCCCCACCCCGAGGTGTCGCATCAGGATGAACTGCCCGCAAAAATTCGCGGCCTTGGCCTGCGCCAGGTTGCTGGCGTCTTCGCGGGACAGCGTGATCCCGTAATCGGGGACAACCGGGATCTCGAAGGACCTGTCCGCAAACATTCCCTTCGGCGCCATGAGATCGTGTCTCCGGAGTTCGGCGAGCAGATCGATCAGCCCGGACCCGCATATTCCCTCCGGTTCGACGTCTCCGATGGTCCGGTAATGGAACCCGTCGTCTTCCCGCCGGATCGACTCGATAGCGCCTTCATGACCGGGCATCCCGTACCGGACCAGCCCGCCCTCGAACGCGGGCCCGGCCGGACACGACGCGGTGAGCAGCCGGTCCGGGCCTCGCACCACCACCTCGGTATTTGTCCCAACGTCGACCAGCATCACCACACCGTCCTGAGACGTCAGTTCGGTCGCCAAGAGGTCCGCCGCGGTATCCGCCCCAACGTGGCTGGCGATCAGCGGCATCCCGTAGACTTTCGCCCGCGGATTGGCGCGCAGCCCCAGTTTCCCGGGACCCTCCAGCAGGGAAGTCGTCTCCCGTGCGCCCTCGAGAAAAGCGTGCTCCACGCGGGACTTGTACGGTCTCTGGCCGATGCTCTGCACGTCCAGTTTAAAGAGGATGTCCCGCATCGTCGAGTTTCCCGCCACAACGATCTCGTAGATTTCCCGGCGGACAAATCCGAATCGACGTCCCGTTTCGAGGATCTCGTGGTTGATCGCGTTGACGACCGCATTCTGCAGTTCGCCCTGAAACTCACCGTCGTAGGAGATGCGGTGCATCACGTCGCTGCCGCCGAAACGCTGCGGGTTCTCGAACGAACTCACGTGGACGCTCCTGCCCGTGGCCAGATCCACCAGGTCCATCACGATTGTTGTCGTACCCAGATCGATCGCGATGCCGTAAATGTGGCCGCGATACCTGTCCACGGAGACGCCGTCATAATAAACAACGTCCCCCCGGCGCGTCACCAGGGGGTCCGGATCGAGCGGTTTTTCCACGGTACGTGAGAGAATCCTGGGTTTGCGCCTCAACGGAGAAAACTCGATATCGGTCCCGTCATTTTCAACCACCGCCTGGCACGCGAGACGGTAATTCCCTCTCAGGAACGACTCCGCGTCGTTTCGGGGCCGAAGTGCGTCCATCCCGCGCCCGATTTCAACCACACACTCGTGACAGTCCCCGGTGCGGCCGCATGACGTGGGCACCTGCACCGCCAGTTCATCCGCGTAGTCGAAAATCGTCTTCCCGGCTGCCAGAGCCCTCCGATTGCCGTGGTGAGATATCGTACCCATGCGTTCTATTCGTCACTCCCGACGAACGCGCCCAGTTTCGCCTCCGTTTCCCACGCGCTTCGGTAGTTCAGCTTGTCGTCCCCGCCGCACATCAGCAGCGATCCGCCCGGACGGGGTTTCCGCTGATTCCTGCAGCCGAATTGGGCCGTACACTCGTCGAAACGGTTCTTGTAAGGGCACCGTACGGTTGAGAGTTCATCGGCATGGGCGACCATGCCGGCGAACATCTCGGTAATCCTGTCCAGCCGTTTCTGATATTCTTCCCTGTCGATCTTGTCCACGTTCCGTCTCATACATTGAGGTTGCTTTCTGCCTTCATCTCCTCGAGCAGGTCCTTGGCCAGCGACACGCACGCCATCGCATCCTTGCCGTAACCGTCCGCTCCCATATCGTCGGCGAATTCCTGTGTGACGGGCGCGCCTCCTACCATGATCTTCACGTCTTCACGCAGGTCCGCATCGATGAACGCCTCGATCGTTTTGCCCATATTGGGCATGGTTGTCGTCAGCAGCGCCGACATCCCCAGCAGCGGAGCGCCGTGCTCCTCCACGGCGTCCATGAATTCGTCCTCCGACGTGTCCACGCCCAGATCGTGAACGACAAACCCAGCGCCGCGAAGCATCATGATGCAGAGGTTCTTTCCGATGTCGTGCAGGTCGCCCTTTACGGTTCCCATGATGACCGTACCGATGGGTTCGATGCCCGACGCGGACAGAATGGGTTCGATATAGGCCATCCCGGCCTTCATCGCCCGGGCGCAGGCCAGCACTTCCGGCACGAAGATGAAGTTTTCCCTGAACTTGATCCCCACGATGCCCATTCCCGCGATCAGCCCGTCGTCCATCACCACCAGCGCCCCGGTGCCGGCATCCAGCGCGGCCTTCGTCAACGCATCCACTTCGTGATGGTCGCCGTCGATCAGGGCCGCCGCAATCGCCTGCATATCGGGAGTGACGCCGGCGAACGTGGCGATCGCCCGCTCCCGTTCGTCTTCCCGCTCGAGGAACTCCTCGATTTCGTCACGGATGAATTCGTTTACGATATCGGTAATTTCCGCCATGGCGTACCTGTCCCCCTATCCCGCCGGCATCTCCCGGTGCCAGTCCCGGACCGCACCGGGAATCTCCTTCAGGTTTTCGATTGACGTCTGCAACGGGATCGCGCACTCCGGACCCACGAGATGCACGCCTGCGTCCAGGTTCCTGAAGACCTCCTGCCTTACGGCCTCCGGCCCTTTTGAAAACAGCGTTTCCGGATTGTTGATGTTGCCCACCAGCGAGATCCGCTCCTTCACCGCCTCCATCGACTCACCCGGCTCGTTCTTGGAGTCGTAATGGAATGCGGACATCCCCGTCTGCGCGATGTACTCCATGCGATCGACGGTCCGACCGCAGATGTGCAGAATCAGCGGAATCGGGATCCGCTCCACGAACTCGATATGCAGGTCGCGCAGATACCGCTTGTAGTATTCCCCGCTGACCAGGTCGCCCGTCGCGTGATCGGGCAGCGTGAGCGCGTCGGCGCCCGCCTCGATCTGCGCCACTCCGAAGTCCACGGTCACTTCCTTCATCCTGTCCAGGCATGCTTTGGTCTTGTCCGGGTCGTCCAGAGACATGAGCAGAAAGGGCTCCACCCCGAAGCAGTGGTATCCCAGCGACCAGGGGCCCATTGTCTTGCCGATGATGGCCACGTTATCGCCGTATTCCTTTTTCAGTATCCGGATCGCGTCCAGCACGCACTTCGTATCCTGGTGTGTGAGCAGGTCCGGCGGAATCTGAATATCGTCCACGTCTTCCCAGATGGGCTCGCGCATCCTTACCGTGGGCCAGTTGTCTTTCTGTTCCCACTGGATCTTGCAGCCCAATGCGGACGACTCCTGGATAATCGTAAACACCGGCATAATCGAATCGAACCCCAGTTCGGTATGGCCCGTGGCGGCGAGGCGCGCCATCAGTTCCGCGTCGCGGTTCGCCTGCGGAAAGGGCGCGTCCACGAGATCCATCAACTCTACGGTCGCCACCGACGTTGGATTGCATACGGGCGTCCGGTCCACCGGCTCTCTGTCCAGCGCCGCCAGAACCCGCTCCCGGCCCGTCATCGGACCCGCTGTTTGAGTCCTCATATTCCAACTCTCCTGTTTGAGACCTCGTTTTCGAAGCGCCCCGGCGCTACCGCTGCTGGCTGGGCGCCGCCAGGACCCCGCGCGCGCCGGACATCTCCTGTTCGCGAACCGCTGCCCGGACGTTCGGGGCCCGAACCAGAAGCAGTCCCAAAACGGCGTCGTGGTCGTGTCCGCACGAAAATGCAACCGTGTCCGGACTGAGGGACTGCATCTCTCCAAGCTTGACCAGCCCGTTTGCAATCGCCGAAATCCTCCGTGCGCCGGCTTCTCCCTCCCCTTCGGCGCGTACGCGGTATTCGCCTTCGCCCGATCGCGACACGGTGACGTTCAGTCCGGACTTCCTGTCGAGGATCGTGAGCGGACGAGCCTCCAGTTCACCGCCGGACGCCAGCTTGCACGCTTCGAGAAAGACGCGCCGGCATGCCGGTTCGTGGGCCTCTCCACACGGAAACCGCAGCAGCCCGTCGGGGGTCTGCGTCATTCCGCCAAGCGCCACCATCGCGTTGGAGACGAATGCGATCCGCTGGTCGGCCCCGGCCTTTGCGCTGTACGTATGCACGCGATGCACGGGAGTCCCGTCCTGCTCCTTCCGGTAAAGGCCGATCGTGATTTCATGAAAATGCGGATCCATTGGTACCAGTTCGATGCGCGTTCCGATATCGACGGTTCGACCCATCGTGCCATCCTCCGGCAAGTTTTCCCTTGACAGCGGGAATCCCCGTCCGTTCTTTTACTGTTATGATGATGGTCAGACCAATTTTAAATATAAGGTTAACCCAAAAGAGAATCATTGTAAAGCGAAATCTTTCGGGCATAACGAACGGGCGGGGGAGAGGTCTCGCTATCAAAAAGGTAGTCGGCTATCGAGTGCGAAGTTTCTCGCGAGAACTTCCAGAGCAGGGCGCGTTGTTCCGTCCCGCACTGATTTACAATATCCGCCGGCGTTGGCAGGCCTGCGTGTCAGGTTGGTCCTGTATCGGTATTCGCGCCATGCATAAGGCAGGCCCCGCGCCCAGCGGCGACTTTTGGTTCCTTTTGGTCGCTTCAAAAGGAACACGCCGTAGGCAGGGAATTTGGGAAAAAGGGGACTTTGTTTTTGTCGCCTTTTGCTTTTTGCTTTTAACTGAAAGCTGATTGCTTCGTCGGGCGGCCGGGCGGAGAGTTCTATAACCTGACGAAGTCCGAATCATTTGAAAGAGAAATTCACGTGAATCGAAAACGGAACTCCCAGGCAATCGAGCAGATGACGCCCGTCAGACGCACGTCGCTCAGCGACGAAATCGTCGGTCAGATCATCGACCTGATCTCCCGTGACGTGCTGAAACCGGGTGATCGGCTGCCGCCGGAACGAAGCCTCTGCAAGCAGTTCGACGTCGGCAGGACCTCCCTCAGGGAAGCCCTCCGAACGCTTGCCGTGATGGGCATCCTGGAAGCCCGGGTCGGCGAGGGTACGTTCGTGAGTGACAATACCGGCCGATACCTGGAGAAATCCCTGAGCTGGGGTCTGCTGCTGGACCCGAAAGAAGTTTCGGATCTCGTCGAAACCCGGCTTATGCTGGAATCCCGGAACGCATTCCTGGCCGCGGAGCGCGCTACGGAAGCCGACCTCCGGGAACTCGACCGGACCATCCGGGGAATCGAAGCGTCTCGCGACCGCTCGGACGAATTCCTGGAATTCGACGTCCAGTTCCATCTGGCCGTTGCCCGGGCGACCCAGAATTCGATCCTCCGCAATCTCCTTGTGATGATACGCAATTACCTGCAGGAATGGATCAGGGCCAGCCTGGAGGAACCCGCAACACATACTGCGGAGGTACGGGCGCGGATGTCGGTGGAGGAGCACGGGAAAATCCTGCGCGCTATCCGGAAACGCGATGCCGAAGCCGCGCAGCGAGCGATGGAGGAGCACATTCTGTCCAGCAGCGCGGACCTTCGGACGCGTATCGAAGAAGACTCCGATAACCGATCGGGGTGAGACGCTAACAGTCCGTTGAGAAAGTCGCTCTGCAGGCGAGGCCGAGCCAATGTGGTCGAAGACAAGGCGCGCGACCGAGTCCCATCCCTCGATTCGGCGAGGGAGCGCAACGCGGTATTCGACCGCAGGGGCCGGCCGCAGTCCGGATGGACTTTTTCAACGGGCTGCTAACAGTCCGGCACGTATCTCGCCACCGTCTTCGAGAACCCGTCATCCTCCAGCGGCTCGCACGTCCGCAGGCCGGCCCCGGCGGCGGAATTCCGGGTCAGGCTGTCCGCGTTTCCCATCAGCACGCCGATTCCCGCCGCCGCGAGCATCGGAAGATCGTTGTCCCCGTCGCCAATCGCGAGCGCCTGAGAAAGTGAAACACCGCGCGCGTCGCAGATCTCCCGCAATGCAACCGCCTTGTTCACCTCCGGATGCATGATCTCGATCCGGTCGTCACCCGTACGGGCAATGTAGAACTGCCGCCCGAACGCCGCACGCATTTTTTCGAACACATCCTCCCGTCGGTCGGGACCGGGCAGCAGAATCATCTTCGGCGGGGGAACCAGATCTCGCGCCCTGGCCAACAGATCAGGCTCCAGCACGATATCTACGCCCGTCATCCGCACGAGATTTCGGATCCATCCGGTCTCTTCGTCCGTTAGATAAGCCTCGCTGAGGCCGGTCCGATCAGTCTCGCACCGGCAATAGATGAAGTTCACCCCACTATTGCCGACAAAATCAACAAGATCGAGAAAGCCATCCGCCGGCAATCGCTGTTCGCGCAGCAACGGCCGCTCGTTATCCGCGCCGGCTCCCAGCACCATCGCGCCATTGTAGCTTCCGACACTCAGGACCGGCCGGATATCCGGGGGAAACGGCGCCAGGCTCTTCCCCACGTTCCGGCCGCTGATCGACGCCATCCCGATTCCGGCTCTCTTCAGCCTCCGGAGCGCCTCGACGGACGCGACTGACATCCGGCCCCTGTCGTCGAGCAGCGTACCGTCCAGATCGAACGCCACGAGCCGCACCTCACCCATGCTGCAGAACCTTCAACGACACGCCGATACCCCCTTCAGAACTCCGTCACGACCTTCGCTGGTCTGCCCGTTTCGATCGATTCCGCGACCGCGAGACACGCCGCCATCGTCCGGGCGCCGTCCTTCACGTCGATCATCGGCGTCTCGCCCGTATCCAGGCAGTGCAGGAAATGCGACAATTCCTCGGCGCAGGCGTGCACCTCTCCCAGCACGGGAAACGGGATCTCCGCGAATTCCTCTATCTCTCCGAACTCCCTCAAGTAGAGCCGGTTCTCCTCTACCGTCCCCTCGGTGCCATAGAGATTGAACGTCATCGAATAGGGCCGCGGCGCCCCAACGGACACCAGGCACTTTCCCACCGCGCCGTTCCTGAATTTCAGCGAAGCGATCACCGTATCGTGCCAGTCCACGTCGTGCAGGACCTTCGTAACGCCGTATGCCGACACCTCCTCCATTTCTCCCACGATCCAGCGCATCAGGTCCAGCGGGTGACACGCCCCGCCGATCACCGCGAACTGACCCTCGTCCCGGTGCCGCCACCACTGGTGACCCGGGCCCGCCAGGAACGGCTCCAGCGAATGGACGTAGTCCGACTCGCAGAAACATGCCTCGCCGAGTTTGCCCGAATCGAACAGGTCCTTCACGGCCCGGTGCAACTGCCTGAAACGCGCGCCGTGCCCCACCATCAGCTGCCGACCCGAACCTTCCACCGCGGCAACCATGCGGCGGCAGTCCTGCAACGTGGTCGCCATAGGCTTTTCGCAGAACACGTGCTTGCCGGCCTCGAGCGCGGTAACGGCCTCGGCGGCGTGCAGCCGGTTGGGCGTGCAGAGATAGACCACGTCGACCGCCTCGTCCGCGACAATCTCTTCGTAGTCCGTGGTCGCCCGCTCGGCGCCGTATTCGCCCTTCATCTCCTCAAGTCGACCCTCACTGCGCGCCGACCCGCAGATGGCGCGCAGCCTCGCCCCCGGATGGGCCGCAATCGCCCGGATATGCTCCAGGCCGATATACCCGGTACCCACAACTGCAATTCGGTATTCAGCCGCCACGAAAACGGTCCTTTCTGATGATGCGTTCAGTCCACCAGGGGCAGGTGCACCACGCCGCCCCGTTCCACCGATCGGAAGACCGCCTCGGTAAACGCCATGTACTTCAGGCCAGCCTCAAAGGTCGTATCTCCGGGAGGGCCCCCCCGGATCGCGCTCACGAAATCCTGTTCCACGGTCCATTCACGCGCTTCGTCGTCCGGAATGGCGAATTCGGACAGTCCGCTATCGCCGGCCTGCGCACCCAGTATGGTATCGCTCTCCAGCTTGTAGATCAGGGTCCCCTGGCTGCCGTAGAGCTCCACCTGCGGGTCTGTGCCGAACCGCGCCACGGAGGAAAACAGAAACGCGGCCTGCGCGCCGTTCTCCATCTGCCCCACGATGTGAACCGCGTCGGGGCGTTCCACCGGTCCCGTCCCATTCCCGTCGTCCAGCGGACGCGTCCTGATGAACGTCTCCGCGTGCGCCGATATCGACTTCATCTGGCCGGCCCAGCGCTGCACGATCTCCACCAGGATGCCCATGTTCAGCGCGTTCAAACCGGAATACCGGTCGATCTGCCGCCAGTGCAGCGGTTGATCCGGATCGCAGTTGTCGCCGCTGAACGACCGGGTATAGACGTGGTAGATGTCTCCCAGATATCCCTCCCGGATCAGCCGCTGGATGAACCAGTCGCCCTTCATCGCCATCGGCGACGGGCAGATCTGCGTGACGAGCCCCGTCTCCCGCGCCCTGGCGTACATGGCCCTTGCTTCGCGCAGGTTCATCGCCATCCGAGCCTGCACGAAGACGTGCTTTCCGGCGTCCAGGGAGGCCAGCACGTACTCGCAGTGGCGGTACGGCCAGGTGCCGATCATCACGGCGTCCACGTCCTCGCTCGAAATCAACGCGTGCGGATCCGACATCAGTCTCGGCGACAGGCCGAATTCGCGCGCGATGGCGCCGGCGCTCTCTTCGCTCCGGTTGCAGATGGCAACCACCTCCGCGTCTCCGATCTTCGCCAGCCCCGGAAAGTGACGGCTCCGGAAAATGCCGCCGGCCCCGATAATTCCGATACGAATCTTTTCCGACATTTCTCCTCCCTGGAAGCGAACTGGTAAATAAAATCAGACACTACGAAAAGACGAGAATACGAGAATACGAGAATACGAAAAGACGAAAAGACGAAAGGCGAAAAGACGAAAGGCGAAAAGACGAGACTACGAGAATACGAGACTACGAACAAACGAGAATACGAAAAGACGAAACTATGAAAAGACGAGACTACGAAACTGCGAGACTACGAGAATGCAAAAATACGAAAGGCGAAAAACGAACCGACTAAAAGCGAAACCACGAATAACGCGAATAAACGCGAATAAACGAAGAGACGCGAATGCAGATAGACGAGACTGCGAGACTACGAACAGACGAAAGGCGAAAAGACGAGACTACCAGAATACGAAAATACGAAAAACCAAACTACGAAAAATCCGTGGTCGGGATTATCCTCAATCCGAAACCGGAGCGAGGGCATCCTGCCCTCGAACTTCCTGGAACCCATCAATACCCGAATCAGGGAATTACGGTTTCCTCTGTATCCGATATCGTATCGAAATTAACGGCGCCAGAGCCTCTCGAATCAGCCGTCGAGGCATCCTGCCCTCGCTCCCGGGGACGCCGGCCACACCGGTCTACGCCCGATACAGCCGGTCCAGCAAGTCAACGGCCGCCTCCACAATCCGTTCGCCGGATCCCGGCCTGTACAGGGCCGCTTCGGGTTCGTAGCCACCTTCCTTATAGGCCTGTTCGTCCGGCAGATATCCCACACTGTCGTTCGCCAGTTCCAGTACCATCGTCTGCCCGAACGGAGACCGACGCTTGATTTCCAGCCCGAGCCTGACCAGCAGTTCTCCAGGTACCCCCACCAGGGCCAGGTCTCCAATCCGAAGCGCCTGCACCCATGTGCGCGTCTCCTCGGGCACGTCCGCCATCCGGCGCAGAATGCGACGGGCGAACGCCCGATCCGCCATCGTCCCGCGTCCCTGTTCATTGATTTCCCGTGCCTGAGCGACGTCGGCCGGCGAAGGGCGGGCCTTTCGCTGCAGCGTGACTTCGACGATTTCGCCGCCCGGAAGCAGGTCGTTGTCAAATTCCATCCCGTTCCATGCCCAGAGCGCCTGAGCCGCCACCAGAGCGGCGACGCGCTCAGAATGCTGGTGCCTGTCATTCGCGCTACGGCTTCCCCCAATCACGTCGTGGTTGTTGATGTCGCCGGAAGCGCCGTTCGAAAGCGCCGCCGTAAACCGGTCGCCTCGCATTCGCTGAATAAGACCGGAAAAATGCCCGAAATAGTCCGCGGAGATCTCCCGCTCGTGGTCACCTCCGCCCACGTAGTGCAGCGCGTAGTTGCACAACAGACCCACGGGCGCGCCGTCCGGCTTCTGTATGCAGAGTACGCCCACGTCCGGATCAACGGGTCCGGCGGCCCTCACCACGTCGGGATTGCCGGTACCGGGATTGGTCCGCACCGTGCCGTCGGCCATATGGAACCGCCGGTTGAATACCGGCCGGGCTTCTTCCGCGCGCCCCCAGCCCGCGGCCACCGCGTCGCGTCCGTCCCAGGCCATGCGCACGGAATCCGCAATCCGTTCGACCAGGAACGCCGTATATGCGTCATCTCCCGTCTGGGCACCGGAGTGGGTATGGGTACAGCAGATCAGCACGCGTTCGGGCGCCAGACCGGTGGATTCGGCGATACGGGCTTTTGCACGGTCGAGGTATGCGCGGGCAACGCCAATGAGATCGCAGACGGCAATCGCGATTCCCGCACCGTCGCGCTCCAGAACGAAGCTTCGTACGTTCAGCGGATCGTGGACGCCCTCCGCCCGGCGCTCGTGAAACAGCCCGGGAATCCGGGTTCCCAGCGGCGGCGTAATGTCCAGGGTGACCGCACCACCGTTCAACATAATCCCTCCTCGGAATCTGCGACTTCACAAAGCCGGTAATCTCAGGATTCGTATGACGTCAACTCATCAATCGCCGCAGCCACGCCTTGCCGCGGCCTTCTCGCTGTTTGACCAGCATCACCGACGTCTTGGCGAAGCGTCCCACCCGGTCCGGCACCTCGCCGAACAGAAGCTGCTGGAACAGACCGGTATCGGCAGCGCCCATCACGATCAGATCGAAATCCGCGCCTGCCCTGACGATGCCCGCCGGCACGGACCGGGAACGGATCGCACGGCATTCCACCTCGCCCAGGTCCGCGTTTCGCAGCGTCTGCCGCATCCACCCCATCGCCTCCTCTTCCCGCTCCGCGTCCGCGTCTTCGGGGATCACGTAACAGGCCGTCACGCGGGAACCGTAAGCCGCGACGATCGGTTCGAGCAACGCAACGGCGAACCGGGTATGGGGTCCCCCGGCCGTGGGAAGCAGGATGCGATCGAATCTGGCCTCGTCCTGCAGCTTGACCACCGCCACGTCGGCGGTGGCCCGGTTCACCACCCTGTCGAGCACCTCTCCGAATATCCGTTCGCGCGTGGTGGTAAATCCCTTCCATCCGATCACCAGGAGGTCCGCGTGCTCATCCGAGACCGCCGAGAGAATGCCTTCGTCCACGCGGTGGGCTACGCGGATGTCCGATACCATGCGCAGATTCTGCTTCTGCGCGTGGGCCTGGGCCGTACGCAGGAGGGGCATCCGGTGGTTGATATACTTCATGCCCTCCTGGATGGGCAGCTGAATCGGGACCTCCACGGTGGTATTCACGATCAGGTCGCCTTTCCTCGCCTTTACGATGGGTATGGAGATATCCAGAAGCGACTCGATCGTACCCGGATTGGCCACGGGCACCAGGACCCGGTACGGCGCGCGGGCGGTCTCGAGAGGAAGGGCGTCCAGCACGTGGGGTTCGGCCTGGCCCGATTCCTTCCGGAAATGGATGGTATACGCGAAGAACCCGGCCAGGATCCACGCCAGGGCGACGTACCAGGCCATGGGATCGAAACGAAACTGGTAGATCGCCAGGAGCATGTTCGAAGCCGCGCCAAGCAGCGGAAGCCACGGAAACAGCGGCACCCTGTACCGGCGCTCGATTTCCGGCGCCCGGCGCCGCAGGACGAGCAGCGACAGGTTCACGAGCGTAAATGTAAGCAGGAACATCAGGCTGGCCGCGGACCCGACGACGTGGATGGGCAGGAGCAGCGCGATGCCCGTCAGGATGGCACCGGTGACCAGAATCGCAATATGCGGGGTCCGTCTGTCCGAGTGAATCGAGGCCATTCCCGCCGGCAGCCACCGGTCCCTGCCCATGGAGAAGGCCACGCGGCTGGATGCCAGTACGGTCGCGTTCAGCGCGGACATGGTGGACAGAAGTCCGCCGAAGACGATGGTTGCCACGCCGAACGCCGGCATGAAACTGTCTGCCGCCTTCACAATCGCGGTTTCCTGATATCGACCCAGAAATTCCCACGACGTGGTGTCCTCCGGCTGGACGGCGCCCAGCGACACAAAGACGATGAGCAGATAGACGACCACGGTCACGCCCAGGGAAATGAACGTGGCCTTCGGAATATTGATCTCGGGCTGTTTGATTTCCTCGGCCACGGTCGCAATCAGATCGTACCCTTCAAAAGCGATAAACGTCAGCCCCATGGCCACCAGTACACCCCCCAGTCCCTTCGGGAAGAACGGGGAGAAGCTCTTCGCCGCCTGTGCGGGCGTGGCGAAGATATGCGCCAGACCGAACCAGACGAAAACCAGGAGCACGAGAATCTTGGAGATGGTGATCACGTTCTCCGCCTTGCCCGTGACCTCAGTGCCGCGCACGTTCAGCCAGACGAAGACGCAGCTGACGATCACCGTCACCAGCGCAACCGACGGCTGAACGCCGGCGGTCGCCTGAATGGTATGACTGACTTCGGGCAGGTATTTGTGGAAGAACTCCCAGAAGTATCCGGCAAATCCCAGCGCGTAGAGACTGCACGCCACTGTATAGGCGAACCAGAGCATCCATCCCGACAGGAACCCCACCGGCCCGGGAAAAGCCTTCTTTACGAACGAATATCCGCCGCCGGCCTCGGGAATGGCCGACGCGAGTTCGGCATAACAGAACGCCGTCATCAGGGTGACCAGGCCGTTGAGCGCAAATGCCAGAATCGACGCCGGCCCTGCCTCTCCCGCTGCAATTCCGGTCAGCACGAAGATCCCCGCGCCGATCATCGCGCCGATGCCGATCATCGATGCGTCGAAGCAACCCAGACTCCGGGCGAAGGTGACCCTGTTGGATTCCGGCGGAAGTGAGGATACTGCCACTGAGACCTCGGACCGAAAAGCAAAAAGGCCAGGGGGCGAGGCGCGCACCCCTGGCGTTTTGTGCCCGCGACGGCTTACGACGCGGGATTGGAGATATCTTCGTAGCCCGTCAGACGATAGTCGTACTCCAGGTAATCCAGAAGGCGGCAGAGACTTCGAAAGGCCACGCCGAACCCGTCCACCCCGCTTACGCCGCCAAACTGGCCGCCGCCCTTCACGTGGGGCTCCAGGTCCACGAATACGCCCGGCACACCCAGCGGTGACAGCCGCTCCTGAATTTCGGGCACCAGCGTCCGGAAGTCCCGCAGCACCTGCTCGTGTCCGGAATCGCCCCGGTCCACGGGGATGAACCGCGTCAACCCCCGCTCCCCGGCCGCATCCAGCATGGCCTGATTCGACGGATTGTTGAAGCCCTTGATGTGTATCCATCCCACGCCGGGCTTCATCTTGACGTAGTGCTCGTACGCGCTGTCCGGGCTGTGACCGCCGGACTCCATGTTGCCCACGTCCGGAATGATGCACACATAGGGACTGTTGATTTTTTCGTTCAATGCGATCAATGTGTCCCCGTCCCCGCCGATCAGATCGGCCTCAACCTCCATGCCGTAGACCACCCCCGCCGATGCGCACGTTTCGACAATCTGTCCGAGTTGATCGGCGGCCTGGTCCAGGTACGGCCATGGATCCTGCCCGTGTGGATGGTAATAGCTGAACCCGCGGAGCAGTTTGGTGTTGAAGGCGTGCGCCAGATCGATGGCCCGCTGAACGTCGTTCTTCAGATAGGATTCAAATGGGACGTACCGGTTCTGTGTGCCGTCGTCCTTGTCCACGAGCTTGACCTTGCCGAGGGGAGATCCCACGCTCGACACGTTGATCTGAAACGCGCCGTGCAGGTCCTGGAGCCGTTGAACCTCCTCGTCCGTCAGTTCCATGACGTTTTTCACGCCGTTGCCGAGATCGATGAACCGGATCGTGTAATAGGAAAGTCCGAGCGCGGACATCATCGTCAACTGCTCTTCGGCCCGTTTGCTTACCGGACCCTCATCCGCAAATCCGGAAAGAATCACTTCGGGTCTTGACATAATGGGACACCTCGATGCGAATGTTAACCTTGATTCGTATGTCTTCGTGGACGTTAAATCGAATATATGTAAGTTGACAAAGGCGATTAAACTGCTGATTACCAGGATACACCAGGACAAAGTACGTGAACGAAAATAATGTCCTTCATAACGACCATTTCGGCCCGTTTCGAAAGGTCTCGTCGCGGCGCCGCGTTGCGGCTCTTGCGGAATTGAGGTTAAACGGATGGTAAACGATGCGAGTCCGATTCGCGCGCCCCGGTCAGACGCTTCCCGTAATCAGTTCCGGCGGAAGGTGTGTGACGCGGCACAGGTACCGGATCTGCACCCATCCTTTACCGTTGAAATCCAGACGGCTGACGGCGGTATTGGGACTTTCGAAATAGACGCCGTCCGGCATACCCGCGAACACGGCGTGGAGCAGGTCGTTGGCGAATCCCCCGTGGCACACCAGCGCGATCCGCTCCCCTGTGCCCGCGAATCGTTCGTGCAGTACCGATGCCACCCTCCTCGCCCGCGCGCGCCATTCCGATCTGACTTCCGGCGGCCGGTTCCACCAGCCCTGCTCCGTGATCGCTTCGGGCACCGCGAAATCCGGGAAGCGCCCCGCGATCTCGCTCCGCGTGAGACCCGGATACCCCACCTCTCCCCTGCCGTCACCCTCATCCAGCCAGATGCCGCCCTCTTCGTGAATGTCGATCCAGATTTCAGGGCGGATTCCCAGCGCCCGTCCTACCGGCGACGCTGTCTGAATCGCGCGCAGCATCGGGCTCGAGAACAGCCGGTCGAAACCAAAACCCGCGCAATTCTGCTGCTTGCCCGCGGGATGGGTCCCGTCAGCCCCTCTCCCATTCGCGACCAGGTAGCGGGCAAGCCGTTCGGCCTGGATTTCGCCGATGTCCGTCAGCGGTGGATCGCAAACCCGCCTGCCGCCTTCCTGCAACGCGTTGTTTGCCGACTGCCCATGCCGGATGACGTAGAGTTCCATTCGTTCTCTTCCAGGCGAAAAAAACCCGGCAACGGCGCCGGACTCGGGGTCCCTGTATGGAAGGACGGATCGGAAAATACCACATCCGGTAAAGGCAATCAAGGCATTTCTGGCCTATCCGGATACGGGATCGAACGTGGCCACGTTCCTCAGTCCTGCGACGCTTTCCCTTGCTTCGAATTCCACGGTCAACGTCACGCGACGGACGTCGCGGGGCGCCATGTTTCCTTCCAGCCGCCTTGACGTCTGCCCCACAGTGTCGTTCTGATCGTCCACCAGCCGCCACGTCAGCACAAACGGCTCTTCGATGGGCACGTCCCCAACGTGCACCACGTCCGCGTCGATCCGCACCGCGACGATCTGGGGCGGTTCGACCTGATTGAACACCGGGTGCGCGGACAGGTTCGTTATCGACAGCATATTCGACAGTTCTTCGGCCTGCAAACCTTTCGGATTCCTCCCGCACCCCGCCATTACGACCAGGACAACAAGACATATCGCCATTCGCATACAGAGCCCCTTCACGAATGCAGCCAGAAGATCGTCAACGCCGTGAATCCGATCGCCCAGCAATAGTACGAGAACCGGTCCAACCGGCCGCCCTGCAACAGGGCGAACAGCCACCGGATCGCAATAACGCCGGAGACAATTGCGGCAACCAGACCGATCAGCAGGGGTCCGACGACGTTCCAGTCAGGCGGGTCGGCGATAAGGCCGCCCGCCTTCAATACGGTGGCGCCCAAGATCACCGGGATCGAAAGTAAAAAGGAAAACGACGCCGCTTCCCTGCCGTCGATGCCTCGCCATAATCCGGCCGAGATTGTCAGGCCCGAGCGTGAAATCCCGGGCAGTATCGCAAACGCCTGCGCAAACCCGATGAGCAACGCATCGCCAACCCCGATTTCTTCCCGTCCGCGCGTGACGTAACGGGTGCTCCAGAGCGCGGCGCCCGTTGCCACAAGGCAAACGGCCGCGGCGGCGGGACTTCGGAACGCCAATGACAGATGGTCCTCGAAAAAAAGGCCGACGGCGCCGGCCGGTACCGTGCCGACCAGCAACAACAGTATCATTCGCCAGCACGCAGGGTCCCGGCGGACACAGCCGGCTGCCAGTTCCCGGATCCGGCCCCCAAGTACCGTGAGTACGGCGAGCAACGTGCCGAAGTGGACAGTGACCTCGAACTCCAGGTTTCCCGGCCGCACGCCGAGCAACGCCTGCCCCAGCACGAGATGCCCGGAACTGCTCACCGGAAGGAACTCGGACAGACCCTGCACGATTCCCAGAAGTAACGCTTCCTGGAACCCCACCTCAGACGCTCTCCCATCGCGGCAATGGTCGACGTTGCGCTGAATAAGTCATAATAAAAATAACGCTTAACCGTTCTTTCGGCAAATGAAAACGTCCCCGACGGGGGCGTTTGAATTTACCGTCGATACAATAACCCTATTCCTGCGTTCAGTCCCAACGTCGACTGATGAACTTCGCAACGCCGTCTGCATCATTGCTGGCGATGATGCCCGTGGCCCGTTCCTTGAGGGCTGGAACGGCATTCGCCACCGCGAGGGCCTCGTCCGCCAACTTGAACATCCCCAGGTCGTTATTTTCGTCGCCAAAGACGACAAGACGACGGTCTTCCAGGCCCTTCAAGCGCTGAACGTATCGTATGCCGGCTTCTTTCGTGGCGTCGGCATCCTGAACGGTCAGCCAGTGCCAGCCTGGAGAGGACAGATTCTCGAAGCATTGGGTCCGGATCCGCCCAGCGAAAGGCTGGCTCATCTCATCAGCAAGTTTCTCCATTTCCGGTCCCGTTCCGATGACCCTCAGACAGACCACCTGCTCTTCCAGGCCGTGCTCCAGGTCGGGCAGATAGTGCATTCGCGGGTCCTGGTTGAGCTTCCTGTCTCTCACGTACCATGCCATGCCTTCATTGGTGATATCGCGGTAGTAACAGCGGTCGGCATTGCCGTCAAATGTGGAGATGAAGGGCACGTGGCCGGAACGAGCAATCAGTTGCCACAATCCGGGCAGAATATCGCGGTGCAGTTCGTGGACCACGTAGCGCCGTCCGCCATCCAGATCGGAGACGAAGGCGCCGCTGACTTCAACGACCGGCAGACAAAGGCGCAGGCCAGCCAGCACGTGGCGCATGGAGGCGACACTGCGTGCGCTTGCCACGGTGAAAAGCAGACCCTGATCCATCAGCCCGTTGAGGGTATCCTTGCTGTATCGAGATAGAGTCGTTTCGCTATCAAGAAGCGTGCCATCCAGATCGGAGACGAAGAGGGAGGGTTCGGGGAGCATCAGGATTTACCCTTGTTTCGCTGCCTGCTCATGTGTTAACATTTTTCTTGGAGATGCCGAGAATATACCGCTGAGCGGCGAAATCTACAATGCTCAGACCGGGCGATTCTTCCAGGCTGTAGCATTTGCCCAACCAGACCAACATCCAATCTCCGTCGAATACTCGCCAAGTCTTGTCGAAATCCCAAACCATTGGGCATAACTGCGCCTCTGAACTCTGGCGCTTCTCCAGAATCGGAGTCGACCGCAATGCAGGGCTCTCGCTTTCGAAGTTTCCTGTTTCACCTGGCGAGTATCTATTGGAAGGTGTTACGCCCGAAGACTTTCGGTGTAAAAGGAATTGTCCCACATCCGTATGATGAGCGGCAGATCCTGTTGATCCGAAACACATATGGGAACACGACGCTATGGAATCTTCCCGGCGGCGGCTACCAACCGAAACGAGAATCGCCCGAACGCGCAATCGAGCGGGAGATCTGGGAAGAGTTGTCGGTTACGCCAGACAGCACGGAACAATTGGGGGAGTACCAAACTGACGCCGAGGGCAAGCGTGACACGGTAACTATATTCCTATGTCGAATAACGTCAGATCACGCGAGAGGCAATTTAGAAATTGCCGAGGTACGATGGGTTTCGCTGGACAAACTTGACTCACTCCAACCCATCGCCAGAGCGGTTATTCGCGGAATGGAATTCTATGAGCGACGTTTGCATCGAAAATAGGCATCTTTTTCCCCGCTCGTGCTCAGGGTCTTACAGAGTGATATCTACGTAAAACGCGTTCATTTTTCCTGCTGCCTACATGCGGCATTGAGCTGAAATCCATCCGCCGCAAATCCCCCGAAGTCCCGAAGTAGGCCAAGGGCTTTTTACATAGTGAATTCTCGCTCATAATAAAATCTCGACCGACCGCGTGACTGATGGGGCAATTTATGGGTCTTGTGCGCCAATAGTGCATTGACAATTCGACATTCTGTTGTATATATAACAAGCGCATTCAGTCTTCCCGCGGAGTTCCAATTCCGGTTTCCCGTAGCGGATTCTACCTGAGTTTTCGTCGTTATTCGCTCGCACCGGCGCGCCAGGTTGATCCGACATTGCGTGCCGACCCGGCGCGAAATGCAGAACCAGACGCTCCCCGGGGAAAAGAGTAGACTCACTGGCAAAGGAAGATGAAGAATGCAGGCGCGATACAAGATTCGCGTTCGGGTTATCGTAGAACCGGACGAAGATCAATACTACGTCCGTGCTCCGGCACTGCCTGGACTTCACATTGACGGCCCAACGAGGCAGGCAGCGCTTCGGCGGACAAAGGATGGAATCAGGGCCTATCTGGATTCATTGAAAGAACACGGGGAGGCATTGCCCGTCGGCCCGGATTTGATTATCGAGAAGGTTGAAGACCTGGATATGGGTTTCACAAGTATCGGGGAGCCCTCCAGTTCCAAGCCCAACGAATGGACCGGGTTGACATGGCCCGCTTTAGCAGACATGCCTGGAGTCAGATAAGGGGCATTTCGGTCGAGAAGCTCATGCGTGCGCTAACAGCCCGTTGAAAAAGCCCATCCGGGCTACGGCCGG
This sequence comes from Gemmatimonadota bacterium, assembly GCA_028873695.1. GTDB lineage: Bacteria > Latescibacterota > UBA2968 > UBA2968 > JAAXHE01. The sequence goes on along the minus strand of JAPPNU010000062.1, from coordinate 215,123 downwards.
CCCCTGCGGTCGAAATACTGCGTTGCGCTCCCTCGCCGAATCGAAGGATGGGACTCGGTCGCGCGCCTTGTCTTCGACCACATTGGCTCGACCTCGCCTGCAGAGCGACTTTATCAACGGACTGCTTAAGGCGGATGGATGGACAGAGGAAAAAAGGAGAAGCGGCACCAGGCCATTTTATAAGGATGGGGCCCGAATCGTCATTCACTATCATCCTGGGAAGACGTTTGGTCCGAAGATCCTGAGGGGCATACTCGAAAGCGTTGGGTGGTCGGAAGCGGACCTGAAGCGTCTCAAGCTCACAAAATAACAGTCGAATGACAATCGCCGAAATGTCGATCCCGTGGCCCCTTGTGGAACACGGGATTCTATTTTCCATGAATCATCAGTTTCGCCTGCGAAATCGCCATTCTTGATGCCGTGTTCTATACGTGCTGGTTCCTCCGTTGCGGTGCTATTGATCGACAACTTCAGTCAATTTGAAATGTCTACGGCATCACACCTGTCCAAAATCGTCTTTCCAATCACTATCACGACATGATCCACCTGCAACCGGAGCGAGGGCATCCTGCCCTCGCTCCCGGGAACGCCAACCGAACCGGTCCCAAATCGGTTTCTGTCTTGGACAGCCGTGGCCAAATGAGGGACACCTGCACTGGCACTTCGATACGACCTTCAAGAAAACCAGTTACTTACGCATCCAAGATCGTCTTTTTCGAACTACATTGGACAGCAGTGCTACGGCATACTGATTGAAAATCTCGAAAAAGAGAGAGTAAGACAGTGGGGCAAGGGTGTTTTTGACCGCTATTGCAGCACAAAGAAGCCGGGGCTGTGATTGCCCCGGCCTCCAGGTTCGCGATGGGGTGTGACTTCAGTTCTCATTTCCATTCTTGAGAAAGGGTGGATCTTCCTTAAACCCCTGCGATCCCTTCTTCCTCTCTTCCGCGATCCAGGCGGCGTATTTTTCGTCCCTTTCCCTTATCCCTTCCTTGCGCCCTTTTTCAAACCTGCGCCTGGCAAATGCCTCATAAGCAAATCCCATCACGAGGCCACCTCCTTCTACAAAGAAAAAAGCCGTAGTGATTGCGAAAGCAATGACAGATGTGAAATCGCCGACAAGAGCGAAGGACCCTGACCATTCATACGGTCCGTAAAATCGCAGGAACATACCAACTGCAAACAGGATTATCGCCGGACTGAAGAAAGCGTCGAAGTTGCCGACACTCCAGATGGACTTTCGATCCACTCGTAGACTTTTTCCGTTAATTTCGAATTTGAGTTGAAAAAAGGCAGGAAGAGTACCTTGAAGACCGCAAGGATGGGTTTACACGACTGCCTTGACCTGTTGAAATATACCCGGATAAAGATCCAGTGTCAATAGACTGAATGACGCAGACAGCGGTCGACTGCTTGCGCATCGGGCGTGGGAACAACTGAGTACACCGGGCAGGTATCGGGTCCGCGGATGCCGCTCGAGAATGACGTCAAGTTTTCGCCGCTGTACGTCCCATCCGAGGTCAGGTCAAGAGTCACGGTGCCTGAAGCCTGTATGAACGCTTCCCAGAGATTGTAGTACTGCCACCAACCGTGATTTCGGAGCCGTTTCGAAAGTATTGATAGCACTCCGGACAGTATTTCACACCGCTTGATCCGGGAATCTGCAAGGCGCATTACGTCGCCATCCTCTTAACTGGAAGAATCGAACTCCGCTGCTGCGGCGACATCCCCGAAAGCTGAATCGGGTGTTTCCCTACGATTCGAATCGGAACGCCGTCAAAGAGAGCGTACCGTCGCAACCGCAACATTAACGTGTTGAATTTACGTTACTTCATTGAAATCCGTTCCACGGAATTGAGACGCCTGTCATTTTGACTTACTCTTCGCACACAATAAACCTGCATTATTGGCATTGGGCTGAAAGAACCAATCCAATCTGCGGTCGCGCGATCTCCACGACGATCTCGCAGGGTGGACAACAGGCGTTACCAACTCACGCGCGGCATTGCCGTCTACCCTCGCTTCGTTCCACACCGTCATCGAGTCCGGGAACGCTTACCAGTATATCCGCCGTGCCCGGCCATCACGCCGACTACGAAACGTAGCTTCCGGCTTCACAACCTCAAGCGATTGCAACGTGAGCAACTGCTCCATCTTAGCTGTCTTCGGGTCGGGTGAACACGACGTATTTCACCGCGTCATCCACTGAACGGGCTCTCGATGCCAATTCCTCAACGGATTCGCGAAAATCTGGATATTTTCGTTTGACAGATAGGTTAACTTACAGTAAGTTCTGGATTTATGCCGCTTTTCACTCTGAATTCCAATTTCCAATCGTATCGGGAGACTTCCGGCCGTGAAACAGGATCAGGCAACTTCTGTCCGAACGTCCGCATCCGCCCAACCGGGCCACGGATTTGGTACGGCGCCTGTCTTTCTCGCATCGATCAGTACCATACTCGGTGCGATTCTCTTCCTCCGGTTCGGATACGCGGTTGCGCACGTCGGACTCTGGGGCAGCCTCATGATTATCGTCCTGGGCCATCTGGTGACCATTCCAACGGTCTTGGCGGTATCTGAGATTGCGACCAACCGCCGCGTTGCCGGAGGCGGCGCCTATTACATCATCAGCCGCTCATTCGGAACCAGCATCGGCGGAACGATTGGCATAGCGCTTTACCTCTCACAGGCGATATCCGTGGCCTTCTACCTCGCCGCGTTCGCGGAAGCGTTTCAGCCGGTTTTCAAGTGGGTTGCTGAATTTTACCGGGTCGAACCCGAGCCGCGCTGGATAAGTGTGCCGTCTACGTTTATTCTCATCGCAGTGATGCTCACGAGGGGCGCCGCCTTGGGCGTCAAGGCGTTGTGGATCGTCAGCGCAATACTGGGGGTGTCTATTCTGTCTTTCCTCTTCGGTCAGGGCCCTGACGCGATCCGACCCGGCGCGTTGCATCTGACCGACAGCATCGAAGGCGCGGACGCGTTCGGAGTTGTCTTTGCCACGTGTTTTCCGGCATTCACGGGCATGATCGCGGGTCTGGGTCTCTCCGGCGACCTGAAGAATCCCCAGCGGAGCATTCCTCTGGGTATAATCACCGCGACGCTCACGGGCATGGTCGTATACACACTGGTAGCGATAAAGCTCGCCCAGAGCGCCACGCCGGAAGCGCTTGCCGCGGACCAATTCGTCATGGCGCAGATTGCCTTGTGGGGTCCGGTAATTCATATCGGGTTGGGCGCCGCGGCAGTTTCATCCGCCCTTGGCTCGATTATGGTGGCGCCGAGAACCCTCCAGGCGCTTGCCCGGGACAGAGTGCTGCCGATACCGAAAGTGAACCGGTTGCTTGCGAAAGGTTGGGGCAAGGCGCAGGAACCTGTTTACGCAACCTTTGTTTCAGGCGCCGTCGCGGTCGCCTTCGTGGTTCTGGGAGACATCGACTTCATCGCGCAGATTCTCAGTATGTTCTTCATGGTCACCTACGGAGCGCTCTGTCTGGTATCGTTTCTGGAGTATTTCGCCGGGAATCCGTCGTACCGGCCCACGTTCAATTCGCGATGGTACCTTTCGCTTCTGGGCGCCGTAATGTGCGCGATGATGATGATCCAGATGAGCTTGATGTATACCTTGATCGCGGTCCTGCTGATCGCAGTGATTTACGTCGGGCTGAGACGTACCAGGAAGGGTGAGCGCGACCTCTCGGCCATCTTCCAGGGAACGATGTTCCAGCTGACTCGCCGGCTTCAGATCACGCTGCAGAAGAACCAGGTCGACAAGTCCGACGGCGGCTGGCGGCCGTCGATTGTCGCCGTAACGCGCTTCGGGGAACGCCGTCTGGGGCACTTCGACCTGTTGCGATGGATCAGCCACCGGCACGGATTCGGGCACTTTATTCAGTTCTATCAGGGAGACTATTCGTATTCCTCCGAGAGCGACGCCCGGACCCACGTCGACAAACTTATCGAAAGGTCCGATATAAGCGGGGCGGGCGTATTCGTAGATTCATTGATCTGTCCGACGTTCGAACTGGCGCTTGCGCAGACGCTGCAGATGCCGGGAATCTCCGGCTTGCCGAACAACTGCGTATTGCTCGAATTCGACAAGGAGCGACCGGAAGAGATAAACGAGACCGTTCAAGGCGTGCGTCTGGCAGCGGAATCGAACTTTAACGTCCTCACCCTCAGATCTACGAACTACCGGTTCGGTTACCGGTCATCCATTCATCTCTGGGTTACCCGGGAGAATCTCGCGAACGCGCCGCTGATGCTGCTATTGGCCTACATCATTGTCGGACATCGCGATTGGCGACGCGCCGAGATCAGACTGTTCGCGTGCTTTAACACAGGCGATGCGGAGCGCGAGACCAACCGGCTTTCGAGTCTGATGACTGCCGGAAGGTTGCCGATATCCAGACAGAATGTGACTTCCGTTGACTGCGCGGACCCCGAGACCCTCGAGACGGAAGTCACCCACCGGTCTTCCGAGGCCGATCTGGTCATCGCCGGCATGAACGTGGAAAACACCGAATCAGACGAAATCGAGCAGCTGCTCAGGCGCTACGACGGCGCTAATGACGTACTGTTTGTCCACGCAACCGAGAAGGTATCGATCGAGTAATCTCCAACCCCAACGGTACGGCGCCCGGTTTGAGTCACCCGTATACTCTCACGGATCGCACGTGCCTGTCTTGCCGGCGATGACCCATAGCTCCCAGATGTGCAGTTCGCGCAGGACAACGGTCATCAGCCATATCCCATGGCCTGTCGTCCTCGCCGCGTTCCTCCTGGTCCTCTCCTGCGGTGACCTCGCGAATGCCGCCGGCGCCGAACATCGCCTGACCATCCTCCACACCAACGATCTGCTCGGAAGACTGCTTCCGGAACCCTACCTCGGACAATCTGATTGGGGTGGTTTCGCGCGACTTGCCCACGTAATCGATCGGGAACGAGGCGCCCGCCACGACTCGGTACTGGTCCTGGACGGCGGCGACGCGCTGGGCGATTCACCGATCGCCGCCGTAGACGCCGGTCGGTTGGTCGTCCAATTGATGAACCGAATGGGGTACGATGCCATGGTGGTGGGAAACCATGAGTTCGACTATGGTATCGACTCTCTATACGCTCGACGCCATGAGGCGACGTTCCATCTGCTGGGTGCGAATCTGGGCGTCAAGTCGGACCGTCCGCCTCTCACCGCGCCATACGTCCTGAAGGAACGGGCCGGGCTAAAGGTCGCCGTCATCGGCCTCGTCTCGCCCGGCACGGCAAAATCGATTAACAAATTGCATAACCCCGCCCTTGGCATTGGCGACCCGAGGGCGGCGTTGCAGAATCTGCTGAAGGGACCGGCGGGGCAGGCCGACCTGCAGATCGTTCTGGTCCACATGAACGCCGGGGAGGCCGGGGACCTCGCCCTTGACTTTCCGGAAGTCGATCTATGGATTGCCGGAAGCCTTGCCAGGGTGACCCCGAAGGGTACCTATCAGCACGTGGTCCGCTTTGGTGGAGGCGGATACCTTGTGACCACGCCAGGCAGGGGCGTCAAACTGGGGCGCGTGGACCTGCGGTTACGACGAGACTGGTCAGGGGTCGAACTGGTGGACGTCCGGCCCACGCTGGTGCCGGTTAGCCCTCTTGTATTGCAGGACAGGCACGTGTCGCTCCTCATCGACCGGCAGCACGAGATCCTGAAACAAGCGCTACGGGAGAACGTCGGCCGCGTTAACGGTCCGATCGTGGACGCGCCGCAGTGGGTTGCCGATCTGATTCGCACACGCCTCGACGCCGAAATCTGCATCATCAATCATGGGACACTCCGGGAGCTGAATCTTGACGGCGATATCCAACTGGGAACCCTCTTCCAGCTGGTGCGATACGACGACATTCTGGTTCGCGTCGAGGTAACCGGGAGGCAGCTGCGGGCAATGGCCGCCAGCAGCGCACGACGCACGCGTCAGGGAGAGCAACTGGTATTCTCCGGCTTCGATCCCAAATCCGGCCGGGTTGGCGGCAGGTTGCTGAGTCGGAAGGAGCGTTACCAGGTGGCCACGACCGGCTTTCTGGCTTCCGGCGGCGACGACTACCTGAGCTTCAAGGGGTTTCCGGAACCGATATCGGGCCGGGAGATTACGCTGCGCCGGTTGCTTGAAGAACACCTGCGCGCACATTCCGCTGTCGGCCGCTGGGATGGCGCAAGGCAGGTTGGACGAGGCGTGTGGAAGAACAGGACCAGCCTCAACGGGTCGCTTTCTCGTACTACTGTAGACGCCTCCGCGAACCAGTACCGCGGCGTGTCGTTCCTTGGAGGAGACGACGCGATGGCCTGGAATGGGCAGTTGGAAAGCCACAACAGTTACGAGAGCAGGCGAGGCGCGCTCGCCGCTTTACTGCGCACCGGATTCGGCCAGGTGGTCACCCAGGACCGCCGTCGCGATGCCGTCGATCGGCTGGAAGTCGAAGTGCTCTATACGCTGGCGGGACGCCGCCCGGCCCCGTTCCTGGGATTCGACGTCAACACGGTCTGGACGTCCCAACAGGACGAGAGTCATCCCGTAACGCTCCGGATGAAAGGCGGCGTATACCGGTCTCTCGGTTCGGATGCCGGGGTTCGCGTCGGTCTCGCCGTCGAAAGGGACCTCGTAAAGGCGGGATACGTCGCGGGACTGGAAGTCGCGCCGAAATACAGAGCGCAACTGCGACCGGGCAACGTCCTGGCGTCGGAAACCAAATTCTTCTGGGGAGCAAGCCAGAGGAGTACGTTGTCGCTGCAGAATTTCAACAGTCTTCAAGTCCGGCTGGTTGGCAATCTGGCCGCCACGCTGGATGCCAACCTCTTCCTCCATCGAGACAGCAACGTCCAGGCGCTGGCATTCAAATCCGAGATACACTTCGGATTGGGCTACTCGTGGCAAAAGAAATGGTTTTGATGAGTTTCAGTCTGATTGTCAGCGCAAGAGGCTTTACCGACCCCTGGAACCGTGTTTCTATCTTCTGAAATACCAAGGATTAAAGCCATATTTCGCGATTTCAGGAGTATTCAATGAGGTTGAACCGCAATCGAAAACCGACCGATGCCGGTCAACTGATCTGCGGGTGGCGCGAGTGGGCGTCCCTTCCCTCGCTTGGGATTGCTTCCATTAAAGCAAAGCTGGATACCGGCGCCAGAACGTCCGTGCTTCATGCATGGGACATCGAAACATACGCGGATCGCGGGCGCCAATGGGTCAGGTTTCGTGTTTTTCCGGCGCAACGGAGCAAGAAACGCTTTGTCTGTTGTGAGTCGCTGATAGCAGACCGTCGCTGGGTGACCAACTCCGGGGGTTCAAGGGAACGTCGATTCGTAATCTCGACGGATCTGACGTTGGGCGCAGACTCTTGGCCGATCGAACTCACGCTGACGAACCGGGACGAGATGGGATTCCGAATGCTAATCGGTCGAGAAGCCATGCAGGGCAGGCTGATCGTCGATCCCGACGTCTCGTATACAATCGACAAACCCGCGGTGCAAAAGACCCGCCAACAACGGAGACGCGCAGGTGAAAAACAGGAAAGGGGACGGGAATGAAGATAGCCATGCTCGCACGAAACCCGAATCTCTACAGCCACAAACGCCTCGTCGAAGCCGCTGAGGCCAAAGGGCATACGATTGACATCATCAATACGACACAATGCAACATGAACATCACGGCTCACAGACCCCAGGTCAACTACAACGGCAGATCGCTCGCAGGTTACGACGCCGTAATCCCGCGTATCGGCGCGTCCATTACCTTTTACGGCCTGGCCGTGCTGCGCCAGTTTGAAATGATGGGCGTCTGGCCGCTGAACGAGTCGGTCGCTATCGGCCGCTCCAGAGACAAACTTCGTAGTTTGCAGCTTCTCTCGAGAGAGGGTATCGGACTTCCGGTTACAGGATTCGCCAATTCGGCGAAACAGGCCGAGGAGATGATCAAGATGGTAAACGGTCCGCCGGTCGTCATCAAATTGCTGGAAGGCACGCAGGGTATCGGCGTCATCCTCAGTAACACAATGTCGTCCGCCAAAAGCGTATTCGAAGCCTTCCGGGGCGCGAAGATCAACATCCTCGTGCAGGAGTTCATCAAAGAGGCCGGCGGTTCGGACATCCGCGCATTCGTCATTGGAAACAGAGTGGTGGGGGCAATGATGCGGCATGGGGCGCCCGGCGAATTCCGTTCCAATCTGCACAGGGGCGGCACCTCGGAGCAGATCCGGATCACCCCGGAAGAACGTTCGACCGCCGTTCGGGCGGCGAGGGTGATGGGCCTGAACGTCGCGGGCGTCGATCTACTTCGCGCGAACCATGGTCCGGTACTGATGGAAATCAACTCCTCGCCCGGTCTGGAAGGCATCGAAAAAGCCACGGGGCTCGATATCGCCGGGCAGATCATTACGTTTATCGAAAGTCACGCCAAACCCCGGAAGACCAGGACGCGTGGAAGGGGATAGTCAATGTCGGTACGAAAGCCGCGTTCATCTCGGGTGATCCGCATAGGCGGCAAGGATATCAGGCCCGGTACCAGAACTCAGATCGACCTGCCGATTACCGATCTGTCAATCCACGTTCCCCTCACGATGCCGGTCCACGTTGTCAATGGCCGCCGTGACGGGCCGCGTCTTTTTGTAGGTGCGGCGCTGCATGGAGACGAAATCAACGGCGTGGAAGTCATCCGCCGCGTCGTGAAGCTGAGCGCCATGAACCGACTTCGCGGGGCGCTGGTTGCCGTACCCATCGTCAATGTTCCGGGCTTTCTCAGCCTCAGCAGATACCTGCCCGACCGACGCGACCTCAATCGTTCCTTTCCGGGTCTGACCCGGGGCTCCCTCGCCGCCCGGCTGGCAAAGCTGTTTCTGGAAGAAATCGTCGAGGGCTCCACCCACGGGATAGACCTCCACACGGGCGCCGTTCATCGGACGAACTTTCCCCAGGTCCGCGCAAACCTGGAAGACGCCGAAGCGGAACGAATCGCTCAGGCCTTCGGCGTCCCGCTAATGATCAACGCCGGATTTCGCGACGGGAGTCTCCGCGAGGCTGCGCATGAACGCGGTATTCCGGTAATCGCCTACGAAGCCGGCGAGGCCCTGCGATTCGACGAAGCCGGGATTCGTGCGGGCGTCAAGGGTATCATGCGGGTGATGCGCGAACTGGGTATGCTGCCGCCGCTCAGGAGCGCGGCGCCCGCCCACGAGCCCCTGATCGTCCGGTCCACCCGGTGGGTGCGCGCCCCGGGCAGCGGCGTCGTCAGAATTATCAGATCGGTCGGAGTGCGAGTGAAGGCCGGACAGATTCTGGCGATCATCGCGGATCCGCTGGGCGAAACCGAAATTGAAATCAAGGCGCCGTCAGACGGCGTTGTCATCGGCCGCACGAACCTTCCGCTCGTACACGAGGGCGATGCGCTCTTCAACATCGGGTTGACGGCCGGAACCCAGGTGGAAGCGCGCACGCTCGACGATTTCGACCCGTTCGAGGAGTACGAATCGGGTGCGACCGGGGAACTGGCGAGCGAGGAGCCGCAAATCGTCTGACGCAGGAAGGCCATGAAACAGCTGTTTTTTCGCTACGCGCCTTATCTGGTCGCCGTCCTGATGGTGGCGAACGGATTCTACTCCGTGGCGGCCGGTTTGAGTGAGGTCTTTCACCTTGACCGGTATCTCGCGGACGAGTTGGATGAGGTGCGAGATTACCTAAAGGTGGTGCCCGCGCCGCAATTTGGCGGTTTCGTAGAAGTATCCCTGGGGATCGCGTTCGTCCTGCTGGGCAAGGGCCTGGCCGAGCGGCGCCGGCGTGCGCGAAACGGAGCGATCGCGGCGCTTCTGTTGAATATTACCTATCAGCTTTATCAGGGGCTGTCCCTGAAATATTGGATCCTGTCCGCGTCGGGCCTTGTGCTTCTTGGAATTTTTCGCGGGGAATACACTCGTACGAGTAAACGCTACAGGTGGAACTACGCGGAAGTAATCGCCGTGATTTCGATCGTCTTCGCGCTGACCTACGGGATTGCCGGCGTCTATCTGCTGCGCACCGAATTCAAAGGGGTCGAAAGCTGGACGGACGCTGTTTATTTCACGGTCGTCACGTTTACGACCCTTGGCTACGGAGACATCCTACCCACAAGCGCCAACGCCAAGTGGTTCGCCGTTTCTATGGTGAGCATCGGCATCGGCCTGTTCTTGACGGCTCTGACGGTATTGGTGGGGCCGCTGATCGAAAACCGCCTGAAAGGAGTTTTTGCCGTTGTGAGCAAATTCCAGAAGACCGTGAATCACATGGTGGTGTGCGGGCACACAGCGGTCTCCGAGAGCATTGTTCACGAGTTGCAGTCGCGCAACGTCCCGTTCGTCATCATCGAAGATTGCGCGGACGCGGTCGCAGTTCTGTCGAACAGGGGCTTCGACGTACTCCGGGGGGATCCCACGGAACGCGAAGTCCTGGATGGCGCCAATCTTCCCGGCGCCGCCGCCGTGATTATCGCAACGGACTCTGACGCCGTCAACACGCTGGTTGCGTTAACGGCATGCGCGCTTCGTGAAGAAGGGGATCGTAACGATTTCCGCATTGTCGTCCGGATCGAAAACGAAGAGAACGTCGCGAAAGTGCAGGGCATCGGCGTCGACGAGATCATCTCTCCGTCCACCCTGGGCGGCAGGCTGATGGCGCAGCGCGCCCTGGGCGAAACGGAGGGCGCCTCGAATGGCTGAGGCTTATCTGGTCGAAATCCATGAGTGGTTCCTGAACGTCCTTCCGGATTTGCTGAAAGGGCTCTTCATCATTGCGTTCGCCTGGTTGGCCAGCCGCCTGGTCAAACGGCTGGTCACACGCGCGGCACGGCGAATGAAATGGGACACGATTCTGTGGGACTATTTCGGTACCGTTCTACGCTACCTGGTCCTGATTGTGGGATGGGTTTCGGGGCTGAAGCAGGCCGGCTTCCCGCTGGACGCGGTACTCACCACGTTCGGTATCAGCGGAATCATCATTGGATTAGGCGCACGCCGGTCCATCGCCAACTACTTTTCAGGGTTGATGATGCTGGCGGCCAAACCGTTCAAACAGGGCGACCTGATCGAATTCGGGCCGCCGCCGCAGATCGGGCGGGTGACTGAAGTGAAGATGACCTATACCGGTCTGGTGACCCTCGACAACGTGCGCCTCGTCGTACCGAACTCGGTGATCTGGCGCAACAAGATCGTCAACTTCTCCTCACTGCGGCAACGTGCCATCCGCATCCCCGTCAATGTGCCGTATGACGTCGACGTCGACTGGGTTGCGGACGTCGCCCTCGACGTTCTGACCCGGCACGAGGAGGTTCTCGACGATCCGGCGCCGACCTGCAGGATGTCGGAAGTCACGGCGGAAGACGTGAAGATGATGGTTGTCGCCTGGAGCGACGCGGACAACATGAACGTCTTTGGCGAGGTGGTCATCCGCATGCGGACCGCCTTCGAAACCGCAGGGCTGGCCGTCACGGTTCCGGCGACGGCGATCGATCTGAAACGGGAGGAATGAGCATGGACCGTCCTGAAGGCGGGCACATCTCCCTGGATGAAGCCGTGGAAATGCTGGGCTTGAGCCGTCCTGAGATCTATCGCCGCGTCCTGGACAAGACCCTCAAGGGGGAGAAAATCGACCGGCGCCTGTGGTTCCCGCCCGATGAAGTCAGGCGGTATGCCGGAGAGCTCGAAAAGGACCGCCGTCTGCTCAGGGAGGTCGTTGGGAAATGGCTGTCTTTCTTCGCCGGAAGATTGGAGAACCAATCCTGGGCGGCGATGGCGGACGTTGGTGGGAAAGAAACCGGCGAGCAGGTGGCCGAAATCGGGGAACGCGTGTTGCAGGACGCGCTGCGCGCGGGCGCTCGCGACGTCCACCTGGATCCTCTGCACGAGGGCATGCGACTGCTGTACAACGTCGGCCGCTGCCGGGAAGCAGCCCGCTTCGAAGCATGCCTGCGTGAACCGCTGGTCGCCTGGCTGACGGGACTTACAGACCTGAAGGAGGATGGCTCATCGGGAATCCGTGAAGGCATGTTCAGCAGGTCGTGGATTGAACCGGCGTGCCAGATGCGCCTGACTGAAGTCCCGACGGGCCTCGGCTCCCATTTCCATATCCGGCTCTTCACCGACTGTGAGAATTCGTCCCTGGAAGACCTGGGCTATACATCGGATCAGGCGAAGCGAATCAGGCAGGATTTCGTGTCGCGGCCGGGGCTGATCCTTCAGATTGGATCCGGAACGCCTGAAGACGACCGAAACCGGATCACGCTGGCGCGCGAATGGGCGGAATCGGGAAGGCTGGTCGTGTGTGTCGACCACAGAACGGGGTTCAGGGCGGAGCAGCTGATTCAACTGGATCTGCGTGACAGCGGGGAAACCAGTGCGGGGGAACTCTGGCGGACCGCGTTTCGGATGAGTCCCCAGGTACTCGTCGTGGATGAAGTCCGCGACGCCGCTGAGGCCAGGGCGCTCCTTGAGGGGGTTCGCGGCGGCGCCGTCGTGCTCGCTCACGTCAGTGCGGGCAGCCTGCAGGAGGCGCTGGGGAGGCTGACTGAGTTTGAAGTCGACGGGACCGCGGTGGGTCGCGCGTTCCTCGGCGCCGTGGAGAAGGCGGTTGTACGCCGGTTATGTGGCGAATGTTCACGCAGGCGCCGGATCGATCCGGACGAAGCTGCGCGCATCGGAATCGAGGAAGATACTCAGGTCGGTGTGGTCGCGGGGTGTCAGGGGTGCGGCGACGGCTTCTCGGGGAGCCCGCAAACGGGCGAGGTTTCTTGCAGAACACGGCATTTGCGGCATCAATGCGCCCTGAATCATTTGAAAAGCCTGCTTCCGGCAGATTCAGTCCTGTATCTCTCCATCAGTGCAGGAAGCAAGTCTCGTCTCTTCTTGCCTACTGCCAGCTTGGATGCGCCAACTGACACATCGACGCCCCTGCCCTCAAGAGCCGGAATGTGCACGTTGATTGACGTCGCGCTCAATGGATTGTTCGTCACGTCAACCAGGTCTCCGCTACCCAGCCCGGTGTTAGCAACCAGCGGCGCGAGGTCCGATACCCGGTTGCTTGCAAGATCCAGCCATTCAATACGGGTCAAGCCCGATAACGCAGAAACATTCGATACGCCGTTGCCGGCAAGCCATAGCCATTCAACGTTGCTCAAGTTCGATAGTACAGACACATCCGAGATGTTGTTGTCATCAATATCCAAAAACTCCAGGCGGGTCAGCCCTGACAGGGCTGATACATTCGAGATGCGGTTGCGGGCAAGCCATAGTACGCTCAGTCTGGTCAAGTTCGATAGTGCGGACACGTCCGAAATGCGATTATCGTCCAGACCTAAGCCCTCCAGCCGAATGAGGCCCGAAAGGGCCGATATATTCGAGATGCCGTTGTCCGAAAGAGCCAGACCCTTCAGGTTGATCAGATACGAAAGCGCAGATACACTTGAGATATTATTGTCGGAGAGGTCCAGAATTTCCAGATGGGTCAAGTCCGACAGCGCCGAAACATCGGATATCCCGTTGCCCGCAATTCCCAGCACTCTCAGGTTGGTCAAGTTTTTTAAGGCGGACACAAGCGCAGACATACTGGTAAGGCTGTTGTAGCCCAGGCCCAGGGTATCCAGCCGTGTAAGGCCCGGGAGGGGTATAATGTTCGAAATGCTGTTTTCGTAAAGGTCCAGGAATTCCAGACGGGTCAGGCCGGACAAGGACGTGACGTCTGAAATGCGGTTGCCTGAAAGATCCAGCCGCGTCAGATTAACCGCAGTTTCAAGCCCGGTGAGATCGCGAATACCCTCGTCCGGCGCCTCCAGGCTGGTCAAGTTGATCATCGCCGCCCGTGTGATCCGTGTGCCCTGAGCTTTGCCGAGAGTCTCTTCGATAACGGCCCGAAGGTTGGCATCCGGAATCATGACGGAAATCGAGTCCATGGACACGACGTGGACCTCAACACCCCTGTGTCGAAGTGCTGGAATGTGCCTGTCGGTAGAAGCGGCGTTCAACGGATTGTTCATCACGTCGACCAGGTCGCCACGTCCCAGTCCCCTGTTTGATACCAGTGGCGCGAGGTTCGTGACGTCGTTGTCGGATAGCCATAGCCAATTCAAACTCGTCAGATTCGACAGCGCGGACACATCCCTTATGCGGTTGTCGAAGAGATCCAGCCACTCCAGACGGATCAAGCCCGACAGCCCGGTGACGTCCGCGATTTTATTTTCGTAAAGGTAGAGTTCTCTCAGACGCGTCAACCCCGAGAGTGCGGACACGTCCCTTATACCGTTGCGTGAAAGACCCAATTCGACCAGATTGGTCAAGCCCGATAGCCCGGTGACGTCCGTGATGTTATTTTTGGAAAGCAAAAGCGCTTCAAGATTGCTCAAGCCCGATAACGGGGTCACGTCCCTTATGTCATTCCTGGAAAGGCTCAATATCTCCAGACTGGTCAGGCCGGAAAGCGGAGCGAGGTCGGATACATTATTGTTGTTTGTCCAATTCCCGCCAACTATCGCGCTGCCAAGATTGAGAAACGTCAGGTTAATTGCATATTCAAGCCCTGTGAGATCGCTGATATTACTGTTGGAAGCAAACAGGCGAGTCAGGGTCGTCATCTCTGCTTGAGTGATTGTTGCACCTCGTGCCTTGCCGAGACTGTCTTCAATGACGGCGCGCAGATTCTCGTCCGGAATGGCAACTGCTGTTGCACCATCACTTCCGCCCGTTGACGGCGGCGGACCTCCAAAGCTCTGTGCAAAGATCAGAAAGTCCGTAAAGTCTACCGAACCATCGGAATTCAGGTCCTGCGCGTCATTGTACCCCGCATCGCCCTGTCGCGACCCAAACGCCCTCGCGAAAATCAGAAAGTCCGAGAATCCAACGTGATTGTCGCCGTCGAAATCAGGGGAGGGCGAGGCGCTGGTCGTAATCGCATCCGCGACTGCGCGTTTGCCAGCCGTAATCGTCGTGTACTCAACGGAAAACTCAGCAAATGAGGCGCCGCCAATCGTACGGTTTGCCGATCCGTTACTTCCGAAACGATCTATCGATCGATCGTCCGCCACGTCATCGCCGCCAGATGCAGAAACAGAAGCGGCAAGGACTGCCAGGGCGCCGATCAACAGCAGATTTGGTTTCCGAATCATTGGACATCCCTGCTGGTGAATTGATGATGATGTCGTCCCGAATTCCGTCCGGATGCGACGTCCTTCACGTTTTCCTACAAAAAATACAAAAAAGATGTTGAACTATCTCTGAAAAATAGGTCTTTTTTGATGATATTTTCTTGAAGTTTGTCTAATGGTCCATTAAGGTTTGTCGATTCGTACACAGAGCCTTACAGGACTGTACACCAACCTTGAAAATCCCCACCGTCACTGGCGCGGCCAACGGTCATTTTCGCCCTCACTCGAAAGGCTCCCCGTCTCCCGCGCCGCGACAGCCGCCCGGTCGCGAGTGGCCGACGCCCGGGTGCTGCCGGCGAAAAGTAATTGAGAGGGCGCGTACACAAAAAACCCCGGCAATAACCGGGGTTTTTCTTGACACTTGAACGAAGCGGATGAAACGATGTCAGTCTCTCGTCAGAACGATCCGCTCAGGCTGAATCGAAGCGGCGGTTCGAAGTCGTTTCCGTCGCTGTACGCGAAATCCACGCGAACCACCTTGCCCTCTACGGGCTTGACCTTCAATCCCAGACCCAAGCTGAAGACTTCCGTATCGTATCCGGGTTTGACACCGGCGCGCAACGCGAATGCGTTCTGCAGCCAGAGTTCGCCGCCGATGCGATACCGGGGCTCGGAGTAATCCGTCGCGTAGTGACTTTCTCCGGTGAGCGTCAGATACGTGGCGTCGCCGCCCTTTTCTCCGAAGACATCCATTGCGAAACCGAAATCGAAGGCGACGGGCATCTGATAGTTGAGTTCGCGGGACTCGATGTCCCTGCCCAGGTTCTTGAACGCCATCCCGAGCCGAAGGCTTCTGAATCCGGTGTTGAACGTCGTGCCGAAATTGAAGTCCACGCCCGTCAGCCTGTCGACGTCGATGGTTTCCTGCGTCCACCTCACCTGGAATCCGAACGAGAGCTTGTCGGTCAACTTCGTCGCGTACGAAGCGCCAACGCTGAAGTCGCCGATTTCCAGCATGCGGCCGGTCCCGACCGGCTGGTAAATCGTCGTCTCCTCCACGTCCGGAACCGAAAACGCCATTACAGCCAGGCCGACCACACCCCGCGTCGTGTTGTAGGCGAGGGCGCCCGAGTAGAACCGGGTATCGACGAGCCATCGGGTGTACCCAAGGGTATATTCCCGCTCCTCGACATTCGTGAGTCCGGCCGGGTTGACGAAGATCGTGCTGATGTCGTCGGCGATGGCCGTAAACGCCCCGCCCATGCCGGCGACACGCGCCCCATGGTCCACCTTGTGTACGGAGAATACGGCCTGACCGAGCCGCTTCTGTGTGTCGCAGTAAGCGGCTTCGGGAATCAACATCGCGTATCCCGCACACGCCACGATTCCAATCCACAAGATCCGTTTCATAGGTCTCTTCCTTCTCCGTATCGGTTGATTGGCTCCATGAGAAATCGAGCTACTGTCTTACGAACCCGGAAATCGGCCGTCTCACTTGCTGATTACGAAAATTCCCCGTTGCGTCTTTCCGGACGTGCCGTCCACCTGCGATTCGACAACGTAGAAGTAGACGCCCGCGGAAGCAGAGCCGACGTTATCTATGGTTGTCTGGCTCCAGGTGGTCTCGCCCCGCCCCTGGTCGTCGTGATTCACCTCGGCGATCAGGTCCCCGGCCACCGTATATATCCGGATCTGGCACTTGCGCGGGATGTTCAGAAACCGGATCTGTCCCTTGTTCTCGTAGGCGTGGGCGCCGTCATCCCGGTATGGATTGGGGGTGACGATCACCTTCCGGTCCAGCTGGTCGGACTGCGCCGTGGACGGGACATAGGGTGTCGAGACCTTGACGCCGTTCACCCACTGCTCCGGCGAACTGTTGCCGCTCTCCAATGACGGAATGGCCATACCCGTTCCGTTCCAGTCGTTGTGCGCGGCGCTGTAGGTTCGGACACTGTAGTCATACAGAAATCCCGCAATCGATTTCTTGTCGATGAATTCGTACTTGCCGCCGCTGTAGAATATGTCTGACTTCGTCGGGATTTCCACCATCAGTTCCCAGTCGTCACGCTTGAAGAGAGACCGGTAGACCCGGTAGCCCAACACGTCGTTGGCCTCCGCACCCGAGTAGTCCGGATTGGCCGCGCCGTCGGCCGTGTCGTCCCATACCAGATTGATGAAGCCATCCGTCGTCACGCCTGCATCAACTTTCACGTCGGGGGGCGCGTCGGGGAGATCGTAGTTCCACTGAAAGGCTTCCTTGGCCCGGTTGACGTGCTTGACCAGGTTGTTGAACGCCTTGTCCGTACGCATCTCTTCCTGTTTGCCCTGCTTGGCCCAACCCCAGATATTCTCTTCCACGGGTGCGGCCGCCGCCAGGACGAAGACGAATTTCGCCTTTTCGCCCGGCGCCAGGTCGTAGGGACCGTACGCGATCGACCCGTGCCAGGCCCCGACCACCGGTGGATTATCCTTGATATCGGATTCGGCGCCCACCAGCATGTCGTAGATTTCCTGGTAGGAATGATTGTCCTGGTCCGGCTCATCGAAGTCGCCCCGATTGCGGTATTCCCACCATCTTACGGTATGGGGCTGGTCTTCGATCCCGGGGGCGACATAGCTGTTGTCGCCTTTCGTGTCGTAGGAAAAGGCGCCTGGATCGTTCGAGGTTGAAGGCAGGTACGCAATTGGAGCGAATCCCGCGTACTGAAATGCCGTCAATTCGCCCGGGACCCGCACCTGCGAGGGCCGCCCGGCATATCCGGGATTGGCCGTAGACGGGTTGTACGGCTTGCCAATGTCGTCACTCGGCATCAAGGGGTTATCGCCGTCAAAGGCGTACCACATTTTCATGCCCGTCCCCGACGCCGGCCCATCGTAGTTGGCCGCCTCGGTGAACTTGAACCAGTCGTCGTTGTCGGTCGGCCTGGTTCGCCGGTACCAGGCATCGTAGTTCATCCATCCGTGCCCTGACTGGGAGATGAAGAAGCGGACGGAAAAAGCGAAAAACGTGTCGTTCAGCTGCAGCCCGGCGCCGCCGTTCACGTCCGCCGCGCCGTCCCCGTCCGAGTCCCCCGTATTCTCGAACTCGTACTCCATGATCTGAAAGTCGTCGTAGTCCGGATAGCTCCAGGTATAGACTTTCTTGGTGACCGTAATCCCCCGCTTCGTGGTCCAGCGCATGATGAGGAGGCTCTCGGGGAAGTTATCTTTATCGGAATCCATATAGTGGCCGTACCGGTAGTTGTGAATCTCGGTGACGTACCTGCTTTCCACCGGCTGCTCCCCCGGCCACCAGTTGGCCATCGCGGGCCCGACGGGAGAATAGTTCGGGTACCCGATATTCGCCTCCGGCCCAATGGACGCATCGTAGGACATCATCCTGATGTCGTCAGTGATTGCGCGGGGCTTGGAAATCGACACGTAGTATTCGCCCTCGGGGTCGTCCGGCGCCCGAGTCGCTATGTACGTGCTGAAGCCGGGCATGGTGGCCGTGGACTCGAACAAGGCCGCGTAGGCCGGATGCAAAGAACCCCAGCTCCGCTCTCCCCAATAGTCCTGGAATTCCGTGGAATACTGTCGCGTCCACACGCCGGGGTATTGCATGCCCATCTGGCGGTAATAGCTAAGCCAGGCGTCCGGGTCTTCGGAAACGCCCTGGGTCCCGTAGTTCCAGAACATATCCCACACCTTCGCGCGCGTCTGGAACCTGTGGTTCTCCTGTGCCGCCGAGGGATCCGGCACGCATAGCAGTAGCGCAAGAAGCACTGCCATCGCCTCGATCTTCGGTATCTTGCTCATCTCACAGGTCTCCTTCGTGTCAGTATCGATTGTTCCCCGACGCGGTCTGACCGACTGCATCAGAACCGCATTCGAATACCCACGTGTGTGATACGGGGATCGCCTACGTACCGGCTTCGGTCCTGGAAATCGCCGTAGTTGAGATAGTTCGCATCGTTCGGCCGGGGCCTCTGCAGCCCCCACCACATATAGTCGGTTCCGGAGGCCAACGCGTCCTTCTGGTTGAACAGATTGAAGACCTCCAGGAACACGTCCGCGCTGGCGCCGCCCAATTCGAAGCGTTTCTGCACGTTCAGGTCCATCACGGTGCGCAATGGACCTCTTGCTATCTGCCGCGTGCCGTCCAGGACCAGATACGTGAACTGGGAACCGGTATAGATCCGGTAGATCAGGTTGGCGTTGATCCCTCCAAGCGGCGTGCTGCCCCCGATCTTCGGCCCTGCACCGAAATCCTGCGGCGTAGACAGGAACATCTGAAGACTGCCCTGGCTCCTCCGGCCCACGTCCGTACCCTCATTCGCCCTGTGTCCATGCACGATCCACAGGCCGCGGGCCCCCTCCCACGCGGCGTCCGAAAGCCAGTCTTCCTCCCAGGTGGGCACGATGGCGTCCCTGTTCGTTGAAAAGTCGTAGACGTAACCACCGGCGACCCGCCGGTCCGCCTGGGCGGCCCGTATGGCCTCGTTGGCTCCGTGACCGATGATCCGGATCTGTTCATCGGTAAGGGTGACGGGACGCTCCGACCTGCCGGTGACCTCCCATGCGAAGAAATAGTTCCCGCTGGCGATGTAATTCGAATCCGGTATTACCGTTGCGCCGTTGCTGACGGCGCCCCCGCCGCCGAGACTGTAGTCGCTCCAGGCCAGGTTGAGGGCCGCGCGAAACGAGAAGTAGTGGCTGAAGCCCTTCCTCAAACTGAATTCCAGGCCGCGCGTGTCTTCGAGGCGGATGTTTGAAAGGGTGCTGGAGAGACGCTGGCGGAGGCGGACGCCCGCTCCGCGCAGCTCAGGATAGAGGAATACGTCCCAACCGCCGGTTTCCTGGAAGGACGCGCTCTTGTAGAACGTCGCCAGCGCGAGCGTATAGTCGGATACGAAATTCCAGTCGGCGCCCAGTTCGAAGCTGATCGTCCGCGCCGTATTGTCCCATATCGGCCTCGAGATGGACGTGGGCGCCGGCCGGTAGTGGCTGGTGTATTCGCTGAAACCGACCCCCGGTATCCCGTCTCCCGAACCGAACCACTGGTCGTGGAACATCTGATAGAAACTCGGCAACTGATAGAAATGCCCGTAGAAGAAATGGAGGCTCGATCTGTACGTGATGGGGTGCGAGATCCCCAGCCGCGGACTCCAGTTCACAATGGGCTTCATCGGGTACCTGGGCGCCGTGAGATATCGCGACATCGTGGTATACTGGAACGCCCGCAGCGCACCCATCACCGGGACGTCGGCGCCCCAGAACCGGTCGTAGCGGATGCCCGCGTTCACGATGAAGCCCTCGAACTCCATCTTGTCCTGGACGTAGGCCGCGAACTGCTTCGGCGTAATCGGCTGTCCGGGTTCAGGGTTGCCGATATATAGAATCTGTTTCCGCGCGTCGCCGGGTGTATTGCCTTCACGGATGAAGTGATTGCTGTAGCCCGTGAAGTCGATCCCGATCTTGGAGAAGTGCGTTTTCGTCAGCTGGCTCGAAATGTCGAACTTGAGCGAGCTCCTGGTCTGCTGGCCGAACGTATATGCGCGCACGCTTCCCCGGCCCGTGTAGAACCAGCCGTCCGCATCGGTCCCGATGTCCGCCGTCGAATTCAAAACCCCGCTGGTATCCTGTGTGCTCTGATACCGTGAGAGCCTCATTTCGTAGAAGGTCCGCGGACTGATCGTGTGCGTGATCACTCCGTAGAGGACGCTCTCCGTATTGATCGTCTCCCCGGCGGGCGACCCTTCGGGCAGGAAGACGTCGCGGCCCGGCCCCCTGAGGACGTTGCGGACAGACGGGGTTGTTCCGCCCAACGCACCGTTGTTAAAGACCTTCCACCGGTCGTAAATCCAGCCGACCTGCATCTTGACGCTGTCGTGCGCCCTGACGGTCAACTTCGCCGTGTTCCGGGTATTGAACGGCCGTACGGACCAGGCCCCCGGAAATCTGGCGGCATCACGCCGGAGCCTCGAACTCACGAAAAAGGACGTTTCAGGCAGGAGCGGGCCGCCGAGATAGGCGTCGAAATAGTGACCCCGCTGGTCCGTATAGTTCGTCCGCTGATGCACAAGCGCGCCCGTCTCCGGGTCCACTTCCGACGTCCACGCGGGATCGTTCCACCGCATATGTCCGCGGTGTTCGGGGGCATCGTAAATGTTGGCGCCCCAGTGTTTCTTGCCACCGGGCGTCAGCCGGTACTCGGCCTCGCCGTGGTAGTTGGATCCGCCGTCCCGCGTAACCATCTGCACCACGCCCGCCTGCGCGTTTCCGTATTCGGCGTTCATCCCGCCCGTGATTACGGAGACCTCCTGCAGCGCCTTCACGTTGGCGCCCCACCACTGGCTGCCCCGGGACGTGGGACCCGCGCGTCCGTCCTGGTTCTGCAGTCGTACGCCGTCGACGTAGATAAGGTTGTCTTCCACCTGGCCGCCGCGGATCACCCCGGTGCCGTCCACGGCCACGCCCGCTTCGAGCGCCACGAACTCCGAGGCGTCTCTGAGAATCGGGGTCCGCGCGATATCCTGGGCGGTCACCACGTACCGGCTCTCCGTCTTGTCCGGCTCCACGGGAGGCGCTTCCGCGACGACGACCATCTCCTCCAACTCCAACTCGGTCTCGCGAAGTTGAAAGTCCACCGTATTGGTGAAGTCGGACCGGACCTGGATCTGCTCCTGTGCCACCGAATGGTAGCCAACCATGGAGGCCGTCATCTTGTAAACACCCGGATCGACGGAGATGATCACGTAAAACCCCTCGGCATCCGAGGATGCGCCCAGCCGCGATCCTTCGATGACTACGCTGGCGCCAGGCAGCCCTTCACCACTTTCGTCGGTCACCTTACCGACGATTTTTCCCGTCGTGCCGGCCAGCGCTTCGCCCGCCAGCGCAAACCCGACAAAAAGTGCGACCATGACGGCAAAACCGGTCTTCAATCTGTCCATACCCGTATCCTCCATCCGCGATGTCCGTTCAGATGCGACGATTCCGGGCCTGAGTTGGACAATCCCCGCTGCTCGAGACCCGATACCGAAAAATATCCACTGTCTGAATTAACTAATAGTAACTATCGACTCACATAATTGTCAAGGGTTTTTATAAATAAAAAAAGCCGGGCTAACGTAAGTCCGGTGCGGGGGTTTTTCCACCATCCTGCCTGACCGCCTCAATTTGCAATAATCCAGGCCCCCCGTCCCAGGAGTTCAATCTCACGTCGCTGCCAACAGCGCGACCGCGCCGTCCACCAGCGCTTCGCCACTCCCCGGACCCACCGGGGTGAACGCGGTCTCGTAGCCACCCTGGCCGAAAGCTTCACGTTCGGCGATGTAGCTGATGGCTCCGAATTCGTTCGCGAGCGCGGCGATCAGCAGCCGATGAGAACCGGTCCTGACCCGAATTTCCGTTCCGAGAGATACGAACGGCTCTCCGGGAAGCCCGAGTAAAACCCCTTCGCCGGCTCCAAGCGCCTGTACTTCGGTAAGGTGATGGCATTCGGGCGCCTCCTGCTGCCAGTCGGCCAAAATGACGTCATCCACGTGCCGGTACCCCGCCTTCAGCGGAAGCGCCACTTCCTTCCGGCGGGACCAGAGCCCCGTGGACTCCTCCCAGTGAACGATCCCGCGGACGGCAGCCATCGCCCCGTCCGCCACACGGCCGCCCAGACGCGCCAGTTCACCATCGAATCCGCGCTCCCTTCTTGCAAGACTTGCTTCGGGGTCCTCACCGGGACGGGTCCTCCAGACCCCCTCGATATCGACGTTCCAGATTGGCGTCACGTCGCCTTCAGGGCCGGACGTATAGAGTACAACCGGCGGTTCACTCCCGTCGCACGCCCACGTATTCGCCACCCGATCGGACGCCGCGCCCGCGATTTCGGCAGAGAGTCCCGACCCGCAGAATATCCAGGGATGGGTACCGTAGTTAATCACCGCGGCCAGCGGCGCATCCGTCCCCTGCTCCCTGACGGCGAACACCCGTACCAATGGATCGATACTCGTGCGCGACAACACCCTGACGCCCTCCACGGGGTCTCGTCTCGGATCTCCCCAACTGCCGTCGGACATCCGCACGCGCCGCGAACTGGCCACACCTTCTACCACGGCTTCCCCGAAACCCACCGATGCCGGCCGCAGCGCTCCATGCGCCTCCTCCACCGCGTCGACCGTCCGCGCGACAAACCTCGACTTCCACGCCAGGTCCGTCTCGCCGACCCAACTGGCGGACGACGATACCGGCGAAACCCGGCCCATTGCGGCCGGCGCCGATCCATCGCCCCGTATTGTGAGACGCGCCATATCTTCAGGACTGTACGCCGTGGCCACCGGGCAGAAAGCCGGTCCGGAATGGGTGTGCGTCGCACAGACCATGATTGAGCCGGGACTCAGCCCGGTCCGCTCGGCCGCGCCTTTGCGAATCTTCTCGGTGGCAACCGCGTCCACTCCGGAAAGATCCACGGCAACCAGGGCCCACGACCGTCCACCGGCGGACAGCACCAGCGCCTTTGCGTAGAGATCGTCGTGTACGTAACGCGACCTGATGTCTCCGGAAGCCCGCGGGTTCCAACCAGAAAGCGACACGCCCACCGGCGGCGTGATCACCCGTTGGGCCGTGCCTGCGTTTAACGCGCGTCCATCCATACTTTGACCCCGGAACGTCGGCGGCTGGTCTCCGTTGTCGTCAGCCGCCGATCCCGTTCCAACCGAAACAGAAGACCCGCCCGTCAAAGGTTCCGACTACCAGCCCGCCCGCCACGGTGCATGGCGCCGCCGTAATCGGAGAGCCGAAGGCGGCGCTGCCCAGGCGCCGGCCCGAAACGGGGTCCACCACGTACAGAACCCCGTCGCACCCGCAGACGATCAGGAAACCTTCGAACATCACCGGCGCCGCCAGGATGGACCTCACCCCCCGGCGATACGGAACCATATCCAGCAGGTCGTCTCCCGTCCGGAACCGCCAGTGCAGCGCACCGTCGTCCAGCCCGAAGCAGAGGACTTCGCCATCGGGCGTGGTCGCATAGATCCGCTCGTCGCGAGCCAGCAGTCCGGTGGGATACCTGGAGGGAAGGATCGGTCTCTCCCAGACGACCCCGCCGGAATCTTTTTCGACGGCGATGAGTAACGAGGCCTCGCCGGAGAAGTGGTGAAGGTCCGTCGAGCCGCCCCCGCTCACGAGAAGGTCTCCCGCCAGGACCGGTCTGGCATAGGGAAATTCGACCCCCGCCTGTCGCTCCCAGACGACGTCCCCCGTCGCACGGTCCAGCGCCATAAGCCCCCGCCGCTGAACGAGAAGGAGAAGCAGGTCTCCTGAGACCTGCGGGCTGGCGTAACACGCCCAGTTGTCACCGTCTTCATTCACCGAATGCCAGATCCTGCGACCCGAGGCCAGATCGAAAGCCGCGTATCCCGCCTTCTCGCCCGCGTAGACCGTTCCATCCGCGATAACCGGAGCGGAATAAATCCAGCGTTCGGGATACTCAGGCAGGTCTGCCTCCCACATTGTGGCGCCGGACCCCGCGTCCAACAGATGTACGCGACCCGTTATGGACACCGCCGCGCAGGCGCTGCCGTCGACAGCCACACTGTTCTTTACAGCCGCATCCGTCCCGGTGTGCCAGACCATTTCCCCGCTCGCGGCATCGAGGCAACAGACGCCTGCCTGCACCGGCCAGCCTTCGTCGCGCAGGCTGAGAAACACGCGTTCTCCGGACGAGACCGGCGCCGCCCGGTGAAGCCCGCCCGGAATCTTCCGCTCCCATCGCAGGCGGAGCGAACCACTGGCGAATCCTATGTCTCGCGGGGAAATCTCCCCGGACTCCGGTGCGGCGTTTGCGGCCTGGAGTACGCTCAGGCTGAGGGCAGCGCCACGATCGCCGAACCGCGCCACGCGATAACCCCGGGGCGAGGTGTCGATTCCACCGAAGCAGACCGGCGGGGCAGCGGACACCACCATGTCGCCGTAGGAGAAAACCTTGCTTGAGTGCCAGTGTCCGTGCAGGAGGAGGCGGACGTTGTACCTGCTCAATTCGCGGAGAAATGACCCCGGCGGCGGTGTATGGACGACGACCACGATTTCACGGTCCGGGGGTTGCAGCGCAAGGTCCGCCCGGAGCCACTGCGCCTTGCGCTCGAGGTCCGCCGGAGGGTAGTACGCGTCTTCATTCGGGTAAAACGCAAAATGGCGTCCGCCCCAATCCAGACTGTAATACGTTGGCCCGAGAAATGCCTCGAAGTGCAGCGTCGCTGGAAGACCGGCGAACTTCCTGCCGATCTCCGCCAATTTCGGATTGTTCGGCGTGGCTTTCAACTCAACGAACTCGGCGACTGAAATACCGCCCATCCGCTCCTGGTTCCCGTCGTGCCCGCCGAACAGAGGGAAGACCGGGGTTGAAATCGTCCGGACGGCGTCGCGAAAGGCGGTCAACTGTTCGATCGTCCCCCAATCCGTAAGGTCCCCGCTGGCGATAATCAGATCGGGCTTCGCCTCCCGTTCGATCTGACGAAGGGCTCCCGAAAGCACGGGACCCGACGTGTGCGTTTCTCCTTCCGTAACGATGTGCGTGTCGGTAATCTGCGCCAGCGTGAACGAACGCCGGGACCGTGCGGGAAACGGCGAAAGCCGGAAATCCACTCCGTCGCGCGACTCCGACCAGTCCAATGTGGAACGATAGTACCCGTCCTGAGCTTGAAACCCGTCCGGTACCGTGATAAACACGAAACGGTGCGTGCTGCTTTCCACGTTGAGTTCGTACAGACCGTCTCCATCCGTCTGTACGATTTGCTCTCCGTTCGAAACCAAAACTCCGTTCAAACCTCGCCCCGAACCATTGTCGATCACCCTTCCGCGAATCTGCATCGCCATCTGCCACCTCCTGTTCCGGGATTCTTGATCCTCTTCTTACGCTTCCACGGGCTGCCAGATTTCGATCGGAATGCCGTCCGGATCGAGAATATAAAATGCGACCGCGGCGACGCTTCCTTCGCGGACGATTTCGGTTGGAGGGCTCATTACGCGCACGCCGGCTGCAGTCAGGCGTTCGTATTCGGCCGCGGCGTCGTCCACCTGCAGCGCCAGGCTGGATGCCCCCACGTAATTATTGCGCAATTCGCGCGAAATGGACTCCGGGTTCTGAAACTGAACAAGCCCGACGACAAAGCCCGTCGGCCGGTGCAGGAGCATGCCCACCCGCAATTTCACGTCCTGCATATTCATGATCGTATCGTACGAATCGAGCCCCTCCCGATCGGCCACATAGGTGACTTCGAACCCGAGCAGGTCCCTATAAAACGCGAGCGACCTGTCCAGATCGCTTACCGAATACTTGACGTGATGGACCTTCGTAAACGCCATGGGCAAGCCTCCGCCTTCCGCTCATCCGGCCGGCCAGGCCCGGTGGCGCGCGCAATACCGGTCCAACGCGTCCAGGTCGACCTCAACACCCATGCCGGGACCCTCGGGAACCAGCACGTGTCCGTTTTCGACTTCCAGGTCCCGGGTCAGGAGATGGGACTCCCGCAGCCATGGCCCTGCCTGGTCGCCCGGCAGCGTACAGTTCGGCGCGCTGGCCGAAAGGTGGAGCTGCGCCGCCGTGGCGATTCCCAGGTCGATCCCGCTGCCCTGCCAGACCGGCAGGTTCGCGTGCGCCGCTGCCGCGGCCTGCATTCGCCAGTTGTACAGACCGCAGGCGCCGTCGATGTTCAGCCCTCCCGCGGCCCCCGACGTCAGTACGTTCCACAACGATTCGGGCGGATCGATATGCACAACGAGACGCGCGTTCAAACGGCGGCGCAACTCAGCGAATTCCTCGAGGTGAAACCGGGGAAACGGATCTTCGAGGATGGCCATATTGCCCACCCGGTCCATCTCGCGGAGCACCGATATCGCATCGCCCAACCGGTAGAACCGGCCGTTGGCGTCCACGGTAACCTTAAATTCGGCCGACGCCTGCTTAATGGCTTCCAACCGCTCAACATTGGGGTCCTCCAGCGAGGTCTTCAGTTTGACGCCGGAGAATCCCAGCGCGATGCCGCGTTCGACGCACCTGACGGCATGGTCGGGGGTGGTGCGCGGCATCCAGTAATCGACGAGCACCCGGTCCCGCCACGCGCCTCCCCACAGCGCACACAGGGGCAGACCGGCGCGCCTGGCGGTCAGATCGCTGAGGGCCGTCTCCACGAGAGCCTGCAACGGGTGGCGCAGCCTGTGCTGAAGATTGGCAGGATCGGCCGCGTACGGAGAAGGCGGCGGCGGGCGCTGCCAGTATAGCGCGCCTTCGGGCCACAGGTCCAGGAAGGAGAGCCTGAAGTCCGAAACCGGAGTCTCCACCAGACCGGACAGCGCCTCGTCGGCAGACGACCGGGAGCCTGACCTTACCGCCTCCCCCCACCCTTCGAACCCGTCTCCGTCCGTGATGCACAGCACGTATCGATCGTCTATACCGGGGGGGTTCGTCCCGAATACGGGGCTGGCGGCCCACTCCTCAAGCAAGGGCACTGTGACTTCCCAGACTCTGACCCGCGCGATGACAGGCGGTGACGCCACGGCCCGCTCCCTTCCTACGTGTCCGTCTCCTGTCGCATCCGGAATGAATCCCGTTCCCCGAAAACCTTGACGTAGTTCTGGCCCGACATCTGACCTCCGTCGGCCACGATCCCCTGTCCGGTGACGAACCCAGCCCCTTCCGACGCGAGGAAGAAGATGACGTTGGCGATATCCTCGGGTCTGCCAATGCGGTTGAGCGGTATCAGCCTCAGGTAGTTTTCCACGAAACCCCGGTCTTCGAGCAGGTCTCCGTGAATCGGCGTGTCGACAAACCCCGGCAGCACCGCGTTCACGCGGATGCCGTCGCCGCCCAGTTCCACGGCCAGCGTACGCGTAAGGGCCAGCAGTGCGGCCTTGGCGGCGTCATACGTCGCCGCGCGCGGGCTGCTCGACAGCGCATTACGCGATGCCACGTTGACGATAGCCGCGCCATTCACCCCTTTCATTCCGGGCACGAACCCTCGAATCAACGCGGATGCGCCAACGAGATTGGTGTTCAGGGAGGTCTCCCACATCTCGTCAGTCGTTTCAGTGATGTCCGCGTAGAGGCACACGCCCGCGTTGTTCACCAGCGCGCGCGGCGGCCCGAACTCCTCGACGATCCGCCCGGCAAGCGGGGTGAGGGTCCCCACTTCGGCCAGGTCGCAGGGGAACGCGCGGATGCGCGGGCCGATTTGCGATTGCGTCAGCCGGTCCAGCCCTGTCCTCGAACGATCCAGCACGGCAACGATGTAACCCTCGTCGACGAAGCGCTCCACCGCGGCCTTGCCGATGCCGCTCGCGCCGCCGGTCACTACGGCCATCGGGGGGGTTGCACGTTGGGACATTCGGTATTTCCTATCTCCTGATCCGGTCGACAATTTCGCGTGGAACGTCGCTCAGCCAATCGAACCCGCGTTCCACGTTGCCGGGTCTCCCTTCGATTCCAGGGCTACCGACCTCGGCTTACCATCTGCTCCCCGCGCCGAAAGGGAGATCCCCTCACCCTAGAATCAGCGGTCATCGCCTGCTCCCGTGTCCGTGCAGGCCATTCTGGCGGGCAGGTCCTCCGCGTCCCGGATCCTGTGTGCGTTCTCAAACAGGCGCTGGAATCGTCGGACCGTCTTCTCCCGGCCCCCGGCGTCGCGGACCTCCACGAAGAGGGGGCCGCGGGTGATCTGGTGCGTGGACCACGACCACAGGAAGCCGGCAAAGGAAATCCGGCTGCCGAACAGTTCCGTTATCTCGTGATGATTGGAAAGTACGCCCGAGACGGGATCCGTGTCGACCTGGTGGATGTGATATCCCAGGATACGCCGACCGAGGCGGGCATACCAGTCGCCGAGGGGTTGCAGATTGTCCAGATCGCCCCCGTTGTTGCGCGCGTGGCCCACGTCCAGCAACGCGCCCACCCTTGCTTCCGGAATATCTCTCATATCCGCTGCCACCGCGTCGATCCATCTCAGGTACTCGTCGATCCGGGTGGCGAATTCCCGCTCCGGCGAGTCCGCGGGCGTATCGGCGGGATTGTGGATATTCTCAATCGCGATCCCCACACCGGCGCCGGCCGCTTCCCCGAATAATTCCGCGTAAGCCGCCACGAATTCCAGGAAGCACCCTGTGGGTTCCGTTCGATCTTCCCGAACGAGCTCCATCGCGCCGGCGCTCGCCCTGGGGACATGAACCGTCAGGCTGTCCGCGCCCGCGGCCAAAGCGCAATCCACGTGCTCCCGTACTGAATCCATGCCCTCGACGCGTCCGGACCCTGAATTCCATCTCATGTCGGGCAGATGATAGGACAGATACAGAGGCCCTCGAACTCGAAGCTCTCGAAGCGCACCGGAAAGCGCACGTTGCGAAAAATCGAGGTCCGCCGGTCGGATTTCGAGGCAGGGCAGGCCGGTTCCCAGGGTCTCCCGCGCCGCCATAACCGGGTCGCCCTGTATCGACCATCCCACGGGCAGCATTCCATTCGGCAGGTCCGCGGGCAGCAGCCGCATCGCCGGCGACCAGGGGATGAAGGTCTCCGTCCATACTCCCGTTTTCTCGCTCGCGAATAGGCTGATCCCCGGAAGGTCTCCGATCGCCTTGTCCGGATCCAGCCCGCGAACCACGGTCTCGACGAAGCTGTTTTCACGCCGGGTCCGATGGATGTGGCTGTGCCCCGCGACGAGAAGCTCGACGCC
The DNA here is from genome assembly GCA_028873695.1 of Gemmatimonadota bacterium. Lineage (GTDB taxonomy): Bacteria > Latescibacterota > UBA2968 > UBA2968 > JAAXHE01. Next base: position 185,302 of record JAPPNU010000062.1, on the reverse strand, counting down.
GCTCTCACAGAGCCAGCGCGTCAGCCACGCGCTGGCTTCTTCGTCCATTCTGTCCAGCGGATAGTGGGTGATGACCAGCCGCCGCTGTGCGCGGTTCGACCGGAGACTCCGGTTCAGCCACGAGCGTTCGCGGCCGGGTACGGTCCCGGTCGACGTATCGGGCAGGAGAACCAGCAGGTCGCCGAACACGGCCGCACGGCGATCGGGAGACGCGAGGTTTTCGAAAACCGACATCGCGTGCCCGCCGCGCCTTTCCGCGTTTCCCGGTGTGAAGAGTACCGGGACTTCGACCCGGTCCAGCGCATCCAGGCAGCGCGTGGCCGAGACGGCGGTTGAGAAGGTCGTGACGTCTCCGGCCACAGCCAGAAAATCCGGCCTCTCCATGTTCACCCGGTCGACGGCCCACTGAAGCGCCTGATGGGCAGCCGTGTCCGGGTTGTCCGAAAGATGGAGGTCGGCAAGCAGGACAAAACGATACGCGCTACCGGTCATCTCTGGAAATGTCTCATACCGGCTCTCCGCTGTGGTACCTGAAGATCAGTTGACGTAGCTGTGGCGGCCCGGATTTCCCCGCGCCAGGTAGAGACGGAGCCCGTCCCAGTCGAACCCGGACGGAGAAACGAACGTGCGGTCGATTGCGGCATGCGTGGAGATGTATTTCAACGTGATGCCGCAACGCCGCCGGGACGACCTGTTGGAATTGGACCCGTGCAGAATCCAGGGGTCGTGAACAGAATACTCACCCGCGCGCAACTGTACGTCTCTTGCGTTCGAAAGATCCAGGTTCTCCAGTGACATCGGCAGCGTCGTGCCAGAGTCGAGATCCACCTTGTGCAACAGCACGGCCTGCTTCCGGTGGCTGCCGGGAAGCACCCGCATGCAGCCGTTCTCCTCGTCGGAATCGTCCACCGCCAGCCAGAGCGTGAACGTATCCATCGGCTCGATCGGAAAAAACGCGGCATCCTGATGCCAGTCTACCGCCAGGCCGTCGTCCGGGCGTTTGCTGATCACGTAGGAGGTGAACAGCGCGACGTCCGGACCCACGATCTGCGCCGCCACGTCGACGAGACCGTCGCTCAGGAAGAGATCGCGAAGATATCCGTTTTCGTAGTGGAGCGACGGCATATTCTCGGGCCGCCGGCCCGGAGGGAGGCCTTCGATAATGGAATCCAGTGCTTCGCGCAGCCTTGCGAGCTCGTTGTCATCGAGAACCCGTCCGCCAACGGCATACCCGTCGTTGTGGTACTGTTCGAGTTGGGCGCTGGTGAGCGACATGGCGTTTCCCTTCCGCGTCTTCCGTCTGCACGAATATCTACATTCGTTCAGATCCGCCGTCCTGCGCGGCCGGCGGCTTCGAGACAGAAAGATGCTCTCGGATCAGCTTTTCGTATATGCCGACGAAATCCGATCGCCCGTTGTGCAGGTTGTAGAAATAGCACATCGGGTTCGGATTGATCTCGATCACCTGGAATCCGCGGGACGACTGAATCACATCGATCGCATAGAACCCAAGCTCGATAACGCCCGACACGCTGGCCGTCAGCCCCGACAGCGCATCGATCACGTCCGGAGCATCCACCGGCTTTGCAATTCCCGCTGGTCCGTGCAGCGGATTCAGGCCGCTGCACGGCGATTCGCTGACTTTCTCGTAGGCCAGCAGCAACTCATCCCGGGCGGCAACGATCCGATACTCGGGTCCGCTGACGAACTCCTGAACGAGCATCAAGTTGTCCAGGAATCCGCTGTTTTCGAACAGGGTCCGCAATCGTCTCTTCAGGTCGCTCCGGTCTGTCTCCAGGAATACGCCCTGGGCAAGCGACCCCCTGTTTCGCTTGACAACGACGGGGTATGAAAACCGCCGCTCGACGTCCTCGACAACCGCGTCGACGGATGCGTGTGTCCGGTAACGCGAAAACCGTTCGTCTGCAAACGGATTGAAGGCCACCAGGGTTTCAGGAACCGGAAGAGCTGCCCGTGTAAACAACTCGTACTGGTATGCCTTGTCCTCCCCCAGGCGGGCGGCCACGTAGTCGTTGAACGGATGCCGGTTGCGCAGAAAATAGACCGGCCCGCGTCCGGGCGGCCTGATGCAGAACAGATTTCCGTCTTCCGATGCCAGTTCGATTCTAACGCCCAGGTTGGCGCAGGCTTCCGCCAGGCACGCGAGACTCTCCTCGTGCAGTTCTTCCCCGAACCCGTCCCGTTCGCAAGGCAGCCCAAGCGCTTCCCGCGCCCTGCCAATGAGATGCAGCGAACCCATGATACACACGGGACTCTCCTCCTGCAACCCCGCGCGTCCGAGCGCTTCCGCGATGCCCTCTGTGCAACAGGCGGAAAGCCCCGCGGGCAGGTTCTGGCGCAATACGTCGACAGCAAGGGCCTTCGGGTGGCCGGAACTCGTCAAGACCACTTTCTTCGCCAGCGGCCGGATCGCTTCGAGTATCCCCCCGGCGTCGTGACCCGCGTTCACCCCCACCACAAACGTCCACCGCTTCGACATCCTGCCCAGATCGCCAGCGAGGGCCGCGGCGCCGGAAGGGTTGTGCGCGCCGTCCAGTACGACCCGGGGCGTTCGTTGCGCCACCTCGAACCTGCCCGGCAGATCGAGTCCGGTCAAGGCATCGACGATCCGGTCATCTGTAAGATTCTTCCCCGTCAGGTGGCGCCCCACCGCAATCGCGAGCCGGGCGTTCTTACGGAATACGGACCCCCGGTCGGGCATCACCGAATGCGGGAATTCCAACGCCGCGCAACACCGGTCTCCGTCCGTTTCGCCGCCAACAACGCGAAGATCTACACCCCGCTCACTGCACTCGCGACGCAACAATGCGAGCACCTCGGGTTTCTGTGTGACCGGGGTGAAGAGCGGCATGCCGGTACGGCAGATTTCGAGCTTGTCCAGCGCGATCGCCGCCACCGTATCGCCCAGAACTTCGGTATGATCGAGATCGACCTGCGTGAGGACGGCCGCATCGGCGTCCCAGGCATTGGTTGCGTCGTACCTGCCGCCCAACCCTACCTCGAACACGCCCAATTCGACGCCGGCTTGTGCGAACATGGACGTCGCCAGCGCCGTTAACGCTTCGAACCTGGTGAAGGAACCGAATCCCTCACTTTCGAATCCGCGCGTTCGATCGTATAGGTCGGAAACCCATTTCGCCCAGTCGTCCTTATCCAGAATCCGGCCGTCGATGCGGATGCGTTCGCGGATGGTGTGCAGGTGGGGCGACGTGTAGACGCCGGTCCGGCGGCCGCACGTCCGGAGCAGGGAAGCCAGGGCGTTGGCCACCGTGCCCTTGCCGTTCGTACCGCCCACGATGACCGATACGAAGGCCTGTTGTGGATTACCCATGCGGCGCAACAGCGCCCGCATCCGGGGCAGATAGTGCTCCGGCGAACCCGCCGCAGTCCCGTCCCGTTCCCAGTCCTGCAGCGTATTCAGATAGCGTTTTCCGCGAAAGTAATCCATCCGGACAGGGCTCCGTCCGTGACGTCAGGTCCGATCTCGGTCCGGTGCAGGCAGGGTTGGCGCCAGGAGGCCGACCCGACGCTAACATAAAAAAACCCACCTGGAAACAAAAGGTGAGTTTTTCCTGTCCTGCATCCACTTACGGCGCTTCCCCAACGCTTTGGCGGGGAATCCGATGGGACGTCTGACGACGTCGGTTGCACCTTACGCGGCCTTGTTCACGCGGCCGAGCTTGATACACTTCGTGCAGACCTTGATTCTTCTGGCTGTACCGTCCACCATTGCACGCACACGCCTTAGATTCGGATTGAAGCGCCGTTTCTTCTTGTTATTGGCGTGACTGACGTGGTTGCCGACCATCGGCCCTTTACCGCAAATGTCACATCTTGCAGCCATCTCCAGTGCCTCCGGAATATCTTCTTTATTTTCGCTTTGTCATCTTGAAGTTGAAACCGATACGCGCCCGCATCTCCCAACGCCGTCCGAAAAACGACGAGACGCCTCGGTGGCGCGCTGCCTGGAACACAACAAATATACCTGTCAGACGCTACTTGTCAAGAAAGAACCCGAATCCTGACCCCGTTCAGCTTCTCGGAACCCCTGCCGGAAGCGGTGTCTTTACGCGCTCCTCACGGCCATTCGGCAGGTGGGATCGCGTTTCCGATCGCTCGGAATTAACGGGAGGCCGGTCACCGCGGACGCTGATCCCGGGTGCGGAACCGAACGAACCACAGTTCAGTTTCCGGAAGCGTCCCACTGCTGAACACCGCACATGGCTCGTCGGGTAACAGGCTTCCACTTGCCGGTGTGATTCCGTACAGGAAGAAAGTACTCCTCAGTCCGAATCCCTCGAGGCGTTTCAGGACGACCGCGGCCCAGCTACGGCCACCATCCTCGCCGCGGTAGAGCCGGAGGGCCGGTCCCGAAGTACTCGACATCCACAGCTGACCGGACTCGTTGGGGTTTTCGAACACCGCGGCCACCCCTGCATTTCCTACGGTTGCCGCGTCCCACCGCCGCGTGCCGGGATCCCGCCGGTAGACGAGCAGTTGGTGCCGCCCACCCTGGGGGCGGCGCACAGCCGTGACAAGCAACGCGCCGTCGGCCGCCCGACAGACCGCCTGGGCGAAGGCCAGGTTCTGTTTCCAGGGATTCACGTCAGCGACCACCTCCGCGACGGCTGACGCGGGATCTTCGTACCGCACGAAGAGGTAGTTTATCCGGTTGTAGTACGAACTGCGGTAGGCGTTGTTGCTCACGACCAGATGAAAGCCGTCGCCGTCGGGCACGATCAGGGGGTACAGCCACGTCGTCCACGGTTCCTTCGTCCGCTGCTCCTGCGCCAGGACATACGGGCCGGACCACGAACCGGAATCCAGGTCGACCCAGGCGGTCTGAAAGGAATACGTACCGGGCCTGCCGATAAATCCAAGTACGAGCCGATCGCCGTCCATGGCCGCACCGATATAACCGGCGCGATCCAGTCCGTCCGGCAGCGCGATCGGGGCAAATCCGCGCGGGTCGCCGTGACGGCGCTGATGCAGAATCCGGGGGCCGGCGTCGCGGCGGGCATGGATGACTACGAGACGCCGCTGCGAGTCCAGCAACACCATACCCGGTTGATGGTGGAGGCCCTGCAATTCCAGAAAACTCTCCCAGCCGGCTTCCGCACTCCGGTAGACGACCCCCCTGGCGGCATCCTGGCGAGGCCCCCATCTGCCCAGGGTGTAATAGTGTTCGCCGTCGAACACCAGTTTCGGCGCGTTGTAACCCCAATAGGGGCTGACCGACGCCTTTCCACTGTCAATGCGGGTCAGCTCGAAGTCCATTTCCGATTCCTGCGCGACCGGAGACAGAACGCCTGCCAGCAGCAGGAACCAGCCGGCCGGAATCCATTGAGAGATCCGATTCTTCATACCTGCGTCCGCGAAATGCAACCATCTTCCGCTTGACAAAGTTCGGCGCATCGACCATTTTTTTCCGCAAGCCCTGCGGCTGATTCGTTCAGAAGCGATGGCGTCCACCCGTCGTGCCGGTGAGTTCCCAATGCCCACAGTAAACCTCATTACGCTCGGATGTCCGAAGAATACCGTCGACTCGGAACGCATGCACCGGCTTCTGGAATGCAACGATTACGTGGTGGCCGAAGAACCCGACAACGCGGACGTCATTGTTGTGAATACCTGCGGCTTCATCGAGCCGGCCAAGGAGGAGTCCATTGCAACGGCGCTGGAAGCCGCTGACTACAAGGATAACGGCAACTGCAAGGGCCTGATTCTCACCGGGTGTCTGGCCGAACGCTACAAGGACGAACTCGAAGCGGAAATCCCCGAGGCCGACCTGGTCGTCGGCCTGGCCGGTGAACGCGAGATCGTCTCACACTGCGACCGGCTGCTGGGCATCTCGCGTCCCCGGGTCTACCGTGACGAAGGCGCCCGCCACATGCTCACCCCCGGTCACTGGGCCTACCTGCGCATCTCCGACGGTTGCGACCGGACCTGCGCCTTCTGCGCCATTCCCGGCATACGGGGCGCCAACCGCAGCGAGTCCATCGAGGTTCTGGTCGCCGAAGCATGGCGCATGGCCGCCTCCGGCGTGAAGGAGATCGCGCTGATCGCGCAGGATACCATGCGCTACGGCGCCGACCTCTACGGTCGTCCGCGCCTGGTCGACCTCCTGCGCGAACTCGTGCGTATCGACGGCATCGAATGGATCCGCCTGCTCTACACGTACCCAACCGGCTGGCGGGACGACCTGATCGACCTCCTGGCGAGGGAGGAAAAACTGTGCGCCTACGTGGATATGCCCATCCAGCACGCGTCCAATGCCATGCTCAAAGCGATGAATCGCGGCGCCACGCTGGAGAATACGCGGGCGCTGATCCGGAAACTCCGTGAACGGGTGCCCGGCCTGGCCCTCCGCTCCTCGGTGATCGCCGGCTTTCCCGGCGAGAGGGAAACGCACGTACAGGAACTTCTGGCGTTTATCGAGGAGATCCGATTCAACCGGCTGGTCGGCTTCCTCTATTCGCACGAGGACGGCACGCGCGCAGGTCTCCTCGAAGACGACGTTCCGGAAGACGAAAAGCGGGATCGGCTGGACCGAATCCTCAGCCTGCAAGCCATAATTTCCTCCGAAATCACCTCCGGATACGTCGGCCGGAGGCTCCGCGTGCTGGTAGACCGTCCCGCGGACGATCCTTCCAGCGACTATATCGGCCGAACGCGAATGGACGCTCCGGAGATCGACGGCGAAGTGTTTATTTCAGGGGAGGCACAGATCGGCGAATTCGCCGAGGTTGAAATCACGGACGCGCTCGATCACGACCTCATCGGACGGTCGACGGCCGCCCCGCGCCTGCTGGATATCGCCGCGCCGGGGGCCCCATGACCGTCATCGCCGCCATCGCCGACAACCGGGTGATCGGCAAAGACAACGCCATGCCATGGCACGTCGCCGAGGATCTCGGGCATTTCAAGAAAATCACCTCCGGCGGCGTTCTCATCATGGGCCGCAAGACCTTTGAATCCATCGGCTGCAAGCCCCTGCCGGACCGCCCCCACGTCATCGTCAGCCGTTCATTCCCGGAAACCGCCGGGGTCGACGTCTGCCGCACCTTCGAGGCGGCGCTCGACAGAGCAAGGTCCTACGGAAAGCCCGTGTTCAGCGCGGGCGGGGCCGAGATATACCGGCAGTCCATTCCCCTTGCGAACCGAATGGTTCTCTCGCGCATCGAGGGCGAATACGACGGCGACACCTTCTTCCCCGAATTCGACGAGAGCGAATGGCGACTGGCAAGTGAAGAAGAACGCGCCGAATTCACCCTTCGCGTCTACGAAAGACGGGCAGAAGCAGGCAGAGGGGAGTCGTAAGAGGGCGGGCGACCACAAGGGTCGCCCCTGCGAATTCAAACGCCGGCGGCCATTCTTACAGCAATATAATGAAACAATACCTCGATCAGCTACGATATATTCTGGACCACGGCGTCAGAAAGGAGGACCGGACCGGCGTCGGCACGATCTCCTGTTTCGGCCTGCAGGCACGGTACGATATGAGAGACGGATTCCCCGCCGTCACCACGAAACGGCTCGTGTGGAAATCCATGCTCTCCGAACTCCTCTGGTTTGTCTCGGGATCCGACAACATCAACGACCTGAAGGAGATCTATCCCCACAACAAACTCTGGGACGGCAACTACCAGGACTACCTCAAGAGAACCGGCCAGCGCGACAACAGCGGCTCGATGGGGCGCATCTACGGCGTGCAGTGGCGGGATTGGCGGGGAGCGGAGCGGAACGTGGACCAGTTGAACGAAACGATCGACCTGATCCGGACCAGCCCCGGCTCCAGACGACTGATCGTGAACGCCTGGAATGCCGCCGAAGTCGCTCCCGAGGACGTTGCCCTTCCTCCCTGCCACGCCTTCTTCCAGTTTTACGTCGCGGAAGGCAGACTCTCCCTGCTGATGTACCAGCGTTCGTGCGACATGTTTCTCGGCGTCCCGCTCAATATCGCTTCCTACTCGCTCCTGCTGCACATGGTTGCCAGAGTCACCCGCCTCGAACCGGGCGAATTCATCCATACGCTGGCCGATGCCCACATCTACCTGAATCACCTGGACGCGGTCAGGGAGCAACTGTCCCGCGAGCCGTTCCCGCTTCCGCGCATTCACATCGAGGACCGCGGCCAGAAGACCATAGACGATTTCGTCTACGACGACTTCCGGCTGATCGACTACCGCTGCCATTCCGCGGTCAGGGCCGAAATGGCGGTGTGACCGCCAGGCGGGAGTCGATCCAACCCAAATCGCAGTCTCCCTTTGCCGAGGAACTTCGCCATGCCAGATCCCGCAATACCCTGGCGCCCCAGGGTTATCCTTCCGGGACGCAACTTCCGCCTGCCCGTTCAGGCGCCCGACGAAAACGTCACGCTATCCGCCGAAGACTTCGAGACGATCGCCGCGAGGTGGTCCGATCGGGACGGCGCGCTCTACCACTATCTGCGGTCTCCCGCGCGTGCCGGGGACTACAGCCTGTGCGCGACCCGCGGCGGCGGTTCAGCGGAAACAACCATCCGCGTCAGTACCCTGGACGACCTGCGCCGGCCGCACACGTACAACGGCGCGTCCTGGCCACGCCGGTGGCCTCTGGAAGAGAATTACCGGCCGACGAAGACACGGCAGACGCTGCAGGAGGAACCCGTATCGGGCCGCTTCAACGAAGAAGCCGTCGCGTGGTGGTCCTCGCAGTCAGATGAGGTCCTCTGGGCGCAGCTTCCCGGCGCGGAGCTTCCCAAGGCCCACTTCGCCAACTGTCACCAGGGTTGTCCGGACTGCGGTACGGCAATCTTCAAATACAGCGGCTTCTATCCATGGGTGCGCAACCACCTTCCGTGCGATTTCAAGTCGAAGTGTCCCAACTGCGGTTCGGTCTATCCGAGCAACGACCTGGCGAACGAAGACTTCATCTCAGGCGAATTTCCGGATGACGGATATGGGTATTTCGACGCTGAGGGCCACATCTTCCTCTTTGCCGCCACCTATCACCGGGATCAATGCCGAAGCTACAATTCGGGAATCGCCGCGATGACGAACGCCCTCCGCGCCGGCGGGTTCGATGAAGCCCGCGCGAGGCAACTCGGGCTGCTCCTGCTGCGATACGCAGAGGAAGAGCTCTACCTGGCCTCCGTCCCGCAGTTCCGCTACGGGCCTTCGAAGGGCGTGGAAGAACCATGGGACTGGGGGCAGCCGGACTGGGCGGACGAGCCCGACCCGGTCCAGGCGCTGCGGGCAAAGGGAAGCATCCGTTACAGCATCGACACGCCGTATCTGATCGAGAGCCTGGCGCTGGCCTACGATACGGTCTGGCCGTTGATGCGCGAAGACCTCGAACTCGTGGAACGCGCGCAGTCCATGGGCCTTTCCGTGCAGTCTCCGGAGGACGTCTGCCAACTCGCGGAAGAGATGCTCGCCGCCCTTCTCCAGGTCACGCTGGACCGGGGCGCGTCCAGCAACCTTCCCAGAGAGAGTCAGGGGGCCCTCAATATCCTGCGGTGCCTGGACCGGCCCGACGCGCGGGACGTGATGGATTGGGTCTACGACGAGGGGCCGGACACGCTGAGGGTTTTCACAACAAACGACTTCTTCCCGGACGGCACGCCGCATGAGGCCACCGGAGGCTATAACTCGATCCACAGCGACGGACTGTTCGACCTGGAGCATCACCTTCGTCATCTGCGCGACCGGCAGCCGGAAGCCTACCCCGAGTCCGACTTCCCCTCGCTCTTCGAGGATCGCCGGGCCGCGCACGTGCCCCGCGCGCTGCATGAAATCACGATGTGCGGCAGGTCGTACTTCCAGTTCGGCGACGGGTCCGCGCCGGGTTCCGCGGGCTTCAAGGGTGAGGGGACGATCCGGCTGGAAAACGATCTGTTCCACCCGCCGATGGATCCCAATCTTCTGGAAAGAGCTGTTGCGTTCACGGACGATCCGCTGGTTCGGGAGATCCGGTCGGCCGTTGAAGACCGGCGGCACCGGGCCCTCGGCCACACCGTCCACGACGGTGTGGGCATCGCGATCCTGCGAACGCCCGAAGCGCCCGAACGGGCCGCGGCCGGAATCGTTTACGGGGATACGCTCCACCACCGCCACCGGGACCTTCTGGACGTGCAGCTTTTTGCGTTCGAGCGTCCGTTTCTCACCGACCTCGGATACCCTCAGTCCTGGGCCAGCATGTCCCCCTGGGAATCCCACTGGGCAACCCACAACACCGTCTGGTCCGACCTGCCTCCGGGGGAACCCGTCACCGCCGGCCGGGGGCGCCTGGTGCGCTGCTTGTTCGTCGACGGGCTGCAGGTTCTGGACGTCGAGGCCCATCGTTGGTCGCACGAGGACTCGCGGGGATGGCGCAAGCTCGGGGTTGCCTTCCGTCGCCTGATCGCCCTTGTCGAGACCGACGGCGACGGCGTTGCCCTCATCGACCTCTCACGGATCACGGGAGCCGGGGATCACTGGCGCACCTGCCGGGGCCTGGAAGGCGTATTCCAGTCCGATAACGCGGGACTCTCGCCGCAAACGGGAACCGTCGCCGGTCCCCGTATCGAACGCGGGCAGACGGACGATCTTCCTCATCCGGACCACACCGCTCTGGCGTACATGGATGACGTGTCGACCGGACAGGCGCCTCCCGCGTTCACGGGGGCCTGGCGTTCGCAGGCCGAACCCGCCGTCCACCTGGACCTTCATCAGGTCCAGGTCTCCCCCGGGACCCGTCTCTTCACGGCCCGCGCGGCGCAGGCGATGGGGACCCCCGATGAGTCCAACTACCTGTATTCTCCGGTCCTCTGGCGACGGACGCCGCAGGACGACACCACCTGCGTCGACCTCGTATTCGAGCCGAGAATCGGCGAATCGACGCTCGCGGAAGCGGTCGCCGTATCCGCAGATGCGCCCACCGCCGCGGGCGTCAGGCTGACCACGGCGCAGGGCAAAACGATCGCGCTTTACTGGTCGCCCGACGCCGGGCCGGGCGACGCCACGCGTTTTGCGGACGGGGCCACGTTACACGGCGCGCTCGCGGCCGCGGTGGACGACCGGGTATCGACCGCGGGCGCTTCGTCGTTCCACGCCCCGGCGACCTCGGTAACGGTCGATGGGGCGAGGCAGACCGGCCGCGTCGTCGCTCTCGACCGCGACGCGTGTACGATCGACGTGGAGGGCCTGGAGGGCATCGCCTCCGGGGACCGCGTCATCGTCAATCCCGACGAACGCGCCCACAGCTACCGCGTCGAAGCCGTCGAACCCATTGGCGCCCCGATCCTTCGCCTGACGCTGGACGTCACCTCGCTGCTCGGTCGCGCGAACGTGGTCGCGGCCGAAGACGGGAGAATCGACTTCGGCTTTCACGTCCTCGCGAAATCGGGCAACCTCAACGGCACACGGATCCAGACCGGCGCGAACGACGACTGGGCGGTGATATCCAACGCGAGCAACGAGCGTTCCTGGCCGCCCGGCCCCGTGCGCACCACCATCCGGATCGACCCGAACAGGGGCGACGGCGATCGGCTTCAGAATCTGGCGACCGGCGCCTGGGTCCGGATCGTGGACTACGTCGTCGGCGATCCGGTCCTCTTCGAGCCGGTGGGGTCGAGTGGAATATCGAAGGCGTGAAAAGCAGACAGGAATGTCCGTTTCACCCTCAAACCCACAACCATACGTGGTTAAATGAACGAACCGCAGATCCAACTCGACGGAGACCCGCGCAAGCTCGCGAGAGCCATCTGCCGGGCCGCGCGGGAGTCCTGCCGCGATAAACGCGGGCGCCTGTCAGGCAGGGACGAAGTGAAGGCCGACGTGGAAGCCGAAATCCCCGCGCTCGCGAAACAGATGGCCGAAGCCCTGGACAGTCACGCGCGCGACGTCTACCTCATCAATGCCCTCGAAGTCCTGGCGCTCTACTATGCCCGGAGCGAGCTGGAAACGGATTCGAACCGCCGCGAGTGAACCCGCGGAGTCGTGAGCATGAATAGGGAAATAACCATCGAAAACGGATAGAATCGACATGGTCACACACGCTTGTGTGCGTGGGTCGTCGCCGGCTCGATTGTCGACGGCGCAATCAGCTTCGTTCCAGTGAACGCCCGAGAACCCGTCGCGGTGACTTTCGAATTCGGCTGAGACAGGGAAGGAAATTGCGGCCGGTGGATCAGCAACCGTTTTTCTTCTCGAAGAGGGCCTTTACCATTCGCCAGAACAGGCCGGCGCCGACAACCAGAACCAGCGCCGAGGAAATCAGCAGAACGATGCGAATGATAACGGGCAGATCGTCAAAAACCGGCATGGAACGAATCCGTTGAATTGCAGAGCGCTACGACTGAAAAGCAAATCCGGGACCCGGGGTTCATTAACGATAAACGACGCCCTCATTCGGAGAGGAACGATGGCCCATGCAACGATACTGGTCGCGCCGCGAGCGGATGACGCCTGCCTGGTACGGGTTGTGGATGCGCTTCGGCGCCGGGGAATCGCGGCCGAGGCGGGCGTTCTGGATGGCCGCCCCGCGGTCGAAGACGTGCTGGCGGCGTGCATTCGGCGCAAAGCGGAGCGGATCGCGGTCCTGCCGTTCCTGTTTTGTGAGGACGAAGAGGTTCTGCGTCGTATCCGGCAGCGCGTGGACGGGTTTCGTAAGGTCCACGCCGACGTGGGAATCCACGTTGCCCCGGCGGTCGGCTTCGACGCGAGGCTGGTCGAAATCGCGCAGGATTACATCGACCGGACCGAAACCGGCCTGCACAGTGACGCCGCCGCACCGTTGCTGACGGTAGAGGGGTGCATCCGCGCGCGGACGGTTTTCACGTACGCGGACCTGCGGAGAATTCCCGAGCAGATCGAAGACGTGGGCCAGGTCATTCCCGGGCGCCGCGGATCCGCAGTTTCCGTCGCCGATCTTCTGACGTGCGCGTCCGCGGGCGAAGGCGCAGGACACGCCGTATTTCATTCGGCGGACGACGGTTACTTTGCCCGTGTCTCCCTCGCCGCGGCAGTTGAAAACGGCATCCTCGTCTACCGCATCGGCGAACATCGGCTGCCGGAACGGCTGGGCGGTCCGGTACGGCTGTTCATTCCCGAAACCGACGACCGGTGCGCGAACGTCAAAAACGTGGTCCGCCTGGAGTTGATCCCTTAGATCCGCAATTTGATCCCGTCGACCCTTCGCGGGCTGCAGCCGAGAGATCCCGCCTTTTTTGTTCGCCGGGTATTGACTTGACGTCACAAATCGGATAACATTTCATGAATCAGGACGCGGGCCTCTGTCTTGCGCTCTGTCTGCCGTCCCCCCGGCAGCCGGAGTTACGGATAGAGGCCCGAATCGCGTGGGCCGCAACGACCTGCCGTCGATCACGCACGTTGAATTCCTCATTGACAGGCGCAGCGAGGTAGAATCGGGGAGAAATCCCTGACCTGGCCGGGACTCTTGTACTCAAGCCGGTGTGTTTTAAAACCGAACCAGGCTACCGTTTTTCATGTTTCCCCCAAAGGGGCTTGACACTCATGCGGGAATCGGATATATCTAATTGTGATTCAGGACGCGGGCCTCTTTCGCATGCTCAGCCTGTTCCACCCTCCCGGCAGGCGGAGACTCGGATAGAGGCCCGTACTATATGATCCCGTGGCGACGCCGCGAACGCGCGAAGGCGCCCGCGGGCGGACCGGCCCGTCACCACACCGCCGGGTGGCTGCCGGAAAGAATAAGCGGGCGACTGGACTCGGTACGGAATTGAGCGCGTGTAATCAGCCGGTCATTAAAGAGTTCCTGCAGGAGGCCGTCTCGCAGTTCGAGGGCCCGTTCCGGGTCGTTCACCGGCAACGGCGCGTCGGGAAAGCGGGCAATGTGGAATAGCAGGATGGCTTCGCCCGTGGTCAGCCGGGCCGCTGGAACGCCGAAGTAAGCCAGGGCGGCTCTTTCGAAGCCGCGCACGGGGGTCATTCGAGGAAAAGCGAAGGGCGTTCGATCGAAAAAGAAAGCCAGCAGGCTTTCTTTTTCGAATTTAAGGGTGATCAGGAACGGGTAACAGTTCCGCCTCAACCAGCCTGAAGGCCCGGGACCTCCGGCGCGGACGAATTGTTCGGCGAGCAGGCCGGCCAGGTCCGCTGTCGACATAGCGTCTGCAACCCTCATCAGGATTGGGGGAAGATTGGCGGCCGCGGGGCTGGCCGGCCGGGAGCCAAGAAGGTCATCCAGTTCGCTGGAATACCCATTGAAGACAACGCCGATAGCCGTGGCCGCAAGCGCCGCCGGAATCAGGATCATCAGCATGGTTCGAAAGGAGAATCCCGCCATCATCCGTTCTCCAGAATCCAGTCCGCCGCGGCGGCGAGGTCGCCGGCAACGAAATCCGCGTGTCCGGGAGGCATCTTCGCCAGCGCCGTCGCGCCGGAACCCGTCTTCACCAGGACGGACGCCCGACAGCCGGCGTTGCGCCCGGCGTCCACGTCGCTCTTCCGGTCGCCGACGATAACAGACCTGGAAAGGTCCAGATTGAGATCTTCGGCCGCCGCATACAGCATCGCGGGACTGGGCTTCGTCTCGGGACAATCGGCTCGATATTCCGCCAGCACGGCGTTCGGACTGTCATAGCGGCAGTAGACTCCGTCCACCTCCACGCCCGACAGTCCGAGCAGGGCGGCCATGCGATCGTTCACGGCGCCTACGGTTTCGGTGGTCACGTATCCCTGGCCCACCGCGGTCTGGTTGGAGACAACGACGAGGGCGTAGCCGGCGCGCTTCAAGGTCGAGAGCGCTTGCGCCGCGCCCGGCAGCAGGCTGAAGCGTTCCGGACCGGTGCGATAGGCGGGAGCGGGGCTGACGGTGCCGTCACGGTCCAGGAAGACGGCGCGCCGCTTTGGCGCGTCCGCCGCGCGGAGATGGAATTCAGTCTGCGTGACGCTGTCCTGTTCGATGACGTAGACGCGAAACGGATGCGGCGGCTCCCCGAACGCGGGCGCGTTGGCGAAATGAACGTGGCCTTCCCTGAACAGGCTGTCTCCTTTGTGATAGTGTCCGCTGAGTACCAGGCGCACCCGGCTGTCGGCCAGGAGGGCCGTCTTGAGGCTGCCGGCCTCCCGGTAGGCGTAGGGATAGCCGCCCTTCCGCTCGGGCGCGACGAGGTAGTGCTGGAGGTGAATCTGCGGCGACGGGTCGTTGTCGTTCATCGCGGCGAGGAAGCGTTCGCGCTGCGCCCCCATGCGCCGGGGAAAGTTGCCTTCCACTTCATCGTCGAAAAACAGCAGAACGCGATGACCGGCAACGTGGAAATCGTCGGGAAGGTCCCCATAGACGCGGCGGAAGGATTCGGGATGGTCGTGGTTGCCGTAGAGCCACGCGACGGGGCAGGTCAGCGGTGCGAAACGTTCGCGGACAAGGCGGAGGTCTCTCTTCCCGAGAGCGATAAGCTCCGGATCGTGCATTCCATAAAACGGGTGGTCCGCCAGGTCGCCGGTAACGACGACGAGATCGGGGGATTCCCCGCGGATGCGGTCCACGGCTTTTGAAATAAGGTCCGGCATATGCCGGCTCAGGCGACGGGAGATGATGGACGTGCCCGGAAGATGGTGGCGGAGATGAAAGTCGGAAATGTGGGCGATCTTCATTCAGGCGTCCAGATTACGGAAGCGGTGAGGGACGTGTGAGCCAGTCGTGCAACGTGGTTCGATTGACACGGCGCGAACAGATCCGCAGTTCCGGGCAGGCCTTCGCGGCGCGGTAAATCGAGCGGAATGCGTCGATGGGAAATCCGCTGCCGGCGTTGTGGACGTAGAGCGGCCCGGGCGCGATCAGCGCGGCGGCCGTGCGCAGGTCGCCTGCGGCGCGAATCGCAGGGATGAAGAGGTGTTGGGCCCAATGCGCGTCGTCACTTGCACGGAACCGGTTTCCGTCGACGATCGTGCGGCAGGCGCCGGTCGCGAGGGCCCGTGCGAACAGGCACCATAGACCGGCCTCGCCCACGCCTGCCAGGTGGCAGACCGTCACGTCTTCGCGGGACCGGAGAAAGGCCATTGCCGTCAGGATGTCCTGTATCCGGCAGGATGCATCGCTGGGATTGTAGGTGTGGAAATGGGGTACACCGGTGTCCCGGAGGCCGGTGTTGGACGGAGATGCGCCAACGAGGAACGGACTGATGGTCAGGACCCGGTGGCCCCGTCGGAGCAGGTCGCCGACCGCGGGACCTGGCCTCCCGCTCTCGGTGTCGGAGAGGGCGTCGTCGCCGCCAGGGTGGACCAGCAGTGTGCCCGGCGACGTCTCCGGTCCGCTTCGAGGCAGAAACAGCCGCGCCGGAACGCGATCGCCGAAATCGGGCCGCCCGATCAGGAGCCGCTGAACGATATAGCTGTCGCTCCTTGTACGCCCCATGTCCCTGGCAAGCGCCGCCTTCGGATACCCGGCGGCGACGGCATGCCGGAGCGCCGGCGCAAAACGCGCTCTGAACCGGCGAAGTGAGGCCGGGGTATCGGGCAGCGCGTCTCCAAGGCGCGACTCGGACCTTCCGATCAGGAAATCCGTGACCCCGTCTGCGTCCAGTGCGCCGGCGGGCGGCTTCCGGCGATGGAAAACCAGCAGGCCCTCGTGGGGTTCAACGGTAAAGGCGCTCTCCGTGAACGGCTCGTCCCTCCCCAGCAGCCACCTTCCGAACCACCTGTAGACGAATTCACGGCTCTCGCGGTTATAGTTGTGGCCGGCATCCACCTGTGCGGTGGCGACCCTGTCCGCGGCGTCGTACAAACTGTAGATTTCCCGTATCGCAGGGTATTCCAGTTCAGGCGTGTTGCAGGTCCAGTCGCCGGAGGCGGAAACCAAAAAAAGAGGGCGCGGCGCCATGGCTGCCGCGATTTCGACGTTGTTGATATCCAGTCGGAGGTGGCCCTGGTTTTCGCAGTTGCATCCGCCCTGCATGTGGGCCGAAATCATATTGACGGGAGCCGCTGCCCCCACCCTGTCGTCCACGGCCGCCAGCAGAAAGGTCTGGGTGCCGCCGCCGGATGCGCCGGTGCAGCCGATCCGGTTCGGATCCACGCCCGGCAGCGCCTGCAGGAAATCGACGACGCGGATGCTGTTCCACAGTTGCAGCCCGAGGACGCCGATCCCCCAGAGGTCTTCCCTTCTTCCGCCGAATTCCCGATGTTCGATCTGGCTGCTGTCGTTATACCCCGCCATGTCATACGAAAACACGACGTGACCCTGCCTGGCCAGGTTGATACATCGGCCCGGTATCGAACCAAAGGTCGCGTCGTCGTTCTCGAGACGGCCGCGGCGGCAGTGACCGTGCGGGCAGGCGATCCCGGGGTGGGGTCCATCAAGGGACGGACGATACAGGTTGCCGCACACCAGGAACCCGGGCAACGACTCGAAGAAGACTTTCTCCACGGAATAGCCCAGGCGTTCCACGCGTCCGAAAATGCGCGCATTGAGAGGGCGCTTCTCAGGCAGCGGGTATAGACCCGCAACAACGAGGATATGGCGGCGTATCTGTGCGGCGCGGGTTTTCCATGCGCTCAAGGAAGAATAGGAGGCCAGTGTCCAGGGCGTGTGTACGCCTCGCGACTCGGCCAGGCGAACGTCGGGTACGGCCTCGGAGGTCTGATCTGCAACGGTAGCCACGGGGGGTTTCTCCTCGGTGTCCCATCCCGGAAGCAGATTGCCTGAATTCCGCCGTCGAGTCGCCCGGACACGCGAAGGAATCCCTCCCGACGCGACGGATTCCGGAAAGATAAAGCCCCCGTCATCGAAACGCAAGGCGCATCGGTGCGATAATCCGATACGCAGATCCGGCTGGATGGATACCTTGGAATTCGCTATATTGACGCGACGATTCAAATACGGGATACGTTACAAGGGAGGCAGAGCAATGGGCAAACGGGAGATAAAACACCCGGACAAGCAGGTCGATACGGGGGCCTATTCGGCGGCGGTGGAAGCGGATGGCTGGGTCTACGTGAGCGGGCACGCGTCATTGGATCTGGCCACGGGCGAGGTGATCGGCGACGATATAGAAACCCAGACGCGCACGACGCTGGAGCATATCCGCAGGGTTCTGGGAGAAGCCGGCTGCACGATGGACGACGTGGTCAAGTCCACGTGCCACCTGGCGGATATCGGTGATTTCGCCGCATTCAACGGGGTGTATTCGGAGTTCTTCACCGGCGTTCGACCGGCCAGAACCACGGTCCAGTCCGTCCTGCCGGGAATCCTCGTGGAAATCGACGTGGTCGCCAGAAGGCCGCGAGAGTAGACCGGTGCCCGCCGGCGGGAGAACGGTTGGATATTCGGGGGACGGGACACCAGCAATGGGTATTGCGGAAAATGAAATCGCATTCTTCCGATACCGCAACCGGCTGATGGCGGGGGCGTGTCTGTCGTCGCGCGGCGGCAAGGCGCGTTTCGCGACGGCCCCGAAGGAAACGGTGATCACGCCGGTCGAGAACGTGCTGCTCCGTACCGGCGAAACTGCAGGAGGCTGGAAGGGCGCGGTCGAGTGGATGTCGCGCGCGGAGGCGGGCAGCGAAGGCATCGACCTCGAGGTTGCGTGGGAACTGGTGCGTGATGACGCGGACGTCTGGACCGCGCAGGGATTGGCGGACCTCTATTTCGGAAAAAACGTTACAACGGAACAGCTGGCCGCACTGCTCTTCCGGCTCGAGCGGGACCTCTATTTCGAGGCCGAGCGACGCGGGGGCGGGTATCGCGCGTTGAGCGACGAAGAGGTTCACGCCCGGCGGGCCGCCGCAGCGCGTGAGGCGGCGCGCATCGAAGAAATGGCGCGGTTTCAGCATTGGTTCTATGAATCCGGGAAAGCGTCGCCGGAATCCGTCGGCAGGTGGGTCAGCCGGCTGAAGGACTACGTGCTGAACCGTGAGAAGAGCGTTCGGACCGGTTGGGTGGAACGCATGGCGGGCGCGCGGGTTGACCCGCGCATCGTCTTCAATCGACTTGTCCGCGACGGCGTATGGGGACCGGATGAACATCTGGACCTGATCCGTGCCGAGGCGCCGGTCGCGTTTCCGGCGGCTGTCATCGATGCGGCGGACGGTTTGCGTCTGGCGCCGTTGCTGGATGACCGCCGGCGCCGAGATCTCACGGATCTTCCCGTTTATGCGATCGATGACGCCGCAACAACCGACATGGACGACGGCGTATCGGTCCTGACGCGGGCCGACGGGACCAGGCATGTCGGGGTGCATATCACCGACGTGGCGGGGTTGGTTCCCCTGGATTCGGAAACGGACCGGGAAGCCGCCTCGAGGGTCTCCAGCCTGTACTTCCCGGACCGGAAGATCCCCATGTTTCCCGAGGCACTGTCAAGCGATCTGGGCAGTCTGCGGCCGGGCGAACCGCGGCTGGCCCTGAGTCAGCTGTTCGAAGTCTCAGCGGAGGGTACGGTCGAAAGCGTCGATATCGTGCCGTCGGTCATACGTTGTCGTGAAAAGCTCTCGTATGAAGCCGTGGACGGGATTCTGGAGGATCCGTCCCATTCGCTTCACGGCGATCTTTCGGCGCTGCACGCGGTGGCTGAGTGGCACTGCATGGAGCGCCTGCACAACGGCGCGATAGACGTGGAACATCCGAATCGTCGAATCGGGATAACGGCCGATGGGGAAATCGAATTCTCATTGCAGGACGGGAGATCCCCGGCCAATCTGCTTGTAAGCGAAATGATGGTGATGGCCAACGTCGCTACGGCGCGCTACTGCCTGGACCGGAACATCCCGGTGGTGTACCGGACACAGGCGGCGCCGGACCTGGCGGAATTCAGCGACGTGGAGAACGAGGTATTGCGCCGGTACAGGGTGTTGCGCCGGATGCGGCGGGCGTCGATGAGCCTGACGCCTGATCGGCACGGCGGACTGGGAGTGGCGGCCTATTGCCAGGCCACTTCGCCGTTGCGCCGGTACACGGACCTGGCCGTTCAACGTCAGGTGGCGGCGTTCCTGCTGGATCGACCTCTGCCGTACGACAATGAGCGCATTCAACGCGTGGTCTTCGAAGCCGAAGAACGTGTGCGCAGTCTGATCCGCATCGAGCGGCAACGCGAACGGTACTGGCTGCTGCGTTACCTGCAGGGTCGCATCGGCGACGTCTTCGAGGCCGTGGCGCTGGAAGCGCGCGATCGGACAATGCGCGTGGAGGTGCTGGAAATCGCGTTCCAGACGGATATCAGGCCGCCCGTGAACGTCTCGCCGGGGGACAGCGTGTCCGTCCGGTTGGGGCGATGCGATCCCTGGCTTGGCGATATTGCCTTTTCTCCCGCATAGTGTCCTCCCCCGGGTGAGTTTCCGGTTATGTCGTCCCGATCGTCCTCCCGTACCGCTGGATTTGTATGGTGGACGATCCGGATTCCTTTCGACGCCAGTCCGATAAGGGCTATGGAGGATTGCCCATTTTGTACCTTTTTGTATATTAGAGGCTGTTTTAAAATTCACGGTGAATTACCGAGCGCGAGCGAAAAAGTGGCGGTCACGGCGGGAGAATCCGCCCATTTTTGTCTATGCGGTTGGGTCTGACCAACGCCGACCGGCGCTTTTGCAGCCGCGCGAAGACCGCCGGGATTTTTGAGACAGCTTCCCATGCGAGGGCATCAATGACTGGCAACATTCTGGTGGTTGAAGACGAAGTCGATATTCAGGAGATCGTCTCGTACAACCTCGAGAAGGCGGGATTTGGCGTGGTCGCCGTCGATTCGGGCGAGACGGCCCTCGAATCGATCCGCAAGAGAATCCCCGATCTGGTCGTACTGGATCTGATGCTGCCGGGAATGGACGGGTTGGAAGTGTGCAGGCTGCTGAAGCAGGACGCGACCACCCGCGATCTGCCCATTCTGATGCTGACGGCGCGCGCTGAGGAGGTAGACCGCGTGGTGGGGCTGGAGCTCGGAGCGGATGACTACGTCGTAAAGCCGTTCTCGGCCCGTGAACTGACGCTGCGCGTCCAGGCCATCCTGCGGCGGCTGGCGGAAGGGCGGGACCCGTCGGCTGCGGAGTCCGATCCGGAAGCCATGAGATTCGGGTCCCTCACCATAGACAAAGCCGCCCACAGGGTAACCGTGGACAACGACGTCCTTGCGCTGACGTCCACCGAGTTCAGTCTGTTGGCCACGCTGGCGGATCGCAGAGGGCGCGTACAGACCCGGGAAGAATTGCTGAACACGGTCTGGGGCTACGATTACGCGGGATACGGCCGGACCGTGGATACGCACATCCGCAGGTTGCGGGAGAAACTTGGCGACGCCAGTGAAATGGTGGAGACGGTTCGAGGCGTCGGCTACCGGTTTACCCCGCGGCGCCAATAGGAAGCGCATTCATTTCGTCCGGCGAGACGTTCGCCGTTGAGACCTGCCGCGAGCCGTCGTACCGGGTCTTCCGGAACACGGGCGGAAGGAACGGTTTCCCGGCGTGTCGGACAGTGGCGAATCGCGCAGGATTGCAGGCAGGGGATCGACAGCCTCCACCATTCGAAGAGCATTTTCAGAAAAACCCAAGGAGCGGCTATGGGACGCACAGAAGTGTTTACGGCGGCGCCCTCGCCCGAGAGCCAGGGCATTCCCTCCCGGGCCATCGGGAATTTCCTCAGGCGGGTCGACTCGGAGCGCATCTGCATGCACGGGTTCCTGCTCGTGCGTCACAACAGAATCGCAGCTGAGGGTTACTGGGACCCGTGGACTGCTGAGCGCAAGCACCGCATGTATTCCGTCAGCAAGAGCTTCGTGGCGCTGGCGGTCGGCCTGATGATCGACGAAGGCCGGCTTGCTCTCGACGATCGCGTCGCCGAGTACTTTCCGGACAAAGTGCCCGAAAACCTCCATCCGTGGCTTTCGGCCTCGACTGTCCGGGATCTCCTGACGATGTCTACACCGCATTCGAGGAATTCCTATACGCGCAACGATCCGGACTGGGTCCGGACGTTCTTCGACCTGACCCCGTCGCATCCTCCAGGATCGATCTTTGCCTACGACACCGCGGCAACCGTGGTGCTCACGGCCGTGGTGGAACGACTTTCCGGCATGCCCTTCCTGGACTACATGCGACCGCGTTTCCTGGACCGGATCGGATTCTCTGATGACGCGTGGTGCATTCGCACGCCCGAGGGCGTCTCGTGGGGCGGTTCCGGCGTCATTTGTACTCTACGCGATATGGCCAGAGTCGCGCTCGCCTGCCTGAACGGCGGCCTGTGGGGCGATGAGAGGGTGCTTCCCGAGGGATACGTACGAGCCGCGACCGCCGGGCAGATCGACAATGCCATTCGCGGCAGTTCCGGCTACGGGTATCAGATCTGGCGGGAGAAGGAGAACGGATTCTCGTTCCGCGGGATGGGCAGTCAATACGCGATCTGTTTTCCCGACCGCGCGTTTCTGTTCGCGTGCATCGCCGACACACAGGGGGCGCCGGCCGGAAGCGCCATTCCAACCGTCATGCGCGAGGAACTCCTCCCCCACCTTTCAGACGCGCCGCTTCCGGAGAATCCCGACTCGCAGGCGGAACTCTCCGATAGAATCGGACGGCTGAAAGTCCTGCCGGTCCCCGGAAGACGCGGCGCGGCGGCGGCATCGGCGGTAAACGGCGCCTGGTACGAACTCGGCGACAATCCGATGGGGATCACTCGCATGCGCCTGTCCTTCGCAGACGACCAGGGCGCCTGGGAGTACACAAACGACCAGGGCGACAACGTGCTGCGGTTCGGGATCGGACGCATCGTGTCCGGCACGTTCCCGCAGCGCAACTACTTCGGCGAGCAGATCGGCGTGGTTCCCGGCGTCGAGTACGAATGCCAGGCCTCGGCCGCCTGGATCGACGAACAGACCCTCAACATGGAAGTCCTCATTACGGACATCTACCTTGGAAGGCTTATGATCTCTTTCGCCTTCAAGGGCGAGGAGATCGGCATCTTCATGGCAAAGCAGGCCGAGTGGTTCCTCGACGAATACACTGGGTTCGCCGGAGGAAGGCGCATCTGACGCTTCAAATGCACCCCTGTTCTTTTGCGGCGGCGTTTCCCATTTTCACGGCTGACTGCCAGGTATTAAAGTTAATGTCATGATTGTCTGAAATTTCGTATATTCGTTACGTGTCGGTCCAGACTCCATTCGGATGGCGAAGATGAATTGGCCCTATTGGTGGAAATGGGAACTGGAAATCACCCCGCACGTCGAAAAACGAATGGAGCAAAGGAATTTTACGGAAATTGCGCTGAGAGAAATGTTAGATCGTGCCGTGGGATTTCGGTCTGATGAGCATTATGGCAGATATGTAATAGAAAGCCGGTATCGTCGGAAGGGTTGGGAGGTTATCGTCGAGCCGGATTCTGAAAGTGAATTGCTTGTCATTGTCACCGCCTATCCGGTCGAAGAGAGCAAAGAGCGATGAGAGACAGATATCTGGAAATCACATTTCGAAACGGGCGACCGCTGGCGGCGTATTTGTATTTCCCCAGAACGGCCGGAGCAAGGAGTGTAAGGACAGAGAAGATACGGAATGGCTTGCTGGTGGATTACGAGTCGGAAGGACACCCGATCGGTCTGGAGATCACGGCTCCGACCGAAGTGACGTCGGACCAGATTAACGAAGTGTTGAGTGAGTTGGACGTTCCCCTGCTCGATCCTGAAGAGTTGGCTCCACTACAGGCAGCATGAGCAGTGTTGTAACGAGCGGAAACATCTCGCGACAGTGTATCAGATCAAGTTGAAATCCTGGATTCCGGATTCTACTACAAATATGGCCTGTGTCTCGCTCTTTAAGGACGGCACGGGTCATTTTTGTGAATTTCCGGACAGAGCAGTTCGAGAAAGGCGCATGGGATGCGATTACACTGGCGGCTGATGCTGCTCTGCGCGGCGGTGATCGCTATCGTCATGGCCGCCGTGTATCTGTACGCGAACCGTACGATTCACGAAATCCTGCTGGCCTCTGTACTGGGGTTGGCCCTGGCGCTGCTATTGTCGTACAGTATCTCCCATTCGGTGACGCGTGCCATACGTAGACTGACCGGGGTCGTAAACTCCCTGGGGGCGGGCGACTTCGATGACCGCGTACCCTCCGACGCTTTGCCGCGCGAATTCAAGGATCTGGCGCGGGCCCTGGATTCAGCGCGGCAACGGGTCGGGGAACGGATCGCGGATATCGTTGGCGAAAAGTCGCGACTCGAGACGGTTCTCGCGGACATTACGGTGGGGATCCTCGTTACCGGACGCGACGGCCGGGTTCTGTTGACCAATCAGACGTTCGAGGAACTCTTCGGCGTGACGCCCCCCACTCAAGGTCGGCCGCTGGTGGAAATGATCCGCGACGTGCAGATTCAGGAGGCAATCGAACGAACCCTGAGGACCGGCGAGGCCCGGACGCATGCGATGACGACGTCCGGCATGCCGGAACGACATTTCGACGTGCAGGTGGGGTCTGTTCCCCGGGAGGGCGCGGGTATGGGTGTCGTGGCGGTCTTCTACGACACGACCGAGTTGCATCGGCTGGAGCGTGCGCGCAAGGATTTCGTGGCCAACGTATCCCACGAAATAAGAACGCCGCTGACGGCCATCAAGGGTTGCGCGGATACGCTGGCCGAGGGCGCGCTTGACGACCGCGCCGCCGCCGATCGATTCGTGCAGACGATACTGGCGCATTCAGACCGGCTTCAGCTGCTGCTGGAAGATCTGCTCGATCTTTCGCGGTTGCAGTCCGACAGTCTGACGATTGAATTGCAGGCATTCGCGATCCGGCGGGCAGTGGATCGGGCGTACGACTCGGTTCGACAACAGGCCGCCGACAAGGACATTGAGGTTTTGGTGGACGTTCAGGATGAGCTGTCGGTTCGCGGCGATGCGAAGCTGATCGAGCAGGCTGTGGTGAACCTGCTGGACAATGCGGTGAAGTATACACCGCGGGGCGGAAGTGTGCGGGTTGCTGCCAGGCGGATGGGGACGAATGAGGAACTCGCGGGTTCGGACAACACGCCGCTGTTTGTCCTGGCGCCGGAAGCCGGCAATCAGGATTCGGTTACAGGGCCGGTCGAGTCAGGCGGTAGTGCGGCGCTGGAAGTCGTGGATAACGGTATCGGGATCCCTTCGGATTCGCTGCCGCGCGTGTTCGAGCGGTTTTACCGCGTGGACAGGGGACGTTCCAGGAGTCTGGGTGGAACGGGTCTCGGTCTTTCGATTGTCCGGCATATCGTCGAGTCCCACGGGGAACGGGTCTATGCAAAGAGTATCCTCGGCGCCGGATCGACGTTCGGCTTTACCCTGCCGATTGTATAGCAGAACGAAAGAAATGAAGACGGGGGATCGCAAGAGCGTCCCACGTCTTTTTTCTGCCTGGATCAGCCTGATGCAGTGGCCGGTCCGTTGGCGGCGAAGAAGTCGGGAATCTCGAACTTTTCTCCTCTGGCCAGCCCCATCTGGACTTCCTGTGACGAAACGGCTGTCCGTCCGTTCTCGGCCTCCACGCGGCGATGGTCGCCGTCTGGCAGGACTTCACGCGCCTTGATATTGTCGGCCAGACACGGGGAGAGAATCTCGGTTTGGATTCTTCGCTTAAGAACCGGGTCTTCAACGGGACACAGGATTTCCACCCGTCGCCGGAGATTGCGAGGCATCCAGTCCGCGCTCCCGGTGTAGATCTCGGGTTTGGATCCGTTTTCGAACATGTAAATGCGACTGTGCTCAAGATAACGCCCGACAATGCTTCTGACGCGAATGCGATCGCTGATCCCGGGAATGCCGGGGCGGATACAGCAGATCCCGCGGACGATCAGGTCCACGTCGACGCCGTTCCGGGAGGCCCTGTAAAGCGCTCTGACGATCTTCGCATCCTGAAGCGAGTTCATCTTGCACACGATGCGGCCCGGCCGACCGGCCCTGGCGTGTTCGATCTCCCGATCGATTTTCGCAAGAATGGATTCCATCATATTGAAGGGCGCGACAAGAAGCTTCCTGACTTCAGGGCGTTCGGACTGGGTCGTGAGCAGGTTGAACACCTCGGCCACGTCGCTGGTAATGTCTTCTCTTGCCGTCATCAGACCCAGATCCGTATATACCCGCGCCGTCGATGCATTGTAGTTGCCGGTACCGATGTGGGCGTAGCGGCGGAGGCCGTCGGCTTCGCGGCGGACCAGCATGGAGAGCTTGCAATGCGTTTTCAAGCCAACCACGCCGTACGCGACGTACACGCCCGCATCCTGGAGTTGCCGCGCCCAACGGATGTTGGAAGCCTCGTCGAATCGGGCTTTGAGCTCGACGATCACGGTAACTTCCTTGCCCGCTTCCGCGGCTTTGAGCAGCGCATCCATGATGGGCGAGTCTTCCGTGGTGCGGTACAGCGTCTGCTTGATGGCCAGTACGTCCGGGTCCCTCGCGGCGGACTGAACAAACTGCACGACGGGATGAAATGAGTCGTAGGGATGATGCAGCAGGATGTCCCG
This sequence comes from Gemmatimonadota bacterium, assembly GCA_028873695.1. Lineage (GTDB taxonomy): Bacteria > Latescibacterota > UBA2968 > UBA2968 > JAAXHE01. The sequence continues at coordinate 158,881 of JAPPNU010000062.1, read as the reverse complement.
CTGGCGGATCTCGGCGAAGAGCTGGTTGAGATCATCGGCGAAGGGGTATTCCGCCGGGTGGTACGGCGCGTCCTTGAGGTCCGGACGCCGGGTCGCCCCGTAGAGCATCATCAGGCGATTGAGATTGACCGGACCGTTCACGCGGTACACCTGCTTCTCGGTGAGATGGTAGATCGCCCGCAGCCTGCGTTCGATCTGCTTCGGCGCCGCCGCGTCGATTTCCAACCGGACGGTATCGCCCTTGCGCCTGCGTTTGAGTTCGTCTTCGATGGCCAGAAGCAGGTCGTCGGCTTCCTCCTCGTCGAGGTAGAGGTCGCTGTTGCGCGTGATTCGAAAAGCGGCCGTGCCCAGAATCTCGTATCCCCGATACAACTCCGGGATGTGCGCGCGCACGAGGTCGGCCAGAAACAGGTAATCTACGCGCCTGCCCTCATCCTCCCTGGGCAGACGGATGAGACGGGGCAGCACGCGCGGAACGGTAACGACCCCGAACAGGGTGTCGCCCACGCTGTCCTTGAGCAACACGGCAAGGCAGAGCGACTTGTTTACCACGCGTGGAAAGGGATGGGCGGGGTTGACGGTAAGGGGCGTGAGAACCGGATGAAGTTCATCCAGCCAGTAGTCACGGATAAATGCCTGCTCCGCCTCATTAAGGTCTTTCAACGAACGGATATGTACGTCGGCTTTCTTCAGGGCGGGCAACAACTCGCCGTTCCAGCAGGCATATTGCTCGTCGACCATCCGGTGGGCCTCGATGGAAACGGCTTCATACAGCTCCTCCGGTAACAGCCCGTCGGGACCGGCATCCGGAACCCCGGCTTCCATCTGCTGCAGCAAGCCCGCAACGCGGATCTCGAAGAACTCATCCAGATTATTCGCCACGATGGCGAGGAATTTCACCCTCTCCAGAAGAGGATTCTTCGGGTCCCGGGCTTCCTCAAGGACGCGTTCGTTGAAGCGAAGCCAGGAGATTTCCCGGTTGGTATACAGTTTTGGATCGTCGAGGTTCATACCGTGAATCCCGTTGTTGACCTTCGCTATCGACACCTGCAACGGGCAAAGATAATCCTGCGCAATGCCTCCGTCAATCGGAATCGGGCTCGCAAGTCATTATTGTTCCGCGGTTTGACGTACCTCGGCGTCGCCCGTCAACCCCCCGACGCCAGCGCTTTCAGTTCATGCCAGAGGTCCTGATACGCACACGCGGCAGGCGAACCCGGAGCGAAACACGGGACCGGTTCCCGGTGGACACCCATTCTCTCGACTTCCGATGCATAGGGAATCTGCGTATCCAGAAACCGGTGTTCACGGTTCCTGCCGGACTTCAGTTGTTCGCTGTGCATGCGCTTCCGTTTCTCGACCATTGCGAAGAACGGGTAGATCCGCGAGACGTCCCGGCCTTTGGATTGGAAGAAATCCACCAGTTGGTCGTAGGTACGCATGGACAACGTGGTGGGAACGCACGGTACCAGGACGATATCGGAGGCAAGGAGCATATTCTCCGACACCAGGCCGATGCCAGGCGGACAGTCGAGAAAGATGAAGTCGTACGACTTACGATAGGGTTTCAGAACGCGATAGAGCCGCTTTGAGGGTCCTTTGAGCTTGCTCAACGTCGTATCCAGGTTTCTGAACGACAGGTTAGACGGAAGCAGGTCCAGGTTCTCATAGTCAGTACCGCGTATGCGCTTTTCTATCCTGCGCCCCCCGCGAAGGAATTTTCCACCCGGCAGTTTCCTGGAGGGTTTAATGCGAAAATAGAACGCGGCCGCACCCTGGGGGTCCAGGTCGAACAGAATGGTCTGTGCGCCATCGCACGCGGCGAGATAGGCCAGATTCACCGCCGCTGCGGTCTTCCCCACCCCGCCCTTGATGTTGTACAGCGCGACTGTTGGCATAGAATGAGCTTTCGGCCTTCATCCAGACAAGCGTCGAAACGTCGCGGCAACCTCCGCCCGGTTGAATTCGGTAAAGGTCTTTGAAAACGCCCCGCGGACGGTTTGCTGTTCGCGGTAGAGACAGCCGATCAACCCGCCGATGGCGGCGAAGGCTTCCGGATGAGTTCTCTCCGCGGACAATGTGCGCAGGTATTCCTTAAGGTCGGCCTGTTGAACGGAGAGATCGTTGAAGTCGCCTAGGTTGTCCTGCAGGCTCTTGAGGTGCCCGACGATCAGGCGGATCTCTCCCGGAGGAAAAAGCGATGAGAAGAATTCGAGCAGGTATCGCAGTTTCTTGCACTCGATCCGAAGCCGATGAAGGTCGGCGTCCGGCGTGGACGCTTCAATAGCGGCTCCCATTTCGACCACGCGCCGGTACCTCTTGTCGATGAACCCTTGCGCCAGCCCCATCGCCGGCGCTTCCGCATTATCCGGTGCATCGGACTCCGGCGGGCCTTCCAGGAATGCCTCCCATTCCGCCGCGATTTTCCGGTACCTGTCGCCGTCCAGGGCGGCGGCCAGACGCCGGTGTTCACCCGTTCGCTCGTCCCGCATGGATTCGAAGAGCGGATCCAGCCGGGGCCGGAGATATCCCGGCAGGAGCAATCCGTACGTGTCCCGCTTCAGCAGGGCGACGTCCAGGTCGCGCATGCGGTTGGTGAGTTTTCCGAGCCAGGAGAAGTCCTTCCGGAACCGGCGGAGCGGGACTTCCGGAAAAACGGACTTGATCTGGCTGAGGGCCGACCGGGTACGCCGGATGCCAACCCTGAAATCGTGCAGAAATTCGGTATCGACGTCCTCCTTGATGCCCGCTTCATTGCGCCTGATCGTCCTGAACAGGCAACCCAGAATCCGCCTCGCGGCCTCCGCGCCGTTCAGATCGGGTTCCAGCACGACATTGAATTTGGAGGTATAGTCCGCCGGTTCTCTGCCTGTTGCCCTCATCGCCACGTGAAACAGGTCTTCCGTCTGGGGTTCGGCGCCGGCGTCGCGCAGGAACCGGCGCAGTCTTCGAGCGTGTTTTTCGTACCCGCGGACGGGGTTCAACATGACGGTGCTGAGCGACTGTCCGGTATGTACCGCGTCCATCACACGCGCCTGCTCAATCGTTGCAATGAGGACCGTCTTTTCATTCCTGTTGAGAACGCGCATGGTCTGCCGGCGGGTTCTGGCTTTCGCGAGGGGCAAGAGCGCCCGTACGCTCAGGTGCGCCTGCAGAACCCCTTTCATGGGTCCCTCCGGAAAGTCCGTGCTGTATACCGGATCGGCTTCGCGCGGAAGGCTGACCGATGCGACCGTTTCGCGGTTCGGCAGGCTGTAGAGAAGGTAACGGTCCCGTTCCTTCAACAGTACCAGGTCCCTGTTGAAGAGGCGCCAGTCGAACGTGTCGTAAAACGTCCGGATCTGCACCGTTTCTTCGATCGGTTCGCACGTATGCGAACCGGCGGCCTTGCGCCATATGCCGCGCGGATCGACCGATGCCGGAAGCCGCAGTGTACACACTTTGTTTTTCATGGCAGATTCCCATCAGAACTCGCCGGGGATATGTGACGCGGGCCCCTGATAAAATTACGTTGAACCCATTCAAAAAACAAGAAAGTCCCAACGCGCGCTGAAGTGATATCCCTCCTGGACCGTGCCCGCCCCGGACTGCGGAGAAACCTGACATCGTTCTGCAGAGGGACGCCAAAGCAGCAAATCGTAACCTTATTGTAACACAGGAGTGACCGTTTCGTAACTGGCGGGTCGCATGTTTCGCCAAGCTGATTCGAACGATCCCATTTTTTTCGTTGTCCTGCCGGCGACGGATCGGCGCCCGAGGCTGGCCCCCGGCTCCAGCCCCGGCAGTCGATCCTCCGCCTCGGCGCACAAAATCCGGTGAACCGCAAGTACCGCCTGGCAGTTGGGGTTCTGTCCCGGAAATAAGTTGCCAAAATTCGACCGCCGAGTCGCCCGGCTCGCAAGGCGCCGGAGCGCAGTCGACCTGCGTAAGGTCGTCGAGCGACGGGAACGTAGCGAGACGGGATGAATCGTCGGTCGAATGGTGAGAAATTTTCGGGACAGGACACCAGTCCAGGTCGGTCGTTTAACCGCCCGGACGGGGAGGAGCTATGCTGCTGAAGTGGAAAGTCTGGGGAATTACTGCGCTGTTGAGCCTGGGTCTTTTCGGGCCTGCGGATGGCGCCGAAGGCAAGATCAAGGGGGTTGCCTTCGGCGATTATTATTTCGTTGTCACCGGAACGGAAAAGAACGAGAACGGTTTCAAGTTCCGAAGAATCTACCTCACGTACGACCTCAAGTGGAATGACCGCTGGTCCGGGCGGGTGCGTTACGAAGCCAACGACGCGGGATTTGGCGGCGAGGACAAGATGAGGCCGTTCGTAAAGCACGGGTATTTGCGATACCGCACAAACGGCCGGACGGTGAACATGGGGCTGTTCGGCACACCCACCTGGAACGTATCCGAACGAATTTGGGGTTACCGATCGATTGCAAAGACAATCATGGATATGCGCAAGATCGGCTCATCCGCGGATCTCGGGGTGGGATACAGGGGAAAGTTGGATGGGGCGGGCAGGGTGAACGTCCAACTGATGATCGGCAACGGCAGCGGTCAGCGCCCCGAGGCCGACAACGGCAAGAAAGTATACTCCCTGCTTCACCTGAAACCCACGGACGTCGTCGAAGCCACGGTCTACCTCGACTGGGAAGGCAAGCCCGAAGGGAAAGACCGCATAACGTTCGCCGGGATGCTGGGTACTTCAGGCGAGAGTTTCCGTCTCGGTATAGAGGGATTCATCCGGAATAACAGAAGGGGGCAATCAGGCGACGACATACAGGTACGTGGCGTATCCGCCTTCGGCAACGTTAACGTGAAACCCCGGGTCGACGTATTCGGCCGACTGGACTTTTACGATCCCAACCGGAGCACGGAACGGGACGAGGAATTCATGTTTATTGGCGGAATCGACGTGGCGCCGGCCGGAAACATCCACATCATGCCCAATGTGGTGGCGACGATAAAACGGTCCTCAGTCGCAGATACCGGAATTATCCCCCGGATGACGGTGTGCTACAGATTTTAGTGCCGCGCAGAGCCGTTCACGCCGGTTTCGCCCATTCGCCATCGACGTCACGCCGAACGTTTCGGCCGCTATTTTCCGATTACCTTCGTTATCGAAGAGAGATTGTAACATTCGCCGCTTATATTGACCATATGAACGCATTCTGACGGAAAGCCCGCATGATCGGGAGGTACAAAAGGATGAAACGAACAATGATCGCTGTAATTTTGCTGACGGCCCACGTGGCGCCGGTCCGGGCGCAGACGCTGGAGGTCGACCCGCGCATTCCGGCTTATACGAAGGCGAGGTGGATTTCGGGGAGCGCCAGCAGCATCGGGTCGGATACGATGAACAACCTCATGGCGCTGTGGCTGGAGGGCTTTCGCAAATATTACCCCAACGTGAACGTCCAGATCGAAGGCAAGGGATCCAGCACCGCACCGCCTGCGCTGATCGAAGGCACTGCTCAGTTCGGACCCATGTCCCGTGCGATGAAGGCTACGGAGGTGGATAAATTCGAGCAGGCGTTCGGGTACCCGCCCTCGCCGTTGCGGACCGCACTCGACGCCCTGGCGGTCTTTGTGAACAAGGACAATCCTATCGAAGGATTAACCCTGCGGCAGGTGGACGCGATCTTCTCGAAGACCCGTCGGCGGGGTCATCCCGATGACATAAAACGTTGGAAAGACGCAGGATGGACCGGAGACCATGCAACGGCGCTGATCAGCATGTACGGTCGGAATTCAGCGTCCGGCACGTATGGTTTCTTCAAAAAGAACGCCCTGTCCAAGGGCGATTTCAAGGATGAGGTCAAGGAACAGCCGGGGTCGGCTTCCGTCGTGCAGGGCGTTGCGGAAGACCGCTTCGGAATCGGTTACGGCGGAATCGGATACAGGACGTCGGACGTGCGCGTGGTACCGCTCGCGGAGAATCCGGCGGACGGATTCAAAGACGCCGACATGGAAAATGTCCTCAATGGCGCCTATCCGCTCGGCCGGTTTCTGTTCATCTACATAAACAAGGCGCCGGGAAAGCCGCTCGACCCGATGGTGCGGGAGTTCTGCAGGTACATCTTTTCGAAAGAGGGTCAGGAAACCGTAATCAAGGACGGTTATATGCCCGTACCCTTTGAAGTCGCTCAAGAGGAACTGGCGAAGCTGGAAGCGGACGGCATGTAGTCTGCTCCTCGGGCCCCGAAGGATCGATTCTAGGTTTGGCGAATGGCACAACCGAACGACGCAAATGAAGAAAAGCCCCGATCGCTGCCGGGCATTACGCCAGCGGCGCGTACGATGGACCGCCTCGGCCGATGGGTGATCGCCGTGGGTGGTGTGGGGGTGATCCTGGTTGTGCTTGGCATTCTGGCATTTGTGCTGCGCGAAGCCTATCCCCTCTTTCTGTCGCCGGCGCCCGCAACGATCGTGACAAGCCACACCGTGGACGGCGGTCAGGATCGGGCGCCATTGGCGGCGGGCGCCGATCCGTACCGCGAAGTGGCGTACCTGGTGCGGCCGGACGGGATCGATTTCATCCGGCTGGAAACCGGTGAGACCATTCTTCGGGAGCGCGGGAACGTCTTTCAGGACCGCCGCGTGGCGTCGGTGCATCCTTCGCTGATGGACGGATTCCTCGGCCTGGGTACCTCGGATGGCCGCGTTGCCGTGGCAAGAGTCAATTATCGCGTGACTTACCCGGAGGGCAGACGTCTGGTCAGGCCCGAACTGGAATTTCATCGCGACGTGGCGCTGGATCCGGAGGGCGAACCGGTCACCCGGGTTACGTATCGTACCGACGGGGCGCGCCGGTCGACCGCGGCGGGGATCACGGCGTCGGGACGGCTGCTGGTGGCGGGAATGACGAAAAAGAGGAGTCTGCTGGGCGGGGGGAAGGTCGAAACATACGTCTACGATCTGACGGCTGAGGTCGACGGCGCGCCGACAACCGTGCTGGTTGACGGGAGCGGTCGGCGCCTCCTGGCCGGCACGGACCGCGGAGAAGTGTTTTGCTGGGACGTAACGGACGTTCAGGCGCCGCCCTCCCTCAAGCAGCGATTCCGCGCTTCGGACCTGGCGATTACCGCCCTCGCATTTGTCCTTGGCGACGTATCGGTGGTTGTGGGGGACTCGGGCGGGCACGTGAGTACCTGGTACCCGGTGCGCGGTCCGGACAGCAGTGTTTACGCGTCGTTTCGAAAGATCCACGTCTTTCGTCCGCATCGCACGGCCGTTAGCGCCATCGCGCCGTCCGCGCGCGACAAGCAGTTTCTGACGGGCAGCGCCGGAGGACGCCTGATGCTGCATCACATGACGTCCGCCCAGACGTTTTTCAGCCTGGAAGTCGGATCGAATGTAACCGGCCTTACGTTTGCGCCCAAGGCGGACGGGTTCCTGTGTCTGGGCGGCGACGGGCGGTTGAACCACTACCGGTTGTCCAATCCGCATCCCGAAGTGACACTGAAGACACTGTTCGGCAGAGTCTGGTACGAGGGATATACCGAGCCTGAGTTCGTCTGGCAGTCCACGGGAGGTACCGACGAGTTCGAGCCCAAATTGAGCATCATCCCTCTGGCTTACGGCACGGCAAAGGGCACGTTTTACGCGATGTTTTTCGCGTTACCGCTGGCCGTGCTCGCCGCCATCTACACCTCCGAGTTCGCACACGCGAAAGTGCGCAACGTGGTCAAACCCACGGTGGAGTTGATGGCGTCGCTGCCAAGCGTAATTCTCGGGTTTCTGGGTGGCCTCTGGCTTGCGCCATTGCTTGAACGCGAGGTGGTAGGGGTCTTGCTGCTGTTGCCGGTCGTGGCGCTGACGATAATCTCTGCTTCCTGGATCTGGTCCAGGCTGCCCGGCCGCGTTAAGAGCCGACTGCCGGGACCCGAGGCGTTCTACGTGGCGGTGTCTCTTCTGGGGATCTGGTTGGCTCTGGCGATCGGGCCCTGGATGGAAGGCGCGTTCTGGGACGGCGATTTTCAGCGCTGGCTGGCGGATTCCGCCGATACCCGTTATGACCAGCGGAATTGCCTGGTGGTGGGATTCGCGATGGGATTTGCCGTGATCCCCATCATCTATACGATCTGCGAGGACGCGCTGACAAGCGTACCGTCGCACCTGAGAGCCGGATCTCTGGCATTGGGCGCAACGCCCTGGCAGACGGCCGTTCGCGTGGTGCTCCCCACGGCCAGCCCGGGCATTTTTTCCGCCACGATGATCGGCTTCGGCCGGGCGGTCGGCGAAACGATGATTGTTCTCATGGCCACCGGGAACACGCCCATTATGGACTGGAGCGTCTTCAACGGGATGCGCACCATGTCGGCCAACATCGCCGTCGAGATCCCCGAGGCGCCGCATGAGGGTACGCTATACCGCGTACTCTTTCTGACCGGCGTGCTGCTGGCGGGAGTGACGTTTATCGTCAACACACTCGCGGAAATCGTGCGTCAGCGGCTTCGTGAACGGTACAGCAGTATATAATCCTTCGCGCCCGGGTCGTCCGCAGAACGCGTCTGGAGTGAATCGGATGAACGGTTTCTGGAAGTCTGGACAGGCATATATCTGGCTGACCGGCGGCGCGCTCGCCTTCTGCGTCCTGATGATTGCGGGGCTGATCGGCCTGGTGGTCTACAACGGACTGGGCTTCTTCTGGCCCGCCGAGTTGACGGCGTTTCGTCTCAACGCCGGCGACCGGTTTATGGGGCAGGTCTGGAACCGTCAGGAGATTCCCGACCGCGACGGGGAATACCGGGTTCAACTGAAAGTGGCGAACCGTGACGCGTACGGCATTGACTTCAGGTGGGTTGACGAGTCACGGATACTGGAACGAACACTGCCCGTTGACGCGGTGGTATTCGAGCGGCGGGAATGGGGACAGATGTTCGGTTTCCTGGATGCCGTGTACGAGGCCGAAGCCAAAGTGGCCGGAGGCGGATCGGCCGGCTGGATGGTGTTTCAAGAGCAGTTGCGGCGGACGGGCGCGCTTCTGGACCAGGTTCGGGACATCGAGCACAACGCCATATCGGACCTCAGCCGGCGGATCGAGCGGCTACGCCTGGAGAAAAGAAGGCTTGAACTGGCCCCGAACACGCGGCAGGAGCTGGTTTCTCAACTCGACGTAAAAAATCGCGAATATTGGACGCGGTACGAATCTCTCGCAGCCGAGCTGAACCGCCTGAGGACCGAGAGCGAAGCCCCGCAGCTGGACGTCCGGCTGGCGGGCGGGGAGATAAGACGGGTGGCGGTGGCGGACGTCGTGCGCGCGTATCGGCCCAACCGTCTTGGCGTCTTCGGCAAGACGGGTGTGTACCTTGAACGTTTCTGGGAATTCCTGTCCGCCGAACCTCGCGAATCCAACACAGAAGGCGGCGTGTTCCCCGCAATCTTCGGTACCGTAATGATGGTCCTTCTGATGAGCCTGGCGGCGGTGCCGTTCGGCGTCCTGGCTGCGCTCTACCTGCGCGAATACGCACGCCAGGGTCCGCTTGTGCGAGCGATCAGGATTGCGGTGAACAATCTCGCGGGAGTGCCCTCGATCGTCTTCGGGATGTTCGGTCTGGGATTCTTCGTCTACGGCGTGGGCGGCAACCTGGACCGGCTCTTCTTCCCCGAGGCACTGCCCGCCCCCACGTACGGCACCGGCGGGATCCTCTGGGCGTCGCTGACTCTGGCTCTTCTCACCGTACCGGTAATGATCGTGGCGTCGGAGGAAGCCCTGGCGTCCGTTCCCGGGGACGTAAGAGAGGGCTCGCTTGCGCTGGGCGCCACCCAGTTTCAGACCATCTGTCGGGTGGTCCTTCCCGCGGCGCTTCCGGGCATACTCACGGGCGTCGTTCTCGTGGTCGCCCGGGGCGCGGGTGAGGTGGCGCCTTTGATGATTACGGGCGTGGTCAAGCTTGCGCCCACGCTGCCGGTGGACGGCGCCTGGCCGTTTTTTTACCTTGAACGCAAATTCATGCACCTGGGTTTCCATATCTATGACGTGGGCTTCCAGTCGCCCAACGTGGAGGCGGCGCGTCCGATGGTCTATACCACAACCCTGCTGTTGATGTTCATCGTGCTGGCATTGAACCTGACCGCGATCCAGGTCCGGTCGCGTTTGCGCAAGCGATACCAGAAAATCGGTCTGTAACGACTGAACCTGTCGAACTGTCGGGATACGCAATCCGGACGGTTCCCAAGAGGATCATTCAACGAGGAGTCAACAAGGATGGACGCGGAATCTATCGCGCGGGACCCGGGCTCGACGCAGGACGTTTCTGAAATCGAGAAGCCAGTCGTGGAAGTAGCGTCCCTGAACCTGTACTACGGCGACGCCCAGGCACTGCACGACGTCAGTCTGACCGTGCCTCGACACAACGTCACCGCGTTTATCGGGCCGTCGGGTTGCGGAAAGTCGACGCTGCTGCGATGTATGAACCGGTTGAACGACCTGATCGACTCGGTGAGGACCGAAGGCGCGGTCCGGATCGAAGGGGAGGACATCTATGCCCACGGCTTCGACGTGATTTCACTTCGGCGGCTCGTGGGTATGGTGTTCCAGAAGTCGAATCCCTTTCCGAAGTCAATCTTCGAAAACGTCGTATACGGGCTGCGAATCGCGGGCGAGAACCGGCGTCCGGTTCTGGACGAGGTGGCGGAGCGAAGCCTCCGCGCGGCGGCACTCTGGGACGAGGTCAAGGATCGCCTCGAAGAGTCGGCGCTAGGGCTTTCGGGAGGGCAGCAGCAGCGGCTTTGCATCGCCCGGGCGATCGCCGTGGAGCCTTCCGTGATTCTCATGGATGAGCCGTGTTCGGCGCTCGACCCCATCGCGACGGGACGAATCGAGGAGACGATCGAGGAATTGAAGAAGCAATACACCATTGCGATTGTTACCCACAACCTTCAGCAGGCTTCCCGTATCTCGGACTGGACGGCTTTCTTCTACCTGGGTAAGCTCGTGGAACACTCGCGGACGGAGGAGATGTTCACGAACCCGAGGCTGAAGCAGACGGAAGACTATGTGACCGGCAGGTTCGGTTAGCAGAAACGCCGTACGGCAATAGCACGCGGAATTTACCTGACAGGATGCGTTATGGAACGGACACTGGATCAGAGGTTGGAGCATCTGAAAAGCGAATTGCTGAAGATGGGCGGCGCCGTCGAAGCGTCCATTGCGCAAGCCGTCAAGAGCCTGGAAGACAGGAACGATGATCTGGCGGAGGCCGTAATTTCCGGCGGCAAGGCGATCGATGAGTGGGAAGTGGCCATCGAAGAGGACCTGTTGAAGCTGCTGGCCGTGACCCAGCCCGTGGCGGGCGACCTGCGCTTGATCGCGACCGTCATGAAAATCAATTACGACCTCGAAAGGATCAACGATCAGTCGGTGAATATCGCGGAACGCGCCTTCGTGCTCAACCGGACGTCCCCGCTGAAACCGCTTATCGACATCCCCAGGATGGCGGAACTCGTCCGTGGCATGGTCAAGGATGCGCTGGATGCCTTTGTTAACAGAAACGTGGAGTTGGCGAATGACGTGCGGCGGCGCGACGACGTGGTGGACGGCTTGAGGGACCAGATCTTCAGGGAGTTGCTCACGTATCTCCATTATCGTGCGGAGACAGACGCCATCGATCGCGCGATTCATCTGATTCTGGTTTCCCGGCATCTCGAACGAATCGGTGACCACGCGTCCAATATCGCCGAGAACGCAGTCTTCCTGGTGCAGGGGCGGATCGTGCGGCACCGAAAGGAGAATATCGGCGAAGAGGATTGACGGATCGTGAGCGCGGGCGCGCGCGGCGGGGATATCTCCGCCTTCCTGACGGCGTCGATCCTTGTCCGAGCAGCGCTGAGTTCAGAACCGCATGCCTGGTAGAGGCTGCGGTTTTTTATGGCCCGCGCATGCCCTTCAGGAAAGCGAAAAAGGCTTGTGAAGCGGTTCCAAACCCGTATATTTAGACGATCGTACCCATTCTGTCGGAGGGTGTATTCTCTGTGGCGAACGATCACAACGCGCATCACACGGGCGGCGTCCGCTTCTGCGAAAGATGCAGCGCGGCGCTTGTGCCGAGACCGGTCGAAGGCCATAGCCGCCCCGTCTGCCCGGCCTGTGGGTTTGTGGTCTACCTGGACCCGAAAGTGGCGGCCGGAGTGATCGTGACGCTGGGTGACGAGGTCGTGCTCCTGAAACGGGGCATCGAGCCCGGGATCGGGAAGTGGGTCTTTCCCGGCGGGTACGTCGATCGGGGCGAACCGGTGGAAGCCGCGGCGGCCCGGGAAGCGATGGAAGAGGTGGGGCTGGAGGTCGAGATCGAAGACCTGCTTGGCGTCTATTCCTACCCCAACGTAACAGCGGTCCTGGTCGTGTACACGGGCGTCGTGGTTGGAGGCCAACTGAAGGGGAATTTCGAGACGCTGGAGGTGCGGACGTACCCTCCCGGGCGGATTCCCTGGTCCGAACTTGCATTTCGCAGCACGGTCGAGGCGCTTCGTGCATGGATGGCGCGATACGCGGAAAGCGACCGTTAAAAAGGTCGGTCCCTGGGCAGCTTCTGTGAAAGGGGAGATACGGGTCGGATGTTAAAATCAATAGAGGAAGTCGAGGCGCGGTTTGGCGGGGAGGGTTACATCGCGGATCGGACGCTGGCTACGACGGTCTATCTGGCCGTGGCGCTTGGAAAGCCGATTTTTCTGGAGGGCGAGCCGGGGGTAGGCAAGACGGAAGTCGCCAAAGTCATGGCGCAGATCCTGGAAACGGATCTGATCCGGCTGCAGTGTTACGAGGGCCTGGATGCGAATACCGCTCTGTACGAGTGGAATTACCCGAGGCAGATGCTGGAGATGCGCCTGGAAGAGGCCCGGGGCATCGAAAAGCAGGAAATCGGCCGCAGCATCTTCAGCGAGGACTTCCTTCTGAAACGGCCGCTTCTGCGGGCGATCCAGGGCAGCGGAAGCAACCCGCCGGTGCTGTTGATCGACGAGGTTGACCGGTCCGACGAAGAGTTCGAGGCCTTTCTGCTGGAAGTGCTGTCGGATTTCCAGATTACGATCCCCGAGATCGGCACGATTGCCGCCCAGAAAGTGCCGTTCGTCGTGCTCACGTCCAACCGCACGCGCGAGTTGCACGATGCGCTCAAACGGCGTTGCCTCTACCTGTGGATCGACTATCCCACGTTCAGGAAAGAGATGGAAATCGTCGCGTCACGGGTCCCGCGGATTCAGGCCGGGCTGGCGCAGCAGGTGTGCGGGTTCATGCAACTGATGCGCACAAGGGATTTCTACAAGCGGCCGGGCATTGCGGAAACCATCGATTGGGCGCTGGCATTGATGCAGATGGAAATCGACGAACTCGATACCGATACCGTAAACGCCACACTGGGCTGCGTGCTGAAGTACAAAGAGGACATCGAGAAACTCCAGGAGGACGGTTTGCCGCAGATTATCGAGAAGGCGCGGGCACTCAAAGACCGGGCGATGCGGCTGAAGAATTAACGAACAGACCGACCGGGAGACCTTTCCAATGGGTTGGACGGAATGAACACGGTACGGGTTGAAGACGGGAGCATGATGGGACGGGTCGTTGCCTTTTCGCGCGCGTTGCACAGGGCGGGCGTGGACGTGAATTCCGGCAATCTGATCGACTTCTGTCAGAGTTTCCGGTTCATCGATATCGGCAGGCGCGGAGATTTCTATGCGGCCGCCCGCGCCACGCTCGTTTCCCGTTTCGACGACCTGGAGACATTCGACCGGGTATTTCATGCCTACTGGAGTTCCCCGGTCAGCACACTTGAAATGGAGGTCTCCGAGGAAGAAACCGGGGATCAGAACCTGGATGCGCCGGATCAACTCGACGAACCGGTCGAAACCGCGGCAGAGGAAGCGGATGACACGGACGGCGAGGGAGATTCCGAAGAGATCGGGTACAGCCCCGACGAAGTACTGATGCGCAAGGACCTGGCCGCCATGAGCGACAGGGAAATCGAGAAGGCCAGGCAGGTCATCGCACAGATCGTAGACATCATCGCCAACAGGCGCAGCAGACGGAGGGAGCCGCAGAAGCGGGGCGTGGAGATCGACTTCCGAAGAACATGGCGAAGAAACGCGCTTTACGGAAGGGACGGCGTGGCTCTGGCCAGGCGCCGGCGGCGGATCAAAAAGACGAAGCTGATGCTGCTTTGCGACGTCAGCGGGTCGATGGACTGCTACAGCCAGTTCCTGATTCAGTTCATCTACGCGCTGAAGCGGGAGATCCGCGACGTCGAGGTGGGGGTATTCTCCACGCGGATGACCCCGATTTCCAGGCTGCTGAAGAACAAGAGCGTGGAAGAATCGCTCCGAGAGGTGGCGGACACGGTTCACGACTGGGCCGGCGGGACGGATATCGGCGGCTGCCTGCGCGAGTTCAACGACCGGTTCGCCCGTGAGATGTTGAAAGCCAAAACCGTCATGATCATCGTCAGCGACGGTTGGGACCGGGGAGACGCAGACCTCATGCGTCGGGAGATGGAGCGGCTGCGCCGGCGCGTACATAAGCTGATGTGGCTGAACCCCCTTCTGGGCAGCCCCGGTTACCAGCCGCTTTGTCTGGGCATGAAAACGGCCCTGCCCTATCTGGACCATTTCATGGCCGCGCACAATCTGGAGAGCCTCGTGCAGCTGGCGAAGACATTGCGTTCGGTCTGGCGATGATACGTTCGTTGCGCCTTTTTGGAGCGCCTTTCCGTATGAAGACCGGCGCATTGCCGGACTGATATGCAACATTGTGATTTTGCGCCTCTTGCGGCATTTGATTTCAGCCACGGATTTTCCGCGTTATTCGCGTTATCCGTAGTTTCGCCTTTCGTATTCTCGCAGTTTCGTATTCTCGCAGTTTCGTATTCTCGCAGTTTCGTATTCTCGTAGTTTCGTATTCTCGTAGTTTCGTATTCTCGCAGTTTCGTATTCTCGTAGTTTCGCCTTTCGTATTCTCGTAGTTTCGCCTTTCGTATTCTCGTAGTTTCGTATTTTCGTAGTTTCGTATTCTCGTAGTTTCGTATTCTCGTAGTTTCGTATTCTCGTAGTTTCGTAGTTTCGTAGTTTCGTAGTTTCGTAGTTTCGTAGTTTCGTAGTTTCGTAGT